>NZ_BAGB01000168.1 GCF_000308615.1 Nocardia jiangxiensis NBRC 101359
CGGTGCATCAGCAGCCGTACGCGATACCCCTCGAGTTTCTGGCTGTGGTGGTTGTTGACGCCACTCATCACAGCCCCCTGCGACGCAGTTCACTTCTCCGCGAGGGACATCCACACCGCCGCCGAATCCGCGCACACCGCGTGGAAACACCGGTGCGGTCCGCTCATCAGCGAGGACGCGATGTCCAACACCAACACCAACCCCATCCCCGCATCGGAAACTTCTCCGCCGCCGCTGTTTCCGTCCACACAGGCCAAACCCGAGGCCGCAGTCGAACACAAATTGGCGAGCCTGTACCTCAGAATGGCGGTCCCGCCAGCTCTCTACGAGGGACCGGTCACCCAGGCATACGGGCGCCGCGCCGCCGACGATGCCGTGGCGGCTGCTCGGTTGTGGCAGGTCCAGAACTTGGCCGCGATCACCGCGGGCCACATCGAGGGCATCGTCCTGGACGACGATCCCACCACCCAACAGCAGCTACTGGCCGCAGCGCTGGCGCACGCCTGCCACGCTGCCACGGCAGCCGGAATCACCCAGGACCACATCCAGGCCGCCCAGGAACTGGGGGAGTCGGGTGTGCCGTGGGCGCACGCTCCCGCGCACCGCTACCTCGGACGGATCGAACAACTCACCACCGAGCTCGCCGACGCACACACCGGCTCAACCGTCCTGGCCATGGTTGCCGCGCAGTCACTCCAGCGAGAACACCAGGCGCGCACCGAGATCACCGCACTACGTGAGCAACTCGCCCACACCGCCAGCCACCCGACCCACGCACCCGGTTCGGTCGAGGCTGGTGCGCCTCGGCTCCGGGCCGTGCCGTCCCCGCAGCAGCAGCCCGTATCGGACAGCGATGTTCGCCTCGAGGGAGCGGGGATCCAGGATGCCGTCGCGGCAACAGCCCTCGGGGGCAGGTCCACAGCCGGGGAGCCGGGCGTCAACCCCATCGGTACGGACACCTCTGCCGGGGTGCGATCGACGGGGCAGGAGGTGCAGCCGTGAGCTGGCCGGACACACGGGCCGGGATCACCGACCCGGACCACTACACCGATATCGACGACCCGGCTGTGCGCGAGCTGTTCGCCGCGTTCGCCCACCAGCACCTGCTCAGGGAAGTCGCCCCGTACGGCGAAAATGGCAGGCAGACAGATCAATTCGAGCAGACGGCCGAGCAGCTCGACACCGAATGGGCCCAGCACCGAGATCCTCGGTTACGCCGCATGTGGGCTGACCTCAAAGACTCGGTCGACCTCTGGGAAACAGATCCCGAGCATGCCCGGGGGATAGCTGAACAACTCGGTCGCGCCCACATGCGGGGAGACCTTGCTCCCGACTCGGAGCTGTGGCTGACCGGGCGGCACGCCCGCCAACTCACCGGCCACGCGCACGAACTGCCGACCCGATCCGACCAGGACGCGGCTCGATCCCGGCCACAGCCGATCGCGCACCGCGCGGCCTTGCGCGACAGCGCCCGCGAGGAAGGCCCCGACCACCGCACTGCGGTGGACAAGACGCTCGGCGTCGCACGTACCCCAAGCAGTGCGATCAGCTTGGCGTCGGTGGATGCGGCAATCACAGCGACCGACGAACTGCTGCTGGCCGAGGAATACCTCAGCCGCGCCGAGCAGCGAGCACTACTGCTACCACCGCAGTTACGCGAGACAACCCTCCTGGACCCCGACACCCGGACTGCCCTGGGACCCGAGGTTCAGACGCGGCTGCTGTGGCAGATCCAAGACCTGGCCGCAGAACACACCCGCACCGCCGAGACATTCACCGGCGACCCAGTCGCGGACCAAGCCACCATCGAACGACTCGACCGACTCCAGACCGCGCTGCGCTCCGCCCGCGCCGATGCGATCGATGCCGGTGTGCCCCACGACATCACCTACCGCGCCTACCAGCGTGGACGCGACAACCCCAGCTCGGAGAACCAGCCTGCGGACCGACCGCCCGGGAACCTCGACCCGCCACAACGACATACCACCGTAGAAACGAGCCCGGAACGAAGCGGGCAGGCAACCGCTTCCACCAGCAGCGTCGGCGAGCCGGCCGCCTCGCCGGGCACGGTGATCGATGAAGCAGTCGATGCGGCACTGACCGGTAATCGCGGCACCGACTGGACCTCACCCACACAGCATGAGCAGCAACCGGCCGAGCAAGCCGAACTCGGTGCGGAGGTCGGGTCGTGAAAACTCTTGCTGCACAGCGCTGTCCACAACTGTTCACAGGGGCGTCGATACTTCCTGAGGCGATGTTGTGATGGCCAGACAGACCCGACGCCGCACCACCGGCGCCCTGGGCGAGGAAACCTGGCTGCTGCTGGCATCTCTGGCCGTGGCGGGCCTGGTGGTGCTGGCGTGGATCGCGTTGAGCCTGGGAAGCTGGTGCGCCGGACTGCCTGTTGTCGCCAATCCGCTCATCGCTGTGCTCGAAGTGATCCTCGGCAGGCATCGATGGCCATGGCAAGCATCCGCGATCGGTGCCGTGATCGCCACGGCAGCAACAGTATTCACACTCTATGCCCGGCACCGGTGGCCGCGGCGCAGCGGCATCGACGCCGCCGCACGCACGATGGATCCACCTGCCGCGATCACCCTGGCTCGCCGCCAAGACAACGCCATCGCCGCGAAACGCCTCCTGAAGGACGCACCCAAAAAGGTCCGGACCATGGCCGGGCCACCACTGGGCAGCACCGTCATAGGCGGGATCGAACTGTTTCTACCGGCCGAGCAGTCCCTGGTCATCGCCGCCGGGCAGCGCACCGGCAAGACCATGGCGTGGGCAATCCCCGCGGTCCTGTCCGCGTGGGGGCCGGTCCTGGCCACGAGCAACAGACCAGACCTCTACCAGCACACCGTCGCCGGAGCAGAGGAGCGCGGCACGGTGTGGATGTGTGACCTGCAAGCAGTCACCGGCACACCGCAGTGCGGGTTCTGGGTGAACCTGCTGGCCCAAGTGCACAATCTGCCCGCCGCGCGCAAGCTCGCGGCGTTCTTCGTCTCCGCGGCCTCGGGATCGGCGACCGAGAGATCGGGCGCCAAGGTCGACTCCTACTTCGACGGCGGCGCTCAGGAGCTCCTCGGATTGCACATGTTCGCTGCTGCTTGCATCGGCGGGGACCTGTTGCACGTGTCCGAATGGCTCTCGGCGGACCAGGATCAGACTCCGGCGCTGATCCTGCGCGCCAAGGGCCACCTGGTGCCCGCGCGCCGGATCCTGGACGCGCAATCCCTCTACGCCAGACAGCGAGATGGCTTGTACGACATGGCCAGGCGATTCCTGAACACCTTGTCCGACGAAGGGTACGCGCAGATGGTGACCCCGCCCTCGCGCACACGGTTCACCGTGTACGAGGGTGCCGACGGGATCGTCATCGACACCGCCGCAGACCCGACCACCCATCGGCTGCCCGAATTCCAACCGGCGCAGTTCGTGACCAGCACCGACACCCTCTACGCACTGTCTATCGCCGGGCCTGACTCCGCCGGGGCCCTGACCGCGGCGCTGGTCGGGCAGATCTTGGAAGCCGCGTTGAAGATCGCGCGATCGCGCCGCGGCGGACGCCTCGCGGTCCCGCTGCTCGCCGTGCTGGAAGAGGCCGCGAACTGCGCCCGCATCGATGAACTCCCGTCCTACTACACCTACGCTGCGGGTTCCGGGGTGATCCTGGTGACGATCCTGCAGGTGATCGAGCAAGGCGAAGACCTGTGGAGCGTCAACGGATTACGCACCATGCGCGCACAATCCATCGAAATCTTCGGCGGCAACATCGCCAACGACTCCTACCTCGAACAATGGGCCCGCCTCATCGACGACCACGACGTCGCCGACTACTCCCGCTCCGTCGGCCCCGGCGGGGTCAACCGCACCACCTCATGGCGGGCCGAACCCGTCCTCAACATCGCCAAACTCAACAAACTCCCTCGCGACCGAGCCCTGATCCGCCTGCCCGGTCACGAACCCATCCTCATCAAAAAGCACTTCTGGTGGGACAACCCCGACCTCGCCCCGATCATCACCGACTCCCTGAAGCGATTCAACAACGACCCCGCCGGCACAACCATCGGATCACCGCCACAGGACGAAAGCCCCAGCGGCACAAAAGGAACCGAACTATGACCACACCGCCGACCAACCCCGGCTCCCCGCCTGCAGTCGATACAAGAGCGCCGAAGCAGACACCGATCCCACCCAAATACCGCGACTTCGTCACCTTCGCCGAAAAATGGCTATTCCCCTTTGTCACAACACGGTTGGCTGAAGCCAACCGCGAACAAACCATGACCTGGTGCACCCAATGGTGGCAACACCGCCCCGTCGCGGTACGAATCGCACACTTGCACAATGCCTTCGAGCAAGTCCGTCGCAGCCACAGCGGCAGCGCCGTATCGACCTATCTGCTCTCCCACATCGATGCCCACTTCCGCATCATCCTGGACGCCGCGAACGGGCCACTGCACCGCTGCACACGCACCAAACACGTTGCACTGCCCCCACTTCCGCGCGATCCGGTGCCTCAAGACTGGTTCGGGACGACCTTCAAACCGAGTGCCCAGAAGAAGCATCCACCGCGGTACGCGCACTACGCGGACTTCGTCGAACACTGGCTGCTACCGGTGACCGCCGTGCGGATCTCGGGCAACAACCGCGAAGGCCAATACACGTGGTGCCGCCAATGGTGGGCCCATCACGGAGTCGCACTGCGTTTCGCCGCCCTACATGCAGTATTCGAAGCAGCCCGCACCGCAGACGACAAAACCGCGATGTCCACTCTGTTCGTGAACCACATCGACCCACACATGCGCCACATCCTCGAAGCCGCGAACGGCCCCCTGCACCGCTGCACACCCGACCAGCACATCCCCCACCCCGGTCTGCCCTCCACGAATGTCCCACCCAACTGGTTCGGCCTACGTGGCGCTGCCATTCCCACCGAGGAACTGGGCTTCGGACCGGACTTCCGCGCCCTGCCAACAGTCGGCAGATGAGCCGACGGTACCGCGATCTCGGATCAGTGAATGGCACTGCAGTACAGAAGGATTTGTGCTTCGAATGCAGCGCGCGGACGGCGGTCTCGAGATTGCCATGCTCACGGGCTGGCTGAAGGGCAGCGGCACCAGTCAGCGCGGCCTCGAATCCCTCGTACTCGCCGGCCGACTCGACGGGCAGCTCCGGTTCGCGGGCTGCGTGGGGAGCGGCCTCACGATCGCTGGACGTCGTGCCATCCGAGACGCGCTCGACTGTATCGCCCGGCCGGACTCGCCGCTGGATGTGAAAGCGCCGCGTGAGATTGCGCGGTCGACTCATTGGTGCGACCCGATCGTCGCTGTGGACGTGGCCTACAGGGAGGTAACTGGCGACGGTGTGCTGCGGCAGCCTTCGTTCAAGGGAGTCCGCAGCGACGTGGATGTCGCCGAGATCGACTGGCCGAGCTGAACATTCATCCGGCATCGGCTGTTTCCGGCTGGACTTCGGAATGTTTCCTCGAGATCCGACCGGATGCGACGCGGGACGCCGTTGGCTTGCGGCTTCGAAATCGAGGCCGACCTCAAGCAACTGCGGTCCAGGCGGAACGACTACGCCCATCCATCTGTGCCGGTCGCTGTGTGATCGCTGTCGGGATTATCCGGTATCGGTGTGGCACGCCGGATGGCTCGCCGAGCATTTGCTGAAACTGTCGAGCGTATGGGTAACGTGGCGGCCGCGATCAGGATGACAGGTTTGATGTTTCCGGTTGGAGCATCATAGTTCATATGGTGGAATCAGAATTCGGTGCGGAGCTTCGACGTTTGCGTCTCACGGCGGGGCTGTCTATCCCTGTGTTCGCTGCGCGTATTCATTACAGCAAGGGCTATTTGAGCAGGGTCGAGAACGGTCGCGTAAGGGCCAACAGGAGACTCGCGGAGATATGTGATGAGGCGTTGGGTGCTGACGGTACTTTGACTGCGTTGGTTTCTTCGGACCGAGGCGGCGGTAAAGGTGTAGCTCTCAAATTTTCGGGCCTGCCGTCGGTTACTCGACGATTCGCCGACCGGCAGGCGGAGCTGGAGGAGGTTCGCGCCGCGCTGCTGGATGGCGATACCGACGTGTGCGTGCTGACTGGCATGGCTGGGGTAGGTAAGACAGCATTGGCTTTGCGGGCTGCCTGGAGTGTTGAGGGGCGCTTTCCTGATGGGTGTGTGTTTTTCGATCTTCGGAGCCATTCTCCGGTGTTGCCGCCGATGTCCAGCGTGGATGCGCTGGATAATGTGCTACGGACGCTCGGTGTGCCGGGTGAGGAGATTCCGGCAGACCTGGATGGCCGCGCCAATCTCTATCGTCACAGGCTCCGGGAGCTGCGTCTATTAATCGTTTTCGATAATGTCGCAAGTGTTGACCAGTTGCTTCCATTGTTACCTGGTGCATCGCAGTGCCGAGTCCTTGTCACCAGCCGCAGCCGGATGATCGCGATGGACGAGGCGACCCATGTTTCCGTGGAAGTTCTGCCGCAGAGTGAGGGGATCCGATTATTCAGATTAGTCTGTGGAGAAGCGTTGCCGCTCGATGACGAGCCCGTGGTCCGTCTTGTGGAGCGGTGCGGGAGCCTGCCGCTGGCGATGAGGATCATCGCAGCGCGAATACGAAACACGCAGGACGAGGGTTTCGACGACATCACTCAGCGCCTGGCCGATGAATCCGAACTCATCGACGCGCTCGAGGATGGTGAGCGCAGTGTGATGACTGCGTTTCGGTTGTCCTATGGTGTCTTGTCCACCGATCTTCGCCAATTTTTCGGAGTTTTGGCCCTGATACCCGGCAACGAGATCGATCCACGCACAGCTGCCGCAGTGGCCGGTCTTTCGCTGCGTCCGACCAAACGTATGCTGGCTGAACTACACGATTCGCACATGATCGTGCGGACAGCAGGTCAATATTACGGATTCCATGACTTACTGCGACTGTTCGCCGTCGACCAGGCACTCACCGACGTATCGGTTGAGGATCGAGATGATGCCCTGAGGCGACTGCTGGACTACAGCACCTTCCAGGCAGAAGCGAGCAGCGAACTCATCGCTCCGCACCGCCGGCGCCTTGCGCTGGTATTGGACCAGTTGCCCGAGGTCACGACCGGATTCAGCGATCGACACCAGGCGTTGGCGTGGATCCGCCACGAGTGGCCCTGTCTGGTCGAATTGTGCAAGGTAGCGGCCGATCGCGGCATGCACCGCCGGTGCTGGCAGCTCGCCTTCAGCATGCGGGACTTCTTCTTCCTGGACAAACTGTGGGATCCGTGGATCCGAACGCACACAATCGCGGCAGACGCCGCGCGGGCGGCGAACGATGACCGCGCCTGGGGCACAACTCTCAACAACCTCGGCATCGCATACGCCGACCGAGGTGAACTATCGACCGCAGCAGCCCACTACAAACAGGCATACGCGGTACTGAGCCAAACAGATGATGACCATGGCCTGACGAATGCAGGGTGCAATCTCGGCTGGGTGGATTTGTATCTCGGCAATCACAGCACCGCCTTGAGCAGTCTGCGCGATGCGTTCGATTCCTATCGACGCAGCGGCTCGCGGCGAAATGCTGCCATCACGTTACGCGGCATCGCTCTCACCGAGACAGAACTGGGTTCCTACGACGACGCACTCGCCCATGCCACGCAGGCGTTGACCGAGGCCCGCGAGCTCGATCTGGAACTGGATGCGGTCATGTCGATCAACTGCATTGCATGGGTATGTTACTGCGCAGGCCGCCTCGCCGAAGCGGCCTCGTACTACGCCCAGGCGGTCGAACAAGGCGAGCAATGCGAAACGTCCTACGAGATCGCCCGTGCGATGACCGGCCTGGGAAATACTCATGCCGCGACCGGGAGTCGGCAAGTGGCTGAGGACCTGTGGACGCGAGCCTCGGCAACCCATTCCGCCCTCGATCCGAAAATGGTAGGTGAGGCCCGCATCCAGCTACTTCATCGCGAATAGGAACTGTAATAGGAGCGCGACATCCGATGAGATACCGACAATGCTGCGGTCAGCTGGCGGTCTCGGCTTGTTCGATTCTGGGAGTTCGACCGGCCATGAGAATGCGTGTCACAATAATCGTGAAGAGACAGTTGGCTGCCGTGGTGGCGATGGACTCCATTGCGGCGAAACGGAACAGGAAAACAATAATCGACAACCAGATCAAGATTCGAGTGATGAGCTGCACTGTTGTCTTCATGGAAATCCTTCACATTCATTAAAGAATCTGGGTTGACCGGTTGTGTCAACTATGAAATATCATCCACTCGCCACAGGATCGAGCGATAGAGGTTTCCTGTTTCCAACGGTTTCGAAAACCATGAAACCGCCGACAACCAGGACGCAACGGATGTCCAACCGCGACGTCCCGAGCTCAACGTTGATCGAACACATTTTCGATACAGTGTCCGGCGTGTTATTGCATCTGTCTTTTTCATTTTCCCGTTCAGTACCGGCCGTGCGTTTCTAAGGTTGAGATCAACATAAGGGGACGGCTATATGTAAGCCACCTTGACGGGTTTCTGGTTTTGGGTGTGTGTACGCCCGGGTATATGACCATTCGGAATCTTCAGGCTGATTCGATTGAGTTGAGGTCTCGAGACCGTGCCATCCGGATGGGGTGCGGTCTCGACCCATGTTCCCAGGGGGATGAACACAATGGGGATGAAAAATGTACGCAGATGAAATTAGAGTGGTGCCCGCCACCGACGGCGGTTCCTCGCCGCGCGTGTTTGTCAGCTACTCGCACGACACACCCGAGCACAAGGACCTGGTGCGTCGTTTCGCGACGTTTCTGCGGATGGAGGCGGGTATCGATGTCCATCTCGACACGTGGTACGACCACGAACGCCTGGACTGGTCATTGTGGGCTACCGAACAGCTCACCCACGCGGACTTCGTCGTCATCATCGCTTCGCCCGACTACAAGCGGCGAGCCGACGGCACCGCACCACCCGAGGAAGGGCGCGGCGCGCAGTTCGAGGCCACGATCATCCGCGACAGACTCACGCGCAACCTTCGCGACGAAGTACGGCGCGTGCTGCCGGTGGTGCTGCCGGGCTGCTCGATCGACGACATCCCCGCCTTCCTGGCCGCGTACTCCACCACTCGCTACGTCGTCAGCGATTTCACCCTCGACGGCATCACCGAGTTGCTGGTCGCTCTTACTGGTGTGCCGGAACATCGGATGCCCCGGCGGGGCCGGTTCGTCGGCTCCCCTTTCGCCGAGTCTCCATCAGGGCTGTTCGCTCCGGTTGATTCACCCCGAGAAGACGCCGAGAACGCGGACCCTCCTGCGACCCACATACGTGTCTCTCCGGTGGTTGCTGGTGAAATCCCGCAGGAGCCAAAGCATTTCATCATCCGTACGGAGTTGCAGAGCATCTGGGCGATGTTCGACAGTGCCCGGCTGGTCGTGGTGGTGACCGGGATGCGCGGGGTCGGCAAGACGCACCTGGCCGCCGCGGTGGCCCGCGACACGATCCAGGGCGGTGACGGTTTGGTCGGATGGATCAATGCCGCGACCATCGACACCGCGCACGCTGGTATGGCCGAGATCGCCGCACGTCTCGCAGTGGCCGACCCCGGCGGCGACACCGCGAAATCCGCTCAGCACCTGCGCGATTACTTGTCCAGCCGCAAGGAACCGGGACTGCTGGTATTCGACAATGCCACCGACCCGGACGAAATCCGCCGACTGCTCCCCGTCGCCGGACCAACCCGGGTCATCATCACCACCACCAATCACGCGTTCACTTCCCTGGGCGAACCGGTGGAATTGGGTGTCTACACCCGCGCCGAATCGGTCACCTACCTCGCTGCGGCCACCGGACTGACGAATCAGAGCGAGGCCGATGAGTTGACTGAACTCCTGGGCGACCTCCCGCTGGCGCTGTCGGTGGCCGCGGCGACGATCACAAAGCGCCGCCTGGACTACCCCCGCTACCATCAACTCCTGGCTGAACAGCCACTCGCACATGTCCTCAAACGCCAAACCGGCCACGACTACGCCCTGCCGCTCGTGCAGGCGATTCTGCTGTCCATCCAGACCGTGGAGACCGATGAGGACAACCCCGCGATCGAGGCCAAGATCCGATTGCTGCTGCGGATCATGTCCATGCTGTCTCCGGCCGGTGTGCAACGAATCCTGCTGCCCCCTACCGGGATGGCCCGTATCCTCTCACCCACTCACGACTGGGCTCTCGAGGAAGCACTCGACCGCTGCGTCTCAGCGTCGCTGCTGTCTTGGTCGACTGCCGGTGACGCGGTCATCATGCACAAACTTGTCGCCAGGATCCTGCGCGAACGCGCCCAAAACGCCGGCCGCGTAGACGAACTCGTCACCGACACCCTCGCCGTGCTGCAACCTCTCCTGTTCGACCGCGCCCACGCATGGGCCCACCGAGAAGTCGGCGCACACATCGTCACCCAGATCGACGCCCTCTGGCAGACCGGGCTCCCCGCCAGAGCAAGTACGCCTGTCGTCGAACAAGCACTCGCCGCGCGTGACTGGGCCGTGCACCAGTTGGTCGAGTCCGCCTACACCACCCGATCGGTAGACCTGGCCACCGCCACCGTCGGGGACTATCAACGGATCCTGGGCCCGCGGCACCCTGGCACCCTCGGTGCCCGCCACAACCTCGCCTACACCCACCGCGCAATCGGCCGCCTGGACGATGCCGTCCAGCACTACCGCGACGTACACACCGACCGGGAAAAGGCTTTGGGCCCTGAGGACCCCGGCACACTCGCTTCCCTCAACGGCCTGGCCTACGCCTACCAGCTGGCAGGAGACCTGACCAAAGCCACCGCACTGTTTCACAGAGTTCTGCAAGGCCGCACACTCACCCTCGGGGCCCGCCACCCCAGCACCCTGACCTCACACAACGGCCTGGCCTACGCCTACACCACCGCCGGGCGACTCCCCGAAGCGATCCAGCTGTACCACGAAGTGCTCGCCGACCGGCTCGAGATCCTGGGTCCCGATCACCCCGACACCCTCACCACCCGACACAACCTCGCCGGTGCCTACCGCTGGGCCGGACAGCTCACCGAAGCGATACAGCTGTACCGCAACGTGCTCACCGACCGCATCCGAGTACTCGGCTCGGACCACCCCTGGACGCTGCGGTCTCGGCACAACCTCGCGGGCTCCTACCGCTCGGCCGGGAGACTGGACATCGCGCTCCAGCTGTACCGGGAAGTCCTCCACGAACGCACACAAGTCCTGGGCCCGGATCACCCCGGCACCCTCATCACCCGCACCAAACTCGCCCGAACTCTGCGAGCCGCACAACAATTCGACCGAGCCCTCACCCTCTACAGCGACGTCGCCCTCGACTACGCCCGCCTGCTCGGACCCGACCACCCCGGCGCCCTCAGTGCCCGCAACGGACTCGCCCGCACCCTCGAAGCCGCAGGACGCCTCGACCAAGCCATCGACCTTTACCACCAGGTCATCACCGACCGCACCCGCATCCTCGGCCCCGACCACCCCGACACACTCAGCACCCGCCACTACCTCGCCCACGCCCACCGCGTCACCGGACAACTAGACGACGCCATCGATCTCTACCAAGACGTCCTCACCCGCCGCCAACAAGTCCTCAGCGCCGACCACCCCGCCATCCTCACCTCCCGCCGCGACCTCGCCTACACCTACCGCGCCGCAGGACGACTCCCCGACGCCATCCAGCTCTACCCGCCCCCCGGCACCAACCTCGTCCACGAATCGACCGGGCACTTCGACACGACGATCCAGTTGTACCAAGCCATCGTCAACGAGAGCCTGCGCGTACTGGGCTCGGACCACCCCGACACACTCGCCACACGCAACAACCTCGCCACCATCTACGAATCAGCCCACCAACACAAACAAGCAATCCGCCTCTACCAAGCCGTACTCGCGGACTGCGAACACCTCCTGAGCCCAGGCCACCCCCTCACCACACGAGCACGCGCCAACCTCGCAGGACTCCGCAAAACCCGCATGCACCTCGCCGCACACGACGACGAGGTACGAACCACACCTGCCCCGAAATAGCCGTCCGCTACCCGGCGACCTGATGGTGCGGCCGGGAGTGTCGGATCTCAGACAGTCCCCCTTGTGGGCAATGAGCGTGATCTACCATCAAGATCCCCCTGAATGTCAGTGCTTTCGCAAATCGAAACGAGCCTTATACCGCGCACGGAGACGGGGATTCGTGTATGGAGCAGCTCGGTCGGCATCCGGCTCGTCCCGGTGCCGTTGCGGTCCGCTGTACCTGCCAGCGTGCTACAGCTTCGTCAGCCCGCGACCATCTTTCACCAATCCGCCGATCTGTGCTGCCCACCGGACGGCTGTCGGGATGGTGTCGATCTTCGGCTCGAATGTATCGAGTTCGGCTGTGGGGACCCAGGTGTAGTCGGAGTACTCGTCGTTGAGTTCGATGTCGCCGCCGTCGTATTCGGCGTAGAAGTGCGGCAGGATCATGCTGTTGCCGTCCTCCTTCCGGTAGAAGGCGTTGTACGACACGTCCTCCGCGATTGAGATGATGGCCGCCGTGCCGATCTCTTCGTCCTTCTCGCGGCGGATCGCATCCAGGATCGAGCCGTCGGTGGTCTCCATCTTCCCGCCGATGAGGGAGTAGACGCCGTCGTAATCGGCTTCTCCCTTGCGTCGGGCCAGCAGGACACTGTCGGTCCTGGGATCGATCACGACAAGTTTCTGACAGTATTGGAAGTGGGTGGTGTCGCTCATGGGGTATCCAATTCCTTTCTTACCGTAGCGTTTTGGGTTGTTCGGTGCGGCTGCGGTCTACGTATACCGTGATCCCGCTCAAGTTTGCCTGGTAGCCGGTGAGGTAGGCGTCTTTGACGTCGTGGGCAGTGGACCCGGCCGGGAGGTTGATCGTTTTGGCGATGGCCTCGTCGGTGTAGCGCTGCAGCGCGGCGGCCATGGCGACGTGACCGTTCGTGCCGATGCTCGATGCGGAGGCGAGAATCTGCCGGACCGGCGCTGATTGTGCGGTGTGGTCAGCGTGGATGGACTCGCCGTACTTGGCCCACACGATTTTCTCGAGTTGGTCCAGGACGGTGTTGTTCGCGGCGAAGGTGTCGAAATGTGGCTCCACGCCCGTGGATGCGTCGATGACCAGTGCGCTGCGCCCGGCGGGCGGTAGTGCGATGGTGGAGATGTTGCGCAGCATGCCGGATGCGGCGATGTGTCGGGAGAGTGCACGCCAGTCATCGGCCCCTACAGTGCGGGAAGTCGGTTCTGTGTAGAGGTTCTCGATGTGCCCCGGGCACTCGCGGTGACGGTTGCCGATGATCATTGTCCGCATCGCCCCGCAGGGGCCGCGCGTGTGGGCCAGTCGGACCGAGGCCTGTTTGGATGTGAAGTTGATGAACGACAGGATATCGGTCATCAGGTCGCGGGCTGCGGCGCAATCGTAGGGCAGGCCTGCGATGCTGAGCGCGTCGGCGACACCGCAGAGGCCGATGCCGATCTTGCGTTTCTGGTGCGAGATATATTGCGCTCGTGGCCCGTTGAGGTTCTGTTCGCTGACCTGAAGGCAGTTGTCCAGTGCTCGGGTCAGCAGCGTAGTGGTCTGTTCGAGCTTCGTGAAGTCGGTGACGGGCTGGCCCGTGCTGTCGGTTGTGACGAATGCGGCGATGTTGAGGTAGCCGAACTAACACGTCTCGCCCGCGATCAGGCCGACCTCGGCGCAGGGGGCGGTGGTCGTGTAGGCGCCCATGCCGGGAAGTGGGTTGCGGGCGTTCATCCGGTGCAGGAACACCACGCCAGGATCAGCGGAGATCGCTGCGGCATGGCAGAGGTCATCGAACAGGTGACCGGCGTCGACGTGGCGGCCGTCATCGAGCTGTACGCGTTCGCCTTCGCGGACTGCTGTCATGAATGCGTTGTCGAGGTTGACCGAGATGTTGAACTTCCAGTCGGTGGCGCCGGAGGCGGCGTCGGTTTTGGCGGTGATGAATTCGTGGATCTTCGGGTGCCGGACGCTGAGGATCGCCATGTTGCCGACTGGGCGGTCCTCGCGCTCGGAGGCCGCGCTGTCGACCGCGACCTGGTTGAGGAACCGCAGGGTGGCCACGGGATCCTCGGTCTCGTCGAGAGCGAACCCGGTTCCCATGCCTTGCTCGTGCAGTTCGAGGACCTCGTGACGCAACCGCAGCGTTTCGGACGCGGTGACATCGGCGCTCGGGACTGCGCACGCGGTGAGCGGCCGGTCCGGGTAGCGGCCCGCGTTGGTCATGACCGGCGTGCTCATGACGATTTCCTCACCATCACAGGCGGATTCGAACTCGGCGGCAAACGTCTCGGCCTGACGCCGGCCGGAGAACTTGGCGTCTTGCTCTGCCAGGCAGCGCGTGACGCGCTCGACCATAGCCGCTGGCGATTCGTCGGGGCTGATGATCCTGCCGATTCGAAGCACATGTTCAGCCGGAGCGGATGGGTGAAAGCGAGACATGGTCAGCTCATTTCGATGACACGAGCGCTATCTCGTGCACGATCCGGCCATCATCAGTGGATGGCGAACTTGCACTCTGATTGTCTTCTGCGACAGTGACTTTCGGCGTTCGGTCATGTTGTTGTGTGCACCGCCGAGAGGATAGGAGGCGGTAGGGTTCGGGGCGGCATCGTGTACGCCGGGAAGGTGACTCGCAGCCCTTCCAGGGCTCGTTGGAACGATCCCGACCGCCACTGGGGTTCGCCCTCGGGCTGAATGTCGGGCAGCGCGTCGAGGAACTGCTCGACCGCGCCTTGTGCGATCAGGTAGGCGATCGGGGTGGCCGGGCACATGTGCGGGCCCGTTCCCCAGGCCAGGTGTGCACGATTCCCCGTCCGATCTCCGTGAATGGCTGGGTCGTTGTTGCAGGCGGTGATGCCGATCAGGACCGGCTCGTTCACCGGCAGCCACACATCTTCGAACAACGTCGGCGTGGTCGGATAGCGGACGCAGAAGGCTCGCATCGACGGGTCATAGAACAGTTCCTCGTCCAGGGCGTCCCGGACCAGCATGCTCCCGCTCAACACCCCGCCGCCGAACCGGTCGTCGAGCATCGTGCGGTAGAGCGTGTTGGTGACCAGGTTCACCAGCGGTTGAATCCCGGCGCCGTAGCAGGACATGAACGCGCCGACGAGTTCAGGATCGTTCAGATTGTGGTGGTGGAGAATGATTTTCGAGGCGATGTCGTTGCCGAGGCGACGGCGTTTGGCTGCGGCGAACTGCTCGAACGCAGTCTTGGCCTGGTTCGCACCACGCACGGATTCCTCGCCCTTCGCGTTGAACCGCAAGGTCATGCCGTCGGCGATGTCCCTGGCCAGACCGTCCGGACACCCCATCAACCGGTTCAGGACGGTGAAGACGAGCGGGAACGAATAGTCATACAAGAGATCGGCTTCGCCGGTCTCGCTGAATGATTCGATCAGCAACAGCGCCGCGTCTTCCACCTCGGCATGCAGACGATTCGGATCGACACTCTCGATCGCGGCCTTGATCGGTTGACGGACCCGCTGGTGTTCCGGGCCGTCACAGAACCGGGTCGACGGGTAGTAGCCGAGCATCGCCAGGATCGGCTCCGCGGGAGGGATCGTCCTCTGCCACCGCCGGGGGTCCGCCGGGAAATGCTCGGGATCATGCAGAATTTTTAGCGCTGCCGAATACCGAACTGCCATCGTGGCATCGATGCCCGGTGCGAGCTCCACCGGCACCAACGACTCCCCAGAGCTATACATCTCCTGGTAGTAGCGGTGCGGGTCGGCCGCGAATTCGTCTGTGTACAGCTTTATTCTGGGGACATCACCGCCGAAGGTGAATGCCGTCATGAATTCTCCAAAACGGACGAGAATCGGGAAAAGGGTTCCTTTAGGGAAAATGGTGTTTTTAGGCTGCTTCGGCCTCGATGATCGACAACGCACCGAGAGTGGCCGGAGTGATATGGACGATCCGCAGCCCTGCCGCGTGTAGGAGGTGTTCGAATTCTTGCCGGGTGCGTTCGCGGCCGGTGACGATCGACAACATGACGATGTCCAGTACCTTGGACTGATCGGGTTCGTGGCCGGGCGGGACGATCATGTCGTGGATGATCACTCGCCCACCAGGAGCCAGGCCTCGCCGACAGTTCCGCAGAATCTCGAGGCAGCTCTCGTCGTCCCAGTTGTGCAGGACGTACTGGATCACATACACGTCCCCGGCAGGCACCGAGTCGAAGAAACTCCCGCCGACCACCTGACAGCGGTTCGCATCTTCGAGCTCGCCCATCCGGTGATTGGCGATGACGGGGGGAAGATCGAACAGAACCCCGTGCAGGCCCCGGTGGCGCTGCAAGATCATCAGGAGCAGTGAACCCTGTCCGCCGCCCACATCCACCACCGTGCCGGTCTCGGGTAGCCGGCATTCGCGGACGAAATTCGCGCTCTCGATCACCGAGTACTGTCCCATCCCGCTGTGGAATTCCGCGCCGTCAGAGGGGTGTGAACCGAAGTAGTCGAACAACGACTCACCGAACACATGATTCACCGCGGGCTCGCCGGTCATCACCGAGTACAGCAGTTCGCCACCCGCCCGATAGATTGCCGGAGTCGTGGCCGCCGAGATCCCCTCGCGCACTGAGAACCTCGCATCCGAGCGGAGCGACGCCCCCAATTCCATCAGCACAAAAACTCCGGCTTCTGTTTCCCGGAAAATTCCTCGGGTGGCCAGCAGTCGCAGTACCCGATACAGCGCGTGTTCATCGGCGCTGACCCGCTCAGCCAGATGATTGACCCGCATGGGCCCGTCCGACAGCAGATCCGCCACTCCCAACTGCGCCACCACGCGCAGGCAACACGCATAAACGTAACTGTTCGCCTCAGCGGTGAGGAACCTCGCCGACTGCCGATCCTTCGATATCTCCTCAGCCAGCGCCTCCCGCATCCCCGGCGTCGGAGTCGAATAGTGCAGCGCCCCCTGCGAACGCCGCCCCGAGAAGATACTCATAGTACTAATCCTTTTCAGAAAGACATATTCACGCAGCGAGGAACCGCCTCGACAACTGGCATAGGGCTAATTCGGCCAGGCGGACACGATGGACTTCTCAGCGTGCAGGCAGCACGCATCCGCTCCCGCCGCGAGGCCAACGGGAGTTGCCATGCTGCGTACGCTATTTCGGTGGTCGGCTACAGGGCATCGGGTGGGCCGGTCACGCTCGCCAGGCCCCACCGTGCGGCATCTCTGGTGGTAGCAGCGAATTCCTCAACACTGTTCACGACACGGCCTTCGTGGAGATCAAGGCCGAACGACGCCACGGCCACGCCGGTGATCTCGGCGATCAGGGCGTGCGCTGTGGCTTCGATCGCCTTCTTGTGCTCGACCAGAACCCATCGGTTCACCGCCGGCACATGAACCACCCACCGGATGCCGCAGCAGTGGACCCACACCAGGTATCGACGCACAGCCGTTCACTCCCCTCACCGCAAGTGGTTGGTGAGCGCTCAGCACCAGAAACAAGCCAATTATGCTGTCCCGAGCAGACTTTCACCGATGCCGAGCGCTTGACTGCTGACGTTAAAGTGCCAGCTCACGGCTGCGCCATGAGTTTGCAAAAACTTGGAAGACTTCGCCGACGATCGACCAAAAGTGTGCCAAGTGCATGGATGATGAAGGCGGCGCGGACAATCCGCGTCCACGGCTAGAAGGGGGCTCTACCATGCGTCTTGCGTTTCTCGGCAAAGGCGGTTCCGGCGACCGCGACTGCCCGACGCTGTATGCCACCGACCGCAACAGCTATCTGGTGCAGGGCTGGATGACCGATGCTCCTGGGGTGATCGAAATCCCGCATCTGCTTCTCGGTTTCCTGGAACCGGACACTTTCATCGACACGGTCTTGACCGACACTGGCCGCGGGACCTTCACCCTCGCTGGACGTCCGGTGACCGATGATGACACGCTGAAGCAACTGACCCTGGCGGTCGACGAGACCGCCATCGAGGTGCCGAAGCAAGAGAGGACGTACTACGGTGCAGCTACTCCAAGGCGACTCCGCGGACGATCCGTTTCGCGCATGTCAGCGTAATGCCTTTCATCTCGAGGTTCGCGATTCCTATGCCACAGCTTCGGAATCCGAGCCACTGCGCCGGTTCCTGAACGGCGAACCGACACCCGCCGACTACGCCGAACGTCCCTGGGTGCAGTTCATGCGTGAAACAGTCACCCGCGGTGTCATCGTCAGCCGGGTGCGGGTGGTGACGGAGCCGCATTCGGACTACCAGCGGTGGCTGCTGTCGATCACCGAGGGCAATGTTGCGGCTGGTGAAGACATCCGCTACGTCCCGCGCCATCAGGCCGGAGATGTCCCGCCCGACGATTGGTGGCTGTTCGACGAACAGGAGGTGGCCTTCAATCTGGTCGATCAGGACGGTCGGCCTGCGGGCATGGCTGTCACCACAGACCCGGGCATCGTCGGCTATTGCCTGTCGGTACGTCAACGCCTGTGGGAGCTGGCAATTCCATTCGCCGCCTACGTGGGTGCTGACGCACGGCGGTGACCAACGAGGTTTACGACGCGAAGGAGGCACTCGGGCAACGGCTTCGGGAGATCCGTCGCCGTGCGGGCCTGACCGGACGCAAGCTGGCGGCCTTGGCGGGCTGGCACGAGTCTAAGGTATCCAAACTGGAATACGGCAAGCTCAAGCCGTCCGACGCTGACATCCGCGCCTACTGCACATACGCGGGCGCGGATGATCAGCTGCCGGATCTTCTTGCCAGCCTGTATCACATCGACGCCGCGTACATGGAGATGCGGCGCCTACTCAGCACCGGCACCGGCCGCGCGCAAGACGATCTGGTCAAGCTGGCCGACCGAACCGCCCAAACTCGGATCTACCAGAACGTTCTCATCCCCGGCATTCTGCAAACGGCCGAGTACGCCCGCGCCATTCTCGAGCGCTCGATCGCCCGCCACCGGGTGCCTGACGATATCGAGGCCGGAATCGCCAAACGTATGGAGCGCCAACAGGTCCTGTATCGCGGCGCCCACCGGTTCTCTATCCTTATCGCGGAGCAGGCGCTGCGGACAACGGTCGGCGGCGATGACGTGATGGCCGGCCAATTGGACCGGCTGCTGGCCGTGATCGGCCTGCCCCGTGTCAGGCTGGGCATCGTTCCCGACGAAGCAGAAATCCCCATGCAGACAACTAACTTCGTCATGTACGACAGTCGGATGATTCTGGTGGAGACCATAACCGCCGAGCTGACGATCACGCAGCCACGGGAGATCGCCCAGTACGGTCAGGTCTTCGGCGTGTTGGCCGAGCTGGCGGCCGTCGGCGACGCCGCCCGCGCCCTGATCATTGGGGCCATCGGACAACGACGATCACGATTCAAAGAGGGACCGTGATCGTCGTCGGAGGTGAGTTACTACCCACCAGCCCGAGAAACTCACGAACCTCCGGAACCGCCCGGTGCGGTTGGACCTCCTGCGTGATGCTCCTAATAGTCGCCCGGAGCCGCGTCGACGTCATACCGCTGATCTGCTCGAAGTCGTCGATCAGGAGCTGGCAGCCGTCAGCGATATCCCCACCTTGAATGTGGTTCTCCGCCAACTTGATACGCCACCCGGCATTCTCCCGTGGCCATGAAGCGGTGCCGTCTATAGCTTCTTGTAGATACACCGCTGCCGTGTGGTGGTCCCCGATCCGCATATACGACCATCCGGTCATCCCTGCCAAGGCCGCCGGTGGCAGATACACCCAGTTCGGATCGTGGCCCCGGCCCGATTCGTACGCGCGGTGCGCTCGGCTGATGGCGTTCATCATCGCGCTGCTGTTACCCATCGCGCTGTGGGCACCCGCCTCGTAGATCGCGCCTACAGCACGCAGTCTCGGACCGCCATCGCGGCGGGCCGCATGCTGCGCAGCGTCAGCGAGGTTGACACCGTCTACTGGACGTGCTTTCTTCGAAGGCTTCGACGGGCCGAAGCCTCCCTGGAAACTTTGCATGCTCGCGTTGAGCAGAGCATGTGACGCCGCGATTCCATCGTTCGCGGCAGTCGCCGTCTGTGCTGCCTCGGCGTAGTAGCGCCGTGCTTGATCCAGGCGGCCCGCATCGAAATTCACCCAGCCAGCTGCGGTCATCATCTCGGCCGCTGCGCTGGTGAGAGTTTGCCCGACCGCGTCGGTATAGGTGCCGTTGTCGAGCAGCTGCTTCACGTAGCGGACTTCGTTGGCGGCGAGGCGACACAGGCGGTCGCCACCCGCGAGCAGGTCAAGCTCGTGGATTTCATTGGTACTGGCGGTTATCTCGGCAACCTCGGCGGTTCCGACATGGACGCTTGCGGTTGATGACGCAGTAGCAGCTTGTCCGGTGGCTCCGGCTGCCACGGCAGTTCCGGCACCGAGTGCGCTGGCTCGTAGGAAATTGCGACGATTCACGTCTGCCTCCTCGTCCGACTCCACCACCAGTATGGCAAGCGGAACGTGCAGTGCCTTGGCGATACGGCGCAGCACCCGCACATCGTGGATGGCGGCTCCGTCGTGTTCGAGCTGTGAAATGACGGGTTGTGTATAGCCGAGGATCGCGCCCAATTCGGCTTGTGTCATCCCGAGCGATTTGCGAATCCGGCGGATGACCTCGCCAGTTGTCACGTGCATGCTGTTGTCCCTGCTCTTCAAGTGAACGTGCATTTGCAAGATCGCCTGGCTGCTCGGGACACGTTGCCAGGCAAAGGATTCGGCCCTTTACGGCACTTTATACGGTTTTCCGCATATTTCAGAGGTTTCGGATATATGCGCCCGTAAAAGGGCGAAACCCTGCCGTACGGTCGTCCCTGGTACCCGGTACCAAGCCGACGCCGTACCCCTTTCGCTATCGGGTGTGCGGCGCGCCCGCCTCAGTGCCGTGGCGGGTGGCGAAAGCCCTTGGTGCCGGGTGCCTTTACATCCCGACTCGTTTACCTCGCCGGAAAGAGAAGGTGCTCCCCGATGTCCTACGCCAGCCTCGCTATCCACCAGACGATCGCGCTATCCGAACAGGAAACCCACGCCGCACCCAAGACGCCGTTCAGCGTTGAGCGTGCTCACACCATCGTGCAGTTCCACATTGCCTGCCGGGCGATCCGCTGCCCCCGCAAGGCCGCCGCGCTGCAGGTGCTCACCGAGGCCCGCCGCCTGGTGCCCTCCACGAGCCATCCGCGGTGAATCCGGTGAACGGATCGCCGGAATACGGCACGCCGCACGATCATTCGAGCCCAGCCAGTGACACGGAGTCGCCTATGGAGATTCCGGAGTGGGCGCCACTGGGGTCGCTGCCGTCGGCGCAGATGCTCGGTGCGAACCTGACCGCGTGGTGGGCGTGGCAGCGTGGGTGCGGCGCTGTGGCGCTGACCCGGAAGCACGACGTGGCCACTCTCGGTGCGGCAGTGGGGGAGAGCGTCGCGGAATTCGCGATCCAGATTGTCCACGTCCTTCGCGACGCCCGCACTCGCCGTGACTCGGGCGGGCGCGAGATGCGGGTCAGCACCTACATTGCTTGTCCGGCCGTTATGGCCTGGCTGCACGGCACCGTGTACGTCGCATGACCGGCGTGGAGGATCTGTATGCGCGTGTGCTGATGGCGTGGGGCCGGGTCTGTTATGGGGTGAGGCCGTTGGCGACCGAGGATCTCGACGTGGCCGCGCTACCGGGTTGGGGTGGGGGTCGGGTGGTGCTGGCGCGGGAGCACAAGCAGGGCGGTGGTTCGTTCCGGGCTCGGGGTGCGCTGTCGGCTGTGCGGGTCTTGCGGTACGAGGGGGCGTTGACCTCGGCGGGGATTGCGGTCGCGGCCGAGACGGAGGCGTCGGCTGCGGCCTGGGCGTGGGCGGCATCGATCGAGGATGTGCCTGCCACGGTGTTCGTGCCGCCACTACCGCCGCCCGCGCTGGAGAGACTGGGCAAGGGCGTGGTGGTGCGCGACGGTGATCGCGTCGAACGCTGCGAGGCGTATGCGCTCGCTACCGGGGCGCTGCGGCCCGATGGTGGTGAGCTGGCGGCGGGGGCGTGCACGTGGGTGTTGGATCTGCACGCCCGGACAGGGGATGTCGCGACGGTGCTGATCCCGGTTCCGCTCGTCGACGAGGATGGACTGTTGCTGGGCACGATCATCGCCGCGTACGAGCATGGCATCAAGGTGGTGCTCGTCGCGATGGCGGGGGCGCCGATTCCCGATGCTGTGCGTGAGGTGCTGTCCGGGGGGTGGTTTCCGGGCATCCCCAGAGACCGCCCGAGGGTGCGACTGGAGTTGGTGACGGTGACGGTCGCCGAACTGAGGACCGCGGCGGAGATGCTGCGGTGGCGCGGACGAATAGTCACCGAGGAGGGTGCGCTGCCGCTGGCGGCGTTGATGACTACGTGCCAGGAGCCACGCCGCTGTTACCGCCCCGGCCGGGGAGAGCCCGTCGCCGTGCTGCTGGCCGGACCACCCTCCGAGGCCGACCGGCCTGACCGAGCGAATCCGTTTCGGCTGCAACCACATTCGCTCGGCAGAACAGGCACCTGACCGAGTGCGCGCCGCCGGGGCGGCACGTCTAGGAAACTGAGAAATGCGTAGGAGATGCAACATGACCGGTGAAGCAACGGTGCGGCAGTCGCGAACCGGCCCGAGTGTGGGCCGCTTCGAGGAAGCGCTGATGCTGGGAGGTGTCGGTGTCCAACGGTGACCGGCTGAACTTCGACTTCAGGTTCGGTGTCCGCTATCCCCGCAGTGGGAGGGCGATTGCGCGGCGCCGTCGGCAGATGGCGCGGATCGCGGCGTTGGTCCTTGCGTTGTCCGGCCGCCGATTCTGCGCGCGAGAGTTACGGCACGCCAGCGGAATTCGCCGGCGAACGGTGGATGAGATCCTGGACGGATTCGCGGCCCAACAGTGGATCGTCGCGGAACGGTCCAGCGAAACCTCGAGATCGACCGACCGCTGGTATCGCGCGAGCCCGCAAGACCAGACCCGCACCCAGCTGAGTGAGCTCACGCGAGCGGGGATGCGATGACCACACCCCCGATGCATGACCGATGACTATGCCGCTGGTGGGAGGGGACACGAGGACTCTCATGAGCCGATCGGCGCCGGAGGGGATCGACCCGACCACACCGACCAGTGCCCGCATATACGACTTCCTTCTCGGTGGGAAGGACAACTTCCGGGCCGACCGTGAAGCCGCCATGCAACTCCTCGAGATCGCCCCGGACACCAGGACCCTGGCCTGGTTCAGCCGCCAATTCCTCACCGGCGCAGCGGAACTGGCTGCCCACGCGGGTGTGCGGCAGTTCCTCGACATCGGCGTGGGTATCCCGACCTCGCCGAGTGTCTACGACACGGTGTCCGCGGTGGCCCCGGATGTTCGGGTCGCGTCGGTGGATTTCGACCCGGTCGTCCACCGGCACACCGACGCCTTCGCTGCCAGCCTGCCCGCAGTGACCGCGATGCTGGGCGACTTCCGCCACCCCGACGACCTGATCGAACGGCTACGCACCGAGGCGGGAATAGATTTCGGCCAACCGATCGGCCTGCTGCTGGTCGGTGTCCTGCATTTCGTGATGGACGACGAACGCCCGGCCGAGGTGATCGCACGGTTCCGCGAGGTCATGGCCCCGGGCAGCTATCTGGTCTTCACGCACGCCTGTACCGACACACGTGAGGAATTCGTCGACCGGACCGCGTATGCCACTGACGGCACGACCGCGCAATGCGCCTACCGCTCCAGATCCGACGTGGAACAGCTGGTCAACGGCTTCGAGGTGCTCGATCCAGGAGTCGTGCCGATCCAGGAGTGGATCGGCCACAACCTACCGCCGACGACGTTGGTCATGTTGGGCGGCGTGTGCCGGGTATCGCCGCAGTAGTCATCGCGGCGGCCTTCCCCCGTCAAGCAAATTCATCATCGCGGGCGGCCGGACATCGGCGACAACACACGACTCCTCACCGATACCTGCAGGTGAGATGCATTGAAAGGCAAAGTCTTTGGGCACACAGAGTATTCACCCGGTGCAAGCGATCGTCTTCGATTGGCCTGGCACGCTCGTGTCGGAGCTGACCCAGGAAGGGTGGGCGCGCGAAGCGCTACGCAGGTCCGGGCGCGATCACAGCGACACCGCTATAAAAGATCTGCTGCGAATAATTGGTGAAGCAGCGGGCGAACCCAACCGGCTGAGAGATCCGTTGGGAAATACTAGTTTCGAGCGGCATCGCGACACCTACTATTCGGTGTTTGCCGATGCCGGGTTGCCTGAGGACCTCGCACATGAGTTGTTCGCGGTGGATTCTGATCCGTCGTACAACATTTTCGCGGTCGATGCCGCCGAGACCATCGCTGCTGTGAAGAGGAAGGGTTGCCGGGTCGCGGTGGCAAGCAATATTCATTTCGACATCCGGCCCATGTTCGAGGCGGTCGGACTGCTCGATGCGATCGATACCTTCGTATTGTCCAACGAGGAGGGAGTGCAGAAACCCGATCCCGCATTCTTCCAGCTGGCATTGAATCGGCTCGGCACCCCTCCCGAACACACCCTGATGGTCGGCGACAACGCGACACGTGACGGCGCCGCAGTCGAAGTCGGCATGCCGTACCTTCCGGTGCCCCAGCTCACCGACCCGCAGCACCGGCAACTCCACCTCGTCACCAATGCCGTTGCTCGTCTCTGCGATCCCGCCGCCACGTGAGCACGAGGCGTCTGCCTCATCCCGCACACCACCCGATCTGACAAGGAGTTCGTCGTGGCCGACGGCCCGATCGACCTGCGCACCGACGTGGCACATCCAGCCCGCATGTACGCCTATTTTCTCGGCGGCAAGGATCATTACGCCGCCGACCGGGCCGCAGCAGAGCAGGCGCTACAAGAATTTCCGGCGGTCCGCGTGGCCGCGCGCACCAACCGAGACTTCATGGCGCACGCCACGCGTTTCCTGGTCGGACAGGGCGTGCGGCAGTTCCTGGACATCGGCACCGGCATCCCCACCGAACAATCGCCGAACCTGCACCAGGTCGCCCAGGCAGGCGCACCGGAGGCACGGGTGGTGTACGTCGACAACGATCCGATCGTGCTCGCGCACGCCCGCGCACTGCTGGTGAGCAGCCGCGAGGGCCGCACCGCCTACGTCCAGGCCGACGCCACGGACCCGGCCGCGATCCTGGCCGCCCCCGAACTGCTCAGAACGTTGGACCTGACTCAGCCGGTCGCGGTGTCACTGTTCGCGTTGCTGCACTTCGTGCCCGGCGACGTCTACGAGATGGTCAAGGCACTGATGGAACCCCTCGCACCCGGCTCGTACCTCGCGATATCGCACGTGACAACGGATTTCGACGAAGGCCCGCAGGATCCGGACGGGATGATGCGGCTGGTACAGGTGTACATCGACCGCAGCATCGCGGTGCACCCGCGCAGCCGCGCCGAGGTAGCGCGATTCTTCGACGGACTGGAACTGCTCGAGCCCGGTGTCGAGGTGATCCACCGGTGGCGCAACGACGGCATCGAACACCCACCCAGCCGCGACAAGCAGGTCTCGCTGTGGGGCGCGATCGGCCGAAAAACCCATGCTGCGGGTACAGGACGGTAGGCGCGGTGATGGACACGTCTGGGCATGTGCGGCGCGGCGAGATCTGGTCTTCCCCATGGGCGCGCGCTGTGCTGGTGGCGCTGTGGCTGTGCTGGGTGGTGCTGTCTCTGTGGGCGGTGTGGCGGTTCGGCCCGGCGGTTGTTACCGCGTTCCAGGAGCCCGCGCACTGCCGGGAATCTCCGTGTCCGATGTGCACGGCTCTGACGCGGAGCGCTGCGCCCCTGGGGATTTGGGTTTCGGGGTGGGTCGCCTCGGTGTTGGTGCCTCCGCTGATCGACCGGACCTCGGTATGGAGGGCGGTGTGGGTACTGCTCTGCGGGCCGCTGTTGTACACGGCCGGGGTGCTTGCCGCTGCGGTGTACACCGTGCACGCGAGCGATGCGACCGACATCTGATTTTTGCGGTTCACGAGTAATGCGTTCTTGCAGTTAAGGGGATTTATATGATGGTTTCGTATGACCCGGAAATCAAAAAGGCAGCGTTGGCCAGTCTGACGCGCCGCACCGCTGCCGGGGTATGCGAGGCGTGCCGAGGCGTCGCAGCCGAGCTGGGTGACCACACTCCGACTGTGTGGATATTGCGACGTTGGGGCATGGACGCTGGAATTCTCACACGAGCGCACAAGCGTATCCAATACAGTGACACAGCTCGTGCACAGGTGTTGAAAGCCGTGGCGGATCTTATTGCGGCCGGGAAGTCGCAGCACGGGGTAGTCGATGCGATCGCTTATCGTGCCGATACGCCCGGCGAGTCCACGATCCGTAAATGGGTCAGCAAGGCGCGGGATGTCGATCGCGATCCACGATTCGCGCGGAAATGACAACCCCAGCCCCTGACTGACCAGCCCACTGACTGGGCCTTTCGAGTAACCCGCGCCGTACCGGAAAGCTGACATCTCATGTCCCGAGTGGAAATCATTCCCGGACTCATCGTCGAGGACGAAATATTCGCCGCAGCCGCGGCAGCCTTGGCTACTCATGCTCCAGACCGGCCTCCGCTGATGTGGGAAATATTTGCCGATGCGACCCGGTGGTGGCTGATCCCACGCTTGTACGACGATAGTGCTGGTGTTCCGCTCGCCTACAAGGCGGAGTTCATCCTTCTTGAGACGTTGGATCTCACGATCAAAATCAACGTCTGGTTTCTGCCTGACCTGCGCGATCGGGAAAGCTCGCGGCCGCATACCCACCCGTGGGAGGTATTCGAGGCATATCCAGTGCTCGGCGCGTACGAAGACGAGAACTGGCACCGTTCGGCTTCCGGGCTGCTCATGCACCGCGGCAGTATGGTCCATCGGCCCGGGATGGTAAACCGGCTTTTCGCGCGTAATTACCACGAGGTCACCTTTATCGAGGCACCAGGCCGGACTGTGTCGGTGATGATTTGCGGTCGACGGGTCACGGAGTTCGGCGGCTCAGGCGGTTGGTCGGTCGCGGCAAAGCCACCGAGGGAGCGTGGGGGCATTTGGATTTGGCCACCGGCTGTCATGTCCCAGTTCAACGCGACCCGGTTATGCAACGGAAATTTCAGGCTCGAATGTACCGCATCAACCCACAGCACCGCCGAACATGAACGGCGACAACAGGAATGCGATGAAAAGGACGGCCACTGCCGCGAGGAACACAATCGGCAGGGTTGGCGCGATCCCGCGAGTTGCCGATCTGACTCAGGAAGATCACTGATGCTACGAATTAAGACATCTGCTGGCGCGTGCGTTCTCGCGGTGCTCGCCGCGTCCGTTGCAGCGTGCAGTGCAGGCGGTGACTCGGCAGGGCCCTCCGCTGTCTCGTCGTCCGCCTCCGCACCGACGACGTCTATTCCGGCAACGCTGACCGCTGCCAACCTTCAACCACCGTTGCAGAACACCAGATATACGAGAGCGGGCGGGCGGCCGAAAGTTGTTTTCGACCCGTGCACCTGGATCCCTGACGACGCACTCGCCGAGATTGGCTTCGATCCCACGACACGTGAGCGGGCCCAGGATCTGGTCGCGGAGTATACGTTCCTCAGCTGCCAGGTCGAGACGGCCGATCAGGCACGGACATTGCAACTCGATTCGGGCAATATCACTCTGGTCGAGGACAAGCAGCGATACGCCGGGAAGACACAACTCGCCACGGTCGATGGCCGCGAGGCGATCACAACCCAGAAGACCAACGCCGACGAGTGTGACCTCGACATGCGAACCAAGGCAGGCTATTTCGAGATCGGTGTGATCGTCGAGACCGCCGGCCGCGTCAAGGGGCTCCAACCTTGTGACCATATCGTCGACATCGCTACGACCCTCGAGCCTTACGTGGGGGACAACTGATCATGGGTTCCGATCGCCGGTCATGTACAGCCCGCATCGACGCCGTCGGCAGCGGGATCTGGGTTACCGGGATCGGCGCCGGATCGGACTCCCGGGAACGCCAGGCAGCCACAGCGCACATCCGGGGCTGCCGCGGTTGGTTCAGCTGCCGTCGGCCCATCCGACCGCGGCAAGGGATTCGAACTTCCTTAACGGCACCTTAAGCTAGGCGCGGGATCGCCTTCCGGGGCGCGATGCTCGTCGACGAACCTCACCATTTCGGCGGTGGCGGGTCCATTTCCCGGGCGAAAAAAGCCGACGCGGCCCGCAGAATCGAGTTCGCCCGCTCCAATTCCCGGACACGCTGCTGCAATTGCGTGATCGTGGCGTCCTTGTCCGCCGGCGTGCCCTCGCCCACCTCGCCCGCGGGCCGCTTGCCTTGCTCATCCAGACGCATCCACGTCCGCAGGGCTTCCTTGTGAATCCCCAAGTCTCGTGCGACCTGGCTGATCGCGCCACGCCCGCCACCAGGCGCGCGCTGCAGATCCTGAACCATCCTCACCGCGCGTTCACGCAGCTCCACCGGGTACTTTCGTTGCGCCACCATGCCGTTGATCCTCTCCAGATCCAACGGTCTCCAACAAACCCGGGGTGATCCATCGTCGTCGGTTGGGACTGTCCCGGATTTGATTGACTCGCGGGTTGTGGTGGTTTGAGGCCGCGAGTGATGCCTTGTTCAGAGTTTCATACTCGACCGGAGTCAGCCGAGACAGGCCGCGCTGACGCCGCCGCCGGTGGTAGGTGCGTTCGATCCACTGAACCATGGCCAGCCGGAGTTCTCCGGTTGTGTCCCAGCGCTTCCGGTCGAGCACGTTGCGCTGCAGCAACGCGAACCACGATTCCATGGCCGAGTTGTCAGCGCATGCGGCGATCCGACCCATCGAGCCATGCAATCCGTTGCGGGACAACAGATTGACGTACTTTCGGGAGCGAAATTGGCTGCCCCTGTCGGAATGGACGATCGTGCCGGCCGGTGAACGCAGGCCGATCGCGTTGCGCAGTGCCGAGCACGCCAATTCGGCGGTCATCCGGTCGTCGATCGAGTAGCCGACGATCCGGTTGGACCACACGTCCTTCACCGCTTGCCAAATACAGTTTCCCCTCGATCGTGGGAATTTCGGTGACGTCGCCGACCCACAACACATCCGGGGCGACCGAGGTGAACTGCCGCCGCACCAGATCGCGTGCCACGGGCCGTTTCCCTTGCCGGGTCAGGCTCCTGCGCTTGGGTGGTTTCCTTGCCGTCCAACCGTTTCCGGCCATGAACTTCGCGACGGTGTTGTCCGACACGCGCCAGCCGGCCGCGCGCAACTCATCGCCGATACGCGGGCTGCCATAGGTGCGGCCCGAATCCACGAAGATCCGCTCGATCTCACCGGCCAGCCGGTCACAGCGCTGCTGGCGCGGTGTCACGGGCCGGTCGTTCCACTTGTAGAACCAGGACTCCGACACCTTCAGGGCCCGGCAGGAAACAGCATGCGGCACACCGTGTTCGGTCCTCTGGGAGGCGATGAACCCGGCCACGCTCACCGGGTGTAGGGGTCGGACCGGGGCGCGGTGCCGGTGTTGTCCACCGGCCCGTCTCCCCGATCCGCCCTCCGAACCCGCCGTGCGCCTTACGACGCAACGGGCTCTCCACGGGTTATGCCATTGCCGCAGTTACTGATTCCGGTTTCCGCCACGCCCAAGGGGTATCGATCTTCGCGCCCCGGTAACGATAACGCGTGACCTCCACTGTGTCCGGCCGGAACAGCGTTGCTGTGCCGTCGTTGACCTGCCAGTCAGGCAGGAATCGGCGGTGGAATACACCCCAGCCCAGCCCGTGGTGCCGTTTACGCATCCATGTCACCACTTTCCACCACGTGTAGTAGCCGAGGTAGCTGAAGGTGCGTTTGGACACCCCGTGCCGGAAATAGTCACACCAACCCCGAAGAACAGGGGTGAGATGGTGCAACAAATCGGCGAGTGTTCGATGTCTGCGACGACGCGTCAACATTCTGACCTTACCGACGATCGACGCGAGCGCCTTCTTCGACGGCCAGGTGTAGACGTATTTCTTCGTCGTTCCCGGTTTGACTTTCCGCTGGATGCGGAAGCCCAGGAAATCCAGCCCGTCATCGACATGGCAGACCCTGCTCTTCTCGACCGACAGGCGTAGACCCATCGGCGCGAGGACCGCCGCGACCTCGTCCCACAGCGCCTCGGCGTCGGCCCGGCTGCCGTGGACCATCACGACGAAATCGTCCGCGTAACGGATAATTTTCATCGTGGGGCCACCGGCCGAGCGATGCCGTGTGCGCATATGTCTCGAACCGAGCGCTTCCCATTTGGCAGCGAAATGCTCATCGAGAACGGCCAAGGCGATATTACTGAGCAGCGGCGATAGGATTCCGCCTTATGAGCAGCGCTGGGTTATGCGCAGTGTGGCTGGATGTGGGCTGGTGACAGTGGATTTCGGGGTCGAACGCTGCGCATAACCCTTCGCGGTGGGTGTTGGCTCACAGACTGGAGAGCCAGTCGAGGAGTCCGGTGTCGCGGTTCCATTCGGGCAGTTCGTCGGTGACGATATCGGTGTAAGCGGCTTCGAGGGCTTTGCGTTTGGCCTCGGTGGAGGCGCGGGCGTAGATCTCGGTGGTCGTCAGATCGACGTGCCCGAGGATGTCACGGATGAACGGTAACGCCACGCCTGCCTCGTAGAGATGCATCGCCTTGCTGTGGCGCAGGATATGCGGGCTGAGATCCGCGCCAGTGAGCGCTGGATCTGCGGTGCGGGCTTGATATTTGGCGAGGATCCAGGCGACGCCGCCGCGGCTGAGCTTGCGGTGATGCTGATTGGTGAACACCGGGTGGTCGTCGTGTCCGGGCCGGTCGAGGCCGTGTTCGGTCAGGTAGGCGTTCAGCAGTGCCACGGTGTTGTCGCCGAGCGGGACGTGGCGGGTCTTGCAGCCCTTGCCGGTCAGCACCACGAGCGCCGGGGGTCGTAGCCGGATGTCGCCGACGGTGAGGTCGGAGAATTCGGAAACCCTCGCGGCGGTGTCGTAGAGCGTGGCCAGCAGAGTCGCGTCGCGGCGGCCTCGCCGGGTGGATCGGTCGGGTGCGGCGAGGAGGCAGCGGGTCTGGGCGACGGTCAGGTGATTCACCCGCGGCTGGGCGTCGCGTTTGGCGGGGACGGCGAGAATGATCTGGCAGCAGGCCATTCGGGCCGGCTCTTGGGATTGCAACCACCGGAAGAACGAGCTGACCGCAGCGAGGCGCTGGTTGCGGGTCGAGATGCTGTTGTGCCGTTCGGTTTCGAGCCAGTCGAGGAACCCGGTGACCGCGGCGGCGTCGAAGTAGTCGAGGGTGAGTCTGTCGGGCGGGACGGATCTGTTGTCGCGGAACCAGGCGATCAGCAGTTTGAAGGTGTCGCGGTAGGAGGCGATGGTGTTGGGTGAACAGCCCCGCAGCCCGGCCAGATGCGCAGTGAGGAAGCGGTGCAGCAGCACCGCGAAATCAGTTGCCATGACCCGCTCCTGCCGTGACCGGCGCGATGATGTCGCCATAGGCTCGCTGGACCGCAGCGGTGATGTGCGGGTAGGACTCGGCGGTCAACCGCAGGTAATAGTCGGTGTCGGCGATGCTGGCGTGACCCATGTAAGCCTGCAGGACCGGCAGCAACGCGCCGACGTCCATCCCGCGAGCGAACCACGACCGAAGATTGTTGACCGCCATCGTGTGTCGCAGATCATGGACCCGGGGACCGTGACCTCGGCCGCCGTGTGGGATGCGAGCCTGCCAGAGGAACCGGCGGAAGTTCTTGTCGATGTTGCCGATCGTCAACGCAGCGCCGGCCCTGCCGGGGAAGAACCAGTCGCCGCCAGTTCGCCCGGCGACGCGGGCGTCGTAGCCGGCCAGCCTGTCGCGCAGCCCGGCGCTGACCGGGACCTGACGGTCCTTGCCGCCTTTGCCCTCGCGGATGGTCAGCACCCCGGCGTCGAGGTCGACATCGCCGAAACGCAGCAGCCGCGCTTCGGAAGCGCGCAGCCCGCAGGCGTAGATCGTGCGGAACAGTACCGGCATTACCAGGTGCCGAAAAGGGACCTGACAGTCGTAGTGGCAGAGGTCGGTTCGACCGAACAGAGCCGCCAGTTCAGAATCGGTGTAGATGTGCGGGACGTAGCGGGGAGGGCGGGGCAACGCCCCGGCGGGCAAGACGTAGGCCGTGGCGCCCCGGCGGCCCAGCCAGCGGGCCAGTTCGCGCACCGGCGCGACCAAACCGTGCAGGGTCGCTGGGGCGACGCCGCGCCTGCGGGCGGCGTCGATCCACGCCTCGACCGAGGCTTGGGTGGGTGCCTGCTGTCCGGGAAACCGGTCCGCGGTGAACGCCGCGAACTGGTTCAGCACCCGCTGTTCGGCGTCGTATTTGTAACCGGTGGCGCGTTTCTCGGTGATCAGCGCGGTGATCGCGTCGGTCATCGGCATAGCGGCGGTGTTCATCGCGACGCCCCGTCCGCCGGTGCGTCGGGATCCAGCGCGCACTGCGCCAGCAGACTCAGCGAGGATTTCAGGTAGACGCCGGCCGATTCGGCCGATTGATGACCCAGGATGTCAGCGATCTGCTCGACCGGAGTGCCGTTCTCCATCAGCCGGGTCGCCAGGGTGTGCCGCAGCGAGTGCATGCCGTGACGGCGTTTCTCACTCACCGGAACGTGCGCTGCCCGAGCGTGTTTGACCAGGATCTGATGCAGATGATCCTGGTCGGAGAACGCGCCGATCGGCGCGGTGTGCCGCACGAACACCTGCGGGCAGTCACAATCCGGGCGGCCGTGACGCAAGTAATCGATGACCGCCCAGCCGACATCCTTCAGTAGCGGTAGCCGAACCTCGTGACCGGTCTTGGCTTGGGTCACCAGCAGCCGGTTGCCCGGCCAGTCGAAGTCGGCGAACTCCAGCCGCTTGACGTCGATTCCGCGCAGACCGAGTCGGGTGATCAGCAGAATGATCGCGTAATCGCGTTTCCCACAAGGGTTGTCGCGGTCGATCGCTGCCACGATCCTGGCCACCTCACCGGGATCCCAGACCGACGGGATACGCGCCCCTCTGGTCGAACGCGCCGCCGGCACCGCGTCCAGGCAGGCGCCGTCGACCAGACCCGCCGCGTCGGCGAACCGCAGGAACGACCGCACCGCGCACAGTTTCTGCTCGACGGTCTTGACCTGGTAACCGGTCAGGGTAGCGACGAACGCGCCGATCACGGCGGCGTCGCAGCAGCCCAGCCCTGCGCGAGTGTCGGTGAACGCGAGGAACTCCGCGGCCAGCGTTCCATATGTCCGCACCGTCGAGACCGAACGACCGGTCGAGCGCAGGTGCGCCCGGAACAAGGCGATCGTCGCGGTGCCGGCGGCGTCGAGCTTGCTGACCGACCGGCTGTAGCGGCGCAGGACCGCGCCATGAACGGCGTAGTCCTGCAGCATTTGGGCGACCCTGAACAGATAGACATCTGTTTGTTTCAGAGTGCCAGCCTGTTCCTTGGCGAAGAAGCCGCACGCATCATCGACCCACGCCATCGCCGCGTCCAGGGAGAACTCCTCGACACCGCGGGCGTCGAAGTGTCTCTGCATCCGCCGCCAACAACCCTGATACCACACGAGAGTCGAGTCCTTGTATCCCAGACGCCGTAGCTCCGCTTCCAGGCCCGACACCAGCACAGACAACCTCGTCATGACAGTCGACCTCCGATCACCCGGGCCCGGCCCCTCGCCAGGACCTCCAGATCAGATGATCCGCGTTATGCGCAGCGTTCGACCCCGAAATCCACTGTCACCAGCCCACATCCAGCCACACTGCGCATAACCCAGCGCTGCTCATAAGGATCGTTATGCGCAGCTGCGCATAACGACCCTTGGGGCGTGCCCTCGTCAGTCGGAGCAAATCCCTTGCCCGCCTCGATGATTCCCACTTTCAGCCAATCCCGGATCATGTCCCTGGCGGGGAAGGACCCGATGGCTTCGAGCAACCGGGAATGATCGATTCTGTCGAACGCCGCCGCCAGGTCCGCGTCCAGCGCCCACACCCGCTTGGCCCGAGGGCCGCGACAAACGGTGTAGATCGCCTGGATCGCATCGTGGCAGCTGCGGCCCGGCCGGAACCCATAGGACTTGGGCTCGAACCGGGCCTCCCACTCGGGCTCCAGCGCGTTGCGGACCCTGCCCTGATGACAACGATCCGCGATCACCGGAATCCCGAGTGGCCGCAACTTCGCACGGTTACCCGCCTTCGGGATATACACCCGCTTGACCGGCCGAGGCCGCCAGGACGCCGCGTCGCGGTGCACCTGCACCGCCAGCTGCATCCGGGCCTGCGAGGTCAGCGCGACCTCACCGTCGACCCCGGCGGTCTTACGTCCCGCATTGCGCTGCGTCGCCTGCCTCACACTGACCAGCGTGTTGCTCCAGCTAAGCAGCATCATTTTCTGCAGGTTCCTGACCGTGGCCAGGTTCCCGCTCCGAGTCGCCGTGAAGATCCGCTGCCGCAAACGCCGTACATTGTCCTCGTGCTGCCGCCAATCGACGGCATCCCACGAAAGGGCAACGCCCTCAGGTCCGTTCACCATTCGGTGTCCAACTTGCCCTTCGGTTCCGGCGGTTCGTGACCGCTTCGTTTCACCAGCTCACCTGTCCACGTCAGCGCCTCTTTCGAGGCCCGGACACTCGGTCCGGTATCCGGCCAGTTATCCAGCGACGACGGCCGGGGGTGCCGCCATGACGCGCTGGTTTCCTGCTGGCTTTCGCCCGCCGGCCTTCGCTTCTTGGACATCCTGTTCCCGCCAGAGGATTCCGCTCTCCTCACAGTCGGCCTACCGGTACATCACATCGATGTTCCGGACTCTGTCGGGGTTTCCGTGTTCCGCACGCATGAGATACGGCCGGGTTGGGTGCCTTCTTTACCCCGGGGCGGCGGTGTCTTCCCGACCAGCACAGCCTCTCTGGTCGGCGCCTGCCGCTTCTCAACGGCCAGCCCTATACCCCGCTGGAACGACCCACCTGCGGAGCTGCTGATAACGGGGCATACAAAGATTCACTTCCGTTCACCCGTCCGGCCTTCCCCTCGCCCGTCATCCCTGGGTGGAACAGGGACGCTTCGGCTTTCACCCCAGGCTTCGCACCCCGCGGTCACCCACGACGCACGCCAGGGCGGGGACGGTCCCATAGACACTGGACCGGATCACGTCCTCGTCGAACGACCTCCTATCAAACGCGATCACTCACAACGTGCGACCTCACGTCGCACGACTGCCCCCAGCTTCACCCAGCCGCTGCGACGGCCAGGCGGTGCAGGTCTTTCACCTCCACTCGGTAGAACAGCGCCTCACGGCGCTCCGCCTCCTTCACCCACAGAACCACCGATCGCTTTAAAACATCGCGCTCCATGGCCAGCTCGGCATTCTCACGGCGCAGCCGCAGCAACTCCTGACGTTCGGACTCGCTCAACCGGTCACCAGCGCCCTCGTCGCGGGCTTGCCGATCACGGGCCATCCAGGTCGTCAGCGTGCCCTCGTTGATCCCGAACTCGCGGGCGACCTGCGCGACCGGACGCCCGGTCTCCCGCACGATCCGCACAGCCCCCTCACGGAACTCCGCATCGAACTTACGTCTCTTCTCCGCCATCAGGCCTTTCCTCTATGGTCCGGCCTCCACGATAAGAGGGGAATCGCACAGAAGCCTTCCCCCCTGGCAACCGACTGTCTTACTTTTTTCGGACTTCTTTTATGGCGAGTGTGTTCAGTGCTCGCGCGATGTCCAACGGGTACCGGTTGATGCGGTCGCTGCGCGCGAGAGTGCGCAGGCGTTCGAGGTATATCGATTTGGTGATGCCGAATGTGGTCATGATGTGTTCTTCGGGGCCGCCGCCGTAGCGGTTCCAGCGGATGAAGAACTCCACCATGAGGTCGTCGTCGATTTCGGCGGCTGTCTTCTTCGCCGAGTCGGTGGTCTGCAGGAACAGATCGAATATGCGGGGTAGCGTCGGCGTGGGACCGGCGGCGGCTGCGGATGAGCTGTGTGGCGCAGGCATGGGCTTCGCGTTCTGTCTGTGTTCGTTTCGTTGATGTGGGTGCCGATGCTGCGAGACAGCGTCATTGGTGTCCACTCGCACGTCTTTGTGTCGAGCATCGGCTCTGGATGCCATCCGTTTTCGCTTGTGGCGGTTCGATGGCTCTGGACTCGATTGTTCGACTGCGCCGGGGGCGATGCCATGCGTGCGGGGATAACGACCTGGGGATGTTTTATCTCCCGTGGATGATGGCCGAGTCACTGTGCTGGCCGTAGACAAGTAGCCGTAGATATCGCCGGGCTGATTCCGGGTCGTCCGTCGGGACGTAGGACTGCGCCGAGCGGTATGCGGATCCAATTCTTCAGGAGGAACGACGTATGGGTACGCAGGTGGGCGCGGAGGATCTGCTCCTTCGCGAGTTCGCGATGACGATCGACGGTCGCACGGTGACGACGGAATCGACTGCGCCGGTGTATAATCCGGCAACCGGTGGGGTGATCGCCCGCGTTCCGGTCGCTGCCCGCGAGGACCTGGATGCTGCGGTCGGGGCGGCGCACCGGGCGTTCGGAGTGTGGTCACGGCTGGCGGTGGAGGAGCGCCAGGCGGTGGTATCGGCGATGGGGGATCGTCTCGAGGAGCACGCGGAGTCGTTCATCGCGCTGCTGACCGCGGAACAGGGTAAGCCGCGGGCGATGGCCGAATGGGAGATCTACGGTTCGGTGGCCTGGCTGCGGGAGATCGCCAAGCAGGCTCTTCCCGAGGAGGTGCTCGAGGACGGCCCGGATCGCCGGGTGATCAGCCGACACACTCCGCTGGGGGTGGTGGGTGCGATCGTGCCGTGGAATTTCCCGTTGTTGCTGGCAGTGTGGAAGATCGCGCCCGGTCTGGTCGCCGGTGATACGGTGATCGTCAAGCCCTCGCCGTTCACTCCGCTGTGTGATCTGGCGTTTGTCGAGCTGGTGCAGGATCTGGTGCCGGCGGGGGTGCTGAGTGCGGTCAGTGGCGATGACGATCTGGGCAAGTGGATGACCGCGCATCCTGGTATCGCCAAGATCGCGTTCACCGGCAGCACCGATACCGGCAAGCATGTGATGGCTTCGGCGGCGGGCACGTTGAAGCGGATCACCCTTGAGTTGGGTGGGAACGATCCGGCGATCGTGTTGTCCGATGTCGATCCGGGAAAGGTTGCACCGCAGATCTTCTGGGCCGCTTTCCAGAACAATGCCCAGTTCTGCAACGCGGCCAAGCGGGTGTACATCCACGACGAGGTGTACGACGCGGTCCGCGACGCGCTGGTCGCGTATGCGCGCACGGTCGTGGTCGGCAACGGCGCGCACGCGGACACGCAGCTGGGCCCGATTCAGAATGCCCCGCAGTTCGCCAAGGTCCAGGAGTACTTCGACGACTGTGCCGCCAACGACTACACCTTCGCACTGGGCGGCGCCATCGATACCGATGCGCCGGGGTGGTTCGTGCCGGTGACGATCGTGGACAACCCGCCGGAGGATTCCCGGCTGGTCGTCGAGGAGCCGTTCGGTCCGATCCTGCCGCTGCTGCGGTGGACCGACGAGGACGATGTCGTCCGGCGCGCCAACGACACTCAGTGGGGGTTGGGAGCCACGGTGTGGGGTGCGGATCTGGCCGCGGTCGAACGGATCGGTCGCCAGTTGGAGGCGGGCACGGTGTGGCTGAACGAGGTACACGAGTATTCCCCGCACCAGGTGTTCGGTGGCCACAAGCAGTCCGGAATCGGTGCGGAGAACTCACTGCACGGGCTGGCCGAATACACCAACCATCAGACGATCACGCTCAACAAGGCCCCCGACGCGGTGGCTTGATCGCCGTACGAACGAAAGGACCCCTCATGCTGACCGAGGCGGTGGTCGTCCGTGGTGCGACCGAACCCATCCGCGTGGAAACAGTCGAGATCGGCGACCTGCGAGCGGGGGAGGTACTGGTCCGCATCGTCGGGACCGGGATCTGCCACACCGACCTGGGTGTCATCGCGACCGCTACGAACGGCGCACCCCCGATCGTGCTGGGCCACGAAGGCTCGGGCGTCATCGAAGCGGTGGGCGTCGACGCCGGCGGATTGGCTGTGGGTGACCGAGTGGTGTTGTCCTACAACCACTGTCGTCACTGTGACAACTGCGTTGGTGGGCTGCCGATGCACTGCCGCGATTTCGTCGGGTTGAACCTGGCCGGACATCGCCTGGACGGGTCGAGCCCGCTGGCCGGTCCGGGCGGTGAAGCGATCCTGGGCCATTTCTTCGGCCAATCCTCATGGTCGCGGCTGGCGGTCACCACCGCTGCGAACTGTGTGCGGGTCGAAGACGATGTTCCGCTCGAGCTGCTGGGCCCGCTGGGCTGCGGAATCCAGACCGGTGCGGGTGCGGTATTGAACACCCTGGCGCCGCCGCGGGGGTCGAGCATCGCGGTCTTCGGCTGCGGGTCGGTCGGTATGGCCGCGATCCTCGCCGCGGTGGTCGCGGACTGTGGCGCGATCATCGCGGTCGATATCAACGGTGATCGGCTGATCAAGGCAGCCGAGCTCGGTGCCACCCACATCGTCAATCCCGCCGAAACCGATGCCGCGGACACGATCCGGGCGATCACCGGCGGGGCGGGGGCGCAGTACTCGGTCGACTGCATCGGGCACGGGTCGGTGGTGCGCAGCGCCCTGGAATGCCTGCAGTCCCCTGGGGTGTGTGCCTCGGTCGGATTCCAGGGCGCCAGCAATGAGATCACCATCGATCAGGGGCATCTGTTGTTCGGGCGCAGCCTGGTCGGGGTGATCGAAGGCGATGCGATCCCGGCGCAGTTCATTCCGCGGATGATCGAGCTGTACCAGGCCGGGCGATTCCCGTTCGACCGGATCATCGACACCTTCGACTTCGCCGACATCAACGCAGCGATCGAGGCCGTGCACGCGGGGTCGGTCATCAAGGCGGTCCTGACCTGCGCAGACCCGAGCGGAGCAGACAGATGAGTGCCGCACCCGAGCGGCCCTGGGGTGGACCGGGGCAGATCCTGCCCTTTGCGGCGGCCCGCTATCCGGACAAGACCGCCCTGATCACCAGCACGTCGTGGATGTCCTACCGCGAGCTGGACCGGCTCTCCGACGCCGTGGCGGCCTCCCTGGCCGCCCGCGGCGTCGTGCCGGGGGATGTGTGCTCGGTCTATGGGCAGAACTGCTGGGAATGGATCGTGGCCTACCACGGCATCCTCAAAGCCGGGGCGGTGGTGAATCCGGTCAACGTGATGCTCACCGGACCGGAACTGACCTTCGTGCTCACCGACTGCCGGGCGAAGGTGCTGTTCGTCGGCCCTGGGCAGTTGCCCACCGCCCTCGCTGCCGCTGCCGATGCGCCCGCGCTGGATCTGGTGTGTGTCTTGGGGGAGGGCGACCCGGGTGCCGAGGCGGTGCCTCTCACCCACCTGCTGGCCGCCGGTGAGGGGCAGCAGGTTCCGCTGTCACCGCTGGTCCCGCAGGCGTTGTGCAGCATCGGGTATACCTCGGGCACCACCGGCCATCCCAAAGGTGCGATGCAATCGCATCGGTCGATCCTGCTCAACTGCGCACTGACCGCGACCATGCACGGTCGCACGGCCGAGGACGTCGTGGTCACCGCACTGCCTGCCGCGCACGTGTACGGCAATGTCGCGATCAACAGCACTTTTCTGGTCGGCGGGACCGTGGTGCTGATGGATCGCTTCGATCCCGCACGAACGCTGGAGCTGATCGCCAGTGAGCACGCCACGATGTTCGAAGGTGTGCCCGCGATGTATTCGATGATGACCGCGCACGCCGACTTCGCGCATGCGGACCTGTCGTCGTTGCGTATGTCGAGCATCGGCGGGCAGACCTTCGCACCGGAATTGATCGATCGGTGGAACACCCGCGCACCCGGGCCGGTTCTCGAGCTGTGGGGGATGACCGAGCTGTCGGGGCTCGGCACCACCCACGCCGTGCACGCCCCGCCGGTCCCGGGCTCGATCGGTGTCTGCCTGCCCGGACTCGATCTGCGGATCGCCGCTCTGGACGACACAGGCGCCGAGGCTGTGCCGGGGGAGCACGGTGAGTTACTGGTCCGGGGCCCACTGGTCATGCTCGGATACCTCGGCCGCCCCGAGGCGACCGCGGAGGCGCTTTCCCCGGACGGGTGGCTGCGCACCGGCGATATCGCCTACCGTGACGACACCGGGCACGTGTTCATCGTGGACCGCCTCAAGGACATGATCCTGACCGGTGGCTACAACGTGTATCCCGCCGAGATCGAACGCGTGGTGGCCACCCACCCCGCCGTCGCGATGGTGGCCGTGGGAGCTGTCGCGGATCCGGTCAAGGGGGAGATCGCCGTCGCCTACGTGGTGCCGGTCGACGGTGCTCGACCCACTGCGAGTGAAGTGATCGAGTACTGCCGCGACCAGCTCGCCGCGTACAAGCGGCCGCGGGAGGTGGTGTTCGTCGACTCCCTGCCGACGACCTCGTCGGGCAAGCTCATGCGTCGGCTGCTCGCCGAGACGTATCCGCTGCCCGAGCGGACTGTACGCGGGGGATAACGCGAGCGCGGAAGACTATCTGCCGACCGGCAGCGTACGCCACACACCGTCCGGCAATGTGACGGTGGCAACATCAACAGCCAGTTATGTCGAAGAGGACATGACTGTGGAGCAGGACAGGAGCAACGATGCAGGTTCTCGCTGAGGGCTACAACGCATTCGAAACCACCAAATCCCCCACGGGCGAGGTCAAGTACCTGCGGTCCCCCCAGGACGTCATCGAGGTGGTGCAGTCGGGCAAGCTGCAGGACTACATCCTGCTGGTCCGCGGCGGCACCACCACCTTCCTGACCCCAGCGCTGAGCATGGGCGCGGTCGGAGTGATCACCATGTCCGGTGCTCCCGAATCTCACCTGGGCATCCTCTCGCGCGAATTCCAGATTCCGTGCGTGATGACCGCCTACCTCACCGCGAGTGACTCGCGCTACGAGGTCGGCAACACCGACGACTCGCACTTCGACGCGATCGCCGAGGCCCTGGTCGGCAAGACGGTGCAGCTGCACTGCGACGACCCCGAAGTCGGCCGCATCAGCATCGCGAACTGACCCCGACCACGCAGCATCGAGAGGCACAACGACCATGAGCGACGCCACCAAATCCGCCCGCGCGACCTACAAGCAGCGTTACGAGGCCGACGACGACGGCCTGCGCTTCCAGGAACTCACCTTCACCGGCAACTTCGTCGATCTCGAGCCGATGCGCGACGGCATCCTCGGCGACAAAGTGCAGAAGCAGCGCGCCAAGAGCAAGGTCCTCGAGAAAGTCGGCAAGGACGACGTCCTGGCGGACGAGTTCACCATCGACGAGCTCAACGACCTGAACAACTATCTGGCCTGGAATATCTGGGATGTGCTGGTCATGCGCGCGACCGAAGGCGTGTCCGGCATGATCCCGCGCCAGGAGTACGAGATCCTCGCGTTCATGCACGAGTTCTACCGGTGGCCCGAGATCCTGCGGATGACCACCGACGAGGTCGGCGCCCAGGGCATCCTGGACATCGGCGCGACCGCGCGCCGGGAGATCGGCACCAAGATCAACGCCGTGCACGACTGGTCGATCGGCGCCGTCGGGTTCGGTATGGGCCGCTGCGGGCTGCTGGCCCTGGAAGCGATCGGCCCGGACGACTATGTTGCCGAGAGCAACACCCTGCTCAAGTTCATGCAGCGCATCGAATGGGGCAAGCGCCAGGACGGCTACATCCTCAACTCCCAGGATCGCTACCGCTGCCAGATCCACGAACCGGACTTCCTGCAGACCATCATCGACCAGGTCGAGGAGCTCGAGCCCGGCTCGCCCAAGCAGCAGTCCTTCACCCGGTTCAACGCCGCCGCCGAGCTGCTGTCGTTCCTGGACCACATGGACTGTCGCCTCGGCCTGGGGGACACTGGCCCGTACGAGCTGCCCAACGGCAACCTGCTGATCCTGCGGGATCTGTTCGTCAACGAGCCGGTCTTCCACTGGAGCGATGTTTGCGACGACGCCGGCCTGCCCCACGCCTACACCATGGCGATCGTGCTCGATCCCGAACTGCTCGGGCTGCAGGAGATCCGCGTCAACGACATCTCCACCACCTTCACCCGCCCGAAGAACTACATCCAGGCCATCGTCGGCGGCGCGGTGTTCGCCCGCGAGAAGTTCGACACCCCGATGTCGGACATCCGCACGATCGCGATCGACCAGCTCGACACCGAGCTGCCCAAGGTCCAGCAGGCGACCCTGCGCATGTACAGCAAGGTCTCGCGTATGTGCCGGCGCGACCTGATCTGGGCCGGGCAGTACGTGTACTACGTCGACATGATCCTGCCCTACCTGCGCAAGGCCGGCACCTACGAGCGGGCCTGCGACGAGTTCAAGTTGTGGGAGGTCGATCAGCGGGTGTCGAACTACTACTACGACATCGGCAAGCGCGGATTCGCCCAGGAAGTGGTGCCGCAGAAGATCTTCTCCGGCGAGGGGTACCTGCCGTTCGGCGCGGGCGCGGACCTGCGTAACTCGAAGGGGCGCTGGCTCTAAGACCACGCTCACCCCTACCTGGTGCCCGGGCGGCGGTTGTTCCTACTCCTGAACCGGGCATCGGATCGGGCGGGGGGTCGCTTGCAGCCATTGTCGATCCCCCGCCCATCGTTTCTCTCGACGATCGAAAGACTGACCAGTGACCACATTGCTGCTGACCAAAGATCTCTACGATGTTCTCAACGCCATCGCCCTGAAGAAATTCGCCACCATCGCGGCGGTATCGGAGCTCATCGGTGAGGACACCGAGACCACCAAGAATTCCGTCGAAGCGCTCGCCGAGCGAGGTCTGGTGGCGATGGTGGGCGAGACCGCCATGCCGACCGATGACGCCGCCCCCGCCCTGGTCGACTCCGCCGCCCAGATCTACCGCACCCTGCGCGAGGACGCGACGATGCTGGCGGTCGCCGACAAGTTCGAGGACGTCAATTCCCGGTTCCTGCAGACGATGTCGGCCTGGCAGCAGATCGAGATCGCCGGCAAGAAGGTCGTCAACGACCACACCGACGAGAGCTACGACGCCAAGATCATCTCCACGATCGAGCGGCTCGTGCAGCGCTTGTCCGGACTGCTGCAGGCGCTGGCCGAGAAGGACCCCCACTTCGCGACCTACATCGCACGATTCGAACGCGCGCTGAACCGGGTCGACGACGGCGAGATCGCGTTCGTCTCCGACCCGACCAAGGACTCGGTCCACAACGTGTGGTTCGAGTTCCACGAAGACCTGCTGCGCACCCTCGGCCGCGCACGCAAGGAGTGAGGAAAGTGAGCTTGTCGACCATGACCTCCGGCCTGACCCGTTCTTTCGACGAACCCGGACCCATCGACCGAGATATCGTCGGCGGCAAAGGCTTCGGCCTGATCGAGATGACCCACAGCGGCCTGAACGTCCCGCCCGGCTACGTCATCGCTACCCCCGCCTGCCACGACTACCTGCGCAACGGCCGCCTCACCGAGGAACTGACCCAGGAGATCCACGCTAGGCTCGCGGACCTGGAACAGGCCTCGGGCAAGACCTTCGGCGGCGGTGATCACCCGTTGCTGCTGTCGGTGCGCTCGGGCGCACCTATCTCCATGCCCGGCATGATGGACACCATCTTGAACCTCGGCCTGAACCGGGATGCGGCCATCGCCCTGGCCGAGGCCACCGGCGACGTCCGGTTCATGGCCGATGTGCTGTTCCGCTTCCACGGGATGTACGCCGAAACCGTGCTGGGCGCCCTGGAAACCCCCGACCGGTCCCAGCTGCCGCTGATCCTGGACGCGGTCCCCGTGCCAGGCGACCCCGGCGCGGTCTACGACGAGGTGTGGGAATACTGCCAGGCCCGGATCCGCGACGAACTCGACGACGAGGTTCCCGCGGACCCCCGCGCGCAACTGCTGGGTGCGGTCGAGGCGGTGTTCCGATCCTGGAACACCCGCCGTGCAGTGAAATACCGTGAACTGCACAAGATTTCCGATGATCTGGGCACCGCGGTCGTGGTGCAGTCGATGGTGTTCGGCAATCTCGACGAACGATCCGGCTCCGGCGTGGTCTTCACCCGCAACCCTGTGACCGGCGAACCCGGACTGTTCGGCGAGTTCCTCACCGCCGCCCAGGGCGAAGACGTGGTCGCCGGCATCCGCACCCCCGACCCGGTCGCAGGACTGGCCGATCACCTCCCCGAGGTCTACTCCGAACTCGAACGCACCTGCGGCGAGCTCGAACGCGTCCGCGGCGACGTCCTGGACATCGAATTCACCATCGAACGCGGCATCCTGTACATGCTGCAGGTCCGCAGCGCCAAACGCACCGCCCAGGCCGCGATCCGCATCGCCGCGGACCTGCTCGCCGAAGGCGTCCTGTCCACCGAGGACGCCCTGGACGCGATATCGCTGGACCAGGTCCGACAGCTCCAACGCCCCGGATTCGACCCCGCCGACTACGAACTCGCTCGTACTCAGGGCCGCGTGCTGGCCACCGGCGTCGGGGCAGCCCCGGGGCACGTCGTCGGCGAACTGTACTTCACCTCCGATGCTGCCCAACAGGCCGCCAAGGCCGGGAAGACGGTCATCCTCGCCCGGCCCGTCACCAGCCCCACCGACCTGCACGGCATGATCGCTGCGGCTGGAATCCTCACCGCCACAGGCGGTTCCACCAGCCATGCGGCAGTCGTGGCCCGCGCGCTGGGAACCACCTGCGTGGTCGGATGCGGTGCACTGGACATCGACCCTGGCCCCGGCACTCTGTCGATCGATGGCACCACCCTGCACACGGGTGATCTGGTCTCGCTCGACGGCACCACCGGCGAAGTGCTGTGTGGCGCAGTCCAACTCAGCCAGCCCGCCGCCGAGGACGAACACCTCGCGGGTCTGCTGGCATTGGCTCGCCAACGCACCTCCGCGCAGGTGTTCGCCCGCATCACCACGCCCGCACAGGTCACCTCGGCACTCGGCGCGGGGGCCGACGGGCTCGTCGCTGGTGTCGACTCGGTGCTCGCGGCCAGCGGCCGCCTGCAGGAGGTGATCGATACCATCGCCGAGAACGACCTCACCGTCGCAGCACCTGCCCTCGAACGCGCCGTCGCCGAGGAGTTCGAGAAGATCTTCGCGGTCGCCGGCGACATCGAATTCGGTGTCCGGGCAATCGATTTCGATGCCGACGAATCCCGTGAGCTGCTCGGGTCGACCGAACTGTTCATCACCCATCCGGAACTGGCGCTTCCGATGGGCTCCACCGACATCCTCGCGGCTCAGATCCGTGGCATCACCGCCGCGGTCACCGCCAGCGGACAGCTTCCGCGCATCCACTTCACCGTGCGCAAGATCAACGATCCCGCCGAAACCGCGTTGCTGCGCAAGCTCATCGGCGAAGTGCCACTGGGGGTCGGGGCCTACATCGCCACTCCGCGTGGCGCGAACGCCGTGCTGGACATCGCCGAACACGCAGACACCATCTGGCTCGAGGTCCGCGAACTTCAAGCCGCCATGATCGGTGTGCCTGCCCGGCATCTGCTCACCGCCGAACCGCTCGACGCGTACCTTCGGCGCGGACTGATCGGTGTCGATCCGCGCGTGCAGATCGACACCCAAGCCGGACAGCTCATCGACATGGTGGCAGCAGCCGCCGAGCGTCGCCCGCGGTGCCGAATCGGCGCCCGGCTCACCGGGCCGGTGCCCGCACCACTGGCGGAAGCGTTGGCGCGCAGGGGATTCAACGTTGTCGCGGTGAACGCCGACGAAGTCCGCACCACCATCCTCGCTCTCGGGCGAGCCGCTCCGGCATAGGATTCGCCGCGCACAGGCGTCCGGCCCGAGTAACGGTTGCCAGGAGCGGGCCCACGCGGGCCTGTCGCTGGCATTCCGTTCAGCGATAAGCGGTTCGGCACGGCGGACTGATGACACGGTGCTGGTGCGTCGCCGCAGGATTACGGATCCGACCGGAGCGGTGATCGGGTGGCGCGCGCCGCATCGCGGCCGTCGGGTGGGTTGACGATCGCTCGGCACACCGCAGACTTGCCTGGTGTGGGGTGTCGGCGGCGGACCGTCAGAATTCGCGTGTTGCTGTCGTGGTGCGCGCAAGATCGTGCAGGCGGTGCGCACGTGCGATCTCGGCCGGTGTGAACGGCTCGTCAGGACGATGGAACCGTAACGTCCGGCCGGTCGGCGAGGCCAGCTCGAGCACGGTGCCGTCGCCGGGGTCGGTGGCTGCGGTGTGGTTCACGTAGTGGGCGCCGAGTAGTTCGGCGACGGCGAGTGGAAGCTCGTCGGGGTCGGCGGCCACGCGGGCGGCCATGGTGAGGGCTTTGGTCTGGCCATCCACGAGTGTCAACGCGGTGGCCTGCCAGACCCGGATGCCGTAGCCACCCGCGTCGGCTGCCGCGGTGGTCAGTTCGTCGATGGTGCGGGCCGCAGGAGCCGAGACGACGAGTTCGTCGAGAACGTCGGCGTCGAGCCGGTGTACGTGCACGGCGAGGATGTTCACCTGGCGCCGCGCCAGATGCTTCGTCAGCTCCTGCAGCTGGCCCGGGGTGTCGCTGATCCGGACCCGGATCCGCCACAGCAACCCGGCATCATCCACAGCGGCCCGCCGCCGTAGGTCCGGGCCGTGCATCCAGGACCCGAACAGTCGCATCGCCGATGGCTCCACGATCCAGATCACCAGCACTGTCGTGGTCACAGTCAAGACCGATAACGCCACTGGATACGGCAGGTCGGTATGCATCACCCCGGCGTGCAGCATCAACTCGACCGGGAATACGGCAGCGAGTTTCGCCAATGCGAGCCGAGTACGGCGCGGATGCGGGAGGCGTCCGCACACGTCGCAGGCCAGTACTTCGACCGGTGCGGTCTTCTGTCGGATTCTTCCCATGTATTCCAGCGTCGGCGGTCTTTGTTTCGGGGTTGGTCCGCACCTGTGAATCCGCGATGAAGCGATGCGCTGAAACCTTGGGCCACAACACATTACGGCGTGACGTAGGTCATCACGACGAGCGTAATGTGACTCGGCGCACGATCGCCCGCCGTGGCGTCTGCTTCACGGACCGGGGCGCGGCGGCTGGCTGATGGTTTCGGAGACTTCGAGCAGGCGCAGGGCCAGGTCTGCGCGCATGCGGTCGGCGTGCTGGCTCAGGTCGAGGCCGGTGAGTTTACGGATGAGGTCCAGGCGGTAGGCGAGGGTTTTGGGGTGGACGTACAGGCGGTGTGCGGCGTCTTTTTGTGAGCAGTTCGCGTCGAAGAATGCGCGCAGGGTTTGCAGGAGGGCACCATCGTGCGTGGCGTCGTAATCGCTGAGGGGACGGGTGATTTCGTTGATGAACGCTTGGAAGTCGGGGCTGTTGCCACTGCCGAGCAGGAGCCGCACGATGCCGAGTTCGTCGTAGAGGGAGACGGTTCCCAGGCGGCGTGCGGCGGCGTTGGCGGTTTTGGCTTCGGTGAATGCGGTGGTGTACGTAGCGGGGTCGGTGCACGGCGTGCTGATTCCCCAGGAGGCGGACAGGTCGGGGTGGGCCTTGTGGACGATGTCGCCGAAGGTGTCCAGCAGGGTGCGGGCGCGGTCCCGGTCGCTGATGGGGGCCAGGGCCACGATCCAGTTGCCGCGCAGCCCCGACAGTGTGGGGGTGGCGGGGGAGATGCAGTTGCGGATGCCGTCGAGTACCTGTCGGCGTAGGGCGTCGATGGAGGAGGTGTTCCAGCCTTCGCGGGCGGCCAGGGCGTCGAGGTTGTCCAGGACGCCGTAGACGACACGGTGGGCGCCGCGCAGGCGCACACCCATTTGGTGGCAGCGGGTGCGGGCGGCGGCGCGTTGTTCGTTGGTGCCGTCGAGCAGGTCCCACAGGAGTTGGTCGAGGGCCTCGGCGCGGGCGGCGCTGGCGGCCCGTTGCTGCATGTGGCCCAGGGAGCAGACCATCGCGGCTTGGCCGCAGGCGATGCTCATGAGTTCGGCGGAGCTGTCGTCTCCGCGCAGGAATACCGCGCCATATTGGTTGTCCGCGGCGATGACGGGGTGCGCCCAGATCGAGCGGTCGGTGTCGAGGCGGATGCGGGTGGCGCGCTGGGGGAGGTTTCCGGCTTCGCCGAGTGCGCGGTCGATGAGGGAGGTCGCGTCGAGGGTGCGGGGGTAGGCGGCCTCGATGTCGCCGTCGGCGGCGGCGATGGCGACCTCGCATCCCAGCTCGGTGCCCAGGATCCGGGCGACGGCGCCGGCGACCGCGGAGTTGGCCAGCACGATGTCCAGGAGTTGCTGCTGTAGTTGGGCGGAGCGGTTGAGCAGGCCGAGTTGCCATTCCAGGGAGACGCGGGTGGCGTCGAGTTCCTCGACGGTGGTGCGTTGGGAGTCGTAGAGGCGGCCGTTCTCGATGGCGATGGACGCGAGGTCGGCCAGGGCGACCAGTCGGCTGACGTCTCGGTCGCTGAACAGGGAGTACCGCCGTCGCCAGACCTCGAGTACGCCGATGATCGTGCCGTGCCCGAACAGCGGGACGGCCAGTGCCGAGCGGGTGGATTCCTGTTTGGCCAGTGACATGAAGTCGCTGCTGATGGTCGAATCATGCAGGTAGCTGTCAACTTTGGCGACCTCGCCGGTTTCCAGGACCAGACCGGCGACGCCTTGGCCTCGGCGCATCCGTAGCCGGGAGGTGGTCACCACGCGATGGCCGGTGCAACTGCGCATGCGCAACTCGTCACCTTCGAGCAGGAACACTCCGCAGATGTCCGACTCGAGCATGCGCAGAGTTTGATTGCTGATCGAGAGCAGCACCTGGTCCAGGTGCTGGGCGGTGAGGATCTGTTTGGCGACCATCCGCAGCACGTCGGCCTCGTCGGACAGGGCATGGAGGTCGTCGCTGGTGGCGGAGGTGTGGGTGAGCAGTTCGAGCCATACCGCGGCTTGGCGGAGCACATCGAGCGGGGCTTCGGATGTGCTTGGGGCACAGACGATTGCGGTGTGACCGCAGGTGACGCCGTGATCGACGAGGGGGCCGGCGCCGCATTCCAGGGCCGCGAGGCGAGACTGGTCGGCTTGGGCGGGGTCGCCGGCAATCGCCGTCCATTCCAGATCCGCCAGCCGCAGCACGGTGAGCGCGTAGTCGCCGGCGGCGGCATCGACCAACGCGTGCGCGCCCTCGACCGGGTTGTCGGGGATACGCTGCAGTACCGCTTGGATGCGTGCTGCCGCGTTCGGCGTCGTTGCCATGGTTGTGTCGTGCCTTCCCGGGGGTGCTCACCGGCGAACTATTCGGTTATCGCATGCTCATGATCTGTCAACCGATGTCGAGTACGGCCTTCAGGCTACGTCGCTCCCGCATGTCGGCGTAGGCGGCGGGCGCATCCTCCAGGGGCGCACGGCGATCGATGATGACCGTCGGATCGATCGCACCGGAACGCACGAGGCCGGTGAGCCGGTCCCGGTCACGCATGGCGTCACCGACCGCGAACCGCACCGTGAGCTCGTTGGTGAACGCACGGGCGACCGGAAGCGGATAGCTGGGCTGGGCGTGGACTCCGACCGAGACGATCGTGCCGCCGGCCCGGACCAGACCGAACGCGGTGTCCAGACCGACAGGGCCACCGACGGCTTCCAGGACGGCGTCTGCGCCGTGGCCGTCGCTCAGCGCGTGCACGACCGACCGTGCGGTGTCCGGGGTGGCGGTGACCGCGCCGTGTGCTTCGGCGATGTCGCGTCGCTGCTGGACCGGTTCGACCAGCACCACCGGACCGGCACCGCACGCTTGAGCGCACAGGCTGGCCAGCTGGCCCACGGGGCCGCCGCCGATGACGACGACGGTGTCACCGGGACGTGTGGCGGCCCGTTGGAAGGCGGCGAAGCCGGTGGCGAGCACGTCTCCGAAGAACAGTGCTGCGTCGTAGGTGAGGTCGTCCGGGATCGGGGCGAGCACGGTGTCGGCGAACGGCACGCGGACCAGTTCGGCCTGTGCTCCTGCCAGTGCGGGACCGAATGTGGTTCCGGTGCCGAAGAATTTGCGGGCCGTGCACTGCCAGTGCTGGGCCGAGCGGCACCACCAGCAGGTGCCACACGCGGTGAAGTCTGCGCCGCTGACGCGCTCACCTACTGCGAAGCGCTGCACCGCGGAGCCGAGGGCCACGATGTCGCCGGTGTATTCGTGGCCCAGGACAGTGCCGGGTGGCAGGTGATCGGGGTGCGCGATGGTGTGCAGGTCGGTGCCGCAGATCGCGGCGCGCCGCACGCGCACCAGGGCGTCGGTCGGGTCGATCAGCCGCGGGTCGGGCACTTCGGTGACCTGCACGCTGTTGCGATCGGTGAACACGACGGCTCTCATGCGTTCACCGTCGCTGTGTCCAGCTCGGCGACGCGGGCACTGATCCGGGCCGCTGCTGTGCGTAGCGCGGCGAGTTCGGTGTCGGTGAGCGCGAGTTCGACGACCTCACGCACGCCGCCGCGGCCCAAGCGAACAGGCAATCCGACGTAGGTGCCGTCGATGCCGTACTGGCCCCAGGGCCGGACCGTCGCGGTGATCAGGTCGGGGGAATCGGTGGCCATCGCGAGCACCATGCGCGCGGCCGAGGCGCCCGGCGCGAAGAACGCGCTTCCGGACTTGAGCAGGCCCACGACCTCCGCGCCGGAGTTGCGGGCACGGTCCACCAACGCCGCCAGTGCGGCCGGTTCGACCTGCTCGGACATCGGCGTGGCACCGATCGTGGCTTGCGAGAGCGGGATCACCATTTCCTCGCCGTGGCTGCCCAGTGCCATCGCGGCCACCGTCGCCGGGGCGGTGCCCGCGGTCAATGCGGTCAGAGCCTGGAAGCGTGCGCTGTCCAGGACACCGGCCATGCCCAGGACGCGTTCGGGCGGTAGTCCGGAAGCCTGCCAGGCGTGGTGGGTCATCTCGTCGAGCGGGTTGGTCACGATCAGCAGGACCGTTTGCGGTGAGATCTGTGCGGCGCGGCGGGCCAGCGGGCCGACGATGCCGGCGTTGACCGTGACCAGGTCGGTGCGGCTCATTCCGGGCTGGCGGGCTCGCCCGGCGGTGATGACCACATAGTCGGCGACCCCGGCCTCGTCCAGCGAGGTGACGCCGCGGATGGTGGTGCTGAACCCGGCCAGCGCGGCCGAATGCGTCAGATCCAGCGCTATTCCCGCGGCCAGGCCGTCGGCGATGTCGACCAGCACGACCTCCTCGATGAGGTCGGCTTCGGCGAGTTTCATCGCGGTGATCATTCCGACGTGTCCGGCACCGACGACGACGACACGGTGCACGAGTTTGCCGGTGGGACCGGTAATCGAGGTCCCGGCGCCGGTGAGGCGTTCGGGCGCCACAGCCGGGTTCAGCGGTGCGCCGCGCCGATGTAGTGCGGGGGAGGGCGGGTCCAGATATCCCGGTGGTGCCTGCAGCGACCAGTCCGAACGCGCCACGGTCGGTGCCGCGGCGGCGTTCGCGCGGGCTGCGGCTCGTGTCCAGGGCGCGGGATGCCTGCTACCGGTCATGGGTGCCGGTGCGGTGCGGGTTGAGTCTGCGTGGGCTTGGGCGGACGCGGCGGGGGTGCGGGCGGCGACTTCGATGGTGACGTCGAGTTCGCGGGCGAGTTCGCGGGCCAGGGGGGTGAGGATGTCGCGCGGGCCCACGACGAGTGTGGCCGGGGTGGACGTGGCGGCTGCGTTGACGTCGTCGACTCCGAAGACCGTCATCGGCGTGCCTCCTGTGTCCCGTCGAGTGCTTCGAGCGCGGCGACCGCGGCATCGCGGGCGGTGGCGACTTCGCTTTCGCTGCCGGCCAGGAACAGTCGCCCGAAGCGGCCGACCGCGCGGATCTCGATCACGTCGATGTCGGCGGCCTTCTCGGCCTCGTTGGCGGCCAGCGACACATACGCCGCCGGTGCGACTTCCATGACGAACAGGCTCGCCCCGGGCATCAGCAGGCTGCCCTTGCGCCATTTGTTCAGCAGCTGTGCCTGGTAGCCGTGCACGTTGGTGATGAACTGGGTGGAGGCGATGACCGGTTTGATCCGGTCGGTTTCTTTCATGCCGAGTTCGGCCAGCAGTGCTTCCCCGGCGGCGAGGACCTCGGCCTGATGTTCGGAATGGATTTCCAGCAGCCCGAATTCGCGTTCGATGATCTGCAGCGCCGGGCGTACGCCGGCGGCTTTGAGCGCGATGTCCGCGGCGCGGAACACCTCGTTGCCCGGGGCCATCTCCACGAACAGCTCGGCCATGCCCGCCAGCGGCGGGTCACCCGGGCTCGTGGCTGCGATGTGCGCTGCGCACTGTGGCTGCATCCGGTCGATGAATGCGTATGTGCGGAGCGTTGCATTGCCTGTCATGACGCGTACCTCGCGATCCCCAATGGAGTGATGAGCAGGGCGTGGGGATAGCACCGCACCGCTCGATTCAGGTATTTACCGATGACCGCGTCCGCGCCGGGCACCATCAAGGCGCCACCGGCCAGATGCAGATCCAGATGTTCCGCGCCGCGAGTGAGCTGACCGATCGCCGCGGCGATCCGTTCGATACCGGGCCGCAGGATCGGCAGGTAATCCTCGTCGGCCGCGCGTTTGCGACGTTCGGCGTCGGCCAGGTCGACACCTAGGGCCCCGGCCAGGATCAGGTCCAGATGATGGCCGCCACCGGGGCGGTCGTCCAGGGCGACGAGGTTCCCGTGCTCGAACACTCCGACACCGGTGGAGCCGCCGCCGACATCGATGACCACGCCGTCGGTGACGGCCAGGGTGGCGTTGGCCGCGGAAACCTCGTCCACCAGTGTCACCTCGTCGAACCCGGCGCCTTCGACGACGAACCGGCACGCCCGGCTGTCGGCCTCACCGACGCATGGTGGAAAGGCGGTGGCCGCGGAATCCAGGGTGACGCCCAGTTCGTTTTCCGCGCGGGCTTTGAGTTCGCGCACCGCGGTGACCGCGGCCGCGAAATCGACCACGACACCGTCGCGCACGGCCGCTGTGCGGTGGAAATCGAGCCACACCGGGGTGCCCGCGTCGTCGACCACGGTGATGACGCAGGTGGCTGTGCCCAGGTCGACACCGGTGCGAAGTCGGCCGGTGCGCTCAGCGCGCACCGATCCGATCCGGTCGTGGGCCTCGTGCAGGACCTGCGCGACGGTGGACGTGGTCATCAGCCGAACACTCCCCGCCACGGCCGCGCCTGGTGCGCAACGCGTTTGATGTTCACCAGATGCAGCGGGGTCACGTTGTCCGAGCAGATCGACCCGCTCCAGGTGCCGGTCCCGATCTGGAACGAGGGGTCGACGTTGGTCGAGTACCCCATCCCACCGAACAGCGCCGGGGTGTTGACCACGATCCGGCCCGCGGGCAGCTGCCCGAACCGGGCGATCACCGCCGGGTCGCTCGCGTGCACAGCCACGGTGTGTCCTTCACCGCCCAGGGCCAGGACCTCGCGGCAGCGCCGCCACCCGGCCGCATGATCGGGCTCGCGGTAGATCGTCAGGACCGGCCCCAGGATCTCCCGCGACAGCAGCACATGATCACCGACCTCGGTGAGTTCGGCGGCCAGCACCTTGGTCCCGTCCGGGACCGCGAACCCGGCCAGCTGGGCTAGCCGCTGCGCGGACTGGCCGACCGCATTGGGCCGCAACCCGCCGCGCTCGTCGAACAGCACGGCAGTGAGCGCTGCCTGCTGCGACTCGTTCAGCCATGCCGCGCCGGCGGTGGTTAGTTCGCTGACGAACCGGTCGGCGATCGGTGCGTCGATGACGACCGACTGTTCGGCCACACAGGCGGTGCCGTTGTCGAACGCCTTGGACGTCACGATCATCACCGCGGTCTCGGCGAGGTCGGGCACACTGCGATCGACATAGGCTGGCACGTTGCCCGCGCCGACCGCGATCGTCGGCTTCCCGCTCGAGTAGGCCGCGGCCACCATGCCGGGACCACCGGTGGCCAGTACCAGGCGAACATCCTTGTGCCGCATCAGTTCCCGGGTGGCATCCAGGGTCGGGTACTGCAGGCACGACACCAGATGTTCGGGTGCCCCGGCCGCGAGGGCTGCCTCGGCCATGATCTCGGCGGCCTTGAGCGAGCACCGTGCGGCCCGCGGGTGCGGGGCGTGCACGATGGCATTGCCGGCCTTGACCGCGGCCAAGCTCTTGAACAGCACCGTCGCGGTTGGGTTGGTGACCGGGATGATCGCCGCGATCAGCCCCATCGGCGAGCCGATGGCGGTGACCTTGTTCTTCTCGTCCGCCCACAGCACCCCGACCGCGCGACGCTCGAGCATCCAGTCCGCGACGAACCCGGTGTTGAACCGATTCTTGATGATCTTGTTCTCGTAGACGCCGTAGCCTGTCTCGTCCACGGCCATCCGGGCGAGTTCTTCCGAGGCCGCGTACCCGGCCTTGGCCATCGCTCGCACGATCTCATCGAGCCACGCTTGGTCGGCGCCCTCGATGGCGTCGAAGGCGCGCTTGGTCGCGTCCACCTTCGCGCGCACGTCGACCAACGCCGCGATATCGGCATCCAAACTCGTGGTCACAGTCTGCTACCTCCCAACGATGCGTCGCTGTGGAACCGATTGCGCTGCATCAGCACTCAGGCGCCCTTGGGACGAGTCAGGGCGGACAGGATGGTCTCGGTCTCGTCGTGCGGGCGCGGGATCACGTGGACCGACACGACCTCACCGGCCTTGCCCGCAGCGACGGCACCGGCGTCGGTGGCGGCCTTGACCGCGCCGACATCGCCACGCACCATCACGGTCACCAGTCCTCCGCCGATCTCGCGGTGCCCCAGCAGCTGCACGTTGGCGGCCTTGACCATCGCGTCGGCCGCCTCGATGGCGCCGACCAGGCCCTTGGTCTCGATGAGTCCGAGAGCGCCGGCGCCGCGGGCGGGCAGCGTGCTTGCAGTGGTGGCCATGATTCCTCCGTTGTGTGTGTGGATGCGCCGTAGCGCCGCCGGTCCGGTGACCGGCAAAAAAGGGGGGGTTATTTCGAGTAGGTGACCGTGCCGTGTACGACCACCGTGTCGGCGATCGCGACGATGGCGGCGTCGATGGGAAACTCCGCGGCCTCGTCGCTGACACGAGCGGCGCTTCCGGTGGTCACCAGCACCACCTCGTCGATGCCTGCGCCGATGAGATCGACTGCGGCACAGATCGAATCGTCCGATCCGGTGTTCTCGAGGGGTTCCAGTAGCAGAATCGTGGTGCCTGCGAGTTCGGACACTTTGGCGGTGGAGACCACCTGACCTACGACTCGGGCGAGTCTCATGTCGCGTACCGTCTTTTCTGCGTCGAGTAACGGGTGTGGTGATCGACGGATGCGGTGTCCGATCCGTCGGAATGGACCGTACGGCTGTAGATCAGCTTCATGCTTTATCCATCTCGGATAATTCCGCCCCCTCTGGTTATCTGCGGAGGATGTGGCATGGGTCCCGTTCGGGCGGGCAATGTATGCCTCGACACCCGATACGGCCCTGCGCAGCACAACCCCGCGCGGCCCGCTCCCCGCGAGCACTGCACGTCAGGAGGATCGACGACCGATGATCGACGACATCGATGCGGATTTCCACACCCCGACCAGTAACGACCCGACCTGGACCGAAACCAACTTCTTCGGTTTCTACGTTCCCGAAGCGACATTGAACGTCGGCGTGTACGCCCTGTTCCGGCCCAATGTCGGTGTCGCGATCTCCACCATCGCGGCGAATTCGCGATTCGTGCAGGCGCCGTGGCAGGCCGACTACTGGGACGCCCAGCATCACCTGCCGATTCCCGACCCCCGTAATCTGCGCGACTATCAGCTCGCCAACGGCCTGCGGGTGTCTTCGCCCGAGCCGAACCGCATCTGGGACGTGGAATTCGATAACGGCGAGGATCTGTCGCTGGGATTCCGGTACACCGCGCTGTCGGTGCCGTTCGACATTCACGACCCCAAGCAGGACCCTGTCGTGGCCGCCCGCGCCGAGGACGGCGTGTTCGCCTGGGGCGAGGCCTATGCCGGGCACTTCGACCAGACAGGTCATTTCGAAGGTGAGATCACCCTGCGCGGCAAGACATATCCGATCGACTGCGTCTCCACCATGGACCACAGCTGGGGGCTGCGCTCGGAGCACCAGGGCCACACCATGAGCTGGCTGCACGCGCACTTCTCCAAGGACCTGGCCTTCCACGGCATCTTCGACTTCGACCCCACCGGCGGGCCCGACGCCCCGACCGAGCTGCGCCTCGAGCACGGCTACGTCCTGGACAAGGGCACCCTGCGCGGTCTGGCCAGTGGGCGCGGGCGCACGATCCGGAACGGATTCTTCGCCACCGCAGTCGAACTCGAACTAGTAGACGGTGACGGACGCGAATACGAACTCCAAGGCATCGGGCGCACCAGCTTCCCGTGGCAGGCCGGCCCCGGCACGGTCGGCTACAACGTGCTGGCCGAGTGGCGATACGGCGACCAGCGCGGCTGGGGCGAGATCCAGGACTTCATCGGCCCACGTCAGCTGACCCGGATCTACAGTGACCACGCCGCGGGTAAGGCCTGAGCCCATGTGCGCACCCACACCGCCGCAGGCGGTGCTGTTCGACCTCGACGGCACGCTGGTGCAGACCCGCGAGGCGTCGTGGCGGGTGTTCGAGAAGATCAGCGCCCGCCACGGCCTCGGAGTGACCGAACCCGCACAGTACTTCGACCTGCTCACCGACAATCTGTTCGTCGCGATCGGCAGGCTGTGCCGCGATGCCGAGCACGCCGCACAGGTCGAACGCGAATTCATGGACGGTCTGATCGCCGACTACGACCCGATGATGATCCCGGGTATGGCCGATGTGGTGAAGGCGCTGGTACCGCACGCGACCCTGGCGGTGCTCTCGTCCAACTCCACCACCGTGATCCGCCGGATCCTGCAGGCCAACAAGCTCGAATACTGCTTCGGGCACGTCTTCGGCGGCGATGTCGAACCCGACAAGGCCAAGGGCATCGAACGGTTCCTCGCCGACGCCGCGCAGGGCACCGGGCGCTTGTGTCTGGCCAACTTCGACGAATCGGGCAACCCCCGCGTCGTAGACCCTGCCTCCACCGTGATCGTCACCGACACGGTCGGTGACGTGGAAGCCGCGGTTCGCGCGGGCATCCGGGCGGTGGGTGTGGCCTGGGGTATGCACACCACCGAACAGCTCACCGCCGCCGGCGCCGAGTTCGTCGCCATCTGGCCCCAGGAGATCCTCGCGCACCTGTTCACCGGCGTGCCGCACGCACCCGCAGCGTGCGGCTGCACGGTCGCCGGGGCTGTGGCCGGGCCCGTGACAGAAACCGCACCGATCCCACGTGTGTTGCGTCGCATCAGCGGCGCGCACCAGCTCATGGCCGCCGGGTCCGGTGGCGAGATCAGCCCGGTGAGCGCGCCGCCGGCGGCCCCGTCGCGCGCGGGGGTCGCCCCTGTGCAGGCACCTGTCCCGTCGGCGACCACGCCCGGTACCGCGCCTGTGGCTGCCCGGCGATCCGGGACGGACCCCGAGCTGCTTGCCGCGATGCGGCTGGTCCTGTCGTGACCGCGCACGGGCCGCATCGGCGACCGCGCGGGCACCGCCCACCGGATCAGACCATAGGAGGTAGGAAATGAGTTCCGGCGCAATAGGATTGATCGAAACACGAGGACTGGTCGCGGCCATCGAAGCCGCCGACGCGATGGTCAAAGCCGCGAACGTGGAGCTGAGCGGGTACCGCACTCTGCGCAACGGTTATGTGACCGTCATGGTGCGCGGTGACGTCGGCGCAGTCCAGGCCGCGGTCCAGGCCGGCACCGCCGCGGCGGCGGGGACCGGAGACGTGCTCGCGGTGCACGTCATCCCGCGCCCGGACTCCGGCACCGAACAGATGCTCTCCCAAGCCATTCCCGATCCGGTCCAGGCGGACACCGCGCCGTCGCCACCGGCGACGACACAAGGAAAAACGCCGTGAGCGATCCCGCCGAGAACCGGGCCCGGCACGAGAAACTCGTCGAAGAGCTGCATGCCCGTCTCGACCAGGCCGCCCGCGGCGGCAGTGACACCGCTCGCCGCCGCCACCTCGAACGCGGCAAACTGCTGCCGCGAGACCGGGTCGAGCGCCTGCTCGACCCGGGCAGCGCCTTCCTCGAGATCGCGCCGCTGGCTGCTAGCGGCATGTACCAGGACCAATGCCCGGGAGCCGGAGTCATCGCCGGAATCGGCCGGGTCTCGGGCCGCGAATGCGTGATCGTCGCCAACGACGCCACCGTCAAAGGCGGCACCTACTATCCGACCACCGTCAAAAAACACCTGCGGGCCCAGGAAATCGCGCTGCAGAACCACCTGCCGTGTCTGTACCTGGTCGATTCGGGCGGCGCGTTCCTGCCTCGCCAGGACGAGGTGTTCCCCGACCGCGACCACTTCGGGCGTATCTTCTACAACCAGGCCACGATGAGCGCCCGCGGCATCCCGCAGATCGCCGCTGTGCTCGGATCGTGCACCGCGGGCGGCGCGTACGTGCCGGCGATGAGCGACGAGGCGATCATCGTCCGTAACCAGGGCACCATCTTCCTCGGTGGCCCCCCGCTGGTGAAGGCCGCCACCGGGGAAGTGGTCACCGCCGAGGAACTCGGCGGCGGCGACCTGCACTCCAAGACCTCCGGCGTCACCGACCATCTGGCCGCCGACGACCCCGACGCGCTGGACAAGGTGCGAGCGATCGTCGCCACCTTCGGGCCCCGCCCTACCGCGCAATGGGAACGGCACCCGAGCCGGGACCCGATCGCCGATCAGCGTGAGCTGTACGAGATCGTGCCGACCGACCCGCGCATCCCCTACGACGTACGCGAGGTCGTGCGCACCCTCGCCGACGCCGGTGAATTCACCGAATTCAAAGCCGAGTACGGCACCACACTGCTGACTGCGTTCGCCCACATCCATGGCCACCCAGTCGGGATCGTGGCCAACAACGGTGTCCTGTTCGGCGAATCCGCGCTCAAGGGAGCACATTTCATCGAACTGTGCGACAAACGCCGTATCCCGCTGCTGTTCCTGCAGAACATCACCGGATTCATGGTCGGGCGCGACTACGAGGCCGGTGGCATCGCCAAGCACGGCGCGAAGATGGTCACCGCCGTGGCGTGCGCGCGTGTGCCGAAGCTGACCGTGGTGATCGGCGGCGCGTACGGCGCGGGCAACTATTCGATGTGCGGACGCGCGTATTCACCGCGCTTTTTGTGGATGTGGCCCAATGCGCGGATCTCGGTGATGGGCGGTGAGCAAGCGGCCTCGGTGCTGGCGACGGTGCGCGGCGACCAACTCGACGCCACCGGCGAATCGTGGACAACCGAAGATCAGGAGGCGTTCAAGGCCCCGATCCGCGAGCAGTACGAACGGCAAGGCAACCCGTATTACTCGACCGCCCGGCTCTGGGACGACGGGGTGATCGACCCGGCCGACACCAGAACCGTTGTCGGACTGGCCCTGTCGGCCTGCATGCACGCACCTCTGGACGAGGTGTCCTACGGCGTTTTCCGGATGTGAACCCATGACGACAACGACAATTCGCACCGTACTGGTGGCCAACCGTGGCGAGATCGCGGTCCGGGTGATGAAGACCTTGCGGCGCTTGGGTATTCGCTCGGTCGCGGTATACAGCGACGCCGACGCCGAGGCATTGCACGTGCGATACGCCGATACCGCCGTCCGACTCGGCCCGGCACCGGCGCGGGAGAGCTACCTGGACATCGACACCGTCATCGCCGCGGCGCGCCGCACCGGCGCGGATGCGATCCATCCCGGGTACGGATTCTTGTCCGAGAACACCGCATTCGCCGCGGCCTGCCAGGACGCGGGCATCGTGTTCATCGGTCCCTCGGCCCGGGCGATCGAGGTGATGGGCGACAAGATCACCGCCAAGACCACCGTCACCGAGTCCGGAGTTCCCGTGGTGCCCGGCATCGCCCGGCCCGGCCTCACCGATGAGGACCTCGTGGCCGCAGCCACCGATATCGGCTACCCCGTACTGGTCAAACCCTCCGCGGGCGGCGGGGGCAAAGGGATGCGGCTGGTGACCGAGCCCGCCACCCTTCCCGACGCGTTGATCAGCGCCCGCCGCGAAGCCGCCGCCGCGTTCGGCGACGACACACTGTTCCTGGAACGATTCGTCACCCGTCCCCGCCACATCGAAGTCCAGATCCTCGCCGACGCCCACGGCACTGTCGTGCACCTGGGCGAGCGCGAATGCAGTCTGCAGCGGCGGCACCAGAAGGTCGTCGAGGAGGCTCCCTCGCCGCTACTGGACCCCGCCACACGCGCGAAAATCGGCGCCGCGGCCTGCGACACGGCCCGCAGCGTCGACTACCGCGGCGCGGGCACCGTGGAGTTCATCGTCTCCGCGGACCGTCCCGGAGAGTTCTTCTTCATGGAGATGAACACCCGGCTCCAGGTCGAACACCCCGTCACCGAACTCGTCACCGGAATCGACCTGGTCGAATGGCAGGTGCGTATCGCCGCAGGGCAACCCCTGGACTTCACGCAGGACGAAGTCACCCTGACCGGGCACGCGATCGAAGCCCGCGTCTATGCCGAAGACCCCGCCCGGGGCTTCCTGCCCACCGGTGGCCGTGTGTTGAGCCTGGACGAACCCATCGGCCCCGGGGTCCGGGTCGACTCCTCGCTCGCTGCCGGGACCGTGGTCGGCAGCGACTACGACCCGATGTTGTCCAAAGTCATCGCTTATGCCGCGGACCGGGCCGGTGCCCTCCAGCGGCTCGATTCGGCGCTCGCGGACACCCGCATCGCCGGTGTCGGCACCAACATCGACTTCGTGCGGTACCTGCTCACAGACCAGGACGTCGTGGCCGGCCGCCTGGACACCGCTCTGCTGGACGCCCGGGCCCAGGACTACCACGCCCCCGCCCCCAGCGACGAGACGCTCATCGCCGCCGCGGTCCATCGCTGGATCACGCACCGCGCGAGCGGAGATGATCCGTGGGATACCCACGCGGGCTGGCGCATCGGGCCAGATGCCCCGGTACGCAGCCGGTGGAGCATCCCCGAGGGTGACCCGGTCGAGATCGCGATCACCGGGACTCCGAAGAAGGCCACCGTCCGCATCGGCGGCGGGACCGCTCGCTCACTGCACGTCGACACCACCCGGGCAGCAGTGATCCTGGATGGTCGGCGGATGCCGTACACGGCTGCCGAGGCCGACGGCACGATCTGGATCTGGCTGGCCGGGACGATGCAGGCACTGCGGCACGCCGCCGATGTTGCCCTGCGTGAGGGGCAGGATGCTGAGCACACTGCCGACATCCGCAGTCCCATGCCTGGATCGGTCATCGCGATCCATGTGGCCTATGGCACCCCGGTGAGCGCCGGCACTCCGTTGGTGGTCGTGGAGGCGATGAAGATGGAACACACCCTCACCGCCCCCGCCGACGGCGTCGTGGAGTTGTTCACCGCCGACGGCGATCAGGTGGGCGTAGACCAACTCCTGGCCCGCATCAACCACACCGAAAACAGCGTGGACACAAGCGATGTGCGTCAATCTTCAGGAGTGTCGAGATGAGCGGCAAGCTGGTCGCCACGACCGCAGAGGCGGTGTCGGACATCCGATCCGGCGCCAGTCTGGCCGTCGGGGGCTTCGGGCTGTGCGGGATCCCCGACGCCCTGAATCGCCGCGGTGGCCGCCGCGGCTATCACCGACCTGGAAATCTTCTCCAACAACTGCGGCGTCGACGACTACGGCTTGGGAATCTTGCTCGCCAGCAAGCGAGTTACCCGAGTCACCGCCTCCTACGTCGGTGAAAACCGCGAATTCGCCCGCCAGTACCTGTGCGGCGAATTGGAAGTGGAACTGATTCCCCAAGGCACCCTCGCCGAGCGTCTGCGGGCCGGCGGTACCGGTATCCCGGCGTTCTACACTCCCGCCGGAGTCGGCACCCCCGTCGGCGACGGCGGGCTGCCCTGGAAATACACCACCGACGGCGCGGTCGCGGTGACGTCTCCTGCCAAAGAGATTCGCGAATTCGATAGCCGCCCATACGTTCTCGAACACGGAATCGTCGCCGATTTCGCTCTCGTGCACGCCGTGCGCGGCGATACCGAAGGCAACCTGGTCTTCGAAAAATCCGCCCTGAACTTCAACCCGCTCGCGGCCATGGCCGGCCGCTGTTGATTGCGGTAACTGATTGACGGTAGTTGGTAGTGCTACTGCGTACCCATTGCGTACCAGCAGCGGCTCATCGCTTCGCGACAATCCATCCTTGCCGATGCCATTGCACGATCATGGCCGCACACGTCACGACCATACGGGCTTCCTGTATGGAGGGTGTCCGCCGTGGACCTTTGCCGCCGTGGCGATCGTGGTTGGGCCACAGCCATCGAAGCATCCCGACCAGCGCTTCAACGTCGTGCGTTTGGTCGCGGCCCGGCAGCATCATCTTCCACGCCGCCGACGATTGCTGCGATCCGAGCTGCCCAATAACGTCTCCGAGGCTTGCAATGGCCTTGTTCGGCACCACGACAGGAATCAGAACATCCTCGACTGCCTTGATCGCATGATCCCAGGCGTCGGAGGCATCCCCGTTGCGTCCGTAGGCATTTGCCCATGCCTCCTTCAACTCGCCGGCCGCCTCGTCTTGTACCGAGACTGCCTCTTTGTAAACCGTCTCAACGTGTTCGTCGACGACCAGTACGAGCCGGTCTCCTTCAGGCGAAGCGGTCCAGATCGATCCGCCGTCCATGAGGATCACCCGAAGTGCAGACAGTTGGTCATCGGTGACCCAAGCATCCGGCTCAAGCCTTGCGCTGTGGTGCAACAGAGCGTCGACGAAGTCCAAGGCCATCATCTCGCCAGCGCCAAATGCCTCCAGCGTGACTTCAAACGCGCCGATCTTCTTTCCGACAACAGCCGCGGGAATTCGGACACGAAGCACGATCTCTTGAAGAGTGGAGTCGCCGAACCTCATTGCAGTGTCCTCGGCCCAGCGCTGGAGTACTCCGCGCAAGTGTTCGGGCACGCCCTCGAACGGACCGTCAGGCTCACGTGCACCACTCCGCTGAGACAGCGGTGTCCATGTCATCCGCACGACTCTAGACGAGGTGGCATGTTGCATGACAGTGCTTGCCATTGGAGATGAGGGTTTCGCCCCGTTGACGACATAGTTGTCACCGTCGCGAACGGCTGTGGTGCGCAACGCTTTCAGATCGGATCCGGCACCCGGTTCTGTCATTGCGATGGCCCCGACGATCGCACCGCTGGCCATGCCAGGCAGCCAGCGCCGCTTCTGCTCCACGCTGCCGTAGGTGAGGATGTAGTGCGCGACCAGCCCGCTGTGCACCATGTTGCCGCGTATTGTGCGCCGAACACCGCGAAGTCGTGGGCGAAGGTGCCGCCTCCTCCGCCGTACTCCTCTGGGATTGATGCGCACAGCAGCCCGAGTTCGCCCGCCTTGTGCCAGAATTCGCGATCAACGTGCTTCTGATCGGCGAAACGGTCCTGGTGAGGAAGCAATTCGGCTTCGAGGAACTTCGTCGCCATATCCTTCAGTGCGAGGACCTCGTCGTCGGCCCAGCTGGATCGGTACACAGGGGTGGCCACGTGTCGGTTCCTCAGATGGTGAAGCCGCCGCCGCAGATGAGGGTCTGCGCGCTGATGTAATCGGATTCGGGGGTGCAGAAAAGGTAGACCGCGCCGGCGGCTTCGGTCGGGGTGCCCGCGCGGCCGAGCGGGATCATCTGTTCCATGGTCGCAAGCAGGTCGGGGTTCACACCAACCTTGAGCTTGCGGCCCTCGATGTCGATGGTGCTGTTGCCGTCGGCCGAGGCTTCGGTGAGACGGGTCTTGATGAACCCGAACGCGACGGTGTTGACCGTGACGTTGTAGCGGCCCCACTCTTTGGCCATGGTCTTGGTTAGGCCGGTGATACCGGCCTTGGCGGCGGAGTAATTGGCTTGTCCCGCATTGCCTCCGGTACCGGCCATCGAGGAGATGTTCACGACCTTGCGGCACGGAATCGGCTCGCCTGCTTCCTTGGCCTGCTTCACCTGTGCGGCGATGACCGGCTGGGCGGCGCGCAGGATTCGGAACGGGGCCTTGAGGTGCACATCGAGAATGGCATCCCACTGCTCGTCGGTCATCTTCTGGATGACCGAATCCCAGGTGTAGCCAGCATTGTTGATGATGATGTCGAGCCCGCCGAAGGAATCGACGGCGGTCTGCACGAAGCGGTCGGCGAAGCCTTCCTCGGTGACGCTGCCCGCGCACTCGACGGCCTTGCCGCCCGCGGCCTCGATTGCGGCAACGGTTTCTTTCGCGGGTGCCGCGTCGAGGTCGTTGACCACGACCGACGCGCCATTCGAGGCGAGCTTCAGCGCGATCTCACGGCCGATGCCGCGGCCCGAGCCGGAGACGATCGCTACCTTGCCATCAAGAGTTCCCATAGTGGCGATGCCTTTCAGAGTGCGACGACGGCGTCGCCGGTTAGCGTGACGGTGCCGTCGGCCAGGGCGACGACCAGCTCCAGGGTGGCGCGGCATTCGCCGTCCACCTCGTCGATGGCTACGACCTTCCCGGTGGCGGTGGGTTGTCCGAGCACCGGCGTGATCGAGGCGAACCGGACCCGGTAGGACCGAAGCCGGTGCTGCGGGACCCAATCGGTGAGCAGTCGGCCCAGGTAGGCCATGGACAACATGCCGTGTGCGAAGACATCGTCGAGCCCGGCCGAGCGGGCCACGTCGATATCGATATGCATCGGGTTGTGGTCGCCCGAAGCGCCGGCGAACAGGGCCAGATCGGTCCGCGAGATCGGGCGAATCCGCAAGGGCGGCAGTTCTGTTCCGACATGTGCTGCTTCGATGGTGGTCATTGTCCTGCTCCCGGATTGCGCACGACGATCACGGACTTCAAGTCGGCGACGGCGGTACCGTCGACGCGGGTGATCGCGGTTTCCTTCACGATGAATTCCAGCGCCCCGCCCTTCTTGCTGTACACATCGGTGACACGCGGTGTGGCGGTGAGCACATCCCCCGGGTAGGCGTCCGAGTGGTAGGTGAACGACTGTTCGCCGTGCAGCACGAAGCGCAGGTCCACCCCCGCCTCGGTGAGGAATCCGAAGGGATCGGAGTTCTCGAGCTCGATGGAGAACAGGAATGTCGGCGGCGCGGGCAGATCGGTGTATCCGGCGGCCTTGGCGGCATCGAGGTCGGTGTAGATCGGGTTCGTCTCGCCGATGGCCTTGGCGAAGAAGCGCAGCCGACCGGCGTCCACGGTCAGTGTCGTCGGGGGAAGCTCTTTTCCGACGAGGGCAGGATCCACGGCCATGCTCAGCTCACCTTCTCGTACAGGGTGACCACGGCCGCGCCGCCGAGCCCGATATTGTGCTGCAACGCGACCTTCAAGTCCCCTTCGACCTGGCGGGCCTCGGCCTGACTGCGCAACTGCCACACCAACTCCGCACACTGCGCCAGACCCGTCGCACCGAGCGGATGTCCCTTGGACAGCAGACCGCCGGACGGATTGGTGACAACCTTTCCGCCATAGGTGTTGTCGCCGTCCTGGATGAACTTCTCGGCCGTCCCCTCCGGAGTGAGACCGATGGCCTCGTAGGTCAGCAGCTCATTGGCGGTGAAGCAGTCGTGCAACTCCACCACACGAATATCGTCGGGCGACACTCCCGACGCCTCGTACACCTGCTGCGCGGCAGCCTTGGACATGTCGTAGCCGACGATCTTGGTCATGTCCTGCTCAGTGAACGTCGAGGCGAAATCGGTGACCATGGCCTGCGCCTTGATAACCACCGACGCATCGACGCCGTTTGCCTTGGCGAACTCCTCACTGACGAGCACCGCTGCGGCCGCGCCGCACGTGGGCGGGCAACACTGCAAGCGGGTCAGGGGACCGTAGATGTGTGGGGAGGCGAGCACTTCCTCGACGGTGACCGGATCACGGAACACCGCAAACGGGTTGTTCGCCGCGTGTCGGCGCGACTTCACCGATATCTTGGCGAAGGTCTCCGGCGCGGTCCCGTACTTCTCCGCGTATTGCCGCCCTGCCCCGCCGAACATCTGTGCGGCGAACGGCGATTCGTCTCGCTCCTGGATTTGGTCCATCACGTCGTTGAACCGATCGAACGGCGTGGGCCGGTCGGTGTAACCCATGGCCAGCGCACCGCGCTGCATCTGTTCGAACCCGACCGCGAGAGCCACATCCACCGCACCCGATTCCACGGCCTGGCGCGCGAGGAACAGCGCCGAGGAACCCGTCGAACAGTTGTTGTTGACGTTAATGACCGGAATGCCGGTCTGTCCGAGGCCGTAGACAACGGCCTGACCACAGGTCGAGTCGCCATAGACATACCCGGCGTATGCCTGCTGGATATCGGGGTACTCGACCCCGGCGTCGGACAACGCGGCATGCGCCGCCCTGGTCCCCATCACGACGTAGGTCTCAGTCCGGCTCGGCGGAGTGAAGGGGATCATTCCCACACCCGCGACAACGACACGTCTACTCATATCACTTCCTAGTCTGGTTACCTATTGCTGATTCATTTAGGCGAACATCAGCGGTTCCGCTTTCTCAAGGAACCGACCCGTATATCGCGTGTAATTGCTGATAAAGCACTCCGAATCTGAACTCTCAGTACCTGGTCGCATGGATGGAACGCACCGACCACCGACGACGCCGACCGGCCCGGCCAGCAGGCTGTGAGTGAGCTGGTTGCTGATGGAGTGAACGTTGTCCTTGTCGCACTGGATGTGCGGTCGGACGAGTCAGTAGTAGTTGCGGCAGTACGTCTGGTTCGCAAGCACACCGATCGTCTGGACTTCTTTATCAACAATGCTCAGCGCAGGGGGAGGTTCGTGTTCGTTGTCGGGGCTGCCGTCTAGAATTTGAGATTGCCGGCGGCTATGCGCCAGAACATGGTGCGGTCGATCGATCGGAAGTCCCAGCTCTCGCTGATGACGTGTGAGGCGGCGACGATTGCAGCGACATCGAAGTCCTCGTGGGTGGCGGTGCCTTTGGACTCCAACTCGGCGATCACGTATGCGGTTGCGGTCTCCACGGTATCCAACACGATGCTCTCCACTCGCTTGTAGAAACGGTCGAACACAGCCCGTCCAACTTCAAGGATCAATCAACCTTCGTGTCGCTGAAACCTGCTCTCTGCCAACCGATTACGGATGGGTTGCTTGCCGGGCCAGACGCACTCCGGATCCGCGAGTTCCGCGAGGATCTCCGCAGTGTGCTCGCCACGCTGCACGGGCGGATGCCCGGCGACCGACGGGGTGCGGCTGAACCGGGGAGCCGGGGCCGGTTGAATCACCTGACGGTCGGTGAGCAGTGCGTTGCGCGACCGGTGATGGTCGTCGTCGATGAGCTCGTGGAAGTCGACAACCGGCGCGAAGCATGCGTCGGTATCGCCCAGGAGGGCATCCCAATGTGCGAGGGTTTCCGAGGCGAACAGTGTCGTGAGTTCGTCACTGAACGACGGCCAGTCGTCGCGGTCCCACTGGTCGTGAGCCGAGGGGTCGACCCCGATCGTTGTCAGCAGCAGTGCATAGAATTCCGGCTCCAAGGCTCCGACGGTCACGTACCTGTCGTCGGCGGTCCGGTAGGCGCGATACCACGGTGCCGCACCCTGCAGGAAGTTCGACGAGCGTCCCGCATTCCATATGCCGTTGGCGTCGAGTTCGAACAATGACGCCGCGAGCTGCATCACTCCGTCGACCATGGCGACGTCCACAACCTGGCCTCGGCCCGACTTCGAGCTCTCCAGCAGCGCCGCGAGGATTCCGAACCCGAGCAACATGCCACCGCCTCCGAAGTCGGCCACTAGATTCAACGGCACCGGCGGGGGCGAGTCGGCATCGCCCATCATGCTGAGCACGCCACTGCGCGCGAGATAGTTGATGTCGTGTCCGGCCCGCGGGGCATATCGCCCGTTCTGGCCCCACCCGGTCATCCGCGCGTACACGAGCTTCGGATTGCGTGACAGGCATTCGTCGGGGCCCACCCCGAGACGCTCGGTGACACCGGGCCGAAACGGGTCGATCAGGACGTCTGCATCGTCGATGAGGCGGCGGATCGTTACGAGACCGTCGGGCCTTTTCAAGTCCAGCATCAATGATCGCCGTCCGCGACTGAGTACCCCGTACGAGTCGTTGAGTGCCCCGCCGGCTGGGCGTTCCACCGAGATCACGTCGGCGCCGAGATCGGCGAGCAGCATGCCGCCGAACGGACCCGGCCCGATCCCGGAAAGCTCGACGACGCGCGTCCCGCTGAGTGGCCCTGTCATGACATGCCCGCCACGGTGTCGCGCTGTGCCTTCATGTCGGCAGCCAGCGTCGACACGCACATCTCCCGCACATGAGCAAGTGCCGTCGACCGCGGGTCGGCCCAGTACGCGTTGACCAGCAGCTCCAGCGTCGTCAGTGCGGCGTCGCGCCGCTGGCGCGGACCACTCGCGCCCGCGAGCCGGCCATCCAGGTCGGCCAGCGCCGGCCCGACAATGGCCGCGAGGTCCTGCTGCGCCGCCCAGCTCGCAATGTCCGACCGCATCCGGGTAGCGCTCGAGTCTTGCCAGCCGGTGTCCTCGACGGTGTTGGACTGGAGGACCCCGAGCACACCGAGCGCGGCGATCAGCACCGACCGCGCGTAGTCGTCGGTTTCGTCGATCCGGGGCAGCACCTCGGTGCGGAGCTGCTCACGGACCAGCGTCAAAGCTTGTGCCGGGCCTATCATTTCGCCTCCTCGAGTGCGTCCGACACGAGCTGCCGCATGGTGGGCAGCGTGTAACTCCAGCGGAGCATCCGCAGGTCGGTCGACAGGCCGGCCTGCACCAGATGTGACGCATTGACCCAGCACATCGCGTTGAACACCTGGTAGTAGACCTGCCAGAATCGGACGGCCGGCCAGGACACCGATCGTCCTGAGAACTCCTCGTAGTCGGCCACGAACTGCTCCGGCGCAACCATGTAGCAGGCCAGATCCGAACCGACCCGGTTCGACGCCGCAAGCACCCAGGCGACGTCCTGCATCGGGTCGCCGGGCTGGGCGAACTCCCAGTCCAGGACACCGGCGATCCGATCGTCGGAGAACATCAGGTTGCCGGTCCGGTAGTCGCCGTGCACCAGGACCAATTCGTCGGTCTCGGGCGCGTTGGCGCGCAACCAGCCCAGCGCATCGGACAGCACGGGCTCGGGGCCCGAGCGGCTGGTGTCGAGGACCGCTTGTAGCTTGTCGATCAACAGGGTCGCCGGGCGCCGGCCATAGCGTCGGCTGTCGGACGTGGCCGAGGTTGTCGACGGTAGGTTGACGGCGTGGATCTGCGCGAGAAGTCGGGAGAAGTGGCGTCCCAACGGGCCTTCGCCCGCCTTGCGCAGGAACTCCTGGCCGGACGGCGACCACGGGACCGGAGTGAACCCCTCCACCCGTTCCATGCCGATGCTCGCTCCGCCCAGCAAGGTGTCGTCCGGGTCGAACCACAGCGGGCGCGGAGCGGGGACAGGCGTGTCCGCCAGTGCGGTCAATGTCGCGAATTGCCTTGCCGGGTCGGAGAATTCGCGCATTAGACCGTTCGGCTTGTAGCGTCGCACGACGGCGTTGTGCACGTTGCCCTCGCCGTCGTGTCCGTCGACCAGCAGGGTGTCGTCCGACATCCCCTGTCCGGCGACGCGCACCGATTCGAGGCGGAAATCGTCGATGTTCAGTTGGTTCGCGACACACTCGGTCAGCGCTGCCCGTGACAGTCCTGGCAGTAGGTCGTGGCTGCCTGCGGTATCGGTCATGACCACGGTGCACTCGCATACGGATCCCGGAGGAGCTCGCGCGCGACAACCATGCGGTGCACCTCGTCGGGACCGTCGTAGATTCGGGCGTAGCGCGCCTCCCGATACATGAACTCGAGCGGGGTGTCGCTCGTGAGACCGAGCGAACCGTGCACCTGCAAGGCGCGGTCGATCACGTTGTGCAGGGTCCGTGCTCCGAAGAACTTGATCATCGAGATCTCGGCCCGGGCCGGTTTTCCTTCGTCGATGGCCTGGGCCGCTGCGAGCGTCATCAGCCTGGATGCCTGGATCTCGGCCGCTGATTCGGCGATATACCGCTGGATCTCGCCCTTCTCCGACAGGTACGAGCCGTGCGCGTACCGGGTCTTGGCGTAGTCGCACATCAACTCGAACGCGCGCTGGCTCTGCCCCAGCCACCGCATGCAGTGGAAGATCCGGCCCGGTGCCAGGCGGGTCTGTGCCAGTTTGAAGCCCTCGCCGCGCTCGCCGAGCAGTGCCGACTCGGGAACTCGCACTTCGGTCAACCGGATTTCGGCGTGCTCGCCGCCGGTGCCGGTGAGTGTCGGGATCACCCGTACCACTTCGTATCCCGGGGCATCGGTGGGCACGATGATCGCCGAGAACTGCTTGTGTCTCGGGCCGTCAGGGTCGGTCTTCACCCACACCGTGGTGAACGCGGCGTGCCGGGCGAGACTGGTGAACCACTTGTGCGCGTTGATTACCCACTCACCGTTCTCGAGACGCGCGGTGCTTTCGATCAGGGTGGGATCAGAACCTGCAACCTCGGGCTCGGTGAGACCGACCGACATCAGGATCTCGCCGCGGGCGAGCGGCTCGAGCCACCGCTCACGCTGTTCCTGGCTGGCGTACTTGTTGAACATGATCGTGTCCTGCAGCGTCAGTGTGCCCAGCGCGTGGATGCCGTGCAGTGACCGGCCGATCACTTCGTTGATGTAGGCGTACTCGCCGAATGTGAGGCCGCCGCCACCGAGTTCGGTCGGATGCCCCAATGCGAAGATGCCTTGGCGTCGTGCCGACTCGCGCAGACCCTCCATGGCCTGCGTGCTCTCCGGTGTTGCCCGGCCGAGCCAGTGCGAGCCGAGGATCGGTTCGAGCGGGATGACCTCCTCGTCGATGAATGTTCGGACCTGCGCGCGCAGGTCGCGCGCGCGGTCGGTCATGGTCAGTTGTGCCGCCATTCGACTACTTCCTTATGCGTAAAAGAGCTTGTGTGTACGAGTCCGTGCCCATCACGTTCGGCGTGCGTCCCAGCAGCTCGAGGTGTCGATGCCGGCCTTGACCGCGGTGCGGTCGATCTTCCCGTTGGCCATCCTGGGCAGAGGTTCGACGGCGATCTGGATGTAGCGGGGTATCTTCCAGCGGGCGAGCCGCGATGCCGCCCATTCGGTGATCCGCTCGGGAGTTATCTCGGAGCCAGAGTCCACGGAGACCGTCGCATGGACTTCCTCGATTCGGATCGGGTCGGGCACCGAGCTGACCACGCAGTCGACGATCGAGGGGTGCGCGGTGAGCGCGAACTCGACCTCCTCGGCAGCGATGTTCTCGCCCGACCGTTTGATCACGTTCTTGAGGCGACCTTCGAAGAAGACGCGACCGTCCGCATCGATCCGGGCCAGGTCGCCGGAGCGCACCCACCCGTCGACAAGCGTCGATGCCGTGTTCTCCGGATCGTTGTCGTACCCGAGCATCGCGTGCGGGTGCGCAAAGCAGAGCTCGCCGGTGGTGCCCGGTGGTAGTGCGTGTCCTTCCGAATTGACCACTTGGATACGGGCATCGTCCGGGTACGGCCAGCCGACGAGCTGCTCCGCGTGGCCGTGGTAGCCGGCCTCGGTCAAGGTGCCGAGTCCGCTGGTCTCTGTCATCGCCCACACGGTGGCCATGTCCACCCCGAACCTCTCCTGGAATCCGGCCGGGCGCACATGTGTCACAAAGATCCGGAAATCGTGGTCGTGGTCGCTGGGCGCGGGTGGCTGGGCGGCGAGCATGGCGAGCATGGTCGGAACCATCATCGCTACCGTCGTCCGCCCGGCCCGTGCGATCCGCCAGAACTCGACAGGATCGAAGCGGCTCATCACCGTCATTCGACCGCCACTCGCGATGACCGCCGCGACGATCATATGAGTGCCCGCGGTGTGGAACAGTGGCATCGCGCACAGCCAGTGATCCTGCGATGTCGCGGACAGCCGTCCGGCTATGGCGTGACCTGCGGTCGCGACGCCCGCCTGCGGCTGTATGACACCTTTGGGCTTGGAAGTGCTGCCCGAGGTGTACATGATCGCCGCCGGATCCATCGGCCGTGTGGGTGGGAGAGCAGGAGCCGATCGATCGCCGGACTCGAGCTCGCGGTGGCTGCGGGCACCGCTGCCGGGGGAGCCTGAACCGTGGACGAAACACGCGTCGAGCTCTGTGACCAAGTCCGGGTCGCCTGTGATGACCTCCCACGACGGCTTGTCGCTGATCAGGAAACGTGGCCGCGAGTTCTGCAACACGTGAGCGATATCGGCCAGCGCACTGCCCGGGATGATCGGGATCACGACCGCGCCCAGCTTGGCCGCGGCGAGTTCGGTACGCAGCAAATCGATGCCGTTCGGCAGCAGCAGAGTGACCCGATCGCCGGCGCGCACTCCTGCGCCGGACAGCCCGTTCGCAAGTTCGTTCACCCACTCGTCGAACTCGCGATATCGCCAGGTGGTGGTGCCGAACGACACGAACGGGTCCGCACCGGACGCCGCGACCCGTCCGTCCCAGAACGAGCGAACAGTCATGGGAGGTGTCGTCACGTCAGCGCTCTCCGGCCTCGGCAAGCTCTACCGGACGGGGCAGATCGGTGTCTTCCGTTCGGACGTCGACATCGAGCACCCCCGCACAGTGCGGGCAGAATCGTTCGATCACGAATACCTGCGGCCCACTCGGGCGCATCCGGGTGTACATGTCCAGGTTCGTCATCCACTCGGAGGCGACGGATTCGGTCGACACCGCGCCGGCGCGCCAGTCACCGTCGGCTGTTGCGAGCGAGTGAGAACAGTATCCGCAGATGAACGATCCGCCGTCGCGGACCACGGACACACCCGGCGACGCGGGCTCGGCGAGAGCTGCGGTGGGGGCGCTGCCGATCCGGTCGATGCGCAGCTGCTCGCGGGCGCGGGCAGTCGCGTCCTCGTCGAAGCCGGGGGTGTCCCCATCCGACGTGAGGACGACACCGTATGCGGCGCGTGCGTGTGCCGCGCTGACGAAGCCATCTGTGACGTCGGCGACCACCTCCTGGGCGGGACGTAGCAGTGGGTCTCCCACGCCGCCGCCGGCGCCGCTGATCATCCGGAACACGTCGCCCTCGGTCATGCGCAGATGGACCGTCTTGGTCGGCACCGCCAATTCGTCACCGGTCAGGGTCTCCGGCAGGGGCAGTTTCCCCGCGGTGCGTACCTGTTCGAGATTGGTGTTGTAGATCGGGAAATAGGTGTTGGTACCGCCGGGGAAGCCGCCGCCCGCTCCGCGCGGCGGCACATAGGTGCACGGGTTGGTGGCCGAACCGACGAGTTCGTCACCGCCCGCGTACATGGTGTACGCCTGGTCGAGCGATTGCCCGCCGCGGTACCGGCCGGGGCCGCCCGCATTCTCGGTGAGCCGCCGCCAGAGAAACAGAATCGGCTGTTGCGCTTCGTGTGTCTCGATGTTCTGGATGCCCGAGCCGGGGCTGATCGTCATGCCATAGCAATCCTGACCGTCACCGATCGTCTGGGCGGGGCCACCGCAACCGATGCCGGAGTCGAGGAAGAACACAACGGTCGGTGCGCCCAGCTGGCTGATCCCGCTCAGGCCCGCGGCCTGGAATGCATCCAGCGACTGCGCCGCCACCCGTCCGCGCAGCTCTGGATCATCCGAGAGTGACAGCGCCTGGTTGAGCAAGTGCTTGGCCATCTTGCACAGCCGCGACCCCACCTCGGTGTGGCTGTTGGAGACCCCCGCCGGAGGCAGCGAGTTGACGATGGTGCCGGGCTCACCCAGATCGAAGGTCAACGGACGCCACATGCCGGCGTTGAACGGCAGGTCTCCATAACAGAGCGAGATCATGATCGTCGACATGATCTGTCCGATCACCGCGCCTTTGGTCCCGTTCATGAATCCGTCGACCTGAGCACAGCCCTCGAGAGCGAATGACATCTCGGTGCCGGCGATCGTCATCTCGGCCGACATCGGCAGCAGCGCACTCTCTTCGAAGGCATCGAACTCCACCCAGTCCTCGACCCGGTACACCCCGTCGGGCAGCTTCGCGATCCGCGACCGGAATACCTGCTCGGTAAGATCCTTATTGATCTCGCAGTACCGACGGTGCTCGTCGACGCCGTACTTGTCGACAACCTCCTCGAACTTGCGCTGGCACACCGCATTAGACGCGATCATGCTTCGAATGTCGTTGAGCACCAGCCCGGGGATACGCACGTTCGCGGCGATGAACTGCTCCCACTCGGGGTCGATCGCGCCGTTGGTGATCACCTTGGTCGGCGGGAAACGCAGGCATTCCTCGAAGGTGTTGCGGGCACCCGGCGCGTAGCCGGAGACGCCGACACCGCCGATGTCCATGACGTGCATGTTCGAGAACGCCCAGCCCAGATGCTCGCCTGCACCGAACACCGGCGTCACGATCGCGATGTCGGCCTGGTGCATGGCACCCGCGGAGTGCGGATCGTTCATCAGCCAGCCATCACCCGGGTTGACCTTCTGGTCGCCGAGAGCTTCCACCAGCGCTTTGGTGCCGACAAGCGACGAACCGGTATGGAAGATCGCATACGAGGAGAAACTCAGATGGCTGCCCTCCGCGTCCAGCAGGCAGGTCGAGAAGTCCTTGGCCTCGTAAACGACCGGCGAACCGGACGTCCGCATCAGCGTGATGGCCATTTCATTGGTGATGTTGAGCAGTGCCTTGCGGTGGATCTCGACGACGACGGGGTCGTAGTCGGTGCGGGTGGTTGTCGGGGTGCTCACTTCGTCTCCTTGGAAAGCCAGATGTGCTGCGCGGCGTCGCGATTCGCGGAGAATCCGCTCGGAACGTAGATCGTGGTGTCGACTGCTTGGATGATCGCGGGGCCACTGATGGCCGCACCGGCTCCGAACCGGTCGTCGCGGTAGATGGGGGTCTCGGTGCGGCCCGAGGCACCCGGCAGGCGGACCGCGCGGGTGCCTTCGGGGGTGGGCTGCGCAGCCACGGTCTCGCCCTCACCGACGGCAGGGCCGTCGGGCCGGTCGACGCGGGCGATCGCGGTCACGCTGATCTCGGCGAGCATTGGCGGCACGCCCTTCCACTCGGTACCGGCGCCGAATGTCTCGCGGTACTTGGCCAGGAAGTCGTCGGCGAGCGCGGGGATGTCCGCCTCCTCCATCGGGCGGTCGGGCAGCGACATCGGCAGGCCGCTGACCTGACCGGCGAACCGCATGTCGGCAGTGCGTTCGATGGTCACCGATTCCCGGTCGAAACCCTGGGTGCCCATGGTCGCCAAGGCGTTCTCGACCAGCTCTTCGGTAACGGCGTTGACGTGCGCGCGGCCGCTGGGGTCGGCGAGGATCCAGTCGACGGTGCGCTCGACGCGCACCTTGTGCTCGGCGTTGAGCAGGCCCTGTGCGCTGAACACGCTGCTGTCGGCCGGTATCAGAACCCGGGTGATGTCGAGCGATTTCGCGATCTCCGCAGCGAACAGCGGCAGCGTGCCGCCGTAGGAGACGAACAGGAACTCGCGCGGGTCGTAGCCCTTCTCCACACTGACCTCGCGGACGGCATTGGCCATGTTCACCACCACGAGGTCGTAGATGGCGGCCGCCGCGTCCTCGGCTGTCCAGCCGAAGTGCCGCCCGAACTGCTGCTCGATCGCGGTCTCGGCGAGGTCGGGCCGCAGCTGGACCCGGCCGCCCAGGTAATTGCCGGGATCGAGCATCCCCATGACGACCACCGCGTCGGTGACCGTCGGCTCGGTGCCGCCCTTCCCGTAGACGGCGGGGCCTGGTGTGGACCCGGCCGAGTGCGGGCCCACCTGTGGCACACCGCGATCGCTCACCGAGGCGATGCTGCCGCCACCCGCACCGACCGACGTGACGTCGACCAGGTTGAGGCTGGTGGCGAAGCGCCCGAACCGCGCACCTGTCTCTATGTGGACGCTGCCGTCGTGCAGGACACCGGTCTCGAAGCTCGTGCCCCCCATGTCACCCAGGAGGATGCGGGGTTCGCCGAGTTCCTTGGCCAGGCGCTGTGCGCCGATCGCGCCGCCCGCCGGGCCGGCACCCATGAGCGCGAGCGGAAACTTCTTGGCCCATTCGATATCGATAGCGCCGCCGAGTCCTTGGAAGAACGCCAGCTTGCCGCGCAACCCTGACTTCTCGAGCTGCCCCGACAGCGACTCGAGGAAGACCCCGGCATGCTCGTGGACGAAGCAGTTGAGCACCGCAGTTGTCCAGCGGGCGCTCTCGCCACGCTTGGAACCGACGCGGTGCGACGGAGTGATGAACAGATCGGGGTACTTCGCCGCGATGGCGGCTTCGGCGGCGAGCTCATGGGCGGGGGCGGCATAGCTGTTCATGAAGCAGACGGCGATGGCGGTGACGCCGCGCTCCTCGACGAGTTCGGTCGCGGCGGCCACGACACCGCCGACGTCCAGCGGTACCACTTCGCGGCCCGCATAGTCGATGCGCCCCTGCACCTCACGCAAATTCCGGCGGTCCACGATCGTCGGCATATTCACCTGCACGTGGTCGTCGACATCGGAGATTCGCGGGCCGCCGCCGATCCGCAGCGTGTCCTTGAATCCGGCCGTGAAGATCACACCGACCACCGCTCCCCGCATCTCGGTGATGGCGTTGGTAACCACGGTGGTGCCGTTGACGACCAGTTTAGTGCGAGAGAGCAGCTCAGGTAGTTCGATGCCCAGGTCCTGCCCGGCAACCTCGATGGCTTCCACGACTCCGCGGGCAAAGTCGTCATAGCTGGTGAATGCCTTGCCGCGCGCAAATCGGTCGCCCGATCGCACCATGGCGTCGGTGTGCGTGCCACCGACGTCGACTCCCACGAACGCTGTCTCGTTGCTCTCCATGCGCCCAAGTGTTCCCGTGTCCCACATCACATCACATCCGCTTACCGGCCGATTTTCATCCGCCGATCGGTGGAAACTGCCTAAGTTGGCGGAACGGTTCCCAGCGCATGCCGGGCCGCAAGCCACGCCGAGGAACAACGGAGATCCACGTGCAGTCACAGAACCCGAGCGAACACCGGGCGCGCCTCGATGAGCTCCGAGCCCGGTTCGGCGAAGTCGTCGGGGATTGCGCCGGCATCGCCGAACCGTCACCTGTTGTGGACGGCATGCTGCGAGAGGCCGACGACATGGTGTCGGCGCTCGGCGGGTGGATCGGGCAGGGCTGCGAGCCCGCAGCCGCGGCAGGAATTCTGGCGATCGAGCTGGGCCGCTTCAAGGACGACCTGAGGGAGTTGATGCGCCGCCAGCCGTTCGATGCGGTCGCCAAGATTCAGCAGGGGCTGGCCCAGCTACACACGATCCGGTCGATCGGCGAGGCGGTACGCCGGGGACCGGAGATCGCGTGCCGATCGTGCGGATTCCGGGCTGCGGTGATCGTCGAAGTGTTCGACGGGCTCATCGTCCCCGCGAGCGCGTGGTCCGAGCGCGATTCGAACTGGTTCGACAAGGTGGAGAAACGTCTCGTCGGACCGGACGGACATCCGATGCGGATCACCGATATGACCGTCGAACGAGAGATGGTGCGGCGCCGCAGGCCGACGCTGGTCAACGATGCGATGAACGATGTGAACCCGGGGCAGGAACTCCGAAAGATGACCGGTGTCCAGTCGTATGTGGCGGCGCCGATCATGCCTGAAGACCAGGTGCTAGCCATCATTTACGCGATCCAGTTCGACGCGCCGCTCAACCTGGTGGACCGGGACACACTGTGGGCGTTCGCCGAGGGATATGGGTATGCGCTGGAACGGTCCATTCTCATCCAGCGGTCGGATGAACAGGCAGGCAGGCTGCGCAGGCTCGTCTACGAGACGGAAAAACAGATCGCAGAAATACGGGACTCGCAGCTACGCGTCATCGGATCGCCGCTCAACATCACGGCGACAAGGCAGCACTCCACCACGGCGATGCCGTCGAACAGGCGACACGACCACAAGACGTTGACCCGCCGTGAACTCGAGGTCCTGGACCTGCTGGCCGGAGGAGCGACCAACCGAGTGGTCGCTGATCGGCTGATGATCTCGCCGACCACCGCTAAGTCGCATGTCGAGAACATCCTGCGCAAACTCGATGTCCGGAACCGGGCCGAAGCAGTGAAGAAGTACCTGGAGTTGGCCTACCGGAGCGGGATTGATGCTCCGTCACGCGACGTAGCGTCCGCCCAGGAAGGCTGGGGGCGGTGAGAGCAGGTGCGCACGGGCAGGACGGTCGATCGACAGCACCGTCACACCGCCGACGCTGGACGGTCGTTCGATCATGGTCCGCAGCCGTCGTATTCGCTGTCTCGCCTGGTTTCGTGTCTCTGGCGTCCCGTGGTTGTCGCGATGGTCGCGACGCGTTGCTCTCATCGAAATCGACTCCGAGCGCATGGAATTCGATCTTCGGATAAGACCGTGCCGAGGCCGACGATCAGTCGTCCTCCGGGCAGGCGGTCCAACGTCGCGGCGGCTTTGGGCCTGGCAATAGTCCTGCACCCCGCCCGCACCCTCACCCACGCACTCGCCGCCTGCCACTGGCGGCGACGCCACCAGACCTACGCCCGACAGCTACGACACAGCCGAAAACTATTATGAAACAACGGAATACAACTGTTGCGCTAAGAACTCCTAACAAAGTGGGGCTGGTGGGGGGAATGATGCCAGATCGGTTGGTGTTCCTGTTGTGCCATCTGTGACTGGAGGTATGAGACGGCACAACGTAAGCCCTGGGAGATCGACGACGGGTTGTGGGAGCGCATCGCGTCCCTGCTGCCTGTGATCCCCCGCAAGACACACCATCCCGGCCGTAAACGCCTCGATGACCGTAAGGTGTTGTGCGGCATCCTGTTCGTGCTCTACACCGGCATCCCCTGGGAATTCCTGCCTCGAGAACTGGGCTATGGCTCGGGGATGACGTGTTGGCGGCGGCTGCGGGACTGGAACGAAGCCGGGGTCTGGCAGCGGTTGCACGAAACGCTGTTGGCCGAACTGAACGCCGCCGGGGCGCTGGACTGGTCCAGGGCGGTGATCGACGGCTCCCACGTGCGGGCGCTGGAAAGGCGGCCCAAAACCGGTCCGAGCCCGGTCGACCGTGCCCGGACCGGCTCGAAACACCATCTGATCACCGAAGCGCACGGCATCCCGCTCGCGGTGTCGCTGACCGGCGGCAACCGCAACGACGTCACCCAGCTCATGCCCCTGATCGAGGCGATCGGACCGGTCCGGGGACGGCGCGGGCGTCCTCGCCGACGCCCGGACGCTCTCTAGCCGACCGCGGCTACGACCACGACAAGTACCGCAAACTGGTGCGAGACAAGGGAATCACCCCGTTCATCGCCCGCCGCGGCGTCGAACACGGCTCCGGCCTCGGTGTGCACCGCTGGGTGGTCGAACAGAGTTTCGCGCTGCTGCACTGGTTCCGACGATTGCGCATCCGCTGGGAAATCCGCGACGACATCCACGAAGCCTTCCTCAGCCTGGCCTGCAGCATCATCTGCTGGCGACGACTGACCAACCTCACACTTTGTTAGGAGTTCTAAGTCCGGCGCCGTCTCGGCTTCCGGCGCCTGGGAGGTTCTGGCGCTCGGCGTCAAGGACCTGGCGCGGGATGCAAAGACGCGCTTCGCCTGAAGTGGAATCGTGGGAGATGCGCTTCAGGTATTGCCAGTTGGAGCGCGGAAGCAGTCCACCGCCAATGAAGACGGAGACCGTCGAAGATGCCGGTCGAAGCGACTGCCGCCTCGACGATGCCGCCGGTAGAGCTCGGAAAGCTTGCGGCGCTGCCCAGAGGTCCCTTGCCCCGAAGGGGTCGACGCCGGGACGAGAAGCCTCTGACCTATGTGTGCACTGCCCGGTACCGGCGAGGGCTCACCCCATACGTTTGGGAGAACTCTCGACTGAATGCTGCGGGATTGGTGAATCCGACGCGGCGGGCGATTTCGCTGATCGGCAGCGGATCAAGACTTGTGATGCGCAGCGCTCGCTTCGTGCGCTCGAGACGGCGATGCTTGATCCAGGCGCTGACAGTGAGGTTATGGCGTGCGAAGGTCCGGTGCAGGGTGCGGGTGGAAATGAAGAAGGCCTGGGCGACACGTGCAGGGGTTAGGTCGGGATCGGCCAAGTTGTCCTCGATGAAATCCTTCACCTCACGCAGGACAGCGTCGGCGGCACACGCCTCGGCGTCGGTCTCATCGCGGCGGGATTGTCCACCGGCCTCCAAAGCGGCTGTCACGGTCAACTCTGCCAATTCGTCGACCAACCGGGTGGATACTGCATCGGGCAAAGTTGGGCTGTCGTGCGAGAGGTGGTCGAACATCGGGGCGACGAACCGGCCGACGCCGGAGGTACCGGATACCGCGACGGCGGTGAGCCGGCTCAAGTCGGGGTCGTGTGTGCCGATACCGAGTCGCGGCCACGTATAGACACGCATCCGCCATTCGTCGGTGAACGTCCAGGTGAACGGTCGCGAGGTGTCGTAGAGGGCAAACGCGCCATCTGAGACCTCGCACGTTCGGCCGTCCTGCTCGAGGTATCCGTGCCCTCTGTCGACGACACCGGCAGCCAACAACTCGCGCCCGCTGCGGAGCAGCGAATTGGAGCGGACGAACACTTGCGGATCGGAACTGACGCAGGAGGCCTGCAGGTGGCCGATCAGACGGGTGGTGACGACGCCGGACAATTCGCCGGAGGCGCGCGCGGTAATGCGCAGCGGGACAAAACGCTGATGAATGAGATCGCTCCACAGGCGAGACGACGTCGCCGACTCCACGACCCCGCTCTCAACCAGGGGTGACATGGAACACAGTCTACGTCGCGTTGGGCCTGCATATGCAGGCATGAGATGACCACGCGCCTCGAAACGGCGATCTGGCGCCAGATGGGAAGTGGGTGTCGCTCAGGGCAAAAAAGATTGGACGCCAACGCCATAACGTGACTTGTGTCACGCCAAACCTACGAGAGTGGTCCGGGTCACTACCGGGGCGGGCGCACGGAAATCCGCGGACGATGGAAAGAGGAGATCGGCATGACCAATGTTGCCGAGGACCGTGTTTACAAGGGTTCGGCGAACCCGGCCGAGAACGAGTGGGTGCCGTTCGAATGGACCGAGCCGGCGCTGGGCCGCTCGGATGCGCAGGGCGAAATCGCCTTGTTCCGCCCCGAGGGGACCAGCGGAAACCTGTCGGCGGGATTCTGGCGCTATCACGCCGGCGCACCGGGCGCCAATACCGACGGTTCGGGCACCGTGGTGTGGTCCTCGCCGCTGGGCGACGAGTCGGCGGTAGTACTGGAGGGCTCGGCTGCCATCACTGTGACCTCCACCGGGATGCAGTACGAGGTCGGGCCCGGATCCATCATCTACGAGCCCAAAGGTCTGGAACAGCGCTGGGAGATCAAGGGCCCGTACTTCAAGAAGGCCTGGTTCATCTGGGACAGTGACAAGCCAACCGGCACCAAGAGCGATGACCTGATCATCGCCAACGTCAACGACAACCCCGCCGAGTGGACCCCCTACGACTTCACCGAGCCGCTGGAAGGCGATCTCACCAAGGGTGAGTTGGTTATTCTGCGGCCCGAGGGGAGCAACGGCACGCTGCTGTCGGGGTTGTGGCGCTCCGGGAAGGGAATCGCTGGTAGCGAAGCCGACGGCACACTGGTCACCCCGTACACCGGCACACTCGGGGACGAGACAATCCTTCTTCTCGAGGGCGAGGTACACGTACGCAACGACGAGACCGGTGAGGAGTTCGACTTCCGCGCCGGTGATCTGATCGCGCTGCCGTCCGGCGTGCACGTCACCTGGACTTCCAAAGGCCCGTTCGTGAAGAAGTTCTGGGTGATCACCAAGGACGAACTGCCGAGCTGACCACCGCTCACCCCGCAGGCCGTCCGATTCTCCGAATAGGAAACGCAATGACAGTGAGTCTCCATCTCCCCCAAGGCGCGCAGCGCCTTTTGAACGCCCCGGTCACCCACCTGATCGGCGGAGTTCATGTCGCATCGGAATCCGGCGCGACCTTCCCCACCATCAACCCGAGCACCACCGATGTCCTCGCACAGGTCGCGGACGGCACAGCCGAAGATGTGGATCTTGCCGTCGCTGCGGCACGGCGCGCTATCGCCGGGCCGTGGAAAGACCTGACCCCCGGTGAACGAAGCAAGATCCTGTGGCGAATCGCGGATCTCATCGAACAGCACGCGGAGGACTTCGCCGTGCTGGAAGCCCTCGACACCGGCAAGTCAGTGACGATGGCCCGACTGGTCGACGTACCGCTAGTAGTGGAGTGGTTCCGCTATTTCGCCGGATGGCCCACCAAACTGGTCGGCGAATCGATCCCGGTCACCGCCCCGGCATCGCCAGGCAAGTACCTGGCCTACACCTGCCGCGAACCCGTCGGTGTCGTCGGGGCGATCATCGCCTGGAACTTCCCGCTGTTGCTGGTGTCGTGGAAACTCGCGCCGGCTCTGGCGGCCGGCAACACCGTTGTGCTCAAGCCAGCCGAGCAGACACCGCTCACCGCGGCGCTGTTCGGCCAGCTCATTCAGGAAGCAGGCATCCCCGACGGGGTGGTCAACATCGTGCAGGGCACCGGCGAAAGCGTGGGTGCGGCCCTCGTCGCGCACCCTGGTGTCGACAAGATCTCGTTCACCGGCTCCACCGAGGTCGGGAAACTAATCGTTCACGCTTCAGCGGACAACCTGAAAAAGGTGACCCTAGAGCTGGGCGGAAAGTCGCCGAACATCATCTTCGCCGACGCCGATCTCGAAGCCGCCATCCCCGGAGCAGCGAACGCGATCTTCTTCAACCAGGGCGAAGCATGCACCGCCGCTAGCAGGTTGTTTGTGCACGCGGATGTCTACGACCAGGTCGTGGCAGGCATCGCCAAGATCGCCCGCCACATCAAGATCGGCGACAGCCTCGACCCCGATGCACTCATCGGACCCGTTGTCTCCTCCGAACAACTGGATCGCGTGCTCGGCTATCTGAAAGCCGCCGAGGAAGAAGGCGCCCGCGTTGTGGCCGGTGGCGGCCGCCACGGTGACACCGGCTACTTCGTCGAGCCGACGATCCTGGTCGATACCCGGCCCGGCATGAAGGTCGTCGACGAGGAGATCTTCGGTCCCGTGCTGACGGTGCAGCGCTTCGAGACCACCGAGGAGGTTATCGAGGCGGCGAACGACACGTCCTACGGTTTGGCTGCTGGCATCTGGACACAGGATCTGAGCTTGGCGCACAAGGTCGCGGCGGAACTCCGTGCGGGAAGTGTGTGGGTCAACTCCTATAACGTGCTCGATCCCGCTCTGCCGTTCGGTGGATACAAGCAGTCCGGTTGGGGCCGCGAACACGGAGCCGCGGTGTTCGACTCTTATACCGAAACCAAAACGGTAGTTGTTCCACACCAATGATCCGGCAACACACGAGCGAGTCGGGGCCGGGCGATCACTCCGCGTGGTCCCGACTGTTGTCGGCTCCTCGAACGCAGAATATCCCTGCAGTGCTCACAGATGACGCTGTCTCGCAGCATCGGCACCCACACATTAGAGAAACGAACGGACGAATAACGCGAAGAACCATGCCTGCAACCCCCAGTACCCCCGACGCTCCCGGCCACCCCGTGCTGACACTACCCCGGCTATTCGATCTGTTCATGCGGTCCACAGACCCGTCGAAGAAGACAGTCGCCGAAATCGACGACGACCTCATGGTCGAATTCTTCATCCGCTGGAGCCACTTCGGAGGAGGGCCCGAAGAAGACATCATGACAAAATTCGGCATCACCAAGTCGGCATACGTCGAACGCCTTCACACCCTCGCGCACAGTAAACGAATAGACCGATACCCGTTGGGCATCGCGCGCACACTGAAAACACTCGCAATGAAAGATTCGATGAGAAGGCGATCGCCCCAAGTAACACAATAGCGACGGCATGAGCCACATCGCAGCCGCGTATCTTCAAACAAATGTGTATCTGATTTTCGAACGAGAAAGAAGCCGCATCGTGGCAATCTATCTGAGCATGCAGCGCGTCCGGTTCTCGAGCCCCGATGCTTACGAGAAGTTCAAGGTTGTATTTGCCGATACCCGGCATCACTTGATGAAATTGCCGGGATTCCTCCATCTGACCTGGTGGGAACACCCGGATGACCGCAGCTGGTTCAACGAGTGCAGTTTCTGGGCGAGTAAGGATGCGCTTTACGACTGGCATATGGATACATATCACAGGCATGCCAAAGCGTGGGCTTCCAACGGTGCCATCATGGAAGATGTCATTACCAACTTCGAATTGGTGGGCACTCGCCTTCTACGCATCTGTCCATGCTGCAACGAACTGCAGGACAAGCCCTACGACCTCGGTCAGGAGCAGGCAGTCCTTCGCGAGCGGTGCCCCAAATGCGGTTTCCACTTCCCCTACATGACCGAACAGCCCACAAGCTTCGGCGTCTTCAAAGACCTGCAAGCCGCTCCGATCACCGGGACAGGCGACGGGATGCCCGTCGCTGGCCACGCAGAGTCGGCATCGGCAGTCTGACGAGACAACCAGCGGCCGGTCAGTGGCAGGCCATCCGGCGCACAAAAAGGACCGCGACCACGGTGGCCGGTGTCGATTGAGAAATCGGCGGAGGACCGGCGGGGCGCCACGGAGGTGTCGAGGTGAGCTACACACTCGCCCGGGGGCGAATAACCGAAGTAGCCACATCGTCTTCGCTAACGATAAATGAAAACGATAACGTTGCGACAGAACTGGAGAAGACGTGGATAGTACAACACGATCGGCGCGCATTAGCACCGGCGGTACTAACGCGATGGCGGCGACAACCGTGTCGGGCATCGGTCTGGTCCTGAGCTTGGTCGGGCCGACCTGGCTGTATAGCCCGGCTCAGCTTCGCCGACCTTCACAGGGCCACCGCCCACAGTTCCTCGACTATCCAGGCCGCCTACTTCGGCTGGCTGGCATGGGTTCTCGTCATCGTCTCGATCGTTGTCGGCGCATTTGCTATCGCGATTCCCAAAAGCCGCACACTGGCTGCTGGGTGGGCTCTGGTCGGCGTCGGCGCCCTGGTGATCACTGTTCTGGCTCTCAAAGGTCCCTGGCGTCGGGCGGCTTCGTCGATGCGGCGCCGAACTTGCGGATGGGGCTACTTGGCTCTCGCGGGATTCTTGGTCGCAACAGTATCCGGTGTGGTCGGTTACCGGCGTAACTGACGACTCCACCGGGAGGCGGTCGAATCTGCCGCCTCATCTCCGAGGACTGGTTCGATGCCGCGCTGTAGTGACCGTGATGCCCTGCTCCATGGGGCCGGGGCTGACTACCCGCACTCGGAATCGGCATCTTTGCGAAAGAGGCGTCGGTGGTGCCAGGTGACTTGTTGGGGGCAGGAGCCAACAAAGAGGTGTCGGTTCCTCGTCCGGAAAGGTTGACATGAAATCGACTGTAGCTGATCGCGGGACCGCCGCCAGTGGTGTCTTCGCCCTCGATATGTCAGAGGGCTACCCCAATACCGACTGTAGTGACTCTGGGTCATGAATTTCGAGGCATGGGCTCCGCACGGAAGTGACATACACCTGCGGATATGGCTGGACGGCATGGTCTTCGACTACGTGGCAACCGCAGTGGCATCGCGAAATCTGATCGATGACTGGATGCGAAAGCATTGGTATACAATAGAATTCGTTCGGGAATCGTTTGAGGAACATCTGCACCTGAAACGATTGCCGTGCGAACGATTGTTCCTCGGACCGTGACATCGGAACAGGAACTCGAACCGAGCGGCGGCAGTAGGCGAGCTTTCGGTGTGCGAGCGAAGGATCGGGATTCGTCAGATCGGGCAGTGTGATCGGCGGTATCGGCGTATCGTCCTGGCAGCCGCAGATCTCGCTGACGACGTTGTTCAAGAAGCCTGCGATTCGTATGTCACTCACATACATAGGGGAGGATTTCCGGACGACACTCGAGTTTCTCGCAGCTCACAAGGATGTGCCGGAAACACCTTGTGGCCCAAAGGTTTCCGCTCCAGGATGTGGCGGCGGCGCTCGCAAGAGGATGGCCTCGCACTCAGGCGTTGATTCCGGCGATGCTTTGACCCACGACGAGCTCATCGCCACCTGTGCCCTGTTGCTCATCGCCGGGCACGAAACCACCGTCAACCTCATCGCCAATACCGCCCTCACCCTGCTGAGTTACGGCCACCGCCATCACCTGGCCATCCTGCGCACCGCTCCCGCCTTCGCCACCTCGGTGATCGAGGAGAGCCTGCGCTACGACCCACCGGTACAGCTGGTTCCACGCATCACGCGTGAAGCGATCGCCTTGCCCGACATCGACATTGGCGCCGGCGATCTCGTCGTCCTGCTGCTCGCCGCCTCCAACCGCGACCCGGCCGTCTTCACCGACCCCGACCGATTCGATCCCGCCCGCGGCGACCGGCATCTGGCCTTCGGTTTAGGACAACACTTCTGCCTCGGCGCCCCACTGGCCCGTCTCGAAGCGGCCGTGGCCCTCAACCGGTTCGCACGCCGCGTCCGCGACCCCCGCCTGGTCTGTGAACAGCCGCAGTATCGCGAACACGTCACCCTGCGCGGACCGGCTCGCCTCCCTCTAGCCTTCACCTCGATCGCACCCCCCACGCTGAACCCTCTGAAAAGACGCTCTGAGCTGGGGTGCTAGCTGACAGCAACCCCCTAGGGCGCGAACCTGCGACACGCGACCTGCGGTTTCTTGGTCGTGTAGGTCTGTCTGCGAACCGGAACCACTGCCTGACCTCGGCGAACGGTGGTCCCAGGAGCGCCCCCGGCGGGGCACATCGAACATGGGAACGGGGACGACCTGGGGTTTCGGCGGAGGCAACTGATAATCCAGGCCGATTATCAGTTATAGGGCGGTGGTTCGCGGCGGGTTGGTGGGGATACCCGAGCCGTTTTGATGCTATTAGTCCGTACACGGACGTGTTGCTGGGCGTACGTGGTTTCTTTGGGTGCTGCCGCTTGCCCGGCGTGTCTCGGGAGGTGTTCGTGTGGCATCTCCTGGGGCATTACCCTGTGGATCGTGATCGCCAATGTTCGAGTTCTTCGGCGGTGGGTAGTCTGACGGCGTCGGCTGGGACCCATTGGCGTACGGTGACTTCCCTGTGGTTGTTCGCTACTGGGTCATCTCGATCACTGGCGTACCAGACGGCTCCGGTGGTGTAGAGCAGCAGCCACGAGTATTGCGTTGCCAGTATCCACGACAGGTCACCACCGCCCGATGGTTGGGTTTTGAAGCTGTGGGCCTGCATTCCGATCGACTGTCTGCGGGGCGGGGTGCGTGGTTGAGTCCAGACCCTCGGTTCCTGCCCGGCTGGCAGATCCGCGACGGACGAACCGCGATGTTCCGGCCCTGGGGAAGTAAAAGTCACCCGCTACCGCTTCTGCAGCTACAACATCGCAACACCCTGGCGTTGGCGCGAACCGGAAACAGTCACTGTCACAATGGCATAACCCGCGGAGAGCCTGTCGCGCAGGGGAGGCGCACGGCAGGTTCAGAGGGCGGGCCGGACCGATGGCAACATCGATACCGCGCTCCGGTCCGACTCCTACACGTATCTGTCGACCTGGACTTCTAAAACCTGATACGCGGGCACGCGGTTGATCGTGGTCCGTTGCGGACTGGCACCTTCACTCGCACGCCAAGTGGAACTTACGGCTCGCTGGGCGGGGCAATAGCGTCATCACCACACATCCACTCTTGATAGTGAAGGTAGGCAGATGACAGACGAGACGAGCCTCTACTACCGGCTGGGCGGCCTGGACACCGTCAAGTTCCTGGCACGGACCTTGGTGCAGCGGGCCATGCTGAATCCGACGATCGGCCACATTTGGAACCACAAAACGCAGGCCGAGGTGCAGGAGGAGATCGCAGGCTTCGTGGAGTTCCTCGGTGAGCACTGGGGTGGCCCGCATACATACACCGGACCGGATATGGCCACAGCGCACCGTGGCATGGGCATCACTGAGGAGTACTGGGATGCGCTCTTCGACGAGATCGTGACGCCGGCCTATACCGAGTTCAACCTCCCTGCGCGGGAGGCGAAGGAGATCGACGAGTTCCTCCGCTCGTTCAAGTCGGTGGTCGTCGGGAGCCCCTCGTTCAAGGACGTTCTGAAGGCCAACCCCGAGATGGATGTGATGGCGGGCATGGAGAGCGTCGGGGTCCACTGGCCGGCTCCCAAGAGCGCCGGCGCAGCCGGGTGAGCCTGATGACCGACGTCGCCGGCGGGGATCTCGGTTCGTTCAGTCGGGGTCCGATGGGAGCCCACTCGTCGTAGCCTTCGGGCGGTCGAAGCCGAGACCTTCTCCTACACGTTCGAGAGTGGTCAGACGCTCTATCTGATCCTTGGCTCCGTCGAGGTCGGGTACCTCGACGGAGCCGTGGCGGAGATCCGGCCGGGCGAGGTCGTCTCCGTCAACGACGGGCGACAATAACCTGGCGGATCCTCGAGGGCTGCCTCGCTAGCTGGGTCCGGCAGCCCGCAAACGCTGTGGGCTGCCGGGCCGTTCGCTGTCGGGCCTATTCCTCCTTCACTGAGATCGCTCCGACCGGGCAGTCATCTGCGGCGTCCGTGAGGAGCTCGGCGTGCTCGGCGTCGTGGACCAGGCCGGCCGTCGGACGCGCGCGGACGCCGACGAATTCGAAGTGGCCGGGCGCCACCCTCAGACAGATCCCTGACGAGATGCAAGCCTTCGACACCTCCACACGCCACTTGGGGGAATCCTGGGCAGATTCGGTTTCAGTCATGTCTGTCCTTCTTCAGTCATCTCTCTTCTTCGGACCCCGCAGAACTTCCGCGAGTACGCCCACTGCTCCGGCCATGTGGGACGGTCTGACGCCGGCGTAGCCCAACAGCAACGCGGGAGCCTGCCGGTTCTCGATCGCATGGGTCGACAGTGCCCAGGCGTGGATGCCGCGTGCCGCAGCCGCGTGTGATGCCGCAACGTCGTCATGGTCATTCGGGAGCCGGGCCACCAGATGAAGCCCGCCGTGCGAGGGCAGGACGGTGAGCTCCGGGAGAAGCCGTGCGAGCTCGGAGAGCAGGAGTCCTCTCCGCTCGCCGTGGACCTTGCGCAATCGCCGTAGGTGACGGGCGAAACCCCTGCGCGCCATGAACTCGGCCATGGCGACCTGATCCACAGTGCTGCGGTGGACGTCCGTACTGAGCCGCACTGCGACGAACGCGTTCATCAACTCCGGCGGCAGCACGAGGTAGCCGAGCCGTAGGCCGGGAAACATCGTCCTGCTGAACGTCCCCACGTAGATGACGCGATGGTTCTCGTCGACGGACTTCAACGCGGCCAACGGGCGGCCCTCGTAGCGGAACTCGCAGTCCTGATCGTCCTCGACGATCCAGGCTCCGGTCCGCGCCGCCCACTCGTGCAGCGCCAGCCGACGCTCCAGCGACATGGTGACACCCATCGGGAACTGGTGGGACGGCGTCACGAACGCCATCCGCGCGCTCGGCCTGCGTGCCACTCCGCTCGCCACGTCGATCCCGTCGGCGTCCACCGGAACGGGGATGATCTCGGCGCCGGCTGCTGCGAGAGCGGCACGGGCGCCGAGGTCGCCGGGGTCCTCCAACCACACCGCATCGCCCGGGTCGAGCAGGACGCGTGCAGCCAAGTCGACGCCGTGCTGGGAGCCGCTCACGACCATCACCTGATCCGGTGAACAGTCGATCCCTCGGCCGATGGCCAAATGTGCGGCGATCTCCTCACGCAAACGGCGATCGCCCAGCGGATCGTGGTAGCGCATCATCCGGACCGTCGGGTACCGCGCAGCGGCGGCATGGATGTCGGTCCATCCGACGACGGGGAACTCATCCAAGGCCGGCAATCGGACCCGAAAGGCGGTTCCCCCGGCGACCTCGACCGGCAGCTCGGCGATCGGCATCCGCGGCAGGTTGGTCAGGAGCCGTCCCCTCTCCGAAAGGCCGGTCGGGACCGGGGCGGCTCGGGGTGGGGGTGCGGAGAGCCGGGAGAGTTCGGCGTGGGTCGGCCAGAGGGTGGGGGCGATCCTGCGGGGCCTGGTGATGTGGTCCGGGATGGACCGGGCGACGTAGGTTCCCGATCCCTGCCTTGTCTCGACGTATCCCTCAGCGATCAGCTGGTCGTAGGCGGCCAGGGCGGTGTTGCGCGATACGCCCCGGTCCTCGGCCAACTGTCGACTCGACGGCAGCCTGCAGCCCGGCGACAGTTGGCCGTTGAGAATGGCCGAGCACAGCTGCTCGTAAAGCCGGACGTACTCCGGCTTGAACACGCTCCGGTCCTGAACCTCAGTGATCTTCCTGGCCTTTCCCATCGAGAACTGACGCTTCCGACTGTCAGGGAGCCGGCGCGATGCGTCAATGTCTGTAGACGCAATGACAAGAAAGGCAACCTCGAAGAAACACCGCGACGGAGGTCACATGGTTGACTCTTTATATGGACGTTGACACGCGTGTCGTCCCGGCCAACGAGCGATACGACTACTGGCACGAGAGCGTGTGTGATCACTTCGTGCCGCTGCTCGTCACGCCCGCGAGCCGCAACCTGCAGGGGCGCATCCAGGCCGTCGAGTTCGCCGATACCCACGTGCGTCGCATCGCCGGCACCGAACACCGATTCCAGCGCCGGGAGCAGGACATCCGGCGAGGCGGCGATCCCGAACAGCTCAACATCGTCTTCGTCACCCACGGGAGCACGGTGGTCGAGCAGGACGGTCGGAGCGCGGCGCTGCACGCCGGCAGCTTCGCCTTCTACGACAGCAGCCGCCCCTTCGACTTCCGCACGCGCGAGAACTTCGACTACACGATCGCGCTGCTGCCGAAGAACCGGCTGGATCTTCCGGAGGCCACCCTCCGCGGCTGCACCATCAGGCCACGGTCGGCCCGCACCGGTGTCGGCCGCGTCGCTCGACGACTGATCAGCTCCTTCGCAGTGCCCGGTCGTGAGGCACTGGGGCCGAGTCAAGCGAGCGCGATCCAGGATTCGCTGCTGGCCACCGTCCGGCCCCTGATCGCCGTCGACGAGCCGTCCATCGATGCATCCATGTTCCGCGTGATGGCGCGCGCCTACATCCAGCAACGTCTGGCCGATCCGGACCTTTCTCCCCGGGCGGTCGCCGCTGCCTGCGGGATTTCTCCGAGTTACCTGCATCGACTCTTCGATACCGAACCACAGACCGTGGCAGCGTTCATCCGCGAACAGCGACTGCGCACGGCGGTGGAGCTCCTCACCTCCCCGGCTCACCGGCGCGACTCGGTCGCCAAGATCGGGGCCGCCTGCGGCATTGTCGATCCTGCGAGCTTCAGCCGGATGGTCCGCAGCCGGTTCGGTGCGTCGCCGCGCGAGCTGCGGCGAGGTGCTTCTGTTCGGTTCATCTGAGCACCGAACCCGGTCGCGAAGGCCGGATCGGTTGAGTTGCACCCGAATCTCGAAGCCGGGCCCACTCGCCCCGTCATGGCAGATATTCGAATCCGGCCACGACTTTCGGGAATTTGGAGAGTCTCACCGTCTTTGGTGGTTCATTCACTGGGCCGTAGCGGAAGGACTCTGTCTGTCGGCAAGTCCGGTCGATGAGCCAATCACTGCTCTGCGAGGTGATAGCCGTCTCCGGCTGCCTGGCCCACGTGGATTCGCTGACGCATGACTTGGGGACCGTTCACTGATACGTGACCGCGTGGGAGGTCTGCGGTGACTCGCCGGAGGCTGCGAAGGATGTCGTCCTCGGCACGTGCGGCCGAGGCGTATAGGAGGATCGCTTCGTAGACGGCTTCGGAGAACGACGATATCGGCGGTGCCCAGCGGCCGTAGGTATCTCGATACCGGCGGGTGAGGTCGTGGTTGGACTGTGAATCGAGGGTGTTGAAGTAGCCGAATGCGGTCCAGATGCCGTTGGCGGCCGGTGCGCCTATGCGTTCGCGGGTGGAATCTTCCAGGACGAGAGACAGAACCGAGCAACGTTCACGCAGTCCTGATTGCCACAGTTGGCGTTCGAAGGACACCTCGTCCGCGCCGACCAGGGAGGACAGGACCCGGCTGGCGTCGCTGGCCCGGATCTTGTCGATGAGTGGTGCGAAGTCGGTTGTGCCGAGCGGGGTGAAGGCGTACCGCAGGAGGCTGCCGCCATCCTCCTCGATCACCTGGGTGGCTGCTCGGTGCGCGCCGTGCGACCAGGAGTAGTCGTTTCCGATGTGGAACCAATTCGGTCCCGTGCCTTCGCGTGTCAGCGATGGTGCGGCGGCGCGCATCTGGGCGAATGGGCGCTCGCCCCAGCGGAAGACGTTGGGCTCGCCGCGCCCGCCTTCGTTGAGTACGGGGTGGATCAGCGGAAGACCGGCCGTGGCGACCGTGCGTCGGACGGCCTCGAAGCTGGCGCTCGTGACGCTGGCAATGATTGCGCGGCAGCCGGATTGGACCATTCGCCGGGCTTCGAGCGCGGCGCGCCCACTGTCGGTGGCATCGTCGTGGATGACCAATTCGACGCGACAACCGGTGATTCCGCCGTCGGCGTTGATTTGTTCGACGGCCAGGCGAGCGAGGTATTCGCAGGTGACGGCGAAGATGGCGCCCGGGCCGGTCTTGCTGGTCAGCAGTCCGACCCGGTGAGTCCCGGGGTCCGCGACCGCGGTGGTGTTCCAGCCGCGTTGCTCCATCCACCAGGCCAATCCGGCGTCGTCCAGCTCTGCGCTGACGCGTAGCCGGGAACCGCCTGGTTCGTTGGTGAAGCGCAGATGGATACGGCCTCGCCACGGCTGGTCGTGGGTGATGGTGATCTTGGAGCCGGGCACGCAGCTGCTGATTCGCCCGAGCAGCACCACATCGGCGCTGTCGGATCCGAGTGGGATGCTTGCGGAGACCGTGGCACCCGGGCGTACGGCATCGCAGGTGGCTCCCAGTAGCCAGCCACCGGTGGTGCCGCAACCGAAGGAGGCGAAGAGTTCCTCGGCGGGGATGGGGTAGTGCTCGCCTGCTATGAGAACCACAGTCTGCATTGCGTAGTACTTCCGACGGATTTACGCGACGTCGCGGGTGGTGAGGTTTACGAGGCGCGGTGCGATCGATCACGGGGGGCTTCGTCCGCCCGTCCCGGAGTTGGTACCTCGGTGACGCGATCACGATCCGGCTCGCCTGCGTCACTGCGAACCAGCCCCTGAGCGAGGATCGACTGGAGGAAACCGAGCGCATCCTGCATCGGGCCGTCCGGGTGCAGCGAATAGTACCGGAATCGCCCTTCGCGCCGCTCGATGACGAGATCCGCGTTACGCAACACCCGGAGATGACTGGAGACCGCGGTGCGCCCGACCTCGGCGATCGCATCGGCGAGGGCGCCGGCAGTGGTTTCCTCGCACTCGGACAGCAGATGCAGGATTCGCCGACGGGTGGGATCCGAGAGCGCTTCGAATGCCGACTGGGCGGCGCTTCTGCTCATTCCCTGCCCTCCACGTCGCCGAATGTGTCACCGATTCTTGACATGTTAACACGCTGGCTTGCCGCATGCGGGCTCTGGAAGTGGTCGTCCATGAGGTGTCGCTCCGTGTTTCGCCGATATTGCGCACCGTTACGCGTCCGAGTCGATTTCGGCTCACCTCTTGACGTGATCCGCGCCACCGGTCCATCCTTCAATACGCCAACACTGAATGACATATTGGAGGATTGACATGGTGCAACCCTCGCGGCGGGCCGTCGAGGACATCGCCGACGAGTTGCGGCTCGGCATTCCCGCGGAAGACCTGGACGCGTACCACTCGGCGGCATCGGGACTGCTCGGCTCCTGGAAGGTGGTCGACGAGCTGTATGCGCGTGACGCGGCTCCGACAGCGCCCGTGCGGCGGTGGTCCGAGCCGTCGGACAATCCGCTCGGTGCTTGGTACGTGACCACCGATCTGTCCGCCGGTGTCGACGGGCCGCTCTCGGGCCGCCGCGTCGCGATCAAGGACAATGTCGCGGTCGCCGGCATTCCGATGATGAACGGTTCGGAGACCGTCCGCGGCTTCGTTCCCAGCGCGGATGCCACAGTTGTGGCTCGCCTCCTGGACGCGGGAGCGACCATTGCGGGCAAGGCGGTCTGTGAAGACCTCTGCTTTTCCGGTGCCTCCCACACCTCCAAGACGGGTCCGGTCCGGAATCCGTGGGATCGCGAGCGCACGACGGGCGGATCCTCGAGCGGCAGCGCCGCCCTCGTCGCCTCGGGTTCTGTCGACTTCGCGATCGGTGGTGACCAAGGGGGATCCATTCGAATCCCGGCCTCGTTCTGTGGCGTCGTCGGGTTCAAGCCCACCTTCGGCTTGGTGCCGTATACGGGAGCGTTTCCCATCGAACAGTCGCTGGATCACCTCGGACCGATCGCATCGACCGTCGCCGATGCCGCGGCGATGCTGACGGTGATCGCGGGCGCGGATGGTAAGGACCCTCGCCAGCCCGCCGGCATCGCCGGCACGGACTACATCGCCGCACTCGAGCAGGTCGATCGCGGTCTGCGGATTGCTGTGGTCTCCGAGGGGTTCGAGCAGTCCAACTCGGATGCGGGCGTGAACTCCGTTGTGCGCCAAGCGATCGAGAAGCTGACCGCTGCGGGACACCACGCCGAGGAAGTCTCCGTCCCGTGGCACAAGCACGGTGCCGCGCTGTGGGACGTCATCTCGGTGGAGGGCGCGACCTGGCAAATGGTGCACGGCAACGCGTACGGCCTGAATTGGAAGGGCGCTTACGATCCGCAGCAGATGGCGTTCTACGGGCGGCAGTGGCGGCGCGACCCCTCGGCGTTCCCCGAAACCGTGAAGCTGGTCGCCATCGGCGGAACCTATGCTCTGCGTGAGGGGTTCGGCGCCGGTTATGCCAAGGCGCGCAATCTGGAGGGCGTTCTGGCTGCCGCGTACGACAACGTGCTGGACTCCTACGACGTCCTGGTGATGCCCACACTGCCGATCACTGCCAGCAAGATCCCACCTGCGGACGCTCCGGTCGAGGAGATCCTGGGCCGCGCCCTGGAGATGCTGTCCAATACATCGCCCTTCGATGTCACCGGCCACCCTGCCTGCACGATCCCGGCCGGCCTCACCATGGGCCTGCCCGTCGGGCTGATGGTCATCGGCAAGAGGTTCGACGACGCGGCGGTATTGCGCGCCGCCCATGTTTTCGAGCAGACGCTCGGAACGCTCACCGCACCCGACTACAACAAGGAGCTCACCGCATGAACGGAGTGTTCGATCTCGCCGGTACCGATGGTGTCGGCCCGGTCATCGTCCCGGACCAGGAGCCGGTCTTCCGCGCCGAGTGGGAGAAGGCGGTATTCCCGATGTTCGCCATGTGCTTCCGGGCAGGCTTCTTCGGTATCGACGAATTCCGCCACGGCATCGAACTGATCGACCCGGCCGTCTACCTCAGATCACCGTATTACGAGCATTGGGTCCACACGGTCGAGCACTACGGTGCGAAGCTGGGCAAACTCGACATGGCCGAACTCGACCGGCGCACCGAGTTCTACCTGGCCAACCCCGAGGCCCCGCTGCCGCAGCACGAGACCGACCCCGAACTGCTCGCCTTCGTTGAGGCCGTCGTCCCGGCCGGCGCCACCGCCGAACGAGAGTCCAGCAAGGCGGCCCGCTTCGGCGTCGGGGACATCGTGCGCGTTGACCGCTCGGCCCCGAAGGGCCATACCCGCCGCGCGCGGTACATCCGGGGCGCGGTCGGGGAAATCGTGCTGGCCCACGGCACTTTCATCTATCCCGACACGGCCGGCAACGGCCTGGGCGAGAACCCCGAACACGTCTACACCGTCCGTTTCACCAGCACCGAACTGTGGGGTGCGGACTACGCCGAACCCAACCAATCCGTCTATTTCGACGTCTGGGACCCCTACATCGAGCTCGTCACCCCCACCGCCACCACCGAAGGAGCCCCCGCGTGAGCGCGAAAATCCGCACCCAGGAAGAAATCGCCGCCAGAGTCAAGGCCCTGGAGTCCATGCTCATCGAGCAGGGCGTCATGACCACCCAGGCCATCGACCGCATGGTGGAAATCTACGAGCATGAAGTCGGGCCGCAGCTCGGCGCAAAGGTTGTCGCCAAGGCCTGGAGCGACCCGGAATTCAAGGCTCGCCTGGTCGAAAATGCGAGCGCGGCCTGCAAAGAGCTGGGAATCAGCGGTTTGCAGGGCGAGGACATGGTGGTCGTGGAGAACACCGACACCGTGCACAACATCATCGTGTGCACACTGTGCTCTTGCTACCCGTGGCCCGTGCTCGGCCTCCCACCGAACTGGTACAAGGACCCGCAATATCGCGCCGCCATCACCCGGGAACCGCGCAGGGTTCTGCGCGAGGCCTTCGGCTTCACCGTGCCCGAGACCGTCGAGGTCCGCGTATGGGACTCCAGCAGCGAAATGCGGTACTGGGTGCTCCCGCAGCGTCCGGCCGGTACCGAGGGTTGGTCGCAGGAGCAACTCGTCGGACTGATCACCCGCGACTCGATGATCGGCGTCGGGACGGTCGGGAGCGTCGCGTCATGACCGGCTCGATCGTGCTCCCAGCCCCCTATACCAGCCCGTCAGACCTCGCTCGGGCCCGTCGTGAGGTCGAGGAATTGGTCTGTGGCATGCCTGGGGCTGATCCCGCTCAGCTGGGATTCGAACACCCCTGGGAGATCCGGGCATTCGCGATGGCGGTCACGGCACACAACCACCTGGGGTTCGACTGGTCCCGATTCCAGGCCGCGCTCATCGCGTCCATTCAGCAGTGGGAGAGCGTCGACGATACACCGTGGTCCTACTACCAGCACTGGGTCGCGGCGCTCGAGGCTGTCCTGACCGACCACGGCGTGCTGAGCGGAGAGGCGGTGGACCGGCAGACCCGGGACGTGCTCGCCCTCCCGCCGAATCGCAACCACCACCAGGCGCACACCGAGCCGATCGCGATCGATCGGGCCCGCGCCTGAACCCGGATCACGCTGAGAAGGAACCCTATGGAATCTGCCATCGATACCCACCTACAGTGCCCGCGCACTCTGTCCCGCCGCGTCCCGGACGACTACGAGCCACCGTTCCCGATGTTCGTGGCCCGCGCCGACGAATCTCTGGAGCAGGTCGTCATGGCCTATCTCGGCGTCCAACACGCCCAGCAGTCGCAACGTCCTGCCGCACTCGCGGCTCTGCGTGACATCGTGGGCAGTTTCGAGAGCCCGGACGGCCCGATCCAGCACGACCTGACCCACCACATCGACAACCAGGACCACCACAACCTCATGGTGGTCGCCTACTGGGCCGACGCGGCCGCGTTCTGCCGCTGGCTGCGCTCGGACGCGGTCACCGGCTGGTGGGAATCCGAGGATCGCCTCACCGAGGGCCTCGGCTACTTCCGGGAAATCCTCGCCCCGAGGGCCGAGCAGCTCGAGACGCTGTACGCATTCACCGAAGACTTTCCCGGTGTGGGCGGCATCATGCGGGAAAGCAGCGGCGAGATCAGTGAACACGGCTACTGGGGGTCCATGCGCGACCGCATCCCCCCTGTCGCAAACCGACTGGCTCAAACCCGCCGACGAACTGACCGTCGTCTCGGGCGATCCGGCCCAGGGCGGTCGCGTGATCATCCGTGGCCACGACAACATCGCGCTGATCCGATCCGGTCAGGACTGGCGCGCAGCCGAGGCCACCGAGCGCGCACTGTACTTCGAGGAGATCCTGCCGACTCTGCAAGCAGGTATGGACTTCCTGCGTGACAACGGCGAGTCCGTCGGTTGCTACAGCAATCGTTTCGTCCGCAGCATCGACCTGGACGGCAACGAACTCGACGAGAGTTACGACATCGGGCACTGGCGCTCGCTCGACCTGCTCGAACGATGGGCCGAATCGCACCCGACCCACCTGCGGATCTTCGTCACCTTCTTCCGCGTCGTCACCGGGCTCGAGAAGCTGCGGCTCTATCACGAGGTCTCCGTGTCCGACAGCAAGCACCAGATCTTCGAGTACATCAACTGCCACCAGCACACCGGGATGATGCGCGACGCGCGAGTTTCCTCACCGGTCTGATCCGAACTGCGCGAGCGGACGCGCTGCTGAAGACCTGCCGGGTCGAGATTCCCTTCAGCCTCTCGGCCCGGCAGAAACCAATGACACCAACCCATTTCGACCTTTCGGAGAAAGCTCACGATGAGTGCCCCCACAGCGGCCTTGCGGGCCGCGCGCGACCACCTGCAGTCCACGCGCACGTCGTACGAAGAGGCGCTGGCTACGTTCGCGTGGCCCGAAGTCGGGGCAACGTTCAACTTCGCGCACGACTGGTTCGACTCGTTCGCCCGCGGCAACAACCGGCCCGCGCTGGTCATCGTCGAAGAAGACGGAGGCCGCAGCTGCCACACCTTCGATGAGATGGTGACTCGCTCCGAGCAGGTCGCCGCCCACCTGGCCGCGCACGGAATCGGGCGTGGCGACAGCGTCGTGGTCATGCTCGGTAACCAGGTCGAGCTGTGGGAGAGCATGCTCGCGCTCATCCGGCTCGGTGCGGTACTGATGCCCACCACCACAGCGGTCGGAACCGCAGAGTTGATCGACCGGCTCGAGCGAGGCTCGGCCAAGGCGGTGATCTGCAACGCCACCGATGCGCCCAAGCTCGACGGTGTCCCGGGCGGCTACCTGCGCTTCGCAGTGGGCAATGCCGCGACACCTCAGGGCTGGCTCGACTATGTTGCCGCGTACGACATCTCACCCACGGCAGCCCGCATCGCGACCCCCCATCCGGCAAACTCGAGTTCCGATCGGCTGCTGCTCTATTTCACCTCCGGCACCACGAGCCGACCGAAACTCGTCGAGCACACGCACCTGTCCTACCCCGTCGGACATCTTTCGACGATGTACTGGCTGGGACTGCGACCGGGTGATGTGCACCTGAACATCTCGAGTCCCGGATGGGCGAAGCATGCCTGGTCGAACTTCTTCGCACCCTGGCTGGCCGAAGCGACGGTGTTCGTCTACAACTACACCCGGTTCGATGCCCGCGCACTGCTCGAACAGATCCGCACCGAAAGTGTGACCACCTTCTGCGCACCTCCCACAGTGTGGCGAATGCTGATCAACGCCGACCTCGGCGCCGGTCCGGGCGCCTTGCGCGAGGCGATCGCCGCCGGCGAACCACTCAACCCCGAAGTGATCAATCAGGTCCAGCAGCGCTGGGGCCTGACCATCCGCGATGGGTTCGGGCAAACCGAAATGACCGCCGGCATCGCGAACACACCGGGACAACCCGTCAAGCCCGGGTCCATGGGACGCCCGCTGCCCGGAGTGCCGGTAGTACTCATCGACCCGGACGGAGCAACCGTTCACGGCCCGGGCGAGGGCGAAATCTGTATCGACCTACAGGCAGCTCCGCTGAGCCTGATGACCGGCTACCAGGGCGACCCCGACCGCAACGCCGCCGCCATGGCAGATGGCGTCTACCACACCGGTGATGTCGCTGCCCGCGACGATGCCGGCTACATCACCTACATCGGCCGCACCGACGACGTCTTCAAAGCCTCGGACTACAAGGTCAGCCCATTCGAACTCGAGTCGGTGCTGATCGAGCACCCCGCGGTCGCCGAGGCCGCCGTCGTCCCGGCGCCCGACCCCGTCCGACTCGCGGTGCCCAAGGCCTACATCGCCCTCGTCGACGGGTACGAACCCGACCCCGATACCGCGCGAGCGATCCTGCTGTACGCCCGCGAGCACCTCGCACCGTACCTACGCGTGCGCCGCCTCGAATTCTTCGAGCTACCGAAGACCATTTCCGGCAAAATCCGGCGCGTCGAGTTACGTCGGCGCGAGGACGAGTTCGCCGGGCACCGACCGGCCGGGGAATTTCGTGACGACGACTTCATCGAGCGCTGACCCCATGACCGAAACAATCCTTCCCACGATCGATGTCGTGACCGCGGCACCTGAGACCCGGCGGCGGCGTCACGAGAACGCCTGGCGTACAGCCGGTCTCATCGCCCTGATCACAGCTTTGCATCTGATCGCATTCGGAATCCTGGCGATACTCGTTGCGCCGCACCACTTCCGGGTCGGCACCCAGGTCTTCGGGCTCGGCCTGGGCATCACCGCATACACTCTCGGAGCTCGGCACGCCTTCGACGCGGATCACATCGCCGCTATCGATAACACCACCCGCAAGTTCATGGCACAAGGCAAGCGGGCGGTCTCGGTCGGGTTCTGGTTCGCCCTCGGGCATTCCACGATCGTGATACTGCTGGCCGCGGGCATAGCCTCGGGCATCAGGTTCGCCACGACGCTGACCAGCGATGGTTCCTCGGCGCGCCAGCGGCTGGAGATCACCTCGACGCTGGCCTCGGGAGGTTTCCTGTATGTCATCGCCGCGGTGAATCTGGTTTCGCTGGCCGGCATCTGGCGCGTGTTCCGCGCCATGCAGGCGGGACATTTCGATGAATCCGAACTCGAGCGGCACCTCGACAGCCGAGGCTTCATGAACCGCATTCTCGGGCGGCTCACCCGATCGATCCGCCGCCCAGGACAGATGTATGTCGTCGGCTTCCTCTTCGGCGTCGGATTCGACACCGCGACCGAGGTCACCCTCATGGTAATGGCCGGATCAGGTGCCGCGGCCGGTCTACCCTGGTACGCCGTCATATGTCTGCCACTGCTGTTCGCGTCCGGCATGAGCCTGTTCGACACCTTGGACGGCACCTTCATGAACGTCGCCTATCACTGGGCCTTCTCGAACCCGGTTCGGAAGGTCTACTACAACTTCACGATCACGGGTCTGTCCATCGCGGTAGCGTTCCTGATCGGAAGCATCGAACTCATCGGACTGATCCACCACCAATGGGACCTCGACGACCCGGTGACCACCTGGATCTCGAACATCAGCCTCGACAACATGGGCTTCGTCATCGTCGGCCTGTTCGTGCTCGTCTGGGCGATCGCGATCACCTACTGGCGGGTGGCAGGAGTCGGGCAAGCCCATACTCATCCAACCCAGCGGGCGAATTGACAACGCACGCGTCAGAGTGTCCGAATAAATATTTCGAAATGGCCACTCACTCATGAGTGAGAACCACGAAGGTGTGGAGTGCGGTGGGTTCGAGTTCTTCCCCGGCAGCCAGGTTTTGGATCAGTGGCGCTGCGGCCCGGCCCAGTGCGATATTGCGCGTGACGGCAGTGCCGACACGGATGCCGTTCGCCGCCAGCGACACTCGGGGATCATCCGCGGCTCCGCAGGCGATGAGCGAGCCTTGAACGTTGCTGACGGGTCCGTCGGCCTGGATCAGCCAGCACCTGTCGCGAAAGGTCTACTCGCGCAAGGACTGCCAGGCTGAGCGGAGGAAGTGGGCGTACGCGGCGTGTACCCGCCGTGGCAACCTCTACCCTCACGGTAATCACCGCATCACGTGAATTTGATTGTGACTGCACCCAGTACGCACAGCGATATTTCGCCGCGAATGTCGAGACGCAATTCGATATTGTCACTGAGGATTTCGCTACCGACCCCTACTTGATCTGCGCTGACCGCTACTGGAATCTGCGGTTCACCCAGGAGCCGACCCTGGCGACGCTTCTGGCACCGAGTGAAAAGTGGCCGGGTCCGACGATGTTTACGGTTCGAGTGCGTTGATCATCGTGGATCGAAACGGGAATCAGTCCACCCGCCAAAGGCGTCTTAGGCCGGTAGTCACGACGGAGGACGCCGACCGTACCTGCAGGCCGTGATCGCGGCCGGCCCGCACACGCGCAGTCTCACGATCCGGCCCATCGCCGTGTTCTGCTGCCTCGGGGTTACAGCTGGCGTCTGTGCCGCGTGCACACCGATAACGGTGACGATGTAAGGCTCGCACATCCTTGTCGGGCTTGGTATTCGGCATATTCGTGAGGCGTATCACAGCACGGCCGCAGGAGTTGTGGGCCGGATCTCAGCACCTTGGAGGAAGCATGACCGAACAAGCCAGCCTTTTTGACCGATTGGGTGGTCTCGAGGCTCTCGAGACGTTCGCGCAGGTAGTTGTGAAGCGAGCGATGCTCGACGACACGATCGGGCACATCTGGGATCACTTGACCGAGGATGTGGTGCAAAAGGAGATCAGCGGCTTCGTGGACTGGCTCTGCGAGTACTGGGGTGGTCCGAGGTCATATCACGGCCCGGATATGGCGACAGTGCACCGCGGCATGGGGATCACCGAAGAGTACTGGGACGCGCTGTTCGTGATCATCGATGAATGCTACGTCGAGTTCGGTCTCACTCCGGAGCTCATCGCGGAGGTGGACACATTCCTGCGCTCGTTCAAGCCTGCAATCGTCGGCAGTCCGACGTTCCGGGAGGTCGTCCAGGCCAACCCGGACATGGATGTAATGAAGGGCATGAAGAGCGTTGGCGTCCACTGGCCGAGCGCGCCAAGTGCCTTGTCCACGAGGGGAGCCGCCGGGGATGAGTGAACAAGGATGGCGTGTCGAGGTCTCACGCGGCTGCATCGGCTCGGGTCTGTGTCTGTCCGTGGCGGCAGACCACTTCGAGTTCGCAGGTGCGCGGGCGAAGACGGTGCGTGGTGTGCTCGCGCGGGCAGAAGATCTCGAGGCAGTGCGTGCCGCTGCGGAGATCTGCCCTGCATCAGCGATTTCGATCTCTGAAAACCTTTCGGCGTGAGCGAATTTGCCGACAACTGAGGTCTTCGCAGTGTCCGGTCGGCCATCTGTGCCCGATCAACCGTTAAACGCGGCCGGTCGCGACCGAGAGTTGTCTGGCTACGGATCCGGGATCAATGGGGGCCTGGTGGAAAAACAAACCATGGCAATGAGGTTATGAAGAGGAGTCGAATATGGTGAGCAAAGAGAATGCGCACGCAAAGGCGCTGTGGGAAGGGTTGGTCGCATCTCTGACTCCGGTCGGTGATACGGAGTTGACTGTCGATGAGTTGCGTGCGGGCTTCGATGCGTGGGCGACCGGGTCTATGCCGGCGCCGGAAGATGGGGTCTACGAGGAAGTCGACGCCGACGGTGCTTCATGCATTCTAGTCCGGATGCCGGGCACATCCGACAAGCGGACGATTCTCTACTCCCATGGCGGTGGCTACGTCTTGGGATCGGCGTCGTCCTATCGGGGCTTCGGCGCGGCGCTGTCCCGGGCCGCGGACGCTCAGGTCCTGGTGGTCGACTACCGGCGGGCCCCGGAGTGCCCGCACCCGGCGGCACTGCAAGACTTTACCGCAGCTTACCACTGGTTGGTCGGCCAGGGGATTCGGCCCGGCGACATCGTGGTGTCTGGTGATTCGGCCGGGGGCGGCTTGACGACTGCTTTGCTGGTCGCGCTCCGAGATCAGGGCGAGCCGCTTCCGGCGGGCGGTGTGCCCATATCGCCCTGGGTTGACATGACATTCTCGGGCAAGTCCTACGAGACTCGTGCCGATGTCGATCCGATCATCTCGCGTGACCTGCTGGGGACCATGGCGTCGCTCTGGTTGGGCGATCAGGATCCCCGTGACATCAAAGCTTCGCCGATCTTCGGGGATCTCAGTGGCCTGCCGCCACTGTCGATCTTCATCGGGACTGCGGAGTGTCTGTACGACGAGGCAATCAAGCTCGCCCAGCGTGCGGAGGCCAGCGGTGTGGCGGTGGACCTGCATATCGGCGAGGGCATGTTCCACATCTGGCCTGTCATGAACTCTTTCCTGCCCGAAGCGAAGGAGGCGGTCGGGCAAATCGGTGAGTTCGTCAAGAAATACACGGGCCAGTAGCGGCTCTCAACTCGGTTTTCCAGCAGGGTGTGCGGTGCATCCCGTTCTCCCTGCCAAGCTCATTAAGGAGTTCTTCCCTTGGTTACATTCCGTTCCCACCTCCAGTTCGATCACCCCGCCGAAGCAGTGTGGAATCTGATCGCTGACGCTGGCAATGTGAGCTCCTGGTTCCCCCTGGTCAAGTCATCGCAGGCGGAGGGACCGCGACGTCACCTGACTCTGCAGGATGGGACTCCGGTCGTGGAGGACATCATCACCATCGACTCAGTGCGGCGGCGTTTCCAGTACTCGATCAGCGGGGGTGGCATCCCGGTACAGAGCCATCTGTCCACCGTCGACGTGATCGAGGTGAGCGACGGCTCAACGCTTGTCGTCTACAGCGTCGAAATCGAGCCCGCGGTCCTACTGGATGTGCTCGGGCCTGCAGTGGAAGAAGCGGTTCGGAATCTCCCGACCGCATTGTCGAAATGACGGCGAACCAGCGCGCACCGGAGGGCAGTGACCGATGAGGAACATCAGGGCAATTATCTACGGTGTTGGTCGAATGGGGGCGATCGCCACCCGTCTCATGCTCGAGCAGGGAGTCGAGATTGTCGGAGCCATCTCCCAGAGTCCGAGCAAGGTGGGCCGCGACCTCGGCGATGTGGCGGGCCTCGGTGTCAAGACGAATGTCCTTGTGGAGAGCGACGCTGCCGCCGTCCTTGGGGCCCGAGCTCCCGACATTGCGGTCGTGACTGTGAGTAGCTATTTGGCCGAAATGTACGAGCATCTTCGGCTCTGTGCCGATAACCGGGTCAATGCCGTCACATTGGCTGAGGAGGCGCTGTACCCTTGGCGGACTTCTCCGGTATTGACTGCTCAACTGGACGCGTTGGCCAGGGAGCGCGGTGTGACGATCACCGGGACGGGCCAGCAAGACGTGTACTGGGTCAATCTGGTGGCCCTCATGATGGGTACAGCCCATCGCGTCGATGAAGTCGTGGGCCGAGTCAGTTGGAACGTCGATGACTACGGCCCGGAAGTGGCGCGGGACCAACACGTCGGGGAATCGGTCGAGACGTTCGCGCGGTTCGCCGCCGGAGCCGACCGTCCCCCGACGTTCGGGCGCAACACCCTGGATGCTCTCGTTGCTGGTAGCGGCCTGCGCGTGGCTTCGATCGAGAACACCACCAGGGCAGCGGTAGCGGAGAGCGAGATGTATTCCAGCACTCTGGACATCAAGATCCCTACCGGGCACGTCGTTGGCTTCACCGACATCGACACCATCAGGACCGTGGAGGGTCCGGTGTTCGCCCTGGAAATGACCGGTTCTGTCTACAAGGAAGGACAGGGCGACATTAATGACTGGGAGATCCATGGTGAGCCGGATCTTCGGGTCGTCAATCCGGCTGTACCCACCCAGGTCACTACCTGCACTCAGTTGGTCAACCGGATCCCTGACGTCATCAATGCGGCACCCGGGTTCGTGACCGTCGATCAACTCCCGCCCTTGCGATACCGGCCGTTCCCGCTGGGTGCTTACCTCGCCCGTTGAGCGGCTGGAAAGCACGACGAGACCGGGCCAGATACCGGTCCTGGGTATGGCATCCAGTCGCTGTTACCGTGCCGATCACGAGGATGCATCTGCTGGTTGAGCCCAGAGATGCTCCTGGTGGGGCAATCCTGGTGGCATTGTGGTGGGTCCATGTTCATGGCATGGCCCCACCACAATGCCCTTCGCGGCCCGAATGGGCCTACGAGGCAGTTTGTGCGTGAGCAGGTGCGGTGTGGTGGTCGATTTCATCGGTACTTGCAGAAGTGTAGTGGCGGGGTGCCGACGCCGATCCTGACAACGTCTCGATCAAATTTGCCCGCCGAGTTCACTGGTGGCATCGCATTGGACCTGCTCCTGCACCGCCGCGGGTCTGGCTGGAGGTCGGCGCGGGCTTCGCTGCATTTGGGCCGGCTTCCAGTGTTCGGCTGTCACCTTCTGCGGTGCAGTTCACGAACCTGGCGGGCCCTAGCGTTCGACAACAACGTACGGGATGCCCTCCCGTCCCGCCAATGGTGTGCATGACGGCCACGACCAGAGCTACGTCGAGTACCTAGGTTCGTGATCCAGAGGCATCCAGTCTGCACCGTCCGTAACGAGGAGGATTTCATGGCTCAGCACATCGGCAGGGTCGCCGCGGTGACCGGGGCGGGGTCCGGAAACGGCAAAGCCATTGCCGAGATGCTCCTGGAGGAGGGGGCGCAAGTCGCGCTGCTCGACATCGCAGGCGATTCGATCGCTCAGCTCGCTCATGACCACGCCAACGCGGTGGCGGTGGAGGTCGACGTCGCAGACGTCGAGTCGGTCCGGGCCGCTGCAGACCGTCTCCGAAGCGAGTTCGGGCACGTGGACATCCTCGTCAACAATGCGGGCATCGTCCGAGGGACGAACTTCGGGGAACTCAGCGTCGAGGAGTGGAACGAGGTGTTCGCGGTCAACTCGACCGGCCCATTCCTGGTCAGTCAGGCTGCGGCGCCACTTCTGGAGGCGGGCGCCGCTGCGCGCGGGGCCCGGGCGACGTCGGCGATCGTCAATATCACCTCGGTCGAGGCCCACATCGTCATTTCCAGCAGCGGCCATCCGCAGATTCACTACAACGCATCGAAGGGCGCCCTTCACCAGTTGACACGGGCCCTGGCCGTCGAGTGTGCCGCGAGCCGTATACGTGTGAATGCGGTCGCGCCTGGTTTCATCGAGACCCCGTTCACCCGCCCGGTGCTGGGTAATCCCGAGGTCCTTGCCTGGCTATTGGAGCGCACCCCGTTGGGGCGGGTCGGGCAGCCGCAGGACGTGGCCGACGCGGTCTCATTCCTGGCTAGCGACAAGGCGAGCTGGGTAACCGGCTCGACCCTGTTCGTCGACGGTGGATGGACGGTGTACTGAGATGCCCCGACCGCTGATCGCTGTTTCGACCCCTATCGAGACACTTTCCACTCCATTTGGCGATCGGGACTGTACCAAGCTTGCCACGGCCTACACCGATGCCATCTACGCTGCAGGCGGCCAGCCAGCGATTGTCCCGGTTACTGCAGATCCCCCGCCAGATCTGCTGGCACGGTTCGACGGGCTCGTGCTGTCCGGCGGGGGAGATCTGGATCCGCGGCTGTATGGCGAGGAGCCGGACTCCAGCGTCTACGGCATCCGGCCTGACCGTGACACGTTCGAAGTTGCTCTATATCACGACGCGGTTGCCCGTGAACTCCCGGTGCTCGCCATCTGCCGCGGCATGCAACTGGTCAACGTCGTGCACAGGGGTTCCCTCATTCAGCAGATCGAGGACGACACCGACCACTGGCAGACCATCGCCTCGCACGAGGCGGCACACAAGATCGAGATCAGCCCGGACACCCGACTGGCGGGAGTCCTTGGACAGGCCGTAGCCAGGGTCAACAGCTATCACCACCAAGCGCTCAAAGACCTGGGTCTCGGCCTGCGCGTCGCGGCACGCTGTGGCGCGGTTATCGAGGCCATCGAGGCCGAGGACGCACCCGTGCTCGCCGTCCAGTGGCACCCGGAGCAGATGGCTGCCACAGACCAGCTCCAGCGTTCGCTCTTCGCGGCGTTCGTTAGTACCGCGGCTGAGTACCGGAACAACACGAAGCAGGAGATGAATTGATGTCGGACAATCTGGTCGATCCGAAGGACTTCGACTTCCACGGCGCCTCTCTCGACAACATCTTCGAGACTTACGACGACCTGCGGAAGAAGTGCCCAGTGGGCCGCAGTGACAAGCATGGCGGCTTCTGGTACATCATGAAGAACGAGGACATCTTCGCTGCTGAACAGGACCCCTCCACGTTCGCGGTATCGCCGTCGATGCTGATGCCAGCGTTCGGCACCGACATGCCGCTCATCCCGATTGACATCGACCCGCCCGAGCACACCGACTACCGGCGTCTGCTTCTGCCGTTCTTCACACCGAAGTCGATAGCGAAGCTTGACGACGGCATGCACGACACGGCGCGCGAGCTGGCCGAGGAAATCGCCAAGCGGGAAATCGTGGATGTCTCGGCCATGTTCGCCAGGCCGATGCCCACGATCGTCTTCAGCCGTCTTGCCGGCTTTCCAGAAGCGGACTGGCCGAAGTTCGACCGATGGATCGACGACATCATCTACGAGCGGACAGACAACCCCGAGCGCGCCTACAAGGCCGGGGCGGAGGTCATGGACTACTTCGGTGCACTGCTTGAGTCGCGCAAGGGCAAACCGTCGCAGGGCGACCTTATCGACGTGCTGCTCGAGGCTGAGATTCACGGCCGCAAGCTCAGCCACGACGAGCTGCTCTCCTACTGCTACCTACTCTTTCTCGCTGGACTGGATACCACTGCGTGGGCGATACGTTCCAGCCTCTGGCATCTAGCTCAGGACCATGAGGCACAGGACCGCTTGCGCGAGGATCCCGATCTCATCCCGGCGGCGGTCGAGGAGTTCTTGCGGACGCTGTCCCCGGTTCAGGGGATGGCCCGCACCTGTATGAAGGACGCTGTCGTCTCAGGACAGCAGATCAAAGCTGGCGAAAGGGTCGTGCTGGTCTTCGGTGCCGGCAACCGCGACCCGGAGGCATATCAGGATCCGGACCGCATCATGATCGACCGCGAAGACAACCGCCACCTCGCCTTCGGGGGTGGCATTCACCGCTGCCTGGGATCCAATCTCGGTCGCCAGGAAGTCGTGATTGCGCTGGAGGAGTTCCTTGCCGCTGTCGAGGACTTCAGCCTCGCCGAGCCGGACCAACCGTGGCACGGCGTCGGGCCTCTCATGCTTGAGATCGGAGCCTGATCATGCCTGTTGTGAGAGTTGACAGCGATCGTTGCCAGGGCCATGCTCGCTGCTTGGCGTTCGCACCGGACACCTTCGACTTCGATGACGAGGGGTACGCCTCCGTACCGGAGGATCGGGACAGCTACGTCGAGATACCCGATAGTGTCCGGCAGGCTGCGGCAGGTTGCCCCGAGAGAGCCATCGCGATCCTAGGCGACACTGCATCATGAGTACCACCCGTCAGATCATGGTGGTGGGGGCCTCGGTGGCGGCCGCAGCCTTCATTGGGCAGTTGCGTGCCGACGGCTACGACGGCAGCGTGGTGGTCGTCGAGCGTGATCCGGACATGCCCTACGACAGGCCGCCATTGTCGAAGGAGTTCCTGACCGCCTCGGAGGCACGCCCCGAAGCGCCATGGTGGACAGGCGGATGCGATATCGTCCGCGGTGTCGCGGAACGCGTCGATCCCGCGAACAGGGCGCTTACCGTGCGAAAGTCAAGCGGTCAGATCGACGAATTGATGGCCGACCATCTGGTCGTTGCGACTGGTTCGGATCCGGTCAGGCTCCCTGGCCAGCCCGATGGTGTCATGTCGCTCCGTACCGCGGCGGACGCGCGGGCGGTACGCGAAAATGCCCGTCCCGGTCGGCGGGCTGTGGTGCTCGGTGCGGGAACGGTGGGTACCGAACTGGCATCAAGCCTGTCCGCGAGCGGCACCGACGTGGCGCTCGTCGATCTTGCCGACCGTCCCCTCGATCGGTTCTTCGCAGGCCACCTCGGAGACGAGGCGGCCGAGTGGATCCGCTCTGGCGGAGTGCAACTTCATCTGAGCACCCGAGTCGGCGAGATACACCGCCGCTCCACCGGATGGGTGATCGAGACAGACGGCCCCACACTCACCGAGGCTGACCTGGTCGTCTGTGCGGTGGGGACCAGGCCCGCCCTCGCCTGGCTCGATGGTCTGGACCTCGACACCCGCGACGGGGTCGCGTGCGACGCGAGCGGAGCGGCACTCACCAACGGCGGCGACATCGTTCCCGGGCTCCATGCGATCGGCGATGCCGCGCGCTGGACCGGTGCCGAATATCGCAGGGAAGACTGGACCTCTGCCCAACTTCAGGGGCGGCACCTCGCGCGGCGGCTGAGCGGCCTGACACCGTTGGTCAACCCCTCCGCCGAGCGTCCCTACTTCTGGAGTCGCCAATTCGGTCGTCGTATCCAGGTCCTGGGCAAACCAGTGCGCGAGGCGACGCTGGTCACCCACGTCCAGGATCCGGAAGAGGCCGCAGCCTTCTACACCCTGGAGCACGACGGCGATACCGTCGCCTGGATTTCGATCAATCGACCCCGCGAATTCGCGCTGGCACTTCGTGGCGCCGTCGCCGGATCGAGGAAGGTGACGTAGGTATGACATTCGTCATCACGCAAGGGTGCTGCGATGACGCATCTTGTGTCTCGGTCTGTCCGGTGCAGTGCATCCGCCCACGGCCCGGCGACCCGGACTTCAAGACGACCGAGCAGCTCTACATCGATCCAGCGACCTGTATCGACTGTGGGGCCTGTATGGACGAATGTCCGGTCAACGCCATCTACCCAGAATGGGACCTGCCCGACCAGCATTCCGAGTTCCTCGAGATCAATTCGGACTACTTCGCCATGAACCCGAACGCGGTGTGTTCTCCGCCTCAGTCACCGACCCGTAGCCTCCCCGCCGAACGGCCGTCGCTGTCCGTCGCGGTGGTGGGCACCGGGCCTGCCGGATGCTACGCCGCGACCGAGCTCAGCGATATCAACGGCGTGACGGTTTCGATATTCGACCGGCTCCCTACGCCCTTCGGGCTCGTTCGCTCCGGAGTTGCGCCCGATCACGCGGCCACCAAGCAGATCACGAAGCGGTTCAACGGACTGTTCTCCCGGCCGAATGTGCAGGCCTACCTGAATGTGGAGGTCGGGCGTGACATCAACGTGAGTGAACTGCTCGAGCATCACCACGCGGTGATCTGGGCCGTCGGCGCGTCGGATGACCGCAAGCTGGGAATCACCGGCGAGGACCTCCCCGGCTGCGTCTCCGCACGCGAGTTCGTCGCCTGGTACAACGGCCACCCCGATGCTGTCGACCACCGCTACGATCTCGAGAGCAAACGCGTGGTGGTGATCGGCAACGGCAACGTCGCCGTCGATGTCGCTCGCCTGCTCGCCAGACCGGTTGGCTCCCTCGCCCGCACGGATGCTGCCGATCACGCCATCGAAGCCTTCCGGGCGAGTGCGGTCGAAGAAGTTGTCGTCACGGCGCGACGAGGGCCGGAGTCCGCCGCCTACACCACAGGAGAGATGGTCGGACTGCGCCACGTCGACGGTGTCCAGCTCGCCGTCCATGAGGACGAGGTCAACGATGCAGTCGCCAGTAGCCCCCTGGTCGCGCGGACTGTCGGCAGGATCTTCCAACCCGCGACGTCTGGACAGGATCGGACGATCACGTTCCGGTACGGGTTGACTCCATGCGCGATTAACGGCGACGAGCGCGTCCGATCCGTGACTTTTCGGCGTCCGGACGGAACGAATGAAGAAATCGAGACGGGACTGGTCATCCGGGCGATCGGCTTCCGGGGGCGTCGCGTCGACGGGCTTCCGTTCGACGAGCGAGCTGGGGTCGTCCCGAACGTCGCAGGTAGCGTACACGACCCTGAGACCGGCGAGCCCGTGGTGGGGGTGTATTGCACCGGTTGGATCAAGCGCGGGGCGACTGGCGTCATCGGCACGAACAAGGTGGACTCGGCAGAAACGATCGGTTCGCTCCTCAGCGACTTCGCCGCCGGACGACTGCCCACACCTGTCGGAGGCCAGGACATACTTGCGGCCTTGCTTCATGAACGCAAGCCCGACCTCGTTGACGGCGAGGGATGGCAGCGTATCGACCGGGCTGAACGGAAGGCCGGCCGCAAGGCGCGGAGACCGCGACAGAAACTCGTCACAATCGCCGAACTCCTCGCGGCATCCCGCCGGGAGTGATCTGCATCATGCCGTGCGTGTGGCACAGGGCACGCGCCAAGCGTGTACTCCTGGTCCATCCCCGGCCGCCCGGGTTGGACCTAACATCGACGAAACTCCAGCAGAAAACGAGGTAGAACAGTGTTCCTGAACGATTCTGAAACCCTGAGCAATGTGGACCCTAGGGCCTTCGTTGAGGAACATGGCATCACCACTTTCAAAGTAGGTGCCGTCGACATCGACGGGCTCTGGCGCGGAAAACGGATCGCGGCTCCCTACTTCCTCGAGAGCGTCGCCAGCAAGGGCACCAACATCTGCAACATCCTCTTCGGATGGGACCTGCAGGACGAGCCGATCTCGGGGTTGACGTACACCGGCTACCAGTCCGGTTACCCGGACGTGACACTTGTGCCCGACCTGTCGACCCTCAAGTTGGTTCCCTGGGAGCCGGGGACTGCATCGGTTATCTGTGACATCCATTCCGTTGATGGATCGCCCCTCGAGTTGTCGCCTCGCCAACTCCTTCGCCGGGTTCTGGCCCAGGCCGAGCAGGCCGGATTCACCGCCCAGTGCGGATACGAACTCGAGTTCTATCTGCTCAAGGGCACTGCCGACGAGCTGGCTGCCCGCCGATTCCGAGACCTCGAGCCATTCAGTCGGGGCAATCACACCTACAGCATCTTCCGCGATACAGCCTCAGAACACGTTCTGCGTGAGATCCGGGAGCAGTTGGCGGCCTACGGTATCTACATCGAAGCCAGTAACAGCGAACACGGCCCCGGGCAGTTCGAGATCAACATGCGTTACTGCGACGCACTCCATGCCGCAGACAGCGCGATGCTGCTCAAGCACTCGGTCAAGGAGATCGCCGCCCAGCACGGGTACACGGCGTCCTTCATCGCGAAACTCAACCAGGACTGGGACGGCTCCTCGGGACATTTGCATCAGAGCCTGGTGACGACGGCTGACGGCTCCGTCGCGTTCGCCAATGCTGAAGATGAGGTCAGTCTGAGTGCGGTCGGGAACGCTTACATGGCCGGTGTGATCGACCTGGCCAAGGAGATGACCGCTCTGTATCTGCCGACCGTGAACTCCTACAAGCGGATTGCGGGTACGGCCTGGGCGGGTTCCAGTGCGACGTGGGGGTTCGACAACCGCACGGTTGCGCTGCGAGCGATCCCCGGGGCTGGAGCATCGGCACGTATCGAGAACCGGATCGCCGGGGCGGACGCGAACCCACACCTGGTGATCGCAGCCAGCCTGGCGGCCGGACTCCACGGCATCGCGAAGGGACTCACTCCGCCGCCACCGATCGTGGGAAACGGGTACGCGCAGGTCACTGCAGAGACGAAGCTGCCCCACACACTCGACGAAGCAACGCGGGCCCTCGCGGCCAGCAACACCGTCCGGGCTCTCTTGGGCGCGGGTTTTGTCGACCACTTCGTTGAAACCCGCAAGTGGGAGCTCCAGCAGTTCATGGGAGCGGTCACGGACTGGGAGATCGCGCGTTACCTCGAGCACGTGTGACCGGATTCTCCGGGCCATAACGTCGGTTGGTGGGCCAGTCTCTGGGACCCTGACGGAAAGGGACGATGTGACACATCAAGACAGGCCGTTCGCAGAGGACGTCAAGGCGCTGCGGCACGCATTGGCCGCTGCGGAGCGCCGCGCGGCGACCCTCGCCGAACTCGCCGTTCTGATGAGCCAAGGCCGCGATGCACTAGCACTCGCACAGCGCGCCGTCGAACTGACAGCGCGGGCGACCAAAGCCGCCGGAGCCTACGTGTACCTGTGGGACCGCGACGAGGAACGGCTGGTTCTGCGTGCGGCAACCGAAGGATGGCAGCAAGGTCACATCGGGCAGATCCGGCTCCGAATCGGTGAGGGGCTGACCGGTTGGTCCGCGCTGATGCGCCAACCGGTCGTCGTGGACAACGACCCTGCGCAGGACCCTCGATCCAAGCCTTTCCCCGAACTGCGAGAGTCAGCTTTCAAGTCGATGGTTGCCGTACCGATCGTCGCGCCGGGCGAAGAGGTCCTCGGTGTCTTCTCGCTCTACGCTCTGACAGAGGCCGCATTCCGGTCGTCTGACGTCAGCCTGGCCACCGAGGTGGGCTCATTGCTGGCCAGCGGGCTGATCCAGGCCGAGACCCTCACTCAGCTGCAAGTCCAGTCGACTGCGGCGCGGTTTCTTCACGACCTTCCTCATAACGCGTGGGATTCGTTACCGCAATGTCTGCGCATCATGGCCGAACTGTGCGCAGCCGATCTCGACGCCGATCTTTGCCTGCTCGAGGTGATGGCGGACCGCACCGTCGCCAAAGGGACGGTCGACGCCGTGTACGTCAGCAGGCGGCTATCTTCCACTCATCCGGGAATATCGGCAGTGGCCGAGCAGGACAAGGCGGCGCTGACGGCACTGCTGCGCGGCTCGGACCTGTCTCGGTTGCGGATCCCGCTCGGGGCACCGGCTCCGATCGGGGTGGTCACGGTCTACCGCTTTCGCCGGTTCACCGATCGGGACGTGATCCTCTTGGAGGCGATCGGAGCCCAGGTCGCCTATGGTGCACTCTCTCTGATCGGTGCTGCCGGTCTGCGCCCCCTCCGGGATCAACTGCTCGAGGCCGGAACGCCGGAAACCACCGAGGCGATGCTGCTCGGCATGGGCTGGAAACGGCGTACGACCACGACGGCGGTGCTGCGAGTCCGGACGACTGCGACCGCCGACCAGGCCGCGGGGACCGACCGGGTCCGAGACCTCATCGCCGAGACCGTGCGCCAGCCCGGTAGGCGCGTTGAGATTCTGGGCGATGCCGGGCAGTTCGTACTTCTGGCAGAGACCCCTGACCAGGCTGCCCGCGATGTCCTCGCCCACCGTTTGGCTGAGGTGCGGGTTCGCCCAGGCGTCATCGTGTCTGTCGGGGTGGGCGAGCTGGCACGAACTCTCCCAGAGGTTCATCGCTCGTTGCGGCATTCCGCGACTTCTGCACACTGGGCCACTCTTATTGAGTCCAACGGCGTCGTCAGGTTCGAGGAAGTGGCTCACCTTCGGATGTTGCCGGGAACGGCACTGGCGATGTCGAGTTCGTTGCGGTCTTACCTGGGTCTGTTGGAGCCGGTCGTGGACTACGACCTCGCGAACCGCACCGACTTGGCACAGACTCTGGAGGTGTTCTTCGCCCAGGGCGGATCCGTTGCCCGTGCATCCGAGACACTGTTCATCCACCGCAACACTCTGCGCCAGCGGATTCAGCGGATCGAGGAACTGATCGGGCACTCACCCGAGACGTTCGAGGACTGGATCCTGGCAGGCCTTGCCACGCGACTCGCGCGACAGGCCAGAGGCGAACTCGAGGACAGCGCCGCTGGCCGATCACCCGAACGGTCCTCGTGCGGCGGCGCAATCCCTGACGAGTCTTGCCATGACGCCACATCCTGCCAGCACGCTGACCACGCGGTTGGCAATTGAAGACCTGACCGCTCCGACGATCGGAACTGCGAACACATCGCGCACTCGATATGGCCCACGGCCGTGAGTGTCGCGAGCCGCCCGTCATAGATTCGGTGTGGTCCCCAACAGTGCTCGTCTCATCGAGTGACGTGCCTGACTGTCCGAGGAGACGAATTTACATGGGTAAAATCCGCGGATCCGAGTCCGAAGCTGGTGCCCCGTCAGCCGGCGCCGCGTCGACGCGCCTATTCGGCAACTCGATCAACTTCTTGCACATCGTTCTCATGGTGACTGCCGCTGCGGCGCCGCTGGTCGTTGCGTCGACCTACATCCCTGTCTCGATAGGCGCTGGAGCCGGAATGGCTACGGCGCTGACCTATGCGGCTACGACCTTGATTCTGCTGATATTTTCGGTCGGCTTTGCGCAGATGGCGAAGCGTATCGCCTCCGCCGGTGCTTTCTACACTTTTTCGGCCCAGGGATTAGGCCGTTCTATCGGGCTGAGCGTCGGGTTCACGGTGCTCGCGGCGTACAGCATGATTTCTGCTGCGATCGCCGGCGGATTCGGTTTCTACGGCGCCGCTCTGCTGCACTCACATTTCAGGATCGACGTGCCGTGGTATTGGGTCTCGATCGTCGGCCTGGCACTGATGTTCACGATTTCCTACTTTCGGGTCACCTTCACCGCACGTATCCTGGGTGTCCTGCTGGCCCTCGAGGTGTTCGTCGTCCTCGCTGTCGCGGTTGCCACAGTCGTCTCCGGCGGCGCGCAGGGACAACAAGCAAGAGCCTTCAGCTTCGCCGAGTGGGGTACGGCACCCGCCGTCGGCATCGGCTTCTTCCTAGCTTTCTGGTCCTGGATCGGTTTCGAGACGACGGCGATCTACGGAGAGGAGGCACGCGACCCCAAGGAGAGCGTTCCGCGTGCCACGCGCATCGCAGTTATCACACTCGGTGTGTTCTATACGTTCGTGGCCTACGCCGGGGTCGTCGGCTACGGCGATAGCTCGCCCGCCCAAGCCCGGACCCTGATCAACCAGTACTTCTTTGTCCTGGCCGACGAGCACACCTTCGGATTCGTGCGGACGCTGATGGACTTCCTGGTGGTTTCCGGATTCTTCGCCTGCTCGTTCGCGTTTCACAATAACGCCAGTCGCTATCTCTTCTCGCTAGGACGTGATGGCATCCTGCCCAGGGCACTCGGCCGGACGCATCAGGTACACAAGTCGCCACACATGGCCGCCGGTGTCCAGACGGTAATAGCGATAACGACGGTCGCCGTCTTCGCGATCTGCGGCGCAGATCCCATCGTGCACCTCGGGACCTGGTTGCCGATCTTCTGCACGCTTGCTGTCCTGCTGGTGCAGCTGATCGTGTGCCTCGCTGTGGTCGGCTACTTCAATCGCGTTGGGCGGGTTTCCGGCATGGAGTGGGCGAAGACGTTCCTTGCTCCGGCCGTCGGTGCTCTCGCCCAAGGCGTGGTGATCTACTTACTGATCAACAACCTGACCTTCCTCGCTGGTGGCGACGTGCTCGTCGTGAAGTTGATCCCGGCCTTTGTCGCCGTCATCCCCGTCGCCGGCTTCACCTACGCCTTGTGGCTCCGAGCCGTTGACCCGCAACGGTTCGCCCTGATCGGAGAGCTCCACGACGAGGAACTCGATGAACCTGTCGTCGACGGCCAAGCCCCCACGTTCGGCGGGGAGCCTGATAGGGCGCCGAACTGACTGCCCGGACAGGAACCGACACGGTGTGCATGTCGCCGTGCCGAAGGTGCTCGTGAGCGACGATTTCGCGGTGGCGCTAACGCCGCGCGGCGTCCACGAGCTCGCCGCGAATGACCACGGAACAACCGGCCCAGACCGCCGACGAGGGGGGCGCCGGTCTGCGGGGGCACTGTGAGGCCGTGCTGCTCGAAGCAGTCCTCGACTGATCTCGATCTCGTCGCCGACTGTCTGAGCTTCCCAACGGCGGTGAGCGGTGGATCTGTTGCACATCGCCCAGACCAATGCAGTGCATCCCGGACTTTGTCGTGTGGTCGTGCACGCCAGAACATGGGACGACCTGCCCCGCATTATCGGCACATATCGGCCGGACGTGAGAGGAAAGAACTCGTGAGCACCACTATCAACGCCGCGGTCCTGCGCAGGACCGGCGAGCCGTTGCAGTTCGAGCGGTTGTCCATCGACGACCCGCTGGCCAACGAGGTGCTGGTCCGGGTAGAGAGGGTCGGCCTGTGCCACAGTGACCTGCACTACGTGCGCGGCTCGCTGTCGATCGACCTCCCGGCCCTTCTCGGACACGAGGTCGTGGGCGTGGTCGAGCGTGTCGGCGGATCGGCGACCCGGTTCCAAACCGGAGACAGGGTGGTCGCGACTGTCACACCATCCTGTGGCGCTTGCGCGCAGTGCCTTGCCGGTCGTCCCACCCAGTGCTGTCGAGTGGATACCCTGCGCGCCAGGCCACGCCCCAAGCACACAGCCCAGGACGGCTCCACAGTTGGTTCGCTGGGCAGTGTCGGCGCGTTCGCCGAAGCGATCCTCGTCAGCGAGTCTTCACTTGCCGCAGTCGACCGTTCCGTGCCCGCGGAGGTCGCCTGCTTGCTCGGATGCTGCATCACCACAGGAGTCGGCGCGGTCGTCCACAGTGCCCGGGTCACACCGGCCGACATCGTTGCGGTCATCGGCTGCGGAGGAGTGGGAATGTCCGCGATCCAGGGTGCGCGCCTCGCGGGCGCCCGGCGAATCATTGCCATTGACACCGTTCCTGGCAAGCTCGACGCGGCCAAGCGATTCGGTGCCACCGACATCGTCCTCACCGCGCCGTCGGTCGACGAGACTGTGGCGGCGTTGTTCCAGATCGTGCCGACTGGGGTTGATCATGCCATCGAAGCAGTCGGGCGTACCGTCACCGCCGAGTTGGCGTTCGCCTGCCTCGCTCCGACGGGCACCGCGACGATCCTCGGACTTATGCCAGAAGGAGCGCGGCTCACTCTTCCAGCCGACGCGCTAGTGTACGGCGATCGTGTCATCCGCGGTGCCTACATGGGCGCCAACCGATTCCTCAGCGATGTGGAGATGTTCATCGACCACTACCGCAACGGCCGTCTTGACTTGGACGCCATGGTCACTCGGGTTGTCAACTTCGCCGACATCAATGACGGGCTCACCGCGATGGGCGAACCCGATACGGTGCGGGTCGTCGTAGATATGACGGAGGCCAGCGCGTGAGCGCACCGGAGTTCCTGCCGCGTACCGCACCGCAGATCGGGACACAGATCGTCCATCGGCGTTACGTCGACCACGGAGAGACACACTACGCAGGCAACCTGGCCTCAGGCGCGTACGTCGTGAGGTTGTTCAACGACATCGCAACCGACTTGTGTATCAAGGTCGATCACGATGAGGGCCTCTTTGCGTCGTACGACGACATCACCTTCCACGGACCGGTGTACGCAGGTGACATCCTGGAAGTGACGGTTGAGCTGGTGCGAGTCGGTCGACGCAGCCGCACAGTTCAGTTCGAGGCACGAGTGGTGGCTCGCGCACGGCCCGACATGGGGCAAACGGCCAGCGGCGTTCTTGCCACGCCGCTCGTCATCACGAGCGCGACCGGTACAGTCGTTGTTCCCGCACCCGAGCCCGATGCTGGCGGTGCCGGCCGTGACTGAGACACATTCGCTGCTGCCCTCCGCAGGAGCCCTCGAGGACCTGCTCGCCGAACGTGCCATGGTGGTCGGCCATCGTAGGTTCCTGTGGACTCCGGAAGGGACGATCAGCTATAGCGACGCACATGCCAAAGTCGAACGACGCGCTGCAGGGCTGCAGGCCCAGGGCGTCGCCACGGGAGACCGAGTGGTTCTCCTCATGGACAACAGCATCGAGCACGTCGTCACCTGGCTGGCCATCAACCGGATCGGCGGCGTCAGCGTTCCCATCAACACCGGCCTCACCGGCGACCTGCTCGCCCGCGCGGTGCATACAGCCCGACCCGCGTTGCTGGTCGTGGACGCCGCGAACCTGACCGAGTTCCTTCCGGTAGCGGCAACCGCTGAGGCGAGCGACCTTCCGCTCTACGTGAACGGCGAGATCCCAGCATCCCGCCCCGGCGAGATCGAGAACCTACGCGATCTCGCCGATCTGGAGTCGAGCGAATCGGTCCGGCCGCCGGAGATCAACGACCTCGATCCGGCTGTCATGCTCTTCACCTCCGGATCCACCGGCGTACCGAAGGCGTGCGTTTTATCCCGGCGCTACATGGTGCGAGTCGGCCAAATCCACGCGAAGTATTTGCGCTTCACCCAGGACGATGTCCTGTTCACGCCCTTCCCGCTGTTCCACATCGACGCTGCCACCCTTACCGTGGCCGCAGCCGTCGCCGTCGGGGCGAGCGCAGCCCTCTCGCCGCGCTTCTCGGCATCGCGGTACTGGTCCGAGGTTCGCGAAAGCGGGGCCACCGTCTTCAACTACATGGGGGCTACCGCCAACATCCTGTGGAAACAGGAACCCGGGCCGCTCGACCGAGCCCATCAGGTCCGGCTGGCTTGGGGTGTCCCGATGCCGGCATGCGGGCCCGACTGGGTGCACCGCTTCGGATTCCCGCTCGTCGAGGTCTACGGCTTGACCGATGCCGGTGTACCGATCTACCAGGCGCTCGACGAGCCTCGTGTTCCCGGATCATGTGGTCGGCCCATTTCCGAGTACGACGTACGGATCGGTGACGAGAATGGCGCGCCCGTCCCTGTCGGGGCCGTCGGCGAGATCCTGATCCGTGGCAACGAGCCCGGCCTGGTCATGAACGAGTACTTCGCGATGCCCGAGGCGACAGCCACCGCTTTCCGCGGCGGGTGGCTCCACACCGGCGATCTCGCACGACGCGACGAACACGACAACATCTTCTTCCACTCTCGTGGAAAGGAGGTCATCCGTCGCCGGGGCGAGAACATCGCTGCGTCCGACGTCGAGCAAGGGGTCGACACACACCCAGCTGTGCGCGAATCGGCTGCGGTCGGCGTGCCGAGCGAGCTGAGCGAGGACGACATCAAGGTGTTCGTTGTCCGGCAACCCGGGACCGCGCTCACCGAGCCAGACGTTGTCGAGCACGCCCGGACCCAGCTCCCGCGGTACATGGTGCCGCGCTACGTCGAGATCGTTGACGACCTCCCGAAGACACCGACCGAGAAGGTCGAACGGGTCGCACTCGCCGCTCGCCCACTGACCAGTAGCACCTGGGACGCCGATACCCAGCGCCATCACAAACCCGCCGAGCACTACGACGAGAGCTGAGGACAATGACCGAGAACACGGCACCGAAGGCGCAGATAGACCTCATCGACGGCTCGTGGGTCGAACCGTCGGAGCGCCTCGCTCCGACACTGGATGACCCCAACACCGGAGAGTTCCGGCAACACCAGTTCGCCACTGCCCCGAGCGATGTCGAGCGCGCGCTCGCTGCTGCACACGAGTTGCACGTCAGTGGTGTCTGGGAGGACGCGGGGATCGAGGCGCGCCTGGCACTCCTCGACAGACTCGCCGACGGGTTGGACGCGCGGGTCGACGAACTCGGGTATGAGGACGCGATGGCAAACGGCAACCCGCTTCGGGTCGCGATGCAGATGGCCGGATACCTCGGTCCGCGGGTGCGCTCTGCGCGAGACCAATTGCTGGAGGTCGGCGCAGGTCGCGATTTGGCCGCTGACGGACGGCAGGTCCGGTTACTTCGTCGTCCGCTCGGCCCCGCTGCAGTCCTGGCTCCATGGAACGCGCCCACCTTCGTGGGCGTTGCGAAGGTCGCGAGCGCCCTCGCGGCCGGCTGCCCGGTAATCCTCAAACCTTCGGAGTGGGCACCTGCTGGCTGCCAGGTCGTTGCTGAGGTGCTAGCGTCAGCGTTGCGCGATCTCGATCTGCCGCGGGCATTGTTTCAGCTCGTGCACGGCGCCGCCGCTGTGGGCGCGCAGATGGTCTCCGACCCGCGAGTCCGCGCAATCTCCTTTACCGGCGGCGGTGCGGGGGGGCGTGCGGTTGCCGCCGCTGCGTCTCCCCATTTCACTGCCCTCCAACTCGAACTCGGTGGTCATAACCCTGCAGTGGTACTCGGAGACGCCGACATCGCGCTGACAGCCCGGGGGCTGGTCGATGGTATGACCAAACTCAACGGTCAGTGGTGCGAGGCTCCCGGCAAGGTGCTGGTCCACCACTCACTGCATGACCAGCTGGTCGAGGCCATCCTGGACCAGTTGGGTCAGCTGACCGTCGGACATTGCCTGGAGCACGGTACCGATGTCGGACCGCTCGCCCACGCCTCCCATAGGGACCACCTGACCACACGAATCGAAGATCTGATCTCCCGGGGCGGTAAGGCACTTGTCGCCAATGACCTACCGCACCTTGGTGGTTGGTTCCTTGCCCCCACGATCATTGTCGGCGCCGAAGCAGCGGCTTCAAGTGCAGAGCTTTTCGGACCAGTCGTCACCATCCACGCCGTCGCCACTGACACCGAGGCCCTGGCCGCCACCGCCGGGCCCGAGACTGGGCTCGCCGGGTTTGTGTTCGGGACCGACCTTCAGCGCGCACTTGCCGTCGCGGCGCGTGTGCCTGTCGGTGAAGTCCGGGTGAACGGCTGCAAACTCGCCGACCTCGCCGACGGTTCGGAGCAGACATTCTGGAACGCGGCGGGCATCGGTGGTCATGGTCCCACCGATATGGTGCGATTCTTCCAAGGCAGCCAGGTCATCGGAGTCGATGATCAGCAATTGCCCATTTGAGACCCAGCCCGCTCCACACGCATTGAGCGCCGTACGCGTCTCTTTCCATTAGCAGTCCACCCCGACGACGTCGGAGACTGTAGAACGTACCGGTCGATCGACTGCCGCCATGATGCCGTGCGTGTGCGGTCGGCGGAAATGATTGACCGCGTCACATACAGCCGCTCTTGGTCGTCCGTTATTTGAAGTGTTATGCATGGGCTACATGCGCTGCATCTCGAATCAGCGAGGCTCACCCCGCAGATTCTGGGGGAGTCTGCGCGCTCTGATCGAGCGGGGTGTGCGCGGAGTCGTCCGGGGCGCTGGTGTCAGAAATGGGGTCATGTGGGCGCTGAGCGGGTGTGCGCAGCGTGATGGGGTGTCTGCCAGGTGATTCGGTCGGGCAGTGCTGTCGATCCAGAGGCGCTGTTGGGTATTCGAGGCCGGATGCGTGCGGTCATCAATGCGGTCGCGCGCACATTCTGTCTGCCCGAGGCGGCGGCATGGGCGTCGTAACCATTCGCGGGTTCGAGGTCTGTGGGAGGGGTGGTGTGCAGGCTGAAGCGATTGTGTAGCCAGTCGTGCCAAGTTGTGCGCTGTTGGCGGTGGCGTTCGATGCGTTCGCGGTGAGCCTGCGGAAGGCCGTAGGCGGTGGCGATGCTGTCGAGATGTACGGGCCCGGTGGTGATTCGGCCGTGCTGGTGGATCAGCAGCCCTGCGGTGGTGAGGGTCGCCAGGGCGGCGTATCCGCTGGCGCGGCTCATTCTGGCGGCCGTGATGGCGTCTGCGGGGGTGGTGAGGTCGTGGTGGGTGACGAATTCGTAGAGCTTGCGGCAGTGCAACCCCGGCACGCTCCATGCTTCGTGGACGGGTTCGACCCGTGCGCGTTCGACGCGGATCGGCTCCGGCCGCAGGCGGTGCCGGTTGATCATGGGAGTGACCAGTGCGTACGCGTCGGCCAGGATGCCGGTGCCGCGGCGGGTCCGCAGGACTGGTGAGCCCGGCAGGTCTCGCAGATCCCGCAATATCTGCCAGACGGTGGTCTCGGTGAGGCAGGACATGAGCGACAGTGACCGCCCGCCGATCTCCACCACCGGCACCTCGCGCACGACTGAACCAGCGACGACGGAGGCATGGGCGAGACCTTGCAGGAGCGCCAGGATCGTGTGTCGTCTGGGCGAGCCCGGCCATTGCGCATCCACCCACACCGTGGCAGCTGCCAGCCATGTGGTCTGTTTCGCCGCGCGAGACGGTTCCCTCCACCACCCCCCTGTGTGCTCTTGTTTCTGGTGCGCGGACGACAGGAATTTGGGTGCGTTCTGCGCGACCCAGTCACACGCCTTGGCCCAGTCTCGGCGTAACGCGGCGTCGGCGCCACGGCTGTAGCGGTGGTACGCGGCATCGAATCCCGCCCAGTCCCCGCCCGCTGTAGGCAAATACGCCCGGACATCGGCGAGCGACAAGCCCCGCAGAGCGGCCGCGGCCAAGACCGCCTGCCGCGCCGCGGAACGGTCGACGCCCCCGTCACGCGCACGCCAACGACCGGCAGGCGCGCTCGTCTGTCGGCAAGGGTGTCGCGCGCATGGGCACTCCTGTGAGAATAGCATTCTCAAAATATAACTAACACGTTTCCACTTCTGACCGCGGTAGTCAAGCTCCTGGGTGCTGACTTGAAGAGCGCAGGGCCTAAAATACGTTTAATCTAGTGAAATGATATTTCCGAATTGGGATATGAGATATCCGCATGGCAGTATGTCGGACGACCTGACGTTGTCATCTGCTGCCCGCGGTGACGTTGCCGGGAGTCAGTGTCCCGGCAACGTGTGCAGCGGTGGATGATTCGCCCAGCCGGTCTCGGGCCAGTTGAACCAGCCCGCAGAGGCGAAGGTGCCACCGTCGGGATGCGGCGTGGTTCCGGTGGTATGGCCACCTTCACGCCTTCGGGGTCGAGCATGGCCCCACCAGAATGGATCTCCGTGGTCATCCGGGCCAAGCTCGGCGTGGGTGCGAAATCCCGTGCCACGTTATTGATCCGGATGTGGTCGGGCGCCCCCGTTCGCGGCCAGGGCCGCGACGATTGCCGGCCCGAAACTAGTTGCGCCGCCGGTGATTATCGCGACCGTTCCGGCCAATTCGCTGCGGGTCTCGAATCAATCCGTGTCGCCTCACTTCAGGTAGGTTGCGCCGAAGGCGCGGAGGAATTCGAATGTGGCAGCCGTAGCTGTTGGGTCACCGCGGCCGTGCTGAACAAGGCTACGAACGGATCCAGGGTCTGGTGTCCGTCCGCGCCTGGCCGGCACCCGGTGCCGGATGCTCGCCGAGTGAGATCGCCTCGAACGCAGCCGTTTCCGCGGCTCATGCGACCTCGCGGAAGGCGTCGGCCGAGCAGATCGCCGTCGTGCCCGGCCATTTCGGGATAGTGGAAGATGAAGCGCATCGTCACCCCGTTTCGCTGCCGAGGTGCGGGACGGTACTGCTCGATGCGGATGGCTGATCGGCCGCAGGACTGTTGATCTTTACCACTGTGAGGAGAATGCTATTTTTGTTTGCGGAGAATGGTAACGGGTGAGTGGGTGTGGGTCGCACCCGGAATTCGATACAGCAGGAGAGAGGTGTCCGATGAAAGTCTCCGTCGACGCAGATCGTTGCCGTGGCCATGGTGTCTGTACCGGTTTGTGTCCAGATGTATTCACGCTCAACGATGACGGTTACGCCGAGGTCCGGACGGCCGATGTGCCCGAAGAGTTCGATGAGGCGGTCCATGCCGCGGTGCAGGCATGTCCGGAGCATGCGATCGAGGCGGACTGAGCCTGTCGATTACGACCTCCGCCTTGTTCGGAGTGGCCGAACGAACTGTTTCGTTAGCATGGAGGGATGGCATACGATTCGGCGGCAACGAAGGAGCGGATTCTGGCTGCCGCCACAGTCGAGTTCGCCGAATACGGCATCGCCGGTGCGCGGGTGGATCGTATCGTGACCGCAGCCAGGGTCAACAAGCGTGCGATCTACGACTACTTCGGGGACAAGAAGGCACTGTTCGCGGTGGTTCTGGAGCAATCACTGACCGAGCTGGCGCGTGCGGTTCCGCTCGACGAGTCCGACCTGGGCAACTACGCGGCCCGATTGTTCGACTATCACGAGGCGCATCCGCAAGCGTTGCGGCTCGTGATGTGGGAAGCACTGGAAATGGGCGACGATCTGGTCCCCGATGAACCGGCGCGCACCGAGCACTACGCGGACAAGGTACGAGCGGCCCGGGGTGCGATGGGGCAGGGGGGTGGTGATCCCCGGGCCCTGGTATTCCTGATTCTCGCGATCGTCGATTGGAGTTTGGCTCTGCCGCAATTGCGGCGCATGTTATTCGGATCGGATTACTCGACCGGAGATCTGCGTCCTGTGATCGTGGAGGCCGCGCGCGTACTCACAGCGCATTTCGCCCGCGTCGACGATCGAATAGGGCCACAGAGCGACTCCGATCGCAGGTGATCCCACGGATGCTGTGCGACTGCACAGTGATAGCTTCGAGTCATGTCCACTCGCAGGCGGGGCACCAAGGATTCGGCGACGCGACGTGTGCTGCTCGAGGCCACCGCGCGGGTCATGACCGAAGAAGGGTACGCAGCCGCGACGACCCGTCGAGTGGCTGCTGAGGCAGGTGTCAAACCCGCGCTGGTCCACTATTACTTTCCGACCATGGAGGACCTGTTCCTCGCGGTCTTCAACGACGGGGCCGAGACCAACTTCGAGCGCCAATGGCATGCGCTGACTTCGGATCGGCCGCTGCACGCCCTCTGGGAACTGTCCCGGGATCCTCGCGGTAACGCGCTGATGCAGGAATTCATCGCATTGTCCAACCACCGCAAGACGATTCAGACCGAGCTGGCGGCCTATGCTCGGCGGTACCGTGAAAATCAGGTCACTGCCTTCACATTCATCCTGCGTGAGCGTCGTGTCGACCCCGAGAAGATCACGCCGGTGACGCTCTCGATGCTGCTGTCGGGTCTGCCGCGATCCATGGTGGTGGAGAGCAACTTCGGCTTCACGATGGGCCATGAGGAGATGCTCGCCATGGTCGAACGCTATCTGGACATTCTGGAACCACCCGAATCTGCCGCCGATCGCAGCTGATCGAGGTGATCGGGGTTCCGGAGTCGCCGAAAAGACAATGGATTTGGCGTAGTCCCTGGTCGGAGATGAGCGCGGCGTTGAGAGTTTCTGGTTGTCTGGACGTTGGCGGACCTAGGCCTGGAGGCGGTTGCGGAGGTGGGTTCCTCGGGTGCGAACGGGGCGGCGGATGCGGGCGGGTTTGGGCCGGATCGGCGGTCCGTCGTTCGCGGTGGTGCGTTCGGCTTCTGTGAGCGCCCGGTAGAGGGGGCGAAGGACGGGTGTCAGCCTGCACCTCCGGCACTTTACGAATTTCTTCCTCGGCCGGACCTGAGTTGCGCGGCCCCGAGGAGGGGTGGCGCTACCGGTCCGCGGGGTGTCCCAGGTAGGTGCGCCATGCCTCGAGCTCGAGGTCGAAAAGGGCTTGTGCGGCTTCGTCCCGGCCGTTGGTGTACTCGTCCATGATCTGGAGGCGTTGCAAGACACCGATGGTGGCGTTCCCCAGGGCGATGGCGGTGCTCCGAGCGTCGAGGTCGGTGCGGATCGATCCGTCGCGCTGGCCCACATGAAGAAGCTCGATGGGCAGAAGCAGTTCGCCGGCGTACAACTCGCCGAATTCGGCGAGCTGTTCAGGGGTGAGTCCGTGGCGGCGGAAGGTGAAGTCGAAGTAGCTGAGGAAGCGAATGAATTCGGGATGTTCCTTGCCGGCGTCGAACAGTGACCGACAACCGGCGATCAGGCGGCCCAAACCGTTGAGATCGCGGTGCTGCGCACGCTCGGCGTGTGCGCGGATCCGGTCGACAACGACAGAGTGGGTGTGCACCATCGCGGCACCCAGGGTCGGGAAATGTTTGTAGAAGGTGCGCCTACTCATGCCTGCCCGGTCGGCGATCTCGGAAATTGTGACCGGGGCGTCCGTCTCCGCGACCAGGGCGATGGTGGCCTCGGCGACCTCGGCCCGCTGCCGGTCGCGGAAGACGTCCCAATGTTTGCGGGTGTCAGCGGGGGTCTCCACACCGCAAGGCTAATCCCTGGGGGACGCCGTCCCTGCTTCGGACAGCGTCCACGTCGAGGTGCCCGGGGCAAGTTCACGGTCGGCCAGCGTCGCCCTGATTCCGGCGGGCACATCGACCGTAATGGTCCAGCCGTCGCCATGGCGTTGCCATGCGCTGCCGATGCGCCCGAACGGGGTCATGGTGGATGCGGCGACGTGGTCGAGGCGCGCGTCGAATACCGGGCGAATGTGCACGTCGGTCCAGCCCGGCGCGGCGCGGCGCAAGCCGGCGAGGTGCTCGTACATCCAGCGAGCGACGGCGCCGAGTGCGTAGTGGTTCTGCGAGCCGTTGGCCTTGCCGTTGTGGCTGCCTCGCCAGGTTTCGAGCATGGTCGTCGCGCCGGTACCGACCTGGCCGAGCCAGGACGGGTGCTCCTCCTGTAGGAGCAGGTCTACCGCGAGCTCATCGTGGCCCCAGTCGGATAGACAGGTGAGGAGCAAGCCGGTTGACAGGAAACCGGTGGAGAGCCGGGTGCCATTCGCGCGGACCTGTTCGGTGAGGCGGCGTGCTGCAAGGGGCCGGGCGTGGGTCGGCAGGAGGTCGAACATGAGCGGGCGGACCAGTTTGGCTTGGGTGGTGACGCGCGGTAGGCCCTGTGAGTCGAGGAATTCGGTGCGGTAGGCGTCGCGGACGTTGAGCCAGAGTTCCTCGAGTTCCTTGGCGTCTGTGTGCTTGTCGAGGATGCGGGCGATCTGTGCGAGTAGATGCGCGGAGTGGGCGAAGTAGGCGGTGGCCACCTCGGCGTCGGGATGGGTTGCGTTCTTCAGGAAGGTTTCCACCGAGGGGCCTTCGCCGCCGGGTTCGGTTCCCGGTTCGAGCCATTCGCCCCAGTGGAAACCGGTGTCTATGATGAACATTTCGTGTGCCTGGGCGACACCGGTGCGGTCGGGGTGGCGGTTGTCCGCTGCGCGGCGGCGGCAGAACTCGACCCAGGCGACCATGGCGTCCCAGTTCTCGTTGAGCACGGCGGTGCGCCCATAGTGCTGGTAGAGCGTCCAGGGCACCAGGATGATTGCGTCGCCCCAACCGGCCGCGCCCTTGCCCGGGTAAAGGCCCTCGGACTCAGGGCTGCTGATCGTGTCGCGGGGGACACGGTCGAGGACGGCACCGTGCGGGTCCTGCTGGAGGGCGACGTCGCGGAGCCAGTCTTCGAGGAAGAGCCGCACGTCGGCGAGCAGGACCGCGGCGGGGGCGAAGACCTGCGCGTCTCCGGTCCAACCCGAGCGCTCGCGGGTAGGGTCGTCGGTCGGCGTGTCGGTGAAGTTTCCGCGCATGCTCCACCGGATGTTTTCGTGCAGCTGCTCCAGCCCGGCGTGGGAACTGTGGAATTCGCCGTGATAATCCAGGTCGGCGCCGACGACGAGCGCCGTGATCCTGTGGATCTGTCCAGCCGCCACACCAGCGAGCTCGGCGTACCGGAAACCGTGCAAGGTGAAGCGAGGCTCGAAGACCTCCTCGGGGGTGCCGCTGAGGGTGTAGTGGTCGATCGGGTCGATGCGTGGAAGCATGCCACCACTCATGTCGAGGTAGTCCATATCCGGATGTCCGTCCGCGCCAAGGACTTCACTGTGCGCGACGGTGATCTCCTGGCCGCGGTCGCCGGACACGATGAGCCGGGTGACGCCCACGAGGTTCTGCCCGAAGTCGACGACGATGCGGCCGTCGAGTTCGATGATGCTGCGCGGCGTGACCTCCGCGACCGAGCGCACGGGTTCGCTGGCGGCAGCCACAATACTGACCTGCGGTGTGAAGACCGTTACCACGCTCCTAGGTGAGGGCACGGGGGGCTTGGTTCCTCCCGCGATCACGCGGGCGTCGATATGTACTCCTTCCTGGGGATCCGCCGTTACCAAAGGACCGTGGCCACCGCGCCAGGTCGTATCGGTGCCCAGCATGACGACGGTGCCATCGGCGCATTCGACCTCGAGAAACGCCATGGCAGCCAGTTGGGTGCCGTAGACGCTGCGGATGCCCTGGGCGCTGTTGCGGCCCCGGTAGCGTCCTTCGGCCAAGCGCACCTCGACGGCATTATCGCCGATGATGACGGTGTCGGTGATGTCGTAAGCGGCGTACTCGACGCGGTGGTCGAACGCCGTGAACCGGGGAGCAATGCTGTTCCCGGTCACCTCGGTGTCGTTGATGGAAAGCCCGTACCAGCCGAGCGCGGTCACGTACGCACGGGCCCGGACGACTGGGGCGGGCACGGAGAACCGGCTACCCAGATACTGGACCCGCGTCTGTTCGATCGGCGGTTCGGTGACCTCCAGGCCAATCCACTGTGCCGAGCGCGGCAGATCTTGCCCGAGACCGGTCTCGAAGTAGGCCGGCTCACTCCACACCCGCGCATCGCGGCCTCCGAGCTTTAGGCCTACACGCCAGCAGTACCGGGTGCGCGGCTCCAGCGGCGGGCCATCGTACAGCGCGGCGGGAATTCCAGGCGGCGTCCAATGCCCAACCCAGACTGGTTCAGTCAGGTCTGCGGTATATGCGGCGCGATTGAGTTCGATTGTCGCCGAGTCGATCCGGGTGGCAGGGTCCGCGCCTGCGGTCCGCCAGGAGAACTCGGGCGGCGTGTCGATGGCCAGTGGGGACTCGAGCCCCGAGGTTCGCAGGTGCTCGAGGGTCAGAGACGGTGACATGAAGGAAGTCCTTTGCTTCTTGTGCTTACAAGGGCCTGCGGGCCGGGTCATCGACCCAATGGGTATACGCAATGTAAACCCTTATGGATCGTAGCGCGAACTGTCACGAGAACAAGGCACGCACCATTTACTCGGCACGAACCCGGCCGGTGCTCCGCAACACCTAGCGGCGGCCGGTCGCGTTCAACTCGCGCAGCATGTCCACCGCCACCGGCAGCTCGGTCGCTGCGATCCCGCCGACGAACCGCACCGCCGACAACACCGCCGGTGTGAACTGCCGCAGATAGTTGTACGACGAATCCAGCGCGGCCAAATGCCTGTGATCACGCGGAAGCCGCGGTTTGGCCTTTCTCTGCCAGGCAGATACGCCACATCCGCTCGTTCTTCTGTCAGTCGTCGACGCCGGATCGCGCCGGTGTCGGTCGTGAATCGGGCGCGGCATGGATGGGACTGTCCGTGTCGCAGAGGGGCCGAGTCGTCCCGCCGTGTCGTACGGTCACCAGCTCGGCGCCGATCGCTATCGCCACCTCGTCCGGAGTTCGTCCGCCCAGTTGCAGGCCGATGGGGGAATGCAGCCGGGCTATTTCGCCCTCGGTGAGACCCGCTGCGCGCAAACGTGATCGGCGTTCGCTGTCGGCGCGACGGGAGCCCATCGCGCCGACGTATTCGATCGGTAGGCGCAGGGCCAGTTGTAGAGCGGGAATATCGAACTTCGGATCGTGGGTCAGTACACATACCGCAGTGCGGCCGTCGGTCTCGGCGCGGGCGAGATAGCGATGCGGCCAGTCCACGACCACGTTGTCGGCCTCGGGAAACCGGGAGTGAGTAGCGAATACCGGCCGTGCATCGCACAGGGTGACCCGGTAGCCCAGGACATGCCCGACTCGGCACAGCGCCGCGCTGAAATCGGTTGCCCCGCAGATGATCAGATGAGGTGGAGAGGTGAGTGACTCGATGAATACGGTGCGCTGCGCACCGTTGCATCCAACCAGCCGTACCCCCGTGACCGCGGAGTCGAGCATGGCCGATGCTTGCTGGGCCACTGCGACTTCGAGCGCGGTACCTGCGATTCTCTGTCGCGTGATGACCCCGATCTCCCCGGTCTGCAGGTCGCGGACCAGGGCTACCGGATCCACGTCCGACAGTGCGGATTCGATGGCCGGGTACTCCTCGAGGGTGATGTGGTGAACGAAGACCTGTAGCTCACCGCCGCAGGTGAGCCCGACGGCGAAAGCATCGGAATCGCTGTAGCCGAACTTCTCACAGGCCGGGGTGCCTGTGTGGAGCACCTCCAGGCACAGGTCGTATACGGCCCCTTCAACGCATCCACCCGAAATGCTGCCGATGACAACGCCGTCGGCGTTGACGGCCATGCTCGCGCCGGGGGAGCGTGGCGCGCTGCCGGTGGCATCGACGACGGTCGCGAGGGCGTACGCAATGTGCTGGGCGTGCCATCCGCGCAGATCGGCCCACATTCCCGCATGATCCACCTCTCGGAGTCGCGGGGAGAACATGACTATCCGAAATTGAGAGTAGCAATCTCAAACCTGGCATACGAGGGTGTTGACAGGGGTTCTGGGCAAATGCTAGACAGTTGAACAGCATGTTGATTGGGGCCGTATGACAGAAATAACCGTGTTGCTGGCCATTGAGTCGACTCTCTGCTGTCCTATCGCACAGCACACCGCGATAGAGGTGGGGTGAGGCTGTGAGCGTCGTGGAGACCGCGACCGACACATACGCGGGGGCTCGCGTCCCGAGAGTCGAGGATCTGCGACTGGTGACAGGGGCCGGATCGTTCGTCGATGATGTCGCGCGGCCCGGAATGCTGCACGCGTGTTTCGTGCGCAGTCCGCTGCCGCGCGCCCGGATCACGGGCATCGATGTGGACGAAGCGCTTGCACTCGACGGCGTCCACGCGGTATTCGTTGCGGCAGACCTCAATCCGGGTGCGCACGACCTGTCCTATCTGATCGATGGTTCGCGTCTGCCTCCATTGAATTGGCCGCCGCTGGCCGAGGAGGAAGTTCGGTTCGTCGGAGATCCGGTCGTACTGGTGATCGCCTCGGACCGGTACATCGCCGAGGACGGGGCCGAGTTGGTGGTTGTGGACTACGACCCGCTGCCGCCTGTGATCGACTACACGACCGCGCACGAATCTCCCGAACTCGTGCACGCCCGCTTTCCGGGAAATATCGCTGGACAGTTGGCAGGGCGACCAGCGGAGGAGATCGCGCCACTGTTCGACCAGGCAGCGCATGTGGTTCGGCAGACGATCTTTCAACAAGCTCATCTGCCCGTACCGATGGAGACGCGCGGCATTGTCGCGGAATGGTCGGCGGGGCCCGGGGAGATGACAATCTGGACCTCGACCCAGGCGCCCCACGAGGTTCGAGGTTTCTGTGCTCGCCTGTTGGGCATCGAGGAGCACAGGGTACGAGTTATCGTGCGCGACACCGGAGGTGGCTTCGGGCAGAAAGTGGTGCCACAGCGTGAGGACATCTGCATCATGCTGGCCGCGACCAAAGTGCCGACCGCGCTGAAGTGGATCGAGGATCGACAGGAGCATCTGATCTCGGCCGGGCTGTCCCGTCAGGACCACGGTGCGGCGAGTATGGCCTTCGACCGGGACGGAACGATTCTCGCCGCGGCCCTCGATTACACGCAGAACGTCGGCGCCTATCCCGTGCCGTCGCCGATTACCGGCGCTGCCGCGGTCGGAATGCTCTTCCCTGGACCGTATCGAGTGCCCGCGGCAACTTTCACGACGAAGCTGTTGTATTCCAACACCCCGGGGCGAGTGGCCTATCGGGGACCGTGGCAGTTCGAGTCGATGGCTCGAGAAGTGTTGCTGGACAACGCTGCTCGGCGACTGGGGATCGACCCGGTCGAGTTGCGTCGTCGAAACATGTTGAGGCGTGCGGATCTGCCGCTGGTGAACGCGAGCGGCATGCGGTACACCGATGTGACACCGCTGGAGACATTCGAACAAGCATTGGACATGCTCGACTACCCGGCTTTCCGGCGTGAGCAGGAACTGGCACGCGCGCAGGGGCGCTACCTGGGCGTCGGAACCTGTACCTATGTGGAACCGACCGCTGCGTCGAGCCCCTATCACGGGACCGAAGGGGCGACCATCCGGATCGAACCCTCAGGCAAGGTCAACGTGTATCTGGCTGGTGGCTCCGCGGGAAACAGCCTGGAGACCACTGCGATTCAGTTGACCGCCGATGCCCTCGGTGTGGATATTGCGGATGTGCACACCATTCAGGGAGATACCGCGGTCACGCCGTTCGGTGCCGGCACCGGGGGCAGCCGTTCGGGCTCGATGATGGCAGGCGCGATCGCCGAGACGGCATCGGTACTGCGAGAACGGATTCTGACGATCGCGGCACATCGCCTGGGGGGCGCGGCCGAGGATGTCGAGTTCATCCGTGGGCGGGCCATAGTGCGCGGGGTGCCCGGCGCCGAGCTTTCGTTGGCCGAGATTGCCGACATAGCGTATTTTCGACCGGCCGAATTGCCGTCGGGTACGCCCGCCGGATTGGAGAGTAGTGGGCGTTACCGTGCGCAGAGCCCGATCGTGTGGGCCAATGCGTCCCACGTGTGCACGTGTGAGGTGGATGTCACGACCGGTGCGGTCACCTTGCTGCGTTATATCGTCAGTGAGGACTGCGGCCCGATGATCAACCCGAATGTTGTCGAGGGACAGATCTACGGTGGCGTGGTCCAGGGCATCGGCGGTGCGCTCTACGAGCATCTCGCATATGACGACAGCGGTAACCCGATCGCTACGACGTTCATGGACTACCTTCTTCCGACGGCCACCGAAGTCCCGGTTATCGAGATCGGCCATATCGAAACACTCGGACCGGGGCCGGGCGGCTACAAGGGAGTCGGGGAGGGCGGTGCGATCGGCTCGCCCCCGGCTGTCGCCAATGCGGTTGCCGATGCCCTGAGCCCCTTCGGGGTGGAGATCTCGCGATTGCCCCTTTCTCCCGCAGCGATAATCCAGATGATCGCCGAGGCCGAAGACCGGGCGGTGACATCGTGAAACCAGCGCCGTTCGAATATCACGCGCCGACGACCGCCAGGGAAGCGGTCGAGCTGCTGGCCGAGCTCGGCGACGGCGCGAAGGCGATCGCAGGTGGCCAGAGCCTGATGCCGATGCTCATTCTGCGCCTGGCCGTCTTCGATCATCTGGTCGATCTACGTCACCTGGACGAGCTGCGCGGTATCGAGACCCGAGGTGATTCGGTTCGGATCGGTGCTGGGACAACGCATTCTGCGGTCGGCAGGTCCGCCGAGATTCGTAGCGCCGTTCCGCTGTTGTCTCGGGCCACCCCGCACATCGGGCATCTCCAGATCCGCAATCGAGGCACCATCGGCGGGTCGATCGCGCACGCAGACGCAGCAGGGGAATATCCGGCGGTCGCGTTGACGCTGGACGCCGACTTCGAAGCGTTGTCACCGCGCGGCCGCAGAACCATACCCGCCGCCGATTTCTTCACCGGGATGTGGAGTACAGCCTTGACCGAAGATGAACTGCTGACTGGTGTCGTATTTCCGCGATGGGAGGGCCGGTTCGGCTGTGCTATCGAGGAATTCGCGCGTCGCAGAGGTGACTTCGCCATTGCCGGTGCCGCGGTCGCGGTCGGTCTGGACGCTGATTCACGCGTCGGCCGCAGCGCGATCGGGTTGTTCGGTGTAGGGCCCACTGCGATTCGTGCCCGGACGGCCGAACACGAGGTGATCGGCTGTGCTGCAAGTGAAATCAGTGCCGAGAACGTCGGTCGAGCTGCTGTCGCGGAACTCGGGCAGGTTCCGTCGGACCTGCACGGCTCGGCCGAATTTCGCCGCCACGTGGCCGCGGTCATGGTGGCGCACGCATGGCAGCGCGCGCTGGAGGAGGCGCTCGATGACTGATGTCGAGATTCGACTACGAGTGAATGGGGTTCAGCGACATGCGATCGTTCCGGCACGGCGTACCCTGGCCGACTTTCTCCGGGTTGACTGCGGGCTGACCGGTACACACCTCGGCTGCGAGCACGGGGTATGCGGCGCCTGCACGATACTGCTGGACGGAGATGCGGTACGGGCTTGTCTGGTTTTCGCTGTGCAGGCCGATGGTGCCGAGGTCACGACGGTAGAGGGGATTGCCGCGGCCGATGGTGAACTGTCACCTGTCCAGGCCGCGCTTCGCAAACACCACGGTCTGCAATGTGGTTTCTGCACACCAGGTTTCGTTGTGACCGCCACAGCATTCCTGCGTGAGAATCCGAATCCCACGGATGACCAGATCCGGGACGCCATATCCGGGAATCTGTGCCGCTGTACCGGATACCAGGGAATTGTCAAGGCTATCCGTGCCGCAGCGGAGGCGCACGGCGTAATGAAGGACCTTGTATGAAGCTCGAAAACACCTTCAGCATTCCAGTTCCGATTTCGGGCGCGTGGAATGTGTTGCTCGATATCGAGCGCATCGCACCGTGCGTGCCCGGAGCCGTGTTGACAGGGCGGAAAGATGACGGCTACACCGGAAAGATCAAGGTCAAGCTGGGGCCCGTCGGCCTGAGCTATACCGGGGTCATCAAATTCCGCTCGACCGACGAGGTGGCCGGGATCGCAGTGCTGGAAGGCGGTGGCCGGGAAGCTCGCGGTAACGGCACGGCGCAGGCGATCATCACCTGCAGGTTGGTGGAATCCGTCGGCGGCACGGACGTTTTCGTGGAGACTGATCTCGCTATTACCGGCAAACCCGCGCAATTCGGCCGCGGTGCTCTCGCCGATGTGGCAGGCACGCTCATCGGGCAGTTCGCCGCGAATCTTGCGGAGGAGATCGCCTCCGGCAACACCTCGTCGGAGGTGGAAAGCGTTGCGCTGGAGGAAGTTCCGCAGAATGATTCCGGCCCTGTGGGGGCGACGACGGCCACGCCGCCGCGTCTGCCTGCCCAGCCGATCGATCTGCTGGAGGCGGCCGGTGTGGGCCGTCTGACGCGCCTCGGCCCACCTGCCGCCATCACGTTGTCGATGCTGATCGTTCTGCTCTGGCGGAGACGGTCATCCCGCCGCCGGAACGAGATCGTCGAAACCGTCTCGTGCGGGCCGCAGCCTGCAACTGCGAAACTGTTCGGTGGGCTCGGCACGGTCGGCCGATGAGGTGATCGTCGACAGAGCCTGCGTTTTGAATGCTTGTGCGGCCCCGCTGAGTTGGTGCTGGACCGAGGTGACACGTTCGTCGATTTCGTTCGGGTACCGCTCACCCCAGAGCGTTACATGGTCGATGAGTACATAGTCGAAGACATCGAGTATGCCCTCTCGCACGCGGCTGTCGGTGGCGTAGAGGTGGGTGTCGATGGCGATCGCCTGTGGTAGCGGGGTCCGTACGCGCGATGCCAACGCCTCGTGGAGATCGACGACGCGCACGCCGAGGATATCGAGCGGGCGAGAATTCTCGTGATCGCCGACCATGGCTGTGACATCCCATCCGCCGAGTACGCGATCGAAGAGCCAGCCACCGGCATTTCGGGCGACATCGTCGACCGTGGGGGCCACCACAATGAGCTGATAGCGTCGGCGATGTTTGCGTGCCATGGCCGCCGCGTGAGTGAGCGGATGCGGCCGGGCGGCCAGGCGTGTGGTGAGATCGGTGATTCGAGCATTCATCGGTTCCATCCCGTCGAGCAGACGATGATCGTCACAGCCGGTGCACTGTGCCGATTCGAGTGCGGTGTCGCTCCTGACACCGTTTCCTCGACGGTCTCCAAAAGCGGCAGCGCTGTGTAGCCGATCCAGCGAGGGTGGTGTCCGAATCATTTATGTCGTGCCGGTACTCGGGACGACGAATTCGCTGAATATCGGATTCGTTGTCGACCGCTCGTCTCACTGGTCACGGGGTGTTGATGAACCTGCGCCCTATATTCGATAGCTACGTAGCACACATTAGAGATGTCGGTCGAATGTGACAAGAGTCGCTGGAGATTTTTGTCACTGAACCTCTGGCTGTCCGACATCGAGCACGGCACGGGTGAGAACTGTATTTTCGGTGCACTCCACAACTGATCGCCGATTGCGGTTCGCAACCGGCGCATAGATTTTCGGTCCGGCGACGGATGACCGTGGGCCATCGGCCGCCGGACCGACCTTCCGTTGCGGTTATGTACCGTTGGCCGGCTGCGTATACGCGCGACCGTCGATGGTGGTGGTCAACGTGCCGGTCACCTGGAAGTTGCTCTGCAGCAGTGCAGGGGACATGGTGAATCCGTTCGGTTCGCTGGTCTTCTTCGTTCCTTGGTGTCGGCCGGTCATCTGCAGATTCTCGTGCAGGGTCATGGCCGAGATCGCGGAGTCGGAATCTCGTACCGCACTCTCGGTGCCGTTCAGCACGACACCTGGCGTGTCGCTGTAGTCGGTATAGGTGACCGCCAGGTTCATCACGAGAGCTTTGGACGAGTCTTCGGTGACTACGACCTTGGCCGTTCCCTGTATCGAGCCTTGTGCCGTGTACGTTCCGGCCGCCAGGTGCGGGCGCGCCGGGATTGCCTGACCGGGCTGATAGGGCAGCCCCCATGTCGCATCGGGTGCGATCGGCACGGACGGTGCCGGGGTCGGCTGGAATCCTGGGAAGCGTGCGATCATGACACGGCTGTTGCGACCGCCTGGTTCCGGGGACCCGGCGCAGGTGTGCGGGCTCGGGTTGGCCCCGCAGGCGAGGTTTTCCGCCCATACCGCAGCGCTGCTGTCCGCGAGCCAGGCGGGATCCGCAGCCGTGTTCCAATTGCCGTTGGGCTCCAGTTGTTCGCTGCGGCCGGTGTTCGGGTCCACCAGTTGGGGCAGGAAGAACCGTCGGTTCACGTTGTCGTGCAGGCCGGAGACGAGTCCGGTGGTACCCGCTTGATCGGTGAGCGGGGGAACGCCCTGCATGCCGCCGAGGAAGTCCATCCGGCCCGAGCCCAGCAGCTGCTCCGACACCAGGTGCTTGCCGTCCGGTGATTCGGCGTTCGGGTCCGTGTACATCGCGTGCCGGGTGAGCAGGCGCGACCGGCCGGTGGTGTTGTCGGTGGCCCAGGCGTCGACGTTGTCCGATTCATAACTCTGGATGCCGACCGCGGATCGGCCGTCGGCGGTCCAGCCGCGGAATTCTCCGATCATTCCCGCCGGGTTGAATCGCAGACGGTTGCCGGAATCGACCGCGTACGGCCAGTACGCCGACGCAGGGTTGTACAGCATTCGCACGCTACCGATGTCGTAGCGGCTGTTCGACTGATCGAAGGTGAGCTTGCCCATGAATGCGAACTCGTCGTACTGCGCCGCGGAGGTGATGATGTAGTTGAAGCCGATGTGCTCATCGTCCGGGTTCAACCGTGCCTCCCGGAGTTGTCCGGGTTTCCCGGTGCCGTCGTCCCAGTACAGCGGATAGGCGTGCATCTGCGCCGGGGTGCATTGCGGATCGGTGAACTGGTAGTTGCCGCAATCGATGATGGCGGATCCGGCGAGAGCGCGCTTTCCGTCGTGGAACCCGTTGATCGGGTACGTGAAGTCGTTGTTCCCGCTCGCCCCTCCGAAATTCGCTGGGTAGGTCAGCCCGCAGGTCAGGCACTTCCATGGGTCGCCGTTGGGGAAGGTCTTGCCGTCGGTGTGTACCAACAGCACTTGTGGGCCGGTGTAAGTGCTGGCTGCTCCGGACGAGGGTGCGCCCGCGAGTTGTGCTCCCACCAGGATGTAGTTACTCGATGGGTAGTAGGTGCCCACCGCGCCGAGCGCACCCCAGGCAGGGCTCAGGCACCCGGTGCCGTGCGGGTTGATCGTCGGTGTGCACGATCCCGCGTCTGTGGACGGTGCCGTCGGTGGCGCGGGAAGCTCGCTGATGGTGAATCTCTCGTGCAATTCCTCGGACGGATCGGCTGTGATGGGTCGGGCAGATGCCTGCTGGGTTGTCGTCGGTGTCGTCGGTGTCGTCGGTGTCGGCGTGGTCGATGTGGTGGTCGTGGCGGCCGCACTGCTGGTCTGTGTCGCCGATGTGCTGGTGGGAGAGGCCGGTGTAGTGGCTGCTGACGGCGGACTCGTGGACGGTGGTGACGCAGATACCGGCTGCAGGGACAAGCCGGTCATCGCGAGTGCGATCAGGACGACGGCGATACGCCACCGTTGCCAGATCGATCGGGAGTGATGGATTTGGGCTACATCGCCCATGGAACACCTACCTCTGACAATGCTTGTTACCAAACCGGTAACGACGTTCTTGGAAGACGATAGCCATCTGTCTGATGTGTGTGAGCGGTTTCGGAGATTCCATTGGTGCCAATGTATCGTCAAGTTTCAAATTCCACCGATGGGATATTCGGGGTTATCCTGGCGGTATGGACGGCAGACGACTCCACCGACTGGGCAGGCATCTGATCGAGCTGGCGCGACAGGTTGGCATCGAGTCCAGCGACGAGCCGATCCCGGAAGGCGAGATCGCTGTACTGGCCGACGTGATCGACAGTCCTGGTAGCTCGGTGCGTGAGATCACCGAACGGACCGGATTCTCCCAGGGGCACATCTCCGAGTGCGTCGCTCGGCTGACCGATCGTGCTCTATTGGCTACCGAGATCGATTCGGCCGATCGGCGGCGTACTCTCGTCTATCCGACGGACGTCCTGTTCAAGGCGATTGCCAGACGTACGGCACCGATGCTGGACGAGGCATTGGTCGCCGCTCTCGGCAGTTCGGCTGACGCTCAGCGCGTCAAGGTGCTCCTGGACGAACTCGCCGACCTCTTGCTGCCCGACCATTGAGCGCGCTGGCATCATCGGTGACTGCTTGAACGAAAGTAGTTGTGGCGCTGTGTGATCGGATGCCGCGAGGCTACCCGACTACCGATTCGATCAACTCGTCGGTGCGTTGCCGCAATGCTGCCCGGACGGCCGGGTCGTAAGCCTGCTCGTCGGCGCGGGATTCGTTCGTGCCGTTGAAGTAGGTGCCGGTGGGGACGTCTTCCTCGATCAGGCACAGTACGGCCGCACCACCGTCGGCGACAGTGCTCAGCGGTGATCCGCCGAATTCCGCGACCATCGTCGTGTCCATGTACGTCGCCGGGTGAAGTGCTGTGACATGCACCCCGGTCGGGCGCAGCTCCTCGGCGAGATCGAAGGTGAACATGATCTCGGCGAGCTTGGCTCGTCGATACGCCGCCATGCCGGAGTAGCCGCGTTCGAAGTTCAGGTCGTCGAGGTCGACCGGTTCCTGCCCGATCGAAGCGACATTGATCACCTGGGATGGCGCCGATGCGATGAGTAGAGGCTGCAACTGCCGAGTGAGCCGATACACGGCCAGATAGTTGACCGCCAAGCGGATCTCGATGCCATCGGCACTGACCTGCCGCGCCGCGCCCGGTACTCCGAATCCGACACCCGCATTGTTGATCAGCACGTCCAGTCGGTCGGTGTGCTGCCGGACCTGGTCGGCCAGCTCGTCGACTTCTCGTAGCGAGGACAGGTCGGCGAGCAGAATCTCCGGTTCGGGGCCGCCGGAGGCAAGGATCGCTTCGCGTACCTGCTCCGCGCGCAGCTTGTCACGCCCGTGTACGAGCACGCGCGCGCCGGACTGTGCCGATCGGACGGCCAGATATCGGCCCAGACCATCGGTGGAACCGGTAATCAGGACGGTCTTTTCGGTCATGTCAACTCCTTGCCGCGTGCGGTCTGCAGATCTCGAACGCTTCCGGACGTGGCTCGGGCGCCTGGACTCGGCTGTCCGGTCTGCGACCTGACAAACAGAACGAACTAGATGGTTCGGATACTAGCTTATTCTTAGCCGCCTGGCAGGCGAACGCCCGTCAGTGACGGAATGAGCACCGGGTCTCTGCCCGGGGCCAGGCCTGCCGGCTGTTGCTCGACAGGCCTGCCCCACGTCGGGCCGGCGTTTCAGCTCATCGCGATACGGATGCTTTTGACCTGCAAGAATTCGTATAGTCCGTCCAGGCCGCCGGTGCGGCCATACCCGCTTTGCTTGTAGCCCCCGTAGGGGCCCTGTGGTGACATGTCGCTGATCTGGTTGATCCAGACGGCTCCGGCCTCCAGCCGCCGTGCGACCCGGTGCGCACGGATGAGGTCGTTGGTCTGGATGAACGCGTTCAATCCGTAGGGTGAATCATTGGCGATCCGAATCGCCTCCGCCTCGTCCCTGAATTTGATCACCGATACGACGGGGCCGAACGTCTCGATCTGCGCCAGATCCGACGAGTTGTCGACGTCGCCGAATACCGTGGGCTGGATGTAATACCCCTCGCTCAGGTCGCCGCCGAGCCGCTTGCCGCCGGTGAGTAGCTCGCCGGACTTCTCGGCGACGGCTTGGTCGATCACACCCAGAATGCGATCGGCATCCCGTGCGCTGACCACCGGACCGAAAACTACCGTCGGATCGAGCGGATCACCGATCTTGGCGGCCTCGACCACGGGGATGAACTTCTCCAGGAACGCGTCGTAGATCGATTCGTGCACGAGGATCCGGCTCGCGCAGGCGCAGCTCTGCCCCGATTGCACGATCGGCCCCTGGTAGGCAGCGATCTGGGCCGCCGCGTCGAGGTTGGCATCTTCGAAAACGAGGTTGGCGGATTTTCCGCCCAGTTCGGCCACCACCGGTGTGAGATTCACCGCGGCACTGGTCAATATCTTGCGTGCGGTTTCTCCGCCACCGGTGAAGTGGATCTTACGAATCCCGGGATGCCGGACCAGCGCGTCGCCGCCCTCGGCATGTGCGGGAACGACGTTGACCAGCCCGGCCGGCAAGCCGGCCGCCGTGCACAGTTCGCCGAACCGCAACGCTGCCATCGGTGCGAGCACCGACGGTTTGAACACGACGGCATTACCCGCGGCCAGGGCCGGGGCGACACAGGACGCGGCGACAACCATCGCTCCGTTCCACGGGGCGATCACACCGACGACGCCGTACGGCTCGCGTTCGATGAGATTGAGGTCGGAGGACTCGGCGGCAGGTGTGATCTGACCGTGCGGTTTGTCGACGTAGCCGGCGAAGTGGCGCAGGAATCGTTCGAGCAGAATCGTGTTGATGGACAGCGACGTCGGTACGGCGTAGTCGTGCACATTCAGCCCGGAGAGGGCGGCCATGTTCTCGTGCACCGCATCCGCGAGATCGATCAGCAGATCGCGGCGGCGATCGACGGTGAAGGACATCCACTCTCGGTGCGCTTCCCGGCCGGACGCCACCGCCAGGTCCATTTCGGCAGGGCCTGCCAGCGTGATCGTTGCGTTCGGCCGTCCACTGGCCGGGTAGATGTGCTCGTGCGTTCCTCCGGAGGACCAGGTCAGCTTGTCGCCGCCGATGAGCAATCCGCTCGGCAACGGGGATTCAGGTTGTCGGGTGGGTTCGGTAGTTGTCGACATCGGTACTCCTACGAGGTCTTTTCGTCCTCTGCACGCCATTCCTCCTGCACGCGTGGTTTCTGTTCGGCGATCACCTGATTGAGGTGGGAGGCTTTGGGCCAGCCGGAGTACGCGGCGAAATGCAGTGCGAATTCGTCCATTTCGGCGAAGGACAGGTCGCGGCTCTTCAGTGCCGCGTAGACGTGCGACATGATCGGGTAGGGCGCGTCCTGGAATGCCACGCACGCGACCGTGATCAGCCGCCGCTCCTTCATCCCCAGGCCGGTGCGCTGCCACATCTCACCGAAGACGAAGTTGAGGATGCCCGCGCCCTGGTACGGGTTGTTGCGGTCGGGGTAGTAAGGCAGGCAGTTGACATCCATGAAGCACTGTTCACCGCTAGTCAGCCGGGCTTCCGGATCACTCGGAGTGACCATCGGAAGCAGCGGTTCGGGCGGTGGAATCTCCTGTCCGCGTTCGCGATTGATGCGTTCCCACTGCTGATCCACGACCATGTTGAATCGTGACGCCTTCGGCCAGCCCGCGTACACCGCGAAATGCAGGACGGCCTCGCGCATTTCGGTGATGGAGATGTCGCCGCTGTTCAGTGCCGCGTACACGTTGTCGATGATCGGCTGCTCGGCATCGGCATCCGCGGCGCAGGACAGGGTGATGAAGCGCCGCTCTCGCCGGGTGAGGCCGGGGCGTGTCCAGATCTCCGCGAAGACAAAGTCCACCAGGCCGTTGGCGATGGTCGGGCTGGAGTCCTCGGGCGCCGGAAACGTCATCACCTCGGTGAATTCACGTTTGCCGCGTTCGGACCGGGCCGTACTCACCGTATCTGTTGTCATGAGTTGTGCCTTCTGTATCGGTGTTCGAATCCGTGCGTGAAAGTCACAGGGACCGAAGCGAAGTGCTACTTGAGGGTGACGCCCGCATCGACCTTGAACTCCAGGCCGGTCACGTAGCGGGATTCGTCGGAGACCAGATAGAGCACGGCATTGCTGATATCGACCGTCTCCACCAGAGGGACCGGCATGGCGTTGCCGAACAGCGGAGCCAGATCCGGGCGCTTCTCGCCGAGCAGCGCGAACAGCGACTCCGGCGCCATTCCGGTCGCCACCCCGGTCGGGTGCACGGTGTTCACTCGAACATTGTGTGCCGCAAGCTCATTGGCCAATGCCTTGCTCATGCCGACGACACCGAGCTTCGAGGCGGTGTAGGGGATGTGCAGCGGTGTGCCCTTGATCGCGGCCGCGGAACTGATGTTGACCAGACTCCCCCCGTGCTCGACCATGTGGGGGAGCGCGGCGGCACAGGTATTCCACGTACCGATGAGGTTGACATCGACCACGATTCGCCAGTCGTCGGGCGTTGTGGTGTCCCAGGTGCCCGCGGTCAGCACGCCGGCATTGGCCACGGCGGCATCGAGCCCGCCCAACTGCTGCACACCGTCGTCGACGGCTGCGGTCATTGCGTCGGAATCCCGGATGTCGACGATCTTGGTGATGGCACGACGGTTGTGCTTCTGCACCAGACGTGCCGTTTCGGCCAGGTCGTCGGGCGACGACAGCGGGTACTCGATACCGGGCAGCGACTCGCAGATGTCGATCAGGATCAGATCGGCGCCTTCTTCGGCCAGCCGGACCGCGTGACTGCGCCCCATGCCACGCGCTGCGCCCGTGATCAGAACTCGTTTGCCCGCCGCACGTCCGCGGGGTTGTACGCCCTCGGTCATTTCCGCCTCGCTCACAGTTTGTTGCAGAAGCCGGCGTCGACCGGAAGTGCCACGCCGGTGATGTATTTGGCCTCGTCGGAGGCCAGGAAAGCGACTGCCCCGCTGATGTCCTCGGGCTCGAGCAGCGCCACCGGCATCGGGTTCATCAGATGCGGGCCGCCGGACTCGGGGTGATTCTGGACCCACTCCATCATCGACGGGTTGACGGCCATCATGGTGTTCACTGCGGTCGGATGTACGGTATTTACCCGAATACTCTGAGGTGCAAGGACATTCGCCAGCACGCGCATCATGCCGACCAGGCCGGACTTGGCGGACGCGTAGCCGAGCCCACCGCCTTCCAGGCCTCCCAGGCCGACCAATCCGGCGGTGGAACTGGTCAGGATGATCGCGCCGCCCCGTCCACCGGCGACCAAGTGCGGGATGGCCGCTCGGGTCACGTGAAAGGTGCCACTGAGATTCACGTCGATGACAGCGTTCCACTGCTCGAGTTCGGTCTCGAGGGTGACCTCGTCGAACGACGTCGGTGCGATGCCCGCGTTGGCGCAGACGATGTCGAGGCGGCCGAATTCTTCGACTCCTGCATCGAGTGCGGTCTTGACCTGGCTGAAATCGCGTACGTCCGCGACCGAGCCGAGTATCCGGCGGCCCGTTGCCTCGACGAGTGCGATGGTCTCGTCGAGTTCCTCGCGGGACGCGAGGGGGTACGGGTTGGCGGGTATATCGGCACAGATGTCTATGCCGATGATGTCGGCGCCCTCGGTCGCCAGGCGTACCGCGTGACTTCGGCCCTGTCCCCGCGCCACGCCGGTGATGAAGGCGACTTTGCCATCCAACGAACCCATCGATCCTCGCTCCAATGCCGAGTGGATCCGTGTCGCCGGCCGAAGCCGTACGAGAACACGGTTTCCGTTCTTCGCAACGTAGTGCGCTGACGTGTGGTAATCCGATTACCAATATCGGAGAATAGCACTAGAGTTGCGGTTCGGGAAGGAGTTGGAAGTGGGTCCTGGTGACGATGTGGCAGCCGGGTGGGCGACGGCTCCAGCGAGAGACCGAATCCGCCGGGCTGTCCTGGAATCGATCGAGGTCGAGGGGTACGACGCACTGCTGTTGCGTGAGGTCGCGCGCCGCGCCCGAGTGTCATTGGCCAAGATCTACCGGCTGTACGGCACGCGTGAGGAGTTGATTCTGGCCGCGCTGGACTGGTGGCTCGAGGAGAACCGATATGCAGGGCTCGAGGTGCCGCTGCCTGATCCGCCCGGCACTCCGTACGAAGGTTTGATTCGAGTGCTGCGCCCGATCTTCGAACTGTGGGAAGGGCATCCGGCTCTGCTCGTGGCGTACTTCCGGGCGCGCTCGTCCCCGGGTGGAGAGAGGCTGGTGCGACGCGGATTCGACGCCGTCGTGCCTGCTGCAATGGCGGTGCTGGAGGAAGTGGACGCCGAGTTCGTCCGAGATCTCGACGCTGTTCTGTCCAGCCTGGTGTACGGGTTGCTGGGTCGGTTCGCAGCCGGTGAGATCGAAATCTCTGCGCTCGTGCCGGTCATCGACCGTGCGGTGTACTGGATGACCGCGGGCTATGCGGCCGTGGGGGATCGGTAGGGCGGGGCGTCTTCGGCGGCGGATGGTCATCCACACAGGCGGCTGTCGTCTCCGCGGTACCCGATCGGTCTGGCCGTGGGCCATCGTCCGTCTCGAATCTCGGTGCGCACCAGGTGCACCGTGAGCCGGGCGACGTTCTCTATCGCACGGGTCGAATGCTCCGGCGGAGTTCTGGTCAGTACGATGCGCCGTTGTAGGTGGGGGCTGTGTAGTGGTGCGGCGCTGATCGTCTGTGCCGCAAGGTCTTCGGTGAACGCGATCGGCGGAAGAATCGCCCAGCAACGTTCGGTGGCGACCAGCCGCTTCTGCATGTGCACCGCGGCGGTGGTTGCTGCGACGCGGAATTCGGCGCCGATGCTCCCGACCACGCTGTCCAGCAGATCACGAAGGGCGCTTCCGACGGGTGGTAGCACCATCGGGTTGTGCAGGACATCGACGAGTGCAATCGGAACTCCCGGCCGGAGCCGGGCGGCCGCCGGGGCGATCGTCCACAGTTGCTCGGTCGCCAGCGGTGTCGTGTGCGCGGCCGGAGCGCCGACGGTCTCCGCGGTGAGGGACAAGTCCAGGTCGGCTGCGCCCATCCGGTCTCGCAGGTGTCCGGAATCGCTGATCACCATGCGTAGATCGAGCTCGGGAAACTCTCGATGCAACGCGGCAGTCAGTGGTACTCCGATCGCATCGGCGATGCTTTCGAGCAACCCCACCGTGACGATCTCGCCGCTGGTACTGGGGGTGGGCGCTATTTCGGCACGCGCTCGGCCGAGCTCGACCAGCGCGGATCGGCTGTGGTCGGCCATGATTCGTCCCTCGGCGGTCAATGTCATTCCGGCGCGGGTCCTTTCGAACAAGATGACACCGAGTTCGTGCTCCAGTCCTTGGATCTGGCGCGTGACCGCGGACTGGGTGAGGTGTAACGAGTTGGCCGCTCTTGTCACGCTGCCCAACTCGGCGACGGTCACGAAGGCCGTCAACTGCTTGATGTCCATGGCGGTCGGCGAGCCTCGCCTTCGATCCGAAGGGTGCGGGCGTAGCGGAGTGATGTTGTGCGACTGCCCAAAGTAGAGTTCGGCTATGCATAGCATTGAGGAGTGATATCCGTCAATAGTGCATGTGAGGGCATATTCAATGCCAAGTGTCTCCGGCCTTCGTGGATCCGTCACGAGTTGTTCGATCGATCAAATCGTGCGGGACTGCCGATGATCCGTGATGTTGCAGCCGCATGGAGATATGTGATGCGCACATACGGTGGAAATGTAATTCTCTGATTCGGATAATGGTGATCCGTAACACTTGGAGGGGGAGAACAGCAGTCCGCGCGCGGTGCGGACGAAGGGAGAAAGCAAACCCATGGCAACACCTTCTGTCGATGTCTCTCCTCCTGACGAGGCCGACACCGGACGACTCGAGAGCGCCTCACGACTGCGGGTGGTCCTGATCATTCTGGCGATCGTCGCCGCTACCGAGGTGGGCACGTTCTACTTCACGTTCGTGTCGATGGCCACGCGTTACATCGGGGCGGACTTCCCCGGTGAGAGTGCGGGGCAGTTGACGTGGATGTCCACGCTCTACGCGATCGTCGGTGGCGTGGCTGTTCCGGTCGTCGGCAAACTGTCCGACCGCATCGGTAAGAAGAAGATCGTCCTGGCGTGCCTGGCCGTCTCGTTGATCGGAAGTCTGGTGGTCGCCCTCACCTCGACCTGGCCGTTGATGTTGCTGGGCCGTGGCCTCCAGGCGATCGCCTTTCCGGCGCTGTTCGTCTCCTACGGTTTGATCCGGGATCTGGTGCCGCGTCGGAACATCAGCATGGCCATTGCCCTGGCGGGAGGTGGCACAGGTGTGGGTGCGGTTCTGGGGCCAGTGGCCGGTGGTGTGCTGACCGACCACTACAGTTGGCGGTCACTGTTCTGGTTCTGCGTGGTGTGGACCGTCGTGACGATCATTCCGCTCGCGATCTTCGTGCCGGAGACCAAATTGCGGGTGAAGAACCGTATTGATTGGGTGGGTGCGGTCCTGCTGGGCACGGGGATCGGTGGTGTGCTCATCTACCTCAGCGAAGGAGGGGTCTGGGGGTGGAGCCATCTGTCCGCGCTCGCGTGGTTGATCGGCGGTATCGTTCTGCTGGTTGTTTTCTATTGCTGGGAACTGGTTTCGCGTGACCCGATCATGGATCCGAAGCTGCTGCGCACACCGCGCTTCGTCAGCGTCCTGGCAGCGGCGTTCCTGTCGGTGGGAATCATGCAGGGCGTCGGTTATCTGATGAGCTATCTGGCCGAGACGCCGGGTGGTGTCGCTGGTGAGGCGATCAAGCAGCAAGTGGTCGCGGGTGCGGCTCAGCAGGCCGCCGCGCAGGCTTCTCAGCAGACGCATATGAACATTCCGCCCTCGATGGTGGCGCATTACTTCTCTGTGGAAGGAACGCTGCCAGGGCTCAATCTGACACTGCTGCAGTTCACGCTGCGAGCGTTGCTGGCGATGACGATCGTGTATGTGATCGTATCGCCGTTGTGCGGCTGGTTGTCCACCCGCTACGGACTGCGGCGGCCCTATCTCATCTCGCCGGCCATGTTCATCGTGTCATCGGTGTTGTTCGCGTTCTTCCATGAAAAGCCGTGGCAGTTGGCCCTGATCGCCATGATCGCCGGCATCGGTGCGGGAGCGTTCCTGGGCACATTGCCGAACATGGTGGTGGAGTCGGTACCGCAGGAACAGCAGGGCATCAGTGCGGGAATGTATGGGGCGTTCAACAGCTTCGGCACCGCCGCCGCGGCGGCGGCGACCGCGGCGATTTTCTCGGCGCACCCCTTGATCCTGCACATCAACGCACCGGGGCATGTCGAAGCTCGCAGGCTCGACACTGGGCCGCTAGCACAGTTGCCGAGTGAAGCGGCGTACGTCGACAGCTTCTACATGTTCGCGATCGCGGGGGCTGTTGCTCTGATACTCGCCGTCGTGACCATGCGCCACTTCGACAAACCGACCACTGGTGGATTCGAAGGGTGACTGTCGGGAGTGCGGCGTCGGTTCGGACGCCGCACTCACCCGTCTGCTCGCCCGACGCTGTTGTATGCGAGCTGATTTCGTTCCCAGGCATCCGTCGAATGCGAGGTCGATCATGACCAGAACGTCCGCCCACGAACCGGTCGTGCACACTGCCTCTGGCAGGGTACGAGGTCGCATCGAAAACGGGGTCGCCGTGTTCCGTGGGATTGCGTTCGCACAACCTCCGGTCGGAGAAGCGCGATTTGCGCGACCTCTTCCAACGGTCCCTTGGTCGGGCATCCGCGACGCGTTCGAGTTCGGTCCACCACCACCGCAGGAACCGGGGATCGCCGGGCTCACGGGTTTGTCCGAGATCCGCGACGGCGACGATTGGCTTACGGTGAATGTATGGACACCGGAAGCGGATTCGGCTGCGCTGCGGCCGGTGATCGTCTGGATCCACGGTGGCGCGTACAAGCTCGGCTACTCTGGCAGCCCTGGTTACGACGCATATCGGAACGCGCGTGATGGCGATGTTGTCGTCGTCACGTTCAATTATCGAGTAGGTGTGGAAGGATTCGCTCGGATTTCCGGTGCGCCGGCGAACCGCGGCCTGCTGGACCAGGTCGCGGCACTGAGGTGGGTACGAGCCAATATCTCGGCCTTCGGCGGCGATCCCGATGGAGTCACCGTGTGCGGCGAGTCCGCAGGGGCGGGATCGGTAGCTGCGCTCCTGGCAATGCCAAGTGCCGCAGGGCTTTTCCAGCGAGCCATCATGCAAAGTCTGCCCGGTAGGTACTTCTCGGACGCATTGGCCACCGACATCGCCGACGTCGTCGCGAAGGCCGCCGGGTGCAGACCTACGGTGGCGGATCTGTCGGAGGTCAACCCGCGGAGTCTGCCGGAAGCAGGCGTGGCGGTGGCTGCCGAAATGCGGAGGTACGCCGAATCCTGGGGTGCGGCTGCATATATGTTGGCGCCGTTCGCTCCTGTGGTCGATGGCGATGTACTGCCGACGACGCCGTGGCAGGCAGTGGCAAATGGTGCTGCTCGAGATGTCGACCTCATCGTCGGACACAATCAGGACGAGTGTCGGCTTTTCTTCGTGCTCGGTGGGCAAAAGGATGCGATAGACGACGCGCGTGCGGAATTCGATCTGCGGCTCTACGGGCCCGGACCCGGCAGTGAAATAGCTTACCGTGCGGCATTCCCGGATGCCACGCCTGCTCGGCTGTGCGAACTGGTGCAGTCCGATAACCAATACCGCATGCCCGCAGTACATCTGGCGGATGGACAGGCGGCTGCGGGAGGCCGGGTACACATGTATGAACTGACATGGTCGGCGCCGAACAACGGTGGGGTCTTCGGTGCCTGCCATGCGCTCGACGAGACATTGTTGTTCGGCACGTACGGCACGCATCTGGGGCCCTTGCTCCTTGGACCGAAGCCACCGGCCGAGGCTGAACAGTTGTCGGCGATGATCCGGTTCGCATGGGCCCGCTTCGCTGCTACGGGCGAACCTGGCTGGCCCGCATATGATCCGGACCGTCGGCTTATTCAGATCCTCGATGTCGAGCCGAGCATCGCGCGGTATCCAGAGGAAGCCTCCCGGCGAATCTGGCAGGATTATCGTTTCCACGCCATGCCACTGCTCCAGCCGTCACAATAGCCGGTTCACCAGCGAAGTCCGACGTGCCGGTCCGCCGAAACCGGATATGGCCGCACCGCAATTCGGGAGGTGTCATCGATGGCGGCGCGGCGGGCGTCGAAAGCAGCGAATAGCGGGTCACGTCAGCGGATCATGGAGGCCACTGCCAAGATCATGCGCGAGGACGGGTATGCCGCAGCAACATCGCGACGAGTTGCGGCCGAGGCCGGAGTCCGGCCCGCGCTGCTGTACTACTACTTTCCGACGATGGAGGATCTGTTCCTCGCGGTTCTGTACGCGCTCGCAGGGCGGGAACTGGCTCGTCGCCGTACCGTGCTGACCGCCGAGGATCCGCTTCAGGCGTTGTGGTCGATCAGCACCGACTTCCAGTCGGTTCGGCTGAATACGGAATTCATGGCTTTGGCCAGGTATCGCAAGGCGATCGGCGCCGAATTCGAGGTGTATATCGAACGGACGCGAGACCTCGAGGCCGCTGCCGTCACCCTCGTCCTGCGGACTCATGGCATCGATCCGGACGAGTTTCCGCCCCGGGCGCTGTCGATGCTGATCTCCGCGGCCGCGCGAATGGTGTCCGACGAGAGTGCTGTCGGCGTCGAACAGGGGCATGACGAACTGCGCGGATTCGTCCAGCGACAACTCGAACGGTTCGCCGGACCGCCTTCGGTCCGGCCTGCTGGCGGCACCTGGCCTCGAAGCGGCGCCGGGCGATGAACCGGACTGCACAGGCAGTATTTCGCATCCTCGCAACCCATGGGGTCGAGCAGTTCTGCATCGACCATGTGACCTCAGGGTGCAGCCCGGTTCTCGGGGCGACCATGGCTTACCTCGTGCGCAGAATTCCCCGCGGAAGTGTGAGCGCCAGGTCGTTGTAGGTGACGATGCCTGGCGGTGCGCTGACAACGGCCGGGATGGCATGAATGGGCGGCATCGCGGTCATGATGTGTCCAAGGACCATGTAGTCGGCGATACTTGTGGCCTGGAAATCTGGCGGTGGGGCGAATCCGACGGTCATATCGACCGTTGGCCGACCATCGATGGTGATCTTCCAGCCCTCCCGCTCGAGTTTCCAGTCCGGTTGCAGGGTCTGGCCCTTGCGCCACCGGAAGGTCAGCTCGACTACGGTCTCACCACCGACGCGGCCCTGCCATCTGATGAATACGCCGGCAACGCACCCCTTTTCGATGATCCAGGAGCCGAGGTCGAGATCCTCAGTGGTTTGCGCGTACTCGGAGACACAGGTGATCTCGTCGAGTTCGGTACCGAGCGCGTCGGCCACCAGACGCACGGCCTCTGCGAAGACCGCGGTACCGCGTGCGCCTGCCTCGGGCAGGTCGGGGTCGTCCATCCGCATGCCGAAACCTACTGGCTTCTCGGTCTCCGGCGAATCGTAGAAGGTGGTGTCGGAGGATTCGGCGATGGTGATTCGGTCCACCTGGTCACATGCGTTGGCCGCGACGATCGCGAGCAGTTCGGCGAAGCCGGGGCTCACTCCCGAGCCGAACATCGTTGATCTGCCCTGCTCGCAGGCTTGCTGGATACGTTCGCGATCGGTTTCGGGCAGGTTGTGGCCCGTGATGAACGAAGCCGAGGCGACGACATTCGTGCCCGAGGTGAGGATCCGTACGAGTTCGTCGACATCCGGCCACATGGGGTTGTAAACCACGCAGTCGGGCTTCAGGGACAAGAGAGCATCGACATCGTCGGTTGCCGCGATGCCGATCGGGTCGATTCCGCACAGCTCACCGATGTCCTTGCCGACCTTGTCCGGCGACCAGGCGAAACAGCCGACGATCTCGAAATGCGGGTGCGCGGCAAGGGCTTGCACAGAGCTCTTGCCGACGTTACCGGTTGTCCATTGGACGACACGGTGGTTGGTGGATGTCATCGGAACCTCACTCACAGGACATCTGGATCCAGCTTCAGATCGCACTGTATACCAAAATGAGTATGTAGCTCTCTAAAAAGAGAATTAAATTCTCTCTAGGTCGTATGACCGTTCTAGCAGGTTTCGGTGGGTGTGTGCGTCGGTGCGCGCCGGCGGTGTGCTGCGGGGCTTGCGTATCGTATGGTTCTCAGACAGCTGTTCGAGATCTAGTACGGAAACATCGCTCTGAAAAAATCTACTGAATCGACACCATCAAGTAGAACTAGATTCTACTCTGAGGTGGAGCGTGACTCTGATGACGCTCGCCGGGGATCCGGTCCCTGGTTCCGACAACCTCGATTCCCGCGGCCACGTGGCGAATTCGCCCGATCCGGCGTGCCGGGCTACTGGAGCTTCACTATGCGCACTGTCCCTCTCGAACTGGCTGAACGATACGAACGCGAAGGGTGGTGGACGCGCGACAGTATCGGGGAGCTGTTGGCCGGAGGACTGGCTGCGTCATCGCGGAGTCCGTTCCGGGTCCATTCGGCTGTCCGGCCATGGTTGGGCTCCGTCGGTGAGGTGGAGCGGGTCGCTCGTCGGCTCGCGGCCGGATTGCGTGCCCGAGGTGTCGTGACCGGTGATGTGATCGCCTTCCAACTGCCCAACTGGATGGAGGCCGCCGCAACCTTCTGGGCAGCGGAATTCCTTGGGGCGGTGGTGGTCCCGATCGTGCACATCTACGGCCGTAAGGAGGTCGGCTACATCCTCGAAGCGGTTCGGCCTCGAGTCTTCGTCACTGCCGAGCGGTTCGGCAAACTCGTATACGACCCGGCGGTGTGTGAGAAGGTTCCGATCGTTGGAGTGGTCGGTGGTCAGGATGCAGCCACCGAGTTCGACGCTCTGCTGGCGGATGCTCCGCTGGAGGGCGTCGCGGCGGTCGATCCGACCGGTCCGGCGTTGATCGCGTTCACTTCCGGCACCACCAATGCGCCCAAGGGAGTGGTGCACAGCCATCAGACTCTCGGCTGCGAGACCCGGCAGCTGTCCGCGCGTCGCCCGGCCGACTTCGATCCGCAGTTGACAGTTGCTCCGGTCGGCCACTTCATCGGAATGCTCAGCGCCTTCCTGGTTCCGGTTCTGGAGGGCACTGCGATCGATCTGGTGGACGTCTGGGATCCAGAGGTGATCCTGAATCTGATGACGACGGTCGGAAGTGTCGTCAGCGGCGGTGTGCCCTACTACATGACCAGCTTGCTGGACCACCCGAAGTTCACCTCCGAGCATCTCGAGCTCATGAAATATGCTGGACTGGGCGGCGCACCCGTACCGATCGCCATCGCGGAGCGGCTCACCGCATTGGGCATCAAGGTCGTGCGCTCCTACGGCAGCACCGAACACCCGTCGATGACCGGTTCCAAGTACTCGGTCTCGGTCGACAAGCGCCTGTACACCGACGGCGTTCCGGAACCGGGTGTGGAGATCCGTCTGTCCACGGATGGTGAAATCCTCAGTCGCGGACCGGATCTGTGTATCGGCTATACCGATGACGATCTGACCGATGCGAAGTTCGATGCGGACGGTTGGTACCACAGCGGGGATGTGGGCACGCTCGATGCCGACGGATATCTCACCATCACGGACCGAACCGCCGACCTGATCATTCGCGGTGGCGAGAACGTCAGTGCGCTCGAGGTCGAGGATGTGCTGGTCACTGTGCCCGGCGTGGCCGAGGCCGTTGCCGTCGCCGCTCCCGATTCCCGCCTGGGTGAGCATGTCGCGGCGGTGCTGCGACTACATCCGATGGCGGTTGCACCGACGCTCGAGAGTCTGCGTGCGCATTTTGCCGACGCTGGACTGGCCAGACAGAAATGGCCCGAAGAGGTGCATGTCGTCGCGGACTTCCCCCGCACCGCGAGCGGGAAAGTCCAGAAATTTCTCGTCCGCGCGAGCCTGCAGGCGTAGCCGTCCCGAAGCAGTTCACCCCTCAACCTTTCCTGGAGTTGTCATGTCCGCAACCGAAATCAACCCTGTCCCAGAGGAAATCGAGAGATCGGAGGCCGGTGAGACCGGCCGTCTGAACGATTCGTCCCGGCTACGCATCGCCGTCGTCCTGGTGGTGATCGTCCTCTACACGGAGATCGGGCCGCTGCAGTACACGATGGTGGTGTCCGCCCTGCAGAAGTTGACGAAGACGTTCTCCGGCGTCGGCGGCAATATCAACTGGGCCCTGATCATTCTCGGGCTGATCGGCGCCGCCGCGAACCCGTTGATGGGCAAGGCCAGTGATATCTGGGGGAAGAAGAAGATCCTGCTGGTGTGCGGCACGCTGTTCCTGATCGGGTGCGTGATCTGTGCTCTGACCAGCAACTGGGCCGTGTTCCTGATCGGCCGCGGACTGTCCGCATTCGCCCTCGCCACGCAGTTCGTCTCCTACGGTCTGATCCGAGACCTGTTGCCGCGCAAGTATGTTCCGATCGGCATCGGATTCGTCGGCACCGGCGTCGGCTTCACCGGTGTGGTTGCTCCGCTGCTCGGCGGTGTGCTCGTCGACCATTTCGACTGGCGGGCACTGTTCTGGTTTCTGGCTGCCTTCACCCTCGTGCTGACGCCGCTGCTGCTGTTCATCGTTCCGGAATCACCTGTGCGCGTTCGTGATCGGATTGATCCGATCGGGGCGGTGCTGCTGTCCGGGGGTGCGCTGCTCACGCTGCTGTATCTGGACAACGGGCAGAGCTGGGGATGGGGTCGGCCGAGCGCGTTGGCCTGGCTGATCGGTGGACTGCTGATGCTGGTGCTGTTCGTGGTGGTCGAATTGCGGGTGAGCCGGCCGATCATGGACATGAAGGTGCTGCTCGACCCCAAAGTCAGTGTCGTACTGCTGATGACATTCTTCGGGATCGGGATCACCGCCGTGCAGCCGCTCGCGCTGGGATACATGACCCAGACGCCCGATGCTGATGTGATGCGGCAGAACATGGTCCAGGGTGTAGTCGCTCATGCGCAGGCGACAGGGGCGCATCTGCCACCCGACCTGGTGCACGTCAGCTTCGATCCCGGCTACAGCTACGGCAATGGCTTCACCCTGCTGCAATACGCGCTGCATATGGGGGTCTGGGCCAGTCTGCTCGGCATGATCGTCGGGCCCTTCGGCGGGATATTCACCAGGCGCTTCGGTGGGCGTCTCTCGGCGATCGTCGCTTTCGTGCTGCTCATCGCATCCGCCGTCGGATTCGTTGTGGTGCAGTACAGCTGGATCAGCTATCTGGCGCTGTATGTGGTGGCCGGGCTCGCCTTCGGCTTTCTGTGGGCGGCGCTGCCGAACCTCATCGTCGATGCGGTACCCGAGGAGCAGCAGGGGATCAGCACCGGCATGTTGGGTGTCATCATCAGCTTGGGTACCGGGGGAGCGATGGCGGTGACCACGGCTCTGCTGAACAGCAATCCGGTCGTAGCGCACATCGATGTAGCGGGCCATTCCTCGACCCAGGTGCTACCCCAGGTGTTCGCGGATCGCGGTTACAACCAGAGCTTCTGGATGGTTCTGGGTATCACGGTCGTGGCTCTGATCATCGCGCTGTTCATGCGGCATGGTCGAAAGCCCGCCACCGGCGGTGCCT
>NZ_BAGB01000167.1 GCF_000308615.1 Nocardia jiangxiensis NBRC 101359
GAGCTGTCCTGGAACATCGAGTCGATGGTGATCACGTCGCCCACGTGCACGTCGATACGGCGGGCTCGGCGCATGGCCATATCCGTGATCTCTTCCAGCGCATGCCAACTCAGTGGATCGCCGCCGAGGGGGAGTGGCTGCACGGGCTGGACCTGGTGGGTCCACTTGGAGGAGCCGTCGGGCATCAGGGCGCCGGAGCCGGGCTGGAATCCCGTGCAGATGCCGGTCATGTCGCGGACGGGCCGGGCGCTGATCTCCTGCATGAGCAGGTCGCGGTCGATCCAGCGGGAGTAGGCGAATCCGGCGATGAGGGAGGCGCCGGCGATGTCGTCGAGCAGAAGGTACAGCGGGGTTCCCGCGGCGGCCTCGTCGGCCATCGCCTCGGCCAATGCCGCACGCGAGTTTCCGCCGCCTCGCGAGCCGATCAGTTTCGTCACGTTCGGGCGAGTGGGGTGCGCCTCGATCTGTTCGATCGTGCGGGTGGCGGAGTTGATACCCGCCCGCATGGTGTCTTCGCGCAGCACCACCGGATCGCCACCGTTGCTGGGTGTCAACAGATCTCGTGCGCGTCCGACGAGCCGGAGTTGGGTTCCCGGTCCCGCGGGCCATCGCATATCGATGGTCGAGGTGCGCCGAACGGATCCAGGTCGACGCGGGGGAGTGGGCTCGGCCGGTCCTCTGGCAACGAGGCCAACCGGTATCTCGACCGTCAAGTCGATGCCTCCTTCGAGTCGTTCACACCGCAGTTCGTGCACGGCGTGGCCGGGCCAATGTCCAGCACACGAGGTGTACCTAGTAATATATCACTTCTGGCCTAGAGGGCGGACGAGGGCATGGCTCGAGGGCCGACTTGTGCTCTGCCGCCGTGGATTTCGATACGCTGGCCGGTGATCTGGGCGGCCCGCTCGGAGACCAGGAACGACACCAGATCCGCAACATCGTCCGGTCGGGTGACCCGGCCGAACGGCATTCCGGCATCGAGGCTCGCGGCATTCTCGGCTCCGGTCACGGCATGCGCGAGACGGTCGCCCATCTGGGTGGTGACCAATCCGGGGGCCACGATGTTGACCCGGATGCCGTGTGTTCGTTCTTCGAGTTCCAAGGTCCGGCCGAGTGCCTCGAGCGCGGCCTTGCCCATCATGTACGGCGCGCCGCCCTCCTTCGGATTGGTTGTGGCGACACTGGATATCAGTACGACCGCGCCCCGTCCGCTCGTTCGCAGCAACGGCGTCAGGCCCGCGCACAGATAGAAGGCACCGAGGGCGTGCACCGACAGGACGCGCACGACTTCGGCCGGATCGGTATCGGCGACGAAACGGCCCCGGCTGGCGATGCCCGCATTGTGCACCAGGGCATCGGCCCGGCCGAAGTCTGCTGTCACGGATTCGGCGAAAGCGGCCGTCGCGGCCTGGTCGGCGGCATCCACCCGGTACATGCGACCCTGTCGACCCAGTTGCCGTATCAGTTTCGTCGTTGTTTCGGCCGCCGCCTCGTCGCGGTTCCAGGTGCCGGCGATGTCGAAGCCGTCGGCGGCAAGACGCACGGCGATCGCGCGACCGATGCCGCGGCCCGCGCCGGACACGACCGCAACGGGATTCTCGTTTGTCATGGCGCTCACCGGTTTCCGTAGACGGGGGTGCGGCGTTCGATGAACGCTGCCATCGCCTCGGGCTGGTCCGTTGTCGCGCTGGTGAGCACCTGCTGCCGGTTCTCCATCTCGATCGCGGTGTCCAGTGACGGCATCTCCAGCGCGAGCCACATGCCGCGCTTTGTCAAGGCCAGCGACATCGGCGGCGCGGCGAGTAGTGCGTCGATCGCGGCGTCGGTTCGTTCGAGTAGCTGTTCACCCGGAACGACATCGGCGAGCAGACCGATGCGCAACGCCTCCTGCGCATCGAAACGGCGTCCGGTGAGCATGAGCTCGTGAGCCCGGCCCGCTCCCACCAGCCGTGGCAGCATCCACGAGGTGCCGATATCGCAACCGGAGAAGCCCACGCGGATGAATGAGACCGCGAATTCCGCACTGTCGGAGGCGATTCGGATGTCGCAGGCGCTCACCAGAGCGAGCCCGCCGCCCGCCGCCGCGCCGTTGACCGCCGCCACGAACACCTGGGGCAGCCGCCGGATCTTCTGCACCAGTGTGGCGATCCGGGTCTGCACCATCATCGAGGATTGGACCGGGCCCAGTTCTTCCGAACCGGGAACCTCACCGAATCCGCCGAGGTCCAAGCCCGCGCAGAAACCGCGGCCGGCGCCGGTCAGCACGACCACGCGGCACCGGTTGTCGGCGGCGAGTCGATCGAGTTCGCTGTGCAGCGCGTCCACCAGTTCGACCGTCATGGCGTTCAGTCGGGCGGGTCGATTGAGCCGCAGGACGGTGACGCCGTCTCTCGGCTGTTCGACCTCGATCAGCGGTTCGGGAGATGTGGGCATGCGCTCACCATACATATCTAACCTAGATTAACAGGTTGTGGGTAGGCTGATTCGTGTCCACCCGGCTGGAACTCACCGAGGAGTGCACATGACCGAAGCGACAGCGGAGCCGATCCTGCTCACCGAACAGCGCGGTGGGGTCCGCATTCTCACCCTGCATCGCCCGGCCGCGCGAAATGCGTTGACCAGCAGTCTGATCGAGGCTTTGCGACGTGAACTGGCCGCCGCGGACAGCGACGATCGGGTGGATGTGATCATCTTGACCGGTACGGATCCGGCGTTCTGTGCGGGGTTGGACTTACGCGAACTCGGCGCGACCGGCGACAACGCCGCGCGGATCGCTGATGTGGAGGTTCCGGTGGGACATCCGTGGCGCCCGCTGTCGAAGCCGATCATCGGCGCGGTCAACGGTGCGGCTGTCACCGGGGGCCTCGAACTGGCCCTCGCCTGCGACTTTCTCATCGCCTCCGAGCGTGCTCGATTCGCCGACACCCATGCCAGGGTCGGGGTGCTGCCCGGGTGGGGCCTCACCGCCCGGCTGCCCGCTGCGGTGGGGCGTGGCTTCGCCCGCCGGATGAGCCTGTCGGGAGACTTCGTCGATGCCACGGCCGCGCTGCGCGCGGGCTTGGTGACCGAGGTGGTCTCGCACGACCAGTTGCTGCCGACCGCGATGGAGGTGGCGGTCTCGGTGGTGGGCAACGATCAGGCCGGCGTCCGGACCCTGCTCGAGTCGTACCAGCGCGCCGAGGAGCATCTCGTCGATCCGGCCCTGACCGTCGAGGACGCGACATCGCGAGCCTGGATGACGGAGTTCGATCCGTCCAGGGTCGCCGATCGCCGCGCCGCGGTCATCGACCGGGGCCGCGCGCAGAACCGGGGCACGCCGCGCGGCTGAGGGTTCCGCCCCCGGACGTGTGCGTCGGTCAGGCCTTCTTGGCGCTCAGTCCGGAGCGCTCCACTCGACGGGCGAAGTCGGCCGAGGTGAGCCGGTGGGACTGCAGCCGTGCACAATCGCGGAGATACACCTCGTCCGGCAGTCCGGTTCGGGCGAGCTGGACGTACCCGGCCAGGGCCGCTGTTCCCGCGCGCGAGAGCGCCGTCGCGAACTCGATCGCCGTGGCGACGGGATCCTCGACGACCTCCGCGATGCCGTGTGCGGCGGCTTCTTCGACGGTGAGTTCTCCGTCGGTACCCAGCAATTTCCAGAGCAGACCGGGTGCCAGCCGCTCGAGCAGTGCGGCACCGCCTGTTCCTGGAATCAGCCCCATCCGGGCCCAGCCCTGGCCCAGCCGCGCCGACCGGGCCACGAATCGCCGATCGCACCACAGGGCGAGGTCGAGTCCGAGACCGATCGCGGCGCCGTTCACCGCGGCGACCGTGGGAATGCGGCATCCGCGCAAGGCCCGGGCGAGCTTCTGAAAGTGCTCGTACACAATGCTTTCCACGTCCGCGGGGGTAGCGCCGTCGATCGCCGACAGGATCGAGGGCAGATCACCCCCGGCGCAGAATGCCTGTTCTCCGGTCAGCACCAGCGCGGCGGCGCCGCTGCCGGCCGCGGTGTCGATGGCGTCCGCGACTTCGTCGGCTTCCTGTGGTCCCAGGGCGTTTCGACGCTCGGGCCAACGCAGGGTGACGATGGCAGCATGCTCGGATACGTCGATCGTGACGCTCATTCATTCTCCTCGTACCGCGTGAGTGCCCGTGGTTGTATCCACAACACATAGATAACTTAGATTACCAAGTTGTAGGCAGTGGTGGGTGGTTACCCGTTCGGGGCCCGGTCGACCGTCGCGCACGTCGTCGCTCTGCAGCTCGCAGCCGTGCCTAGAGTTTGCCGAATATTGCTCGTCTGGCTTGGGCTCGGGTGGTGTCGGGTGTGGTGGCGGTGATCGTCGTGAGCAGCAGCTCGACTATCGGGGCCACGTTGTCCTCGATATGCTCGGCCGCAGTGGCGCGTTCGGCCGCGGTGAGTGCGAGGATGTGCATCAGCACGGTGCCGTAGAGCGCCTCGGTGATGGTCCGGATCGGTGCGTCCGGAGCGAGTTCGCCGCGCTCGATCGCGCGCTGGAACAGAGCGGTTGCGGCATCGCGGTGCATCGTCACGAGGTACGCGTGCACGTTGTCGAGACCGGTGGGTTCCGCGGCTTCGTCCATCGTGATGCGGAGCGACGCCCATCCCGCGGGGGACAGGAAGTACCGCATCAGGCCGGCGGCCAGCGCCGTGGCGTCCTTGCGCAGCGAACCGTTGTCGGTGAAGGTGAGCGGTTTGGAATGTTGCTCGATTGCGTAGCGGATCAGCGCTTCCTTCGATTGCCAGCGTAGATACAGGGTGGACTTGCCGACGCCGGCGCGGCGTGCAACCGCGTCCATCGTGAAACCGCTCCATCCGGTACGGCCGTATTCCTGCAACGCTGCGGCAACCACTCGCTCCTCCATGTCGGGATCCCTGGGCCGACCGGCCCTCGGCCGTGACGTCTTCGCCACCGATACCACCTCCTGCTCCTGATCCGATGGTTTACCTAGTTAGTTTGGAGAATCTATTGCGGACGATAATTGTCGGTATTACCCTGATCACACTGCGCCAGTGGCGTGGATCATCCGCGAAGGAGGAACTGTGCGGGTCGACGTCGATCCCCAGCGGTGTCGGGGGCACGCATTGTGCGCCGCCACCGCGCCCGATCTGTTCGATCTGGACGAACGCGGATACTCGATCGCCGCGAACGAGTTCGTGCCGGACGAGCACGCCGATGCCGCGGTGGCGGCCGCCGCGAGTTGCCCGGAGCAAGCCGTCGAGATCATCCGCTGACACGCTCCGGCGTCGTCTCATCACAGCACGTGGAGATTCCCCATGACCAATGTTTCTTTTGATCATCATTCGACCGAATATGCCAGGGATTGGCGGCGGATCAACGCCGACCTGCGCGAGCGCTGCCCGGTCGCGCATACCGATGCGCATGGCGGGTACTGGGTTGTCAGCCGGTACGCGGACGTCGCGGAGGTCGTGCGCGATGACGAGACCTTCTCCTCGTATCACGAACTGCCCGATGGCTCCCACAACGGGGCCACCATCCCGGTGGGTCCGATGCGGCAGGTTCCGATCGAAATGGATCCGCCGGAGTTCTTCGAGTACCGCAAGCTCCTCACCGGTTACTTCTCGCCCGCGGAGGCCAAGAAGTGGGAGCCCTTCGTCCGGGAGGCCACCACCTACTGCATCGACTCGATTATCGAGTCCGGCCGCAGTGACGTGATTCTCGACATCGCCTCGCCGGTGCCGGCCATCTTCACCATGGCTCTGCTCGGTCTGCCGCTCGATGGCTGGCGGGTGTTCTCCGATGTGACGCACTCGATCATCCATTCCACACCCGGAACGGACGAGAACAACGCGGCCCTGGCCAATCTCCTGACGATTCTCGGTCAGGTCAACGAGGTTATCGCCCAACGCCGTGCGGAGCCCGCCGACGACCTGCTCTCTCATCTGGTGCACGCACGGATCAACGGCGAACCGCTGTCCGATGAACGGCTGATCGAGATCATCACGCTCGTGATCTTCGGCGGTGTCGACACGACCGGAAGTTTGATCGGTAACGCGCTGGAATGGCTGTACCGCAATCCGGAACAGCGTGATCTGTTGCGTACGGACCCCGAGTCGATCCCGAAGGCGGTCGAGGAATTCCTGCGGTACTTCTCGCCGATCGCCGGTCTGGGGCGTACGGCGACCCGGTCGTGCACCGTCGGCGGTGAGAAGATCGACGCGGGCGAGCGGGTGTTCGTGTCCTGGTCGTCGGCGAACTTCGATCCCGAGGTGTTCGACGATCCCGACGAGATGATCCTCGATCGCTTCCCCAATAAGCATCAGTCGTTCGGCCTGGGGATTCATCGTTGCCTCGGATCACATTTCGCGCGGTCGGAAGCCCGGATCGTGCTCGAAGAGGTGCTGCGCCGGATGCCGGATTATGTCGTGACCGCTGCGGAGCCCTATCCTTCGATCGCCGTGGTGAACGGCTTCATCGGTCTTCAGGTCACCTTTACTCCCGGTTCTCCCGTCGGTTCTGAACTGAAACTGTGAGGCCGCTCCGACCACCAACTCGGACCGGGAATTTCGCACAGTCGCTGTGTTGGTCGAATATGCGATACCGGCATCGGATCCAATTCGGTCGGCCGTCATCTGAATGGCGGTCCTCGAAACCGGTTCCGGCACGGTCGTTCTCGCCGCCGACGGCCCAGAAGTCGTCTCGGCAACTTCGGACCACCCGCGGCGTGGATGCTCTGGCCGATGATCTTCAGGTTCGCTGATCTTGCTTGGCCTGGTCCACGATCCAGACCGCGATCTGCGCGCGGGAGGTGAAGCCGAGTTTGACCAGGATATGTTCGACGTGGCCTTCGGCGGTGCGTTGCGAGATCACCAACTTTGCTGCGATCTGCTTGTTGGTGAGTCCTTGGGCAACAAGGTCTGCGACCTGCAGTTCACGCTTGGTCAATGTCAGTTCTGCACTGCGTGGGCCGGCGGTTGGCGGCTCCCCGAGCGCGTAGGCCGCTGCGGCGTTCATCTCCATGACCCGGCCGCGCTGGAACGCCGCATCGAATCGTCGGTCACCGAGCGCACGACGCACCGCGTGCTCGCATCCGTCGCGAAAGTGGGATAGCTCCGGGAAAGAAGTCGAAACACCAGAGCTGGACCGCAACAGACTTTCCGCGGCACCCATCAGCACGGCCGCGCGCTCGCCATCGCCATCGGCGACAGTCCAGGCCAGCGCCTCGAGATCCAACGCCGCGACGACCGGGCTGCGCATGCGCTGGTTGACTCGCAACGATTCCCGCAGCAACTGTTGTGCGTGGGACCGCTCGCCTTGCTGCCATACGGCAATGCCCAACCCCCACAGCGCACTCGACCGAAACAGCGATTCGCCGCACGCTTCGGTGATCGAAAGTACTTGCTCGTGATACTCGAGCGCACGCCGTGCATCGCCCTGCAGCGCGTGTGCCCAACCGAGCAACATCAAGGCAGCAATGTGCAGGTGTCCTCGCCTGTTCGAGCTGAATACCTCGACGGCACGCTCGAAGAAGGACACTGCGCGAGCAGGTTCGTCTCGAAACAGCGCCAGGCTGCCCTCGGCGTAGTCGAGCAGCGCCTCGTTCATGGGACTGCGATCCTGCTCGGCGAGTGTGCGCCCTTGTTTCAGTAAGGCAGCCGCCGACTGAAAGTCCCGCTGCGCTGCCGCCATGATGGTGTTGGCATAGAGCGCCCGGATACGGTCGGGAACCGAACGCGCGGTGGGGTGCGCGAGGGCACGATCGAACCAGCGTCGACCCTCTCCGAACAGACCGCGGAAGCTCCAGAGCATCCACAGCGCGGTGGCGATGCGCAGCCCGGCCTCGGCCGAGGCCGCGCTCCCGTCGGACATGGAGAACTCGAGCGCCTCCCGGAAGTTCGGCTGCTCGCGCTCGAGCCGGGCCAGCCAGTCGCGCTGGCGGTCACTGATCCACCCGGCCTCGGCATCCAGCGCCAGCCGCTGGTACCAGTCGAGGTGCCGACGACACAGATCCTGGAACTCTCCGGTCTGCTGCAACTGTTCCCGCCCGTAGGCGCGCACGGTCTCGAGCATCCGGAAACGCACGGCGTCATCCGGTTCCTCGCGGATCACAATCGACTTGTCTATCAAGGAGGACAACGCGTCCAGCATGCTCTCCGGGGCCGGGTCGGCACCGCACACCTGCTCGGCGGCGTCGAGTTCGAAGCCGCCGGCGAATACCGACAAGCGGGCCCACAGCCGCTGCTCGTCCGGCGTGCACAACTGGTAACTCCAGTCGATACACCACCGTAGCGTCTGTTGTCGCTGCGGCGCGGTGCGGCTCGCGCGGGTGAGCAGCGCGTACCGGTCGGTCAGCCGTGCCAGGATCTGTTCGGGCGACATGGTACGCATCCGAGCCGCGGCAAGTTCGATCGCCAGCGGCAACCCGTCCAGTCGGGAACAGATCGCTGCCACAGCGGTCTTGTTGTTCTCGGTGACCTCGAAACCTGGCACAGCCGCCGCGGCGCGATCGGCGAACAACGTCACCGCGTCGTATTTGGGCAGTCCCCGCAGTGTCGGCTCACCGTCGGGGCTCGGAACGGTCAGCGGCGACACCCGCAGCACCGCTTCCCCGGCGATGCCCAACGGCTCGCGGCTGGTGGCTAGAATCCGCAGGCCAGGACTAGCCGACAACAATGTCTCGACCAGGTTCGCCAACGCTTCCACGACCTGCTCGCCATTGTCCACAACGAGCAGCACGTCCCGGGAACGCAGGAACTCGAGCAACACTTCCAGCATCGGCTGGGCCGAATCATCCCTCAGACCCATACCGGCCGCCACGACATCGACCAGCAGCGCCGGATCGTGCACGTCGGCGAGTTCGATCACCCACACCCCATCGGCGAAATCGCGTCGAGCATTCGACGCCGCCCGCAACGCCAGCCTCGTCTTGCCGACACCACCGATCCCGGCCAACGTCACCAACCGCGACACCGACAGCAGGTTCTTGATCTCCGACGTCTCGGCGCGGCGGCCGACGAAACTGGTCAACTCGAGCGGCAGCTGACCGGTGCTCGCGCGATTACCCGCAGCGCGCGGTGGCGTGTGATCCCGCATCGGCGGCGTGTGGTCCCGCGGCCCGGGGGCCGCGACGGCCTTGCCGTGCACGGCCATCTCGTCAACCCGGTATCCGTGGTGCCGTTGCACCTGCCGGAGAGCCTCTCCTACCTCCACCGCCGACGGCCGCTTCCGCGGCTCTCGGTTCATCGCCGATTCCACCACGGCCGACAAGTCATCGGGGATGCCGCTCTCGCGCAGATCTGGCACCGACCGGCTGGTGATCCGCAGAAACTGAGCCACCACCTGCTCACTGCTGCGGCGTTCGAACGCGGCATGCCCGGTCAGTGCGCAGAGCAGGGTCGCACCTAGACCGTAGACATCCGCGGCCGGTGTCGGGGCATCGCCACCGAGTACCTCCGGGGCGGTGAACGCCGGAGATGCGGTCAGGATGCCCGTAGCCGTCTCGAATCCGCCGGCGATGCGCGCGATACCGAAGTCGGTCAGCGCCGGCTCGCCGTAATCGGTGAGCAGAATGTTTCCCGGCTTCACATCCCGATGCACGATCCCGAGCCGGTGTGCGCTCTCGAGCGCACCAGCGATCTTCACCCCGACCGACAACACGGTCTCGGCCGGTATCGCACCCTGCCGACGAATCCACGCGTCCAACGAATCCAACGGGTGATACGGCATCACCAGATAGGGACGTCCGCTCGCGGTGACACCCACCTGCAACACAGTCACGATGTTCGGATGCCCGGTCAGCCGGCCCATTGCCCGTTGTTCCCGAAAGAACCGCGCCTGATCGTCCTCGCCCAACTTCCCGGTCAGCACCTTCACCGCCACCGTCCGGTCCAACGCCACCTGCGTGCACCGATACACCACACCGAAACCGCCACGACCGATCTCTTCGGCATCCTCGAACCCGGACGCACCCAAATCCACCGCGACGGGCATACTCACGTCCCGGCGGGTCCGCAGCGGATCATCATCGACCATCAGCGGCAGGTAATCCACTCGGCATGTGCACGAACACAGGCAGCATGCGCTCACCTTTCGACAATGCCCAGCGTATCGCCGACGACGGCTGACGGCCGCTCCGCCGGACCGCACGTTCTCGGCGCCGAGCTAGCAATACCGACCGTGACGGGAAACCCGTCCGTGGCGAGGCTTCTTTCCAGCGGGGACGCCACGTTCGAGTCAGCGATCGGGCGTGACAGATCCGCCTCGGCAGGTTGCGCGAATACCGCCTCGCCTCGAATCCGAACTCTTCGAGGCCGCAGGTCAGCTCGGTCTGACCTCACTGCCACTCGAATGGGCCGAGCGCTGATTCGACCACCTGCAGGGCATCCAGCCAGCGTGGTCGGGCGGTTCAGTGATGGTCGAGTAGTTCGACGGGGACCTCGACGATGCGGGCGCGCAGATATTCGCTGACCGCCTTTCCGATGCTGTCGAGCCGGAGGTTGCTCGAGCCGCCGCGGCCCAGTAGTCCGGGCAGTACGAAATGCACGGCGCGCAGATGCGGGAATTCGTGGCGAAGTACTGTCCCGGCGGCGGCCTCGGGCAGTAATTCGGTGAGGCGTTCGGTGCTCAGAAATGATCGCAACCACGGCCAGGCCTGCGGATTATCGGTCCAGATCCCGACGTTGCTGTTGCCGCCCTTGTCACCGCTGCGCGCGAAGGCGATGCGCCCCAACGGTACTCGCTCGGTCGGTCCCGGCTCGTAGGCACCGGGTTCCTCGTGGACGGGCTGGCCGGTGAACTGCTCGGTCTTCGCTGGAGGGGAGATGCTCTGCTGGTCGCCGTTGCCGAAGACGACTCGATGATGCAGCGCAGTTTGGGGGAGCAGGCCCGGCCAGTATTCGACGATCGGTTTCGGCCCGGTGGAGTCGCCGCCCATGTATCCGGGAACGCTGCTCAGGCCCAGCGCATTGAAGGATCGCTGGAGGTGGAACAGCGGCTCTCGGGTGGCCGCGGTGGCCGCGATCCGGACGCAGACGGTCGCGGCGTTCTGATCCTGCGGATCGGCGACGGGTTGTCCCAGACGCGACACGGCGAGGTCGTCGATTTCGGTGCCGGCGGTCAGGCTCTGGAGTTGGGCGACCAGGAGGTCGAATTTGGCGTCGATGTCCAGGCCGGTCAGGTAGGTGTTGATGGCGATCCGGTACCCGCCCGGGGTGAAGATCGACACCTTGGTGGTCGGCGGCGGGGGAGAACCCGCGACGGAGTGCACCCGCACCCGGTCCGGAGCGAGTTGCTCGAGTGCGACCGCATCGAGATGCACTGTGACATCGGGGTTCAGGTAACGGGGGCCCTGGATCTCGTAGACGAGTTGCGCGGTGACGGTGTCGACGGTGACCGCGCCCTCGTCGGTGCTGTGCTTGGTGATGACACTGCTTCCGTCACAGGCGATCTCGGCGATCGGGAAACCTGGAGTGAGAAATCGCGGCAGCGCGGTGAAGCCCGCGAAATTGCCGCCGACGGCCTGCGCACCGCACTCGATGATATGGCCGGCCACCACCGCGCCGGCGAGTTCGTTCCACGAGTCGGGAGTCCAGTCGTGCCACCAGGCCGCGGGACCGAGGACGAGGGAGGCGTCGGTGACCCGGCCGCAGATGACGATATCCGCGCCGCCCGCGAGGGCCGCGGTGATACCCCAGCCGCCGAGATAGGCGTTGGCCGCCAACGGATTCTCGCCCTCCCCGGTGAATGGTTCGCCGGTGTCGAGATGTCCGAACGAGTGCCCGGCATCGCGAAGTTCGTCGAGACGGTCGAGCAGATCATCGCCGTCGATATGCGCGACGGCGAGAGAAACTGCGGCAGTGTCGATTTCGGCGCGAACCGCGTCGGCCAACCCCTCCGGATCGAACGCGCCGGCGTTGACGACCACTTTGATTCCGCGTCCGGCGATCGTGCGCAGATGCGGGCGGAGCTGATCGAGGAAGTACTTGGCGAAGAAGCCGCCGAGGGCCTTGGGATCCGAGGTGAAGCCGGCGGAGACGGCGGCCATCGTGATCTCGGCCAGATAGTCGCCGACGAGAACGTCGACCGGATCGCCGGCGAGTGCTTCGCTCAGGGCGGTGAAGCGGTCGCCGAGGTAGCCGGAGAAATTCGCGATGCGTACGGAGTTTTCGCTCATATCAATGACTTTCAGTTCGCGTGATTGCGTGGCAGCCACTCCGGTCGGCTCGATCCGCGGGGGACCAGAACTGTGCGGTAACGACCGGGTGTCCGCGACATCACCACCTGGTCGGTGACGCCCTGATACGGGCCCAGCGGCGTGTCGGCGGTGAAGGTTTGCGGCGGAAGGTACGCGTGGAGCTCGCCGACGCCCGCGGTGTGACGGGCGTAGTCCTTGTCGAAGATGCCGAGGCCGAGGACCCAGGCCGCGACCCGGGTGAGCGATACATGGACGCGGTAGCTGCCGCCGTGCCGAGCGCGGCGCATCAACGCCTCGGTGATGCCGGCGGCCAGCAGCCAGGACACGATGTAGTCGTTGACCACACCGATCGGCGGCAGCGACGGTCTGCCGTCGGCGCCCTCGAGGTCCATCATCCCGCTGACGGCCCCGGCGACCTGATCGAATCCGATACGGTGCGCCCACGGGCCGCGCTCGCCGTGCAGGGATACCGTCGCGTGCACGATGCCGGGCCGTAGTTGTGCGGCCTCGGATCCGGACAGCCCGATCTTGTCGAGGTAGCCGGGGCGGCGGTTCGCGAAGAATACGTCGGCGTCATTCAGAAGTGACCGGATCCGCGCCGCGCCGTCCGCGGAGTAGGGGTCGACGGTCGACGAGCGCATGCCGACGTTGGCGGTGCAATAGGTGGCGTCGTGCTCGATTTCGTTGGGGCGCCACAGATTCAGGACGTCCGCGCCGTGCAGAGCCAGAGCGCGTCCCGCCCCGGCGCCGGCGATGACGTGTCCCATCCCCAGTGCGCGAATACCCTGGAGTGGTTCGCGAACTCCCGTGGCGAACGGCTCGGGGGCACTGTCGCCGATCTTGGTGATCTCGATCAGCGGCATGGTCGCGAGTACGTCACGGTAGTGGGGTTCGTCGAGAAACTCCGTGGCGCTGCGGACCATGGGAATCACCACACCCGCCTCTTCGGCGGCGGCCTCGAGTTCGCTCGCCTGCCACCGCAGGACGGCCGCGGCTACCGCCGAGCGGTCGTCGGGGGTCCCGAGCAGCCGCTGCGCCGCGACGTTCAATTTGGGGTAGAGATTGACCGGCATCATCCATCGGTCGTCGGCGGTCCGGTGGAAGGTGAGACTCAGGCCGTTGCCGGCGATCGCGCTCATTCCGGGGGCATATCCGCCGAGCAGTTCCCACTTCTTCTCGTACATCGGGCACAACCGTCGTGGAGCCGAGCGCAGATCGACGGTGATGTCCTGATCGCTTCCGCCTCGCGTCCGCCACAACTTCGCGACTGCCACCGATTTGGCCGCCAGCGCGATGGCCGCCGCACCGCCCAAACGCAGCGTGCTCGGCACGATCGGGTCGGCGCCGTGGAATGTCACCGAACCACCGGCGTCGCCGACGGACATCCCCAGCGGGCCGAGCACATCCGCGAGTGCCGCGACCGGATCGAACGCGTCGTCGGACGCCGGGGCGGCGATGGCGGCCGCGAGCCGGGCGGTCAGTGGATCGGTCACGTCAACTCCTCAGGCGAGAGGCAGCGAGTCGCAGTAGGCCCTCCTGCATGGTGCTGGCCACCAGGACGCCGTTGCGGTCGTAGAGGTGGCCGCGCGCGAGTCCGCGGCCACCACCGGTCCACAGGCCTTCCTGTTCGTAGAGGTGCCATTCGTCGGCGCGGAAATCCTCGTGCAGCCATACCGAGTGATCGAGGCTGGCCAGTTGCATACCGGGTTCGTCGATGGTGACGGCGTGCGGGGGGAGCGCGGAGGAGAGCAGGAACAGGTCCGAGGTGTAGGCGAAGCCCGCTGCCTGGGTCAGGGGGTCCTCGGCGAGCCGGGTGCTGGTGCGGACCCAGGCGCGCTGGCGTGGTGGACGGGATTCACCGCGTGCGTTGGCAATTCGCGGATACTCTTCCGGGAATCGGAAGTCGACTGCGATATTCGCGCGCAGGTGTGGCAGCCAGTCGGCTTCGGCCAGATAGTCCGGGTCTACCGAATCGTCGAATTCCGGAAGCTCTTCCGGTGCGGGTGCGGCGGTTTCCAGGGCCTGATGGGAGAACCCTCGCTCGGGCCGCTGGAAGGATGCGGTCAGCAGGAAGATGGTCACCCCGCCCTGTGTCGCCCGAACCGAGCGGGTCGTGAAACTTCCACCGTCCCTGACTCTTTCGACGTGGTAGAGCACGGGCTCGCGCGGGTTGCCGGGGTGGATGAAATGGCCGTGCAGCGAGTGTGCCCGGCGTTCCTGGGTGACGGTCCGGCCCGCGGCGATCAGCGCCTGGCCGACGGCCTGTCCGCCGTAGATGCGCAGGGCCGCGTCGTTGTAGGAGCGGCCGAGGTAGAGGTCGGCGTCGACCTGCTCGAGGTCGAGGATGCGCCCGAGCGGTGGGCGGGGACCGCGCGGCGGGTCGGCCACGCCGGCCTCGAGAGTGCTGGACATAGTTCTAGTATATTACTAGGTAATACTTGTGGGCGAATCGGTGGCATTCTCGATGTGTGCCCCGGCATCGAATGATGCCGGGGCACAGCCGATCTCGTGACAACCGCGCTCAGCGTGCGATCTGCTCGCGCGGCAGCCCGAGCAGCCGCTCGGCGATCACATTGCGGTTGATCTCCGACGTGCCGCCCGCGATGGTGTGCGCCCGGCCGAACAGATAGTCGCGGCCGACCTCCGGGAGCTGGCCGGTCACCGCGGCCTCGCCGGCCAGGCGCATACCGGCCTCGGCCGTGTGCTGCAGGTGCTCGGCCGAGAGCATCTTCGTGACACTGCCCTCGGGACCGGGGGCCGCGCCCGTGACGGCCCGCGCGACATGCCGCAGGTTCAGCACCCGCAGTGCCTGTTCCGTGGCGAGCAGGCCCGCGACCTCGCGTACCGCGGCGGGGTTGTCGCCGCCGACGTGGACCAGATCGATCAGATCGAAGGGGGTGCGGCCGTGTGCCATGCCGCCGATGGAGACGCGTTCGTTGCCGAGGGTGGCGCGGGCGACGGTCCAGCCGTTGTTCACCTCGCCGACGACGTCGGCGTCCGGGACGAAGACGTCGTCGAAGAACACCTCGTTGAACACCGCGTCACCGGTGATCTCCCGCAGTGGCCGCACCTCGACGCCCGGTGCCTGCAGATCGATCACCATCGCGGTGATGCCCTTGTGCTTCGGCGCGTCCCGATCGGTCCGGATGGTCGCCAGACCGCGATTGCAGTTCTGCGCGTTCGAGGTCCACACCTTCTGCCCGGTCACCCGCCAGCCGCCCTCGACCCGCACGCCCCGCGTGCTCACTGCGGCCGCGTCCGACCCCGCACCGGGTTCGGAGAACAACTGGCACCAGACCAGTTCGCCGAGCAGACTCGCCCGGATCCACCGCTCGATCTGCTCGGGTGTGCCGTGCTGGCTCAGCGTCAGCGTGACCCAGGCGCCGATGCCCAGGTTGGGCAATGGCACGCCCGCGAACTCTTCGTCGATGACGAGCTGTTCGACCGGACCGGCCTCGCGGCCGAAAGGCTTGCGCCAGTGCGGCATCAGATAGCCGGAATCGACCAGCATCCGGCGGCGGCCGGATTCGGGCGCGGCGCTCAACTCGGCAACGAACGCGGCCGCCGCGGCGCGGAACTGCTCCGACTCCGGCGGCAGGTCGACGGCGTATTCGCGGCGCACCCCCGCGAGCGCGCTCGCGTACACCGCGTCCAAGGCGGCATCCACCGTGCCGAACAGTGCTCGAATGCTTTGCGCGCGGCGCAGATACAGGTGGCAGTCGTGCTCCCAGGTGAAGCCGATCCCGCCGTGGATCTGCAGGCTCTTCTCCGCATTGCGCACGTACTCGTCGTAGGCGATCGCGCCCGCGACGTTCGCGGTCAGGGTGCCCTGGTCGCCGTGTACGCCCGCGCGCGCGGCGTCCCATGCGGTGGCCACCGCGAGTTCGGAACCGGCCAGCATATTGGCGAGGTGGTGTTTGATCGCCTGGAACGAGCCGATGGTACGGCCGAACTGCTCACGCACCTTCGCATAGCCGAGCGCGTGTTCGAGGGTGGCCCGCGCGCCCCCCGCGGCCTCGGCCGCACCCAGAATCCGGGCGGTGCGGGCGGCCGCGTCGGCGGCGCCGGGCAGCAGCGCCTCGGGGACGACCTCCCGCAGTGTCACGTTGCGGATGTGCAGCGTGGGGTCCAGCGCGTCCACGGTGTGGGAGTCCACGCCGTCGGCGTCGGACCGGACCAGTGCGATGTCGTCTCCGACCCGCACCGCCAGCAGGTTTGCCGCGCCCGCGCCGACGATATGACCGGCATCGCCACGCAACACACCGGAGTCGTCGGCGACGAGCGCACCGCGCAGGCCGAGTCCGGCGATCCGTGAGCCGTCCACGAAACCGGGCAGCAGTGCCCGCTTGGCGGCATCGGCACCGAATGCGGCCAGCAGCGATGAGGCGGCGACGGTCGTGATGAACGGCACGGGAGCGACCACCGCTCCGAGTTCCTCTGCGACGATTGCCAGTTCGGGCAGCCCGTAGTCGTCGCCACCGAATTCGGCCGGTAGGTGCAGCCCGAGCCAGCCCAGGTCAGCGAGCTGTTTCCACAGCGCCGAGGCGTCGGTTACCGGATCGTCGAGGAAGCGGCGCGCGAGGTCGTGCGCCTTCTGGTCGGTGAGGAAGGATCGGACGGCCTCGGAGATGGCGAGGTGGTCGTCCGTCAGTGCCAACGGCATGGAAATCTCCTAGCTGGTGCGGGTGGGATCAGCGGGGCGCGAACCGCTGGCCGGCGTCCAGTCGCAGGCACTGACCGTTGAGCATCTGATTGTCGACGATGGCGAGCGCGAGCTTCGCGTACTCTTCCGGGCGTCCCATCCGCTTCGGGAAGGCGGCGTCCTCCACCAGCGGCGCGACCTGTTCGTCGGTGAAGGCGGCGGTGGCGCCGGTGGCGAACAGGCTTGGCGCGATGGCCAGCACCCGGATGCCGAGCGGGCCGAGATCCCGGGCCATCACCAGCGCCATCCCCGCGATGCCCGCCTTCGATGCGGTGTAGGCGACCTGACCGATCTGGCCTTCGAAGGCGGCGATCGAGGAGGTGTTGATGATGACGCCGCGCTCGGAGTCCTCGGGCTCGTTCTTGCTCATATGCGAAGCCTGCAGGCGGTTGAGGTTGAACGTGGAGACCAGGTTCAGGTCGACGACCTGACGGAACGTCTCGAGATCGTGTGGGCCGCTGCGGCCGAGAGTCTTCTTCGCGGTGCCGCCGCCCGCGGTGTTGACGGCGATGTGCAGGCTGCCCAGCTCGGCGATCGCCGCCGCGAGTGCGGTTTCGGCGCCCTCGAAATCGGTGATGTCGATGGCGTGGAAGATGCCGCCGATCTCGTCGGCGATCTTCTTGCCGTCACTGGCTTCCCGGTCGAGGATCGCGACCTTCGCGCCGGCCGCCGCAAGAGCCTGCGCGCTGGCCCTGCCCATCCCGGACGCGCCGCCGACGACGACCGCGTTCTTTCCCTTGATCTGCATATTTGCTTCCTGTCCACTGGGTGCGTCGGGCTCGAGTTGAGCTGTTCGACGGGTCGTTCCCACGACGCATCGAGGCGTGTCTTGCTTCGCTTACTTATAGTACTATCTTAACTATGTGACAGGGCTGCCTGGGGACGGGTGAAATATCGACAGCGTTCACGCATGATGTGAGGCGCGGACAACCTGGATGATGCTCACCAGGAACGGATCGAGGCCGAGACCGCGGTGCGGTGGGGCCGGTCGGTCAGAGGCCGCCGCAAAACCCTTGTGCCCAGCCCCGACTCGTAGAAAGTGCCCCGCCCGAGGGCGGGGCGTCTGATCACCGATTGCGCCAGCTCGGGCGGCGTTTGGCCGCGAACGCGGTTATGCCTTCTACGCTGTCCTCACTGAGCAGCAGTTCGTCGAGTGCTGGAGAGGGATGAGTGACGGCGTCGAGAGTGGCGGCGATGCCGGCGGTCTCGGTCATGATCTGCAGCGAGACCCGGACCGAGGTAGGGCTGCCATCGAGGATCTCCTCCGCCAGTGCCCGCGCTCCTTCCAACGCGGTGCCGGAAGCGACCACGCGGTTCACCAGGCCGTAGGACTGTGCCTCGTGTGCGCCGATGCGCCGGCCGGTGAGGATCATCTCGGTGGCCACTTTGGGCGGCACGGTGCGCGGCAGGCGCACCAGCCCGCCGGCTCCGGCTGCCAGCCCGACCTTCACCTCGGATAGCGCGAACTTCGCGGTCTCGTCCGCGACCACGAGATGGCAGGCCAGCGCGATTTCGCAGCCGCCGCCCATCGCGAAGCCGTTGACGGCGGCGATGACCGGTTTGGTCATCGAGCGGCGGCTGGTCAGTCCGCCGAATCCGTTCTTGGGCACCCACATCGGTTTTCCCGACGCGGAGTAGACCAGATCGTTGCCCGCGGAGAATGCCTTGTCACCTGCGCCGGTCAGAATTGCCACCCACAGGTCGGGGTCGGCGAAGTAGGCGTCGAAGATCTCGTCGAGTTCTTCGTTCGCCGCCGGGTGCAGGCTGTTGCGCGCCTCCGGGCGGTTGATCGTCACCTCCAGCAGGTGCCCGTTACGGCGGACCAGCACATGGTCGTAGTTGTCGCGCAACACAGCCGGACGTGCCGGGAACAGCTCGTCCATTCTGGTCCGTGTGGTGGTCACGCGATTGCCGAAACCGAACGAACGCACGTAGACCCGGGTGCCGATCGGTTCGCCGGTGCCGAGGTGATCGAGGATCTCCTGGTCGCCGGTCTGAGTTCTGGCGACGAACCGGCGGTCGTCGGCGTCGAGTCGCCCGATCACCACGCCGGTCGGCGCCCCCTTGCCGTATTTGATCGTGTAGGTCTCGATGGTCGCCCAGCCGTCAGCCTGCGGTGCCTGCGCGGGTGCCGCCCACGCATCGATCTCGGCCTGCAGTTCGGCGCTGCGGTCGCGACGCCACTGTGCTGGGGTTGTGGAGTAGATCCCGGCGGAGTACTTGCTGAGTGTGCCCCCGTTGGCGCCGACGAGGCCGAACGCACCCGGTTCCGCGCGCAGGCGGGCGACCGTTTCTGCGACGGCGTGCATCGAGTAGTTGTTGCCTGCACCTCCGAAGAACGGCAGGCCACCGGTGACGGTGAGGCCGCGGGGGTCGTCCGGTGCCAGGTTCAGACCGTCGCAGATATTGAATACCGCGATGGGAAAGCAGCTGTAGAGGTCGATGGTGGCGATGTCGTCCAGGCCGATCTCGGCGACCTCGAGCGCGTGCTGGATCGCACACACCGCCGTCGGCGCGGACGAAAGATCCGCGCGGTCCATCAGCGCGGGTTCGCGCAGGTCCGCGTGACCGTGCAGGAATACCCAGCGGTTCTGCGGCACACCGAGTCGCCGTGCCGCGCCGATCGACATCAGCACTACGGCGGCACTCTGGTTGACCTGGTCGCGGGCGACGAGGAATCGGGTGTAGGGCTCGGCGATCAGGCGATTGCGTTCGGTCGGTGTGCACAGTTCGGCCGCATCGCGTTCTACCGGCGCGGCGGCGTGCGGGTTGGCCGCGGCCACTTTGGTGAACGGGGCGAACAGTTCGCCCATCGCGTAGGCGTACTCCTCGCGTGACTGCTTCAGCCGGGCCCGCCGGGCGTTCTCGAACAAGGCATATTGGCTCGGCGCACCGGTGAGTCCGTGTGCGGCCAGATGCCGGGAGCTCAGTCCCTTCAAGCCATAACCCCGGTCCTCGAGACTCCCGGCGGTCGTCTCGGTGAAATCCGGCTTGTCCGGAGATTCGGCCAGGTGCCGGGTAGTCGAGATGGCCTCGGAGCCGAAGATCAGCGCGACCTCGGTATCGCCGTCGGCGATCGCGCCGGCCAATTCGGTGATCAGGTGCTGCGGAGACTGACCGCCGCTGACCTCGAGGATTGCCCGCCGGGGTGCCGCGCCCACTCGGTTCGCCACAGAACGCGGATAGTTGTCGGATTTGCCCAGCGGTGCGCGAGCACCCGGAGTGGAGATCTCGAACTGCCGCACGCCGGCGACGGTGTCTATCGCCGCACTGATCGCGGTTATGTCCGCAGCGGTGTCCGTCAGTGCGGCCCGGGCGGCGTCCGCGGCGAGGTCGACTGCGGAACGGGCACGGTACTGCGGGTCGTCGAGGCGTTCGGAGGATTGCCCGACGCCGACGATGACAGGTGTGTGAGGGTCGAGTGCGGCGTAGTCGGTCATGATGTGGTCCTGTCGTGAATGAGGCGGCCTGGCGCAGTCGAGTTCTGCCAGAACTCGTGGGTGAGTAGTGATTTGATCACTGCTGGTTAAATGCCGATGCGCTGAGCCAGTGCCTCGCGATGTGCGAAGGCATCACCCAGGAACACTTCCGACGAGCGGGCGCGCTTGAAATACAGGTGAGCCGACATCTCCCAGGTGAAGCCCATACCGCCATGGAACTGGATGTTCTGGTGCGCCGCGGTCACGAATGCCTCGGTGCAGTAAGCCTGGGCCAATGCGGCCGCGGCGGGAAGTTCGTCGTTGTCTGCTGCGGCGGCTTCGAGAGCGTAGTACGCCGCCGACTTGGCCGACTCGACCTCGATGAGCACATCGGCGGCCATGTGTTTCAGTGCCTGGAATGCGCCGATCACCTGCCCGAACTGCACACGCGAGTTCAGATAATCGACGGAGGTGTCCAGCACCGCCTGAGCCCCGCCGGCCTGCTCGGCGGCGAGGGCGACGGCAGCGAAATCGAAGACCCGCTCCAATACGTGTCGGGCGCCGCCTTCGGCTCCGATCAGGCGTGCCGCAGCGCTGTCCAGCTCCACCGTCGCGAACTTCCGCGTTTGATCGAGAGTGATCGAGGTTTCGCGGGTCAGTCCGGAAGCCTCCGCGTCGACGGCGAACAACGAGATGCCGCTCGCGGTCCGCGCGGGCACGATGATCAGCTGCGCATTTGCTCCGTCCAGCACGAAAGGCATTGCGCCACTCACGGTCCAACCGTCGGGCGAGTGGTTCGCCCGAACGGTGACACCATCCGGGCCCCAGCGTCCGTGGTCTTGCGGCAGTGCCACGGTGGCGATCAGGGAACCGTCGGCGATCGCGGGTAGGTACTGTTGCTTCGCCTCTTCGTCACCCGACTCGAGCAGGGCAGTGGCAGCGAGTACCACCGTGGAGAAGAACGGCGCGCACAGCAGCGTGCGGCCCATTTCCTCGAGCACGATGCCCAGTTCGACCCAACCCGCACCCTGGCCCCCGTATTGCTCCGGGATCGCCAGGCCGTGCAGGCCGAGTTCTTGCGCCATCTGGGTCCATACCGCGGGGGCGTACCCTTCCTCGGTATCCATCAAGCGCCTGACCTCGGTTTCCGGTGACTTGGCTCGAAGGTAGTCACGGACGAGATCGCGCAACTGGTCCTGGGTTTCGGTGAATGATCCGAACATCGTCGTGCTCCTAGCTCTCGGACGGTCGGGTCGTGCCGCCCTTGCGGACGTCGCGGAATGGCACGCCCCGGTCTGGTTCGTAACCCTTGGGCAGGCCGAGGATCCGTTCGCTGATGATGTTGCGTTGAATCTGATCGGTGCCGCCGCCGATCGAGTTGATGAACGACCACATCAGCTCGTGGTCGACCTCGTAGGCTTGTTCGTCGGCCTGGTCGTAGAGCAGACCGCGTGCGCCGAGCAAACGGAACCGCAATGCCCAGGACGAGTGCAGGATGCGCGATTTCGCGAGTTTTCCCAGCGATGCGAGTGAGGAACCGCCGCCTGCCTCGATCTGCTTGCGCGCGCGTATCGCGTTCCAATCGTTCACCAGACGCCACGAATGGATGCGCATGATCTCCTGCCGCACGGCCTGGTCGTCGAGTTCACCGGCTTCCCGCGCCGCCGCGATGAGGTCGTTCGAGCCGGTGAAAATCGGTGCCCGGCCGTCCTTTTCGCGTTTCGCCGCACCGAGCTCGAAGCCCATCGTGCGGCGTTCCTCCTTGAGCGCGGTCTGCAGCACTCGCCATCCGTCGTTCAGTTCACCGATGAGCGCACCCACCGGAACACGGACATCGGTGAGGAACACTTCGTTGAAGTCCGACTCCCCGGTCATCTGCTTGATCGGGCGGACCTCGATGCCGGGCAGATCCATCGGGATGATGAAGAAGCTGATCCCGGCATGTTTCGGCTTGTCCCAGTCCGTCCGCGCGAGCAGCAGCGCGCAGTCGGCCTCGTGCCCGCCGGTCGTCCAGATCTTCTGGCCGTTCACGACGAACACGTCGTTGTCCAGTTCTGCCCGTGTCTGCAATCCTGCCAGGTCCGAGCCGTTACCGGGTTCGCTGTAGAGCAGGCACCCGCGACTCCATTCGCCCGACAGCAATTTGGGCAGCACGTCGCGCTTGAGCTCCGGGGAGCCGAATTCGACGATCGTATTTCCAGCGAGCGCGGGATAGCCACGGCTCTCGATGGCCGCTCCGCGCGCGCCCACCGCACGGAATTCCGCCGCGATCGTTTTCGCATCCGCTCGGGACAGGCCCAGGCCGTAGGCATCCTTCGGCCAGGTGGGCGCGGCCCAGCCGGCGTCGACCACTCGACGTCGCCACGCGGCGTCGTTCACACCCTGCCAGTTGTCCGCGAGCCAGGAACGTACTTCCTCGGCAACGCTCACCTGTGGCGCCGTCACCGGCGGCCCATCCGTGCTCGTCATGTTTCCCTCTCCGAAATGTCACCCCGTTGTGGTCTGATCCCGACATTTCCATGTCGCGCGACGGCGGTAAACGATCTGCTTGCTCACGACCAGATGTGCGGTTCGGACATGCACCAGGTCCCGGTAGATGAGCGATCCGCACATGGGTCGGTGTCCCGATCCATGATGTACAGCGCAGGGTGCGCGCGCCAGCATTGGGCTCACAGTGCCCGGTCGTACGTCGTCCTGAGCAACGACGCCGAGATATGGGCGGCGTGAGAACGCCAATCGCACCGACAAGGAAGTTGGCCTTGAGTAACAGCACCCCCAGCTACGATCCGCCCCTGCTCGGCGTCCGGGTCGTCGACCTCATCTCCGGTCCGATGCAGAACGTCGGCCGGCATCTCGTCGATCTCGGCGCATCGGTCACCCGTGTGCACCTGACAGGCGTCACCGATGATGACAGAGGCTTCGGCCCGGTCGTCGACGGTGTCCCTCTCGGCACCGCCATCGCCACCCGGGGTACCCGGGCGGTCGTTATCGATCGGTCGACTCGTGCCGGGCGAGCGGATTGGGACGAACTCCTGACGGCGTCGGACATTCTCCTCGAGAACACCGCGCCCGGTAGTCCGGCCGAGGCGGCGCTGGATGCCGCAGAGATCCGAAAGGGGCACCCGGCCCTGGTTCTGTTGTCCGTCAGTGATTTCGGCCGCGGCAACGACTTCAGCACCTGGCAGGCCACTACGCCTGTCCTGCACGCACTCACCAGCGAGCTGTCCCGTTCCGGCCTTCCGGGGCGCGACCCGCTCGTACCGCCTGGAGAGCTCCCCTACGACGTTGCCGCCGCACAAGCGGCGTTCCTGACTCTGAGTGTGTACCTCGACCGTCTGCGGACGGGACGGGGCGACCGCATCGACTTCTCGATCCTCGACGGCGCGATGCAGGCACTCGATCCCGCCTACGGCATGACCGGCAGCGCGTCGGCCGGGGTGCCGCTCAGCGCGCTGCCTCGAGGACGCGCCGACGAGCGTTACAAATATCCGATTATTCCCTGCAAGGACGGGTTCGCAAGGATCTGTGTGCTGGCCACGCGGCAATGGCGGGGCATGTTCGAGTGGATGGGCCGTCCCGAGGAATTCGCCGGCCCGGAGTACGACAAGCTGATAGTCAGATTCCGGTCATCGACTCTGCTGCCCGCCATCGCACGGCATTTCGCCGACAAGACGCGCGCCGAACTCGAGCAGCAGGGACAGCGATACGGGGTCCCGACGGCCGGGGTGCTGACGTTGGACGAAGCGCTGACAACCGAGCAGATTCGTGCGCGCGGATTCCTGCGCCGGGTCGAAATCGCACCGGGTCTGGCCGGTCCGATTCCGGCCGGGGTGGTCGAGATCGATGGTGCCCGAGCGTGGGTCGACGCCGCGGCCGACGCCGCAGTGGGGCGGCCGAGCAGCGCGATCCTGGCTTCACGCCCGCGGACCCGGGACAACCTGCCACTGGACGGGATTCGTGTGCTGGACCTCGGTGTCATCGTGGTGGGCGGCGACACCGGGCGGCTGTTCGGCGATCTCGGCGCGGACGTGATCAAGATCGAGAATTCCGCCTTCATCGACGGCGCCCGCGGCTCGCAGGGGCCGGCCGGAATGACACCCGGATTCGCCGCCGGTCACCGCAACAAGCGCAGCATCGGCATCAACCTCCGCGACCCCGAAGGCAAGCGACTGGTCCGGGAACTCGCCCGCTCCGCGGATGTCGTGCTGACGAATTTCAAACCCGGAGTGATGAATTCACTGGGGCTCGACTACGCCTCGCTCGAAGATGTCAATCCCGGCATCGTGGTCGTCGACAGCTCCGCCTTCGGGCCCACCGGTCCATGGTCCAAGCGGCTGGGCTACGGCCCCTTGGTCCGGGCCGCCACCGGTTGCACCGATCAGTGGGTGTATCCGGGCGAGCCCGGCAGTTTCAGTGACGCGATCACCGTGTACCCGGATCACGTCTGCGCTCGAATCGGCGCGATGGCCGCGCTCGCGCTGCTGATCCGCCGTGAACGCACGGTGCGTGGCGGGTCGGCGAGCATCGCGCAGTCGGAGGTGATGTTGAGCCATTTCGGCTCGCGGATCGTCGCGGAAGAACTTGCCGAGGGCGGCCGCGCCGTGACCGGCGGCGTGCACGATGCCCCGTGGGGTGTTTTCGCCGCCGCGGGCGACGACGAATGGGTGGCGGTCACGGTACGCGGCGATGCCGATTGGGCGGCGCTCTGCGCGGTGATCGAGCGCCCCGATCTGATGTCGGATGCGAGCTTGTCCACCGCGGCCGGACGGATGACGCAGCGCGAACGCGTCGAGACGGCGGTATCGGACTGGACTGCCGAGCATGCCCCTTTCGACGTGATGGCGACATTGCAGGCCGCCGGGGTTCCCGCCGGTGCGATGCTGCGCGCGATCGATCTGCCGGAATGGGAATACTGCCGCGGCCGCAACACATTTCGCGTGGAGGATCATCCGTACGGGAGAGAGCCCTATGTGATGGAGAATGTGCAGATTCACGCCGAGAGTGTGGCCGTGCCGCCGCTCGGTCCGGCACCGCTGCTCGGTGAGCAGACCTACCGGATCGCGCAGGATCTACTCGGCTTGGACGAGGCGCAGATCGATGACCTCGTGAGCCGGGGAGTCCTCGAAGTTGCTTCTCGTCCCCAGGTCCGGTAGCCGTGGCGGACCTGGGCCATGGGTGGTTCGGCGTCCTCACATAACATGCGTCCAGGGGTCGACGACGACGTGGGGCGATCACATGAGTATTGACTTCACCCGCCTGAAGTATTTTCTAGCGGTCGCGGAAGAACTGCACTTCAAGCGTGCCGCCGATCGGTTGCACATCACCCCGCCCCCGCTCAGCAAACAGATCAAGCTTCTGGAACGCGAGGTCGGCGGCCCGTTGTTCGAACGCGACTACCATGCGGTGCGGCTGACGGCGCTGGGCACTGCCCTCGTCACGCCTGCGCGGCGGATACTCGATCTGGTCGCCGAATTCGAGGCGACCGCGAACAGCATCACAGATCGCGTCGAGCCGCTACGGGTGGGCGCGACGGCGTATGCGCCCTCGGATCTGTTGTACGCATTCGAAGACGCGGTGTGTCAGCTGACTACACCGGCGGAGTTCAGCATTCCGGGTTCCGCGGCAGAGGTGGCCGCACACCTGGTCGCCGGTCATTTGGATCTGGGCTTGATCCATCTGCCGTGCACCGACTCCAGGGTCGATTACCGGGTGATCACCCGCTACCAGAGTGGGATCGCGGTACGCAGTGATGATCCGTTGGCGTCACGCTACGCCGTGACCATGGCGGATCTGCGTGATCGGCAGGTTGCCATAGACATCGCCAGTGTCAACCAGCTCGCAATGTCGACCCTGGTTCGCCAGCTCGACAAGCGCGGTGTGACCCAGGTCGTTCACGCCGCCCCGGGTCGCAGGGGAAGTGAGGTCGAACTCGCGGCACAGGTCCGCAGCAAACGACTGGTGCTTCTGGTCGCCTACGCTCCCGATTCGTCCTTGGGGCGGGTGTTCTCACCGCCGGAGTTCAAGCTGATCCCGATCGAGGACAGAAGTTGGCGCGAAGGTCAGCTTGCACTCGCATGGCTGCGTGACCGGACAACGCCGCACCCAGCGCTGGCGTCGGCGATCGAGGACTTGACCGCCCTTTTCGAAACCGAGTGACAGATGTCGCCCGATGTCACCGCGCGGCTACTTTTCGCAGTCGCAGTAATTCCTCTGGCACGGTGCCGGCTACCAGGGTGCTGTTCCGGTCTGGACGTGCCATTCGTCGGAGCGGAAGTCCTGGAACCGGACGGAATGGTGGAGGCCGACGCGCTGCATGCCCGGGTTCGTCGATGGTGATGGTGTGCGGGGAGTGCGGAGGACATCGGTGTCGAGCGGTGAATGCCGCTCGCCCGAGGGGACTACGCGAGGCACATTGCATGTACCTCGCATCGCTTACTTATAGTACTATCTAAACTATGTGACAGAGGCCACCGGCCGGTGCAGTATCGAGAACACTCACCGGTGATGTGGACCGGTCCGGCAACAGGCACACATGGAGGCACCGTGATTCTGAAGGTAGGCCAGGCGCTGGCGAGTACCACCGATGCGACCGCGCTCATCGTCGTGCGCGCACCCACCCGGGACATCGCCTTGACCTGCGGCGGTGCGGAGATGGTGGCAGGTAGGGCCGGGGTCGGCGACGGCAGCGGTATCTCCCCCGCGCATCGCGGCGGCACCCTGCTCGGCAAGCGCTACGTCGACGAGGAGGCCGGGCTCGAGGTGCTGTGCACCAAGGCCGGTGACGCCTCGTTGGCGGTGGATGATCGCCCGCTGGAGGTCAAGCAGGCCAAACCGCTTCCTTCCTCGGACTGACCACCGGCTCGATCAGTACGTGAACCCTTGGAGTTGCGAATGAATGTGACGATGCTGCTGGATATGGCGGTCGACGGCTTCGGCGACCGGGTGGTGATCGGCCGCCGCGAAGGCGGTATCACCGCCGTGCGGCTCGCGGAGATGTCCGCGGCGGGTGCGGCCGCGATCCGCGAATCCGGTGCGGACTCGGTGGTCTACCTCGCGGTCAACGGCCCGGCCTTCCCGGTCGCCATGTTCGCCGCCGCGCGGGCCGGGGTTCCGCTGGTGCCGGTGAACTACCGTCTCGGGGCGGAGCAGCTCCAGTCGCTGCTGGCCAACCATCCGCGGGCGATCGGTATCGCCGACGAGGCGCAGGTGCCGACATTGCAGGCGGCCGGGCTCACTGTGCTCACCCCCGAGCAGTGGCTGGCCAGGACCGCCCAGCCCGTCACCGCGTCGCCGGACGCCGGGGAAACCGGCGCCCCGGCGGTCGTCATCTACACCAGCGGCACCACCTCGGCGCCCAAAGGTGTGCTGCTGCGGCACGAGAACCTCACCTCGTACGTATTCGGTTCGGTCGAGTTCGGCTCCGCCGAGCCGACCGATGCCGCGCTGATCAGTGTGCCGCCGTATCACATTGCGGCAGTGGCGAATGCGATCACCAGCCTGTATTCGGGCCGGCGCACACTGGTGCTCGAGCGGTTCACTCCCGCGCAGTGGTTGCAACTGGCCCGCGAGGAGGAGATCACCAACGCGCTGGTCGTTCCGACAATGCTCGCGCGGATCGTCGAATCCGAGGCGGACAAGGCGCTGCCGTCGCTGCGCGCACTCGCGTACGGCGGCGCGCCGATGCCGACCTCGGTCATCGAGAAGGCGCTGCGGATGTGGCCGGAGGTCGGATTCGTCAACGCATACGGACTCACCGAGACCAGCTCCACCGTCGCGGTGCTCGGTCCCGAGGAGCATCGCGCCGCGCTGGCCGGCGACGACCCCGCCGTGCGTGCTCGGCTGGGGTCGGTCGGCCGAGCGGTCCCCGGCATCGATCTGGAGATCCGGGATGCGAACGCCGTGGTGGTGGGTCCCGGCGTCACCGGTAGCATCTGGGTCCGCGGTGAGCAGGTGTCCGCCGAGTACGCCGGCATCGGTCGCGCGGTCGACGACAGCGGCTTCTTCAATACTCGCGATCAGGGATTTCTCGACGAGGAGGGGTACCTCTACATCGGCGGACGGGTGGACGACACGATCATCCGTGGCGCGGAGAACATCGCACCGGCCGAGATCGAGGATGTCATCCTGCGGCATCCTGCCGTGCTGGATACCGCCGTCGTCGGTGTGCCGGACGAGGAATGGGGACACCGCATCGAGGCGGCGGTGGTGGTGCGCGCCGGAATGCGGCTGGACCCCGAGGAACTGCGCGCTTATGTGCGAAATGTGCTGCGCGGCAGTAAGACACCCGAGCGGATCGTCTACTGGGACGAGTTGCCGCGCACGGAGACCGGCAAGCTGGTCCGGCGGCACGTGCTCGAACGGATCGTCGCCGACGACCTGGTGGTCTGAACGCGTACACCTGTCGATACCGATGCCCCTTCCGGAGTCCGGAAGGGGCATCGGTATTTTCGGGCTCACGCACTGCTGTCATCGCTAACTTAGATATCTAACTGATGCACAAACCTCCATCAACCTCTTTCACTTAGTATACTTTCTAGGTAAGGTGGGGTCTGCGCCCCTCAGGTATGGGGCCCTGTCGCCGAACCACGGCACGGGTCCACATCGGCTCACGACCACGGAGGTAATACGGATGACGACGGCGGAAGAGACGCAGAAGGACGCACCGAAGGTGTACACCTTCCGCGACGAGGACATCCAGCGCGCACACGATCTTGTCGGCATCTATCACGCGGTCACCCAGCGTGAGCAGTTCACTCGCGCAACGCCCGACGTCATGCGCAATTTCGCGCGCAGCTACGGCGACGACAACCCGCTGTTCGTCGACGAGGAGTACGGCCTCGACACCCGCTGGGGCGGGCAGATCGCACCTCCGATGATCAATATCGCGCTGACCCGGGAGCTGCGTGCGGATCCGGTCCCGAAACAGCAGCGCCGCCCGTCGTTCCGCGGTATCCACGTGTTCGTCTCGGGTACCACCACGGACTGGTACCGCCCGGTGTACGACGGCGACACCCTGTACTCGTTCCAGGGTTTCAGCGACGTGGAGCTCAAGGAGTCCGAGTTCGCAGGTCGTTCGCTGATCGTCACGCGCTCGCACGTCCAGATGAACCAGCGCGCCGAGGTCGTACAGGTGCAGAAGGTGATCACGATCCACACCGAGCGCCACGAGTCGAAGAAGCGCAACAAGTACCAGGCGATCGAGCCGGCCTCCTACACTCCCGAGGATATCGCGAAGATCGACGAGATCTATGCGGCCGAGCAACGCCGGGGCGCGAATACCCGCTACTACGAGGATGTTTCGGTCGGCGAGAGCCTCGGCACCATGGCCAAGGGGCCGCTGACGACCACCGATATGGTCGTCTTCCATTCCGGCGGTTACGGTTTCGCCCCGTACACCCCTTCGACCGCGCGCCTGACCTACAAGAATCGGCAGCGCATCGCCCCGTTCTACATCCCGAACGAGCAGGGCATTCCCGATGTCGCACAACGCATTCACTGGGACAGCGACTATGCCCGATCGATCGGCCTGCCCGCCGCCTACGACTACGGCATGATGCGCGACTGCTGGCTCTCGCACTACCTCACCGACTGGATGGGCGACGACGCGTGGCTGGTGAGCATGTCGAGCCAGATGCGGAAGTTCAACTACCAGGGCGACACTCACACGATCACCGGTGAGGTCGTCGGCAAGCGGGTCGACGGTGACCGCCATCTGGTCGATGTCGAGTTCCGCGGCACCAGTCAGCGCGGCGAGATCACCTGTCCGGCGACCGCGACCATCGCCCTGCCGAGTCGCGAGGCCGGACTGGTCGCCTTGCCGACCCCGCCGAAGGAGCTCGAGGTGGTCGCGGCGCAGATGCTCGCCCGGCACGGCGAGCTGCGTGCCGCGAAACGCGGCTGAATTCGGAACTCGGACGGGCTCGCCGGGGTGCGCACCGCGCCGCCGGCGAGTGCGTCATATGTCGGGCAGGTTCGACGACGTAGGTCCTTCATGCCGTGTCGGACCGTTCACATCCATGCATGCGCCCGAAAATCCTTCTGCCGCAGCGACTTGCGTGCCATGAGCGGTTTCGATCCCTACTTGCCGGTCGAAGATCTAGCGCGCACTTGGAGGTCTGTCGCCGCGCCTACGACCGGTCCGGCGTTCGCCCGGTTTCTCCACCTGCTCACCATCGGCGGCGGACGCGACCGCCGCCGATGGTGCGGAACGGCAACTCCGCACGCTGTTCTGCGTGTGGTCTGTACACGCCGGCGGCCGATCGTGTGCCGAGGTGCCGCAGAGTCTCAAGATCGTTGGCGGCCGAGGGCTTCGAGTAGTCCGTCGATCACACCGATGGCCTCGTCGCGGGCTCGGAGAGGATCGGCGGAGTTGGCGACGAACTGTGCGGCCTCATCGGTGGCCGCGAGCAGCACATGCGCCAGCACATCGAGTGGCTGGGGGGTCATCGTGCCCTGGTCCACTGCGCGTGCGAGCAATGCGCGTATCGACCCGAGCCCGAACTCGACCTGAAGCTCGCGCCACTGCTGCCAGCCGAGGATGGCGGGACCGTCCACCAGCAGGATGCGCTGGACCTCGCCGGTCAGCGACGATTTCAGGTAGGCGCGCAGGCCTTTTCGGAGATCGGCCAGCGCGTCGTCGGTCTGGTCCGGCTGCGGCGCCTGACTGTGCACCTGTTCGGCGACGGCGAGAAATACGGCCCTGAACAGCGCCAGCTTATTGGGAAAGTGGTGGTACAGCGCGCCGCGGGTGCCTACGCCGGCAGCTGCGACGATCTCCTCGGTTCCTGTTGCGTGATAACCCTTTTCGACAAACAGCCGGCGTGCCGCGGCGATGAGTGCGGCGCGGGTGGCCTCGGCTCGGTCGGCGATCTCGGCCGTGCGCACGGGCCGCTTCTCGGATTTCGCCGCCGATTGACCCTTGTACATACAGCTTGTATCCTCCACATGCAGATTGTATGTCACCGACCATACAAGGATAGCGACATAGGCCTACCGGTCCGATCGGCCTGGTTGGACCGTATCGCCTGGCACCTGCAAGTCCGGAGCAAGGAGACAGTGTGGCTGACACACCCGGCAAGATCGTGATTTTTTCGGCGGACGGGCACGCGGGGGCCAAACGGATGAAGGACTATCTGCCGTACTTCGCCCGCGACGTTCGTGACACCGTCGCCGACCTTCTGGTCGAGGAGGAACGCGCGTATCGCCGCATGATCGCGCCGGACTTCACCTCACGGCCTGCCGAACAGAAACCCGAGGGCTCGGAGCGGTTGTGGTCCCCGGCGGCTCCCGAACGCTTCGGGGGCTGGGACATCGCGGTTCGCATGGAACAGCTGAACCGCGAAGGGGTCGCGGGCGAATTGCTGGTGCCGGGGCACCAGTTCTCCTCGCTCCCGTTGTTCAGCGTGGTCAACAAACCGTTCGAGGCGGACCTGCGCACGGCGGGCGTGCATGCCTACCACCGTTGGCTGGCCGATTTCATGGCCGGGGGCGATGGTCGCCTGCACGGCATGGCCGATCCGGGGCCGTGTCACGACATCGATGCTGCCGTCCGCGAACTGCGATGGGCCCGGGAACACGGCTTCGTCAGCGTAGGGGTGCCCGGCATCATTGAGGATCCGAGTCTGCCCTCGCTGCTCAGCGACCACTACGAGCCGTTCTGGCAGGCATGTGCCGACCTGGACATGACCCTGATGGTGCACGCCGGGTGGGGGTTCCCGCAGGGCCGCTATCAGGAGTTCATCTCCGCATTCGTCACCACGCACCTGGGTGAGCAGGAGGCCACCCAGATGCTGGCCGCCCAGCAGCATCTCGACGAGGAGGCGCGGGCGGCGCTGCAGAAAGAATTCGCCGAGTCCCCGGCCTCGCCGTTCCGTCTGGATTTCGGTCCGCGGCGGCTGCTCTGGCAGCTGATGCTGGCCGGTGTCTTCGACCGCTACCCCTCGTTGCGCTTCGTGCTGGCCGAAGTCCGTTCGGACTGGGTCCCGGCGACGTTGCAGCTCTTGGATTCCTGGTACGAGCAGCGGACGACGCCGCTGAAGATGCGTCCGAGCGAATACTGGGCGCGACACTGCTTCGCGACGCCGTCGTCGATCCACAAGGCCGAGGTGGAGGCCCGCGAGGCCGTCGGTGTCGAACGGCTGATGCTGGGCATCGACTATCCGCACCCGGAAGGGATGTGGCCGGACACCTGGGACTGGATCCGGGTGGCATTCGACGGCGTTCCCGAGAGCGAGGCACGACTGATTCTCGGGGAGAACGCGCTGCGTGCGTTCCCGGTCGACGCTGCGCACATTCGAGCCGTCGCCGAACGGATCGGCCCCGATCCGAGTCGCTTGCTGAGTGATCGAGAGGATGTGCCCGCTGGGCATATCGAGCATTTCCATCGCAGAAGCGGATTCCTGCGTCCCGCTGAACGAGTGGATACCGATGCCACCCTCGAACTCGCCGATGAAGACCTCCGGTTGGTCGGTTGAGCGGTCGGCAGCCACCAGGCCACACATGACCGCCGACGTCGGCAGCGGCGGTCTCGGCAACCCACGGCATCGCTGGGCCGTTGACTCGATGCTGCTACCAGGAATGTCACAACGATTACGAGGGAGTTCCATGACGGATTACGCAGAGGTCGAAAGAGAGTTCAAGCGCTACTTCATGACGGGTCCGGTGCTGGAGGACTGGACGGCATGGGTGGATCTGTTCGCAGAGGACGCAACGTATTTCGACCATTTCTACGGAACATTCACCGGCCGTGCGGAGATTGCGGCGTTCATCGAAGGTACGATGGGCGCCTCGCCTCATGTCTATACCGTGCTGAAGTGGTATGTCATCGACGGAAATCGAGTCGTTTATCAGGCGCTCAATCGCGCCGACAACCCGGAGCCGGGCGTGCCGCCGATCGACTTCCCCTCCTATCAAGTCATCGACTACGCCGGAGGCGGTAAATGGAGTCGCGAAGAAGACATCTGGATCATGGGCGAGATGAAGAGCTTCGCCCGCGCTTACGCAGAGGCGGAACGACGCTTTCCGCAAGCCTTGGAGGACAAGCTGTCCCGCAATGACTGGGGTGACTGGGTGCGCTGGGCACGCCCCGAACCAGGACACGTCGCCCGCCCATCGTGGTTCGGCCGGGCGGACTTCAGACCATTCGCCAGCATAGACGACATCGACGTCGGCGTGCGATCTCACTAGGGTCCGCGCTGATCGAAAGGGCTCTGCCGCAATGGATTGCGCGCGCCCGGATCGGTCGGACCGCGGCCCTGGTCGAGGATGTCGCGCACCTGAACATCATCGCGGCGCTCGAGCATCGACAGACGGGGCGTCGACCATGTGCTTCTGCCGGTGCGCGAACACGCTATCGGCGTCGCGGGCGCGCAGCAGCTTGTGTCCCGTCCATCCCGGCGAGTTTCGCCATGTTCCGCCTCGAGAACGCGGACGCGCCGGGATCGACCAGCTGCTCGGAAATGAGTCTGCGGTTCTCCCGCAACGGAGGTTCTCCCGCAACGGATTACGGGCCCTCGGGCCGGGGGCGATCAGTCGAGGATATCGCGAACCTGAACGTCCTCACGGCCCTCCAACAACGAGAGCCGGGCGTTGACCATGTGCTTCTGCCAGTGCGCGAACACGCCGTCGGCATCGCGGGCACGCAGCAGTTTGATCAGGCGGCGGCAGGAACGGATCTCGAGTTTGTAGGAGGACTCGTAGCGTTCCTTGTCCGCACGGGTCTCGAACAGCACCGCACCGGTGTGGCGCTCGGTGATCTCGTGCAGCATGCCGGCGATGATGGCGAGCGTCGCGTTTCCCGACAACTGCACGATCCGCAGGTGGAAGGCCGAGGTCCCGGCCGCCAGATTGTCGGAGGCGAAGGCGGCGGGGATGTCCTCGTCGACGATGCGCTCGAGCTCGTCGAAATCTTCCTCGGTGCCCTCGGTCGCGAGAATGCGTGCTGCATCGGGCTCGATGGCCTCGCGCGCGACGAAGACGTCGGCGACCGTGGCGCCGGAGAGTTCGAGCAGCAGCGATGCCGGTCGGGCGACGATCTCGGGACCGGGCACGCAGACGCGGGCGCCGGAGCGCGAGCCGCGGCGCACCTCGACGAGTCGTTCGGATTCCAGGACGCGCACGGCCTCGCGCAATGTGGGCCGACTGACCGAGTAGTGCTCCATCAGTTCGGCCTCGTGGGGGAGGTGGTCACCGTCCTTCAGCTCGCCATCGATGATCATGCGGCGAAGGTTGTGTGCGACCAGCTGGGCGGTCTTGGGCGTGCGGATCGCGCGTGAGGCCGCGCCGCGCGAATCGAAGATCGGTGCCAGGGCCCTGTCAGCCACGTGCTTCCTCCCAATGGATCGTTATCGTCGACCGGTTCGACCGGGTGGCCGAGCCGATGCTCGCCGGTAGCCTATGCGCCGCTGCATATTCACGGTTTTCCTTGAACGCCAGAATATATCGTACTAGGTTTAATAAGTTTTGCAGGTCTACGCGTAGTCGTCGAGTGGCGATGTTCCGGCGATCGGTGTCACGGACATCCGGAACATCGCTGGTCGTCAGCTGTTGCTCGGCCGGGTCGGCGACGGTGTGCGCGACTGTGCTCGTTGCGCCTGGAGCTGATCGAACTTCTGCGTGCCGGCCGCGATGCCCACCGGGATGGCCACCGCGGCACCGCCGAGACTGGCACCCAATCCGCCCACGGCCACCGCACCCACCGCGCAGGTCGCGACGACGGCCGGAATGGTCATCGTCCCCAGCGTGGCCAGGGACAGCAGGGTTCCGCCGGTGGCGATTCCGAACGGGCAACCGAGCGCTATGCCGATCACGGAGCCGCCCAGTGCGCCGACCGCCATCGCCAGACCCATGTGCGGCGCTGCCGCGGCAACCGATTGATTGATATCCGACATGAGGTCCTCGGGCGCCGACTGCGCCGCAACCGTGTTCGGGCGGCTCGCGATGTCCGATGATGTCCGGGGAGGGGGCGCATCGACGGTGGTGGCTTCGGGTGTGGCGGGTAGGTCGATCGGTGTGCCCAGGACGGTGTTCCCCGCCGCATCGCGCAGGTCGAACCCATTGGGCCGCACCGCGACTGTGCCGATCGGCGTACGTACGGCCGCAATGCCGGTGGCGACGTCGTCGGCGAAGACGACCCCGGGCGCGAGTTCGGTATGCAGCCAATCCTGTGGCGGTGTGGTCGCCGGGGTGGTGTCGGCGTGTGCGGCGCCCGCCGCCGCGACAACTGCCGTGGCGATGAGGGCGGTGACGGCGGCGCCGTGTGTACTGCGTTTCATTTCGACTCCTCCGTGGACTCTGTGGACGGCACCTGCTGCGCGATCAGGCCCCGGGCATGGAGCGAGCTGTACTGCTGGCTCATTGCGTTGGCCAAACTCGGTGTGCCGGTGACGATTCCGCCGACCGTTGCGCCGAGAAAGCCCAGCGCCGCCCCGCCGACGACGCATCCGCCGATAATGCCCACCGGGGTCAGCACCGGTACCGGAATCGTCAGTGAGCCGCCGGTCACCGCGCCGAGTGGACAGCCGACCGCGATACCGGCTGCCGTGCCCACGACCTGGCCGACTATCGAGGTGCCGGCCCACGCACCGGCGATTGCGTCGAAGGCCTCGAGATATTCGGTGCGAGGGTCGGTCGAGGTGGCAGCGGGAACGGGGGTTGGATCGGCCGGTGTGCTGGTTGCCGGTTGGTCCGCGGCTGCGACAGCGGGCTCCGCGGCCGCGACCGAGATGGAGGCGGCAATGGCCACAAGGGCCGCCGCCCAGGTGGTGTAACGCATCGATTCTTCTTTCTGAAGGTGAACAGGGACGAGCTACTCGCCGGGTAGGCGTTGCCGCACGTGGGGGTGAGCGGCTTTTCTCGCCGGGGTCGTTCAAGCCACGATCCCGCGGGCCCGCAGATCGGCGATTGCCGCTGCGTCGTACCCGATTTCGGCGAGTAGGGCGTCGGTGTGCTCGCCGATGAGGCAGCCGCCGTCGGCCTTGGTCCGGGATCGCGAGAAGGTGGTGGCCGGGGCGAGCCTGCGATGCACGTCGAATGTCGGATGCGTCGCGGTCACGGTGTAGCCGGCCTCGAAGTACTCGTCCTGCTGCAGCGTCTTCTCCGCCACCTGTTCGGCCACCGCGACGCAGCCGATATCGGCTCGGCCGAGTTCCTTCTCCCACAAATCTTTTGCGCGAGAAGCGAAGACGCCGGCCAGTACCTCGGCGAGGGCGGCGTCGTTCGCGGTCCGGGCGTACTCGGTGGTGAAACGCGGGTCCTCGGCCAGCCGGACGTACGGTTGGAGCGCCGCGGTCAGGACCGGCCATTCGTGTTCGAGCGGTGCGGCCAGGAAGATCCAGCCGTCCTCGGCACGGTAGAGGCGGTAACGGGCGCTGTAGCCGTACATCTCGTGGTCGGGGCACAGCGCCTCGACCCGTCCCGGATAGTCGACGTTGCGGTCCACCAGTGCGTGGGATCCGGTCGCGATCATCGTGGTGGTCAGGGTGCCGAGCGGCCGGCCGCGACGGCGGGCGAGCAGTCCGAGCAGCATGGCCGAGGCGGCCCCGAGCGCCGCGACGCCGTCTGCCTGCACCGATAGATTGGCGGCCGCGGCATAGAGGCGGATCACAGCGGCCTTGACCTCGTCCAGGGTGCCGACCCGCGCGGTGGCGTCCGGTACGTCGGTGAGTCCGAGGCCGGTCGCCGCGCCGATCGAGGGCGCGTAGGCGGGTTTCGCGCCGTATGGTCCGTCCACCCCGTAACCCGGTGCGCACAAGTAGACGAGATCGGGGTTGAGCGCGGTGAGCGTGGCGGCGTCGACTCCGGCCCGCTCGGCCGCACCCGCACGGTAGGTCTGCAGCACCACATCGGCTCGCTCGGCGAATCGGTGCACGATCGCCAGACCCTCGGGGGTGTGCATATCCAGGGCGATGGATTCCTTGCCCTGCATCACTTTTGCGCCGCCGGCTTCCGGGAAGGGCACCAGTCCGCGAATGGTGTCACCCGTCAGCGGCTCGACTTTGACCACCCGCGCACCGAGGTCGGCGAGCAGTGTGGCGGCGTAGGGACCGGCGAACATCGAACCGAGCTCGAGAATGGTGGTGCCCGCCAGCGGAAGTTCACCAGGGGCACTGCCGGATGGCGTTGGGGCGCTCGGGGTTTGGCCTGCACCCGGCCCGGCTACTGCGGTCCCGGCCCGTTGCCGTAGTGCTGCGCTGTCCGCGCCCGGACGCGGTGCCAGGCGTGGCGGCGCCAGGGCGGCGCCGTGCACGTGGACCAGGGTGGAGGGTTGGGTGACTTCGCCGAGATCGGGATCGGTGATCGTCACGACCCGTCCGTCGTGCACCAGCTGCGGATGCCGCAGGGCGTCGGCCGGGGTGCGGAAGACCTCCGCGCTCAGATCGGGATTGGTGTCGAAGACCTGCTGCCACTCGGCGAGTGTGCGGGCCGATGCCCGCTCGAGCATGATCTCCCACAGTTCCCTTCGCAACGCGACGTCGTCGAGTCGCGGGACCCCGGCCCATTTCGGATCGGTGAACATCCAGGTCAGGTCCAATTCCTTCATCAGCGCAAGGAACAGGCGCGGCTCGGTCTGCGCGAACTGGACGAAGTGTCCGTCCTTGGTGGGCGTGATGAGCAACGGGTAGATCAGATGCCCGTTGGGGTTGCCCTCGTCGTCGAACGCGGATACCGGGACGAAGGCGTCGGGCCACCGGTTCACCACCAGCTCCGAGAACCACTGCCAGGTATCCATCGTCGCGATGCCGCGGACCAGATCGGCGTCGACGTGCTGGCCGATCCCGCTGTCCTCGCGTTCGAGCAGTGCGGCCAGGATGCCGTGCAGCGCGGTCTGCGAGGCGCCCCAGGAGGCGAACGGAGTGGGCACGAACGACGGACCGGGGCGGGTCGTGGTCTGGCGTTTGCCGTACATGATGCCGAGCTTTGCCATTACCAGGGCCTCATAGCCCTTCATGTCTTTGAACGGTCCGGTCGAGCCCCAGCCGGTGATCGCGGCGCTGACCAGCCGGGGATTCAGTCCGGCCAGTGCGGCGGGGCCGAGTCCGAGCCGGGCGGCGGATGCGGGACGCATGGTGGTGACCAGCACGTCGGCCGCGCGCAGCAGGCCGCGCAGTGTCTCGGCGTCCGCGGTCTCGTGCAGGTCGAGGGTGATGCTCTGCTTGCCACGCCCGAGCGCGGGCCACCCCGGCAACGCACGCAGCCGACTGCCCGAGGGGGGCTCTACGAAGATCACTTCCGCGCCGGCATCGGCCAGGAACATCGTGGCCTGTGCGCCGGGCAGGGTGGTCGACAGATCGATCACCGTCAGGCGATCGAGGGGCCCGGCGTCGGCAGGGGTGTCGTTACGGGATGGCTCAACAGGCACTGGTGATCCTCCGGATCAGGGGTGAATTTCCGATCGGACGCATGGGGAGGCGGGCTGTGAGGCCGAGCGCTGCGCCGGTGGGATGTGATCTGAATCTCAGGCTAACGCTAGCTCACATAGTTCACAAGGTTTGATTTCTGAACCGCGAAACCACGTAGCTGTAGATCGATTCCTGGCGGTTAGCGATCTGATAGATTACTTTGTAATACAGGTGATCGATGGCTCCGCAGGCTTGTGACGCCGAGGCGTGTGGTGCGCTTGCTACGGGCTCGGTGGTCGGCGGCAACCAGAATGGAGTGTTGATGTGTCCAACGGTTTGAGAGATGTCGCGATCGTCGGTGTGGGGGCGACTCCGTACTACAAACGCGGCGGGTCCGCACCACAGACGAATCTGGAGTTGGCGGGCAAGGCGATCCTGGCTGCCTGCGAGGACGCGGGCATCTCGGTCAAGGAGATCGACGGCTTCGCCTACTACTCCGGCGCCGGTGCCGGGTACGGCGACAAGATGGACACCGCCGATTTCATGGAAACCCTGGGCATTCCCGAGGTCACCTTCACCGCCTCGCTGACCTCCGGGGGCGGCGGCGCGGCCGGTTCGATCGGGCTCGCCCGCGCGGCCATCGTCGCCGGTGATGCCACCACGGTGGTCACGGTGATGACGCTGCAGCAGCAGAAACAGCGCCTGGGCTCGGTCTTCGCGGCCGCGGCCGCGGATCCGATCAACTCCTTCCTGCAGCCGTCCGGGCTGTCGGGTCCGGGCCATCTGATGTCGGTGCTGGCGCGGCGGCACATGCATCTGTACGGCACCCGGCGCGACGCGTTCGCCGAGATCGCGATCTCGACGCGGGAGAATGCGCTCAACCGCCCCAAGGCGATTCAGAAGACGCCACTGACCAAGGAGGAGTACTTCAACGGCCGCATGATCGCGGATCCGTTGTGCCTCTACGACTTCTGCCTCGAGACCGAGGGTGCGGTGGCGGTCATTACCACCAGTGCGGAGCGAGCGAAGGATCTGCGACAGAAGCCGGTGCCGGTCGTCGCGGTCGCGCACGGCGGTCGCCGCGAATGGGGCCGCGCGTTCGCCTGGTATGGAATGCCGGACGAGTACTTCGCGTCCTCGGGCAACGCGCCGATCGCCGAGCGGCTGTGGGCGCAGTCGGGGCTGACGGCCAAGGATATCGATGTTGCACTGCTCTACGACCACTTCACCCCGATGGTGCTCATGCAGCTCGAGGACTACGGATTCTGCGGTAAGGGTGAGGGTGGCGAGTTCGTGGAGAGCGGCGCCATCCGGTACAAGGGCGGCTCGATTCCGGTCAATACCCACGGCGGTCAGTTGTCCGAGGCCTACATCATCGGGATGACCCACATCAAGGAGGCGGTGGAGCAGATGCGAGGCACTGCGATAAACCAGGTGAAGGATGCCGAATTCGCGCTCGCCACAGGCGGTCCCGCGTCCCTTCCGGTCTCGGGTCTGATCCTCGGGAGCGCGGCATGAGCGACGTGCGCGCGACCACGCTGCCCGCCGAGGCGGTCCACATCACCACAAACAGCGATACCGAGCCGTTCTGGCAGTACGCCAAGGAGGGCAAACTCGTTGCGCTGCAATGCGGTTCGTGCGGACACTTCCGGATGCCGCCGACTCCGTTCTGTCCGGAATGTCAGTCCACCGAGAAGAACTGGAAAGAACTGTCGGGTCGCGGCAGCGTCTACAGCTACGCCGTCATCCACGGCTTCCCTGGAATCCCCGATATCACTCTCGTCGGAGCGGTGATCTCGCTCGACGGCGCCGGCGATGCCCGGTTGGTGACCAATGTCGTCGACGTCGATCCGAGTGAGGTCGAGATCGGGATGGAGGTCGAGGTGACGTTCTCGCCCATTTCCGACGGCTGGCAGTTGCCGGTGTTCCGTCCGGTCCAGGGGTGAGGATCCCGTCGGTCTGAGACGCCGAATATCAAGTGCCGCAACGCGGGTCACGGTTTTCCGGGCCCGCGTTGCGGCGTTTTCGGGGTTGACACCGAGCAGCGAATGCAGAATCCTGTTCTGAGAACACTATTCTGAATGTGATCCGCCGGGCGTGCTCGATCGTCCAGGTCCGATTCGAAAGGGCATCCCAGTGCAACAGTCCGATGCGGCCACTCACCTCGACGGCCAGACTTACGCCGATCGGCTCGCGGATCGCGCCAGCGCCGCGGCAGCTCGGACCGGAGCCGGCACGGCGGTATCCGGTGTGCGGCAATTGACAGGTGGTTCGTCGAGCCTGACCTTCGTCGCCGACCTCATCTCGTCCGGGGCGGCCACGCCGGTGGTGCTCAAGGTCGCGCCCGCCGGGCTGGCGCCGGTGCGCAACCGGGACGTACTGCGGCAAGGTCGGGTGATGGCCGCGCTGGCGCAGGCGCCCGGCGTCCGGGTGCCTCCGGTGCTGTTCGACGACGAAGGGCAGCCGCCGCAGATCCCGCCGTTCGTGGCCATGGATCTGGTGGCGGGCGAATGCGTGGAGCCGCTGCTCGAGGATGCGCGTGATGCCGGGGCGGCGCCCCGGATCCGGGCCCGCTACCTCGACGCCGCGCGAATGCTCGGTCACCTGCACCGCCTGGAGCCGGCGAGTATCGGTCTCGGCGACGAACCCGTTGTCGGTCTCGATGCCGAGATCGACCGGTGGACAAGGGCTTTCGAGACAGTGCCGGAGGACCTGCGGGGCGACTTCCGCGCTTGCGGGCGGGCATTGCGCGAGACCATGCCGACGCAGGCCAGGCCGGTGGTCAACCACGGCGACTACCGACTGGGCAACACCCTGTGCGAAGGCGACGAGGTCACCGCGATCATCGATTGGGAGATCTGGTCGGTCGGTGATCCACGGGTGGACCTGAGCTGGCTGACCTACTTCACCGATGAGGCGGGCCATCCGGCCGCGCCGAGCACACAACCGTGCGGTACGCCGACCATCGCCGAGGTAGTCCGGGAATACGAGCAGGCGTGGGGACGGCCGGTGACAGACCTGGTGTGGTTCGACGCGCTGACCCGGTACAAGGAGGCGGCAGCCACGGCGCTGCTGATCAAACGGGCCCGCAAGGCGGGCGCCATGCCCCCGGCGTTCCAGCGGATGGAGCCCGGGCTGCCGGGCATGCTCGACGAGGCGATGGCCTTGATCGGGCACTGACGACCGCTGTCGAAACAGTCGATTACCTTCTGAGACAAAGGAACAGAGCATATGTGGGATTTCCGGACCGAGCCCGATTTCCAGGCGAAGCTGGACTGGATGGATACGTTCGTGCGCGAGGAGTGTGAGCCGCTGGACCTGCTCTTCCCGCATATCGGCCAGCCGTACAACACCGAGAACGCGGCGGCCCGCGCGATCGTCAAGCCGCTGCAGGATCGAGTGCGCGAGCAGGGCCTGTGGGCGTGCCACCTCGGCCCCGACCTCGGCGGCCAAGGCTACGGGCAGCTCAAACTCGCGCTGATGAACGAGATCATCGGCCGATCCATGTGGGCGCCAACGGTGTTCGGCACCGCGGCACCCGACACCGGAAACGCCGAGATCCTTGCCATGTTCGGTACCGCGGAACAGAAGTCGCGGTATCTGCAGCCGCTGCTGGACGGCGACATCGTGTCCTGCTTCTCGATGACCGAACCACAGGCGGGCGCGGACCCGAAGGAGTTCGTGTGCGCCGCACGCCGTGACGGGGACGAGTGGGTCATCAACGGGGAGAAGTGGTTCACCTCCAATGCGCGTTACGCGGCCTTCTTCATCATCATGGCCGTCACCGACCCCGACGCCTCGCCATATCGCCGGATGTCGATGTTCGTCGTACCCGCCGAGACGCCGGGAATCGAGATCATTCGCAACGTGACGGTGATGCCCGACCGGGAGGAACTCGACGAAGGCACGCACGGCTACATCCGCTACAACGATGTGCGGGTCCCAGCCGATGCGATCCTCGGGGGCCCCGGCCAGGGATTCGAAGTGGCACAGGCGCGCCTCGGCGGCGGCCGGGTGCATCACGCGATGCGCACGGTCGGCAAATGCCGGCGGGCGTTCGACATGATGGCCGAGCGGGTGCTCTCGCGGCGCACCCAGGGTGAACTGCTGGCGGACAAGCAGATGGTGCAGCAGTTCATCGCGGATTCGTGGATCGAATTGGCCCAGTTCCGGCTGCTGGTGATGCAGACCGCGTGGATCATCGACAACGAGCCGCACGGCGCGGCGCGCACCAATATCGCGATGTGCAAGGTGGCGATGGCGAAGATTTTCGGCGACATCATCGGCCGGGCCGTGCAGATCCACGGCTCACTCGGTGTCACCACCGAGCTGCCGCTCTACGAGTGGTGGACCAGCGTGCCCTCGCTGGCACTGGCCGACGGGCCGACCGAGGTGCACAAGGCGACTGTCGCCAAACAGGTGCTCGAGGGCTACAAGCCGGCCGCGGGACTGTTTCCCTCCGAACACATTCCGACCCGACGCGACGCTGCCCGCGCACGGTACGCCGACATTCTGAAAGAGTACGGACTCGTATGACGGATCTGTTTTCACTCGACGGCAAGGTCGCCCTCGTCACCGGCGGCAGCCGCGGCCTCGGCCGGGAGATGGTGCTGGCTTTCGCCGCGGCCGGTGCCGATGTCGTGATCACCAGTCGTAAGGCCGAAGCGTGCGAGTCGGTCGCGAAAGAGGTTGCGGCACTGGGCCGCCGGGCGCTGGCGGTGGGCTGCCATGTCGGTGAGTGGGACCAGATCGACGCCCTGGTCGAGGCCGCCTACGCGGAGTTCGGCACGGTCGACGTACTGGTCAACAATGCCGGAATGTCGCCGCTGGCGCCGTCGTCCGCGCAGACGAGCGAGGAACTCTTCGACAAGATCGTCGATGTGAACTTCAAGGGCCCGTTCCGGCTGTGCGCCCTGGTGGGGGAGCGGATGGCAACGGGCGAAGGCGGATCGATCATCAACGTGTCCTCCTCCGGCGCGCTCATGCCGCAGCCGGGATTCGGTCCGTACTCGGGTGCGAAAGCGGGGCTGAACGCACTGACGCATGTATTCGCGCGCGAGTACGGACCCAAGGTCCGGGTCAACACCATTTCCGCGGGCCCGTTCCTCACCGATATCGCCAAGTCCTGGCCCGAGGAGGGGCGGCGGACCAGTCGCAGCGCGGCGGGCCGTCCCGGTGACCCGTCCGAGATCGTCACCACTGCACTGTATTTGGCCAGCCCGGCATCGAGTTACACCACGGCATCACTGATCCGGGTGGATGGCGGCCTGTACTGAAGGGCCGCTTCTGCCCGATGGGTGAGCGCATCGCCGAACCAGGAGGACGGAATGGATCACGCCGAACTGATCGCTCGGGAGAAAGTGCGAGACCTTGTCGCCGCGTATGCGCACAGCGGGGACCGGATGCGGCTCGCGGAGCTGGCTGGATGCTTCGCCGAGGACGGAATACTCGAGGTCAAGGGCCGCCCACCGGCGGTCGGCCGTGCCGCGATCATCGAGATGCTCTCGGCGGCGCCGGATCGGGGTGCCGAATCGACCGCACCGCGGATCATTCGGCACTTCGTGACCAATCTTCGGTTCGACTCGATCGCTCCCGGCCGGATCGAAACATCCTCGTACTTCGTGGTGCTGACCGCCGACGGTCCCGACCACTGGGGCCGCTACCGCGACATCCTGGTCGAGGCAGGGGAGAGGTGGCTGTTCGCACACCGGTTGGTCGCCGTCGACGCGGCAGTTCCGGGCGGCTGGTTCGTCGGCCGTCAACCGGCGCGGCCGTGACTCGGCCGACGGTCGAAGTGGCACCGAATCGGCCCGGCGTATGTGCACTGAGTCGGCACCCCCTCACCGTGGTCGCATCGTGGGATCCAGGACGATCTTCCCGTGGGCCGCACGGTCCTGCATCAGTGCGAGTGCGCGGGGCGCATCCTCGAGGGGCCACACCTCGGACACGTGCGGTCGCATGCCCTCGGAGATCAGGCGTGCGATCGCCTTCGTGCCCTCGGCCACGGCGTCGGGCCGGTGTTCGGCGAGTGTCCTGATCTCGAAGCCACGCAGGATCGCCCCTTTCAGGAGAACGAGATTCATCGGTATGCGCGGAATCTCGCCGTTCGCGAAGCCGACGCACACGTAGCGTCCGCCCCAGGCGATGGCGCGGATCGACTGTTCGGCGTATGCGCCACCCACAGGATCGATGATCACGTCGGCGCCGCGCCCGCCGGTGATCGCCTTGATGCGTTCCTTCAGGTCCTCGTGCTCGTAGGCGATACCCGCGACCGCGCCGAGTCGGCGGCACAATTCGATCCGCGCCTCGGACGCCGCCGCCGCGATCACTCGGCCCCCGAGTCGTGTCGCGATGTCGACACACGCGGTCCCCACTCCGCCTGCGGCACCCAGTACGACCACCGAGTCACCGGGCCGCATCTCGCCGATGGTGACGAGCGAGTGATACGCCGTTCGATACGTGACGCCGAATGCCGCGGCCTGGATCATGCTCAATCCGTGCGGAATTGGCGACAGGGCGGATTCGGGTACCGCGATCTGCTCCGCGAAGGCGCCGGTGAACGACACGCCCGCCACCGGGTCTCCGGGGGCGACGGTCCGCACTCCGGGGCCGACGGACAGCACGGTGCCCGCGAACTCGCTTCCCACGGTGAACGGCGTCGGAACGCTCACCTGATAGTGGTCGGCGGCGACGAGCACATCGGGGTAATTGACGGCTGCGGCCTCCACTCGGACGACTACCTGCCCGGGACCCGCCACCGGAACGGGGATGTCTCTGACGTTGAGGGTTTCGGGCCCGCCGTATGCCTCACATCGAACCGCACGCATTGGTCGTCTCCTCATCGGTAAACTTCAGAACGCGGTTTTCAGAATAGCGTTCTTGATTGTTGGTCGCTCAGGTAAGGCCGCATCTCCGATGCTCGGCTACATCCGGCTGTACTAAGTAGTCTTATATGACATAGTGATCTATCTCTAGCCTGTCGGCTCGTCTTCGTGAGGATGTGACTACACGTGTGTGCGATGCAGATCGACCTGTCCGGTCAGGTAGCAGTGGTCACCGGCGCGGGAGGTGGTATCGGGCGTGGAATCGCTGTCGCACTGGCTCGCGCCGGGGCGGATCTTGTTCTCGCGGAAATCGATCCGGATCGAGGAAAGCAGACTTCCGAGATCATCGACGCACTTGGCCGCACCGCGATCGTCGTCCGGACCGACGTGATGAACACCGACGACGTCCGCGCCGCTGTCGCGCGGGCAGACGAGAATTTCGGCCGACTCGACATTCTCGTGAACAACGCAGGCGGCGTCCGGGGTGGAAGGTTCGTCGAGCAGAGCGAACGGAGCTGGCGGCGCCACATCGACATCAACCTGGTCAGCATGCTCGCCGGGACCTCGGCGGCCGTCCCGCTGATGGTGCGCGGCGGCCAGGGGGGATCGATCGTGAACGTCAGCAGTATCGAGGGCACCCGGGCGGCACCGATGTTCGCGGTCTACGCCGCCTGCAAGGCCGGCATGCTCAGCTTTACGCGGACGATGGCGCTGGAACTCGCCGAACACGGCATCCGCGTCAATGCGATCAATCCGGATCAGACCATCACGCCGGGCAATCACGGTCAGCGCAGCGGGCCGATCGATGAAGCGGCGTTCGCGCGGCGCGACACGGGAGAACAGGCGGCACTCGACCGATACATACCCCTCGGGCGTGAAGGCGTCATCGAGGAGTGCGGGTCGGCAGCGGCATTCCTGTGCTCACCGCTGGCCGGGTACATCACCGGCGCGGCTCTTCCCGTGGACGGTGGAACCTGGGCCGCAAGTGGATGGAGCAGCAACGTCGGCGGCGGCTGGAATCTGGGCGAGTTCGCCATCAGCTGACGTCGCCCGCGCCGATGACGACCCGCCACGAAGGAGAACCACGACTTGTCGACGATGCCCATAGAACGCGGAAAGATTCGAGAGTACGCACTGGCCACCGGCAATGCGCGTAGCGAGTACCTCGAGGACGACAGAGCCCCCATACCGCCGACTTTCCTTGCCACCGTGGTGTTCTGGGAGGATCTGCTCGCCGTGTACGAGACACCCGAAGCGACGTGCGCCTGGAACGATCTGAAGTTGGAACGGGACGTACGGAATCTGCTGTCACTGGAGCAGGAGTACATCTTCCACGGTCCTGTCCCGCGAGCGGGGGACGTTCTGGAGACTTCCGTCCGTTTCATCGGGCTCGAGGTGAAACAGGCCAGGAGCGGACCGCTGACGTTGGCGCGTTTCATGGTGGCGTTCCGCGATCGAACGCACGAGTTGCGAGCTGAATGCCTATACACCTCAGCGTATCTCAGCGTTCCCGCAGGACGCGGACCTGAGTCGACAGTGAAGCGGGAGAGTGCACCGATCGCTGCTCGTGTGGAGACACCACTGGGACCGCATGCAGTCGGTGCGCGGTTCGCGCCCAGGCGATTCGGCCCGGTCACGATGACGGACATCGTGCGGTATCAGGGTGCGAGCGGCGATATGAACCCCATGCACCACGATGACGAACTGGCGCGGTCGGCCGGGTACCCGGCGGCATTCAGTGTCGGCATGCTCGGCGCCGGATATCTCGGAACCTACTGCACGGAGGCGTTCGGGGTCGACACCGTGCGGCGCTTCCGAACGCGTTTTCGGAAGGTCGTGTACCGCGGGGAAACTCTCACTGCCACTGCGGAAGTACTCCGGGAATTCGATTCACACGGCGAAGCGAGAGCCGAGGTTCGGATGAGCTTGACCGACGGCAGCGGGGCAGTCGTCGTCGACGGCACCGCCGAGTTCGCGACGCGGTGACCCCGCTCCCGCCGAGCCTCGGTCAGCGGATGGAGAAGCCGGCGTCCACCGGCAGGGAGACGCCGGTGATCCATTTCGCCTGATCGGAAACCAGGAATGCGATGGCGTCGGAGATGTCGCCCGGCTGCAGGATCGCGATCGGCATCGCATTCTGCATCTGCGAGATGGAGTTGTCGCCGCCCGCGGCTGCCTCCTGGGCGAGCCGGGCCATCGCTTCGTTCATCGTCATGCCCGACGCGACGCCGGCCGGGTGCACGATGTTGACTCGGATCGAGTGCTCGGCCAGCGAGGCGGCGTACTGCTTGCAGATGCCGACCAGACCCCATTTGGAGGCGGTGTAGGCCAGTGCGGCGGGATTCAGGCTCGCGGTCGGGCGCACGCCTGCCGTCGACCCGGTGAACACGATCGAACCGCCTCGGCCGCCGGAAATAATATGTGGCACAGCGGCATTCACGACATGGAAGCCGCCGCTCAGATTGGTCGACACCACGTCCTGCCAGATCTGCGCGTAATCGTCGGGCCCGTCGCTGAGCCGGACGATGCCCGCATTGGACAGCACGATATCGATCCGCCCGAATGCCTCGTGGCCCTGGTCCACGGCCTTGCGGGTAGCGGCGGCATCGCGAACGTCGGTCTCGAACGCGACGATCCGGCGGCCGAGCGCCTCGACCTGCGCAACGGTTTCCTTCAGGTCCGCGGATGAGGCATTGGGGTAGTCCATCGTGGCGATATTCGCGCAGATGTCGAGGGCGATGATGTCGGCTCCCTCGCTCGCCAGACGCACCGCGTGGGAGCGGCCCTGTCCTCGTGCGGCTCCTGTGATCAGGGCGACTTTGCCTGCGAGACCGGTCATGGTGGTCCTCCGTCTGATCGACACGGGTTCACGGCGGGAGGGGCCCCGTGTACGGGGTGGGAACGTATGCCGCGCATACGTGACGAAGTTAACCCACTGAGTTAGCTATGTGCAATCACTTCTTCGTCGGTCGAGCGGAGCGGACGATAACATCGACGAGCGGGCCGACGTGCTCGCCGGGGTATGCGCGGGCGTGGTCCCGCTCGTCCTGTGTGCGGGAGAGCGTATGCATCAGCACGGCGCCGAACAGGGACTCGATCAACGGTTCATGCGCGGTGTCCGCGCTCATCTCGCCGCGCTCCACGGCCCGGGTGAACGCTCCCGCCGCGGCCGTGCGCAGCGATCTCACGATGCGCTGCTGGAATGGCTGTAGATCGGTGAAATCGGCGGTGACGTCGATGGTGATCCGCAGCGTCGCCCAGCCGATCGGATCCAGGAAGTGCTCCAGTAGCGCGGTAGCCAGCGCCGTCAAATCGCCGGTCAGCGAGCCGGTGTCGACGTTGACGCGCAGGGTCAGTGCCACCGATTCGACGCTGTCGAGCAGCAGTTGTTCCTTGTTCGCCCAACGCAGGTACAGTGCGGATTTCCCGACGCCGGCGCGCCGGGCGACGCCCTGCATCGTGAATGCGCCCCATCCCAGCTGAGCGTATTCGAGCAGCGCCGCGGTCATCAGCTTCTCGTCGAGTTCGGGGTCGCGCGGGCGTCCGAGCGGTGTGGTTTGCCGACTCATGTGATCTCACTCCTCGGGGTGACTGTCCGCGCGTTCGTCTCGGATCAACCAATCACAGTGCACCGCCGGGGAGGTCGGGCGGTGTCCACAATTTTGCTACTTGCAGACACTTGGAGTCCGTAATACAGTGTGAGCTGCACAACATAGGTAACTAAGATGGCGTTGTTGCATCAACCCGTTTCACCCCATCTGATCGCAGCGAAGCGAAGTGACGAATCCATGACCAGTCAGGTAATCGACACGACCAGGCCCACCGTGCACCTCCGCATCGGCATCGAGCGGATCGCGACGGGATCTGGTGGGGTGCACGAGCACGTCAACGCCGTCGACGGCACGGTGGACGCGCGGATTCCGCTGGCAGGTCCAGCCGAGGTCGACCGAGCGGCCCGCACTGCGCACAATGCCTTCGCCACCTGGCGTCGCACCCGGCCGGCCGAGCGGCGGCAGATGCTGACCAGGCTCGCCGATCTGATCGAGGCCAACGCCGAAGAGTTCGCCCGCCTGGGCGCGCTCGACAACGGCACCCCCATTCCGGTCGTGGCCGGTCTGGTCGCGACGTCGATCGAGTGGACGCGGTATTACGCGGGCTGGGCCGACAAGCTCACCTCCGAGGTGACCGGCTCGTTCGGCCCGGACGGCGAGCTCTCCTATTCGCTCGGCCAGCCGTACGGCGTGATCGGTGTGATCATCACCTGGAACGGCCCGCTGATCTCGCTCGCGATGAAGATTCCCGCCGCGTTGGCGGCGGGAAATACGGTGGTGGTCAAGCCCTCCGAGCTGACTCCGTTCACGGCCGAGCTGTTCGCGGACCTCGTCGAGCAAGCCGGCATACCGGCCGGTGTGGTCAACATCCTGCCCGGTGCGCCCGAAGCCGGTGCGGCGCTCGTCGAACATCCGCTGGTCAAGAAGGTGACCTTTACCGGCGGCCCGGACACCGCGCGCAAGATCCTGCACAGCTGTGCCGATCTGATGAAGCCATCGGTGCTCGAACTCGGCGGCAAATCGGCCAATATCGTGTTCGCGGACGCTGACCTCGACCAGGCCTGCTCGCACGGCACGATGATGTCCATCGGCGCGCTCAGCGGCCAGGGCTGCGCGCTTCCCACTCGAATGTTGGTGCAGGACAACATCTATGAGGAGATGATCGGCCGAGTCAAGGCATTCGCCGAATTCATCACCGTCGGGGATCCGCTGGCCGAGGGGACCGTGTCCGGGCCCGTGGTCAACGAGACGGCTCTGCATCGGATCCTGGGCATGATCGAGCGCGCCCAGGCCGACGGCGCCCGTCTGGTCACCGGCGGTCACCGGGTCGAAGGGGCGCTGGCCGACGGTTTCTTCCTCGAGCCGACCGTATTCGCCGATGTCGACCCGCAATCCGAACTCGCGCAGAAAGAGGTGTTCGGTCCGGTGCTGGCCATCACCCCGTTCGCGACCGAGCAGGAGGCGATCGAGATCGCCAACAGCAGCGAGTACGGCCTGTCCGGCTACATCCAGACCAACGATCTGCGCCGCGCGCACCGCGTGGCGGAGGAACTGGTCACCGGCGAGGTGCTCATCAACGGCGCGATGAACCTCGGTGTCAATCGCGCGTTCGGTGGCATCGGCCTCAGCGGTCTCGGCAAGGAAGGCGGCCGCCAGGGAATCGAGGAGTTCCTGCGGCTCAAGAACATCGCCATCGCTTGATCTTTCGCCGCGCCCACGGGCAAGGCGTGGCACTGCGGTGCCGACCAGTTTTGTGACGAAAGGATTCACCGTGACGACAGGACCGGACCAGGCGAAGAGCTCGGGTCCCCTCGCGGACCTGGTGGTCGTCGATCTCTCGACCACGCTGCCCGGCGCGCAGGCGAGTCAGTTTCTGGCCGACTGCGGTGCGGACGTCATCATGGTCGAGCCGCCCGGCGGCAGCGATCTGCGCGATCTTCCGGGCTGGCCCGGTCTGTTGCGGGGCAAGCGCAGCATCACCCTGGACCTGCACGCCGAGGACGGCCTCGCGACACTGCGCGCGCTGCTGAGCACCGCGGATGTGCTGATCACGACGATGCGGCCGACCTCGGCGACCCGGATCGGGCTCACCCCGGAGGCGCTGGGCGAGAAGTATCCACGGCTGATCTGGGCATCGATCACCGGCTGGGGGAGTACCGGTCCGTGGAAGGACTACAAGGGCTGGGAAGGCCTCGTCATGGCCAAGACCGGGGTCATGTTCGAGAAACGGCAATTGACCACTCGGCCCGGCCCGGCCTTCGTCACCGCGCCCTACGCCTCGTTCGGAGCGTCGCAGGCCGCGGTGCACGGTATCCTCGCCGCGCTGCTCGAGCGCATGTCCAGTGGGCGCGGGCAGGCCGTGGAGTCCAATCTGGTGACCGGTATGGCCGCGATGGATCCCTACAACTGGTTCTACGAGATGGTCCTGGAGCGCTACCCGGACGCGTTCAGCCCGATGGACGTGGCCTACGACGACGCCGGGCGCCCACAGGCGTATCTGATCTACGCCCTGCTGATCGCGGCGACCAAGGATGGTCGCTGGCTGCAGTTCGCGCAGACCGCGCCACGGTTGATGCAGGCATGGCTGACCGAACTCGATCTGGTGAGGGAATTGGCCGACCCCAAGTGGACCGGCTTCCCGATGCTGCCGACCGCCGAACTCCGGACGGAATTCTGGCAGATGATGCTCGATCGGGTAGGCGCCCGCACATTCGAGGAATGGCAGCAGGTCTTCGAGACCAACGACGACATCAGTGCCGAGGCCTTCCGCACCCCCGACGAGGCATTGGACCACCCGCAGGTCGTCGCGGAGGGCCGAGTCGCCACGGTCGACAACCCCGGGATCGGCCCCGTGCGGCAACCATCGACCCTGATCCATGCCGACGGAAAACCGCTGACGCCGCTGCGCCCGGCGCCGCTGCCGGGTCAGCACGACGACGAGGTGCGGGCCACCATCGCCGCTGCCGCGGCCGCGGCCGCACCGGCAGCCGGGACTCCCGCACCGGACGAGTTGCCGCTGCGCGGGGTGACGGTCCTCGAATTCGGCACCATGTTCGCCGGCCCCTACGGTGCGACGGTGCTCGGCGACCTCGGGGCCAGGGTGATCAAGATCGAACCGGTCGACGGCGACAATATCCGCAACCTGGTGGCCTTCCCCGAGGCCGGTGGTGCAAAGGTGTTGCAGGGCAAGGAAAGTGTGGCGATCAACCTCACCAGTCCCGCCGGACTCGAACTCGTCCACGAGCTGGTCAAGCGCAGTGACGTTGTGCTGCAATGCTTCCGGGGCGCGGCCGCCGAACGTGCGCAGATCGACGAGGCCACGCTGAAGGCGATCAATCCGGATATCGTGTATCTGAGCACCCCGGGATACGGCGTCGAGGGCCCGTACGCGGCCCGCCCGGCCTATGCACCCTCGGTGGGCGCGGCAACCGGCCTGTCGGCCGTGGACGGTCGCGACGCCACGAACACACCGAGCGACGCGGACGCGTTGCGCGCCGGAGCCCGGACCCTGCACGCTGCCGGTGCGGTGCCGGCCGTCCAGTCCGACGGCATCGCCGCATTGGGCGTGGCCTCGGCGATATTGGTGGGCTTGTACGCCAAGCGCAACGGAGTCGAACTCGCCAACATGGTCACCACCATGTTGGGCACCGTGCACCAGGCTCTGATCTCCTACAACACCAGCTACAAGGGCCGGCCGGAGATCGCCGTCGCGGATGCGCAGTTCTACGGACTCGGCGCGCTCTACCGGATGTACCAGGCCGCCGACGGCTGGGTATTCCTGGCCGCACCACTGCCGCATGAATGGGAGACGCTGGTGAAGGCGTTGTCACCGTATGTCGATCTGGCCTCCGACACGCGGTTCTCGACCCCGCAGGGGCGCGGTGACAACGACACCGCCCTTGCGCGGGTACTCGCGGATGTGTTCGCGGGCAAGGGGAAACAGCAGTGGGAGGACGAACTCGCGGCTCTCGACATGGGTTGTGTGGCGATCCTCGAACGCAACTCCGAGTCGGCGCTGCAGTCCGATCCGTTCTTCGAGGCCGGGTACAGCGTGGAGGCGGTGAGCCCGATCTTCGACGAGCACCGTCGGCTGGCCCCGCTGACCCGCTTCTCGCGTTCGCGCACCAAGGCCGATGCGGGCTGCACCATCGGGCAGCACACCCGCGCGGTGCTGGGCGAGATCGGTGTGGGCCAGGAGCGTATCGCCGAGCTGCTCGAGCTCGGAGTCATCGCCTGCGACAATTGAATTGGTGAGCCGATGCCGGCGTCTGCCCTTTCGTGCATCCGGACGCCGGCCCGCTCCTGAAGCATGAGAAGAAAGAGAACCCGGATTGTCTGCCGCATCGATGTTCGTATCCAAGGTGACCGATCCGGCATCGGTGTTGCCGGTTCACCTGCGTTCTCGCGCTCTCGCGGAGCCGGACCGGCCGTTCCTCCACGAGGTGACCGGAGCCCACGCCACCTACGGTGCGACGTGGGAGGGGGTGCGTGGCTGGGCGGAGTATCTACGCACCCTCGGGGTGGTGCCGGGCGTGCGGGTAGCGACGCTGCTGCCGCCGTCGATCGATGCGGCGATGATCTGGATCGCCCTCGGTTGCCTGGGTGCGGTGGAGGTTCCGGTCAACCCGGAGCTGAAGGGGACGTTCCTCGAACATGTCCTCGACGACGCCGCGCCGGTGTTGTGCCTGGCCCGGCCGGAATTCGTCGACCACGTCCGAAATACCCGACCGGCCTTGACAGTTCGTGCTGTCGAGCGTGGTGAGTGGCGGAACTTGGCCGCGGCCACCATCGAATTCGATTCGCCGACCGCACCGGCCGACATCGCCTGCGTGATCTACACCTCCGGCAGTACGGGACCGGCCAAGGGGGTGATGCTCGACTGGGCCCAGTTCGCCACCATGGCCGACCGAATTCCCTTGGGGCCGAACGATATAGCCTACAACTGCCATCCGATGTTCCATGTCACCGGACGTAGTCCGCTGGTGGCGATGTGCGCCACCGGGGGCCAGGTCGTCTTCCGGGAGCGGTTCTCGGCGAAGGCCACCCTGGACGACGTACGCGAGTTCGGTTGCACCACAGGGACTCTCCTGTCCGCGCTGCTGCTCGCGCTACCGCCGCGCGCGGACGATGCGGACAACCCGCTCGAGGCCGTTTTCGCCGGCCACAACGTCGCTCTCGCCGCCGAATTCGCCCAGCGATTCGGTGTGCGGTGCTACGACCTGTACGGCTCCACGGAAGTGGGTTTCCCTCTGGTGCTGAGTGATCCACCCGATCTCGAACACACGTGGTGTGGTCGCGTGCGCGACGGCTATCGGGCCCAGGTCGTCGACGAGAACGGCCGGCCGGTCGCCGACGGTGTTCCCGGCGAGCTCTGGATCCGGCCCGACGACCGGCGCATGATCATGGTCGGCTATCTCAACCAGCCGGACGCGACCGCCCGGGCGCTGGCCGGCGGCTGGTACCACACGGGCGATATCGTCATCCGTCACCCGGACGGCAATTTCGAATTCCGCCACCGAGCCGGCGACACCATTCGCCGGCTGGGCGAGAACATCTCGACCACCGCCGTCGAGGCCGTCATCGACGAGCATCCGCAACTGGTCGCATGCGCGGTCATCGGTGTGCCCGATACCGTTGCAGGACAGGAGATCCTGATCGCGGCAGAGGTCATCGAGAACAGCATTCTGGACGAACCGGCACTATATGACTGGATGACCAGCCGCCTGCCCAAGCATGCGTTGCCGAAGTATTTGACCCTGACCGACACGCTACCTCGCACACCGACCAACAAGATCCTCAAGACCGGGCTACTCGACACCATCGACTTGAGCAACACGTGGAGTCCGCCCGTACGCAGTCGCTGAACGTCGGTCGGCCGTTGGTCGTGGATGTTTCGAGTGGGCGTCGATGAAGCGATCGGTTGCCGGAACGACGAAGGGCCGCACCGGTAATTCGGTGCGGCCCTTCGTCGTTCCAGGGCCCAGGGCGGTCAGGCCCAGTTCGAGGGTGTGCCGCGGCCACCGTGCCCGCCGGTGGGCGCGATCTCGGCGATGCGCGCCAGATCGGCCTGGGTGAGAGTCAGGTCGGCGGCGGCGTTGTTCTCAGCGACGCGTTTCGGGTTGCGCGAGCCCGGGATCGGGACGATGTAGTCCTTCTGCGTGAGTAGCCACGCCAGCGCCAGCTGCGGCAGGGTTGCGCCTTTGGCGGCTGCGAACTCGGTGAGCTGTTCGACGATTTTCAGGTTGTCGTCGAAGTTTTCGGGTTTCCACCACGGCAGCCGGGCCCGGAAGTCACCTTGCTCGTAGCGGTCGACGGGCTGGACTGCGCCGGTGAGGAATCCGCGGGCCAGGGGGGAGTAGGCGACGAACCCGATGCCGAGTTCCTCGAGCACCGGCAGCAGCGTTTCCACATCCAGAGCGAATATCGAGTACTCGGTCTGCAACGCGGTGATCGGGTGCACCGCGTGCGCGCGGCGGATGGTGTCCGGTCCGGCTTCGGACAGGCCGAGGTACTTCACCTTGCCGGCATCGACGAACTCGGCCATCGTGCCGATGACATCCTCGATCGGCACGTCGGGGTCGACGCGGTGCTGATACAGCAGGTCGATGGCATCGACGTCGAGGTTGCGCAGGCTGTTGTCGACGACCTCGCGGATGTGTTCCGGGCGGGAGTCGGTACCGAACTCGCGGGTGAATCCGAACTTGGTGGCGATCACCACCTCGTCGCGGAACGGTTTCACCGCCTGGCCGAGGAGTCGTTCACCTTCGCCCCATCCGTACATCTCGGCGGTGTCGAAGAAGTTCACTCCCGACTCGTGGGCTCGTTGTATCGCGGCGATGGACTGCTGGTCGTCGCTGGCGCCGTAGCCGACCACCGTGCCCATCGAGCCATAGCCGAGGGACGAGACGGCTAATCCCTGTTGTCCGAGTGTGCGCTGTTCCATTCAGCGGCCCCTATCCCATGAATTGTCATTCTATGTCTCTTGTGACAGTAGCTGCCATCTATGGCAATCGTACACTTGTCGGCATGGCTCGACACGGCACCCGGGAACCGATGAACATGCGCGATGTGGCCCGTGACGCCGTGCGCGCCCGGGTCGCCGACTACGCCCTCGATCTGTTCGTCGAGCACGGCTTCGACAACACAACCGTCGACGACATCGCCGACGCAGCTGGGATCTCACCGCGGAGTTTCTTCCGCTACTTCGCTACCAAGGAAGACGTCGTCATCGAAGATCCCGTCGCAAACGGCCGGACTCTCGCCGACGCGTTGGCTGTCCGGCCTGCCGGCGAGGATCCGTGGGACTCGATGCGGGTGACCCTGCAGGCTCTTGTGGCCGGCGGTTCGGATCCTGAATCACGTCGGGGACTGCGCACCATGCGGGTCGTGTTCGGCAGCGCCACGCTGCGCGCGCGGAACCTGGAAAAACACCTCACCTGGGCCCAGATGATCACGCCACTGGCCGAACAACGTTTCGATGGCGATCCCGCCGAACGGCGCTTTCGCGCACAGACTCTCATTCACGGCGCCTTCACCTGTTTCGATGTCGCGCTGGCCGAATGGGTTGCGCGAGACGGTGCTACACCTCTGGCTGAACTACTCGACATCGCCTTCGATGAACTACACCCGCCCGTGCCCCGCTGACGAGCTACGGCAGCACCCGGTCTTCTGTAACTCTGCCGTCGTTCGCTCGCGAGGAGTAGAGACCCGAACCGGGTTCGTCAGCGGATTGAACCAGTTCACGGAAGCCGTTGTCAGGCAGTCGGATTAGTTGGCTGCTATGTGACGGCACCGGCGATCTTCAGCGCGATGAGCTGGTCGTCGTCCAGTCCGATCTCTCGCAGCACGTCGTCGGTGTGTTCGGCGAACTGTGGGGCGCGGGTCATGTGAACCGGCTGGTTGTCGAACTTGACCGGATTGGCGACGAGCTTGCGTTGGGCGCCGTCGGCGTCGATGATCTCGGTGATGCGCCCGTTGGCGATGAGGGCCGGATCGTTGGCGATATCCCAGCCGTCCTGCACCGGTGCCCACTGTCCGGTCATCTTCTCGAACTCGCTCAGCCAGTGCGCGTAGGGGAATTTCGCGATGGTGGCCGCGATCTCGTTCGCCACCAGGTCCTTTGCGGCGGTGATCTTTTCCATCGTGTCGAATCGGGAGTCGCCGACCAGATCGGTGCGGCCGAGGATGTCGAAGAACTCGTCCCAGTATCGAGTGGGCTGCAGCATGGACAGCTGGATCCAGCGTCCGTCGTAAGTGCGGTACGTGCCGGTCAGTGGGTTTCCGGGGCCCGCGGTGGTCCGGTCGGCCTTGGGCTGCGGGCGGCCGTTCAGCATCGCCAGGTTGACGCTGAACTGGGTCGCCCAGGCGCCGACCGCCAGCAGGGACACATCTATCTCGGACGGCTCGCCGGTGACCTTGCGCCCGTACAGCGCTGCCGCGATTCCGCCTGCAATGGTCATGCCGCCGATATTGTCGCCGTAGGCGCCTGCGGGCATGAAGGCTACCGAGTCCGCGTTCGACGGGGTGACGCCGTATGCACTGCCACCGCGGGCCCAGAATGCTGTCGCGTCATAGGCTCCGTTCTCCGAATCCGGTCCCTCGCTTCCGAATCCGCTGCCCGCGACGTAGATGATGTCGGGGTTGATCTTGCGGATCTCCTCGACTGTGATGCCCAAGTGGCGGCGAGCCTTGGGCAGGAAGTTGGTCAGGAACACGTCACTGCGCCGAACCAGTTCCTCCAGTACCGGCCGGGCCTCGGGCTTGTCGAGCGCGAGGCCGATACTGCGCTTGCTTCGATTGGGGCCCTCCATGATCGGCGCGAACGAGGAGCCTTCTCTGCCGGCGTCGAGGCCCAGGACGCGGACCAGGCCGCGCTGGGCGTCGCCGGTCTCGGCGTGTTCGACCTTGATGACATCGGCGCCCCAGTCGGCCAGGACCGCGCCCGCGGCCGGGACGAAGGTGAACTGGGCGACCTCGAGAATTCGGACGCCTTCCATCGGACGGTGCATCATGTGCTCCTTGTAGAACTGTGAATCGTGGAATCAACTGTTGTGCAACAGGATTGCACCGGATGGGACGCCACCGCCCGCGGTGACGACCGCGACCCGCGCATCGGTGACCTGGCGCCCGTGGGCTTGCCCGCGCAGTTGCAGCACCGCTTCCCGGAAGAATCCGTAGCCGTGCGTGCGTCCGGCGGAGAGCTGGCCGCCGTGCGGGTTGAGCGGCAGCCGACCGCCCAGCGCGATGGCACTGCCGTCCCCGATGAACTCGCGTGCACCGCCGAACTCGCAGAAGCCCAGGCCCTCGAGCCAGGACAGGGCGTTGAAGGTGAAGCCGTCGTAGAGCAGTGCCACATCGACGTTCTCGGGCCGCAGATCGGTGCGGCTCCACAGGTGCGCGGCGGGTCCCAGCGACTGGGGCATATGGGTGAGGGTGCCCTGGTCCCAGGACAGCGTCTCCATGATCTGGGTGCCGACGGCCTCGACGAATACCGGGGGTGCGGCGAGGTCGGCCGCGGTGTCGGCTGCGGAGACGATCACCGCGACCGCGCCGTCCACGGGAACATCGCAGTCATAGAGCCCGAAGGGACTGGACACCATGCGCGCCGACAGGTAGTCGTCCAGGGTTATCGGATCCCGGTATACCGCTTCGGGATTGAGCCAGGCATGGGTGCGGGCATTGACCGCGATCCGCCCGAGGACCTCGCGGTCGCCGCCGTATCGGTGGAAGTAGTGCGAGGCCTGGCAGGCGATCCAGTTGGCGGCCGACATCGCCCCGAACGGCAGCCGCCACTCCATCATTCCCGTAGCCCGGCCCGGCCCGTCGTGCCAGCGTCCCGCACGCTGCAGCGCTTGATGGCTGGATTCCCATACCGTCCGGAAACACAGCACGTGCCGGCACAGCCCGGAGGCCACCGCGAGCATCGCTGCGATGATCGAGCCGTTCTGACCGGGCAGGTCTCCGCCGCCATTGACCCAGGTGGGGCGAATGCGCAAGGCTTCCTCGATCGGCATGATGCCGCCCTCGGACATGCCACCCGGCGCACCGCCGGGATAGGTGGACAATCCGTCGATATCGTCGATGGTGAGCCCGGCGTCGGCTACGGCCTCCAGGCAGGCGTCGACGGTCAGCGAGATCGGATCGACCATCAGTCGGCGCCCGATCCGAGACTGCCCTACGCCGGTGATCGCGACCTTGTCCTCGAACTTGTGGGCCGAGGCCATCGGGCGCAGTCTGGATCGATAATTCTCCGGTTCGGGTACCGGCCCGTCGTCCGCCGCCTCCGGGTCGGGTTCGAACAGTGGCAGCCACACATCCTCGGCCGCCTGCTCGAAGCGGACCCGTACCCGCATGCCCACCCGCACCTCGGCGGGATCGCAGCCGACGATGTTGGTCGTCAACCGGACTGCCGAATCTTCCTGTAGCGCAACGATTGCCACCACATACGGCGGTGGCAGCGTGGGCAGCCACTGCTGGCTGTTCACGGTGAACCCGACTACCGTCGCGTGGCCGGACACCGGTTCCATGCCAACGTCACGACCATGGCAGTGCGGGCAGATCGCGCGCTGAGGGTGCGTCCAGCGGGCGCACGTGTGGCAGTGCGCGATCCGCAGCACGCCCTGGGCGCCCGATGCCCAGAACTCGGCGCTGGCCAAGCTGGGTTGGGGGAGTGGACGTCTGGTTGTCACGGGTGGTGCTCCTGTGCGAAGAGGTGGGCCGATCGGGCGGGCGGCGTGGGGACGGCGGTCAGAGATCGCGGGAATGTCGCAGCCGGTCGCGGGCGGCCACCATGGCATCGAGTCGGCGCTGCAGGTCGGCGCGGGATGCGATGGCGTCGGCAGGAGTTTCACCGCGGTCGATCCGTACGAGGCGGTCGCGTTCGGCGGCGATCTCGCCGTCGAGAAGTGACCGCGCCAGATCCTTGGTCAGCAGGTCCTGGTCCACCCAGTCGTCCTGGGGGAGCTGTTCGATCGGCTCTTGCATACTGATGCCTCGGTTCAGGCGCGCGGGAAGTCGAACAGCTTGCGAGCGTTGAGCTCGACCATCTTGTGTACCTCGTCGTCGGGCACGTCGATCATCATGTCGTGCACGACCTTTCGGCTGTTGGGCCAGTTGGAGTCCGAGTGCGGGTAATCGCACTCCCAGGTGATGTTGTCGATGCCGACCTTGTCCCGGTGTTCGACACCGAACTGATCGTCGATGAAGCAACCGAAGATGTGCTCGGTGAACAGTTCCGACGGCCGGACAGTCTGGTTGATGTTCTGGTAGTAGCGATGCTTCTCCCAGGTCAGATCCATCCGTTCGAGCATGTAGGGGACCCAGCCGATACCGCCTTCCGACAAGGCGAACTTCAGGCCGGGGTGCTTGTGGAACACCGGGGAGAACAGCAGATCGGCGCAGGCGGACATGGAGTTGGTGCCGAACAGCGAAATCATCACGGCCATGGGGGCTTCCGCCGCCGTGACCGGCGCCTTACCGGAGGTGCCGAAGTGTACGCACAGCGGCTGTCCGGTCTCCACCGCCGCGGCGAACACCGGATCCCAGTGATCGGTGTGAAAAGACGGCAACCCCAACGGAACCGGGTTCTCGGGAAAGGAAATAGCCTTGGCGCCTTTGGCGGCCGCGCGATAGATCTCGCGAACCGATGCCTCGACCGACCACAGCGGCAGGATCACCATCGGAATCAAGCGATCCGGTGCGGTGGGGCACCATTCGTCCAGGATGTAGTCGTTCCAGGCCTGCACCGACAGCAGTGCCAGCTCCCGATCCTCCCCCTCGAGGAAGACCGTACCGGCGAAGCGAGGGAACGACGGGAAAGACAGCGCCGCCTGCACGCCGTCGATGTCCATATCCGCGACCCGCGCGACGGGGTCGTAGCAGCCGGGCAGCATATCGGAGTAGCGCGTGGGGTCGACGCCGTACTCTTCCGGCTTCTTCCCGGCGACGGCGTTGAGGCCGATGTAGGGGTAGATGCGTCCCTCGTACTCCCAGACCTGAGCGAGTCTGGTGCCCACGTTGCCGATCGCCTTGTTGCCGTCACCGACGTGGATCGCCCGGGGGAGTTCCTTCTCGACGATGCGCGGTCCCCGCTCGTGGAACTTCGTCGGCAGTCGGTCGGTCCAGAGCTTGGGATGCTCGATCAGATGGTCGTCGGTGGAGATCAGTTGCATGTGATCTTGAAGCGGCATGGAAACGCTCCTACTGTCAGAACAGTTGAACTTATTTATCTATGTTGGCGATGAGGATAGCATGCGAGTGTTGTCTACGTCACGGTGTAGTGCGGTGAGAGTTTTGCCGGAATTGTCGATCGGCAGTGAAATGCCTGGCCAACAGGTGGCGAGTGCGGTGAGAGTCAGCCGAACAAGGTGATGGGCTGGTCCGAATCCTGATCATCGGAGATGAGATCTGCGGACCGGGTCAGATGGGCTCGCCAGTGCCGTTCGGCGCCTTCGCCATTGCGGGCTCGGACCAGAGTCAGGAGCGTCTCGTAGTCCTCGACTGTCAGCGGTATGAAGGTGTTGGGAGGCGGCGTGGCGGTGCGAGTCCGGCTGCGTTCGATGCCGACCTGTCGATGAAAGGCGAGCACGTCCCGCAGTGCCATCGCCTGTGCTCCCAAAGTCTTGTTGCCGCAATGCAATGCGATGAGGTCGTGAAATTCGGCGGTCCGAGTCACCCACCGCTCGAACTCGGCCGGGGACTCGATGCCGTGTTCCACCATCGCTCGCTGGATATCGACGCACGACTGCAGCGCCGCGAGGCCTTCGGCGGTGCATCGCTGCGCGAGCAGCCGGGCGCAGATCGGCTCGAACTCGGCACGAGCCTCGAGTATGTCGACCAGGGTGGTTCCCCGGGTCTGCAGGTAGAGCCCGATCTGACGCGACGCGACGCTGAGATCGGGCAATCGAGCCTGCGGTCCGCCGCGGGAGCCGGGCAGGACCTGAATCAGTCCTTCGTTCTCGAGGATGCGGAAGGCTTCGCGCAGGGTCGGCCTGGACACTGCGAAGTCCACCATCAGGACCTTTTCGGAGGGGAGCATCTCGCCGGGGGCGATGTCCCCACGGACGATCCGGCCACGTAGTTGCTGTGCGATCACATCGGCGACCTTGGGTGCCCGCACCGAGTCGGCAATTCGGCCGGTGCGCCTGGTTTCCTGCTCGTCGCCCTTCACCACGGCAACTCTAGTCAGTGTGAGCGCCGTGACCGCCGGACGCGGGGCAGTTCAGGCGTGGTATCAGCCCGCGAACGGTTCTCGGCGAAGGCCACCATGGACGACGTACGCGAGTTCGGTTGCACCGCAGGGACTCTCCTTGCGGCGCTCCCGGGCCGTTCTATGGCTGCGCGCGAAGGCCTTTGAGTGCCAACTCGGTGAACGCGGTGGCGGCTGGTGACACCCCTACGCGTCTGTGCAGCAAGACGATAGGGGATTGTCGCCGGGGAGTCAGCGTGCGGACCGTCACCATCTGCTCGACATTGCCGGGCAGACCACCTCGTAGGGTGAACATGGCTCCGACGCCACCGCGGACCAATTCGACGCTGGTCTCGTGATGGCCGCTCTCGGCGGCCACAACCACATCTATGCCACTTTCGGTGAACATGGCGTCCAAGGCGATCCGTGCACGCGCACCTGCCGGCGGCAGTATCAGCGGAAGCTGCGTCGCTTCCGCCAGTGTGATGGGTTCCGTGGTTTTGCCCTGTGGCGAGGTTTGTGGAACAAGCACCACGCTGTCCTCGACGGCCACGGGATGCTGTACGAGATTGTTGGCATACTCCGGTGTGTCGCTCATTCGTGCGAACCCAATGTCGCACGCTCCGGAGGACACCATCGAATGCATGGCTTCCTCGTCGCTGGGCGCCTTGATTCGCAGCACGACGCTCGGATACTCGGCGCGAAAAGCTGACATGATATTCGCCGCTTCGGTGGTGAACGATCGCATCCCCGCGATGGTCAGTGTTCCCGTGAGAACACCGTGCAGGGCGTCCACGGTGGCGCGAGTGTTCTCCACGGCGCCGAGTACCTGGCGAGCGGACTTGATCAAGACCTCGCCGGCACCGGTCAATGCGACTCCACGCGAGGAACGCTGAAAGAGTTCGGTCCGGAATTCGACCTCGAGCTGTCCGATTATCTGCGACAGTCGCGGCTGGGAAAGCTGAAGCGCTTGGGCTGCCCGGGTGAAGGACCCGCGCTCGGCCACTTCTACGAAGCAGGTCAGATCCTGGATCTCCATGTTCCCGCCGTTCCGATGGTTCCCGGTGCTATCGGCTTCACCGATGTGCAGTAGAAGATACACCGATGACTTGTTTGGAGAAACCCTGATATATGGGGAACAACCTTCGAAGGTATAAGAAAAAGCAATACCTATCAGGTGGTTGACTTATATAACGAACTCGTGGTGTGATCGTTTCATCGGCAGGTGGCTCCACTACTCGGATGGATGTGTGGGGCGTCCGGCACCGTGTTTCCGGTCGTCGGCTCCGACCTCGATCTCGATGGCCCGCACGGAGGTGAGCTTCTCGTCCGCAGGCAGGTCATCGCCTTCGACGCACTCCGACCATTCAGCACAGAACGTCTCGGACCGCACTGTCCGCCGAGACGACAGGAGAAGTTCTCATGTCCAATGACTTCCTCGTCGGCCACTACCTTCTGCAGCGCCTGCGTGAATTGGGGATCAGCGAAGTCTTCGGTGTGCCAGGGGACTACGTACTCGAATTCATCGACCAGATCTCGCACGACCCCGACATGTCCTGGGTCGGCAACTGCAACGAGCTCAACGCCGCGTACGCCGCCGACGGGTACGCACGGGTGAAGGGTGCCGCCGCGTTCGTGGTGACATCGGGCGTCGGTGACCTGGGCGCGGCCGGTGGGGTCGGTGGATCGTACGCGGAAAACGTTCCCACCGTTCTTATCTCGGGGCTCCCCGGATCGGGAAACAGGTGGACGGGTCGGCCTGCGATGCACCACAGTCTCGGAGATGGCGACTTCAGCCGGTTTCAGCGCATGTTCTCCGAGATCACCGTGGCGCAGACGGTCCTGTCGGCCGACAACGCGGCGGCGGAGATCGATCGAGTGCTACGCGAGGCGTGGGTGCGGAAACGGCCGGTCTTCCTTGCCCTTCCCGATGATGTGGCCGTGGCCCCCGTGGCGAGACCGGACCGCGAGCTGGATTTGTCCCCGCCCGCCTGCGATCCGGTCGAGCTGTCGGAGTGGGCAGACAAGGTCGGCAGCGCACTGCACGCGGCCGAATCGCCGGTCGTCCTCGTGGACAGTGGTGTCCGTCAACACGGATTCACCGCGGAGGTGGGTGAGTGGCTCTCGCGTACGGGTCTGCCGTGGGCGACGACCTGGGCGGCGAACTTCGACCTCGACAAGCGGATACCGGGTTATCTAGGAACCTATTTCGGTTCTGCCGCCAAGGTTCCCGCGGTCGCGCAGGTCGACAATGCCGACGTGCTGATCCGGATCGGGCTTCGCCTGGACGAATTCAGTGGCGGCAAGGCCAACCCGGACTATCGCGGACCCGAGGTGATCGACATCGACCCGGTTAGGTCGGTGTTGCATACGGGTAGTTATTCCGCACTCCCGATGAGCGCCATGGTCACCGCGTTGGGCGAACAGCGCCTCGGTCGTCCGCGCCGGAGACACTCCGCGCCCACTCGCCGTGCGGTTCGGTCGTTCGATGTCGAGCCCGGCCGGACGTTGGTGCAGGACCGGCTCTGGAACCGGCTCGGTCTGTGCCTCCGAGAAGGGGACACGGTCGTCGTCGATACCGGCACCGGCAATGTCGGTATCCGTTCCGCGCCGATACCCGACGGTGTCACGGTGCTGACCCAGAATGCCTGGGCGTCGATCGGCTGGTCCGTGCCTGCGTTGCTCGGCGCTCAGCACGCAAATCCGACCGGTCGTCACATCCTGGTAGTCGGCGACGGGGCGCTCGCGCTCACCGTGCAAGAGATCTCCACGATGCTGACCTCCGGGCACGCACCGTTGATCGTCGTCTTGAACAACGGCGGATACCTCGTCGAGGATTTCGCGGGCGGTCGGAAGATGGCGTGCAACGACATCTGGGTGTGGCACTACGACCGTATTCCGCAGGTTTTCGACGGCCTCGGCAAGCACAAACCGCTGGGTCTGCGGGTGCGCACCGAGGACGACCTCGAGCGGGCGCTGTCGGAGGCGGAGCAGGCATACATCGATGGCCGGTTGGCTCTTCTGGAGATCGTGCTCGATCGCGACGACGCGCCCCGGCAGATGCGTGGCTTCGCCAAGTAGAGCGCCGTGTGCGCCGCTGGCGAATCGGATGATCGCGCAATTACTTCCCACCCTTCTTGCCCGCAACGGTATTGCTACAGGAGAAATCTCGGTGATCGACAACAACCACACCGGACCGAAGCATCATGGCCACTGGATCGGCGGTGCGGAAGTCGAGACCGGTGGCGAGCGAATAGTCTCCACTCGCCCCGGGACACAGGACGTGGTCTGCACGATCGCGGCCGGGAACGAGGCCATAGTGGACCGGGCGGTCGAGGACGCTCGGACGGCATGGCCGCAGTGGCGTGACCGCAGTCCGGCAGAGCGTGGCCGGATTCTCGCCGACGTCGCAGTGGCGCTGCGGGAATCGATCGACCTCCTTGCCGGGTACGAAGCGGCCGAAACCGGAAAACCCAGCGCCCACACGCCCCGTGAGGTGCAGGCGGCGATCTCCTATTTCGACTTCTACGCGGGTCTGGTCCACCTCCCGTCCGGTGAGTTGTTCGATCTCGGGGCGTCCGTGCACAGCTACGTGCGCCGGGAACCCTATGGGGTCGTCGCGATCATCACGCCCTGGAATGCGCCACTCGGCCAGGCGACTCGCGGTGTAGCGCCCGCCCTTGCCGCCGGCAACACCGTCGTGATCAAACCATCCGAGTTCACGTCGGCCAGCACGCTCGAGATGGCCCGCATCATGGTCGAGGCCGGTCTGCCGGCCGGTGTCTGCAACGTGGTGACCGGGACCGGTCAGGATGCCGGACGACCATTGGTCTCACACGAGTTGGTTCGCAAAGTTGCCTTCACCGGTTCGTTGCGGATCGGTCGTGAGATCGGCAGGACGGCCGGGCAACGAATCATCCCCGCGACATTGGAACTCGGTGGCAAGTCACCCAATCTCGTGTTCGCCGATGCCGATATCGACGCGGCCGTCGCGGGGGTGGTCAAGGCTTTCACGACCAACGCGGGACAGCACTGTGCGGGTGGAACGCGACTCTTGGTCGACGCGGATATCCATGACGAATTCGTGGCGAGACTGGTGGCGGCGACCGCCGCGATCACGCCGGGAGTGCACTACGGATCGCAGACGACCGAGGCGCAATTCGCGAAAGTTCGGCGGTACATCCAGACAGCGGAGGATGAGGGCGCCCGTCTCGTCTGCGGTGGTGGATCCACGACCGAGGGGTGGTACGTCGAGCCGACCATTTTCACCGACGTCACCGTCGGGATGAAGATCGCACAGGAAGAGGTGTTCGGGCCGGTACTGGCCGTGTTGAGGTTCGGCGACGAAGCCGAAGCGCTCCGCATCGCGAACGGCACCGAATATGGCCTGGCCGCCGGTGTTTGGACAAAAGACCTGTCGCGAGCACATCGAATCGCGGCACAACTCGAGGCAGGCCAAGTGTATGTCAACGAATGGAATGCCAGCAGGATGGAAGGCCCCTTCGGCGGATACAAGAACAGCGGCATCGGTCGCGAGAAGGGCGTCGAGGCGCTGCATCACTACACCCAGACCAAATTTGTCACGGTGACGATCTGATGTCGGCCCGGCCACCGGTAACCACCACACCGAAACGATCGCCCTGCCGAACAAGGAGCACGTCGTGGACGAGTTGTTGATCCGCACCGAAGGGCATATCCGGGTGCTGACGCTCAACCGGCCAGAGCGCAAGAACGCCCTGTCGGCGTCATTGTCGGCGCAACTGTGCGACGCGGCCGTCCAGGCCGCCGACGATCCGGAGGTATGGGTCGTCGTCCTGACCGCGACCGGAGACTCCGCCTTCTGCGCCGGCGGTGATCTGAAGGATATGCGCAGCAACGACCGCAACGGAAGGACACAGCGGACACCCACCGATGGGGCCGCACGAATGCTGTTCGAAGTGGTTTCGGAAATCCCCAAACCGACCATCGCCGGAATCAACGGCGCTGCAGTCGGTGGCGGTTTCGAACTCATGCTGTGCTGTGATCTGCGTGTCGCCTCGAGTGCGGCGAAGTTCGGGCTTCCCGAAGCCAAGCGCGGTATGGGAGCAAACTGGGCGACAGTGGTTCTGCCACGCATCATCCCCGCCGCGCGCGCATATCAACTGCTGTACACGGGGGAGTACATCGACGCCGCCCGTGCACTGGACTGGGGACTGGTCAATGCCGTCGTCGATCCCGCCGTGCTCGACCACGAGACGATGGCTATGGCACGCGCGGTCGCGGCGAATGCTCCGGTCTCCCTGCGCCGGATGAAGGAAACAGTCGTCAAATCCAGCACCCTGCCCATCGCGACCGCCGCACGACTGAACGTCGGACCGAACCCATATACCAGCGAAGACCGTAAGGAAGGCGTCGCCGCCTTCGTCGAACGGCGAGAACCGCAGTGGCGGAACCGCTGATGATCCCGGCAACTCGCGAATACCGAAGGAAGACCATGCCGAACGGTCCCGCTCTCGACCTCGATCCACTGTTCCGTCCGAAAACGATCGCCGTGGTGGGCGCCACCAACGACGAAGCCAAGATCGGGTCGCTCATCATCCCGAATCTGCGTTCCTGCGGGTACTCCGGCGTCATCTACCCGGTCAATCCCTCCGGAAGCGAGGTCGCCGGACTGAAATGCGTTGCCTCGCCAGCGGACCTACCCCCCGATGTCGATGTCGCCTATATTCTGGTGCCGGCCCATCGGGCCGTCGACGCTGCCCGCGGTTGCGCCGACAACGGCGTGAAGTTCGCCATCATCAGTGCGGCAGGATTCGCCGAATCCGGAACGATCGAAGGCGCCGAACGGCAGGAGGCGCTCGCAAAGATCGTCCGTGACACCGGAATGCGGATCATCGGTCCGAACTGCAACGGTATCTACAACGCCAACGATGGTGTCTCCATTGGTTTCAACGCCTCGCACAGTTCGCCGATCCAGTCCGGCCCGCTCGCGCTGATATCGCACAGCGGGGCACTGTTCGATGCCCTGGCACGACGCGCACGATCCGCGGGCCTGGGCCTGTCGAAGTTCGTCTCCGTGGGGAACGAGGCCGATCTGGACCTGCTCGATTACCTCGCGTACCTCATCGACGACCGCGCTACCGAAGTGATCGGATTGGTCGTCGACGCGATACCGGACGGAGACCGTTTCCGTCAGTTGGTCCGTACCGCCCGCCAGGCCGGAAAGCAGATCATCGCACTGAAATTCGGCCAGTCTGCGGTCGGAGCCGTTGCTTCCCAAGCGCATTCGAGCCGACTGGCCGGCGGACCACGCGCCACCGACGCGCTGCTCGACATGTTGGGTGTGGTCCGCGTGACGACAGTGGAGTCGCTGATCTGTGCCGGTGCGATGGTCGTGGCGGCGCCGAAAAGTCTTGGCCGGCACGGTGTGGCCGGAGTGACGATGTCGGGTGCCGCTGGAGCCATACTCGCCGACGGCGCAGAACGCTATGGACTGCGGATGAGCGAATTCACCGATGCGACACGCGCGGTGTTCGCCGAACAGTCCAGGCTCGCCCGGGTCGTCAATCCCGTCGACCTCGGCGCTATCGGCTCCATGACGAACGCCCAGTCGGTCCTCAACGCGCTCTTTCACGATTCGACCGTCTCGGATGTCGTTGTCACTCCGCACAATACGCGCAGTGCCGTGCAGAACGGCAAAACGGCACAGCGATTCGCCCGGTTGGCGCACGCGGCCGGAAAACGCCTGACCGTCATCGTCCCCGGCGGGCTCGACGAGGGCACCGAAGATGTGTACCGCGAAGGGAACGCCGTCCTGGTCCGCGACACCGATTCGACGCTGCAAGCGCTCGCCGCGATCCACCGCGCGCAGCACGGCGGATCGCAGGACCGTGGCGACGACGAGTCCGCGCCGCCCATGCTTGCCCGGCGTTCGGCGCAGAGGCTGAGGGAACCGGCGGCGATGACCGAACCCGAATGTCTCGACCTACTTGCCGCGGTCGGTGTCCCGACCGTGCAATGCCGCACGCTGCATCAGGTCGCCGATATCGCGACGGCCGGACGCGAACTCGGCTGGCCACTGGTCCTCAAGGGAGCCGTACCGGGAGTGACACACAAATCCGAACTCGGACTGGTCGAGTTGGGTGTCGCCGATGAGACCACCGGCGCACAGGCATTCCACCGGCTGAGTCAGCGCATGGCGTCGGCCGGTGGCGGAGAGATCATCGCCGAGCAGACGATCAGCGGCAGGTTCGAGGCCATCGCGGGAATTTCCACGGACCCCATTCTCGGCCAGTTCGTGCTCCTCGGTATCGGCGGGATCTTCACCGAAGATCTCGACAACGTGGTTCTCATCCCGGCCGACGCGGGCCGGGACCATACCCGCGCGCGCGTCCTCGGCTCCGCTGTCGGCCAGGTGCTCGACAGTGCCCGATGGGCGCTGTCGCCGACCGAGGCGGTTCTCGACATCATCTATCGCCTGCAAACTCTCGCGCGGTCGAGTAAGGGCGCGATCCGCGCACTGGACATCAACCCACTCGTGATCGGTGACGGTACAGCGACCGCCGTCGACGCGGTGATCACCCGCGGGACCGACCTCGAGCGGACGGCGTGATGACCCGAAACTCCGGCGGGTATCCCGCAGTCCACCTGAACGAGGAAGTGATGCGGGAAGGGATGCAGATCGAATCCGCCGACATCTCGGTCGCGGACAAGGTCGCGTTGCTCGACCTGCTGTCCCGGACCGGCCTGAAGTCGATTGTGGTGGGGTCGTTCGTCAGTCCCCGCTACACACCACAAATGGCACAGATCGACGAGATAGTGCAGCGATTCACTCCGGTCGACGGAGTCCGGTACACGGGGCTGGCACTCAACGAGAAAGGACGGCAGCGGGCGGCCGAATTCACTCCGCCGCTGTCGCCTCGGGGCGGGGTGCCGACCCTCAACTGCCATATGTGCGACACGTTCGCACGGCGCAATACCAACTCCTCGCAGGCCGACGAAATAGCCCGGTGGCCAAGAATAGTCGCGGCCGCCACCGCGTCGAATGCACCCGAAGCGGGCATCGCGCTCGGGGCGGTGTGGGGATCGAATTTCACTGGCCCGGTCGCCCTGACCGACAGCATGGCCATGCTTCGCCGACAGTATCGGATGTGGTGCGAGGCCGGGATCGCCGTCACGAGCATCGCTTTGCAAGACCCGATGAGTTGGTGCATGCCCCACCTGGTGGAGCAGCAACTCGAAGCTGTGCTTTCCGAGTGGCCCGGTATCACGAGGGTGCACCTGCATCTGCACAATGCGCGCGGTATGGCCCTGCCCTCGATCTATGCGGCATTGCGAACACTGGATGCCACCCACACGCTCTCCCTCGACACGACCGCCGGCGGTATCGGCGGCTGCCCCTACTGCGGGAACGGCCGCGCCACCGGTATGGCGGCCACAGAAGATGTCGTGTCGATGCTGGAGGCGATGGGGATCGACACCGGAGTCGATCTCGATCGGCTGATCGAGGTGGTGTGGAAACTCGAACGCATCCTGGGCCGCCCCACGCCCGGATGCGTCGCACATGCGGGACCGCGACCCGGACCGGACGAACTCTACGATCCCAATCTTCCGTTCGTCGAAACACATGACGAGGCCAGGCATTTCCGTCTCGGGCCGTCTGTAGTCGAGCATCAGCTGCGTCCGTGGAAGCAACCGATCCCGCACCCCAGCAAATCAAGAAGTAAGGATTGAGAACAATGGAATCGCCATTCGAGGGAAAACGAGTTCTCGTCACAGGCGGCGCGGCCGGATTCGGCGAAGCGATCGTTCGCCGATTCGCAGGCTCTGGAGCATCGGTAGCCATCGCCGACATCGACGAGAAACGTGCCGAAAACCTTTCTGCCGGAATCGACCGCAGCATTGCCGTTGCCGTCGACGTCAGTGTGCCGGCCCAGGTGCAATCGATGATCGATAGCACGGTCACCGCGTTCGGCGGCATCGATGTACTCGTGAACAATGCGGGAGTCCCGCATCGCAAGGCGCTGGCGCTCGATCTCGAGATCGACGAGTTCGATCTGCAATTCGCCATCAACGTTCGAAGCGTCTTCTTGGCGACGAAATACGCAGTTCCGCATATGCCGGACGGATCCGTCATCGTCAACACCGCATCGATCGGCGCCAAGCGGCCCCGGCCCACGGCCACGATATACAACGCCACCAAAGGAGCGGTCATAACCCTGACGCGTGGCCTGGCCACCGAGCTCAGTCCCCGAATCCGAGTCAACGCGGTCGCGCCGGTGGCTTCTCCCACCGGCTTCATGAAGACCGCGACAGGTCTCGACGCGCTACCCCCGGAGATTATCGCCGCCACGACGAAGGGCATTCCGATGGGTCGCTTGGCGGAACCGGCCGACGTTGCGTCAGCCGTGCACTTCCTCGCGTCGCAGGACGCCTCATTTCTCACCGGGGTATGCCTGGATGTCGACGGCGGCCGAAGCATCCAATAGCGCATCATCACTCGCGGGACATCGACCCACGACTGGATCGGTACGCCCCGGCAGGATCTGCTGGTCATGAGAGGATGACGACTGCACGGGACGGAGGAACAGATGAGCGCGCCGTCTTACTTGGGCCGCCCGATGGGGGCGGACGGAGAGCAGACTCGTCGGCGTATCAAGGCTGCCGTGATGAAGCACGTCGCGGAGGTCGGCTATGCCAACGCCACGATGAAGGCGATCGCGCGGGAGGCCCAGCTCACCAGCGCCGCCATCTACCACTACTTCCCCTCCAAGGAATCGCTGGTCGTGGCGACGCTGGAGTCGGTGCAGGACGAAATAGTGGGGCGTCTGCAGGACGCGGCGGGGCGTGCGACGACGTTGGTCGGCCGCCTCACCGCCATCCTCGAGGAGGCGCTCGCATGCGTCGAGGACTACCCGACGGTGACGAGATTCGAGGCGAGCATCTCGTTCGAAACCAGTCGACATCCCGACCTGTCCGCACTGCGTACCAACCGCCGCGACGCGGAGGAAGAGCTGTACACCCAGCTGATCAGCAGTGCAATCGCCGCCGGTGAGCTTGCTCCCGACGTCGATTCGCAGTCTCTCGTCGATGTCATCTTGTCGATTTCGTCGGGGTTGACCTACCTGTCCGCGACGTCGATTCCCGAACGGCACCGTCGCGCGGTTCGCGCTGTCGAAGCGATACTTGCCTCCGGACTGCCAGTAGTCGGGAAGTAACCGCGCGTTCGTGCGCGAACCCGTTGCTGGACTCGAGATTTCACATGCCGAACGCCGCGGCCCGTGCCTGATCCGATGCGGTACGAGCCCGCCTTCCAAACATAGTTGACTTGGTTGACCTATTGACAGAACGAGTTCTACGCCACAAACTAACTCATCGATCAGTTAGTGATGCAGAACACGTTCCACCGATCTGATGTCGGCCATGTTTGGAGGCACCGATGACGACTCTCGAAGAACCCGTGCAGGCACCCGCTGCGGCGTTTCGCCATGCGATCACCGACCCGACGCGGGTCCCTGTCGAGCGGTACTTCTCCCCGGAGTTCGCCGAGCTGGAGAAGAACAAGCTGTGGACCCGGGTCTGGCAGATGGCGTGCCGCCTGGAAGAGATTCCTCGGGTGGGCGACTTCACCGAGTATCGGATCAACGATCAGTCGATCCTCGTCGTCCGTGAGAGCGAAGAGTCGATCAAGGCCTACTTCAACGCCTGCAGGCATCGCGCCACTTCGCTCGGTGACGGCACCGGTACGTTTCACGGCGGCCAGATCGTCTGTCCCTATCACGGCTGGCGGTGGAACCTCGACGGCAGCAACTCCTACGTGTACGCCGAGCGCGGGTTCACCCCGGCATGCCTGGACCCGGACGCACTGAGGCTGCGGGAGTGCCAGGTGGGCACCATGTTCGGGATGGTGTTCATCAACATGGACCCCGACGCGGAACCGCTCGAGGTGGCAATGGACGGAATCCGGCAGAAGTTCGACCTGATCGGGTTCGACCGGATGAAGGTGCGCTGGTGGCGGCACCTGGTGTTGCCGGGCAACTGGAAGATGGCGCAGGAAGCGTTCATGGAGGCCTACCACGTGATGCAGGCGCACCCTTCGCTGAGCATGGGCGCCGCGGACGAGGACTACGACGTCGATGCGCTCGGCGGCGACTTCGAATGCTTCGGCAACGGCCACGGGCACGCGCTGCTGAGTAGCAGCGGGGGCACTCCGGTCGCGGGAATGTCGTTGGCGGACTACTTCATTCAGTTCAACAACGCCTTGTACGTCGGAACCGATGCCTACACCACCGACCGGGAGATGTTCATCCAGCAAGGTCTGCTCGAAAAGGACATCGACGAGAACGATTTCCCGATGGCGTTCTTCCAAGCGCTGTACGAATACGCGCAGGGCGCCGGCATCCCCCTGCCGCCACCGACCACCGAGACCAGTGGATACGGGCACATCTTCCCCAACATCACCGTGCTGCCGGCCTACGGGAACTCCATCATCTACCGCGTGCGGCCCAACGGCGACGATCCCGAATCGTGTCTGTTCGAGGTGTGGGCGGTACAGATCCCCACCGCCGAGGAGGCCGACGTCGATCGCCCGGAACTCGAGGGGCCGATTCCGGTCGAGGAGTGGCCGCAGATCTTCAAAGAGGACTTCCTCAACATCGAACGCCAACAACGCGGAATCCACACCCAAGGGCTTTCGGATCTGATCATGTCCGAGAAGTACGAAGCGATGATCGTCAACAGCCACAAGACCATCGATGAATATCTCGCCCGGTAATCGAACGTGGTGCAGGTGCGGGTGGAACCCGCCGGAATCGATCTCGACGTCCCACCCGGGCAGACGGTATTCGAGGCCGCTCTCGCCGCGGGCGTGAAGTGGCCGACCATCTGCTTCGGTCAGGCCCGGTGCACGGCATGCGCGCTGACGATCGTCGACGGCCACCACAACGCCGGGCCCGTCGAGTCCGAAGAGCGAGATGTGCTGCGGCAGATGGCCGGTCGCCGCCGGCGATCCGCGATGCGGGACACCCGCATCGCCTGCCGGATGACGGTGCTCGGTCCTGTGACCGTGGACAAGCGCGGCGCGAAGAGACAGACCGATCCTGAGTGGAACGGTGATCGAAATGAATGACAGCACAGGCGGATTCGAGGAAGATGTGACAGCGCAAACTCGTGCGGCCGGAAACGGCGACACCACCTACGACGTGATCGTCGTCGGCTTCGGCGGGGCCGGAGCCTGCGCCGCGATCGCCGCCGCGGATGCCGGGGCGTCGGTGCTCGTCCTCGACCGGTCCTACGGTGGCGGATCCACCTACCACTCCGGCGGCGTGGTCTATGCCGGCGGCGGCACCAGCGCCCAGCACGAGGCAGGCGTCTCGGACAGCCCCGACAATATGTACGCGTACCTGCGCAAAGAGACCGGTGATGCGGTTGCCGAAGAGACTCTGCGCCGGTTCGTCAACACCAGTCCGGCGATGATCGAGTGGTTGCAGGCGCAGGGGCTCGAGTTCGAGGGCAGTGTCTGTCCGTACAAAACCTCGTATCCCACCAACCGGCACTATCTCTACTACTCCGGCAACGAACTGGCCGCGGGATACTCCGACGTCGCCGAGCCGGCGCCACGAGGCCACCGCACACGTGCGAAGAATTTCTCGGGTGCGACCTTCTACGGGCGACTGCGGGAGTCGGCCCTGCGCAGGGGCGTGACCTTCCGCCCCCTCGCCGAGGTGTCGAGCCTCATCGTGGACGGCGATGTGGTCGCCGGTGTCGAGTTCCGTGCGCCCGCGTCGAATCGTATGCCCGGCAAGAGGTTCGAGTTGTTCGTCAAGTTATCGGAGAAGATGCAGATCTGGCACGGGCCGACAGGGGCGCGACTGAACCGGATCGTCGAACGCGAGGTGCGCAAGCGCTCCACCACACACCGGGCACACGCCCGATCCGGCGTCATCCTCTCGACCGGAGGACACGGCTTCAACCGAGCGCTGGTGGACCGGCATGCACCGGCCTGGTCGGCGATCGAGGCACTGGGCACCGTCGGCGACGACGGTGCGGCCCTTCGGCTCGGTGCGGTGGTCGATGCCCGCACGGCCAAGCTGGGGGCGATGTCGGGATGGCGGTTCATCGCGCCGCCGTCGGGCTTCATGGAGGGCATCGTCGTCGACGGCGACGGTGTTCGATTCGTGAACGAGCAGCTCTACGGAGCGACGATGACGACACCCATGGTGGAGGAACACGGCGCGCGGGCCTTCCTGATCGTCGATTCGGCGACCTGGCGCCGGGCTCGCGGTCAACTGCGTAGCCAGACGGCCTTCTTCCACGCGCCTCAGATGGCCTACCTCTTCGGTCCGACCGGGCACGTGAAGGCCGGTACGCTCGCCGAGCTGGCCACCAAGATCGGGATCTCGCCGAAGAGCCTGACAGAGACTGCCGCACAACACAATTCGGATATCGAGCAGCGCCGTGCCGATGCGTTCGGCAAGAAGGACGAATTCCGGCATCGGCTCGGCGACGGGCCGTTCTACGCCATCGATCTCTCACCCGGCGTTTCCCCCGCCTATCCGATGAAATTCATCACCCTCGGTGGCCTGGTCGTCGACGAGACGACCGGCCAAGTCGTGCGCAACGACGGCGGGCTGATTCGAGGGCTCTATGCGGCCGGGCGCTCCGCGGTCGGTCTGTGTAGCACCAGTTACGTCTCCGGTCTGTCGCTCGCGGACGCGGTGTTCTCCGGTCGCCGCGCCGGAGAACATGCGGCCGGGGCGTCGGCACCGGCCATCATCGAAACCCAGGAGAGGCCATGACCCCGACCACAGCAGTACTCGACTCCGATACCCAGATCGCGTTGTACCGGACGGCGACCCGGATCAAGCTCTTCGACGAGAAATATCTGTCGTTGATGAAAAGTGGCGCCATCGGCGGCATGTACTACTCGCCGCGTGGCCAGGAATTCACCGCTGTGTCGGTCGCGGCCCATCTGCGCCCGGACGACTACGTCGTCACCATCTACCGCGGCCTGCACGACCAGATCGCGAAAGGTGTTCCGCTACGCGAATTGTGGGCGGAATTTCTCGGCAAGGCGACAGGCACCTGTGGCGGGAAGGGCGGGCCGATGCACGTCACCTCCCCGGAGCACGGTCTGATGGTCACCACCGGTGTGGTCGGTTCGGGTATGCCGATTGCCAACGGGATCGCCCTGTCGGCCGCGATGCGCGGAACCGACCAGGTCACCGTCGTCAATTTCGGTGACGGCGCATCCAATATCGGCGCCTTCCACGAGTCGATGAACCTGGCCTCGGTATGGAATCTGCCGGTGGTGTTCGTCTGCCAGAACAACCTCTACGCCGAGTACACGCCCCTTGCCCAGGGCACCTCCGTGGAACGGATCGCCGACCGCGCCGCCGCGTACTCGATGCCCGGGGTCACCGTCGACGGCAATGACCCGATCGCGATGTACCGGGTGGCCGGGGACGCCGTCGAGCGAGCACGCCGAGGTGACGGCCCCACCCTCGTCGAGGCGCTGACCTACCGGTTCAACGGTCACGTGATCGGCGACCAGCAGGGCTACATCCCCAAGGCGGAATTGTCGGCAGCCATCGCCGCCGATCCGGTGCCGCGCTATCGGGAACAGCTGATCGCGCAAGGCATCGCCACCGCTACGCAACTCGACGCTATCGACGCCGAGGCGGCCGCCGAAATCGCCGACGCTGCCCAGTTCGCACTCGACGCACCCTGGCCGGACCCCTCCACACTGACCACCGATGTGTATGCCGAGGAGGCGATCGCATGACCATCCAGGATGAGCGAACCACCGTCGCGACGAAGAATCTGCTCTTCGTCCAAGCGATCAACGAGGCGCTGCACACCGCGATGGAATTGGACGACAGCGTGTTCGCCCTCGGTGAGGACATCATGGACCCCGGCGGTGGCGGTTTCGGCGTGCACAAGGGCCTGGAAACCAAGTACGGTTCCGCACGCGTGCGCTCCACCCCGATCTCCGAGCAGGCGATCATGGGTGCCGCGATCGGTTCGGCGATCGCCGGTATGCGTCCGGTCGCCGAGATCATGCTGATGAACTTCGTGCACGTCTGCGCGGACCAGCTGATCAACCACGCCGCGAAGCTGCGCTACATGTCCGGCGGGCGTACCCCTGTGCCCCTGACCGTGCGCACTGCTACCGGCACGGGCGGCGGATTCGGCGCCCAGCACTCCGACATGCTCGAGGCGCCGCTGGTCCATGCGTCCGGCCTCAAGGTCATCGTGCCCAGCAACCCGGCCGATGCCAAGGGACTGCTTCTCTCGGCGATCTTCGATGACGACCCGTGTGTCTTCGTCGAGATGACCGGCCTGTACTTCGCCTCGAAAGGTGAAGTGCCCGAGGGGGATTACCGTATTCCGCTCGGGCAGGCAGCGATCGCCCGGCCGGGCACTGATGTCACGATCCTGACCTACGGCAGGCAGGTTCTCGACAGCCTCACCGCGGCGCAGACCCTGGCCGACGAGGGAATCGACGTGGAGGTGGTCGATCTGCGAACCATCCAGCCCCTCGATCTGCCCACCATCCTGGCCTCGGTAGTCAAGACCAAGCGCGCGGTGGTCGTCCATGAAGCCGTGCGGCGCGCCGGTTTCGGCGCAGAACTGGCCGCCACCATTCAGGAAGAGCTCTTCGGGGAGCTCGCCGGACCGGTGCTGCGCGTCACCGCGCCGAATACTCCGGTGCCCTATGCCGGAACGCTCGAACAGGCATTTCTTCCAGGCCCGGACAAGATCGCCGCGGCCGTCCGGGCGCTCGCCTAGCCGGGCATCCGATATCCCACAACGAATCGCATATTCCAGACACAAGGACAGTGACCGTGGAAATCAAGATCCCACAGCTCGGCGTGACCATGACGGAAGGGGAGATCACCGAGTGGCTGGTGGAGAACGGGGCATCGGTCACCGAGGGCGAACCGATCTACAACCTCGCCACCGACAAGACCGAAGCCGAAATCGAAGCACCGAGTGCGGGAACCATCGAAATCTTCGGCGAGATCGACACGACCTACCAGGTCGGGACCGTCGTCGGAATCATCCGGCAGTAGCAGCGCCGCACTCGTGGCCGCAGAAGAGGAGAAGCACATGTCCGAGCTTCGTGAATCGGTAGGCGGTGATGACGCCGCCCCCAGACCTGCAACGACGCGGCAGGGGACCCGGGCAGAGTTCCGGATATTCACTGGCGAACCAGTGGTCGATCTGCTCGAGATCATGGATTTTCCGGGCTATCCCGAAGAGGTCGTGAATTCGATCCCGCCCGACGAATTCGCCCTCATGGCAGGTGGAGCCCTCACGGAAGTGATGTTCTGCCATGATGATCCGGACGGGTACAGCCTGGCAAAGGTCTCGTTGGCGCCGGAGGTGATTCTGCCGGCGCACACCCATAATGTGGATTGTCTCTATTACGTGGTTGCCGGATGGCTTCAGCTCGGTCGTCGGCGCTTGGATCCGGGTGCGGGTTTCTATGTGCCCCGGGGGGCGCGGTACGGCTACCGCGCCGGTCCCGAAGGCGTGGCTGTCCTGGAATTCCGGCATGCCACGAAATTCGATATCGACGTCTCCGACACACGCTCGTCCACTTGGAGCGAATTGCGCCAGGCCGCACATAAATACAACGGCTGGCCCGGCTTCGCGGAGGAAGCCGGCTATCGGAGCCCGAGCATCGAAACGAATCAGTAGACCGATCAACTGCCGGACTCCGCCGAGGCGGCCGCGGCCTGTGCCGCGGCCGCTCGCCCCGATCGGCCGGTCAGGGTTCGCGAGACCGATCAGCCTTGGGCTGCGATGGAGGTCCGTTCCCATTCCTTCCACGTCGCCAGACGTTGGGCGTAGACGCCCTCGATCAGTTTCAGTGGCATCGTGCCGAAAAACACCCGCAGGGGTGGTTTCTCGGCGTCGACGATCTGCAGCAGCGCCGGCCCGGCAGCCTCGGGATCTCCCGAGAGGGCACGTCCCGAGCCAGCTGCCATCTGGGCGCGTAGGCCCTCGTAGGCCTCGATCGGCGCCGCGTGCGCCGCAGAGGACCCCGCCCAATCGGTGGCGTACCCGCCTGGTTCCACCAGGGTGACCTTGATGCCGAAGGGAGCGATCTCCTGTGCGAGCGCTTCCGACATACCCTCGAGCGCCCACTTCGACGCGTGATAACCGCCGAGCCTCGGGAAGGCTGCCACTCCGCCGATCGTGGAGATCTGCACGATGTGGCCCGATTTCTGTCGCCGCAGCTGTGGGAGTGCGGCCTGTGTGACCCACAGCGCGCCGAAGAAATTCGTCTCCATCTGGGCGCGAATATCGTCCTCGGACAATTCCTCCACTGCGCCGAACAGCCCGTAGCCCGCATTGTTCACCACAACATCCAGCTGCCCGAACGCGTCGACTGCCGTCGCGACCACGTCCGCCGCCGCGGACTTGTCCGTGACGTCCAGCGTGAGGGGCACCAGCGCGTTGCCGTACTCGGCCTTCAGATCGTGCAACGTCTCGACATCGCGTGCCGTGGCGACCACGCGGTCGCCACGCCCCAGTGCCGCCAGGGCGAACTGTCGTCCGAATCCACGCGACGCTCCGGTGATCAGCCAAACCTTGCTCATGAATACCTCCCTATCTTGGTGTCATTGGGCCGGAAGGGGCACTCGTCTCGATGACGCGGCTTCCACGTGGCCTCTGCGTTTTACCGAGTCGTGTTGCGCCAGCCGAATGTCGGCTGGTAGCCGAGTTCTCGGCGTGCCTTGTCGATACACAGCAGCGTTTCGTTGCCGGTGAATTCGCGGTTGGTGGGTACGCCGGGGAACTGCTCGGCGACGAGTTCGGCGGTCGGCCGTTCCATGACCGTGTCGGCGTTCGCGATGACGTACATCCGATAGCCGGGAATCGCATGTTCGAGGGCCTTGCGCACGGCCTGGGCGCCGTCACGAGTGTCGATGTAGGCCCACAGGTTCCAGCGTCGCCGGGCCGCGTCGGCCTGGTGTTCGCCGAACCGCGCGTAGTCGGTGTCGTCCAGCACGTTCGACAGCCGCAGCGCGGTCAGCGACATGTCCGGGTTCCATCGGGCTATTTCGGCGGCCATCGTCTCTTCGAGGTGCTTGGCGAGCGAATACGACGATTCCGGTCTGGCGGAGTAGTTCTCGTCGACGGGCAGATAGGGCGGCGGGGTGGTGAACGGGATGCCGAGCAACGTCTCACTCGACGCCCACACCACCGTGTTCACCCCGGCGCGGACCGCGGATGTGAACAGATTGTGGGTCGTCATGAGGTTGTTCTCGAATATCGCCGAGTTGGTGGCCAGCCCCGGTCCTGGTACGGCCGCCAGATGGACCAGAGCGTCGACCCGGCGGAATCTGCTGTCGACCGCGGCCAGGACCTCCGTCGCCTGGCCGAGGTCGCGGAGATCGGCGACCACCGAGGCGACCTCGCGGTCGGGGTGCGGCACCTTGTCCACGACAACCGGCTTCCACCCGTGCGTGCGCAGCTCGTCGACCACTGCTCGGCCGAGTTTCCCGCTGCCGCCGGTGACGACTACTCGTCTCGCCATTGTCTGCTCCTCATTTCAAGGTCGAATCGCTGAGAGCGGGCTCGCGGGTGCGGGTCAGGCGTCCTGTCCGAAAGGGTATACGACATCTAGCAATAAGAAAACGAGGTAAACATAGTTAGAGTTGATGGTTGTATTCGAATGGGTGCACGTTCCGCATGTCGGCGCATGCGGGGCAGGTGAGACCCGGCGATCGTTCAGCGAAACCGGGAGATCACCGCGTCTCCGTAGCGGTGCAGCGCGTCGATCGCCTCGTCGACGGTCGTGGCGGGCGTGTCGAGCACGAACCAGCCGACACCGGCCTGGTCGAACTCGTGCAATCGGTCATGGTGCTGGTCGAGCGAGGTGCGGTGGAGCAGCACCTGACTGTCCCGTCCCTCGATCTGCACTTCGACCGCGTCACGCGGCCTGCCCGCGGCCTCGGTGAGGTCGCGCAGTCGCCCGATCGCTCGTGTCAGCGCGGCCACGGTCGGGATCGCAGTCGTGCGGACCGTCCTGGCCATCTCCCGATCTATCAACAAGGGGGCCCAGCCCTGCCCGACCGTGGCCGCGCGTTCGATGGCCCGCCGGGCGTTCCCGGCGATCCACACCGGAACGCCGCCGTCTTGAACCGGGAACGGCAGTGCGGTCTGTGCCAGGCTGGTGAAGTGTCGGCCCTCGTAGCGATAGCCCCGCTGCGTCCAGGCGCCGCGCATCACCTCGATCGCTTCGTCGAACAGCTCGTTCCGCTCATCGAAATCTGCTCCGACGGCGGCGAACTCCGACTTCAGGTACCCGGCGCCTGCGGCCAGGACAGCCCTTCCCTGCGACAGCCGGTCCAGCGTGGCCATCGCCTTCGCCACCAGGAACGGGTTCCGGTAGGGCAGCACCATCGCGTACGTCATCAGCTTGATGCGGTCGGTGACGGCCGCGCAGAACCCGAGCGCGGTAGTGAGGTCGAAGCCGTCGTGGCCGCCCGACCGGATCCACTTGTCCGACGGGATGGGATGGTCGGTGACGGCGAGGGCGTCGAAGCCCGACTCTTCCGCAGCACGCGCGAATCGGGTCATCGCTTGTGGCCCTAGGAATTCCGGGGTGTACCCGCGGACCGTGAGCGGGTATTGGACGGTGAATTTCACCTGCTTGTCCTGTCTATCCGTGTTCCCAGAACGCCGGCACCGAAGGCCCACCAGCGACGCCCGCCGCGTACATGCGGTCGATCGCGGCCTCGTCGAAGCCGAGTTGCGCCAGAATCTCCCGGGTGTGCTGGCCGATCACCGGCGCGGCACGATCGAACCGGAGCGCGAAGTCACCGAACATCCAGTAGCTTCCGGGCTGGATCATGTGCCCGAAATGGTGGTGCTCGTAGCCGACGACCAGCTGCGCGTCGACGTTGTCCTGGTTATCGAAGAACTCGAACTGATGCGCCTCGCGGACGAACTCGGCCCGAATCCCTGTGGCGTCGAGGGCAGCGAGAAGCTCGTCGGACTTGCGTACCGCCAGGGCCGCTTCGATGTCCGCGATGTGGGTGACGCCGGCCAGCTCGAGCAGTGCGGCGAGAAGCTCGTCGGACTCGGCGACCACGGCGATCCACCCGTCGTCGGTCGCGTAAATGCGGTTGCCCGGCCCGGTTCCGGTTTGGGTGGCGTCGAAACGTGGATACGGTGCGATCGAGTCGTCGGCGAGCCGGATCAAGGTTTCCGACTGGGTCACGGTCGTTGTGCGCAGCAGTGAGCAGTTCGTCGTGCCCGAGACGCCGGTGTCGGCGCGATGGTAAACGGCGAGCAGGGTGCCGACGAGCGACAGCAGCGCCGTCTGGATGTCGAGTACCCCGAACCGGGAGAACTGCGGTAGTCCTCCGGTGCCGCCGTTCTCGATGTTCCAGCCGCCGAGTGCCTGGAAGATCGAGTCGAAGCCGGGACTGTCGGCGCGCGGACCCTTACTGCCGTAGCTGGCGACATGGGCGTAGATGATCTCCGGGTTGATCGCACGCAATCCGGCCTCGTCGACGCCGAGCTTCGCGGCGGCGCGGGGATGCTGATTGTGGTGAACCACGTCGGCCCACTCGACCAGACGTCGCAGCACGTCCCGGCCTTCCTCGGTCCGGATGTCGACCGCGAGGGATCGCTTGTTGCGCGAACACGCTTCCCAGAAGATCGGCTTCCAACGCACTCGATCGCCCTCGACCGGTTCGATCTTGACGACATCGGCACCGAGGTCGGCGAGCAGCATCGGTGCCATGGGTCCGGCGAGGAACGAGCCCAGATCCAGCACCTTCAAACCCGCGAGGGGCAGCCGAGGCAGGTCGGTGACGGTGGTACTCACCGCACGCGGAATCAGGGTGCCGAACACCTCGTCGGTGTGCTGGCCGAGCGTCGGCGCGGGGGCGCGCACAGCGCCGACGGGTTCTGTGACGAACGGCAAGCCGGCCTGGATGCTCGGTCCCCATTGCGGGTCGTCGACTTCCGTGATGTAGCCGTTGACGACGACGTTTACGTCGCGTAGTACTTCGCCGAGCGCCAGACATGGTTCGACCGCCAGGTCGGCAGCTCTGAATGCCGGCAACCATTCTGCACTCGAGCGCAACGAAATCACGCGTCGCAGAGCGTCGTTGGTGACTCCCGTCAGGTCCTCGACTCCGCCGCTCTCGGCCATGACTTCGTGGACCAGCGGGATGGCCGCGATGTTGATGCGTTCGGCCGGATTCATCAGCTGCAACCAGACCCCGTCGGCGCACTCGTACTCGGCGAGCTGGGGCGGACATTCGTATTTGTCGCTGATCAGCTCGGGGATCGGTCGTTCGGCCTGGTTCCACGACAGTGACGCGGTGGCCAGCATGCCTTGCAGCAGCGAGGTGTGCACCGATCCACCGCGCCCGGTCGCACGCCGGACGATCAGCCGGGTGATGATTCCGGAGGCCAGCAGTGATGCCGCGGCCCAGCTCGGCAGCGGGAACCGCAGGGGGATCGGGCCTTCGCGATTGCCCCAGGTCTCACCCATCAGTCCGGACCGCGCCTGGACCAGCAGGTCGTCGGCGGGTCGGTCGTTGTCGGGGTGGTTCGGTGGGTAGCCGAGCACCGACGCGACGATCAGCGAGGGGAACCTCTCGGTCGCGGACCGGTCGTCGAGTCCGTAGCGCGCCGCGATCCTCGGCGGAAAGTCGTGCACCACAACATCTGCACTCGTGAGCAGCCTGCCGAGGCGGCTGCGGCCATCGGTGGTATCGACGTTCAGGACGACGCTGCGCTTGCTGCGGTTCAACGTCGCGAACGCGGCCCGGGCGCGGACGGGGTCGCCGGAGTAGGACTCCACCTTGACGACGTCGGCGCCGTTCTCGGCCAGCATCCGGGTGGCCATGGGGCCGGCGAGGCCGGTGGTCAGGTCGACGATGCGGATCCCGTGGAGAATCTGGTCGGTCATGTCATCTGCTCCCTGTGACTCGGGTCCGGTGCTCAGTCGATCGGGTCGAAGTGCCGGTCTGCGAGCACTCCCATCGCCGGTCGAAGGGTTTGGGTCAGCCCGGCGATCTGGCGGGAGAAGATCCGCAGCACGTCGGTGACGAGGAGTTCTCCGGCGAGGTGCCGGTCCACCAGAACCTCGGTGCCCGCGGCGACCGACGCGGGCCGCTCGCCGAGGATGCCCTCGAGGTCGGCGAGGTTGCGGGCCTCGATCGCGCCGTCGAAGCGGTCGGCCTCGCGCAGGTGCTTGAGGATGCGTGCGAGTCCCTTGCTGCGCTGGATGACGAACGGGTCCTCGCTGCGGGGCACGATGATCTGCCGGATCTGGGCGAGCGCGGCGTCGAACAGCCACTCCCGGTCGGTGCCTGCGACGTCGACGTCGGCGACGGGCTCGATATCGACGCCGAGCACGTCGGCGAGGGCCTCGATCAGCAGCCGCCGGTGGAGTAGCCCGAAGGCCAGTGAGTTTCCGACCTCTGCGAGCAGGTCCCGGTGCGTGGCGTTGCCGTGACCGAGGATCACGATGCGCAGCTCGGCGAGTACCCGGTAATAGCGGACCCGGCCGGGGTCGATGGGCCGCCCGGCGGCCGCGGAATAGTCGGCGAAGCGGTCCGTCATGCTCGTGAACGGGTCCTGGGTGGCACGGGTGGTGACCCAGGCCAGGTCGTCGTGCGGGTCGCCGAGATGGCCGAGCTCGAGGTCGAGGACCGCGGTGACCTTGCCGTTCTCGTAGAGGAAGTTGCCGGGACCGGTGTCGCCCTGGACGATGACGACGGGTCCCGACACGTCGGGCACATTGCCGCGGACCCAGCCGAGAGCGAGGTCGATCAGCGGGTCCCGGCCCCCGGCGTCACGGTAGATCCGCTCCCAGGTGTCGATCTCACGGTGGACGAGGTCGCGCAGGTCGGCGTCCGGGTCCTGGTCGTCGACCCGTAGCCGATGGGGGTCGATCGCGTGCATGCGCGCGAGGATGCGCATGAAGTCCGAGGCGACGGAGATCCGCTCGGCCTCATCGGTCATCTTGGCGAAGAACGCCTCGCCTGGGACGCGGCGAGACAGGATGGCTTGCGCGGTCGGATGCACCCCGAGTGTCTCGGGGATCGGAACCCCGGAGTCGGCGAGGGCACGGAAGAACGCGGCCTCGCGATGCAGGGTGAAACCGTCGCCGCGCTGCTCGGGATCCAGGGCGTCGTAGCGCAGGAACAGCGGAAGTAGTTCTCCGGCGGGTGTTTTCACATCCACGATCCAGGCCTCGCGGCGTCCGCCACCGGGTCGACGGTCGGCGAGGACAACGCTTCCCCCGGTGACCTCGCTGATCCAGTTCGTCAGGGCATCGGGGAGGACGACCGGGTTTCTGTTTGCCGTCATTGTCATGACCGTGTCTCGTTTCAGGTCTTGTCCGGCCTGGTTTCGGAAGGCTGAGCCGGGCGCGGCGGATGGCATCGGAGTGTGTACCTATGACAAGATTCACTTGTATCACCTAGTTGGAGTTGAATAACGATTTTGAGCGGATTCGCGGTGCGGCCCGTTGATCGCCGCGGACCGGAACAGGAGTAGTCCCATGACGTCGATGACCGTCACCGATCAGAACGCCGCGTTCCTGCCCGAGGACGACACCTATCACCGCCTCGGTGACGACCCGTACGAGACCGAGACGACCTGGTGGTCGCTCAATGTCCCCGAACGGGGGATCGGCTCCTGGCTACATGCGGCCTACCTGCCGAACCAGGGGACGGTGACCTGGCGCGTCTTCGTGTGGGATCCGCGAGGTGCCGATCCCGGCCGATTGGCGTACTACAAGAACTCGGGCCCGCTACCCATGGCCGACAATGCCGACCTCCGCGACATCGTGTTTCCCGCAGGTGGGTTCAGCGTCAAGACGTTGACGCCGACGATGGACTACCACGTCGGCTACGCCGATCCGGAACGCAACTTCTCGATCGAGTTCGAGCACCGCAGCGTGCACGCCCCGCAGCGGTTCACTCCCGGCGAGCCGCCGGCGCTGTACAGCCCGCACTTCGATCAGCTCGGGCACATCACCGGGGAACTCGTTCTCGACGGCGAGAAGATCGCGATCGACTGCCATTCGGTGCGTGACCGGACCTGGGGTCCTCGTGGCGGGCATCATGATTCGAGCCGCAAGAAGGAGTATGTCGCCGGGGCATATCAGGTGCGCGAGCCCGGCGGTCCGGCCTGGCGTCAAGTGGAGCGGCAGCGCGGGCGGGGGCGGGTCCAGTACATCTTCGGGCACACCGACGACCGGACCGGCTTCCTGAGCTTCGTGCGGCCGCAGGACGGCAACGCCGGGGGCTGGTCGCCGCTGAACGTCGGATGGCTGCTCCGCGATGGTGAGTTCCAGCGTCTCGACAAGACCAAGTCCGTGATGCGCAATTACCGCGATCCGAGGACGGGGTGGAGCGCGCACATGCAGGTCGAACTCGTCGATGTGACCGGGCGTGCGATGCAGGCCGAGGGCTTCACCGTCAGTCACATGTGCGAGAACGGCACGGGTTCGAACGCGCTGATGCGCTGGGAGTTCGACGGCAAGATCGGCTGGGGTGAAGATCAGGACGTGTGGAAGCCCGACCACTGGGCGGCACTGATCTCCGCTCTGCGTGACACCGGACGCCACTGAGCCGTGGGTGGCGCGATGTGGCGGAAGTCAATGGCCGACTATGCCTCGAATACAGTCGGCTGACATGAGCGCAGACAAGATCGATGAATCCGGTGTCGGCGACATCAATCCCTGGGGCGGTCCCGATCGGCCGAGTCCGGCGCTTGCTGCCGCGTACGAGCGAATGACGGAGTCGCTGAGAAACTTTCAGAACATCGTATCCGCGGCGCGGCCGACAGCGGCGGTGGCGGACGAGATCTCCGGGATCCTCGATACCGCTGCCGGAGCGCTCGCCGAGTTCGCGGTCGACGAGTCCGCTCAGATCGCTGGCCGGCAGACCAGGTATCCGGGCAGGTCGCAGGCCATGTCCCCGGTCTTGCGTTACAAGTCGCAGTCCATGGAGGAGGTGACCGGGTCGGTCGAGTTCGGCCGGTTCTACCTCGCAACGCTAACTTGGTATAGACACTGAGGACGGCAACTGTCCGAACCCCGCCGGTGACGCGAATGATCCACGAGGCCGGGATCTCGCCCGGCGGGACTGTGCGTCCCTGTCCCGATGTGGCTCTCGAATCGGACGACATCGCAAGGCATTTCGCGGCGACCGGCCGGCAAGATTCGCGAGGCCGAATGCGCACAACGGCATTCGGCGGATGAAAGGTGATCCAGTGACCCCGGAACGTACTGCGAAAGTGCTGGTCTTCGGTGCTGGAGGATATCTGGGATCGGCGATTGTCCGGCGCTTTGTGGCGGCCGGCCATCAGGTGACCGGCCTGGTGCGCCGCGAGGACGCTGCCGACCAACTGCGTTCTGTCGGTGCCGAACCCGTGCTCGGTGACCTCGGCGACATCGAGGCGGTACTGCCTCTGCTCGACGCTGCGGACACGGTCGTCTTCGCTGCGCAGCTGATGATGGAGGCCGAGCGGACGACGGTGTCGGCCATGATCGATCGCCTCGCCGGAACCGGTAAGACCTTCGTGTTCACATCGGGGACCGGGGTGTTGTCACAGCGCACCGACGGCGAATGGAGCGAGGACACGTTTGCCGAAGACGACGACTTCGTGCCGTCGAAGTACATCGGCCGACGCAAGGACACCGAGGATCTGGTGCGCGCCGCATCCGCTACGGGCCTGCGCGCCATGGTGATTCGGCCCGCGATGATCTGGGGCCACGGTGGTTGTCCGATGCTGTCGGCCTTCCATGCGTCGGCGGAGAAGACCGGAACCGTCTGCTACGTGGGGCGCGGTCTCAACCTGTACTCGGGTGTCCACGTCGACGACGTTGCCGAGCTGTATGCACTCGCGGTCGAGAAGGGGACGCCGGGTGCGCTCTATCACGCCGTATCCGGTGAGACGAACTTCCGCACCCTCGCCGAAGCGGTGGCGCGTAGCCGAGGAGTGCAGTCCCGCAGTGTCGACTTCGCCGAAGCGATCACCATCTGGGACAAGTTCACCGCACTGGTGGCGCTCAGTGTGTGCAGTCGGTCGCGCGCTCCACGTTCGCGGTCCGAACTGGGTTGGGCGCCGCATCCGGACCGGCTCGACATCATGGAGGACGTCGCTCATCCTGCCTATCGGTCGTAGGCCCGGCAGGTCCGCGGAGCCTGCGGATATTCCTCGGCGACACAACGGAGATCGACCGTCGGCACGGCTTGTTCGGTGGCGATGAGGCCGACAGCGTTTGTTGCGGCCGGGCCGATCCCACCTGCGGCGGTCGGCGACGGGTACCCGGCCGAGTTTCCCGCTGCCGCAGGTGACGACCACTCGTCGGGCTGTCTACGCCTCGGTTCGTGGTGGTCTGCGGGGCGAGGGTGACGACTGAGGGATCCATGCCGCGATGCGGTCCCACAGTATAGTGCGGTTGCCCGCGAAATTGTGGCAGTGTGCGGATCCCTCGACGAGATGCAGGGTCACATCAGGGGAGAGGCGGTAGTTGGCCGGCTCGGCATGCGGGTCCGGTGACATATCGAGCACCGCCCCGAGTCCGATGAACACCGGCACATCGATCGCCTTGGCGAACTTGGCGACGTAGCCGGGTGTGGTGACTTCGGATGCGGCGCGGACCGGGACCACGGACTCGACGGCATCGTCGGCCGCGATGACGTCGTCGGGGACGTCGGGGGCGTGGAAGATCGCACGCAGGTGTGCGCGCGGGACGAGGCATGAGTTGGCCTGGGGCACAACGCGGTTGAGCTCACGGAAGATGCGCTCACTCTCGGCGATGCGGTCTTCGAGGGCGGCGGCGTCATTGGATTCGTCGTAGACGTTGGTGATATCGACGCCATAGCCGAGCAGGACGAGCGCGGCGTAGGGACGCTGCTGCGCCTGCACGATCGTGGTGAGGCAGGCCCCCATGGAGTGGCCGACGCCGATCAGCGGGATATCGAGTGGGGGCAGGCCAGCGCTGAGCGTGCCGGCGGCCACTCGTTGCTTGACCTGGTGTGCGACGGCGGCGTCCCCACGGGCGAGAAGTGACAGACCGACAGGCCCCGCGTCTGTCGGGTCACTGCTTTCTCCGACGCCCAGATGATCCAGGGCCAGGACGGCGAACCCGCGCCCGGCGAGGTGTTCGGCGAAACTGTATCCCCGCCTGCCGGGCACCTCGAGGTGCCAATAATGCCAGTCATAGGTGCCGCCGGCGAGGCAGACCAGGACGGCGGATGTGCGCTCGGGGTGCTCGGGCAGGAAGAGGCGGGCGGTCTGGGCGAGCGATGCCCCCGATCCGACGGCGCCGGTGACGTCGAACGTGATCGCGGTGGGTGCGGTGAGATGGGCGGCGGTCCCGGACATATCGGTTTGTCTCCTTGACGCGCTCGGTAGTGATCTAAACGCAGGAGACAAATCATACTTGGTGAACTATCTTGCGGGGCTGGTTCGAACCCAGGGGTTTTCGGGCTCGCCAAAGGCGGCTCACCCCTTGGGATCGATGCCCTGCCTGCCGGATCGGTTGTGCGTGACGGTCATCGTCTCGACGCGTGGGCGCGGCGGACGACCTTGTAGCCACAACCGGAGCAGGTGGCGGCGCTTGGCCGGGTCTTCGTCGTCTTCGAAGTCCTCGCGGGCATGCAGCACCTCGTAGTTGTTGATGAAGACCGCCTCACCCACTTGCAGTGGTGCGCGGAGGTGGAACTCTGGGCGCCGGCGCAGCTTGTACATGTACTTGAGTGCCGCCTCCTCGTCCTCGGAGACCTCGTAGTCGGCATGGGTCCTGATGTAATGGAGGTTCATGTTGCCGCTCATCAGGGCGCTGACCAGTCCCTCGTGCTCGGCGAAGCCCGGCACGGGGTAGGGGGTGATCGCCTCGTCGCCCTCGGCCTGTTCGCCGTGGCGCCACTGAGGGAAGCCACGTTCGAGGATCGGGACGTATTCGGGGTGTTCGTTCTTGATCGTGTCGTAGAGGGCCAGGGAACTGGCGAAGAAGCTGTCACCGCCTACCTTGGCGCCGTGCATGCACATCAGGCTGAGGATGTCGATGCGGTCACTGTGCAGTGACAGTTCGCCGGTGCTGCCGTACGCTCGTCCTTCGGCGGCGTCCTGGCCTGCGCGGACGTGGCCCATCACCATGCCGTTCCGGCTCTGCGATACCGCATCACCGAAGTAGCTGCCGATGATCCAATACATCAGCTCGGTATCTTCCTCGGGCACGGAACCCCCGACAGGAATACCGGTGACGAAGACCAGCCCCTTGCCCCACCGCAACTCGTGTGCGATCGGGTCGAGGAATTCGCCGAGCACCTCGTCTCGGCAGTCCTGAGCCGTCACCTGATGTATCGGCGTGCCGGCGCTCTTGATCCGCTCGGTCACCTTCGTCAGTGCGGCCAACTCGGACTCTGCCAATGGGTGGGTCAGCTCGGCGCGATCAATATCCTGCGGCATCCACCCGGATCGTTCGACCCCCGTTGGCCACACTCGTTTGGCTGAATCAATAACTGTCACAACATCTCCCAGCTTCGTCGATCGAATTGACATGCTGTACGTAACACCAGACAATAGGGCTCTGCGGCCCGCTGGGCAAGACCGGCGACCGACCCGGCGCTCCCGAGATGGAAAGAGTCGAAATCATGACCGAGGTGGACAGTGCATACGATCTGGTGATTCGTGGCGGCCGGATCGTCGACGGGACGGGTAGCGAACCGTTCGTCGCCGATATCGCCGTGCGACAGGGGCGGATTGCCGCGGTCGGCCCCGACCTGGGGCCGTCCGTCGAGGAGTTCGACGCTACCGGGCTGCTCGTCACTCCGGGGTTCGTGGACATTCACACGCATTACGACGGTCAGGTGACCTGGGAGAATGCGCTGTCGCCTTCGTCGAACCACGGCGTCACCACGATTGTCACCGGAAATTGCGGCGTGGGCTTCGCGCCGTGCCGCGAGCAGGACCATGAGGAGCTGGTCGACCTGATGGCCGGCGTCGAGGACATCCCCGAGGTCGTCATGACCGAAGGTCTGGCCTGGAATTGGGAAACATTTCCGGAGTACCTCGATGTGGTGGACTCGCGCCCGCACGACGCCGACATCGCCGCGATGCTTCCGCACTCGGCCTTGCGCGTGTACGTCATGGGGGATCGGGCGGTTCGTCGCGAGCCCGCGAATGCCGACGACATCGCGCAGATGGCGCGGCTGACCACCGAGGCGTTGGAGGCTGGGGCGATCGGGTTCGGCACCTCACGTGCCATCCAGCAGAAGAGCTTCGCCGGAGTGCCGATCCCGACCGTCGGCGCTGGCGAGGACGAGTTGCGCGGCATCCTGGGCGCCATGGCGGACAAGGGCTCCGGCGTATTCCAGGCACTGTCGGACTTCGATACCTTCCGGGACGTGGCCGGCGAGTTCGGGATGTTTCGACGCCTGGTCAGCGAGACCGGCCGGCCGATGTCCTTCACCCTCAACCAGAAGCACGACGACCCCGACGGGTGGCGCGCCTTGCTGGACATGACCGAGCAGGCCAACCGCGACGGCTTACCGATCAAGGGCCAGGTGCTGGGCCGACCCACGGGCATGCTCATGGGCAACGACGTATCGGTCAGCCCGTTCAGCACCAGTCCCACATATGTCGCGCTGGCCGCCCTCCCCTGGGACGCGCGCATCGGACAGATGCGAACCCCCGCGGTCAAGGACAAGATCCTCGCCGAGTGCGTACCGGCGAAACCGGGGTCGTGGGAGCGCAGATTCGAGTTGACCGACCCGCCGAACTACGAGCCCGACCCCGACCGGAGCATCGCGGCGCGTGCCGAGGCCGAGGGCGTGGAACCAGCAGAGTTGGCCTACCGAATCATGCTCGAGAACAACGGCCGCGGGCTGATCTTCGCCGCTGTGCAGAACTTCGCCGACGGATCTCTGGATGCCGCCTACGAGATGATGGTGCACCCCGACACTGTTCTCGGACTCGGCGACGGTGGGGCGCACTGCGGGCTGATCTGCGATGCGAGCTATCCGACCTCGATGCTCACATTGTGGACCCGCGACCGCACCAGAGGTCCGAAACTGACTGTCCCGCAAGCTGTCCGAGCATTGTCCTCTTCGACGGCCGAGGCGGTCGGTCTCTGCGACCGCGGCCGTATCGCGCCCGGCTACAAGGCTGACCTCAACGTCATCGATTACGACCGGCTGGAGTTGCTGGCACCGCGAGTCGTGCGGGACCTGCCCGCGGGAGGGCGCCGCGTGGTGCAGGAAGCCAGGGGGTATGTCGCCACCTTCGTCAGCGGAGTCGCCACCCGGCGCGACGGCCGGCCGACCGGCGCGCTTCCGGGTCGCGTGGTGCGCGGTTCCCAGGTGCAGCCGGCATGACAAGCCTGGCAACGTCACTGTGGGACCGCTTCGGTTCTCTGACCACTGCGGACATCCCTGAGGGCGTGCAGACCATCGCCCGGCAGTCCATGCTCGACTGGTTCGGATGTGCCCTCGCGGGCAGTGCGGAGGCGGGACCGCGGATCGTCCGGGAGGAGTTCGGCGGAGTCCCCGGGCCGGCGACGGTGATCGGACAGGGCACCACCACGGCCGCCTCACATGCCGCCTTGATCAATGGCGCCGCAGGTCATGCCCTCGACTTCGACGACGGCAACGCCGTGATGCGGGGTCACCCCACCGTACCGGTGATGCCGGCGGTGCTGGCCGTGAGCGAGGAACTCGGCGCGACGGGGTCCGAGTTGCTCGCGGCGTTCGTCGCCGGACAGGAGATTCAGGCTCGGCTCGGCCGGATCATGGGCGGCTCGCAATATCGCAAGGGCTGGCACACGACGGCGAGTATCGGCGTCTTCGGCGCCACCGCCGCCGTCGGTCGGCTCCTGGCGTTCGACAGCGAAAGGTTCGGGATCGCGCTCGGCCTGGCCGCGTCCATGTCGGGCGGGTTGAAGGCGAATTTCGGGACCATGACCAAGCCGTTCCACGCCGGCATGGCTGCCGGGCGAGGCGTGACCGCTGCCCGGCTCGTTGCCCGCGGCTTCACCGCCAATCCCGACGCGGTAGTCGGCAGTCAGGGACTATGCGCCGCAACAGGTTTGCCCGAGGCTCGACTGGACGTGCTCGACGACGGTACCTGGTTCACAACCCGCACTATTTTCAAATACCACGCGGCGTGCCACATGACGCACGCCGCGATCGAGTCGGCGATCCGGTTACGTGCAGCCGTCGGCGATGACCCCATCGAGCGGGTTACCATCGCCGCTCACCCCGACCTGATGAGCGTATGTGGAATACATCGCCCCCGTACCGGACTGGAGGCCAAGTTCAGCCTGACCGCGACGACGACCTTTGCTCTGCTCGGAATCGACACGTCCGACGCTCGCACGTTCGATGACTCCACCGTGGCCCGCACCGATGTCGGCCGTCTCATCGAATTGGTTCGAGTCGACACCGACCCCAGCGTGATGCCCGGCACCTCGACTGTCATCGTCGAGGCCGCAGGACGATCCCACCGGCAATCGTTCGATACCAACGCTCCAGCGACGGACCTGACCGTGCAGGGAGATCGTCTGCTCGCCAAATTCCGCGGTCTGGCCACACCTGTCCTCGGCGCCGATGCGACGGCAAACCTCATCCGGCACGTCCACAATGTGGCGGACCTCGACAGCATCGGCGTTCTCGCCAAGACGCTGCGGGGGAATTAGCAAACGGTTTCGATGGGCGCGAAGGCGGCGTAGTCCTCGACTGCCGAGATCGGCTTGCCCTGCTCACCCCGAGTCGACAGCCGCACCTTGTAGACCGTCGGCGACGCCCACGTCCATTGGAACGCCACCGGCGCATCGCGAAGATCGAACATCGTGCGGGCGAGTTCCAGTACGGGATCACCCACGCTGATCTTCAGCGCGTCCGCCATCAGCGGGTCGGCCACGGCCGCGCCGATCACGTCCTCGGCCCGGCCGACCTCGTGCCCGACCTGCTCGAGCACATGCAGCAGGGTCGCCTTGGCCACGTCGGCCCGTGAGATGAGCTCGCCAATGGACGGGACCACGAAGTTCACCATGTACCGCAAGGGCTGTGAGCCGCGCCGGCGCAGGCGCACGATCTTCAAGGCCCGGGCACCGGGTGCCAGATCGAGCGCCTCGCCGACCTCGGCGGGTGCGACCGCCGGCCCCCACTCCAGTACGTCGACCTTGGTGTTGGCCGCCCCCCGTTCGATCGCACGCAGGTGCTTGCGTATCGGTGATGCAGGTGCCGCCAAGACCTTCGTGCCCTTGCCGGGGTATGGCTCGATCAACCCCTCCGTCTGCAACGTGCGCAGGGCACGACGCACAGTGGCACGTGAGACGTCGTACATCTGCATCAGTGCCGTCTCACCCGGCAGGTATGAACCGGGACTGTAATGCCCCGAGGCAATGGAGCTGCGCAGTACCGCGGAAATGCGATGATGCAGTGGTACGCCGTCGCGGATGAGCTCAGCCATTACCCGACCTTCTCTCGATTAGCCTCGATCTTCCACCAGGGTGATGCGCTGGCCCGATCGGGTTCGACTTTCTTCGCACGTCGGATTATCGCAGTCGGGAGCACCTGTTGCCATTTCCGTGGCACGTCAGGCGCTATTTCCGCGACCGGCCGAGACTGGTGGCTGACCGGGTGCGGCTCGCGTGCGTCGGTTCGCGGCGCCATGATCAGCGACCTTGTCCAGCGCCCTCGCCGAGCGATGGCCGGCGTTCCGAGAACGGTACGTCATACGCCCATGTTGACATATGTACGCACTACCGGACAGCATATGTACGCACTAGCGGACAACAGGACAGGAAGAAGTCCGCGGATCGGAGCAGAAATGACGCGTAGCACCGAGACAGTACGAGAACGACTCATCGGCGGGTGGGAACTCGTCTCGTTCACAGGCAAGACACCGTCCGGCCGGGTTTTCCACCCGATGGGCGAACACGCCGGCGGTTTGCTGCTGTACACCGACAACGGGCTCGTCGGAGTCAACCTCACGGAGGTCGACCGGTCGCGACCCGACCCCGACACGCGAATCGGCTTGCAGGACGACGCGACGCTGGGCCCGCTGGCCCGCACCTACATGGCATACTCGGGCACATTCACCGTCGACGAGACGACCCGCGTAGTCACACACAACTTCGATCTGTGCTTCGACCCCGCGCTCGTCGGGACGCTGCAGGAGCGGCACGTGGCTTTTCCCGATCCACACCATCTCGAGCTGAGCGTCCCCGACTTCGCGCTCGACAACTTCTCTTCCACGGTGTCGCTGCTCTGGCACCGGGTATAACGCGCCGGCCGATCCGGTTCATCGTTCGTGGCGGTCGATGCCCCGAACATGAGAGCCCCTCAGCAGCACCGTAATACACGATAACGAGGTACCTCACTCGACTGCCGCTGCATCGGGTACGGACTTGCGGCAGTCTTCACGCCCGCGGATTGAACGGGTCTGTGATGGTGTTGCCGGTGTCGATCCAGACGGTTTTCACCTCGGTGTATTCGTCGATGGCGTGGAATCCGTTCTCACGCCCGAGCCCGCTTTCCTTGAAGCCGCCGAAGGGGGCCACATAGTTCGTCTTGCGGTAGTTGTTGACCCACACGCTGCCGGCGCGCAGGCGTTTGACCATGCGGTGTGCGCGCGCGACGTCGCGGGTCCAGACACCGGCGGCGAGACCGAAGGAGGTGTCGTTGGCGATGCGGACGGCCTCGTCCTCGTCGGCGAACGCGATGACGACGGCGACGGGCCCGAAGACTTCTTCACGGGCGATGCGCATGTCGTTGGTTACGTGGGTGAAGACGGTGGGCTGTACGAACAGCCCTCGACTCAGCTCGGGGTCGGTGGGGCGGGCACCGCCGGTGGCCAGTCGAGCGCCGTCCTCCTTGGCGACCTCGATGTAGTGCAGAACCTTCTCGAACTGCGATCTCGACGCGATCGTGCCCATCTCGGTGTCCGGATCGAGCGGGTTGCCGAGCCTGATCTGCGCGGTCTTGTCGGCGAACGCCTTGCTGAACTCGTCATAGATGTCCCGGTGAACGAGTACCCGGGACCCGGCCATGCAGGTTTGCCCGGACGCGGCGAAGATGCCTGCGATCACTCCGTTGACCGTATTCGGCAGGTCGGCGTCGGGGAAAACGATGTTGGGGGATTTTCCGCCCAGCTCGAGGGAGACACGGGCGAGTCGTTCCGCGGCGGTCACCGCGATCTTCTTACCGACGGCGGTCGAGCCGGTGAAGGCGATTTTGTCGACATCGGGGTGTGCGGCCAGCGCGGCACCTGTCGGCCCGGCCCCGGTGACCACGTTGATCACCCCGTCCGGGAAGCCTGCCTGCTGGGCGAGACGGGCGAGGACCAGTGTGGAGACCGGGGTGACCTCGGACGGTTTGATCACGAGGGTATTGCCCGCGGCCAGCGCCGGGCACAGCTTCCAGAGCAGTAGTGCGAGCGGGCTGTTCCAGGGGGTGATCGCCGCGACGACGCCGATCGGTTCGCGGACCGTGTAGACCTGCATGTTGGGCACGCTGCTGGCGAGGGTTTCGCCGGTGGGGCTCTCCGCAACCCCGGCGAAGAAGTAGCAGTGGTTGGCCAGCGCCACGGTTTGCCCGGCGACCTCGCGGATCAATTTCCCGTTCTCCAGCACCTGGATTCGGGCGAGTTCGTCGGCGTTGTCCCGGATGAGATCGCCGAATTTCCGCAGCAGGGTGGCCCGCTGGAGCGGACTGGACTGTGACCAGGGGCCGTCGTCGAAGGCGCGCCGGGCAGCGGCCACGGCATCGTCGACGTCGGCGGTGCTAGCGAGGGGGACCTGTGCCCACGCCCGTCCGTCGAACGGGTTGATCGAGTCGAATGTGGCGCGGTCGGCGGCGGTGCGCCACTGGCCGTCGATCAGCATGTCGTATCGCTCGGTGTCACCGGCGGTCGCCGCGACGCTCTCGTCGATGTCGGTCATGGGTTGTCGTCCTTCCGGCACGGGTGTGCTGAGTGAGTTCACGGGTGAGAGGTGGCTGTGGGTGCCGATATTCGGTACGCCGCGGCCCTGCCCGCGACGCGGCCGAACACGAGAGCGCGCAGCACAGAGGTCGCTCCCGGATACTTGTGGTGATAGATCCCGGCGACCTCGCCGACGGCGAACAACCCGGGCACCGGTTCGCCGGAGCGGCCGATGACGCGGGCGTGGATATCGGTCGCCAGTCCGCCGAAGGTGAAGGTGATCGCGCAGGTCACCGGCCATGCCACGAACGGGGGTTCGTCGAGTGGGCGGGCCCAGTTCGACTTCGGTGGCTCGAGCCCCCGCGTCGCAACGCCGTCGAGCGCGGTGACCTCGAGCGGGCCCGGTGTCGCCGCGGCGTTGTACTCGCCGACGGTGTCGGCGAGGACCTCGGGGTCGAGGTCGAGCCGGCGTGCGAGGGCCTCCAGTGTCGGCGCCGATTCCGGTTCCCGATCGGTCAGCACGGCTCGGGCGATGTTGTGGCGCAAGAGTTTCTGGTCGGCGATGAGGTACGCGAACTGGTCGGCATCACGCCAGATGCGGTAGGCGATGGATTCGAAGGTGTTGTCGGGGGTGTCGGATCCTTCGTCGACGAACCGACGGGCGTGGTGGTCGACCAGGATTCCGTAGGGGTACACCATGACGAGGGCTTCGGCTGCGCGGCTGCGCGGGTCCACGGGTTCGCCGTGGAAGCGGTCGAATTGGCCGTCGGTTCGAGCGCCGGCGCGGATACCCATCTCGATCCCCTCGCCCCGATTGGACCGGCCGCCCGGCGCGATGGGGGACAGTTCATGGCCGCGGTCGCCGAGATGACGGTCGAGCATGGCGGCGCTGCCTTCGAATCCGCCCGACGCCAGGACCACGGTCGTGGACAGAAAGCGCCGGACTTTCCCGGCGCCGTCGGTGGCCTCGATCCCGATGACAGCTCCCTCCTCGTTTTGGATCAGGTTCTGTGCCGTCATGTGGTACTCGATGGTGCCCCCCAGTTCCTCCACCCGTCCCGCCAGGGTTTCGACGATGGCCGCGCCGCCTCCCACGGGCATCAGCCGCGGCCCCTTGGACGTCAGGAAGTACGTGGTGTCCGATCTGGTGGCCACTCCGTTGTCGTTGAGCCACCGGATGGTCCGCTGTGCCAGCTTCGCGAGCCGGCCGATGATCGCCTCATCCGTTTTGCCTGCACTGAGTTCGAGCATGCGGGAGACGAAGTCGGGCGCCGGGCAGCCGTCCTCCTCGAGCCGGAAGAACGACCCCGTCCACGCGGTATTTCCGCCACGCTCGCGTTTCGAGGTGCGCTCGAGTACGGTGACGCGCCCCTGCGGCGCGGACTGCAGGAATTGCAGCGCGGTGGCCAGGCCACCCGCACCGCAGCCGACGACAACGAGGTCCAGCTCTTCTGTACTCACGGATTTACTTCTTTCTTCCGCCGTCGTTGCGCGCCACCTGTCGGTACATGGGTTCCGCTAGGCGGGTTGGGTCGTGCGTACCGATAGAAGCACGAACAAAATATAGAGTCAATCCGTTGTGTGGTTTACATAGACCACTAGATGGTTTAACGTCGGTCGCATGGCTGGAACTGACATCGCATCCACGCGAGCCGATGGAAGTGTGCGAAGCATCGCGCGCGCCGTCGACGTGCTGGAGCTGTTCGAGGTCGAACACCCGACTCGCACGTTGCGTGAGCTGGTGGCATTGACGGATCTGCCGAAAACGACCGTCGTGCGGCTGTTGTCGACATTGGAGTCGCTGGGACTGATCGCTGACCGCGGCGAGTCGACCTACGGATTGGGTGCGGGTTTTCTGCGCTGGGTTGCGCTGTCGCAACGCATGTGGGAAATCGGTGACCAGGCCCGTCAGGTCATGTCGCGGCTGGTCGACACGTGCGGCGAAACCGTCAATGTCTACATCCGTCAGGACCTGAACCGAGTTTCGATCGCGCAGGTCGAGGGCACCACCACTGTTCGCAGTGTCGTCCAGGTGGGGGTGCCGTACGAACTCGCTCGCGGGGCGGCCGCGAAGATCCTGCTCACCGGCGCCTCGGACCGGGTGCTGCGAGATTTGGTCGACACTCGGCCCGACCTGCAGCCCGAATCGCTGGGCCGGGAGATCGCCGGCATCCGCGAGGCGGGATATGCGGTGACGCACGGGGAACGAGAACTGGGCGCATCCGCCGTCGCGGCGCCGATCGTCGCATCCGACGGCCGGGTGATCGCGGCGTTGTCGGCCAGCGGGCCGACCTCACGGTTCACCGCCGATCGGGTGGGCCGCTATGTCGACGCGGTGACGGCCGCGGCCGCTGAGATCAGCGCGGTCGGACTCGGCAGTGTGGAGGTCTTCCTGTGAGCGTGGACCTGCTCGACGGTATCCGGGTCCTCGACCTGACCAACGTCCTGGCCGGGCCGTTCGCCGGCTATCAGCTGGCCTTGATGGGCGCCGACGTGATCAAGATCGAGACTCCGGGAACGGGCGATCTGGCGCGCCAGCTCGGTGCCGACCCGCAGCTGAGCAGTGCGGGTCTCGGGGTGTCGTTCCTGGCCCAGAACGCGGAGAAACGTTCGGTCACAGTCGATCTCAAGTCCACCGGCGGCAAGGAGGTGTTCGAGAAACTGGTCGCCGGCGCCGACGTGCTGCTCGAGAATTTCCGCCCGGGTGTCCTCGAACGACTCGGATTCGGGTGGGACCGGCTGCGGGAGATCAATCCCCGGCTCGTCTACTGCGCGGTCTCGGGATTCGGCTCGACCGGGCCCATGCGCACCCGCCCCGCCTACGATCAGGTAATTCAGGGACTGTCCGGCATCATGAGTGTGACCGGAACGCCGGAAACCGCACCGCTGCGTGTCGGATACCCCGTATGTGACAGCTTCGGTGGCCTCGCTGCCGCGTTCGCGATCACCTCTGCGCTGGTGCGGCAGCGGCGAACCGGAGTCGGCGCATTCCTCGACACGTCGATGCTCGATGCCGCGCTGACCTCGATGGGATGGGTCGTCTCGGACCATCTCATCGCCGGGCGTACGCCCGTCCCGATGGCCAACGAGAACATCACCTCGGCACCGTCGGGCACTTTTCGGACCGCTGACGGCGCGCTCAATATCGCGGCGAACAAGCAAGAGCAGTACGAGGCCCTGTGCCGGGTGCTGGAGCGTGCGGAACTGATCGACGATCCGCGTTTCCGTACCCGCGAGGACCGCAAACGCAATCGTGACGTGCTGCGCCGCGAACTCGAAACGTCGTTGAGGGCGAGAACGGCGGCCGAGTGGGACGCGATCCTGCTCGGTGCGGGCGTGCCGGCCGCGCCGGTTGTCTCGGTGCCCGACGCACTGACCTCTGATCAGGTCGTCCACCGTGAGTTGGTCGCCACCATCGGTTCGCCCGCCGCGGCCGGGGGTCCGGTACGCGTGCTCGGGCTGCCGACCCGGGTCGACGGCGAGCGCGTTTCGCCCGCCTCTCCGCCCCCGGCTCTCGGGCAGCATACCGACGAAATATTGACCGAACTGGGGTACGGGCGCGCCGACATCGACCGCCTGCGAGAGGAGAACGCGATATGAGTGCCTCCCGTGAGGACGCGATCGCGCGGACATCGAGCCGCGACGTCACCGATTGGTGGTCGACGGGTGTCTGCGACATCGAGTCCGGAACCATCCGCCTGCGGGGATATCCCATCGAAGAGTTGATCGGCGGTGCCACCTTCCCCGAGATGATCTGGCTGATGGTCCGCGGCGACTTTCCGGAGCCGAGACAGGCCGAATTGCTCGAGCGAGCCCTCGTCGCCGCCGTGGACCACGGTCCGCAAGCGCCGTCGATCGCCGCGGCCCGCATGGCGGCTACCTGTGGAGTCGGGTTGCACGGGGCAATGTCGACCGGCGTCGGCCTGCTCGGTGACGTGCACGGCGGGGCGGGTCAGCAATGCATGGAACTACTCGAGCAGATCCGGATTCGGTCCGCCGACGGCGACCTGGAAACCGTGGTCGCCCGGACAGTGGGTGAATATCGCGCGAGCGGCCGCTACGTTCCCGGCTTCGGCCACCGCTTCCACTCGCGTGACCCGCGGCGTGACCCGCTGTTGTCGGCAGTCCACGAGCAGGTGGAAGCCGGCACCATCGAGGGATATCACCTGCGGATCGCCGAGGAGCTGGAACGACAACTGGCGACCGGGCGGGACAAACCGATCTCGATGAACATCGACGGTGCGACCGCGGTGATCTACGCGGAACTCGGCTTCGATCCCGAATTGGGCAGGGGGTTGTTCATTCTGTCGCGATCGGTGGGGATTCTGGCCCATTCCTGGGAGGAGCGCCGAGGCGGGCGGCGGATCAAGGGGCCGATACCGCCGCCCCTGTTGCCGACCTATACCGGGTCACCTCGACGCCCGGTTCCACAAAGAAGCGGGGCAACTAGTAGTATCACTAGGTGATATACGTTGGCAGATCGGTGAAGAGTAGGCATGACCACGAGCATCAGTAGCGAATGTGGTGATTCGCTGGTGGAAACGACCGGCCGCCCGCACCCGGCCCGGTCCCGCCTCGAGCTGTACCCCGTTGTCCGGATATCGCAGGCTCGCTACGGCGATATGGACGCGAATGCGCATCTGAACAACTTGGCACTGGAATCGCTGCACGAAGACGCACGCGCCGTGTTGAACGAGCGGGTGTTCCCCGGCGTTTTCGATCCGCGTGCGCGGCAGTTGCGGTTGGTCACCTCCCAGAATGTCGTTCACTTTCTCGCCGAGGCGCACTGGCCTGCCGCCATCGAGACCGGCGTCGGTGTCGGCCGGATCGGCCGGACCTCGTTCGTGGCCTCCTCCGCGCTCTTCCGGGACGGAGTGTGTATCAGCGTGTGCGATGCGGTGCTCGTCGCGGTCGGTGACCACGGGCCCGTTGCGATACCGGAGGCCGCCCGAGAGATGTTGTGCGAGTTACGGATCCGGCAAGAGCTGACGTGACAGCGCCCCTGTTGTGGCCCATTGTGTCGAATCCGTAGTGCGCGAATCGAATTCACTGCCGACCGAAAGTCCGAACACATGAAATATGACGACGTCGCCATTCCCGCCGGTCTGCTCTGGTCATCGCCGTTCGTGCGGTGGCAGGGAGCCGTTTCCGACATCTCGAGCGTGGATCTCGCCACCGCTGTGACCACGCGAGCGCTGGCCGACCGCCAGGTGGATCCCGGCATCATCGACGAGGTCGTCCTCGGCATCACGATCCCGCAGCCCGGCTACTTCTTCGGACCACCGACCATCGCGGCGCGCATCGGCATCCCCAACGTGACCGGCCCGATGGTCAGCCAGGCGTGCGCCACCGCGGTGGCCGCCCTGCACTCCGCGGCCGCATCGGTCACCACCGGCAGCGGAACCGACCTGGTGATCACCACCGACCGCACCAGCAACGGGCCCACCGTGGTCTATCCGCAGCCGTCGGCAGCCGGAGGCTCTCCCCAGGTGGAAGACTTCGTCCAATCGAACTTCGCACGTGATCCATGGGCCGGCACATCCATGCTCGCCGCCGCGGAAACCGTTGCGCGCGAACGGCGAATCGGCCGCGAGGAAATCGACGACATCGCAGCGCTGCGCTATGAGCAATATCAACGCGCGCTCGCCGACGACCGTGCATTTCAACGCAATTACATGGTCCCCATCGAACTGACCGTCGGCCGCAGATCCATCAGCATCGTCGAGGACACCGGTGTGCGTCCGGTCGATCGAGCCGCCATCGCGAGCTTGTCACCAGCGGTGACCGATGGTGTACACACCGGCGCATCACAGACCCATCCTGCCGACGGAGCCGCCGGCGCGCTGGTCACCACGACAGCCCGAGCGCGTGAACTCTCCGATGAACCGATAGTGCACGTCCTCTCCACAGGCTTTGCGCACGTTGCTCCCACTCACATGCCCGAGGCACCAGTACCTGCCGCACGGCGAGCCCTGGATGCTGCGGGCCTCACCTTCCACCAGGTCGACGCCATCACCACTCACAATCCCTTCGCGGTCAACGACATGGTCTTCGCACGCGAAACCGGTGTCGATCCGGCCAAGATGAATTCCTATGGCTGCAGCCTGATTTGGGGGCACCCGCAGGCGCCGACCGGGATGCGCGCGATCGCCGAACTCGTCACCGAGTTGACGGCCAGGGGAGGAGGTATCGGCCTGTTCACCGGCTGCGCCGCCGGCGACACCGGCGCGGCCGTCGTCGTGCGTGTCGGCGACTGAGCGTCGCCCCAGCCTGCGACCGGGTGCCGTTCGGTCATCCGCGTCGATGCCATCTGGCAATCTGTGTCGTATGGGCGCCGCGCCCGGCGAGAAGGCGGACCGACCGCTCTCGATACCGGGTCCGGTCGTCCTGGTGGCCCGCAATCGGGAGAGGACAGAACAGTGACTGTTCGAGAAACCGTCCACGGGCGAGTGCTCGTCGTACACCTGGAACGTGCGGCGAAGCGCAACGCCATCGATCGCGAGATGGCCGAGGGAATCAGTGCGGCGCTCGACCGGCTCGACGACGATGATCAGCTGTGGGTCGGTGTCATCACCGGCACCGAATCGGTGTTCTCGGCGGGCACCGACCTGGCCGGTGGGGGTAGCGCCGCGACCGAACGGGGCGGGGAATACGGACTGATTCGGCGGCAACGCACGAAGCCGTTGATCGCGGCCGTCGAGGGTCCCGCGCTCGGCGGGGGCTTCGAGATCGTGCTCGCCTGCGACCTCGTGGTCGCCTCGACCACCGCTCGGTTCGCCCTGCCCGAGACACGGCGCGGCGTGGTGGCGACCTCGGGCGCGTTGTTCCGGGCAGTCCGGGCGCTGCCGCCGCCGATCGCGAAACAACTGCTCATCACCGGGGCCGGATTGTCCGCCGAGCGGGCCCACCACTTCGGGGTGGTGAACACGGTCACCGAGCCCGGCGCCGCGGTGCGCGAGGCGCTGGTGCTCGCGGAGGACATCTGTCTTTCGTCCCCGATCGCGGTCCGTCAGACCCTCGCCGCACTCGCGGACCAGTACGTGTCCGCGGACGAGATCGGCTGGGCGGCAACCGCACACGCGATCGAGGTGGTCACCGGCTCGGAAGATATGCGAGAAGGTGTGCAGGCATTCTTCGAACGCCGCCCGCCGCAATGGACCGGGCGATGATGCCCGAGGTGAGTCGGCCGAAGGTGGCATCCGGATCGCTCGTGTGCCGGCACCCGATCACGGGATGCTGCCCCGATATCGGGCCGAACGGTACGGCCCGGGCCAGCGCAGCTCCGATCTCAGTTCGACCGCGGCCCGGAACGGCCAGTGTGGTTCGCGCAGTAGCTGCCGGCCGAACATCGGGGCGTCGGCCGGGCCATCGACCAAGAGCTGTTCGGCCCGGACAGCTTCGGTGATCAGTCCGACCGCGATCACCGGGATGGAGCTTGCCGCGCGCGCCGCGCGGGCGAACGGGACCTGGGGACAGGAACTCGTTGAGCAGATAGCCGTGCGCGGCATGGATTTCCAGGACCTGGAAGCCTGCCTCGACGGCGCGCCGCGCCGCTGCGGCGTAGGCGGCGACGATATCCGCTATCTCCTCGATGGTCAGCGCGTGCGGTTCCGGGTGATCCGCGACCAGCGCTCGGCATGTTCGTCGCTCCAGATCCCGGCGTCGGGAATGCAGACGCGTCCCTCCGGGAGCACCGCGGTTGCTTCCGACATCACCAGTCCGGCGCGGCCGCGGGCCATGCCGCCCAGGTGCCGGTCGGTCGGAATGCCGTTGTCGGTGGCGGAGTATTGGGCCATGGGCGCGACCCACAGCCGGTTCTTGACCGTGGCCCCGCGCAGGGTCAGCGGTGAGAAGAGCAAGCTTTGTGTCATGGTCGGGTATCTCCTGGCCTCGTCCCCGTCGGCGTGCGCGCCGACTACTGACATTTGAAGGATAACTTAGTAAGCTTTGTTGACGCAGTAGGCGACTACAGGAGGAACGGTGGATCTGAACGGGTTGACAACGGTCATCGCGGAGCTGAAGGAGCACGTCCTGACCATCACGCTCAACCGGCCGGATCGGTTGAACTCCTTCAACGACGCGATGCGCGCGGAGTTCAAGGCACTGTGGCGATTCGCCGACGACGAGGACGACGTGCACGCGATCGTGTTGCGGGCCAACGGTGATCGCGCCTTCTGTACGGGTGTGGACGTGAAGGAGGGGACCTACCTCGCCGACAACCCGTTCAGCAGGCAGGACCCCGGCGTCGATCTCTCGCCCAAGCAGAACGGCTGCTGGAAGCCGCTGATCTGCGCGGTGCACGGCATGGTCGCCGGTGGCGCCCTCTACTGGCTCAACGAGGCCGACATCATCATCGCCAGTGACGACGCACAGTTCTTCGATCCGCACGTCTCCTACGGCATGGTCGCGGCCCTGGAGCCGATCGGGCTCGCGCATCGCATCCCGATCGGCGAGGTACTGCGGATGGTGCTGCTGGGACTCGATGAGCGCATGTCGGCCGAGCGCGCCCAGCAGATCGGCTTCGTCAGCGAGATACTGCCGCGCGAGCAGCTGTGGGATCGTGCGCAGGATCTCGCCGAGCGGATCGCCGCCAAACCGCCGGCCGCGATACAGGGCAGCATCCGGGCGATCTGGGAGTCCCGAAACACCGGCCGCTCGAGCGCCCTCGCCACCGCCATGACGTACACGATCATCGGCAACCCGATCGGGCAGGAGCAGGTCGTGCGGTCCGAGGTGCCCACCCGCAAGTACGAGGTTCGCTGACCGCCGGGTCGCCGCAGAAGGAGTAGCTGGATGGACTACGGAATGAGCCCCGAGCTCGAGCAGTTCCGCCGCGAAGTGCGGGAATTCGTCGAGGCCAATGCGCCGGCGATCCCGCCGAAGGCCGGTGTGCGCAGTGCCGAGAACCGGGCCGAGCACACCTTGATCACCGAGTGGATCGGCAAGCTGTTCGCCGCCGGATACATGGGCGGGGACTGGCCGGAACAGTATGGGGGACAGGGGAGTTCGTACTCGGCCGAACGTGATGTGGTGGTCGGGGAGGAGATCGCGCGAGCCCAAGCGCCGCACTTCGCGGGCGCGGGCAGTCTGGTCTCGCATGCTCTGATCGATTTCGGCACCGAGGAGCAGCGTCAGCGCTACCTGCCGGGCATCCGCGCCGGTAAGGACACCTGGTGCCAATTGTTCAGCGAGCCCAGCTCTGGCAGTGATCTGGCCTCGTTGCGCACCAAGGCGGTGCGGACCGAGGCAGGAGTCTTCCGGGTCACCGGTCAGAAGGTGTGGACCACCAACGGGCACTGGGCCGATTACGGTTACCTGCTGGCCCGCACCGATCCGGACGCGCCCAAGCACAAGGGCATCAGCGCCTTCATCGTCGATATGAACCTGCCCGGTGTCGACGTGCGTCCGCTACGCGAGATGACCGGAACGTCGGACTTCAACGAGGTATTCCTCGACGACGTCGAATTGCCCGCCGACGCTCTGATCGGCGAGTTGAATTCCGGTTGGGCCATTGCCAATTCGAGCCTCGGGCATGAGCGCAGCGGTGTCGCAACGAGCGTTGTGCGGCTACGGCAGAACGTGGATGCGCTCGAGGATCTGGCAAAACGAACCGACCGGGGCGGACGCCCGGCCATCGAGGACGGTGCGGTCCAGGAGCAACTGGGCAAGTTCACCGCGGAGGTCGAGGCCCTCTCGGCGCTGGTCTACGCCAACATCAGCCGATGGTCGCGCGGCACCGAGCGAGTACAGGACGCCCCCATGGCCAAGCTGATGTTCAGCGAACTCGGCGTGGACATTTCGCGATTCGCACTGGAGTTGAGCGGCGAGGCGGGCATCCTGGTCGAGGGTGATCCCGGTGCCGTCGACCACGGCCGGTGGCAGGACGAGTTCCTCTACGCGCGCGCATACACGATCGCCGGCGGAAGTTCGGAGATCATGCGCAACATCATCGCTGAGCGCGGGCTGAAGATGCCGCGATGAGCGCGCTCATCCAACCACCATTTCCGTTCACGACGCCGATATCCGAGGATGAGGGTTTGCAGTTTGGCGAGCTACGGACGTAGTGGTGGCGAAGCGAATGTCGGCGCCGGACACCTCGGTCGAGGACGAGATGTCCGGCGCCGGGCTCGGTCCTTCACCGGGAAATGGAGAAGGTCGGTGCCGATTCGAACGAGTTTGCTCTAGTCGGTGGCTTTCATGTGGCGAAGCGGGTCTTGCGCTGCTGCCTCGTCGAAGTCCAGAACTTCCTGACCGGCGAGCCGGGCGGTCGATGCGGCGGGGTATCCGGCGTAGCCTGCCGCGTGGTAGACGACTTCTTCGAGTTCGTCTCGTGTGATTCCGTTTCGCAGTGCGATCGGGAAGTGCACTTTTATTTCTTCGGTGGCGCGCAGGGCGATGAGGATTCCCAGCGTCACGAGGCTACGGGAACGCCGGTCCAGCCCAGGGCGCGCCCATAGTCCCCCGAAGACATGGTCGAGGCTCAATTCGCCGAGTTCGGCGGCGAATCCGGAGGTCTGGACCTGATCGTTGTCCGCGCCGAGCATTTCCGGGAGCATCTCTTGGAGTACTTCGAGCGCTTTCGCGCGATTGTCGGTCATGCATTACTCCTTGTGGGGTTCGTTTCGCCGAAGGCGGTCAGGGCATTCCTGCGCGCAGGGTGAATCCGCCGTCGACGGGCAGGACGGTTCCGGTGATGAATGCGGAATCGTCGGTGGCGAGGAACAGGGCCGCGTTGGCGACGTCCTGGCTTGTGCCCTGGTGTCCCATGGGGACCAGGGCCGCCCGTTGGGCGGCGACGGTTTCGCGGTCCGCGCCGCTGGCGCGTGCGACCGAGTCGACGCCCATCGGTGTGTCCATCATGCCCGGCGCGATGCAGTTGACCCGTATGCCGTGGGGCGCGTATTCGATGGCGAGACAACGGGTCAGCGAGTGCACAGCGGCCTTGGACGTGCTGTAGGTGATGTTGTCACCGGCGTACAGCAGACCGGCCATCGACGAGATGTTGATGACGGCGCCGGTTCCCCGCTCACGCATATGGGGCAGAACGTATTTGCACGTGAGCCACATGCCCGTGAGATTCACCTCGAAACCCTGACGCCATTTCTCGGCCGAGATCTCCTCCGTGCGTCCGGCCGGGACGATGCCGACGTTGTTGTGCAGCACGTCGACCTGTCCGTATGCCCGCACCGCTGCGTCGAGGATGCCCGCACAGTCCTGCTCGACGGTGATGTCCGCGCGGTGCGAGGCGGCAGATCCGCCTTCTGCGCGAACGAGTTTCGCGGTTTCTTCGGCCGAATCGGCGTCTCGGTCGACGACCAGTACGTTCGCTCCGTGGCGTGCGAAGGTCAATGCCACGGCACGTCCGTTGCCGAGTGTGGCGCCCGGGGTCTGGCCGCCACCGACGACGACCGCGGTTTTCCCTTCGAGTTTGTGACTCATGTGTTCTCCTGGTTTCGTATCATCGCCTGTGTCCGGTCACCAGGTGACCGGTAGTTCCGCGAGGCCGTAGGTCAGCGCGTCGTTGTGGAAGTGCAGCTCGCTTTCGTCGACGGCCAGGCGCAGCTCGGGCAGGCGCTGGAACAGGATGGGCCAGGCGACCTGCATTTCCACCCGGGACAGGTTCTGGCCGAGGCATTGGTGGACGCCGAAGCCGAATCCGATGTGCTGGCGCTGTACCCGAGTGATGTCAAGGGTCTCGGGGTTGTCGAAGACCGCCGGGTCGCGGTTGGCGGTGGGCAGATTGCAGATGATGCCTTCACCGGCGCGGATGAGCGTGCCGCCGATTTCGGTGTCCTGCAAGCAGACCCGGCGCGGCTCGGTCTGCACCATGCTCCAGTAGCGCATCATCTCCTCGACACAGGTGCCGGCGTACTTGTCCGGGTCGGAAAGCAGAATCCGGCGCTGGGCCGGTTCGCGCAGCAGCGCGAGAATGCCCAGGCCGATCATGTTGGCGGTGGTCTCGTGCCCGGCTCCGATCACGAGCATGCCCAGGCGGATGGCGTATTCGAAGTCGAAATCGTGCTTCTCGTCGACGTGCACGTTGACCAGGCGGGAGAGCAGGCTGCTGTCGGGCCGGCTGCGTTTGCGCTGTGCGTGCACCTCCAGGACGTCGTGCATGTCCTGCATGGCGGCGAGCTTCTCTTCTTTGGTGACGCTCAGCTGGACAGTTTTCTTGGAGGCTTCGTGCACGCGGGGACTGTCGGCGGGCGGTACACCGAGCACCTCGCAGATGACGACGGTGGGCACAGCGAGTGCGAAGTGTTCGATCAGGTCGACTGGGCGCTCGAGCGTCTCCAAGTGATCGATGAGCTCATGGGTCAACTCGACGATCCTGGGGCGAAGGGTCTGCGAACGCTTCGCGGTGAAGTCCGGGTTGAGGATTCGCCGGGTCGGCATGTGCTCGGCGCCGTCCTTGCGGAAGAACAGGTCGCCCTCCACGTGGGGCTGGGCGTCGCTGCTGTTCGGGAATCCGGGCATGGTGACATCGGCGCCGAAACGGTCGGGGGCGCTGAGTACTTCGCGGATCTGGTCGTGGCGGGTGATGAGCCAGGGCTGGTCGCCGTTCCAGATCTGCACCCTGCGAGGGGTGCCTTCGTCACGAAACTCGACCGCGCGTTCGGGCGGGGCGAACGGGCATCCGCGGTGCAGTGGGAACTGGGGTGCCGGGGCTTGTTCGGTGGTCGTCAAGGCTGCTCCTAGGGATGGGATGGTGGTCAGGGGGCTGTGATGTGCGCGGTCGCTGCGGTCGCCCATTCGGTGCGGTCGCTGACCAGAGATCGAAGGCCCCGCAGCGGGCGGACCGTGTTGACGCCGATCGCAGCGGTCACCCGACCCTCGCGTGCGCACAGGGCGGTGAACTTGCGGTCCGCAATGGTGCCGTCGACGACACGCATCCGCTCGGTGTCCCGGCTGAACCCGTGGATCTGAATTTCGAGGTCGTACTGGTCGGACCAGACGTAGGGGACGGAGACGGCCGGCTACCGAGTCGCAGCTCGATCCCGAGGTTGTCGTAGATCTCGGCACCCCGCAGAGCGAGCCGGCCGCGGTCCCAGCTGCCCGACAGCAGCTGTTTCGACAAGGGCGGCCGATCGTAGGGCAGATGGGGTTCGGCGCCGACCAATGTGATTCGGCCTTGATAGCCGGATTGGCGAAGACCCTCGACGGTGGCCAGTCCGGTGGTCCACGCGCCGACGATGAGAACCTCGTCTGGTGTCGTGGTCATTCGTGGACCGCGATGGCCGCACCGGGGCACAGATTCGCGGCGTTGCGGGCGTTCTCATGCTCGCCCGGGCCGGGGTCGGCGTCGAGCAGGACGACAACACCGTCCTCGTCGCGCTGGTCGAAGAGTTCCGGGGCGGCCAGTACGCATTGTCCGGCACCGCAGCACTTGTCTTCTTCGATGGTGATCCGCATGGGTTCTCCTGGTGGGTTCGGATGACTCGGGCACCACGTATTTACAGATATAAATTTACACTCGTTTACTTACCCGGCAAGTGCTGGACCACACGCGTGCTTGTTCTGTACGTCACAACTGCGCTGTGCGAACCTGGGACAATGGCTTCATTCGTCGATTCACCCGGTTCGCCCGAAGCTGCCGCTGTCGGCAGGGTGCGCAACGCCCGTGGGACGGGCGCGAAGCTGCGCACGGAGATCCTCGACGCGATGCTGCGGCTGATCGCCGACGAGGAGCGAATGAGCCCCATCCCGCTGTCTCTGCGTGAGGTGGCCAAGGAAGCGAACATCACCGCTCCGGCCATCTACCGCCACTTCCCCGACAAGGAGACGTTGGGGCGCGCGGCCATCCATTCCCTGTTCGAGAAACTGCTGGAGCAAATGGACCGTGCGGCGCAGGACGCGGCCGAGCTGAGGCCCGCTGCGCGGTTCGCGGCGGTCGCCCACGGCTACTGCCGGTTCGCACAGGAGAATCCCGTCGGATTCCGGTTGATCTTCAACGTCCCCCCGGCGGATCTGGCCGATGGCGGCCCCAACGCCACCGATGTGGCCCAGCGATGGCACATGGCGGTGACCTGGCTGGCCGAGGAGGGCATGCGAATGACGCAGACGCCCTGGGAAGGCGCGATGTCTCTCTGGTCGGCCGTACACGGCCGATTGATGCTCGACATGTCGGTGCGCGATATGTGGCCTCAGGGCAACGTGCACCAGTTCATCGATGAACTGACCCGTTCGGTCACGAACGTCACCTAGAGCCATTGTCTCGAACGATTTCCGAGACAATGGCTGGTGCCGACAGCCATGGAACATGGCGATCGGGCGGAACATCATCCTTCGGGCGTGGCCCCGAAGGATGCCGCAAAGATCGGTGGATCAGATTTGGCTGGACCGCAATGCGGCAGCGAACTCCAGTTGCAGGCCGGGCGTCGGGATGCCGATGTTGTTGATCTCGTACCGCGTGACGACGTCGCCGACTCGGTCGAGTAGTGCTTTTGCCGCCCCCTCGGGTGTGCCGACGACCGCGAACAGGTCGAGGATGTCGTCGTCGATCAGCGTTCCCATCTCGGACCATTTATCCGCGCGGTCGCTCTTCGACAGTCGGGTCAGCTCCTCGCCGAGTTCGCCGAGACCATGGACCTCCAGCACCGGGCGGTAGGCCGGCGTCGAACCGTAGAAGGCGATCTGTCGGCGAACCGCGGTCATCGATGTGGACAGTGCCTCCTCGGTGTGTCCCAGGGCTGCGAACGTCGATGCCACGATCTCGGGTGCGGCGGCCGGAGCATCGGGTGCCGCCCGGCCGGTTGCCAGGGCCGGCAGGGTGATCTCACGCAGATATCTGTCCGTCGTAGAGGCGTGCAGCAGTAGGCCGTCCGCGACCGCGCCCGCGGTCTCGGTCATTTTCGCGCCGACGCCCGCGAGCAGAATCTTCGGGTCGGTTTGTTCGGTCGCCGGCGTGAACATCGGTGTCATCAGGGTGTGCGAATAGAACTCGCCCTGGAAGTTCATTTTCTCGCCGGTGGCCCAGGCTGACCAGATGGCGCGCATGGCCGAGACGAATTCGGCCATCCGTGCGGCCGGGGAACTCCACGGCATCGAGAAGCGGCGCTCGATATGGGGTTTGATCTGGCTGCCCAGGCCCAGGGTGAGTCGTCCGCCGCTGTAGTCCTGTAGTGCGCGTCCCTGTACGGCGAGCGTCATCGGAGATCGCGCGAAGGCCACGACGATATTGGTCAGCAGGTCGACGCGCTCGGTGACCCCGGCGGCAATCGTCAAGTGCAGCAATGGATCCGAGACGACCTCGCTGTAGGAGACGCCGTCGAATCCGCTCGACTCGGCGTTCCGGGCCATGGCCGCGACATCGGCGAGGGCGCCGGTGGGGGAGGACAGGGGGAGGTCGACCTTCATGATTCTCCGGTTCGTGAAATGAAGCATCCGCACCGGTCCGGGGGCCGATGCGGATGCGTCGTATTCGGTTGTGCTACTGGGTTTCCGAGGTGTGGGCGCGGGCGAGGGTCAGGCCCTCGTCGCGGGTGGGGGCTTCGACGTCCCAGCGGCCACAGGTGCAGTGGCACAGATACTTTCCGTCGACGGGCAGGATGGACTGGGCATCGCAGTAGCCCGAGGCGGCGGCCATGTCGGCGAAGAACTCGGTCGGCAGGTCGTAGAGAACGCTGTCTTCCATGGGGTGTTCTCGATTCTGTCGGGGACGGCCGCCGTCAGGCCGTCGCTGCGGCCGGGTTGAGGGTGCCCGGGGCAGGCGGCAGCGGGGCGTCGGGGAACAGTTCCCGGAATGCGCCGAAGGTGATCCGGTCGCGGGTGGCCTGATCGACATTGTCGAACAGATGGTGGAGGGTCTTCTGAGTGTGGCCGTAGGTGCCCTCCATGTGCGGGTAGTCGCTGCCCCACATCACGTTGTTGAAGCCCATGGCGGTCATCGCGTGCACGGCCGATTCGTCGTGCTGGAACGACGCGTACACCTGGGAGTAGATGATCTCCTTCGGCGAGCGGTTCAGCTTCGGGCGCACCACCTGGGAATGCTGGCGGTAGCCCTCCTCCATCCGATCGGCGATGAACGGCACCCAGGTCGCACCGCCTTCGGAGACAAGGACTTTCAGGTTCGGGTGCCGGTCCAGCGCTCCGGAGGCGACCAGTTTCATCACCGCACGCTGGCCGCCGAACGTGGTCTCGGTGTAGTTCAGCACCGCGCCGCCGGGTCCCCGGTACATGACACCGGCCGCGCCGCCGCTGGCCATATCGATCGGCTCGGTGCCGATGTGGAACGAGATGACCATGCCGATGTCCTCGGCGAGCGCCCAGAACGGCTCCCACGCGTCGTGGTTGTAGTCCTTCTGCTGCGGGTGCGGGGCGACGGTCAGGAAGACGGCCTTGAAACCCAGTTCGCCGCAACGCTTCAGCTCGGCGCACGCGTCCTCGATGGACAGGGTCGAGACCTGAGCGGTGGGGAGCAGGCGTGGCGAGTAGTCCATGATGACCTCTTTGGCCCAGTCGTTGGACGCCCGGGTCGCCTCCCGCAGCACCTCGGGAGTGCGGAACGACGACGCCCACATGCCCAGCGACGGGAACACCAGCTCCGACCAGATGCCCTCTTCATCGAGGTCCGGCAGGCGCTTGGTCACATCGGCGGAGCCGGGCGCGCGGTGACTTGCGGCGAAGAACTCCTCCTGGGAGATCGTGGGCAGCCGGCGCCGGAAGGCCTGCCCGTCGACGAACACCGTCTCCCACTTGCCGTCGGGGTCCTTCTCCGACCGGGGGACGAGTTCGGCCAGCCGCTTGGGCAGCCGGCTGCGCCACAGATCCTCGGGCTCGAGGAAGTGCGAGTCCGCCGAGTTCGCCCACAGCTTGATTGTCATGTGATGCCTCCTGATCTCTCCACCGTGACGGTGAGAGGAAATGCGCGGCTGATGTGGGACGGATGCGTCCCCGGGTCGGCCACAACGATCCCGGTCGTCGGGAACCGCTCCGTCTGGCCAGAATCAGTTTCTAGAATGGTATTTTAGAATGTAAGGTGATTATCACCACGGAGGGTGGGAGAAGTCAAGGCGCGGATCTCGGGCGACGGAGGATCGATGACGGATACCAAGGGCCGCACCCGCGGCTGGACGAGTTCGCCGGAAACCAAGGACCGGGTACTCGATGCCGCCGCGGAGATCTTCGGCGAACGTGGATTCACCGCGGCGACCATGGCCGATATCGTCGACAAATCCGGAGTCAGTGTCGGCAGCATCTATCACCACTTCGGCGGTAAGGCCGAGGTCTTCCTGGCGATCTGGAGCGATCTGGTCGAGCAGATCGACGGGCGGGTGCGGGAGGCCGTGGAGTCCGCGCGCGCGGATGGTGTCGACAACCCGATGCAGTTGTACGGGGTGAGCACCCGGGCATATCTGGAACTGTTGTGGGAGAACCAGTCCCGGGCCCGGGTGGCGGCCATGGGCGATACGCCACCGGGTTTCGACGCGATCCGCCGGGGTCAGGCGCGCCGGGGTGGCGACCACGACATCGCACTACTCGGCCTGGGGTCCTCGCGCCGGGAGAAGCTGCTCCGTGACTTTCTGCTGGCGATGCGCGCGGAGTCCGCCCGCGTGGTGCTCAAATGCCGCACTCGTGCCGAACTGAACGAGGCGATAGATACCGCGGTCGAGTACCTCGAGTGCCTGGATCCCGCGAAATTCGGGCTGGGCGTGCGGCGGGCGTGAACCGGCACCGGCTCGCCGGCGAGCCGGAACTCGAACCTGCCGCATGGCGGAATGCGTTGTCGCTCAGGCGCCTACGAGCCGTCGGCGGTGCCAGCTCACCGAACCGTTGAGCAACTCGTCCACCTTGATCCGGCGGGTCAGCAGATGCAGGTCGTGCTCCCAGGTGAACCCGATCCCGCCGTGCACCTGCAGGGCGATCGAGGCCACGGTGCTGGTGGCTTCGCCCGCATAGGCCGCCGCCGCGGAGACCGCGGTGCTGCGGGCGGCGGCGTCGCTTCCGTCGAGTGCGACCGCGGCGGCCCACAACGACGCCCGGGACGCCTCGGTCCGCAGTGCCATATCGGCGCAGTGGTGTTTGACGGCCTGGAACGAGCCGATCGGCTGACCGAACTGGGTGCGCTGACCCGCATACTCGACCGTCTGTTCCACCAGGCGCTCGGCAGCGCCGAGCGCGTCCATCTTCCGGTAGAGGGCCAGGGCATCCGCGAGATACGCGACGGTCCCCGTCGGGACACTCGTCCAGTGCTCGGCGGGCACCGCCAGATCGAGGTCGAGGATCGACCAGGACCTGGTGAGGTCGAGTGTTTCCAGGGTGCGCACACCGGCGCCTTCGCTCCCGGCCGCGACGTGGACGAGAATTTCGGTGCGGTCGGAAGATGTTGTGGCGAGCAGGAATCCGGTGCCGTCGAGCAGTGCTGTGGCAGGTGTGGTGGAGCCGCTGATGCGCAACTGCTCGCCGACGATCTCGGCGGTGAGGGGGGAGCCGTCGACCGAGGCGAGGACCAGCGGAATCGACTCGGTGCCGTTCGCGTTCGCCTCGGCCAGCGCGGCCAGCGGGTGGTCGAGCTTGGCGAGTTCGGCCGTGGCCAGGGCCAGCTCGGCGAGTGGTACGGCGCTGGCAGCTCGGCCGTGTTCTTCGACCAGGACCGCGAGATCGACATGGGTGCCACCCATGTCGGCGGTGAGCAAGCCGATCAGCCCCGACTCCACGACGTGTTGCGTGGCGATGTCGGGCACTCGCGCCGGACCGTCGTCGATGGTCGGCCGTCGCGCCGCGATCGGGTCGTGTTTGGCCAGCCATGCGCGCTCACTGGCGGCCAGGTCTTCCTGCTCGGCACTCAATGCGAAATCCACGACGTTCCTCCTTTGAATGTTGACCTAGTTAACCATGTCAGCTATCTTCTGAATAGAGCATACGACAGCCGGGATTCCGGACTGCGTGATCACGGCGATCGATACGGCCGGGAGCCGGAGTGCGGCGCCCCGACTCGGTGGCCCGCTACCGCAAGAGTGGGAGGAAAACAATGACGAGCATCAGAGGCGCGTTGGCGCGGCTGTGGGAGGCCGACGACGACGCGCCCATGATTCAGCAGGGTGACACCTGGTTCACCTGGGGGGAGGTCCGGGCACTTGCGGAGACCCTGGACACCGCACTGGCCGAGGCCGAGTGCAACGAGGGCAGCAGAGTCGGCGTGGTGCTCGACAATCGGATGGAGTCGATCGCCGCGCTCATCGCCATCCTGGGCAAGGGGCGCACAGTCATCACCCTCAACCCGATGCAGCCGGCTGCGCGGCTCACCGCCGATATGGCCAATGCGTACCCCCGTGCTGTTCTGGCATCCGAATCCCTGTGGAGCGAACCGTTGTTCCGGTCCGCGGCCGAGAAAGGCGGCATGATCGGATTCGCCGTCGACGGCCAGCAGGTCGCCGCCACCACCGAGGCGACCGCGGCCACCCCGCCGGAGCGCGACGGCGAGATCGCCGATCCGGTGGGCGTGGAGATGTTCACCTCGGGTACCACCGGCCCGCCCAAGCGGATTCCGCTCACCTGGCGTCAGCTCGAGGCCGCGCTGACCGCCGTGCACGGCCATACCGGCGCGGCCGGCCCGCCCGACCGCAAGCTCCTCACCGGCCGTGTCGCGCTGGTCACGCTCCCGATCGTGCATATCGGCGGCCTGTGGGGCGTGTTGCAGAACCTCGCGGAGGCCAGGCCGTTCGTGATGCTCCCGCGCTTCACCGTCGAGGGCTGGTGCGCGGCGGTCAAAGAGCATCAACCGAAGGTCGCCGGTCTGCCGCCGGCCGGAATGCGTGCGGTGATCAGCGCCGACGTCCCGGCCGAAGACCTGGCCAGTCTGCGTGCGATCACCGCGGGAACGACATTCGTCAACCCGGACCTCGCCGACGAATTCACCGCCAAGTACGGCATCCCGGTACTGATCATGTACGGGGCCACCGAGTTCTCCGGCGCGATCGCCGGGTGGACGAAACCGATGCATGCACAGTGGTGGACGAAGAAGCGTGGCAGCGTCGGGCGGGAAATGCCGGGAGTGAAGCTCCGGGCGGTCGCCGAGGACGGCACGGTCCTGCCGCTCGGTGAGTCCGGGCGGCTCGAGGTCAGCTCCAGTCAGACCGGCACCGGCAAACACGAATGGGTTCGCACCTCGGATCTCGGCCACCTCGACGAGGACGGATTCGTCTATATCGACGGTCGCGCGGATGATGCGATCATCCGGGGCGGGTTCAAGATTCAGCCCGAAACCGTCGCCGAGGCGCTGCGCGCGCACGACGCGATCCTGGACGCCACGGTGTACGGCCGCGACGACGAGCGACTCGGAAAGGTGCCCGTCGCGGTCGTGGAGCTACGCGAGGGCGCCACGGAGGTCCCCGAGGCCGAGCTGAAGGCATTCTGCCGCGGCCAGCTCACCGCCTACGAGATCCCGGTGCGGATCTACACGGTGCCCGAGCTGCCGAGAAGTGTGTCGCTGAAGGTGGATCGGCGTCGCCTGCTCGAAATGGTCGGGGCGATAGACGAATCCGCGTCGGTGCCAGCGGTCGCATCGGGAAGGTAGCCACAGATGCAGCGAGAAATCTTCGAAGCCGAACACGACCAGTACCGCGAGACGGTCCGTGAATTCCTGGCCCGCTACGCGACTCCCCATCAGCAGCAGTGGGAGTCCGACGGCATCATCGACAAGTACTTGTATGTCGATGCCGCCAAGTTCGGAGTGATCGGCTTCTCGGTTCCGGAGGAGTTCGGCGGCGGCGGGGTGGCGGGCGATTTCCGCTACAACGCGATTGTCGCCGAGGAACTGGCCCGGGCGTCCTCGGGCGGTCCGGCCTTCACCCTGCAGAACGACGTACTCGCCCCCTACATGCTCGAGCTCACCAACGACGAGCAGAAGGCGCGGTGGCTCCCGGCGTTCGCCAGTGGTGAGCTGGTGGTGGCGGTGGCGATGACCGAACCGGGCGCGGGCAGTGACCTGCAGGGGATTCGGACCTCGGCGCACAGGGACGGCGACGACTGGGTGCTGACCGGATCGAAGACCTTCATCTCCTCCGGTATCCATGCCGACCTGGTGATCGTGGTCGCCCGTACCGACCCCGATGCGAAGGCCAGCGCAGCGTTCACCCTGCTGGGTGTCGAGCGTGGGATGCCGGGGTTCACCCGCGGCCGCAACCTCGAGAAACTGGGCATGCACTCCCAGGACACCGCGGAACTCACCTTCGATCAGGTGCGGGTCCCGTCGGCGAATGTGATCGGTGAGGTCGGCAAGGGATTCCTGCACCTGATGCGCAACTTGCCGATGGAACGGCTGTCCATCGCGGTCACGGCCGTCGCCTCGTGCCGGACACTGTTGGATATGACGCTCGAATATGTGAAGTCCCGCAAGGCATTCGGGACAGCGATCGGGTCCTTCCAGGCGAACAAGTTCGAGCTGGCGACACTCGAGACGGAGGTCGATCTCGCCCAGGTGTACGTCGACCGGTGCATCACCGCGTTGAACGCGGGCACCCTCGACGGCACCGATGCCGCCAAGGCGAAATGGTGGACCACCGAACTGCAGCAGCGCCTGATCTACACCTGCCAGCAGCTGCACGGCGGCTACGGATTCATGATGGAGTATCCGATCGCCAAGGCCTACGCCGACGCTCGGATCCAGACGATCTATGGCGGCTCGACTCAGATCATGAAGGAAATCATCGGGCGCTCGCTCGGACTGTAGAAAGGAAAACCCCATGGGTGCTGTAATTGTCGAGGCGGTGCGGACTCCGGTCGGCAAGCGCAACGGCGGGCTGTCCGGAATTCACCCCGTCGACCTGTCGGCGGTCGTGCTGCAGGAACTGGTCAAGCGGGCGGGTATCGCACCCGAGCTGATCGAGGACGTCATCTGGGGCTGCGTGGGGCAGGTCGGTGAACAGACCCACGACATCGCTCGCAATGCGGTGCTCGCCGCGGGCTGGCCGGAGTCGGTGCCGGGTGTGACCGTCGACCGCCAGTGCGGCTCGTCGCAGCAGTCGCTGAACTTCGCCGTGGCCAGCGTTCTTGCCGGTCACTACGAGGCCGTGGTCGCCGGTGGGGTCGAGTCGATGTCGCGGGTGCCGATGGGTGCGGCGGTGGCCGGTGGCGGCAGCCCGCTCAGCCCCAAGTTCACCGAGCGTTATCACGCCTCGCCCAATCAGGGCATCGGCGCGGAGATCATGGCCGAGAAGTGGGCCCTGTCGCGAGCCGAGGTGGACGCGTTCTCGGCCCGTTCGCACGAACGCGCCGCGGCCGCGCAGGACGCCGGCCTGTTCGACGCGCAGATCGTGCCGGTCACCCTGCCCGACGGCACCGTGGTCTCGAAGGACGAGGGCATTCGCCGCGGCACCACCGTGGAGAAGCTGGCCGGGCTGAAGACCGTCTTCAAGGAGGACGGCGTCATTCACGCGGGTAACTCGTCCCAGATCTCCGACGGCGCGGCGGCACTGCTGATCGTCAGCGACGAATTCGCGAGCAAGCACGGGCTGACGCCGATCGCCCGGGTACACACTGCGGTCGTGGCGGGCGCGGACCCGGTCATGATGCTCGGCGCCCCGATCCCCGCGACCGAGAAGGCGCTGCAGCGCTCTGGTCTGACGATCGATGACATCGGTGTGTTCGAGGTCAACGAGGCCTTCGCGCCGGTGCCGATGGCCTGGCAGAAGGAGATCGGCGCGCCCGATGAGAAGCTGAACCCCAACGGCGGCGCCATCGCCCTGGGCCACCCGCTCGGTGGCTCCGGCGCCCGCATCCTGACCGACCTGGTATTCCACATGCGCCGCAACGACATTCGCTACGGTCTGCAGACCATGTGCGAGGGCGGTGGGCAAGCCAACGCCACGATCCTCGAGCTGGTGAAGTGATGACGGCGGCAACCCAGGCCGGGGCACTGGTCGAGCGCAAGGGCAACGTCCTGCTGATCACCATCAATCGCCCCGAGGCCCGCAACGCGGTCAACGCGGCGGTCAGCACGGCCGTCGGCGCGGCACTGGTGGAGGCCGAGAACGACCCGGAGATCCGGGTGGTCGTGATTACCGGCGCGGGCGACAAATCCTTCTGCGCGGGAGCGGATCTCAAGGCGATCTCGCGCGGCGAGGGACTGTTCGCACCCGGTAACGAGGACTGGGGCTTCGCCGGCTTCGTTCGGCACGTCATCAGCAAGCCGACCATCGCCGCGGTCAACGGCACCGCACTCGGCGGCGGCACCGAACTCGCCCTTTCCGCCGATCTGATCGTGGCGGCGCAGAGCGCCAGCTTCGGACTGCCCGAGGTCAAGCGTGGCCTGATCGCGGGTGCAGGCGGGGTCTTCCGGCTGCCGGCGCAGATACCGCAGCGCCTGGCCATGGAGATGATCCTGACCGGCGACCCGATCTCGGCGGCGACGGCTCACGAGTACGGCCTGATCAACCAGATCGTTCCGGATGGCACCGTGGTCGAGGCCGCGCTCGCGCTGGCCGAACGGATCGCGGTCAACGCCCCGCTGTCGGTGCAGGCCAGCAAGCGGATCGCGCTCGGTATCCAGGCGGGCGACCGTCCCGCCGAGAATGACCGGTGGGCTCACTCGGAGGACGAGTGGCAGGTTCTGATGAACAGTGAGGATGCCAAGGAGGGCCCGCTGGCCTTCGCCGAGAAGCGTGCCCCGGTGTGGAAGGCGCGGTAGCCATCGAGAGGCTGCGGTAGTCATCGAAAGGTATTGTGCGCCGGCTCGAGTCGAGCAAAGGCGTCGAACAGAGTCCGTTCCTGCCGAATCGGCAGGGACGGATTTCTCGTCTGTGCGCGGTACCGATACCTGTCCTGACCGTCGATCCGGCGCTGCCGATATTGCGGCGCGAGAGCGATCCGGCCGCACTGATCCTCGACCGGTCGGGCCCCCTGACCCGTACTCCCGCTCCATGCCTGAGGGGCCGCGGCCTCGAGCGGGCCGGAGGCGGTCACCGAGCCCGGTCGCTCGCAGCTGACGGTTGCGGGTCGAAAGGGAGAATTCATGTCGCACAAGGACAACGGTGACCCCTACGATGCCAGCCCGCTGTCGGGTGAGAAGGTGGCGGTGGTTGCCGAGAGTGCGCAGCAATTCGTCGAGCTGCGGCCCGGACAGCACGCACAGTGACCGAGTTCACCTGTGCCACACCGGATCATGTTTCGTGAACCGGTGTGACATCGAGGAACCGCGGGTGGCGGGTCAGGCGCTCGCCGGGGCCTCCGCCGTGCCCAGGTAAGCCCGTTCGATCTGCTCCGGGTCGGCCGCCAGTTCGGTCGCGCTGCCGCGTAGTACATCGCGTCCGTGGGCGAGAACGATTGCCGTGTCGGCGGTTTCGAGGGCCAGCCGGACATGCTGCTCGACGAGGATGACCGCGGTGCCGTTGTCGTCGGCGACCCGGCGGATCACCGGGAGCAGTGATTCGACGATCACGGGGGCGAGCCCCATGCTCAGCTCGTCGATCAGCAGTACCTTGGGCTTCTGCATCAGCGCCCGGCCGATCGCGAGCATCTGCTGTTCACCACCCGAGAGCATGCCCGCGGTGACCCCCAGTCGTTCGCCGAGCCGGGGGAAGTAGTCGACGATGTCGGTGACGGCCGGACCCGAGCGTTTGCGCGCGAGCTCGAGGTTCTGTTCGACGGTGAGTCCGGTGAACAGTGAGCGATCGTCCGGCACCAGAACCAGCCCGGCCCGCGACGCCGCCCGTGCCTGTCCTGGTTTGACGGAGGTCCCGGCGATGGTGACGGTGCCCCCGAGGCCCGGTAGGAGTCCGGCGAGGGTCATCAGCAGAGTGGTCTTCCCGGCGCCGTTGGGGCCCAGCAGACAGAGCACTTCGCCTTCGGCGAGCGAGAGGTCGAAGCCGCGCACACACGGCCGGCCCTTGGCATAGCCGGCGTCGACTTCGGTACATCCGAGGACCGTGGTCACGGGGACACCTCCGTGGGGGAGTGGGTGGTGCCGAGGTAGGCGCGCACCACATCGGGATCGGACTGGATTTGCTCGGGTGTGCCCTGGGCGATGACGCGGCCGAGGTCGAGTACCACGATCCGGTCGCAGACCTCGAGTACCAGCTCCATGTCGTGGTCGACCATCACCACCGTCACTCCCGCGTCCCGCACGGCCTTCAAACGTGCACCGAGCCACTGACTTTCGGTGCTGTCGAGGCCCGCGGCCGGTTCGTCGAGCAGGACGATGCGGGGGCGTCCGGCCAGGGCGCGCGCCACCGAGACCAGCTGGCGCTGCCCCTGTGACAGCTCGCTGACCGAACGATCGGCGACCGCGTCGAGATGGAGCACCCCGAACAGGGCGTCGATATCCGGTGGTGTGGATCTCTCGCCGGGGCGTTTCGCCGCCGCGACGGTGCCGACAGCGACGTTCTCACGCACCGTCAGATCGTCGTACAACTCGATGCCCTGGAAGGTCCGGCCGAGGCCGAGCTTGCTTCGTTTGTGCGGTTCGATCCCGTCGATGCGCCGCTCGCCGAGCGTTACCGCGCCCGAGGAGGAAGCGAAGCCGCTGAGGGCATCGATACAGGTGGTCTTACCGGCGCCGTTGGGTCCGATCAGCCCGACGATCTCGCCCGCCCGGACGTCGAAGGTGACGTCGTCGAGTGCCACCACTCCGCCGTATCGCACGCCTATGCCTGTGGCGGACAACAGGACCTCCTCCGAGACCTCCCGCAGTGGCGGTGGTGCGGCGAGGGTGGGCGCCGACTCGTGGTGCGGAGGTGCGGTCGGACGAATTCGGCTGAGCCACCGGCGGATTCGTGCCGAATGCTGATGCAGGTGGCCGACCAGCCCCTCGGGGTACTGGATGACCGTCAGTACCAGCAGGATGCCGGAGATGATCGAGTAGTAGTCGCCGAGGTGCAGGACGCGGTCCATCACGATGAAAACGATTCCGCCCGCGCCGATGACCCCGGCGAGAATGCCGCCCGAAACACACGTGATGCCCGCGATGTAGACCATCGCGAACAGCCCGATGCCAGTGAGGACCGAGAACGATTCCGCGGTCGCCACCGTCTGCTGATACCCCATCAGCGCCCCGCCGAGCCCCGCGATGAAGGCGCTGATGGCGAACGCCTTGATCTTGGTGCGGGATACATCGATTCCAGATGCCGCCGCAGAGCGCTCGTTGGCCCGCACCGCGAGCATCGACGCGCCGAGACGGCTGGTCCGCAGCTTGGCGACGCCCACCGCGACCAGGACCAGCACCACCAGGCATACGATTCCGAATGCGATCCGCGGATATGCCTGTCCCGCACCGATACCGAGATCAATGCCGAACAGGCTCGGATTCTTGATGTGTGCGCCGTTCAGCCCGCCGTTGAGATTGCTGTTGCGGAACCAGAACGCGTCGAGAAACACCGCCAGCGCAAGCGTGACGACGGCGACGGGCAGTCCCCGGATCCGCAGTGCGGGCAGTCCCACGACCACACCGATCACCGTTGCCGCGAGTGCCGCCAGGACGGGGGCGATCGGGAACGGGATACCCAGGTCGTTGGTCAGCCGACTGAGGGTGAACGCGCCGATCCCCGCGAGCGTCAGCTGTGCCAGCGAGATCTGTCCCGCGAACCCGGTGACCACGACCTGCGACAGCGCGACCACCGCCAGGATCAGGGTGGTGATGACCGCCGCGCGGTAGCTACCCGAGGTTGTGAGCAGTGCTACCAGGGCCACCGCGACCGAGGCAACGGTGGGGAAGAGCAGTCCTTTCGGTCGCGGCGCCCGGCCCAGCGTCTGGACGATGATGGCGCCGCGCGACGGTAGCGGCCGACCCCGGACCACCAGGAAGACGAGGATCAGCAGCAGCGGAACCAGTTCGGCCATACCGGATTTCGGGAACCAGTCGATGGTGCTCTGCAGGTGTGTCGTCTCCGACTGCACCATGCCGATGCAGAGACCGGCGACCACCGTCAGGCCCAGCGCGGTGAAGTTGCCGACCAGCGCCGCCGCGAGCGCGGGCACGATGAACAGGGTGTAGGAGACCGGGATGAGCGGCACGATCGGTGCGATCAGGATCCCGCTCAACCCGGCCACCATCGTGCTCAGCGCCCAGTTGCCGAAGGCGATGCGTTCGGGGGACAGACCGGTGACCAGGGCTCCCTTCTCCGTCTCCGCCGCGGCGCGGGTGGCCAGGCCGAATCGCGTCCAGCGGAACGACATGGCGAGAATCACCGCGAGTACCAGGATCACCGCGGCGAACCACAGCCGGTCCGCGGGGATGCGGGCGGTGCCGATCGACAGCGCCCCCGACGGCAGAATCGCCTTCACCGACACCGGGGTGGTGCCGACCCGCACCGCCAGCAGGGCCTGCACGAACAGCATCACCCCGATCGAGGCCACCGCCTTCGCGACCGGAGGCGCGGTGCGCAACGGTCGAAAGACGATGGCGTAGATCAGGATTCCGAGCACGGCGGCGATGACGAGTGATATCGCTATCGCGGGCCACAAGTCGAGGCGCCCGCCGAGATGAACCGTCCTCGCCATCCCGGGAATCGGGTTGAGCAGTTCGCCCTTGCGCAGGAACCCGTACGTGTATGCCACGTACAGAGCTACTGCGCCGGTGCTGAAGTTCACGACGCCCGAACTGCGGAACGTCATCACCAGTGCCAGGCCCAACGCCGCGTACACGGCGCCGTTGCCCAGTCCCAGTGCCAGGAACACCACATGATCAGTCACGGAAAGCTCCTCGAATACCACACATTTCGCTGAGGCCAGGGACTTACTTGGTGATCTGCGGGTCGGTGGGCTTGCCGTCGTCGACCGTGACCGTCACCAACTGCGTGCTGCAGATCGAGGGCAGTTGCGCGATCGTGCTGCCGTTGCAGGTGAAGGTGATGCCGTGTCCGGCGGGCAACGGCACGTTCTGGGCGGATTTGATGGCGGTGGAGATCGCCGCGGCGTTCGGATCGCCGGTCACCCCCTGGGCGGCGCGCACCAGACCGAGCATGCCCTGGTAGCCGATGTAGGTGTAGCCGCTGAGATCGGTGTGGGGTGCGTACATCTTCATCACGCTGCGGTAGAGCACCGCCTCGGGATCATTGGAGACCAGGTCCGCGGTGGTGAAGACGTGGGCGCCGTTCATTGCGTCGCCGACAGCCTCGACGGTGGCGGGATCCAGGCACGGCTGGATCAGCATCTTGTCCTGCGTGGCGCCCAGGGCGCCCAGTGCCTTGACCACCGAGGTACACATCGTCGCGTCGCCCACTACCGCGATGGCGCCGACATTGCCGGAGATCCCGGAGTTCACCTGCGGGGTGGCATCCGGTGTGCCCAGCGGAATGGGTACGACCTGCAGGTCGATGCCCGCGGCGCTGAAGGCGGCCCCGCCCATGGTCTTCGTGGTGGCGGGCGCGGTGCCGGAATCGGTGACGAAAGCGGTGACCTTCTTGTACCCCTTGCCAGCGGCGTAGACCGCCATCGATTTCAGGGAGCCGGGGAATCCTCCGGTGAGAGCGAATGCGCCGGGAGTGGTCATCTCCGCGGCGCTCGCCCCGGCCGGGGTGAGGTAGGGAATGCCTGCTCCGGTGATGACCGGGACCATCGCGTCGCCGTAGGCGGTGGTGGTGACGACGACAGCGGAGACCTTCGCCTCGACCATCTGGTTGGCACAGTCGCGGTTGGACGCGGGGTCTTCTTTCGCCGCACAGGTGACGAGTTCGACGCGATGTCCGGCGATACCGCCCAGGTTCGCGTTCGCGTACTGCACGACCGCCGCGGCTGCCTCACGGTTCGACGGTTGCGACACCGCGGGCCCGCCTTCGGGATTGATCAGTCCGATCTTGATCGGGCTGCCGGTCGCCGGTTTGTCGGGGAAGGCGCTGCTGGGAGCCTCGGCCGAGGTGCCGGAGGAGTTGTCGCCGCTGCTACAGGCGGTGGCGAGTGCGATCGCGGGCACGAGTGCGATCAGGGCCAGCCTGCCGACTCGGGGCTTGATGGATCGCCGATTGTCACGCTTATCGGTCATGGTTCCTTCTCTCAGGCTGAGCAGCACTGCTCGTCGGGTGATGTGGATCACAAACCCTGGGTGAGGTAAAGGTAGGTGCGAAGATAAGATGTGTCAATAAGCAATCTAAGTACACCAGGTGCGCATTGAGATTCGGAGAACGTCAGTGTGCGGCTGCGGATTTCGAGCGTCCGGCCGACTCGGCGGCTGCGATCGAAAACGTCGGTTGAGCGTCGAAATCGCTGATTATCGCCGATGATTTCGGTTCGGTGAAAGTGATCTCGTCGACGTGCTCACCTCGATCTTGCGTGCCCGTCACATAGTGAACTATGTTATCTAGGTAAGGTTCTGGCGGCGCTGCCAGCAGGTCGGCGGAGAGGTAGGCACGGTGCAGACGTTGAAAGTCGAACGCCACGACGGGGTGGTGACGGTTGTGATGTCACGGCCGGAGAAGAAGAATGCCGGCAGCCCGGCGATGTGGCGTGAGCTCGCCGAAACCTTCACCGAGATAGAACGCAGACCAGGCGATCGGGTGATGGTGCTGACGGGTGCCGGCGGAGACTTCTGTTCCGGAGCCGACCTGGACGGAATCTCCGATGACGCACTGGACTATATGAAGCGCGCCAGTCACGCCGCCGAGGCGTTGTCCGCGCTGACCATCCCCACCATCGCCAAGGTGGACGGCGTCGCGGTCGGCGCCGGCTGGAATCTCGCGCTCGGCTGCGACCTCGTCGTCGCCACCGACCGGGCCAGGTTCTCCCAGATCTTCATCCGCCGCGCGCTCTCGCTCGACTTCGGGGGCAGCTGGCTGCTGCCCCGCCTGGTCGGTCTGCAGAAGGCCAAAGAACTCGCCTTCTTCGGTGAAATCCTCTCGGCCGCAGAGGCTTCCGAGCTCGGTCTGGTGACCCGAATCGTGCCCGCCGAGGAACTCGACAGCACGGTCGAGTCCATGGCCCGGCGATTGGTGCACGCGCCCGCCCAGGCGCTCTCACTGACCAAACAGCTGCTCGACGCCGCCGCGGACGGTGGCAGCATCGAGGCCGCACTGCAGCGGGAGAACCACGCTCAGGCCAACAACATGCGCGGCGCCGATGCCCAGGAGGCCCGGGCGGCCTTTTCGGAGAAGCGCGAGGCCGTCTTCTATCGGCCCGACTCACACGCCACCACCGCACACGTCTAGGAGTCCTCCATGTTGAAGACGCGATTCACCGAAGAGTTCGGCGTCGAGCATCCGATCGTCCAGGGCGGCATGATGTGGGTCGGTCGCGCCGAGCTCGCGGCCGCGGTCTCCGAGGCCGGCGGCCTGGGCATCATCACCGGACTCACTCAGCCCACGCCGGAGGATCTGGCCAAAGAGATCGCGCGCGCCCGGGAGATGACCGACAAGCCGTTCGGCGTCAACCTCACCCTCACGTTGTCGATCAATCCGCCGCCGTACGAGGAGTACCGGCAGGCGATCATCGAGTCCGGGATACGGATCGTCGAGACCGCGGGGTCGAATCCGCAGGTGCACGTCGAGCATTTCAAGCAGCACGGCATCAAGGTGATCCATAAGTGCACCAGCGTCCGGCACGCACTCAAGGCGCAGAGCCTCGGCGTCGACGCGCTGAGCATCGATGGCTTCGAGTGCGCCGGACATCCCGGCGAGGACGACGTCCCGGGGCTGGTGCTGATTCCGGCGGCGGCGGACGAACTGACCGTCCCGATCCTCGCCTCCGGCGGTTTCGCCGATGGCCGGGGCCTGGCTGCCGCGCTCGCGCTCGGAGCGGACGGCATCAATATGGGCACTCGCTTCATGTGCACCGTGGAGAGCCCGATTCACCAGCGGGTCAAGGAACAGATCGTCGAGGCGAGCGAGCTCGATACTCAGCTGATCTTCCGGCAGCTGCGCAACACCATGCGCGCGGCGAAGAACTCGGTGAGTGCGGAAGTCGTCGAGATCCTCGGTAAGGGTGGACGATTCAAGGACGTGCAGGAGCTGGTCGCGGGCACTCGCGGCCGTAAGGTCTACGAGAACGGTGATCCCGAGGCCGGCATCTGGACCGTCGGAATGGTGCAGGGACTGATCCACGACATCCCGACCGCCGCCGAGTTGGTCACCCGGATCGCGGCCGAGGCCGAGACCGTCCTGCGTCGCAACGCAGCGTTGATCTCGGATCCGGTCGTGGTCTCCTGACACCTTCGGACAAGGAGCGCAATGAGTATCGCTACCGCTGAGCGGGGCCGCCCCGTGGAATTCCGCGGGGCCGGTGATCTGCGGCTGGCGGGGGATTGCTGGGGGAAGGACGGTGACCCGGTGGTGCTGCTGCTGCACGGAACCGGGCAGACCCGGCACTCGTGGAAGAGGACGGGTATTCACCTGGCGGCCAAGGGGTTTCGCGTCATCGCGATCGATACTCGCGGCCATGGGGACAGCGCGTGGGCGCAATCGGCCGCTGAATACGGGTGGGACATTCTCGCTCAGGACGTGCGCGCGGTCATCGACGAGATCGGGGAACCGGTCACGCTCGTCGGAGCGAGCCTCGGCGGACTGACCGGTCTGCAGGTCGCCGGTGACCTGGGCGCCGACCGAGTCCGCAAGCTCGTGCTGGTCGATGTGGTGCCGCGGATCGAACGCAGGGGCGGAAGCCGGATCAGGACCTTCATGGAGGGCAATCCGGACGGCTTCGCCAGCCTGGAGGAGGCAGCGGACGCGGTTGCGGCGTACCTGCCGCATCGAACCCGTCCGCGTAGTCCGGAAGGCTTGCGCCGCAACCTGAGACAGCGCCCGGACGGACGTTGGCGATGGCATTGGGACCCGCAGTTTCTCCGCAAGCCGGACCAGGACGTGCAGGCGCGAGTGCGCGAACTCGAGTCGGCCGCAGCCGGGCTGGGAGTGCCGATACTGGTCATCCGCGGCGCGATGTCCGACGTGGTCAGCGCCGCGGCCGTCGAGGAGTTCCTGGCGGTGGTGCCGAGCGCACGGTTCGTGGAGTTGAGCGGTGCGGGTCATACCGCGGCAGGCGACGACAACGACGCGTTCACCGAGGCAGTAGTCGAATTCGTTTGAGAATGTTAGGGAGTCGCGATGGGTGAGAAGAACGACGATTTCGACGCCGAACCGGTCGTGGTGACCCGCGAGGGCCACGTCGCGATTCTGACGCTGAATCGGCCCGATCGGCGCAATGCGATCAATCGGGCGATGCGCAAGGCGATCAAGCGGGAATTGTGGAAGGCCGATGCCGACGACGACGTACGGGTCGTGGTCATTACCGGCGCGGGAACGGCCTTCTCCGCGGGCGTCGACCTGCCCGAGGCGCTGACCGGTCCGCCGCCGCGCACCGAGGGAACCACGCCGACCCAGGTCGTGCGCGCGATCGGCAAGCCGGTGATCGCCGCGGTCAACGGGCCGTGCTACACGGGAGCTTTCGAGTTCGCGGTGAACTGCTCGTTCATCATCGCCTCCGAGAAGGCCGTGTTCGCCGACACGCATGCCTCGATCGGACTGCTGAACGGGTGGGGCGGCAGTGCGATGCTGCCCCGGATCGTCGGGTTGCCGGCCGCGATTCAGATCATTCTCAGCGGCGATCCGATCGACTCGGCGACCGCACTGCGCATCGGTCTGGCGAACGAGGTTGTGCCGCACGAACAGTTGATGGAGCGCACCCTCGCGATCGCCGCATCGATCGCGGCGAGCCACCCGGTCGCGGTGCAGCGCATGCTGCGCCTGCTCAAGGAGGGCGCAGGTGCTTCGGTCGCACACGCGCTCGGCCTCGAGGCGGAGGCGTCGGCGTCGTGGCGGCCGGACGGTAAGGACATCGGCGACCGCTTCGACAAGCGCCCGGCCAAATCGAGTTCGGATGCCTGAGGTGGCCGCGCCGAGCTCTGCGGACCAGCTACGGACGGTCCCGCTCACCGATGTGCTCGAGCTCGACCGGATCGACCGGGGGCTGTTCCGGTCGGTACACCTTTTCGAGGTCGATCGCGCACTGTACGGGGGCCAGGTGATGGCGCAGGCCCTGCTCGCCTGCGGGGCGACGGTCGAGCCGGACCGGCTGCCGCACTCGTTGCACGGATACTTTCTGCGCCGGGGCAACGGCGCTCGCCCGGTGCTCTTCCGGGTCGACAACGACCGGGACGGCAGGTCGTACTCGGCGCGCCGAGTGGTCGCGCTGCAGGAAGGTGAGGTGATCTTCAACATGTCGGCGTCCTTCCGGACAGTGGCCGACGGTGAGGAACGCACCGTGTCGGAGGTGTCGCCGCGCCTTCGGCCCGAGCAGTGCCCGGCCATCACGCCGGATCCGGAACTGGCCTTGCGGGTTCGGGTCCAGGACTGGTCGAGTCCGGACGAGTTCTTCCCGACCAGGTTCTGGGTGCGACCCAATGGTGAACTGCCGCAGGATGATCCGCTCGGGCATGCCGCGGCGATCGCCTATATGTCGGATTTCTCCGCGGGTCTGCAGCGCACGGTCGGCAGTGAGGTCCTCGGCCCGAGCCTGGACCACGCGTTGTGGTTCCACCGCACGCCGCGCTGGGATGACTGGCTCTTCGTCGATCTCGGAAGAGGTGTGTCGGCGGGCAGACGCGGCTGGTACTCGGGCACGGTTGTCGACAACGGCGAGATCGTGGCGAGCCTGACGCAGGAAATGGCCTACACCGATAGACCCTCCCGACGCGAGGCTCCGGACGGGCGATGATCGACTGGACCGTGCCGTCGCGCCGAAAGTTGTTGTCCCGCTTCACTCCCGGTGAGTCATGTCTGACCGCGCCGCGGATCGACGATCCGCTGAACGATGCTGTGACCGCGGTCCGGCGGATCATCGGCGCATTGGCGCGAACAGCCCCCGACGACGGCGGCCTGCCGGCCGCTGCGGCAGAGTTGCAGCGTATCGCCGAGGCCCTCGGGGGGCGTACCCGTCCCGTTCCCGTCCATCTGTCGGAGATGTGGCGTGGCGAGGGAATCGCCCGGCACGATCCGGCGACGGGTCCGGAGAACCCGCTCGCGCCGCCGCTGACGATGCGGGACGTCGGCGATGGATGGGCGGAAGGGGTTGTCACCCTGGGGCTTCCGTATCAGGGTCCGCCCGCCCTCGTGCACGGCGGGGTATGCGGACTGCTGCTCGATGCGGCGCTGGCGGTGGCGAACCAATTGGCCGGTGTCGGTGGCATGACCGCGCAACTCGATATCACCTATCGGAGGCCGACGCCGCTGTACGTCCCGCTGACCGTGCGCGCCCGGCAACTCCGTCGCGAGGGGCGCAAGCTGTTCACGATCGGCGAGATCGTCGCCGACGGGCAGGTGACGGTGTCCGCCCGAGGATTGTTCATCTGCGCGGCCGATTCCGTAGGAATAGTGACGTGACCGAACACTTGCCGCTCGAGGCGTATCCCTGCCGACGTGAGATCAGTCTGATATTCGCGGATATCGACCCGCTCCGTCACGTGAACAATGTGGCGATCGCGCGCATGTTCGAGGAAGGCCGCGTCACGCTGTCTCGCGCGACCAGCGATCTGCTGGCCGATGCGGTACCGCTGCGGATGGTCCTGGCCCGTCTCGAGATCGACTACCTCGCCGAAGTGATGTATCCGGGCGAGGTTCAGCTCGGGATCGGCCTGGGGCGGATCGGCCGGTCCTCGATCGAGCAGCGGGCCGGGCTGTTCCAGGCGGGCCGTCTGGTTGCGGCGTCACGGTCGATCGAGGTCAACACCGTCGAGGGTGTGCCGGGGTCCGCACCGCTGACCGAGGCGTATCGGACCGCGGCGCACAAGCTGCTCCTGCCCGGCGTCTGAGAATCCGAAATCCCCCGGGGCGTCGAACGGCGCTTCCCCACGCGGGACTTCCGCTGTGCACAAGAAAGCTGTAACCTATCACTAGGTTAACCTAGTGATTATTGAGAATGGCCGAGGAGGCGTGGTGGAGGGATCGACGACGGGACCGCTGGAGGGACCGGCCGCACCGGACGGTTGGCGCGAGCGCTTGACCGCCCTGCTCGAGGCCTACGCCAAGCGCCCGCGGCCGAAAACCCCGAAGGAACGCGCCGAGGCCGCGCGCGCCTGGCAGTCGGAGATGGTCGACGCCCGCGTCGCCGCGCCGGGCTGGCCCAGCGCGGTCGGCGGTCTCGAGCTCGGTCTCGAGGACCAGCTCGACTACTACCGGATGACCAGCGCCGCCGGTGTGCCCAAGCATCCGAACCCGATCGCCTTCATCGTCGCGCCCACCCTGATCGTCTACGGCACCGAGGTGCAGAAGAAGCGCTTCCTCGAGCCACTGCTGCGCGCGGACGAGCGCTGGTGCCAGGGCTTCTCCGAACCCGGTGCGGGCAGTGACCTGGCCTCGCTGTCCACCAAGGCCGTGCGCGACGGCGACACGTATCGCGTCACCGGTCAGAAGATCTGGACAACTCAGGCGGCCGAGGCCGATTGGATGTTCGCGCTCGTGCGTACGGGCCCTGCAGGCCGGGGGACCGCGGGCATCAGCTATCTGCTGATCCCGATGAACTCGCCCGGTATCGACGTCCGCCCGCTCCGCGATGCGGCCGGCGGTCACCACTTCGCCGAAATCTTCTTCGACGATGTCGTGGTGCCCGTGGAGAATCTGGTCGGGGAGGAGGGCAGCGGCTGGTCGGTGATGCGGACCTCCCTGGGCCACGAGCGCGCGACCGCATTCCTGGCCGACGAGTTCCGCTATCGCGGCCTGGTGGACAAAGTGTTCGCCCTCGCGATCGACCAGGGTTACGCGGACAACTCGCTGATCCGCCAGGAACTCGCCTACGTCGAGACCGGTGTGCGGGCTATCGCCGCGAACAGCGCACGCGCGCTCGATGCCGTTCTGCGCCAACAGGATCCGGGTGGCGTCGCATCGGTGAACCGGCTGGTCAAATCGGAGTTCGAACAACAATTGCACCGGCTCGCGCAGCGGCTGACCGGATCGGGCGCCGCGCTGAGCAACCGGTCGGAGGGTGCCGTCGACGGCGGGCGCTGGACGTACGGCTATCTCATGACCCGGGCCTCGACCATCGGCGCGGGCACCGCGGAAATCCAGCGCAACGCCATCGCCGAGCAGGTTCTGGGCCTGCCGTCGCATCGTGGTGAGGGCACCCGCCCCGCCGCGGTCGCACCGGGCCGCCCGCTCACCGCGCCCGAGGAGGACGAGGCCGCGCTGCGCGAGGTGCTGCACAAGGCCCTGGCATCGCACACCGGCACCGAACAGCTGCTGTCCTGGGCGACCAAGCCCGCGGACTACGACATCGGACTCTGGGACGAGTTGATCAGGTTCGGCCTGCCCGGTCTCGCCCTTCCCGAGGACCTCGGGGGCGCCGGCGCGAGCCTTCGCCTGCTCGCGGCCGCGGTCGAGGAGGCCGGCTACGCCCTCGCGCCGGTGCCCCTGGTCCCGACGCTCATCGCGCTCGAGGTGCTGCGGCAGGCCGGTGCCGTCGAGGCCGTGCGCGCGGTGTGCGACGGTGCCACCGCCGCGTTCGTCGTCCCCGTCGACGACGGTGGCTGGGTCGTCGACGATCGCTTGCCGACGTTGGACGGGACTCGCCTGTCGGGTTCGGTCGAGCGGGTGCCCGGTGCGCCGGTCGCCGACCAGCTGGTGGTGCTGGCCCGCGAAAACGCCACCGGCGAACTCGTTCTGGGCACGGCGAAACCCATCGAGGTCGAGATCGTCCCCCAGGAATCTGTGGACGTCACCGCAACCATCGGCACGGTTGTGCTGGACGGTGTCGAGCCGGAGATCATCGCCCGCGGAGCGGAGGTGACCCGAATTCTCGATGCCGCCAGGCGACTGGCCCAGGTAGCGCTTGCGGCGGATTCGGTGGGCGTCGCCAACCGAGCCCTGGCACTCGCGGTCGACTGGGCCGGGCAGCGCGAGCAGTTCGGCCACCTGATCGGCTCGTACCAGGCCATTTCGCATCGCTGTGCCGACATGCTGGTCCGAGCGGAGGGTTCGCGCGCACAGGTACTGTCCGCCGCCGAATTCGGACCCGACGATGCCGAAGCGCGGCTGTCCGCGGATATCGCGGCCGCGGCCGCACTCGACGCCGCGGTGTGGGTGGCCGAGAACTGCATCCAGATCCACGGCGGTATCGGTTTCACCTGGGAGCATCCCGCGCACCTCCTGCTGCGCCGTGCCACCGCCAACCAGGTGGCGCTCGGCCGCCCCGAGAACCTGCGCGATCGCGCCGCCGGTGCGGTGCTGGCCCGACTGTCCTGATTCGACCCGGCAAGGAGATCTCGTGACCTCGATCGATGCGGGCGTGGCCCTGCTTCGGGTGTGCCTGGGACTGACCATGGCCGCCCACGGCTACGGAAAGCTGTTCCGCGGCGGGCGAATTCCCGGCACCGCGAGATGGTTCGACAGCATCGGCATGCGTCCGGGCACGGTGCAGGCGTGGCTTGCCGCGGGCACCGAGGTGGGTGCCGGAATCCTGTTCGCGCTCGGCCTGCTCACTCCGTTCGCGGCCGCTGCTTTCGTCTCGCTGATGGCGGTGGCCGCGTGGACGGTGCACCGCGCGCACGGCTTCTTCATCGCCGCGAACGGCTGGGAGTACAACTTCATCCTCGCGATCGGCGCGGTATCGGTCGCGGTCGGCGGCGCCGGGCGGATCAGCCTGGACCGGGCATTGTTCGGGCAGAACATCTTCGACGGCTGGGCCGGGCTGGTGATTTCGGTGGTGCTGGGTCTCGCGGCGGCCGCGGCACTGCTGGGCGCGTGCTACCGCCCCGTGCGCGAACCGGACATCGCGAACCAGCCGACCTGACCGGTTTCGTTCGAAAGGAAGCAGATGGAAGCGACGGCGGAATCACCTTCGACCGGTCACGACCGGTTGTTGCGTCTGCGTGACGTGGGCGGCGGTGTCGCGCGGACCGCCCAGGACGCCGTCCGATCCCGGACGCGTTCCTCCGAGCGCCCGCCGAGGCGATCGCCGGGGGCGCCAATGCCCCGGGAGGCGCGCAACGATGGCTGACGGATCGTGGCGCCGACAAGGCCGACGTGGTGCTCTGGCGTGTACTCACTTCGAGCACAAGAGCATTCATCAGTCCAGGGACGCTCAGCACATGCCGCGTGCATTCGTTCGGTAATCGCGCGTCCGTTCGGAAGGGACGATGACTATGGAATTCGACCACCTGGGGCGCAGTGGCGTCACCGTCTCACGCCTGTGCCTCGGCGCGATGTCGTTCGGTGCTCTGGGCAATGCCGATCACGACGATTGTCGCGAGATCATAGATCGCGCACTGGATGCCGGCATCAACTTCATCGACACCGCCGATGTGTACTCGCGGGGGGAGTCGGAGGAGATCGTCGGTAAGGCGATCGCCGGGCGTCGCGACGATGTGGTGGTCGCGACCAAATTCTTCAATCCCATGAGCCGCGACCCCAATCATCGCGGGGCGTCGCGGCGGTGGATCGTACGGGCCTGCGAGGACAGTCTGCGCCGCCTGGGCACCGACTACATCGACCTGTACCAGGTGCATCGCCTCGACGAGGCCACCGATCTGGACGAAACCCTCGGCGCGCTGTCGGATCTGGTGCGCGCGGGTAAGGTGCGCATGGTCGGTACCTCGACGTTTCCTGCGGAGGCGATCGTCGAGGCGCAGTGGGTTGCCACCGATCGCGGTCATATCAAGCCCCGCTGTGAGCAGCCGCCCTACTCGATCTTCGTTCGAGGGGCCGAGCGGGACGTATTTCCGACCTGTCAGCGGTACGGCATGGGCACGATCGTCTGGAGCCCGTTGAACGGCGGCTGGCTCACCGGAAAGTACCGCAGCGACAACACACCTGACGATGCGTCGCGGTTCAGCCGCCTCGGTCGCGGATCCTGGCGGATCGACTCCGAAGGCGCGCGGCGCAAATTCGCGGCAGTGGAACGGCTCGCCGAGATCGCCGCCGAGGCGGGCACGGACCTGATCACCCTGGCGCTCGGGTTCACGCTGGCACACCCCGCCGTGACCTCGACGATCATCGGCCCGCGCACGATGGATCAGCTGGAAAGCCAATTGCGCGTGGTGGGCACCGTATTGACCGATGAGGTGCTCGATCTCATCGACGAGGTGGTCGCCCCGGGTGTGACGATCGCGCGCGCCGACCTCGCCTACGAGCCGCGGGCGTTGCGGCACAAGCACTTGCGCAGGTCCTCCCGAACGATCGGAGCGAATCCATGACGACCACCGAGAGCCCGGGCCGTGACCGGGAGGCGTTGCGCGCCAAGTGGTATCGCGAGGGCTGGTATTCCGACCGCACGTTGCTCGACGCGTTCGAGGAGGGTGCGCGGGAGCATGCGAGCACCACAGTGGTATTCGCCGGTGCCGAGACGGTGATCGACACCACGGTGGGCGAGATCCATCGTGAGGCGCGGCGAATCGCCGCGGCGTTGCAGGGCATGGGCGTCGGGCCCGGCGACGCGGTGGTGGTGCAATTGCCCAGCCGGTTCGAATGCGCGGTGGCTTACCAGGCGGTGCTGCTCGCCGGTGCGACCCTGGTCCCGGTCGTGCACATCTACGGCACGGCCGAGCTGTCCTTCATTCTCGGGGAGTCCGCGGCGAAGGTCCTGATCATGCCGGATCGGATTCGGTCCACTCGCTACACGGATCGGATCGCGCAGCTGTCCGCGATTCCCACCCTCGAACAGATCGTGGTGGTCGGTGGCGAGCACCACGCGGGGGTGACTACCTGGTCGCAGCTCGACCGCGACGGCGAGTACCGCAGGCCGCGGGTGCGCTCCGATGACGTGTGCCTGCTCGTCTATACCTCCGGGACCACTTCGGCGCCGAAAGGTGTTCAGCACAGCCATAATTCGGTGCTCGCGGAGCAGCGCACGATGCCGCACCTGCAGGATACGAGTCCGGGGGCGGTGCATCTCGTCTCGTTCCCGCCCGGTCACATCGCCGGTGTGGGCGGCATGTTGCGTCCGATCCTGCACGGCACCGACACCGTCTACCTGGAGAACTGGGACCCCCGCGTCGCGGTCGAACTGATCGGCCGGTACCGGGTCACCTCCACGGTGGGTACCCCGTTCCATCTCACCGGGATCCTCGACGTCCAGGACCGGGACGAGAAACTGGCCAGCCTGCGGGAAATGATGCTGGGCGCGGCAACGGTTCCCGATGAGCTGGGCAGACGCGCTGCGGCGGCCGGTATCACGACCTACCGGTGCTATGGCGCGAGCGAGCATCCGACCATCACCGTCTGCGATATCGGCGACCCGCAGGAGGCGCGCATTCATACCGATGGTGCCCCGCTGCCGGGCGTGCAGGTCCGTGTGCTGGACCCGCAGGGCCGGGACGTGCCGGTCGGTGTCGACGGCGAGATCGTCACCCGTGGGCCCGACCAGTTCGTCGGTTACCGCGACTCCTCGCTCGACGAGGCCGCGTTCACCGAGGACGGCTGGTTGCGCACCGGGGATCTGGGCCATTTCGACACCGACGGCCGGATCTCGATCACCGACCGGATCAAGGACGTCATCATCCGCGCGGGTGAGACGATCTCCTCCGGCCAGATCGAGGATGTGCTGTGCACTCACCCGGCCGTCGCCGAGGGTGTGGTGGTCGCCGCGCGGGACGAGCGCTACGGCGAGGTCGCCGCGGCGGTCGTCGTACTGACGCCCGGTGCCCAACTCGATCTGGACCAACTGCGAGGGCATTTCGCCGCCTCCGGTCTGGCCAAACAGAAGACGCCGGAAAAGCTGGCGATCGTGGACGAATTGCCGCGAACCGCGGTGGGCAAGATCCGCAAGAGCGATCTGCGGAAGACATACTTCGGCAAGGTGGAGAACGCATGATCAACTGGAACTCGCTCAGGATCCCGGTGATGGCGGCGCCGATGTTCATCGTCTCCAATCTCGACCTGATCATCGCGGCCTGCCGGGCCGGGGTCATCGGGGCTTTCCCCTCGGCCAATCCGCGCCGCCCGGAAACCCTGGACACGTGGCTGCACGCGATCCGCGAGGCGGAGCAACGGACGGTGGATTCCGGTGGCGATTTCGCGCCGTTCTGTGTGAACCTGCTGGCCTCCGCTGCGGCGGACAAACAGGCACGGGACCACGCGCTGGCCACGCTGCGCAAACATCGCGCACCGCTGATCCTGACCAACATGGGTGACCCGCGCGAGGTCGTCGAGGCGGCGCAGGAGTGGGGCGGCATGGTTTTCCACGATGTGACGACCATCCGGCACGCGGAAAAGGCGATCGAGGCGGGTGTCGACGGGCTGATGCTGGTGTGCGCGGGTGCGGGCGGGCATGCGGGAACGCTGTCGCCGTTCGCGTTCCTGCCGAAGGTGCGCGGCATGTTCGACGGCCGGATCATGCTGGCCGGCGGTATCGCCGACGGTAACGGTATCGCCGCGGCCCTGGCGCTGGGCGCCGATATCGTCGTGATGGGCACCCGCTTCATCGCGACGGCCGAGTCGGGCACCGTCGAGGATCACAAGCAGATGCTGGTCACGTCCAAGAGTGAGGATGTCCTGTTCACCGATGCGATCGCCGGTCTGCCGGCCAGTTTCCTCGAGCCCTCGATCGTCCGGGCCGGTCTCGACCCGCGGAATCTGCCGCGCCCGACCGGCAGACACCGCCCGAACCTGCCCGAGGGAATCAAACCGTGGAAATCGGTGTGGAGCGCCGGTCACTCGACCGCCTTGATCACCGATGTGCCGAGTGTGCAGGGCGTCGTGGACCGGCTCGCGGCCGAACTCGCCGCCGCGCGGGTGCCCGGGGATTGGCGAAAGGCGCTGTCGGACAAGGGCTGAACCAGCTCGAAGCCGTATTCGACAGGAGGGGGCCGAACTCGACGAGAAGGAATGGGATGCGGTGTGAATCTCACGGAATTGGCCGCCCGGTACGAGGACAAGCCCGCGATCGTCATGGGCGCCGGCGGTGAGACGCTGACCTATCGCGAACTCGAAGAACGGTCGAATCGAATCGCGCACCTGTTCCGGTCTCGTGGGCTGCGTCCCGGCGACCATATCGCGATCCTGATGCGCAATCAGCTCGAGGTCTTCCCGGTCGTGTGGGCCGCACAGCGGTCCGGCCTGCTCTACACGCCGGTCAACTGGCACCTGAGCGCCGAGGAGGCGGCCTATATCGTCGCGAACTGCGGTGCGCGCCTGCTGATCCACTCGGCATCGCTGACCGATCTCGCCGAGGCGGCCGAGGCGGCAGCTCCGCAGCTGCGATCGCGACTGGTGGTCGGTGGTAGTGCCGCCGGGGCCGAACGTGTCGAGGAGGCGATCGCGGATCTGCCGAGCACACCCATCCGGGACGAGTCCGAGGGCTATTACATGCTGTACTCGTCCGGAACCACCGGGCGCCCCAAGGGAATTCTCCCCACGCTGACCGGGCAACCGTTCGGCGCCGGACTCGGCATCGACCACCTGATGGGCACCGCATTCGGTTTCGGACCCGACTCGGTCTACCTGAGCCCCGGACCGCTCTACCACGCCGCGCCCCTGGGCTGGACCTTCGGCACGGTGCGCAACGGCGGCACCGCGATCGTGATGGAGAAATTCGACGCCGAACAAACCCTCCGGCTGATCGACCGGTTCCGGGTGACCCACGCACAGTTCGTGCCCACCATGTTCGTGCGAATGCTCAAGCTGCCCAGCGATATTCGCGAGCGCTACGATGTCTCCAGTATCCACCTGGTCGTGCACGCCGCGGCACCGTGCCCGGTGGAGGTCAAAGAGCGCATGATCGAGTGGTTCGGGCCCAAGCTGACCGAGTTCTACTCCGGCAGTGAGGGAACCGGTTTCTTCATGATCGACACACCCGAGTGGCTGACCCACCGAGGATCGGTCGGCAAGGCCGTACAAGGCGTCGTGCACATCTGCGACGACGCCGGCAACGAGCTCGCGCCCGGCGAGGTGGGCACCGTCTGGTTCGGTGATATCCGGCGATTCGAATATCTCGGGGACCCGGCCAAGACCGCGGAGGCGTTCAACGACAAGGGCTGGAACACCCTCGGCGACCTCGGTCATGTCGACCGGGACGGCTACCTGTACCTGTCGGCCCGCCGCTCGGATCTGATTCTTTCCGGCGGCGTGAACATCTACCCACAGGAGATCGAGGACGCCCTCACCCTGCACCCCGCGGTACTCGACGTGGCGGTGATCGGACTACCCGACGACGAGATGGGGCAGCGGGTACACGCTGTGGTCCAGCCCGCGGCCGATGTGACGCCGGGCCCGGACCTCGCGCGGGAGTTGATCGACTACTGCCGCGACAGGCTCGCGCACTACAAGGCACCCCGGTCGGTCAGTTTCGGTGAGGTGCCCCGGTTGCCCAGCGGAAAGATCCTGCGCCGTCAACTGCTGGCCGATTACGTCGACCCACGGCGGCCTCACTCGGCCGGAAACCCTTCTCGCCCATGAGGGCTGAGAGCCGATCGATTCAGGATCGGTTCTCCGCGCACACCTCGCCCGGATCTGATTGCCGTGAAATCCGTTGTGAACCATACAATATGCTCGAGTGAGATCGAATTCCTTGCCGCGTTACCGGCGGATCCGGTGAGTAGGTCGTAGCCGACGAAGGTGAACAGGGCTGGTGCGCGATTCCGGCGGTGTCGGTCAAGCGGTGCTCGGACTCCGAGCGGCACCTCGGGGTCGGCGACCCGCACCTGCTCGAAACCGCGCTCGGTGAACCAGTCGCAAATCTGTGGCCGTGACCGCGCCCGGCCGGGCCGGTTGTGGAATATCCTGCGGCTCCGGCATTTTCGAGCCGAGCAGTGCCGGGCACCGTACCGTGCCCGGCGCTGCTCGGCTCGAACTCGGAGATTCTCAGCGCGGTGCCATGCGGATCGCGCCGTCCAGGCGGATGGTCTCGCCGTTGAGCATCGGGTTGGCGACGATGTGCGCGGCGAGAGCGCCGTACTCGGAGGGATCGCCGAGCCGGGACGGGTGCGGGACCTGGGCGCCGAGCGACTTCTGCGCCTCATCGGGCAGTGTGCCCAGCAGTGGTGTCTTGAACAGTCCCGGCGCGATGGTGTTCACGCGAATCAGCAACGATGCGAGGTCGCGCGCGATGGGCAACGTCATTCCCACCACGCCACCCTTGGACGCGGAATAGGCGGCCTGGCCGATCTGGCCTTCGAAGGCGGCGACCGAGGCGGTGTTGATGATGACGCCACGTTCCCCGTCGACCGGTTCGGTCTTGGCGATGCGTTCGGCGGCCAGGCGCAGCACGTTGAACGTGCCGATCAGGTTGACGGTGACGACCTTGGTGAAGGCGTCGAGTGGGAAGGGGCCCTTCTTGCCGACAGTCCTGAGCGCATTGCCGATCCCGGCGCAGTTGACCGCAATCCGCAGCGGCCCAAGTGATTCGGCGATGTCGAGGGCCTGCGATACCGCGCTCTCGTCGGTGACATCGGCTGCGACGAAGCGCACCCGCTCGCCGAGCTCCTTGGCGACGGCCTCACCGTTGGAAGAGGGGAGGTCGATGATGACGACGTACGCGCCCTCGGCGAGCAGCGCCTTGGTCGTGGCCAAACCGAGGCCGGAGGCGCCGCCGGTGACGACGGCCACGCTGTCGTTGATCTGCATTCGAATGTCCTTTCACAGCGGCGATTTCCTCGCCCACTATTGCAACGTAGTTCACTATGTAATCTACCTGATGTTGCCGGGGCTTGGTGCGGCACGGACAGTTGCGGCAGCCGGTGGATCGGTGAAGTGAGCGGCCGGAATTCGCATCGGTGTGGGGCCCGCTATCGGAGTCGTGAACCACTACTTCCGGCGATTCGTCGTCACGGCGCTGATCGCCGCCCACACCGATGCCTGTTTTTCCGGCCGGGACTTCCCGCGCGGGACCTC
>NZ_BAGB01000166.1 GCF_000308615.1 Nocardia jiangxiensis NBRC 101359
AGACTCACGCTATCGGCTTTCACTCGAGCAGTTTTCTGGCGACGACGACCCGCTGCACCTCGGTCGCCCCCTCCCCGAGCCGTTTGACCCGCAGATCCCGGAACCACCGCTCCAACGGCAGTTCGTCGGCCAGACCGAGCGCGCCGTGAATCTGGATGCACCGGTCGACCACGCGGAACGCGGCCTCGGTGCCGTACAGTTTCGCGATCGAGGCGTCGACCTTGACGTCCTTGCCGAGATCGGCGTTCCAGGCGGCCTGATACATCAGCAGCCTGGCCGCGCGCAGCTCGACTTCGCTGTCGACCAGCATCCACTGGATGCCCTGTTTGTCGGCCAGCTTGCCGCCGAAGACGTCGCGCTCCTTGGCCCAGGTGCAGGCCATGTCCAAGGCGGACTGCGCGATGCCGATCGGCCCGGCCGGGTAGAGGATGCGGCCGTGGATCAGGAAGTCACTGGCCAGCGAGAAACCCTTCCCCTCCGCGCCGATCAGATTCTCGGCCGGGATCACCGCATCCTCGAAATGCAGTTCGTAGGGCGCGAAGGAGGCCATCACGCCGATGCGGCGGAACGACAGCCCCGGCGTGTCCTTCTCCACGATGAAACACGAAATGCCGTGCCGCCCTTCGCCGGTGCGGGCATAGACCACACCCCAGTCGGCGTCCTTCGCGTGGCTGGTCCACATTTTGGTGCCGTTGAGCACATAGTGGTCGCCCTCGCGCACGGCCTTGAGCGTGATCGCGCGTGCCGGGTCCGAACCGCCCGAGGCCTCACTGATCGCCGTGTACGCCTTGGTGGCCGTGCCGTCGATGATGGGCTGAGCGTATTTCGCGAATTGTTCGGGCGTCGCTTTGAACATCACATTCGGCGGATTGCCGCCGAATGCGCCCAGCGCCGGAAAGAACGCGCCCATACGGCATTTGGCGGCCTCCTCGGCCACCACGACCTGACCGAGCACACTCAGCCCGGCGCCACCGAACCGCTCCGGTGTCTGCAACGCCCACAGGCCGAGCCGACGGGCCTTGTCCTGCAAGGCGATCAGCTGCTCGCGCGGCAGCCCGGCGGCATCGTGCGGCAGCCGCTCTTCGAGCGGATGCACCTCGGTCCGCATAAATCCGCGCACGGTATCGCGCAGTAACCGGAACTCCTCGGGCAGCTCCCAGGCGCCGGTGAGGCGGGCGTCATCGATCTGATCGGAGGTGAGTGCGGGCATCGGATACTCAGCTCCGGGCCGCGGAACGGTAGGCGCGAGCACTCTCCAGCTGCGGCACATGGTTGGTCTCGTACTGCTCGATCCACTCGGCCGGCAGTTTGCCCCACGCCTCGCCGATGCGCAGCCGCTCGCCGGGGTTCAGGATTTCCGCGGCGACCACGTCACCGACGAAGATGGTGCTCTCCTCGACATCCAGGGTGGCCATCACCCGGGTCTCGACATAGCTGTGCGCGTCGAGCAGGATCGGCGCGCCGGTGACGCCGGTCTTGGTACGGAGTTTCGAGATCTTGCCACCATCGCGGCCCGAGCTGCCGCCCAGCGTCATCAGAATGTCGAGTGACGCGTCGAGTTGCTCCGGGACCGCGCTCAGCAGATGCATCACGAATATGCCGGAGCTGAGCACCATGTCGTGGGTCTTGTTGTACTTGGTCAGGCTGACCGTGGCACGAGGCAGCTCCGGCACGATGCTCATCGAGCCCGCGGACAGGCTCATCAGGCCGTTGGCGAACCCGCCGTCGATCGTGGTGACCGCGACCGGGAATGGGCGCAGGCCACCGAGTACCTTGTTCGCCGCATCGACGTCGATTGTCATGTCGTTGTTTCCTTTCGGGACGTCCGGCGGGCTACCCGCGCACGGACAGTGAGGAATTCAGGTAGTCGAGCAGATTCGCGGTGAACACGTCATCGTCGTCGCCGGCGACCATATGGCCGACCTCCCGGACATCGATCACCTCGACCTGCGGGATCAGTTCCCGCAGTTCGGCGACGCCCTCGTCGGAGACGACGTCGGACAGCTGCCCGCGCACCAGCAGAACCGGGCAGGTGACCCGCTGGGCGGCCCGCTTGGCCCGCTCGTAGATCTGCGGGCTCACCGGCCGATCGTCGTCACCGTCGGCAGAGCGCATCATCGCGGGATCCCGGTGCCAGTACCAGCGCCCCTGTCGGAGGCGCAGATTCTTCCGGAGGCCCTCGACGCTCGATGGCCTCGGGCGGTGCGGATTGTAGGCCGCGATTCGCGCGGACGCCTCCTCGAGCGAGGCGAAGCCGTCCGGCGCGCTCTGCATGAACTCACGGACCCGGCGACCACCGCTGACCTCGACACGCACGGCGATGTCCACCAGGACCAGCGCCTGTGCGAGGGACGTATCCTCACCGGCCGCGATCAGGGAGATCTTCCCGCCCATGGAGGCGCCGACGAGGGCGACGGGCAGACCCGGATTCGCCTGCCGGATATGGGCGAGCACCGCGCGCAGGTCCTCGACGAGCGCGGCAACACTGTAGTCACCGCCGGAATGCCAGTCGCTGTCGCCGTGCCCGCGCAGATCGATCGCACACGACGCCCAACCGGCCTCGGCCAGCCGGACTCCGGTGCGACGCCAGGAGTGCCTCGTCTGGCCGCCGCCGTGCAGCAACACCACCACGCCCCGGCCGGCGGCGTGATCGCCGACCCAGAGATCGGCTGCCAGGCGCACTCCGGCGCCCGGCAGCCTGGACTCGAGATGACGCACCGAGACTGCTCCCTTCCGTGCCGCCGACGACCGCGCCGCGCGGAGCACCGCACCCGGATGCTTTCACCCGGCGACAGCTCTACCAACCATATCTGACAGAAGTGTCAACCAAGAGAGCGGGTCACGCTACCTTCGGTACCTCGATCAGCACCGCCCCAGCCTGACCGCCGCCGGCGCACATCGCCGCCACGCCACATCCGCCGCCACGCCGCCGCAGTTCATACATCAGGGTGACGATCATGCGCGCACCGGTCGCGGCGACCGTATGACCGAGGCTACATCCGCTGCCCGCAGTGTTGACGAGTTCGTCATCTATGCCGAGCTTCTTGCACGCGGCCACCGGCACGGCCGCGAACGCCTCGTTGATCTCCCACAGCGCGACGTCGGACACGGCGATCCCGCCCCGCTCGAGCACCTTCGGGATCACATCCAGCACGGCCAGCCCGGTGTTGGCCGGATCGATCGCGGTGGAGGCCCATGCCCGCACCGTCGCCAGCACCTCCACGCCCTGCGCGCTCGCCACGTCGGCGCTGGTGACCACGACCGCGGCGGCAGCGTCGTTGATCCCGCTGGCGGTACCCGCGGTGACCGAGAAACCGTCGATCTCCGGGTGCAGCACCTTCAGGCCCGACAATTTCTCCAGGCTGGTGTCGCGACGGGGATGTTCGTCCACGGCGAATTCGATCCGCGAACCGTCCGCCTGCAATGCCTGCACCGGCACGATCTCATCGTCGAACACCCCGGAGTCGATGGCCTTGATCGCGCGCTGATGCGAACGCAGGGCCCAGGCGTCCATCTCCGCACGAGTGATGCCTACGGCTTTGGCGGTATTCCAGCCGACCGTGATGGACATGTCCTGATTCGGCGCCTCGGCGGTGTCCGGATGCGAGGGCGGCATCCACTGCCCGGTGAATTCGTCGGTGGTCCCGGGGGTGCGGAACTGCTGCAGCGGCGCTGTGGACTGTGAATTCGCGCCACCGGCGATGATCACCCGCTCCGCGCCCGCGGCGATCTGCGCCGCGGCGTTGCCTATGGCGGTGAGGCTGCCGGCGCAATGCCGATTCACCGCCTGCCCGGGCACCTGCGACAACCCGGCGGTCACCGCCGCATGGCGGGCGATATCGCCGCCGCCGTAGTTGGACTCCGCCAGGATGATGTAATCGACCTGCTCCGGAGCCAGGGCGGAGCGCCGCAGCGCCTCCTTGACGACGGTCTCGGCCAATTCCATCGCGGTGGTGTCGCGCAGGGTGCCCTTGAACGAGGTCCCGCCTCGGCCACCACCCGATTCACCACACCGAGACCGAGCGCTTCCGCGGCCGGGAGCTTGTCGCCGAAGAACACCAATTCCTTCGCGCGCTGCATGCCGATCAACCGGGGCAGCAGGTAGGCCCCGCCGCCGTCGACCACCAGCCCCCGTTTGACGAAGGACTCGCTGAAGTAGGCCGCCTCGGTCGCGATCACCAGGTCCGAGGCGTACGCCAGATGTGCGCCGATGCCGGCGGCAGCTCCGTGCACCACGGTGACGACCGGCTTTCCGCAATCCAAAACCGCGGCGATCAGGCGCTGCGCGCCGGTCATGATCCGCCGCATCGGATCGGTCACCCGCTTGACGTTCCTCGCATGACCGTCCGCCAGCTTCACCACATCCGCGCCGGAGCAGAAGTGCTTGCCGTTCGCACGCAGGACCACCGCCCGGATATCGGCGTCGGCGTCGGCCGCGCGAACAGCTCGATCAGGGCGTCGCGATCCTCGGGCCGGATGGCATTGGCCGCCTCGGGCCGGTTGAGCGTGATCGTCAGGACGCCGCCGTCGATCTTCCGCAGGAGAGCATCGGTCATCGGGGCGTGTACCTCACATTCAGATGTTTGATGCCGTTCACGAAATTCGACCGCAGCAGTGTCGGCTCACCGACGGCCTCGAGGTCGGGAAAACGCGAATACAGGGCCTCGAACGCGATATTCAGCTCCAGCCGCGCCAAGTGCGCGCCCAGGCAGAAGTGCGGCCCCGGCGCACCGAATGCCAAGTGCGGGTTCGGATTACGGGTGATATCGAAAACATGGGGGTCCTCGAAGACGGCATCGTCGCGATTGGCCGAGGTGTACCAGAGTACGACCTTCTCCCCCTGGGAGAACACCTGATCACCGAGCTGGACACCATCATGAGTCACCGTGCGGCGCATGTGGATCACCGGGCTCGCCCAGCGCAGGATTTCCTCGATCGCGGTCGGCGCCGACGCGCGGTAGTCCGCCAGCCAGGCGTCGCGCTGAGCGGGATGGCGACTCAGGGCGTAGACCCCGTGCGTCAGGGCATTACGCGTGGTCTCATTGCCGGCCCCGACCATCAGGATGAAGAATTTCGCCATCTCCTGCGGGGTCAGATTGTCGCCCTCCTTCGCGGCGACCAACATACTGATGACATCGTCACGCGGATTGGCGATCCGCTCCTCGGACAAATTCTGCAACAGCTCGATCAGCCGTTCGCTGGCCTGGGTCACCGCATCGGCGATACCCGCGCCGGACTGGTCGGGAATGTATTCCGAATCCGATGCGCCCAGAATCGTATTCGTCGCCATGAGGATATCGGCCTCATGCTCCCGCGGAATGCCCAGCATGGCGCTGATGATCCGCAGTGGAAGCAGCACAGCGAAGTTGTCGACGAAATCGCATTCGCCGGCGGCCGGCATCGCGTCGAGGATTTCATTGGTGGTCGATTCGACCAGGCCGCGAATAGATTCCAAGCTCTTGTTGGTGAATCCCCGGGACACGATCTTGCGGACCCGGGAGTGTTCGGGATTGTCCATATCGATGATCGACCCGCGATACTCGCGCAATGCGCGCGGCTGGTCGAAAATCTGCGTACCCTCCCCCGAGGCGAAATCCTCGGGACGCCGGCTCACCTCGAGGACGTCGGCGTGGCGGGTCAGCGCCCAGAAGCCCTTGCGGTCCCGCCCGCCGAGCGAGACGAAAGCCCGGGGATTCTCCCTGCGCAGCGCGTCGAACCGGGCGTCTCGTTCGGCCTGGCCGGTCTGTTGCCACCAGTCGAAATCGATCAGCACGTCCGCGGCCTCATCGGCTCCGATCATCGGCTCTTCCTCGCTCGTTCGTCGTCACATCTTCGGCGGTCTCCGGTCGGCGCCGGATCGCAGCCGAAATCACCATCGCCATCCGATTCTGGCACTAGTGTCACTATTTTGCAACCGGCTCTACCAGCGTCTTTGTTCATAAATCGGGACATCTCTCGAGCATCAGTTAGCCAACTGTGTCACCAACATTCACCGACACCGGCCTGATCGGGACATCGGGGCCACGACGAGCGGCCCCGCCGTACACGACAGCGTGTACGGCGGGGCCCGATGCCTTCCCGAGATCGGCAACATCCGCTGCCGGGTGCGGACTGCCGAATCAGTCCGCGATGATGATCGCTCGTTCCGGACACCCGAGAGCGCCCTGTCGTGCCGACTCGGTGAGCCGATCCGGCACTTCACCTTCCGCGATGACCTGACCGTATCCTGCTCGTCGTCCGCGAAGACCTCCGGCGCGTTGCCGTAGCACATACCGTGACCAGTGCAGACAGTGTGATCGATCGTGACCTTCATCGGTCATCTCTCCCATCGAATGTGAGGTGGAGCGAATCGAGCCCGGTGGTGCCGCGCGGCCAGCGCACCCGCGGGGTCGTCCCCGGGGTGATGTGATATTCCGGAATCCGCGCGTGCCACTCCTGGTACACGATGTGCATCTCCAGCCGGGCCAGATGCGATCCCAGGCAGCGGTGCACGCCCATCCCGAAACTGATGTGCGGGTTCATCCCGCGATGGAAGTCGAGCGTGTACGGGTCGTGGTGCCGGTCCTGGTCACGGTTGGCCGCCGCCAGATAGGCGGTCACCCGGGTACCGGCCGGCAACACCCGTCCGCCGAGTTCGGTCTCCTCGGAGGTCACCCGCGGCAGGAACGGAGCCGGTGGATCCAACCGCAGCAATTCCTCGGTCGCGGCCGGAATCAGCCCCGGACCGTCCACGATCAGCCGTCGCTGGCCCGGATTCTCGGCCAGGCGCTGCATGCCGAAGCCGAGCGCGTCCATCACGGTGTCCAGACCGGCGAGAATGAACAGGAAGCACAGACCGATGGCCTCCTCGTCGCTGAGCGCGTCCTCGCCGGTCAGGGCGAGCAGCCGGCTCAGCACATCCTCGCCGGGCCGGCCGCGCCGCTGCCGGATCAGATCAGTCAGATACATGAACAGTTCGGCCGCCTTCTGCATACCCTCCTGGGACGCGGCGTCGACCGAGGTCTCACCCGCGGCGCTGGTCAAACCGAGCACCGCGTCCTTCCACTCGACGAACTGATCACGCATATCCAGCGGCAGACCGAACAGCGTCAGGAAGACCTGGACCGGGAAGACCGCGCCAATCTCGGCGACGAAATCACAGCCGCCCCGCCGGGCGATCGGCTCGATGAGGTCGATCACCTGCCGCCGGAGCTCCGGATCCCTCGGATTGATCACCCGTGGACTGAAGAACGGCTGCAGAATCCTGCGATAGCGAGACTGCTCGGGCGGATCGAAGGCCAGCGGAACCAGCGGAATCGGACTGCCCAGCACGTCGAAAGCCTGCTTCGAGGAGAAGATCGAAGGCTGCTTGAGCACGGTCTCGACAAGATCGCGGTGGGTCACCGCCAAGCCGCCCTCGACCTCCACCACGGGATGCTGACGCATGATGCGCCAGGAACCGTCGCGGTCCTGGGCCATCGGCAGGTTGTCGGTGTTGATCACACGGGATGCTTCGGATGTCATCGTTGACCCCTGTCTGCGCCACTGTCGACCGGCGACGGCCGGTCAGCGCCGATACTATAGCTAAATGATTTAGCTTTCAATACCGGCCCCGGAGGGCCGCAGCGAATCGCGAATCGATTCCATCGCCGCGAGCCGGCGGGCGATCATCGTGACCGCCGCGGCATCGGCCCCGGACTGCGACTCGACCGCGCGCAGGCGCGCCCGCACTCGCGCGATCTCCTCGGCCAGTCGTTCACCGGCCTCCTGCCTGGTGAGCAGATCCTGGTCGACCCAGTCCGCGGCATCGATATCCTTGTCAGCCACGCTGTTTCGTCTTTCGGTTGACGCGCGTATCAGTTGGCGCGAGGGAAATTGAAGAGTTTGCGGGCGTTCAGCTCGACTATCTTGTGCGCGTCGGCGTCGGATACGTCCTGGAGCAACTTGCCGGTGAACTCACGGCTGTTGGGCCAGTTCGAATCCGAGTGCGGGTAGTCGCACTCCCACAGGATGTTGTCGACGCCGATCGCCTCGCGGCGCACGATACCTTCGCTGTCGTCGATGAAGCAGCCGAAGATGTGCTCGCGGAACAGATCCGACGGGCGCACCTCCTTGTTCACGTTCTGGTACCAGCGATGCTTCTCCCAGACCTGATCGATGCGCTCGAGCAGATACGGCACCCAGCCGACGCCGCCCTCGGACAGCGCGACCTTCAGGTTCGGGAACTTGTAGAACACCGGGGAGAACAGCAGATCGGCGGTCGCGTACATCGAGTTGGTGCCGAACAGGGAGATCATCACCGCCATCGGGGCCTCGGGCGAGGTGATCGGCGGGCGACCGGAAGAGCCGAAATGCATGCACAGCGGCATGCCGGTCTCCTGCGCGGCGGCGAAGACCGGGTCCCAGTGGTCGGTGTAGAACGACGGAAGTCCCAGCGGCACAGCACATTCCGGGAAGGAGATGGCCCGCGCCCCCTTGGCGGCACAGCGGCGGATCTCGGCGGCGGCGGCAACCGGATCCCACAGCGGCAGGATGATCAGAGGAATGAAGCGGTCCGGCGCGGCCGCGGCCCACTCGTCGAGATGGAAGTCGTTCCACGCCCGCACCGACAGCAGCGCGAGTTCCTTGTCCTGACCCTCGAGGAAGACGGTGCCGGAGAAGCGCGGGAACGACGGGAAACACAGTGCCGCCTGAACGCCGTCGTGGACAGCGCCTCGTCACCGGCGTTCTGCGACATGTCCATCTCGACGATGCGGGGACCAGCCTCGATGAACTTCTTCGGCAACCGGTCGACCCACACCGATGGCGGCTCGATCAGATGGTCGTCGACAGAAATCATCTGCATGGAATCTTGAAGCGGAACAACGCCTCCTTTGGCGAAGTAAAGAGCTGATCCACCTCGGAGCACGTCAACGAGGCCGGATCGGAAAATCGCGTTTCTGACACTATGTAATCTAGTGACTGCAGTCACAACCGTCAAACACCAGGGCGAAATTGGGCATTCTGACCACTTCACAGGGCTCCGGAGCACACGATCGCGCCCGGACAATGGCGCACCAGCGCAGTTGCCTGACATCATCGTCACTACTTCGAACAGCTGCGGGAAGGACGTCCACATGGATCTGTCAGTGCGCGACAAGGGCTATCTCGTCCTCGGCGGGACGGCGGGCATCGGCCTGGCCGCCGCCCGATCGCTCGCCGAGGACGGCGCGGCGATCGTCGTCATCGGGCGCGATCACGAACGCGGCGGAAAGGCCGCCGCCGAACTGGCCGAGGCCGGGGCCACCCGGGTGACGAATCTGTCCTTCGATACCGCGCAGGAAGGCCAGGCCGCACGAGCGGTCGAGGAAGCGGTCGAATTCCTGGGCCGACTCGATGGTGTCGCGATCACCACTGGCACCACCGGCCACGATCCGATATCGGCCACCGACGAGCAATGGACCGCCGCATTCCGGGACGTCGTGCTCGGCACCACCCGCACGATCGAGGCGGCACTACCGCATCTGGTCGCGACCAAAGGCACCGTGGTCACCACGGCCGCCTACTCGATCAGATCACCCGAGATCGCGCGCCTGCCGTTCGCCGGACTCAAGAGCGCCGTCGCGGTATTCACCAAGGGAATCGCGAAAGAATATGGGAAACAAGGTATTCGGGCGAACTGTGTCTGCCCGGGAGCGGTCGAGACCGATGCGCTCAGCGCGGTGCGCGACTACCTCGCCGAAGAACGCGGCTACCCGCGCGAGGAGGCACTCGAACGCGTCATGGTCGAAGAATGGGGATTCACCGCGGCGCTGGGGCGGCCGGGCCGGCCACACGAGGTCGGCGAACTGATCGCCTTCCTGCTCTCGCCACGGGCCGGATTCCTCACCGGCGCTCTCATCAACATCGACGGTGGCACCAACTTCTGACCGGGTCGACGGTGGGCGGTGCAACCCCTCTCACCGTGCCGGTTCGCAACCCGGAAGGATCCGTGCCGACCGCTCGATTCCACGGCGCGTGGATGCGTTGATGCCAGACTGGCTTCATGAGATCGCGGGACAACCCGACCACCGCTGCGGTGATCACCCGGGTGCTGAGGGCCGAGATCATCGACCTGGTCGACGGTACGCATATCGGCTCGGAGGAGAACCTGAGCCGACGCTTCGATGTGAGCAGTCCGACGATCCGCCAGGCGATGCGGATCCTCGAGGCAGAAGGGCTGGTGACCGTACGTCGCGGCAATAGAGGCGGTTTCTTCGCCAGTACGCCGTCGGTGCGGGTGGTCTCCAGTTCGGCATCGGCGTTGTTGCGTCGGCAAGGTGCCCATTTGGGGCATTTGATCGCGGCTGCCGAGCTCCTCGGACCCGCCCTTGCCGCACTGGCGGCGCAGAATCCTTCCGCCGATGATCGCGCGGGTATCGCGCAGTTCATCGACGACGCCTGGACTCCCGGAGTCCCCGTGACGATCGATCATGCCGCCGAAACAGCGATCGCCGTGGCGAATCTGATGGGAAGAATCTGCGGCAACCCAGCGCTCGCGCTGTTCGCGGACGTGCTGGCCGATCTCGTCGCCGACTTACAGCCGGCGGTGACCGCGCAGATCGCGCAGCCCGCCCTGGACCACTACGCACAGCTCATCCGTCGAGGCCACCGCGAGTTGGCCGCCGCCATAGCGCGCGGCGACGCGGATGCCGCACGCCGAGCACAATCGGCACTCAATTCCACCGTCCCCGCACCCCAACCCTGAATCGAGGGCCGATCCCGGTCCGGCGCGGCGGGCCGCGTCAGTCGCCATCGGCCGGATCATCGGGCCCACACCGGCCTCTTGGCAAACGTACCGTCGTGTGACACAGTTCATTCCGATACCGGAATGAATCGAGGGCGCTGTGCGGAGCAAGCAATTCGAGGAATTCCATCGGCGTCACCGGTTGCTGACGCGGCCTGTGGCGGTGGTCGTCCTGGCGGTGTCGGTCGGGATGTCCGCGGTGGCCCATGCCGCACCCACCTCCTGTGCACCGGATGCCGGGAGTTGCCCGATAGCGGGGGTACAGCTCACCTACTACCCGTGGACCGACACGGGATATCCCGGTCTCGGGCGCAGCGGCTTGATCGCCGCCCCCGCATTGCTCGACGCGTTCGCCCGCGAGTACGCGAACCGGCCCCATCCGACGAACACCGGCGCGATGACGGACCGCAACCCCAGCGCACAGGACTTCTTCGTCTGGTGGCTACCCAACCGACTGGCGAATATCGCCATGGGGACCGCGCAGCCACCCCCTGAGAGCCACCTCGACATGCGCACTGCCGACGGCCTCGGCCGCGCCCAGTGGCTGGTCCATCTGGCCGGTTACTACTCGAGCGTGTGGCTGCGATCCAACATGCGGGTCTTCGATCGGCCCGTCGCTATTTCGCAGACAACGCCCGACGCGGTGTACTCACAGCTCTACCAGCAAAGTCTCCACCAGTACCGCGACGCCGCGCTGACCGCGGACGCGGATGCCGCACTCACCTTCGCGGAGCACACGCTCAGAAGTAATGTGCCCGCTTCCACGGAGGTGCCCGGACCTCTCGGCGGTCTGCTCGAACTCGGGCCCGCGGAAGTCGGCATGTTCGGGTACGACGCGACGTGGCTGCGCTACCTGGTGCCGCCGAGCGCGAATGCCCCCGTCGCGGCAAAACCGTTGGCCGACAACTTCTTCAGCGCGGACCCGAACGTGCTCCTGGACGCCCACTTCGCGCTCGCGAACCAACCGTTCCTCAGCCGGGCCGAGGAACGCTACCGGCGGGCGACATCGGCACCGGAGACCGCAGCGCGCATCACCGGAATAATCCGAGGGGCGCCCGGGACCGAGCCGCTGATCGCGACCCAGCAACGTTTCACCGCCGCCGGGACGGCGATCTACCGGACCGGCGTGCCGGGCACCGTGAGCATCTATCGCGGGTGGAATCAAGACCAGTACGATCGCCTTCTCACCTGGGCGTCCTATGCGGTGATGTACAACAAGGCGGACAGTCTGAACGCGCTCACCGCGGTCGCGACCAGTGATGCCCGCCTTGCCCGCCAGGAGATCACCGCGGCCCTGCTCTGGTGGGGATATTGCCTGACCTACATCGCGGCGATTTTCGACCCGCACAGCGATACCCAGTCCATGGACAGCTCGCTTCCGCACTTCACGACGGCGGCGGCTCGATGAGCTACCGTTCCGCGGCCTCGGCCGCCGGATACCGCAGCACACCGCGCAGATTGCGGCCCTGACGCATGTCCTCGTAACCGTCGTTGATCTTCTCCAGCGGGTAGGTGCGGCTCACCACCGCATCCAGGTCGACCTGGCCATTGCCCCACAGCTCCAGGATCTTCGGAATATCCGCCCGCGGACCGTAGGCACGCCGTGGGAAGTGATCGTGGAACGCGGAAAGATCCGCGAATTCGCCAAGGCGATGCAATCGGACAACTCCGCCTACGACGGCCCGGACGCGATCGTCCCGCCCACATTCCTGATCACCGCCGGACAGTGGGCGCCACCGGGCGCCCGCGTCGACGTCGGATTCAACCGCGCCCGCCTGCTGCACGGTGAACAGGAATACATCTTCCATGGCCCATTGCCGAAGGCCGGCGACCATCTGACCGCGCGAGAAAAGGTCGTCGATCGATTCGAGAAGCCGGGAAAACGTGGCGGTGTCATGCGATTCGCGGTGGTCGCCACCGAATTCCGCACCGGCGAGGGGGAATTGGTGGCCGAAGCGCACGCCACCTTCATCGAGACCGCACCCAAGGAGAAGTCCGCATGACCACCCCCGCCGCCGCACTCGACCTCGGCGCCACGGCTCCGCCACGCACATTCGGCCCGCTGACCCGGCAGATGTTCGTGCGTTACTCGGGCGCGTCGGGTGATCTGAATCCCATGCACTACGACGACACCATGGCCACCGCGGCCGGATACCCCTCGGTTTTCTCCCAGGGCATGCATCAGGCCGCGTTACTGGCGACGTTCGCCACCGATTGGCTCGGGGCGCACAACCTGCGCCGATTCGGCGTCAGATTCCGGGAACAGGTATGGCCCGGCGACGTGTTCACCTGCACCGGAACGGTGACGGCGATCGAGCCGACCGACGGCGGCCGGAGGGTAACCGTCGAACTTGTATGCCACCGTCAGACCGGTCGCACGGCCCTGGCCGGTTCGGCGGAGTTCCTGCTCCCGGACAGCGACGACACGGTGGTGACGAGCACATGAAGCAGTGGCGGGCAATCGACTAAAATAGCCGTTGATGTCAGAGAACCGAATCCTTCGCCGGGCGAGCTACGGCCCGTCGAGCCCCGAGATCGGTACCCGGGGTACCACCACGCGGCGAAAGATCGTCGATGTCTCGCTCGGGCTGTTCGGTGAACTCGGCTTCTTCAATACCTCGGTCGACGCCATCGCCAAGGCGGCCGGAGTTTCCCGGGCCACTCTCTATCAATATTTTCCGGGCAAGGACGAGATCTTTCTGGAGCTGATGGACGAGTGCGGTAGCGCATTGCTGCGGGTGACCCGTCGCATCGGCCCCCTGGGTCCCACCCCCATGGGTTTCGACAACCTGAACTGGTGGCTCGGCGAGTGGAGCTGGGTCTTCGAACGTTATTCGACGATGTTCGTCCAGTGGGCGAATGTCGCGGCCACCGAGAGCGTGGTACAACCGGAGATCGATCGCTTCGTCGGCAAATACCAGCATCAACTCGCTGACCGCCTGGCGGACGCGCAGCTCAACGGCCTCGACCCCGAATTCGCGGCGATGGCGATGATGGCGGTCGTGCACCGGGTGAACCTGTATCTGCACACCGACCGCGCGTACGGCCGCAGCGTCGAGTCCGTGGTCGACGCGCTGTCGGTCTTCCTCCAGCTGGTATTCTTCCCGGATACGCCCGCGAGCGTATTCGAGACCTTGGCCCTGCGGGTCGACTCCGCCCAGGTCATCACCATTCCGCCGGTACCGGCGGCGCGGGGGGTCACGGTCGAGGAACGCACGCGAGATCTCAGCGCCCGCGCCCGGCGCACCGTCGAGCGGTTGGTCACCGCGGGAGCGGCCCAGTTCGCCGCCCGCGGATACCACCGGGCCAATGTCGACGATATCGTCGCCGCGGCCGGCTATGCCCGCGGCACGTTCTACAAATATTTCAACGAGAAGCAGGACCTGCTGCTCACCGTCAGCGCCGAGGCGGGCGCCGCGGCGAACACCCTGGGCGACGAACTGCGTCACCTGCGGCCACCGGGTGAGGATCCGGCCGCATTTCGCGGCTGGCTGTCCAGATTCGTGGAGTTCGAGGCCGAGTTCGGCGGGGTCATCGATGTCTGGACCGAGCGTGGCACCGAGCAGTCACTGGTCGCCGACCTGGGCGCCTACGGCGAGGGCATGACCGACTCCGCGATCCTGGATTTCCTGAGCACCGTCGATCGGCCGGATGTTCCGTTCGACCCCCTCGCCTCGGTGCTGATCTTCCGCGCGATCATGGAGCGGCTGGCCCGCGCGTCCCAGGAGATCGAGACTCCGCTGAACCCCGATCAGATCGTGAATCTGATGTCCGCGGTCATCGAGCGCGGCTTCTTCTGGCGCCGCCAGAGCTGATCGGTTCCCGGCGACTCTTTCGCCGGGCGGGGCCGAGCAGGGCGCTCGCCGACCGTTAGCCGAGACGGCCGCATCTGGTCGGGCTCATGGTCAGCCGTCCATGAAATCCGCCCAGCCGCAACCGGATCCCTCCCCCACCAGCGCGCGTTCCTGCGCGCTCAACTGTCATTTTGTCGGGTCTGGGTACATTTTATTCGTCTAATCTATTCAACCTATTGATCTTTTTCTGCGACTATGTCATTTTGGTTGCCGACGACGGATGTGACCGCGAGCACAGCGCCGACACACATCCGGCAGACGCGATCAGGAGGACACGGTGCAACCGAAACCCGATGTGCCACTCGGCCACAGGTTGCGGGTGCCGGTGTCTGCGGTGGGCGGGTTCTTCTCCATGTGCGCGGCCACCGCACGCGCGGCGACCAAGCGGCCGTTTCAGTGGTCGGAGTTCTTCGAGCAGAGCTGGTTCCTGGTCCGCGTCGCGCTGCTTCCCACGCTGCTGGTCGCCATTCCGTTCACCGTCCTGGTGATCTTCACCCTGAACATCCTGCTCGTGGAGTTCGGCGCCGCTGATCTGTCCGGCGCCGGCGCCGGACTGGGCGCGGTCACACAGGTCGGGCCGCTGGTCACCGTGCTCATCGTCGCCGGGGCCGGAGCCACCGCCATCTGCGCCGACCTCGGATCCCGGACGATCCGGGAGGAGATCGACGCCATCAAGGTGCTGGGCATCGACCCCATTCAGCGACTGGTCGTGCCGCGCGTGTTCGCCTCCACGGTCGTCGCGCTATTGCTGAACGGGCTGGTGGTCACCATCGGACTGATCGGCGGATACCTGTTCTCGGTATATGTGCAGCACGTGACCCCCGGCGCTTACGTATCGAGCCTGACGCTGGTCACCGGTCTGCCCGAAGTGGTCATTTCGGAGGTCAAAGCCGGGCTGTTCGGGCTGATCGCCGCACTGGTCGCCAGCCATATGGGCCTGACCGTCAAAGGCGGGCCGAAGGGAGTGGGCGATGCGGTCAACGAGACCGTGGTCTACGCATTCATGGCGTTGTTCGCGGTGAACGTCGTGGTCACCGCGGTCGGCGTCAAGGCAACGTTGGGATAGCGAATGGTCGAGGAAATCTCGGTATTGCGAAGTCGGTACCCCCGGGTGGCACGCCGGCTCGCCGCGCCCGGCCGGGCGATGGATCGCGTCGGGCATCAGGGCTGGTTCTTCTACCAGGGGTTCCGGCAGATGGGTCACGCCGCACGGACCTACCGCATGGAGATGCTGCGCATCATCGCCGAAATGGGCATGGGCACCGGCGCGTTGGCGATCATCGGCGGCACCGTCGTCATCGTCGCGTTCATGACCCTGTCGGCGGGCGCGCTGCTGGCGATCCAGGGTTTCGCATCACTCGGCGATATCGGCGTCGAGGCGTTGACCGGCTTCTTCGCCGCATTCATCAATGTGCGCATCGTCGTCCCGGTGACTGCCGGTATCGCCCTCGCGGCGACGATCGGTGCCGGGGCCACCGCGCGCCTGGGAGCGATGCGGATCAGCGAGGAGATCGACGCACTGGAGGTCATGGCGATCCGCTCGATTTCCTACGTCGTCTCGACGCGGGTGATCGGCGGGCTGATCGTCATCATTCCGCTGTATTCGATGGCTGTTCTGATGTCGTTTCTGTCCTCACAGCTCTACACCACACTCCTGGCCGGTCAGTCCTCCGGGGTCTACGACCATTACTTCTACACATTCCTGCGCCCGACGGACCTCATGTGGTCATTCGTCCAGGCAATCACCATGTCCGTGACCGTCATGCTCATTCACTGCTACTACGGATTCCACGCCAGCGGCGGCCCCTCCGGAGTCGGTCATGCCGTGGGACGCGCGGTGCGCGCATCACTGGTCGCGGTCGTGATGGTGACACTGCTGGTCTCCCTCGCGGTGTACGGCACTTCGGGCAATTTCAATCTCGCGGGATGAGGGAGGCATGATGTCCGGTCGCGCACCGCGGTCGCACCACAAGAATCCGCCGTACAAGGTCATCTCGGTCGCTTTCGTCGGCACCCTGGCCGCGCTCATCGTCTTCTGTATGGCGTCCTTTCGCGGCGACCTCGTGGCAACCGTTCCGGCCACCGTGGTCGCGCCGCGCTCCGGACTCATCATGGAGGTCGGTTCCAAGGTCAAACTGCACGGTGTCCAGATCGGCCGCGTCGACCGGATCGACACCACCGGGCAGAACGCCACCATCTCCCTCGCCCTCGACCCTTCCGAACTGCACGAAATACCGTCGAATGTGGAGGCCGAAATCAAGGCCACCACGATATTCGGGGCGAAATACATCGAATTGGTCACCCCGGACGGCCCGGCGAGCACCTCGCTGACCGCCGGAGCGCGCATTTACACCCACGGCATCACCACCGAGATCAACACCGTATTCCAGGACATCGTGGCCGTGATGAACAAGATCGAACCGGACAAACTGAACGCCACGCTCACGGCAGTCTCGGAAGGGTTGCACGGCCGCGGCAGCGATCTCGGCCAGACCATGGATCAACTCGACGACACCCTGACGCATCTGAATCCCCAACTGCCCCAACTGCAGCACGACCTGCGCGGCACCGCCGCCGTCACCGGGACACTCGGCGATGCCGGAACCGACCTGATGTCGATCCTGCGCAACGTCTCCGTGACGTCCGATTCGATCGTGCAGAAGAAGGACGATGTAGCCGCACTGCTCGTGTCCGCGATCGGCCTGGGCTCGAACGGCAACACCTTTCTCGGCGACAATCGACACGGAATCGTCGACTCCCTGCGCCTGCTGACGCCGACGACCGCTCTGCTGGCGAAGTACAGTCCCGAATTTCCCTGCATGTTCCATCTCGGCGCGTCGGATGCGGCGATCGAGCCCTCGGTCGTCGACGAGACCGGATATTCGGCCTCCCTGGACGTCGGCCTGCTGGCCGGCAAAGCCCTGTACAGCCATCCGCAGAATCTTCCGATCGTGGCGGCGAAAGGCGGACCGCACACCGAACCGGGCTGCTATGCGCCGACCACCTGGAACAACTATCCGGCGCCATATCTCAGAATGAATACCGGCGCACCCTTGAACGGGCCGGGCAGCGATCATCCGACATTCGCCGACCCCACCATCATGCAATATCTGTTCAGTAACGCTCTGGATGGCGGGGGGAACCGATGAGAATTTCCTCACCGATGCTCAAATTTATCGTGTTCGCCGTCACGATGAGCTTCTTCCTCTTCGCCATCGTGGTTGTCTTCGGAAAGCAACGGTTCGAGAGCCGTTCGGATTATTCGGCAATATTCGACGATGTCTCGGGCCTGAAATCGGGTCAGTTCGTACGCATCGCCGGGGTGGAGGTCGGGCAGGTCGCCAAGGTGTCGGTGACGGGCAACACCCGGGCACGGGTCGATTTCTCACTCGACAGCGACGTCACGTTGACCACAGCGACGCGGGCGCAGATCCGCTACGAGAACCTCATCGGCGACCGCTACATGGAATTGAGCGAGGGGCCCGGGCCGACCGACCAGGTGCCGCGCGGCGCGACCATACCCGCCGACCGCACCGCATCGGCCCTGGATCTCGACGCCGTCATCGGCGGCTTCCGCCCGCTGTTCAAAGCCATGGACCCCGGTCAGGTGAACAAACTCTCCGCGGAATTGATCGCCACCCTGCAGGGTGAGGGCGGCACCATCGCCGGAATCCTCGACCACACCGCGCAATTGACCGCGACGCTGGCCGACCGCGACCAATTGATCGGCGAGGTCATCACGAACCTGAATGCGGTACTCGGGACGGTCGACAACCGCGACAAGCAATTCGACTCCCTGATCGACAATCTGCAGTTACTCATCAGCGGCATCTCGAAGCAATCGCAACCGGTGGCCGACGCATTGGCGCATATCGGCTCGGCATCCGGCAGCGTCGCCTCGCTGCTGAATGTCACGCATGCCGATATCACCTCCGACGTCACACAACTCGGCCAGGTGAGCGGAAATATCGACAACGACTACGACTACGTCGACAGCCTGTTGTCGCGACTGCCCTCCGATTATGCCCGACTGAGCAGGCTCGGACTCTACGGCGACTTCTTCAGCTTCTATCTCTGTGATGTCACATTGAAGGTCAACGGGCCGAAAGGTGATCCCGCGTATATCAAAATCGCCGGTCAGCGAGCGGGAAGGTGTACTCCGCCCAAATGAGCGCAACAGCGAATGCATTCCGGATCGGGCTGATCGGCCTGATCGTCACCGTGGGAACGGTTCTGACCGCCCAGAATTACGATACGGTCGCCTATCTGGGCGCACACCGCGAATATCGCGCGCAGTTCGCCGAGGCGGCGGGCCTGAAAGCGGGTTCGCCGGTGGAAGTCGCCGGCGTCCAGGTCGGGAAGGTGTCCAGTCTGCAGCTGGACGGCACCACGGTGCTGGTCCGATTCTCCGCGGACGGCGTGCGGCTCGGCACCGACACCGAGGCCGCCATCAAGACCCATACCGTGCTCGGCAGCAAGATGCTCGAACTACGGCCCCGTGGGCGCACGGAACTCGGACCGAACGCCATCATCGGTACCGCCCACACCTCGACGCCGTACCTGCTGACCGATGCGCTCGGCGATCTGACCACCACCATCAGCGGGCTGAAGACCGACGATCTGACCAATGCGCTGAATGTGCTGAGTCAAACCCTGGACAAGGCCCAGCCCGACCTCGGCACCGCCCTGGACGGGGTGACCCGGTTGTCGACATCGATCGACAAGCGTGACGACCTGCTGAAGGATCTGCTGTCGAACGCCTCGGCCGTCACCGGTGTGCTCTCGAAACGCAGCACTCAGCTCGATGCGCTGATCCTGGACGGCAACGTGCTGTTCCAGGCACTCGACGAGCGGCGTCAGGCATTGTCGGTCCTGCTGGCGAACATCTCCGCGGTCTCACAGCAGCTCTCCGCGCTGATCGCGGACAACCGGCAGCAACTCGGGCCGGTGCTGGACCGGTTGAACCGCGTCGCCGATCTGCTGGAGAAACACGAGAAGGATATCGAGAAGACGTTGCTGCCACTGAGTCAGTACGCGCTCTCACTCGGTGAATCGGTTGCCTCCGGGCCGTTCTTCAAGGCATATGTGGGCAACCTGCTGCCGGGACAGTTCCTGCAGCCGTTCATCGATGCCGCCTTCGACAAGGCCGGGGTGAACCCTGGAATTCTCGGCGGGCCAGCGCAACACACCCCACCACCGGCCGCGGCCCGGCCGGCGATTCCGCCGCTGCCCGCGCTTCCGGGGATCGGAGGTCCACGATGAGGATGCCGGTCCCGGCCCGGTTGCCGATGTCCCGCCGCACCCTGATCCGTCTCGGCGCCGTTGTCCTGGTGGCGGTGCTGGCCGTCACCGGATGGTACGTCCATTCGCTCCTGACCCGGATCACCGTCACCGCGTATTTCACCAATACCGACGGCCTCTACCAGGGCGATGACGTTCTGCTGCTGGGATTGAAGATCGGCCGCATCGATCACATCGAGCCCGATGGGCGCCGGATGAAGGTCGAGTTCCACTACGACTCCTCGGTCGCGATCCCCCGCGACGCCAAGGCCGTCATCCTGTCGCCGTCACTGGTGTCCTCGCGGGCCATCCAGCTGACCCCGGCCTACACCGGCGGCCCGCGGCTGACCGACGGCGCCACCATCGATATCAGCCGGACCGCCGTCCCGGTCGAATGGGACGATTTCCGCAAGCAGCTCGAACGGCTGGCGCAGTCGCTCGGCCCGACCGGCAGCCAGCCCGCGGGACCACTCGGGTCGTTCATCAACTCCGCAGCGGATGCGTTGAAGGGCAACGGAAATCGGCTCAACGCCACCATCACGCAGCTGTCCGATGCGATGAACACGATCGCCGGCAGCCGCAACGATCTGTTCAGCACGATTCGTAATCTGCAGGTCTTCGTCAGTGCGCTGGCCGCCAGTGACCAGCAGATCGTCCAGATCAACGGGCATCTGGCCGCGGTCAGCCAGGTACTGGTCGATTCGGACACCCAACTGTCCACGGCCCTGTCGGATCTGGATTCGGTCACCGGCGATATCCAGCAATTCGTGGCCGACAACCGCGACCGGCTCCAGCATTCGGTCGATCGTCTCGCCTCGGTGACCACGATGCTGAACGACAACAAGACGACCGTCGAACAGATCCTGCACGTCGCACCGAACGCACTGGGCAATTTCTACAACATCTACCAGCCGGCGCAGGGTGCGCTGACCGGCATACTCACGGTGCCCAACATGCAGAATCCGGTGCAATTCATCTGCGGCGCGATTCAGGCCGCCAGCCAGCTGGGCGCGGCCGAGGCCGCGAAATTGTGCGTGCAGTACCTGGGCCCGGTGCTGAACAGCATCAAATTCAACTATCCGCCGGTCGGGGTCAATCCGATGATCGGCGTACAGGCACGACGTAACCAGGTCGATTTCAGCCAGCCATTCCTCAACCCCTATCCCGGGGGCGCCGGCGCGACGGTCGCAGCGGGCAGCGGCCTGCCCGGGTTGTTCGGCCGGACAGGACAGCGATGACCACTTATCGGAAAGTTCGGCGTTCCCGTCGCGCACCCGTCGCTGCCTGCTGCGCGGTGGCACTCGTGCTGATCAGCGGTTGCGGTCAGTGGCGCGGCCCCAACTCACTCCCCCTGCCCGGTGCGGAAGGACACGGCCCCGGCTCCTATCAGATCCAGATCCAGATGCCGAATGTCACTGCGATAGAAGAGAATTCGCGGGTCCGGGTGGCCGATGTGAATGTCGGCTCGATTACCCGGATCCAGCGTCAGGGCTGGCACGCACTGGTGACGGTGAGCGTCGACCACGGCGTCGTACTCCCGGCCAACATCACCGCGGCGATCGGGCAGACGAGTCTGCTCGGCAGCCAACATATCGAACTGTCCCCGCCCACCGGGGTGCCGCCGACCGGGCGGCTCCGCGACGGTGATGTCATCCCGCTCGATCGGGCCGGCCAGTATCCGACCACCGAGCAGACCCTCGCCACGGTGTCGATGGTGCTCAGCGGCGGCGGGCTGGGCCAACTCCAGCAGATCGACAAGGAACTGAACTCCGCGCTCAGCGGTCACGAAGCGAGCCTGCGCAATCTGCTCGGCCAGTTGAACACCTTCACCGACCAACTCCAGCGGCAGAGCGGCGACATCATCGCGGCGATGGCGGGGCTGAACCATCTGGCCGATACCGTGAACCGCCAGAACGGTGTCCTGGCACACGCGCTACAGGCGATACCACCGGCACTGCAAGTACTGAACCAGCAGCGCACCAACCTCATCACCGCGACCACCGCGGTCGGCAACTTCGCCGGTACCGCCGGTGAGGTCGTCACCAGCAGCCGCGACGACATCATCGCCAACCTGCGGAACCTGCAACCGGCCCTCACCGGCCTCGCCGACGCGGGACGAGACCTGACCCGATCGCTCGGGTTCTACAGCACGGTCCCGTGGCCGGAGATCAGCATGTCGAAGTGGGTCCGCGGCGACTACGCGAATCTCAGCGCCACCATCGACCTCACCCTCGGCCGCATCGACAACTCCCTGATGCAGGGCACGCCGTGGGAAGGACAGCTCACCGCCCTGGAAACCGCGCTGGGACGGACCCAGAGCCGTCAGCCCGGGCTGGGCACCCCGAATCCGCTGACCGGACCGGTATCGGGAGGGCACTGATGAAGCTGACCAGGTTCGTTCGCACGCAGTTGATCATCTTCACGGTGCTGACCGTCATTTCGCTGACCGTCATGGCCGTCCAGTTCATGCAGATCCCCTCGCTGCTGGGCGTCGGCCGATATCAGCTCAAGGTCGAGCTGACCTACAACGCCGGTCTCTACCCGACCGCGAACGTCACCTACCGCGGCGAAACCGTCGGCCGGGTGGTCGATCTGCAACCCGATCGGAACGGCGTCACCGTGACGCTCAGTATGTACAGCCGGATCAAGATTCCGGCCGACCTGGACGCCGCGGTGCACAGCCGATCCGCCATCGGCGAGCAGTACGTCGACCTCACCCCGCGCACCGACGCGCCGCCCTATCTGCACGACGGCGATATCATCCCCGTCGATCGGACTTCGGTGCCGCAGGACATCGGACCGCTGCTCGACACGGTCAACCGCAGTCTGGACGCATTGCCGCAGGGCAATCTGCAGGCCCTCATCGACGAGAGTTACAACGCCTTCCACGGCACGGGTCCCTCGCTCGCCCGCCTGCTCGACGCCTCGCACGCACTCGTCGGCGACACCCACGAGAACATGCCGGCGATCACATCGCTGCTGACCAACTCCGGGACGGTACTCGACGCCGTGCAGGCCGCCGACCCCGCGATCCGGTCGTGGGCGCACAACGTCGCCTCGCTGACCGGGCAGCTGTCCGCGGATAACGAACAGGTGCGCGATCTGCTGGTGTCCGGCCGGGCCGCCGCCGACCAGGTCACCGCGCTGTTCCAGCAATTGCGCCCGACAACGCCGATTCTGCTGGCGAACATGGTCAGCCTCGGCCAGGTGGCGGTGACCTACAACCCGTCGCTCGAGCAGCTGCTGGTGCTGCTACCGGAGGCCGCGAGCGCAATGGATGTCGCCACCTATCCGAACCGGAATTCCACCCACGCCGCCTATTTGTCGTTCAACCTGAATCTGAACCTGCCCGAACCCTGCACGGTCGGCTACCTGCCCGCCTCACAGCGCCGCGACGGCACTGCGCAGGACGCCCCGACCCGGCCCGCTCGCCCGCTCTACTGCGCTCTGCCGCAGGACGCCCAGAACGCGGTGCGCGGTGCGCGCAACTACCCGTGCATGGATCATCCCGGCAAACGGGCGCCGACCGCGCAGATGTGCGACAGCGATGAGCAGTACCGGCCGCAGGGCACCAATCCCTGGATCGGCGAGAGCCGGCCGTATCTGGACAACCCGCCGGCCCGGCCGAGCGGTTACCGCGAGGACGGGCCCTCGGCGGGCGGGGCGACGTCGCCGGTCGCCGTCGCCCGCTACAACCCGAAGGACGGCTCCTATGCGGGCGCCGACGGGCGCAGTTACACCCTGCAAGATGTCGCAACAGCGGCGGCAACACCGAAGGAGTCCTCATGGCAGGCGATGCTGACACCCGTCCGGTGAGCGCCGAACGGGCCGAGCTGGAGGCCGCCCGCGCCGAAGCCCTCGCGGCGCAGGAGGCCGCTCTCGCCGCGCTGGCGCAGGCTCAGGCGGCGGCCGCGGAACTCGAACACCGGCTCACGCGTACCGCCGCCGACGAGGCGGACGCGCTCACACCCGAACCGGATCCGCCGACAGTTCCGGAGCACCGACGGCGCAGGTGGTACCGCGCCGCCGCGACACGCCGGCGCCGGCGGTACCTCGCCGCCGTAGCGCTGACCGCGGCGATCTTCCTCGCGGCCGCCGGTATGTCGATGTATTTCGCTGTGGCACACCGGAATTCGTCGCACGAGGCCGATCAGCGGCTGGCCTGTGTGCAGGCCGCCCGGCAGGGTGTGGTCAATATTCTCAGTGTCGACTTCGCCACCGCGAACCGCGACGTGCAACGCATCCTCGACGATGCCACCGGGGCATGGCGTGACGAATTCTCGCCGCAGGCACAGCCTTTCATCCAGGTCGTGGAGAAGTCGAAGGTCGTGACCACCGCCGATATCACTGCGGCCGGGCTCGAACACCTCAACGGCGACGGCAGTGCTCAGGTCCTCGTGGCCGCCCACTCGAAAGTGTCCAATTCCGCCGGTGCGAGCAATGAGCAGCGCACCTTCCGGCTGCGGGTGACCGTCGCCCCGGACGGTGGACGATTGAAGATCGCGAAGATGGAGTACGTACCGTCATGACCACTCAGGTGAGCGATACAGCAGCGACCACACCGGCAACCGATCCGGATCCGGACGCCGTCACCGAGGAGAGCGCGAGCACCGCGAGTGGCGCGAATACCGCCGAATCCGCCTGCGGCACAGACACTCCCGCCTCCGATGCCGATGCCCCCGACATCGCCGCCCCCGAGGCCGAGTACGCCGGTTGGCGCCCGCGGGCGCTGGCCTTCGCGGTCGACACGATCTGTCCGACGGCCGTCGTCGCCGTGACGTTGCTGACCGCGACGGTCGCCGACGCCGATCGCTGGGTGCAGGTGCCTGCCCTCGTCGTCGCGGCGGTGGTTGCGGCAGCAGCAATCTGGAATATCGGATACCGGCAGGGCAGCACGGGTCGCACGATCGGCAAGACGCTGGCAGGTCTGCGCACCCGGCGCACGCTCGATGCCGGGACGCCGCCGGGTGTCGCGCGTGCGCTGTTCCGGACGGCCGCCCATGTCGTGGACACCGTCCCGTTGCCGGCCGGCTGGTTCTGGCCGCTGCGCGACACCAGGCGCCAGACCTTCTCGGACAAGCTCGCCGATACGGTGGTGGTGACCGCCGAGTCCGCCGAGGCCGACCGATCCCGGGCGCGCACGGTGGCGCTGGGCGGTTTCGCGCTGCTGGCGCTGGTGACCGTCGCACTGACCGCGACCCAGTACACCCTTCAATACCGGCGCGATCGTGCGACCGAACAGACTCGCGCCGAGGTGGCCCGGATCGCCGGTGACGATACCGTCGCATTGCTGTCCTACAAACCCGATACCGTGCGATCCGATCTCTCCGCCGCGGCCGGCGCACTCACCGGAGACTTCCTGCGCTACTACCGGGACTACACGACCAAGGTGGTCATTCCGGCTGCCGAGGAGAAGAAGGTCGACACCAAGGCGCGGGTGGCCGGATCGGCCGTCCTGTCCGCCGATGACCGGCATGCGACCGTGCTGGTTTTCATCGATCAGACGACGACGACCGCCGACGATCCGCAACCGGCGGCGATGTCCAGCACAGTGCGCGTCGATCTGGTCGAGAGCGGGCACGACTGGCGGATCTCCCAGTTCGAACCCATATGAACCGGCGCGGATCAGATGGTGCCACCGGATCGGAACCGCTGAATCTCGGCCGCACTGATTCATATCGTTGATCCGCGCGGTCGCGATACCCGCCGACTCCAGCTGCGTCACCAGTGTCCGGGCGGTCAGCGTATGCGCCACGGCCGCGATGATCGCCTCGAGTTCGTCGCGATGGGCCACCCGGCTCGAATTGGTGGCGAACCTCGGATCGGCAGTCAGGTCCGGCCGCTCGAGCACCTCGGCGCACAGCCGCTGCCATTCCCGGTCGTTCTGCACCGCCAGCAGTACTGTCCCGCCGTCACCGGCGGTGAACGGACCGCAGGGCGCGATGGTCGCGTGCCTGGCTCCGGTCCGCGCCGGTGCGGAACCGCCGTAGCGGGCGTAATAGAGCGGCGAGCCCATCCATTCGGCCAGCGTTTCGAACAGCGAGACCGACACCACCCGGACCTTTCCCGTCGTGGCGCGGGTGTACAGGGCGGTCATGATGCCGGAGAACTCTGGCGAAATCTCCCGCGCCGGGACGTTCGACCTTGATCACCTGGCCCCGAGGTCGGCCAGTTGCCGGGTCGCATATGGGGCCGCGACCGCCTGTTCGAGGCTGACGACGACCACGCCGTCGAGCGGCAATTCGCCCATCGAATTCTCCCTAGCTCATTCGCGCGAGCGCGTGGTGGCCGAGATCGCCGCAACGACGCTCGAACTGGCATGCATTGTCAGATTGACACTATAGAGCGCCTCTCGGACTGACAAGAAAGATCGCCTGACGACATCCCATGCACGGTGTATAAGGAAGTTTCGACGATCGGTGCCGTCCACGAACGAATATAGACAAGGTGTCAGATCATCGCTTACTGTGGTGTGACACAGACCCCACGAACACATCATCTGGTCGCGCCGGACGCGCGGCGCCGGCACCGGTTCACCCGGCCGGGCCCGCGTGCACGAAGCCGCACCCAACTATGCCGATCGGAACACACGATGACGATCTCCCTCCTGCTCGAGATGGCGGTTGCCGCGAATCCGGAGCGCGTCGCCCTCACCACGGGTGACCGGTCCCTGACCTACCAGGAGTTCAGCGACCTGGTCAGGGGCGTCGGCTCGGCACTGCGCCGATCCGGGGCCGAACACCTCGTCTATCTGGGCGGCTCCGGTATCGAGTTGCCCGCACTGCTGTGGGGCGCGGCCTACGCCGGAATCCCGTTCGTACCGGTGAACTACCGGCTCGAGGCCGGCCGCCTGGTCCGGCTCATCGAGCGAGTCGGCAACGCGCTCGTCATCGCCGCACCGCGATACGCCGAATCGGTGGCACACGCGGGCGCCACCGTCGAAACCACGGACGCGTTCTTCGCGCGCACCGCAGACGAGGCGCTGCCGGCCGCCGACGCCGATCCCGAGGGCCCCGCGGTGATCCTGTTCACCAGCGGAACCACCTCGGAGCCCAAGGCGGTCGTGCTGCGGCACAGCAATCTGCTGAGTTACGTCATGGGTACCGTCGAATTCGGTGCGGCGGATCCTGCGGACGCCACGCTGGTCACCGTGCCGCCGTACCACATCGCCGGAATCGGCACGATCCTGACGAACTTCTACGCGGGCCGCCGGATCGTGTATCTCCCCGATTTCGACGCACACGAGTGGCTGCGCCTGGTCCGCGAGGAGGCCGTCACCTCCGCGATGGTGGTGCCCACCATGCTGGACCGGATCGTGTCCGCCGTGGGTGCGACGGTCGCCGACGCCCCCACGCTGCGGTCCCTGTCCTACGGCGGCGCACGCATGCCGCGCCCGACGCTGGAGGCTGCGCTGCGGGCATTCCCGGGTACCGGATTCGTCAACGCCTACGGCCTCACCGAAACCAGCTCGACCATCGCACTGCTCGGCCCCGAAGACCACCGGACCGCGATGAACAGCGACGATCCCGCCGTGCAGGCTCGGCTCGGCTCGATCGGGCGCGCGGTGCCCGATATCGAAATTCTCATCCGCGACTCCGATGGGAACCCCGTCGCCACCGGCGAACAGGGCGAATTGTGGGTTCGCGGACCGCAGGTCTCCGGCGAATACATGGGCGCGGGCTCGGTGCTCGACGCCGAGGGCTGGTTCCCCACCCGCGATCTGGCCTATCAGGACACCGAGGACTTCCTGTTCATCGTCGGCCGCAACGACGACACGATCATCCGCGGCGGCGAGAACATCGCACCGGCCGAAATCGAGGACGTCCTCATCGACCATCCGGGGGTGCGGTCGGTCGCGGTGGTCGGAGTTCCCGACGAACACTGGGGACAGGCGATTCTCGCCGCCGTCGTCCCCGAAGGCGATGAGCCGCCCGAACCCGAGCGGCTGTTCGAATTCGTGCGCGCCCGGCTGCGTTCCTCGCGCACGCCGGATCACCTCGTCTTCCGCACCGAGCTTCCGGCCACCCCCACCGGAAAGATCCTGCGCAAGGACATCGCCGCCGATTATCTCGCCGATGCGGCCGCCGATTCGGTCCGCTGATTCGCCCCCCGAAAAGGAGTGACACATGGTGAAATCCGGAACCCGGTTGCGGAGTCAGGTCTGCAGTACGGAAGTGATCGTGGTGCGGGCCGGTGACGGCGCCGCGGAATTGCGTTGCGGCGGAGTACCGATGGTCGACCTGGACCAGCCTCGCGAATCGGCGGCCGGTCCGGCCGCGGAGTTCTCGGGCGGCACACTCATCGGCAAGCGCTATGCGGACGCCGACGGCACCATCGAGGTGCTGGTGACCAAGCCGGGCGCAGGCTCACTGGGCCTCGGCGAAATCGCCCTGTCGGTGAAGACCGCGAAACCCCTGCCCGCCAGTGACTGATGCGGTGAACGCATCCGGTGCGGGCCCCTTGGCCGGTGTGCGAGTGATCGAACTCGCCGCCATGGGTCCCGCGCCGCATGCCGCGATGACATTGGCCGACCTGGGCGCGGACGTCGTCCTGATCGATCGCCGAAATCCCGAAGCGCCCGGCCACCGGCCCGCCCAGCAGCGCGGACGCACCCTGGTCGAAGCCGATCTGAAGGATCCCGCGGACCGCGAGCAGATCCTGTCCCTCGTCGAACGAGCCGATGTGCTGGTCGAGGGCCTGCGGCCCGGAGTCACCGAACGCCTCGGCATCGGACCGGAGGTGGCGCTCGAGCGCAATCCGCGGCTGATCTACGGCCGCGTCACCGGCTGGGGGCAAACCGGGCCGCGGGCCCAGCAGGCCGGGCACGACCTCAACTACATCTCGATCACCGGGCTGTTACACGCCGTCGGCCGTGCCGGTCAGCGGCCGGTTCCCCCGCTGAACCTGTTCGGCGATTTCGGGGGCGGCTCGATGTGGCTGGTCGTCGGCGTTCTCGCCGCACTGGTCGAACGTCAACGCTCCGGCCGGGGACAGGTCATCGACGCCGCCATGGTGAACGGGGCCCCGGCCCTGGCACATCTGCTGTGGTCGATGCGCGCCGCGGGCCGCTGGTCCGACGAGCGCGGCGCCAATATCTTCGACGGTTCCGCGCCGTTCTACGACACCTACGAATGCAGCGACGGCCGCTATGTCGCGGTGGCCGCGCTGGAGCCGAAATTCTATGCCGAGCTGCTGCGAATTCTCGACATCGACCCGGAAATGCTTGGCCCGCAACGAGATACGAGCGGCTGGGCGAAGATGCGGAAAGTCTTCGCCGAGACATTCGCGACCCGCTCGCGCGAGGATTGGACGAGGGTGTTCGGCACCGCCGACGCGTGCGTGACACCCGTGCTGACGATGACCGAGGCCCAGCAGGACGAGCAGATGCGCGCCCGCGGCGTCTTCGTCGATATCGACGGTGCCGTGCAACCGGCGCCCGCACCGGTCTTTTCCCGCACTCCCCCGGCCGTCCCCGCACCGCCGCCGCGGCGGCCGGTGGATATCGCAACTGTATGGAAATGAACGAATCCGCCGTATGGCGGACCCGAAAGGTAGGGACCCAGGTGACCAGTAGCCACACCGAGGTCGAGGCACCGACCGTTCTCCTCGAACGTCACGGCCACGTCCTGCTCATCACGCTCAACCGCCCGCAGGCCCGCAACGCGGTCAACGCCGAGATGTGTGTTCAGGTCGGCGATGCGCTGGAAGCGGCCGAGGACGATCCGCAGATCCGCGCGGTGGTGCTCACCGGCGCCGGGGACAAGGCGTTCTGCGCGGGGGCCGACCTGAAGGCGATCTCCCGCGGTGAGGCGGTGATTCCGAAGGATCGCGAACACTGGGGGCTGGCCGGTTACGTATCGCATCCGATCAGCAAGCCGACCATCGCCGCGGTCAACGGACCGGCGCTGGGCGGCGGCACCGAATTGGTGCTCGCCAGTGATCTGGCGATCGCCGCGGACACCGCGACCTTCGGCCTGCCCGAGGTTACCCGCGGACTGATCGCCGGTGCCGGTGGCGCGTTCCGGCTGCCCACCCGGCTGCCGCAGGTGGTGGCGATGGAACTGCTGCTCACCGGGGATGCGATCAGTGCCGAGCGGGCCCTGGAATTGAATCTGGTCAACCGTGTGGTCCCCGCCGCGCAGGTACTGGAGCAGGCGTTGAATCTGGCCCAGCGGATCGCGGACAACGCACCGCTCGCGGTTCAGGCCACCAAGCGCATCGCTCTCGGCCAGAGCGGCGGCGGCGAACGTCCCGATGAGGAGCGTGGCTGGGCGGCGACCACCTCGGAGTTGTCCGGGGTCGCGTACTCCGAGGATGCGCAGGAGGGTCCGCGTGCCTTCGCGGAAAAGCGCAAACCGCTGTGGAAGGGGCGCTGACCGCGCGGCCCTCGCCCGCGTTCCGACACGGAAAATGCTGGGTGCCCGGACATTTCGTCCGGGCACCCAGCATTGTTCTTTCTGTTGTAGTCAACTGGCCGATGGCCGGATTCATCGCCGCGACATCGCGAGCCCCATTCCGGTGATCCATTTCTCCACCGGCTCGTAGGAAACGGTGTCGAACGGCTTCCCGCCGCCGGCCGCGCCCGCGGCCAGCCAGGTCCGGACCTCATTGGCGCCGACACCGGCCCGCTCGGTGGCGACCTCAGCGAGCCCGGCCAACCGGGTGACGTCCCAGACGGTCAGGGCGTCGAGGAAGGCGCGGGTTCTAGCGGCGGGTCGCCATTCCCGCATCGACGTTGAGGGTGCTCCCGGTGAACGAGCGCCCCGAGTCCGTGATCAGGAAAAGGATCGCCGCACTGACATCACGCGGCTCGATCATCGGCAGATCGGGCAGCAGGGTCTGCATGGCATTGGCCAGGTTCGGATATGCGCCGAGCACATTGAACAGCTCCGGGTTCTCCGTCACCATCGGCGTCGCGCAGTTGGTCGGCGCGACACCGTTCACTCGAATGTGGTACTGAGCAAGATAATTCGCATATTGCCGCACCATTCCGGTCAGCGCGAGTTTCGCCATGCCGTAGGCGTCGTCACCGCCGGTTCCATTGCCGAGTCCCAGCATGGCCGCCATCGAGCTGGTCACCACGATATTGCCATCCCGGTGGCCCTGCTCGCCGCGCTCGATCAGATGCGGCAAGGCGACGCGAATCGTATTCCAGGGCCCGATCAGCAGCAGATCGATACCGGCGCGAAAGGCTTCGGCGGCATCCCGCTCACCGGTATTGCTCAGCAGCACACCGGCATTGGCCAGAACGGTATCGATATGACCGAACCGTTCGACGCCGGCGTCGAACGCGGCCTGCAGCGAGGCCAGGTCCCGGATGTCGGCCTTGCGAGCCAGCATCGACCGGCCGGTCTTCTCGACCAGGCGCACGGTCTCGTCGAGATCTTCGGCGGTGCCGAGTTTGTACGGCACGAGGTCGATATCGTGGCAAATATCGATTCCGACGATGTCGGCGCCTTCCTCCGCGCACCGAATCGCATGCGATCGGCCCTGACCGCGTGCGGCCCCGGTGATGAAGACGACTCTGTCCTCGAGCTGGCCCACTGTCTTGTCCTGTTCTGTTGTCGGAGTGGCGATTCGGTGCCCAGAGGGCACGGTCAGATGACGGCCCCGGACTCTTTCAGGGCGATGATGCGGTCCCAGCCCAAGCCCAATTCCTGCAGTACGTCGTCGGTGTGCTCACCGTGACCGGGCGCCGGGCGCAATGCCGCGGGGGTCTCGTCGAACTGGACCGGATTGGCTGCCAGCGCAAAGGTATTGCCGTTGGCGTCGGTCACCTTCGGCAGATAGCCATTCGCGTTCACCTGTGGATCATCGTGCAGTTCGAGTGCCGATTCGAAGGCATCCCACACCCCGTCGAAATCCTCCAGCTGCTTGCGCCAATGTTCGAGCGGCTGCGATTCGAATGTGCGGCGGAGTTCCGCGGTGCATTCGCGGCGGTTGGCGAAACGGACGCGAGCGTCGGCGAAACGCTCGTCGGAGACCAGATCCGGACGGCCGATGCGAACGCACAGATCAGGCCAGAAGCGATCGGACTGCAACAGCACCAATGCCAGGAACCGGTTGTCCTGGGTGCGATAGATGCTGGTCGCCGGGTTGGGCATTTCCTCGAGGTCGTATTTCGGGATATTCGAGCCGATCACCTTCGAGCCCACCACATCCGGGCCCAGCTGCCACAGCGCCGTCGCCAGCAGTGATACGTCCACGACCGCGGCCTCACCCGTGCGCTCCCGCTTGTACAGGGCCGCGGCGACACCGCCGGCGATGGCGAATCCGCCGAATACGTCGCCGAAGGCCGGCCGCTGAATCGGCGGATAACTACCGTCGGCCCCGGTCAGCGCGTCACCGATGCCGCCGCGTGCCCAGTAGGCCGCCAGATCGAAGCCGCCGCGGTCGGCCTGCGGCCCCTTCGTCCCGTAGCCGTGCCCGCGTGCGTAGATGATCTTCGGATTGCGCGCCCGGATCGCGTCGAGACCGACGCCCAGGCGCTGCTGCGAGCCCGGCAGCAGATTCGTCGCGAAGACGTCGGCCTGTTCGACGAGTTTGTACAGGATTTCCAGCCCTTCGGGATTGGCGACGTCCAGGCCGACGCTGCGTTTTCCCCGATTGGGCTGCTCGATGAAATGGTTGACGCCGGTCGCGCCGGCCACCACTCCGGAATTGATCAATCCGCGCTGCGGATCCCCGGTCTCCGGGTGTTCGATCTTGATAACGTCGGCACCCCAGTCCGCCAGCACCGCACCCGCGGACGGAACAAAAGTCCATGCGGCGAGTTCGACGACTTTCACGCCTTCGAGAATCGGCTCCATTCGACCGGAGTCCTTTCTTTCCTTCGTTCTCGGTTTCGGAGACACCTCTACGGAGTCAGCGGAATCCGACAACCTTTGTTTGCAGATATTGTTCGAAGCCTTCGCGGCCGTTCTGGCGGCCCAGGCCGCTGTGTTTGTAGCCGCCGTACGGCGAGTCGGCGCCGTAGAACATTCCGCCGTTGACCATCAGCGTGCCGGTGCGGATGCAGCGCGCGACCGTGTCGGCACGTTCGGGATCAGCACCCCAGACCGCCCCGGACAACCCGTACGGACTGTCGTTGGCGATGCGGATCGCGTCCTGGTCGTCCTCGAACGCAATGACCGCGAGGACCGGACCGAAAATCTCCTCCCGGGCGATGGTCATCGCATTGTCGACATCGGCGAACACCGTCGGCTGGACGTAGTAGCCCGTCGGCAGATCCTCGGGACGGCCCCCGCCGATGGTGATCCGCGCGCCTTCCTGCTCACCCTTGCGGATGTAATTCAGCACCCGGTCGCGCTGGCGCGCGTTGACCAGCGGGCCGCAGAAAGTGGCCGGATCGGCGGGATCGCCGCACGAAATTCCACCGAATGTCGCGGTCGCGATCTCGACCGCCTCCGCATAACGGCTGCGCGGCACCAGCAGCCGCGACGGCAGCGCACATCCTTGACCGGCATGCATGCAGGCGATCATCGATTGCGGGATGACCGCGCCGAAATCGGCGTCGTCGAGCACCACCATCGCATTCTTGCCGCCGAGCTCGAGAAATGTCCGCTTCAATGTCGCGGCTGACAACTCCACGATGCGTTTACCGACACCGGTCGAGCCGGTGAACGACACCATATCCACCCTGGGATCCACCAGCAGCCGCTCGGCGACGCCGTTGTCCGACGTTGTCACCACATTGAATACGCCCGGCGGAATATCGGTCCGCTCGGCGACGAGCCGGCCGATCCGTGTCGCGCCCCATGGTGTATCCGGAGCGGGCTTGAGAATGACGGTATTGCCCGTGGCCAGAGCCGGACCGATTTTGTTGAGAGCGACTTCCACCGGAAAGTTCCACGGCACGATGGCCGCCACCACACCGATCGGCTCTTTCGTCACGCGGCGGTGACTGATCGCGCCGAACAGTTCGGTTTCGGGCAGCATTCGCTCCCACTCGAATTCGTCGATGTAGTCGGCGGGATATGCGATCGCGTCGGCCAGCGGCCAATCGAGCTGGGCCAGATGGGTGATCGACACCGGCGATCCCGCCTCGGCGACCAGCTCGGCTCGAAGCGCTTCCCTCTCCTCCTGCAACGCCTCGTGCAACTGCCGCAGGCAGTGTTTGCGGAATTCCCGATCCACGGCCCAGGTCCCGGTGTCGAATGCGGCACGCGCCGCCGCGATCGCACGATCCACATCCGGTCCGCCGGCGTCGGCGGTATCGCCGATGACCTCTTCGGTCGCCGGATTGACGTTGTCGTACCGAGCGCCCGAGGCCGCATCGGTCAGGACACCATCGATCAGCATGCGCGCTTCACCGCGGGCGATTTCGGATGTCGTGCTGGCTGTCATGATCGCCGAGACTCCTTCGTGTCGGACGAGGGGAACGCGCTGCTGACGTGCTGTGCGTCACAATCGACTATATATAGTCAGATAATTAGAATCAATGTTCTATCCAGAACCGGGTCACGCGGGCGGAAGTTGCCCGCGCAGGAGCAGCCAGGCGATCGACCGCACCAGGCCCAGCACCGGATCGACCAGATCGATTGTCATGCACCGCCTCTCAATCACGCCGACTGAGCAGCATGGCCCCGGCGACCGGTCCCCCACCGACCGCGACCGCCACCAATTCCGGGCTCTTGGGCACCTGCCGGTCACCCCCTTCACCCCACAGCTGGACGCAGGCTTCGTGCAGGAATCCCATCCCGTGCAGGCGGCCACCGGAAAGCTGACCACCACTGGTGTTCAGCGGCAGCTCACCATCGAGCGCGATACGATGCCCGCCTTCGACGAATTCACCGACGCGGCCGTGCTCGCAGAATCCCAGCGCCTCGAGCCACTGCACGGTCAGGAAGCTGAAACCGTCGTAGAGCTGGGCCATGTCCACATCGGCCGGACGCAGTGCGGTGCGCTCCCACAGCGTGGTCGCCGCATCGTGCGCGGCCATCGTCGTGATGTCGGCGCGCTGATCCCAGGTCGCCCGCTCGAACATACCGGTGCCGACGGATTCGACCGTCAACGGCGGCTTCGGCAGCCCGGCCGCGGCTTCACGCCGGGAGATGATCACCGCACTCGCGCCGTCACAGGGCACATCGCAGTCGTAGAGGCAGAACGGATCCGAGATCATCCGCGCCTCGAGGTAGTCCTCCAGCGACATGGGGGTGCGGTACACCGCATCGGGGTTGAGTCCGGCGTTCTTCCGGGCGTTCACCGCGATCGCCCCGAGCTGTTCGCGGGTGAGCCCGAAATCGTGCATATAGCGCTGTGCCGCCATGGCCAGCCAGTTCGCCGCCGAGACCGCCCCGAAGGGGCCGAAATACTCCAGGTGGTCGGGCAGCCGGCCGCTTCCGAACAGCACCGACGCGCGCCCGGCGGTCTGCGCCGTGGACTCCCACACCGATCGGTACACCAGGACGTGATCGGCCAGGCCGGTGGTCACCGCCATGCAGGCGTCGATGGCCGGGCCGATCTGACCGGCGGTCTCCATGCTGCTGGTGAACCAGCGGCTGCGCAGTCCGAGTGCGTTGCGCAGCTCGTGCACCGAGGCGCCGGAGAATCCAGGATCAGGAACGCCCGGTCCGGGATAGCTGGCGACGCCGTCGATATCGTCGGGCTCCAGACCGGCGTCGGCAATCGCCCGCAGCGCCGCCTCGACCGTCAAATCCAGGCCGCCGCGCCCGAGACGCCGGCCGACCTGCGACTTACCCGCACCGGTCACTACGGCTCTACGCCCGAACAGACCGCTCGGCTCACTCATCGCTCACTCCTGCCGCGGGACGGAACAGCGGGAGCCAGATATCGTCCCGCGGCTCGAAGAACACCTCGACCTCGAGGCCGATGGACACCGCCTCCGGCGCCACCCCGACCACATTGCTCACCACGCGGACGTCGGGCTCCTCGGCCAGCTCGATCATCGCCACGACGTACGGCGGCGGAAATCCGGGAATCCACGGCTGCCGATTGATGGTGAACGCGGCAACCCGGCCGCGGCCGGAGACCGGTTCCGGGGCCACATCGGTGCTGCGGCAGCGGAAACAGGCCGCCGATCCCGGATGAAACCATCGCTTACAACTGCGACACCGGTAGATCAGCAACCGCCCGTCGCGGCCCCCGGTCCAGAATGCCTCCGACACCGCCGTGGGCGCGGGCAGCAGCCGCACCTCCGGCCGCACGTATTCGACGGCGGTCGCACTGCCGTGCGCCGTGCCATCGGCCTGTTCCATCAAATCGAGTCACATCCCGTGTCCGTGCGGCGCGTCCTCACCATCGGGCGCAGCCACTTGATCCTCTTCACTCTAAAATCAATCTGACAGTAGCGTCAATCTTGTATATAGCAATCTATCCTGGTAATACCCAGACGCTTCACCTATCCGTCCGAGACCCCGTCTGACACAACGTCACCAATCCGCCGCGCCGGTGACGTGACCGTTCAGGCACCCCGCGCCAGCACCCGATTCGCCCGTACGCGACCGGCGCCCACACCGACCATGGCCGGAACGTAGATCAGCAGAACAATCCATCCCGCGCCGGCGGTGAGCTCGAACAGCAACGAATTCCGCCCCAGGCTCAGATAGGGCAGCAGATCGCAGAGCCAGGTCGCCGCGCCCGCCACGAGGCCGCCGATCACCGCGGCCTGTAACCACAGAATCGGGAAGTCCGTCTCCGACCGGTCGCCATGACGCAGCCGATCCCGGCGTCCGTCGGCGAAACCCCAGCTCATCGAACAAACGACCACCAGGACCAACGCGACGATCCGAGCGGATGATGTCCGATCCGTCCAGAACAGCACGGCGAAACCCAGCAGCGTCTGCGCGAGCACATGCACCAGGGCAAGCCCCAGCGCTCGCGTGAGTCGAGCAGTCATGGGCGACATGATAGGAGCCGGGCCGCCAGCCCAGACCCAAAATGGGAAAATCGTAATATTACTCTAATTATTTAGATATATACCCGAGGTTAGGCCGCTCGGTTCGCCTGCGCGACACGCAAATCGGATCAGGAGCCGGGGGCGATATTCGCGCCGTCGCGGGCAGCGCGCAGCGCGATCGCCTCGCCGAACCGCAGCCGGATCGGCGATGTCGGTCAACCGATTCCCACCGGCGCGGCCGATCGGTCGAGCTCGGTCGAATCATCCTCGGCAGCACGGTCTTTCGCAGCCGCGAGCCGCCGTTCCAGCTGTTCGCCCTCGATATCCGGATCCGGGACGTACTTGGCGAACCACTGCGGGTGGTACCAGACCTTGCGGTCCACGATCGCCATCACCGCCGGCACCAGCGTGAGCCGCACCACGAAGGCGTCCAGGAAGACACCCACCGCGAAACCGAATCCGATCCCCTTGATGATCGGGTCCTTGTTGATCATGAAGGCGACGAAGATCGAGAACATGATCAGTGCGGCCGCGGTGACCACCCGTGCCGAATAGCCGGTGACGCGCTCCACCGCAGGCCGGGCGGAACCGTTCTTGGTGAACTCCTCCTTATCCGCGAGACCACGAATACCTCGTAGTCGCTGGACAATCCGAAGATGATCGCGAGCATGACGACCGGCAGGAAGCTGATGATCTGACTTTGCGGGATACCGAAAAGACGCTCACCCCAACCCCATTGGAACAGCACGACCTCCGCGCCGAAGGACGCCGCGGCCGACAGCAGAAATCCGATGATCGACTTCAGCGGCACCAGGATGGTCCGGAACGCGAAGGTGAGCAGGACGAACGCGAGACCGACCACCACGATCAGGAACACCGGCAAAGCACCGGACAACTTCGCCGAGACGTCGATATTCGACGCGGTGGCGCCGCCGACGAGAATGTGCGCACCCGAGGATCCTTCGAGCGCGGACCGGTCATCGCGGATCCGGTGCACCAGATCGGTGGTCGCCCGGTCGTCCGGGCTACTCTTGGGCACGACCTGGATGATCTGCACCCCTCCACCCGCCGGACCGGGCGCAACCACCGCCACATCGGGCAGTTCGGCCAGCGAACTCGACAGCTGTGCGACCTCGCCCGGGCCACCACCCTGGACGAAGACCAGCAGCGGGCCGTTGAATCCGGCGCCGAAGTTGTCGGTGACCAGGTCGTATGCCTTGCGCTGGGTGTCATCGGCCGGTTTGGCCGCGCCGCTGGGCAAGCCCAGGCTCATATGCAGCGCGGGCAGCGCGATCACCGCGAGGAGCGCCACGCCGGCCACGAGAACCGGTATCCGCCAACGGATCACGAATCGGGCCCACATCGCTCCGGCGGTTCGTTCGGGCCGGTGCACCGCCGTCTGCGCGACGGCCTCGTGGTGTCCGCGACGCAGCGGGGTGTCGATGAACTTCGCGACCTTCCGGCCCGCGAAACCGAGCAGTGCGGGCAGCAGCGTGAGCGAGATCAGCAAGGCGATGAGCACCGCCGCCGCCGCGGTCAGGCCCATCACGGTCAGGAACGGAATGCCGACCACGGACATCCCGCACAGTGCGATGATCACCGTTAGTCCGGCGAAAACCACCGAGCTGCCCGCTGTTCCGATCGCCAGCGGCACCGACTCCTCGACTTCCATGCCGGCGAGCATGTTGTTGCGGTGCCGGGACAGGATGAACAAGGCGTAATCGATGCCGCAGGACAGACCGAGCATCAGCGCCACGGTGGTCGAGGCGGAGGCGATATCGAGGACCGACGCGACCGCGGTGACGCCCATCAGGGTGACCGCCACGCCGATGATCGCGGTCAGGATCGGCAACCCGGCGGCCACGAAGGCTCGCGCCGTGCGGTATCCGTGCCCATCCACATCATCCCATCTCGCTTCAGATGTAGTATAAATAGTTAGTTAAATATGCTACTTCAAGGCCCTAGCGCCGACGACCGAACAGGGGTTGTGGCAATGAGTTCGATAACTTCACTAGGCACCTATCTGCCGCCCTGGGGGACCACGCAGCGGCGTACCGCCGGGGACGACGAGGATGCGGTGACGATGGCGATCGAGGCGGGGTCCGCTGCACGGCAAGGCAGCGGACCCGTCGTCCGGGTCGTTCTGGTCACCAGGGACTTCCCGCTCTTGGAGGGGGGCAGCGGAGCGGTCCTGCTCGCCGGGCTCGGACTCGATCCCGATATCGAGGTCACCGAGCGTATCGGCGGCGCACCCGCGGCACTGGACGCGATCACCACCGCGCGCCCGCACACCCTGGTCATCGCCGTCGATCTGGAACCGGCCGGCGCCGCGGCGGCGGTGATCGGCGAGACCGGTCTCAGCGTCCGGCCGGTGGCCCGGCTGGCCCGCAGCCTTCCGGTCCGCACCCGCGACGCCGCCGGTGCGACCCGGGACTACGGCGATCCGCGCCTGCTGCGCGAACGCGGCGTGCTGCAATCGGTGCGGACCGCGTGGGCGGGCACGGTGAGCGCGGTCGCCGGGGTGGACCACAAGACGGCCACCGGGCTGGCCGGCGCCACCGCGCCGCGGCTGCCCACGACCGGCGCGTCCGCAGCCGTGTTCGCCCTGGCATGGATGGCCGAAACCGGTAGCACGGGCACACTTCTCGGTATCGAACAGGCGACGCTGACCGGCCTCGGCGTGGACGGCGGCGCGGCGTCGGTACTGCGCAACGAATTCCAGGCGCGCCCGGTTCCGCGCACCGTGCTGTCGCCGGGCCCCGACATCCCCATCTCGCTGGCCGCCTACGAACGCGCCTTCGATGCCAAGCTGCGCTGGCAGGCCTCGCGCGACTCCGCCACCGGCGCACTGAATTTCCCGCCGCGGCTGCTGATCGACGCCGAGGGGCGCCTCGTCGAGCCCGGCGAACTGGTGGATCTGCCGCGCACCGGCACCGTCTACACCGAGGTCACGGTGCATGTGCCCGTACCCGGCCTGCCCAGCCCCTATTCGCTGGTCATCGTCGAACTGGACGAGGTCGGAGTCCGCGCACTGGCGAAAACCACTGCGGCCGAGCCGGGTTCGATCAGCATCGGCGACCGCGGCCGCATGGTTCTGCGCCGCGTGGCGGTGCGCTCGGGCGTTCCGGACTACGGGTACGCCTTCGTCCCCGATGCCGCGCGACACACACAGAAGGAGATCGCATGAGAAGGGTCGCGATCGTCGGAGCGGGGATGACACCGTTCGGCGAACATTTCGGGCTGGGCATCAAGGATCTGCTGCCGATGGCCTTCGCGGAATGCACCGCGAACGTGGACAAGGGCATCGCCCCCGCCGAGATCCAGGCGGCCTGGTTCGGCGAGCTGTCCACCACCGACGGCTTCCCGTCCGGGATCCTGGCCGACAGCTGCGGGCTGCTCGACATCCCGATCACGCGGGTCGAAAATGCCTGCGCCACAGGCAATGACGCGGTGCGCAACGCGATGTTCGGGATCGCGTCGGGCGCCTTCGACGTCGCGCTGGTGATGGGCGCGGACAAGGTGCGCGAGTCGGCGAGCAAGGACACCTTCTGGGAGTGGGCCGGGATGACCCGCGATACGGCGTGGGACTATCCGCTCGGCCTGATCGCCCCGGCGAACTTCGCGCTGCATGTGCGGCGCTATCTGCACGAGTCTCCGGCCACCCGCGAACATATGGCGATGGTGGCGGTGAAGAATCATCGCCATGCCGTGCCCAACCCGAAAGCTCAACTGCGGCAGGAGATCACCATCGAGCAGGTGCTCAACGCGCCGATGGTGGTCGAACCGTTCGGGCTCTACGACTGCACGCCGCAGAGCGACGGCGCCGCGGCGCTGGTGCTGGCCGCGGACGACGTGGTGGACCGCTACACCGATCGGCCGGTGTGGATCCGGGGCGTCGGCCTGGGCGTGGATCGGGTGATGCATCAGCACAAGCCCGATATGACCACCTTCCCCGCTACCGCGCGCGCGGCGAAGGCCGCCTACGCCATGGCCGGCCTGACGCCCCGCGATATCGACGTGGCCGAGGTGCACGACTGCTTCACCGGCGTGGAACTGATCAGCTACGAGGACCTGGGCTTCGCCGACCGGTTCGGGGCATACAAACTCGTGGAGGCCGGTGCGACGACGATCGGCGGAGCACTGCCGGTCAATCCCAGCGGCGGGCTGAAGGCCAAGGGCCACCCGCCGGGGGCCACGGGCGTGGCGCAGTGCTTCGAGATCTTCGAACAGCTGCGCGGCACGGCCGCCAACCAGGTCGACGGCGCGCAAATCGGCTTGGCGCACAATATCGGCGGCCCCACCGCGGTCTCCGCGATCACCATCCTCGGACAGGACCGGGACTGACACGATCGGGACCGGATCGCGCCGGCCCTCGGCCGCGCCACCACCGGGCGCGCGGCCGGGGGCCACCTAGGGAAGCACGTCCAGGACCGACTCCTCCGGGTCCTCGATCAGGAAATTCTTGACCTGGGCCAGATGTTTGCGCCAGAAGGTCTCGGCTTTCAGGACGTCCTTGTCCCGGATCAATTGCACGAGTTTGACATGCGCCCGGTGCGCAGCCGTCGCCTTGGCTTCGGCGCTGGTGTCGCCGCGGTGCTCACGCAGGAAATTCTCGACATGGCTTTCGATGATCGTCGAGACGATGTCCAGCAGCACGATCATGGTCTGGTTGCCCGCCAGCTGCATCAGCATGCGGTGGAATTCCAGGTCGTAACCCTTGCCGAAGGCCGGCGGATCACTCAGCAGCGCTTCGCCTTTCGCGAGCATGTCGTCGAGGGCCCGCAGGTCGGCGGCGGTTCGCTTGCGTGCCAGCACGGCCACCGCGGCCACCTCGAGATTGGCCCGCGCCTCGTGCACATCGGCGAGGGTGGCCTTGCGGTACTGCAGCAGGGTGCCGGCGTAGCGAGCGGCCGCGGATACGTCGGGCATCATCACCCGGCCGCCGCCGCGCGCACCGCGACGCACCTGAATCACCTGCTCGGACTCCAGGATTCGGAATGCCTCGCGCAGGGTCGGCCGCGAAACACCGAATCGCTCCATGAGTTCGGTCTCCGACGGCAGCGCATCACCCTCGCGCAGTTCACCGGTGACGATCTGACGGCGCAATTGGGCGGCCACCATTTCACCGGCCTTCGGCACGCGCACGACCGACGTCGACACTGGCATCGCAGACATAAATTCCTCCGGTATCGGTCAGCTGATACCACTATTATCACCTATCCACCTGTATCCGCCCCACCGAGCACGATCCGCCCGCGGGGTCCGAAGCGCCGATCAGTGGATGCCGCCGCATATCGGCGCCGGGCGAACCCCGTCCCCGACCGGCCGAGCCGCTCGTGGGAGTGCCCCGGGCCGACGCACTTGACGATTCTGTCCGGACGAGCCACGCGCCCGGGCGCGCACACTCTGATCCCGCACCGAAATCTCCTAGACTGGCCCAATCATGAACGATTCATCGGCGCCCGCACTCGACAACGACGACAGCAGCCGGACCGACGACGGCAGCGGTGACCTCGGACTGGGCGCACGCGCGGTGCGCACCCGCAACGCCATCCTGGAGGCCTCCAAGCGGCTGTTCCTCGAACGTGGCTATTCGGGCACCCGGATCAACAACATCACCGACGCCTGCGGGATCTCGCGCGCCGGTTTCTACACCTACTTCCGCGACAAGCGCGAGATCTTCAACACCCTCGGCGAGGAAACCTATCACGAATTGCTCGACGTGGTCGCGCGCTGGGACACCATCCCCCAGCCGTGCACCCACGACGACGCCGAGACCTGGGTGCGCGACTATTTCGCCTTCATGGACAAGCACGGGGCCTTCATCCTGTCGGCCCAGCCGGGGCCTTCCGACGAAGATGTCAGGATCGCCAGCACGCGGATGCAGATGCGAGTGGTGTGGCTGCTCGGAATGAATCTGCGCAACCGCCAGCGCCACCCGGCCACCGCACCGGAGGCGCTGGGACTGTGTGTTCAGGCCATGCTGGACCGATCCTGGTATCTGAGCCACACCCAGCAGCAGCTGCCGGTGGATCCCGCCGATGTCGTCCGCACCGCGGCCGACTTCCTGATGGCGATCCTGACTGCCTGAGCCCCGGGCGCTACGCGCGCACCGCCGGCGCGGCCCAGGCGGCGGTCAGGTCGTCGACGGTGACGATATCGGCCAGCATCGCGATCGTATGGCGCAACGCCTGCCGCGCGTACTCGGCCGGGCTGCCCGTCACCGCGTCACGCGCGACCACCACCCGGAATCCGTCCTCGCTCGCATCGGCGGCGGTCAGCGGCAGAGCCACGTTCACCGAGACTCCCGCCAGCACGATGGTGTGAATTCCCATGCTGCGCAGTACCGGAAGCAGTTCGGTGCCACGAGTGGGCGAGAGCCCCTGACGCCGTCCGAGCACGATGTCGGCCGGATCGAACAGCTCCGTGACGACCTGGGTGGCCGGGTCCCCGGGCTGCCATCGGTCGGCTCCGGCTCCGTTCAGTGCACGCCACAGCGGCGCCTTCCCGGGCCGGCCGCCGACGACGAACCCCTCGAACGTCGCGTGCACCACCGGGATGCCCGCACCGCGGGCGGCGGTCACCAGCCGGGCGATATCCGATACGACCGCATGCGTCTCGGCGGCCAGGGCCGGCAGCACCGACTCCGGGCCGATCACACCGTTCTGGCATTCGACGCATACGACGGCCAATCCGGCGCGGTCGGCCATCGCCTCGGCGGCGCGGGCGCTCGATGTGCTTCCATTATCCTTACTTGACGTCATCGTCAAATACTATCGAAGGGCGGTCCGGTTCTGATAGACAACAGGAGATTTCCATCCTCATCCGACACGGCCCGGGCTCGGAACGAGCTAGTTTGTCATTATCGTCAAATGGATTCCGGAGTTCGTTGTCGACACCTGCCGGGAAAGGCGCCCGAATGAGTTACCGCTACATCCGCTATGAAACCCTCGAACACGGCCGCATCGCACGCATCACCCTGAACCGGCCGCAGGCACGCAACGCCCAGAATCGCGGCATGCTCGTGGAATTGGGCGAGGCGTTCGCGCGTGCCGAATCCGACGACACGGTGCGGGTGGTGATTCTGCGCGGCGACGGGCCGGCGTTCTCGGCCGGGCACGATCTGGGTACCGCCGAGAGCATCGCCGAACGCGAACCGGGCCCCGGCCGGCATCCGAGCTTCCAATGCAACGGGGGCACCCTCGACGGCGCCGAGTCGCGGGTGCGCCAGGAGTGGCACTACTACTTCGAGAACACCAAGCGCTGGCGGCAGCTGCGCAAGATCACCATCGCCCAGGTGCACGGCAAGGTGCTGTCGGCGGGACTCATGCTGGCCTGGTGCTGCGATCTCATCGTGGCCGCCGAGGACACCGCGTTCGCCGACGTCGTCGGCACCCGGCTGGGCATGTGCGGTGTCGAATACTTCGCCCACCCATGGGAATTCGGCCCGCGCAAGGCCAAAGAGCTACTGCTGACCGGTGATTCGATCGACGCCGAGCAGGCGTACGCGCTCGGGATGGTGAGCAAGGTCTTCCCCGCCGAGACCCTGTCGGAGCGGACGGTCGAATTCGCGGCCCGCATCGGCAAGGTGCCGTCGATGGCGGCCCTGCTGATCAAGGATTCGGTCAACCAGGCACAGGACGCCCAGGGCTTCAGCACGGCCCTGGACGCCTGCTTCACGATCCATCAGCTCAACCACGCCCACTGGAGTGAGATCTCGCGCGGCGAAACCCCGGTCGGCACGGTCGATTACGGACTTCAGGACTGGCGGGCGGCACCCGCGCTGCGGCCCGCGGCCAAGAACACCCCCTGACGACCACGGCGGACCACGGCCCCGCACGAACCGATCGCCGCCGGAAATTCCGGCGGCGCTTCAGGTTTCATTTCTGCGGCGATTCAGATCTTGGCGAGGGGCTTGCCGGGAGGCGGCTCCCGGAACAGGGATTCCTGAGCCAGGGTGGCGACCGTGGCGCCGTCGGCCCGGCGGACCGTGCCGGTGTACAGGCCCCGCCCTCCGGCCACGGTCCGCGGGATCAGGTCCACCATCACCCACTCGTCCAGGCGCGCCGGGCGATGGAACCACACGCTGTGGTCCAGCGTCGAGCCCGCCCACTGCGCACCGCCCGGCACATCCACCAGACCGCTGGACGTATCGGACAGGTAGGTCAGCACGCAGGCGTGCACGAGCGGCGAGTCCGGCAGCTCGACCGCGCTGCGCGCCCAGAACAGGCTGGGCCACGGCGTCGACGGGGTCCGCTGCGGGGGCACCCTCGCCCGCATCGACCACATACGCTCGAATTCCCATTCGGGCAGCAGTTCCGGCGGCGCGATATCGGGCATCGGCTCGACCTCGTGGTCCGCGTCGTGGCGCGGCACCGCGAACGACGCGGACATCGTGAAGATGACCTCGCCGTCCTGCAACGCGGTCACCCGGCGCGCCGAATACGACCGGCCGTCACGGTCCCGGTCGACCCGGTACACCACCGGCCGCGCCGCGCTGCCCCCGCGCAGGTAGTAGCAGTGCAGCGAATGCGGCAACCGGCCCTGCGGCACCGTCCGCCCGGCGGCGTGCAGGGCCTGCGCGGCGACCTGCCCGCCGTACAGCGAGAACGGCTCGTCGAAGAGCACGACCGAACGATGCAGATCGCGATCGATCTGCTCCACCTCCAGCAGATCCAGCAGGGTCGCAGACGTTATCGGTACCGACTCCAGCGACATCTCACACCTTTCTCGGCGCACACCTTCGCGCCGGGCCGACGGGGCCGGCCGCACACCGGCGTGTGCCACGCCGCCGGTCCTACCGCGGCGTGGCACAGGGTATTTCGACTTATGCGGGGACCGGCACGCTGTCACCGGCGGGGTTGCGCACGGGCAGACCGAGCAGACGGCGCGCGTTGTCGCCCATGAAATCGCGGGTGCGCCGCTCGTCCATGCCCTCGGCGTATTTGTAGAACCCACGCGGTTCGGCCAGGCCCTCCGGATGCGGGAAGTCCGAGCCGAACAGCACCTTGTCCCAGCCGACGGTGTGCACCACATCGGCGACCTTGCCCTCCCAGAACGGGCTGACCCAGATGTTGCGGCGGAACACCTCGTGCGGGTGCTCCGGGAATGCCTGCGGCATCTTGGCATAGGTGGCCTCGAAATCGTCGAACAGCGGCTTGATCCAGGCGCTGCCGTTCTCCACGCTGGCCACGCGCAGCTTCGGGAACCGGGTCAGCGTGCCGTGGCAGATGAGGCTGGTCATCATATCGGCGATCTCGCGGTGCCCCAACGCGATCCAGCGGAACGCGCTCATTTCCAGATGGCTGTTGGTCTCCGGCGGCTCCCACTGATTGATGTAGCCGTCCAGCGGCGGCTGGCTGGCGTGGAAGACCACCGGGATACCCGCCTGCTCGACATCGCTCCAGAACGGGTCGAACTCCGGCAGCGCCGGCGAGCGCCAGCCACGCAGGCCCTTGACCGGCGCCGGCTTCATCAACACCACCTTGGCCCCGTTCTCCACGACGTAGGCCAGTTCGCGGCGGGCGTCCTCGACCAGGGCCGCGCTGATCACCGGCGTCATGAACAGGCGGTTCTGGTGGGTGTAGCCCCAGGTGTCGAGCATCCACCGGTTCAGTGCGTGGATCACCGCGACCACCAGTTCGGGGTCCTCGGCCGCGGAGTGCTCGACCAAATTCGCCAGCGTCGGATAGACCAGCGCCTCATCGACGCCCTGCCGGTCGAGTTCGGCGATGCGGGGTCCGGGCTCCCGGAACGACGGTTCGGCATCGATGCCGATCGACAGCTCGCGCAGCGATTTACCCTCGGCGTTGCGGCCGGCGAAGAACTTCTCCCACGAACCCGGCGCGGCCACCCGGTCGAATGTCGGATTCGGGATGTATTCGGTGATCCGGCCAAGGATCGCGATCCGCGCCGCATTCCCGACCTTCACGAATTGCACTGCGCGGTGGTACTTCTCGGGCAGATGGCGAGTCAGCGCCTCCGGCGTCTCGTACATGTGCTGATCGGCGTCGAATATCGGCGCGTCGGTGAACTGCGTCATGGGATGTCCCCTATCCGAAAACGGCTGCTGCAGTGTGGCTACTGCGTCGACCTCCACAGTAGGTGTTTCTTGACGAAAGTGTCAAGTTTTCGATAGCTGTTCAGATTCTGCGCACTACATCGCATACCTCAGGCGATGATCCAACCGTCAACTCTGGCGTCCGTAAGCGACATATAGCAGAATGAGTTAACTGTATCAGGATCGGTTTCGCCGACGAAGGGAAGACGATGTCCACACACGCGCAGCCCCGGCCGCCCTCGGGCGATTGGCTCGGCACCCCGTATCTACGGTTCGAACGCGAGGGCGTCTTCGCGGTCTGCACGGTGGACCGGCCCGAGGCCCGCAATGCGCTGACACCGGCGATGTACTTCGGCCTGCGATACGCGATAAATCGCGTCGACCGCGATCCCGCCGTGGCCGGACTCCTGCTGACCGGGACCGGCGACACCTTCGTCCCGGGCGGTGATCTCGGCAAGGGCGGCGTCGACGACTGGCTGGATTTCGAAGCGACCCTCGGCATGGATGTCACGCCGTTCGACACGCTGCGCCGTTCGGCCAAGCCCGTGGTATGCGCGGTCAACGGCCTGTGCCAGGGCGGCGGCCTGATGATCGCGATGTGCAGCGACCTGGCGGTCGTCAGCGACCGGGCGAGTTTCCGGGTCCCGGAACTGTTGCGCGGCATCGCCGATACCTACTACGCCCAGGTGCTCGCTCGCGTCGTCGGCGCGGTGCGCGCCCGCGACCTGCTGCTCACCGGTCGAACGCTGTCCGCGCAGGAGGCATGGGACTGGGGCCTGGTGTCGCGGGTGGTACCCCATCACGAACTTCGCAGTGCCGCAACCGAAGCCCTGGCCCAAATCTGCCGCACCGCACCGGCGGCGCGCCGGGAGATCAAGGCCAGCCTGGACGGTTACCTCGGACATTTCGCCCGTATCGCGATGGAGTCCAGCCTCGCCGGACCCGAGGCGCTGGAGGGCTTCCACGCCTTCAAGCAGCGTCGCTCACCGGAGTGGGTGCCCGCCGAACTGCGCCGCGACGGGCGGCTGTGACGCTCAGCCGAACGTGACGCTCAGTCGAGCAGATCCAGCACGCTGGCGCCCGCGTCGTCACCCAGGACGTAGCCTTCGGCTTCACCGAGGTGACGACGCCACAGCTCCTCCGCCGCACGCGCATCCCGCTCGCGGACGAGCTCGACGAGCTTGCGATGGGTCCTGCCGGTGTTGCGCCGGGCCCGCTCGGCGGAGGGACCGCTGTTGGGTTGCAGCGTCACATTGGCGGTCTCGATGATGTGATGCACCATCTCCGAGAGCAGCGTCAGGGTTTCGTTACCGGCCAGCCGCACCACCAGCTGATGGAATTCGCCGTGCAGCCGGATCGACCCCAGCGGGTCGTCTTCGCTGTCGTAGCGATCCAGCGCCTCGGTGAGCGCGGCCAGATCGGCCGCGGACCGGCGCAGCGCCAGCCGCCCGACGCTCGGCACCTCGAGCGCGGCGCGGGCTTCGTAGACGTCTTTGACCGAGGCGCCCTGATATTCGAGGATGAAACCCGCATAGCGGGCGGCGACTTCGCGGCGCGGCGGCTGCACGCGCGCCCCGCCATTGGCGCCGCGGCGGATGACGATCAGCCGTTCGGACTCGAGCACCCGGTACGCCTCGCGCAGCGTCGGCCGCGACACGCCGAACCGGCTCATCAGCTCCGTCTCCGACGACAGCGCCTCACCTTCGGGCAACTCGCCCCGGATGATCTGGCGTCGCAGTTCGGCCGCGACGAGTTCGGCCATCTTGGGCACTCGGACACGTTGAGTGGTGCCATAGGCCGGGGATCGTTGCGCGTCACGCGCCGCCCCGGCCGTGGAATCGACTGCCACACTTACCTCCCGCCGCCCGAAGAATAAACTATATGAACTATATAATAGTACTATTTATGCCGGGTCGCCCCGGGGAGGCCGCGCCGATACCGGGCCGGAAGACATCGGGGCGCCCGGCCGATCCGGCCGGGCGCCCCGGTGAACTCAGCGGCTCAGCGCATCCCTCGCGTACCACATGGCCGACAGCCGCCGGGTCAGCAGTTCGATGGCCGCGCCATCACCACCGGCCGCGGTCAGCGTCGCCAATTCCGCGGTGACGACCGTGATCTCGTTGTCGAGCCGTTCTGCGGCCTCCCGCTTGGTCAGCAGATCGGTATCGGTCCAATCGTCCGCGGCGATCCGCTCGTCACTCATCGCGACCTCAGCTACTCGCCGCGCCCGCCGGCACCGGAGCGGCCGCGGGCAGATTGTAGAACCGGCGAGCGTTCAACTCGACGATCTTGTGCACCTCGTCGTCGGGCACGTCGGCGAAGGTCTCCTCGGCGCGCTTGCGGCTGGCCGGCCAGAACGAGTCCGAATGCGGGTAGTCGCATTCCCAGGTGATCCGGTCGACGCCGATGATGTGGCGATTGGCGATGCCGAAGTCGTCCTCGATGAAGCAGCCGTGGAAATGCCGCTCGAACAACTCCGACGGCGGCACGTCCTGATTGATGTTCTGGTAGTACCGGTGCTTGCGCCACACGTAGTCGGCGCGCTCGACGATATAGGGCACCCATCCGATACCGCCCTCGGACAGGCCGATCTTGAGTTTCGGATGCTTGTGCAGCGTCGGTGCGAACAACCAGTCCGCGGTCGCGTGCATGCTGTTGGTGCCCATCAAGTTGATCATCACCGCGAACGGCGCCTCGGGCGCGATCTGCGGAACCGAGGTGGCTCCGCCGCTGCCGAAGTGCTGGCACAGCGGAATGCCGGTTTCCTCGGCGGCCGACAGCACCGGATCCCAGAAATCGGTGTGCACCGACGGGAGCGCGAGGGCGTGCGGCATATCCGGGAACGAAATCGCCTTCGCCCCCTTGGCCGCGACCCGGTGAATCTCGCGCACCGACTCCTGCGCATCCCACAACGGCAGAATGACCACCGGAATCAGGCGCCCCGGCGCGGCCGCGCACCATTCGTCGAGCACGAAATCGTTGTAGGCCCGCACGCACAGCAGCGCCAGATCCTTGTCCTCGGCCTCGAGAAAGACGGTGCCGCAGAATCGCGGGAACGACGGGAAGCACATCATGGCCTCCACCCCGTCGATATCCATATCGGCCAGCCGGGCCTTCGGGTCGTAACAGCCGGGGATCATATCGTCGTAGCGGACCGGCTCGAGCCCGTACTCCTCGGGTTTCTTACCCGCCACGGCATTGAGTCCGATGTAGGGATACGGCCGGCCCTCGTACTCCCAGGACTGGATCGGCGGCAGACCCCCCTCACGCGGGATCTCGATGATGCGCGGACCGAGCTCCCGGAGGTTGGCCGGTAACCGGTCCTGCCAGACCGTCGGATGTTCGATCAGGTGATCGTCGACGGAGATGAGCTTCATCCAAGGCTGAAGTGGCATTGACTACTCCTCAAAATGATTCAATCTATTTAACTATATGATCTGAATCACGGGCAAGGGTCCGGGACCATCGAGTAGCGAATCTCCACGCAACCAGCCGCCGCACGAGGGCACGATCCGATCATCCGGGCCCGGCCGGGGCCGGGCTCCCGCTACCGGGTCACCGCGGGGTGAACCGCTGCGCCCCGTCGAGCCGGATGGTCTCGCCGTTGAGGTAGGCGTTCTCCAGAATGTGGCGCGCGAGCGCACCGTATTCCTCCGGCTTTCCCAGCCGCCGCGGATTCGGGATGTTGGCGGCGAATTTGGCCAGCGCCTGCTCGCCCACGGACTCCATGATCGGCGTGCGCATGGTGCCCGGCGCGATGGTGACCACCCGGACGCCCAGCGACCCGAGGTCGCGGGCGGCCACGATGGTCATGCCGACCACACCCGCCTTGGCCGCCGAGTAGGCGATCTGACCGATCTGGCCCTCGAAGGCGGCGATACTGGCCGTGGCGACGATCGCGCCGCGCTGCCCGTCCTCGTCGGGCTCGTTCCCGGCGATGGCCGCCGCCGCGATGCGCAGTACGTTGTAGGTACCGGTCAGATACAGGTCGATGGTCTTGGTGAAGCCCTGCAGGCTCGCCGGGCTACCGTCCTTGCCGACCACCTTCTCCGCGACGCCGAAACCGCCGTGCGCCACCACCGCGTACCGGAAGGTGCCGAGCTTTCCGGCCTCGGCCACCGCATTGCGCACACTGTCCTCGTCGGTCACGTCGGTGCGCACGTACTTGGCCTTGACACCGAGGTCGGCAGCGAGTTTCTCGGCCTTCTCGTCGGCGAGATCGGCGATCACCACCGCGGCGCCGGCCGCGGCGACCTCCCGGACGACGGCCTCGCCGAGTCCGCCCGCACCACCGGTCACCAAGACCACACTGTCGGCCAGAGTCATATCTTCTCCTTGTCTCGCTCCGATCGCCCGTCGCGACCGCGAGCACCCCGCGGCCACCCGGTCGCGACGATGGGCGATATCACCCCCATAGTAGAATCAGTTATCTAAATATTCTAATTTTGCGGATCGAGCTGATTCGGCGGCCGGTGCGCGCGAGCGCCGCGACCGCGGCGTGCGCGCATTCCGGGCGAGCGCTCAGGCCGGCGCCGGACCCGCGTTCCAATAGTCGCGGTTGGCGCTGATGCGGCCCTCGCGCAGTGCTCCGACGGACGCGCCACGCAAGCCCATCGGCTGCATGATCCATTCCACGACGAACGCATCACCGCTGATCTGACTGCTGACCACGTCGTAGGAGGCCCCGGGCGCCTTCTCCAGCGCCCCTGCGACGAAAGCCCGTGCCTCGCCGGGGCCGCGGGCGACGTGACCGCTGGGCACATCCTCCAGCACGACGTCCGCATCGAGCACGGCCATGATGGCGTCGGCGTCACCGGCGTTCCATGCGGCGAAATAGCGTTCGACCGCAGTGGTTTCGGTCATCTCTTTCTCCTGTCTCGTGGGTTGTTTCCTTGATTTCCGGCGCCCGGCCGGACCGCCGCGGCGCTTTCCAGCAGCCGCCGCAGCGCCCGGTCGAGCGCCGTGCCGTCCGCCAGATCCGGTGCCGTGACACCGGCGGCGAGCAGGGCCGGATGGGTTCCGCCGGTCTCCCGCAGGCCACGGGTGGCCAGCCATCCGGCGAACATCAGATAGGTGGCCGTGAAGAGGTCGACCGCCTCCGTCTCACCGAAGCCGCCGGTGCGCAGGATCGACAGCGCCGCACCCGTCAAGCGCCGGGCGGCCGCGGAATCGCTTGAGGCCGTGAGCACTCGCGTACCCGTGCCCGGGTAACGCAGAAAGGTGCGGTCCATGCTCGATACCAGACCGGCGTACCGATCCACCCAGTTCGCCTCGGGGTCGACGGCGATCTCGACCCGGCAGGCCACCGCCTCGATCACGCGATCGGCCAGATCGTCCCCGCCGCGCAGGTGATAGTGCACCGCGGGCGGCGTGACTCCGAGCTCCTCGGCGACCGCGCGCACCGTCAGCAGATCCAGGCCGCACCGCTCGACTATCCGCAGTGCGGCTTCGACGATGTCCTGCGCCGACAACGGGACCGGTTGCGTCCCACCACGCTGACGTGCCATCGACACCTCCGTGCGCTCGAACCCCTCGCGTTCCGCGACTCATTATGTCACAGTAAATGGATCGCCCATTATGTGCCAGTAAATGAGCCTCAGGAGGACGAAATGCGTTGTGATGCAGTCATAATCGGCGGCGGCGTGGCCGGATGCGCGCTCGCAGCCCGGCTGGCGACCGCCGGACTCGCGGTGACCGTACTCGAGCGGGAGCCCGTGTATCGGGACCAGGTACGCGGCGAGGCCCTGGTGCCGTGGGGATTCCTCGAGGCGGTCGAGCTCGGCATCGCCGACGCCATCACCGGCACGTGCGGCGCCTCGGTGATCACCCGCATGGTGCCCTACGACGAGAGCCTCGACATCGCCCGGGCCCGGCGCGCCGCCATCGATCTCAGTGCGGCGGTACCGGATGCGCCCGGCGTCATCGGGGTCGGCCATCCCGAGCTGCGCGAGGCACTGGCCACCGCGGCGACGAAGGCGGGCGCCACGGTCGTGCGCGGCATCGGCCGCTGTGTCATCGAGACCGGCGACGCGCCGTCGGTCGGCTATCAGAGCGCGGGAACCGAGCATCGTCTGGACTGCCGCCTCGTCGTCGGCGCCGACGGCAAGACCTCGGCCACTCGCACCGCGGCCGCGATCCCGTTCACCATCACCACCCCGCGAGTGATGTTGTCGGGCATGCTGGTCGACGACCACGGCGCTTGGGATCGCAGCGAGACCACGATCGCGGTGAGCGGGCGCAATCAGTACATCGTCATTCCGCGTGCGGACGGCCGGATCCGGCTCTACGTCGGCCGCCGCACCACCGATCCCGAACGCATCACCGGTCCGGACCGGACCAGCCGGTTTCTCGATGCCTACCGAACCCCCGCGCTACCGTGCGGCGACGCCCTGGCCGACGCGGATCCGATCGGCCCCTGCGCCACCTTCCCGCTGACCGACGCCTGGACCGATACCCCCGTCACCCCGGGCGTGGCCCTGATCGGTGACGCGGCCGGCTGGAGCAACCCCGTCGGCGCCCAGGGGCTGAGCATCGCGCTGCGCGACGCCCGGGTACTCGCCGAAGCGCTGCTCGACAATCGGACCTGGACACCGGAGACATTGCGCGGCTACACCGAGGAACGCACCGTGCGCATGGCCCGGCTGCGCTTCGCCACCGCACTCACCGACCTGCTCTCGGCCTTCGGGGTACCCGACCGCGCCGCCACACGGGCTCGCATGTTCCAACTCGTGGCCGAGCGACCGGAGACGACGGCGGCGCTCGCTGGCATCCACTCCGGTCCGTGGACGCCATCGGCCGCCGCTTTCACCCCCGACATCCTGACCACACTCGCCCTGACCTGATCTCATACCTTCAATTAGATGAATAAGTAATCTCATTTGCCTCTTCGCTGTTAGCATCCTCGACACGGGGCACAACGGAAGGCGATCAATGATGAGAAGTCTGCGGGGAACGCGAGTCTGGTCGGCGGTCATCGCCGCCGTGGCTATCACGGGCCTAGCGGCACCGGCCACCGCCGCACCGGCGGCCGAGACCAGTTGCCGGGATGTCTCGATTCCGGTCACCCTCGCCCCGGGCGGCCCGAATGCCGCCCACATCGCCGGAACATATTGCCGGCCCGCCGATCCGTCGCCCGTACTGCAGATCCTCGTGCCCGGCGCCACCTACGACCGAACCTACTGGGACTTCCCCGGATTCGGCGGTCGCTACTCCTACGTCCGACATGCCGCCCGCAATGGATTGGCCACCCTCGCCATCGACCCGATCGGCGTCGGCAAGAGCTCCAAGCCGATCGGACTGCAGGTCTCGGCGTTGTCGGCCGCGCAGGCCGTGCACGAGGTCATCGGGGCCGCCCGCGCCGGCGCCCTCGGCCGCACCTGGGACGAGGTCGTGCTCGTGGGCCACTCGTTCGGTTCACTGACCTCGATGCTCGAGGTCGGCACCTACCACGACGTGGACGGGCTGCTGATCAGCGGCGCGTCACACGCACCCGGCCCCGGCGGCATAGCCACCATCGTCGGCGCGGCACGGCCGGCCCTGGACGACCCTGCCACCGCAGGGCAGGTCCCCGCCGGCGACCTCGGCTACCTGAGCGTTCCCGGCGCCCGCCGGGCCGCCTTCTACGCACCGGCCGACTCCGATCCCTGGGTCGTGGCCGCCGACGAAGCCACGCGCACCGCCGGGACGGTCGGCATCCTGGCCACCATTCCGGTGTTCATTCCCGCCACCTTCGATATCGCGGTACCGGTGCTCATCGCGAACGGTAGCGCGGACAACGTCTTCTGTGCGCAGGGCGGCGGCGGCTCACTCACCGACTGCTCCAGCGCCGCGGCCCTGTACGGGTCCGAACGCCCGTTCTTCCCCCGCGCGAAGCTCGATACCTATGTGCTGCCGGGATCGGGCCATTCGATGAATCTGGCGCTCAACGGCGCCGAGTTCTTCGACCGGGCCGGCCACTGGGTGCACAGCATCAGCACATCGTGAAGCAGCGCGACGTGATCGACGATCGCGTCGCGCACCAGCGCATCGAACATCAATGGGAGAGTTCGTGTATCCAGCCCACTTCGCCGCGTCCACGCCGGATAAACCGGCGGTCATCGATACCGCCACCGGGGCCGTCCAGACCTACGCGGACCTGGTCGCCGGGGCGAACCGGCTCGTCCGGCTGCTGCGGGAGGCCGGATTGCGGCCCGGGGACCACTATGTGATTCTCGCCGAGAACCACCTGCGATATTTCGAACTGGTCTGGGCGGGACTGAATTCCGGTTTGTACGTCACGCCGGTCAACTCACACCTGACCGCCGCCGAGGTCGCCTATCTGGTCAACGACAGCACGGCGAAGGTGGTCATCACGACCACAGCGCTGGCCGAGGTGGCCGAGGAGATCGTTGCGCTCACTCCCGGCGTCGTCCGGCGTTTCATGCTCGATGGCACCAGCCCGTCCTACGAATCGCTGGACGCCGCGGCCGCACGCCATTCCGGTGAGCCGGAGGGCGAACAGGTCCGCGGCACTTTCATGCTCTACAGTTCCGGAACCACCGGCCGGCCCAAGGGCATCCGCTACCCGCTGCCCGATCATCCGGCCGCCGACGGCGATGCGGAGTTGCTGCCCAGCGGACGCGCCCTGTTCGGTCTCGATGCCGAAACCGTATTCCTGTCGCCGGCCCCGTTGTATCATGCTGCCCCACTGCGTGTTTCGTGCTTGGTGCACTGTACCGGCGGCACGGTGGCCATCATGCCGAGATTCGACGCCGAGGCCGCCCTGCGCGCGATCGAGCAGTACTCGGTCACGTCGAGTCAATGGGTGCCGACGATGTTCGTTCGGATGCTGAAGCTGGCACCGCGAATCCGGTCCCGCTACGACCTGTCCAGTATGCGAATCGCCGTGCACGCCGCGGCGCCGTGCCCGATCGAGGTCAAATCACGAATGATCGACTGGTGGGGATCGATCATCACCGAGTATTACTCCGGCACAGAGAATTTCGGCACCACCGCCCTGTCCGGTGAGCAATGGCTGGAACATCCGGGCTCAGTCGGCCGGCCGGTGGGATGCACCGTCCACATCTGCGACGAGAACGGCGAGGAACTGCCGGTCGACGAGGTCGGCACCGTGTATTTCGACACCGCCGCAGCGAATTTCAGCTATCACCGCGACCCCGAGCGCACCGCGGCGGTCTCTCATCGGCAACATCCGAGCTGGCATACCCTCGGCGATATCGGGCGGCTGGACGCCGACGGCTACCTGTACCTCACCGACCGGCGCGATTTCACGATCATCGCCGGCGGGGTCAACATCTATCCCCGTGAGATCGAGGACGTGCTGATCCTGCACCCGGAGGTAGCGGATGTGGCCGCCTTCGGAGTGCCGGACACCGAACTCGGCGAACAGGTGAAAGCCGTTGTCCAGCCTGCTCATTGGGCCGACGCGGGCCCGGAGTTGACGCAGCGGCTGCTCGACCACTGCAAGAATCGGCTGGCCCCGTACAAATGGCCGCGATCCATCGATTTCGCTCGCGAACTCCCCCGGCAGGACAACGGAAAGCTGTACAAGAAGGTGCTCCGCGATCCGTACTGGGCCCAGGTGGGGCGGTAACCGATGCACCCGCGAACCCCGCAATTCGGCGTCTTCGTCCCGCAGCTCAACACCACCCCCGACGCCGTGATCGCCACCGCCCGCGCAGCCGAACGCACGGGTTTCGATTCCTTCTGGGTCATGGACCATCTCTACGGGCCCGGTGCTCCGCCGGTGGACGTGCCGGAGAGCTGGATACTGCTGACAGCGGTCGCCACCGCCACCTCGTCGATCCGCCTCGGCCATCTCGTCGGCTGCGCGCCGTTGCGGCACCCCGCGCTCCTGGCGAAGATGGCCGCGACCCTGGACCAGATCAGCCGCGGCCGCCTGGATCTGGGCCTCGGCTGGGGTTCGGTCGAGGAGGAGTTCGACCGGTTCGGCATCGGGGCCGGGTCGCGGCGAGAGCGCGCCCAACGACTGGCCGAGACGCTCGAGATCCTCGAATTGATGTTCACCGGCGAACGTTTCGACTACGTGGGCAAGCACTTTCAACTCCGGAACGCCTGGGGGCTGCCCGTCGCGAAACAGGACCGGATCCCGATCCACATCGGTGGCGGCGGGCCGACGCTGACGATGCCGCTGGTTGCCGAACATGCCGACTGGTGGAATTGCGTCGCCGGTGCCCGCGAGCGCATGGACGAGCTGGCGCCGCTGCGCGGTGACGCCAGAATTTCCGCACAATACCCGGTCGGCCTGGTCCACCCGGGCGACGACCCCGAGGAGGTGCGTGCGAAACTCCTGCGGCGAATGCCCGAGTCGGCTTGGGGCCCAGCGGTTGTCGGCACATCGAAGAAACTCCTGGCATACTTCACCGGCGAACGGGCCAGGGGCGTGGAGCTGTTCATCCTGCGCTTCCACGACCACGCCCCCGCGCGGACACTCGAACTGTTCGCCGCCGAGGTGGCCACGCCGTTGCGTCGGGCTGCGGCTGCGGAGCGATAGTACAGTCGCCACGGTGTCATCCGTACGCTCTGGGTGTATCGGCACGGAAAGAGGTTGGGCGCCAACCCATCCGGTCGCACACCCGGCGGCTGTGGGTGTGCGACCGAATCCGCACCGGATCAGTACGGGGCACTGCCCGAATCGGCCGGGGTAGGCCGCTCGGGACCGGATTCGTGCACTGTGATCGTGCGCAACAGACGCACCACAGGCGCCGGGTCGGTGCACAAGGCATCGGACATGTGCAGAGCACCGCCCACCGCGGCCTCGAACAGCCGGTCCGCCACCGCCTGCAGATCATCCGCCTCGATCTCGTACAGTGCGACGAAGGGACCGTCATCGGCGATAGGCCCGAGCCGGCGGGCCGAGACGAACCCGTCCATCGCCACCACCTCGCGCAGATGAGTTTTGTCGTACCAGGCGTGGTATTCCGCCGTGCGCTGCGGGGCACTGGGCCGCGTCTCGACGTACAGGATTCCTCGGGCCACGGCTGTTTCCTTCCGAACCAACGATTCTGTCCGAACTACTTTTTGCACCACATATTTCAATCTTTTGCCAGGAGCAACCTGCGGCGGCGCCGGGCCCGCGCGGCAGTGGGATCACCGTGCCGCGCGGGCCGTGACGCCTGGCGGCACCGGGATCACCGGGACCGCGGGGGCGAGATGCCTATTCGATCCGGCCGACGACCGTTCCGACCGGGTACTCCACCTCGATCTCGCCGACGATGACCAGCGTTCCCGCGGCGGGCGACTCGATATCGGTCTCGGTCTTGTCGGTGGCGAGGGTGTACAGGACGTCTCCCTCCTGGACGGCCTCGCCGTCCTCGACCAGCCACTCGGTGATCGTTCCCTCGGTCATCGTCACACCGAGCTGGGGTATCAACAGTTCATGCGCCACGGAAGGCGTCTCCTCTCACGATGAATCGGGTGATCCGGTTTCACAGCAGCCCGCGTACTGCCGCCTCGATCTGCGGCGGGCCCGGAATGTATGCCTCTTCCAGCGATTTGGCATACGGCACCGGCGTGTTCGGCGCTGTCACGCGTGCCACCGGACCGGCCAGCTCACCGAACAACTCCGCGTGAATGGTCGCGGCGAGTTCCGCACCGAATCCATTGCGCCGCACCGCTTCGTGCACGACGACCGCGCGCTTGGTCTTGGCCACAGAGGCGAGTACGGTCTCGATGTCCAACGGCTGCAACGTCCGCAGATCAACCACCTCGATGTCGATCCCCTCGCCGGCCAGCTGCTCGGCGACGGCCAGACAATCCACCACCTGGCGACCGTAGGTCAGAATGGTGACGTCCGATCCGGCGCGCGCAATGTTGGCCTTACCCAAGGGAACTCGATAGTCCCCCACCGGCACCTCACCGCGCGAGGCGAAGTAGAGCCCGAACATCTCCACGAAGACCACCGGGTCGTCGTCGAAAATCGACGACAGCAACAGACCTTTCGCATCGGCCGGATTACTCGGCACCACGACCTTGAGCCCGGCGGCATGCACCAGCTGGGCCTCGAGCATGTCCGAATGTTGCGCGCCGAATCCACCGCCGGCCCCAGTGGCGGTGCGCACGGTGATCGGCACCGGGGTGCGGCCACCGGACATGTAACGCAACTTGGCGGCGTGGTTGACCAACTGGTCCATGCAGACGTGGGTGAAGTTCATCAGCATGATCTCCGGGACCGGCCGCAGTCCGGAGATGGCCGCCCCGATCGCGGCACCCATGATCGCCTGCTCGGAGATCGGGGTGTGCCGAATCCGTTGTGTCCCATACTTGTTGCCCAGGCCCTTGAACACACCGAAGCCGCCGCCACCGGGTTCCTGGATGTCCTCGCCGAGAGCGAATACCCGCTCATCGATCTCCAGCGCCACATCGAGCGCGTCGTTGATCGCCTGGACGAAGCCCAGGGTCCGGGTCTGCACAGGCTGTTCCGCGATGGTCATGCCGCCGCTCCTTCCGCATACACATCGGTGGTGAGTTCAGCCGGATCCGGCAGTGGAGCATCGAACGCGAACTCGGCGGCATCGGCGACCTCGGCAGCCGCCGCCGCTTCGACGGCCTCGATCTGCGCGAGCGTGGCCGTGCCCGACTCGATCAGTTGCGCCCGGAAACGCGGCAGCGGATCGTTCGCCATCGCGGCCGCGAGTTCCTCCTTGGGCATGTACCCCTGTTGATCGCCCATGACGTGGCCGTGGAAGCGAAAGGTCATGGCCTCCAGCAACGTCGGCCCCTCACCGCGCCGGGCCCGGCCGATCGCGTCGCCGGCGACCTGGTACATGGCGATGGGATCGTTGCCGTCCACGGTGACCCCGGGCATCGAGTACCCGGCCGCCCGGGTGGCGATGCTCTCCACCGAGGTGCCCTCGCGCAGTGGCGTGTATTCGGCGTATTTGTTGTTCTGACAGACGAATACGACCGGAAGCCGCCACACCGACGCCAGGTTGAGCGCCTCGTGGAAGGCGCCGATATTGGACGCGCCGTCACCGAAGTTCACCACGGTCACCTGATCGGTGCCCCGCATCTGCGCGGAGAGGCCCAGCCCGTTCGCGATCGGCAGGCCGGCGCCGACGACACCGGTGGTGACCATCAGGCCGTACTCGGGCGCGGTCACATGCATCGGCCCGCCCTTGCCGCCACAGCTTCCGGCGGCCTTGCCCAGGTATTCGGCCCACAGATCGCGCAGTGGCACTCCCTTGGCGACCTGGTCGTGCAGTCCGCGATAGGTGGTCACTACGTAGTCCTCGCGCCGCAGATGCGCCGCGACCGAGGCCGCCACGAACTCCTGTCCGCGCGGCGAGTAGTACATGCCGCCGATCTTGCCGCTCAGCATGTATGAGCGATATTTGTCGTCCGACAACGCGATTCGCGTTGCCGTCGCGAAGATGTCCAGTTGCGCCTCGGGACTGGGCGCGGGGGTCGATGAACTCACCTGGTCTCCTGATTCTTCGATTCGAGGATTTCGACGTCGCGGCCGGATCCGGCCGCATTCTCACCCGCACGGCGGCCGGAGAAGACGGCATCGGCCAGCGACAGCCCGGAAACGTAACTGTTGCTGCAGATTCCGACCGCCGCGCGGCCGGCGGCATAGAGGCCGGGGATGATATCGCCGGTTCCCCGGCGCACCGCCCCGGTGTCCTCGTCCACCGCCAGCCCGCCGAGGGTGATGAACGGGAACGGGTAGGCGGGGCTGACCTGCGGGGCCAGATTCACCGCGAAGTACGGCCCGCGGTCCAGCACCCGGCGATACTGATCCGCCTTACCGAGCGGGTCGGGCTGCCCGGCGGTGATGGCCTGGTTGTACTGCGCGATGGTCGCCTCGAGACCCGCCGGATCGATACCGCATGCCGACGCCAGCGCCGCCACGGTGCCGGCCCGGCGATGACCGAACGGGCTGAAGATGTACAGGCTCTGCGGGACCTGGAAGAACGCGCACTGCGAACGCGCCTGCCGCCGGGCCTTGCGCCACCCGGCCGCATCCAGAATCAGGAATCCGCGCCCGCCCTGCTGCTCGATCAGCGGCTCGGACATGGTCGCGCCGTAGAGCTGTTCGTTGGCGAATCGATCGCCCGACAGACCGACCGCTACTCCATCGAGAAATCCCGACGGGGGCGAGATGAACTTCCAGCCCGACATCTTGTGCAGGTGGCTGGTGGCGGCGTCCACCTGCGCACCCAGCCGCAGAGCCGCGCCGTCATCCCCACCGGCGGCCAGCGGCGACACCTCGGTCCAGGCCGGCGCGTAGCGCCGTACCAATTCCTTGTTCTGCCCGAAGCCACCGGTGGACAGCACCACCCCGCCGCGGGCCAGGACCCGATGCCGGGTGCTGCGCTTGCGTTGAGCCGAAACGACTTTCGCCATCAGGCGGTCGCCCAGCGGCGGATGCCACACCTCCAGCTTGGCGGCGATTTCGGTGCGCACCTTGTGCCCGCGCCCGAAGGCGCCGGGGTCCGGGGCGTCGAATTCGACACCCACCACCGCACCGTCGGACACGATCAATTCGCGCACCTCGGCCAGTGGCCGGAACTCGACGCCCTTGCCCAGCGCGGCATCACGCAACGTGGCGTAGAACGCGGCCCCGCTGAAGTTCTTCGCGCGAACCCGGTGCCCGCGCGGGGCGGGCGCGGCGTTCTCCGCGTAGCTGGACACCTGTTCGTTGCCCGAGTAGTACAGGAAATGGCGATTGGTCGGGTAGGACGTCTTGTACGGACACAGGCTGCCCTCGAACGGCAGGCCCTGTTCGGTGAGCCACTCGATCATCGCGGGGCTGCCGTCCACGAACCGGCGCAAGGTCGCCGCGCTGACCGCATCACCGACCTCGCGGCTCAGATACGTGAACATGGCGTCGGCGGAATCGGTGACCCCCGCCTCCTGCTGCACCGGTGTGCCGCCACCGGCGTAGACCACACCGCCGGAATGTGTGGTCGATCCACCCCCGTAGAACCGGTCCAGCACCAGGACCGAAGCGCCGGCTTCGGCGGCCGCGATCGCCGCGCAGGCCCCGGCGCCACCGAAGCCCACGACCACGACGTCGTAGACCCGTTCCGACCTCATTGTCGGTTCCTGCTCAGTCACGCACCTGCTCCTGTCCGTCGGACACAGCGGGCGGCCGAGCCGCCCGCTTCTCCACCGTGATGTCACCGGTCACCGTCAGCCGGCACGCGAGCCGGGTATCGCGCATCGGCCAGCCCCTGCGGCGATTGGTGATCTGCCGCACCACATTTCGCTCTTCATCCAGGATCGGGCCGAGGTTCTCGTAGCCGTCGAGCACACGCACCGCACACGCGGTGCAGCGCGCCTGCCCGAAGCAGATCGTCGGCCAGCGGGCCTGGGCGCGCAGCGCCGCCTCGAAAACGGTCTCACCGTCACGGACGGCCAGATCGAACCCGGCGGGGTCCACCCGCACGACTGCCACCTCGGATCACCGGGCCAGATACTGGTCGATGGTCTGGTGACTGTTGACGATCATGGCCTCGTACTGTTCGGACAGCACCAGATCGTCGAGGCCCTGGGTCTTGAGCCCTTTTTGCTGAGCGATGATGTTGGCGAAATCCTCTTTGAAGATCTGGGGCCAGTCCTCGATCGGGATCGGTCCCTCGAGTTCAGGGCGATCCTGGCTCTCCTCACCGGCCGCGGGAATCTGCAGCGCCCACACCTCGAAGACGCACGATTCGGGATCGTCACCGTTGGGGCGCACCCGGTACATGATCGAGTTCCCATAGGCGGGCAGCACGGTGATGTTCGGGAAAATGTGGCCGTAGCCGCTGGTGTTGGCCGGTGGCGGCGGCAGCGGAATACCCGCGCCCTGCGCGTATTCGTAGAGCGCGCCGAAGAAGGCCAGCGGGAACTGCTCGGGCTCGATGTCGCGTTCCAGCAGACCCTGCTGGATGAACATCTCCCGCTCGGTCGCGTAGGCGTCGGTGCCGAAGTACAGCGCGTTGTTGAACTGGATGAAGTAATCGGCGACGGTCATCCCCTCGACCGGAACCTCCCCGGTCAGCGGCAGCATATGGGCGTGGCCGCCCTTGAAGCACTCGAACGTGCCACCGAAGGCGTCGAGGTTGAAATCGTCGTCGGCAGCGCCCATGGCCAGCGACGGGTGCGCTTGCATCACGTGGTATGCCTCCAGGAACGCCTCCTGGGCAACCTTCCAGTTCCCCGGCAGAATCAGATGCCGCCACCACCGCACCTGCATCCGGTCGAAGCCGATCGGGGCCATCACCTCGGCGATCTCCCCGAACGCCTCCGACAGCGGCGGGGCGTCGGGATCCATATTGATCCACACCATCCCGAACAGCTCGCCGACCTGACATTCGCTCAGCCGCAACGAGTCTCGCTCGACGCAGTGGGGTGCGAAACCGCGTTCGGCGAAGACGTAGGAGTTGGAGCCGTCGAGGTTCCAGCGCCAGCCGTGGTAGGGACAGACGATCTGGCCGCCGTGGAAGGTTCCGGTGTCGGTGGCCAGGGCGGTGGCGCGGTGGCGGCACGCGTTGAAATATGCCTTGACCGTATTGTCGGCCTGGCGCACCACCATGATCGACTGGTCGTTGATCTTGTACTCGGTGAAGTCCCCCGGGCGCGGGATCTCGTCCAGCCGACACGCCATCTGCCAGACGTGCGGCCAGAGCTTCTCCTTCTCGAGTTGCGCGAACTCCGGCGAGAAGTACCTTCCCGCAGGAACTTTGGATGGATCGGTGACCGCAAACGGGACTCCGATGGTACTCGGCTGCTCGATCCGGTGTTCGGTGTGGATGGTCATGGCCAGCCACCTCCTTGTGACAGGGCTGCGACGTAAATAACTAATTGATGAGTTACTTTATGGATGTGGCGTCGGTCACGTCAACGGTTCCGGTAAAAATACCTTAAATTCGTTTAATCATTGCGTTCGATCAGAAGGATTCCGGCCAGCAGTGCTTCCGTCGCGCCCACCGCCGCCCGGTGTCGTTCGGCGGTCGTGGTCGCCGAGAGATGAGCCAACCCCCAGGTCAGCGACGTCAGCATGTCCACAACGGCCCGCGGATCGATACCGGGCGCCACCTCGTGGGCACGCACCGCCTCGGCGACCAGCTGTGAGTACAGCTCGTTCTCCGCACGCTCCCGGCGCGCGACCGCGGCCCCCAGATCCGGATAGCGCGCGGACTCCAGGTAGACGGTGGCATCGAACCTGGCCACCGACGGATAGTCACGCACGCAGGCGATCGCCTCGTCCAGCAGCGCGACGAAATGCTCGCGCAGCGTCCCGGGAAACTCGACCGCCCGCGCCAGGCGGCCCATCACCTCATCGATGCGCGCGTTCAGCGTCGCGGTGACCAGGTCCACCTTGGACGGGAAGTAGTGATAGATCGCCGCACTGGTCAGCCCCGCCTGCTCGGCGATCGACTTCATGGTCGCCTTGGCATAGCCGACCTCCGCGATGTGATCCATCGCCGCGGTCATGATACGGAGGCGTGTCCGCTCCCCGTCCGCATTCACCGGACGACCCATCCTGGCCGGCGCCGACATCGCATCTCCTCCCTACGAGGACAGTATCGAGCTGCCATTCTTCCATCTCGGACATATGCCATCGTCCTCCACATCGGACCACCCCGCGAGCAAGCCGGATCCACGGCCGCTCCCGGTGGCCGGGGAGATCCACTCGGATCGATAACGCCCCCAAATCCCATCACCATATAGTTAGATAGTTATGCTGAAGGTGTGACCTGCGCAAGCACACGCGCGAACTTGCCACCGAGAGAAGAGGTTCCGGCGATGAGTATGGCGACACAGACGGCCGATCCGGTATCCCTGGCCGACGTTCTGAGCATCCATCGGATCGGCGGATCGGAATTCCTCGGCCCCGCCAGGACCACCTCGGCACCTCGCATATTCGGCGGCATCACGACCGGACAGGCCGTACTCGCCGCCCGTGCGACAGTCACCGGCCACCGCCCGATTCACGCCCTGCAAACCACATTTCTACGCCCCGGGTACAGCGACTCGCCCGTCACCTATCGCGTCGATCCGCTGCACGACGGTGCGTCGGTGAGCACCCGGTTGATCACCGCCACCCAGCACGACCGGATCATCTTCACCGGCACCGCGTCGTTCCAACAGCCCGAACACGGTCTGGCACATCAACTTACGACATTCTCCGGGCCCCGCCCGGAAGATATCGAGCCGACCGCACGCGCGGTGGGCAAATCTCGCAGCAGCTCATGGCTGTCGGCTCTGGAGCGGACCACGATGCTGGAATTCCGCTTCCCTGACACCCCCATCCGGATGTCCACCGCGCGCGGCGTTGCCGTGGATCCGCACCAGAAATTCTGGGTCCGTCCGGTCCGCCCGCTCCCGAAGGACAGCTCGGTGCATGCCGCTGTCCTGGGTTATCTGTCCGATGCGCTGCTGCTCTCGACATCTCTCGGCCCCCATCGCAAGACGCTGCAGGACCCGGGCATGCAGTTCGCCACCATAAACCACAGCGTCTGGTTCCATTCGACATGCCCCGCCGACGACTGGCTGTGGTACGAACAGGAAGGCATCTGGGCCGGGTCGGCGCGCGCGGTCTGCCGCGGTTCGATCTTCCGCCGTACCGGCGAATTGGCGGCTACCGTCGTTCAAGAAGGGCTGATCCGGGTCACGCCGGAATGACCCCCCCGGGCGTGCCCGGGGGGCTCGCGGCGGGCGCGCCCGAATCAGGCTCCGGAGAACGTTCGGCGCAGCGACTGCTTGTCCGCCTTTCCCAGTCCGGTCTTGGGCAGCTCGGTCACGATCTCGAGGCGCTCGGGCAGTTTCTGCGCCATCAGGCCCGCCTGCCGCAGGTGCGCGACGACCTCCTCCAGGGTGGGCGTCGGCGCGCCCGGCCGGACAGTGATCACCGCGCACACCATTTCACCGCGCTCCTCGTCGGGCAGGCCGGTGACCGCCACATCGGCCACGGCGGGATGCTCGGCCAGCAGCGCCTCGATCTCAACGGGTCCGATGTTTTCCCCCTTGCGAATGATCATGTCCTTGAGCCGTCCGGTCACCTCCACATGCCCGTCCTCGCGCAGGTGCCCCAGATCTCCGGTGCGGAACCAGCCGTCCTCGGTAAACGCCGAGACATTGAGTGCAGGATCGGTGTAGCCGCGAAATACCGATGCGCCCCTCAGCTGAATTTCCCCGTCCCGCCCCGGCGGCAGTTCCCCGTCCTCGCCGACGATGCGCAGTTGCAAGCCCGGAATCGGGCGGCCCTCGGTCTGTGCGAGTTGTTCGTCGGTATCGTCGGGGGAAGCGACACAGATCATCGGCACCTCGGTCGAGCCGTAATCATGCGCAACGGTCGCGTTCAGTTCCGCACGGACAGCGTGGAAAACACTCGGCGGGCACGGTGCACCACCGCCCTTGAGCAGACGCAGGCTCGGCAGCAGCCGCTCCCCCGGGGGTAGTGTGCGCTGCGCGTTGAGCAGAGCGGTATAGAACACCGTGCTGCCACCGGTGAACGTCACCCGGTGCCGGCGGAACAACTCCATGGTGGTGGCCGGATCGAACGCCTCGACCACGACCGCAGGGAACCCGGCCAGCAGCATATCCATCAGGTACAACACACCGCCGACGTGAGCGACCGGAAACGGGATCCCGCCGACTTCATCGGGCTGTTGCGCGAGCTTGCCCAGCTCGGTGAATCCGCGCGCAGCGGCCAACAGAGAGCTGTCGCCGTGACACGCCCCCTTGGGCAGCCCGGACGATCCCGAGGTGAAGTAGATCCACCGGATGTCATCGGTGACGCCGGGATCGGGCGGGAGCCCCGCCACATCCGGTGACTCGGGCGCGGTGAGCCCGATGGTCAGCAGCCGCCGGGTCCCCGGCAATCCGTGCGCCATCGCCTGGTAGTCGATGCCGCGCCACGTTCCCGGTATCAACATCGTGTCGGCCTCGGCGGCGACCACCGCCGCACCGGTTTCACGTTCCCGATAGATCGGGATGATCGGCGCCTGCACCGCCCCGAGGCGGGCCAGCGCGGCCAGCACGAGCAACGTGCTGATCCGCGTCGGCAGCTGCCAGGCCACTCGCGAACCCGGACCGATGCCCTCGGCCTGCAGCGCGGCCGCGACCCGCTCGGCCTGTGCGCGGAACTCCCCGAAGGTGAGTGTCGTGCCGTATTCGTCGAACAGCATCGGCAGCTCGGCCGAGCGCTCCGCCCGCTCGCGGATCAGGTCCCACATTCCTTCCGCCGCAATCTGATCAGTGTTACTCACGAGAGAAGCATTGGGATCGACCAGCATCAGAGGAATCCTTTCACCAGCCCCGTGGCGGGCGTCACAGTCTCACCATATAGTAAAAAGATCTCACTATTAACTCAATGCCCGGTTTCCGGCAGCACCGCGGGTGCAAGCCTGCAGACGATGTGCGAGGGCGGCGGTCAAGCCAACGCCACCATCCTCGAGCTGCTCAGCTGACCCGCCGACGGCCCGGTCGAGCGCTGGGGGTTCGACCCGGCCGTCACCGAATGCTTTGCGCTACAGCGGAAATGCGGTTTCAGCACCCGCGTAACGAGCCCGCAGCACCTTCTTGTCCAGCTTTCCGGTCGGCAGTTTGGGCAGCTCGTCCACCACGATCGTGCGCCGCGGCGCTTTGTATCGGGCGATCCGCGCCGCGACATATTCGCGCAGTTCGTCCGCATCGACGGCGGCTCCTTCGACCAGAACCACGACCGCGCAGACCGATTCACCCCAGCGCTGGTCCGGGATGCCGATCACCGCACCCTCCGCGACCGCCGGATGGCTCGTGACAACCTCTTCGACCTGCACCGAGTAGACGTTCTCGCCGCCGGAGATGATCACGTCCTTCTTCCGGTCGATCAGATACAGCAGGCCCTCGGCATCGAACATCCCGACATCACCGGTATGACACCAGCCATCGCGAATCGTTTCGGCGGTGGCGCGGTCGTTGTTCCAGTAGCCGCGGAACATCACGGCCGAACGAACCACGATCTCTCCCGGTTTTCCCGGCGGGCACTCCCGGCCGTCGCCGTCGATGATCCGTACCTCGGTCTCGGGGAAGGGATGGCCGACCGAGGTCAGTCGGTGTCGGTCGTCCTCGGTCGCGGTGCGATGCAACTCGCGCGGCAACCCCGAGGTGATCACCTCGGTCTGCCCGTACAGATTGAGAAAACCAGCATTCGACATCGCCGTCATCGCCGCGCGCAGGATGCTGCTGGTGACCGGCGCCGCCGAGTAGACCACCGTGCGGATGCCCGCCAGTGCCGGACTGTCCGGGCCGGCCGCGTCGACCAGCGTCTGCAACATGGTCGGAGCCAGGTGCAGGATGGTGATCTCGTCCTCGGCCGCGGTTACCAGCATCGCCTCCGGCTCGAACTGCCGGTGCAGTACCGCGGTGCCGCCGCGCGCGTGCACACCCAGCGCGATCGCGATCGCGCCGATATGCAGCATCGGCATCACCAGCAGCGCACGATCGGTACTGCCGCTGCGCATCTCGCCGTTGACCACAGCTCCCATCCGCCGCAGCTCTCGCTGACCCAGAATGCATCCTTTGGGACGTCCGGTGGTTCCCGTCGTGTAGATCAGGCAGGCGGTATCGGCCGCCACCGAACTGAACGGCAGCTCGCGATCGGCGCCCGAGGCCAGCAGCTCCCGATATTCCACGGCGCCGGGGGCCGCGGCGTCCAGGCACACGTAGAGGTCGACGCCGGTCAGCTCCGAACGGATCTCCTCGACGGCGGTTCGATATTCGGATTCGAAGAACAGCACCCGCGGTGCGGCGTCGCGCAGGATCGAGCCCATCTCCGGCACCGACAGCCGATAGTTCACCGTCGCGACCACGATGCCGCTGAGCTGACCCGCCGCGAGCACCTCCCCGAAACGAATGCTGTTGCGGCTCAACACCGCAACGCGATCCTGGCGGCGCAAGCCGCGCTCGGCCAGCGCGGCGGCCAATTCCGTGGCACGACGAAGCAGGTGGGAATGGGTCAGGATTTCACCCTCGGCGATATAGGCCGGAACGTCCGGGTACCGCACCGCATTGTCACCGATGATGTCACCCAAGGTCAGCTCCGACCGCATGGCGCTCCCTGTGTCCGCGAGCCCGATCCTGCGAACAGGCCCGGGCTTAAATAGATTAATTAATCATATCATTTGACGGCTGGTCCGACCGTAATACGCGATCCGCGAAGCCGGGACGAACGAAGGCGGTGGCGGGCTTGCCCACCACCGCCTTCAGGTCCTTCGTGTCAGCGCGACAGAATCGTGACCGCGGCCGTTCCCGGGGAACCGTAGAGCTGCGCGTAGCCGACCCGGGCCCCCTCCACCTGCCGGCCGGTCGCCCGCCCGCGCAGCTGGTTGACCAACTCGTACACCTGCCGTAGGCCGGAGGCGCCGACCGGTTCGCCATTGGCGAGCAGTCCGCCGTCGGTATTGATCGGCAGTCGCCCGGTGATCTCGGTCTCCCCCTCGGCAAGCAGCTTCTCCTGGTCGCCGTCGGCGCAGAAGCCGTTCTCGGCCATGTGGATGACCTCCGAGCCCGCATCGGTGTCCTGCAACTGGATGACGTCGACATCCTCGGGACCGATGCCGGCCTCTTCATAGGCGGCCCGGGACGCGAAGACGGTCGGGCTCGGCGCGGTCTCGATATTCAGCGACGGCGTCAGCACCTCGATCGAGCCCTCCCGGCGCGAGAACAGCTGGGAGGCCCGCAGGTAGATGGGCGTATCGGTGTATTTGTGCGCCTGGTCCGCGCGGCACAGGACAGCGGCCGCCGCCCCTTCGTCAGGATTGCAGTACATGTACTGGCGCAGCGGATAATTGAGCACCTGCGAGGCCAGCACCTCCGCTTCGGTAACGGGCTTGCGCCGCCATGCGGCCGGGTTGGCCGCACCATTGCGGAACGCCTTCGCCGACACCCGGGCGAGCGTCTCGTGCGAGATCCCGTGGTCGTGCATGTAGCGGTTGATCTTCATACCGAAGAAGTGGGTGGTCAGGAACAGGCCGATCTCGCCATACCAGTCCGGGAGCCCGACCACCGACGGGTGGTCGGAGAACGCGCCGCGCGGATGCTTGTCCAGTCCCACCGCCAGCGTCAGGTCGTGATCGCCGACCCGGATCGCGTTGGCCGCCATGGCAAGTGAGGTTCCGCCGGTGGCACATCCGGTGAATACCGCGCGCGTGGGTATGCCTGTGGGGCCGAGTAGGGAGACGACGTTCTCCGGATTCTTCACCTCCATACTGCCCGCGTAGAGGGCCTGAATATCCGGCCAGGCCACGCCGGCGTCGGCGAGGGCATCGATGATGGCGTCCTCACCCATCTCCAGGGCGGACTTGCCCTGATGCCGCCCGAACGGGTGCAGACCCACCCCGATGATCGCAACCTCACTGCTCGCCACGGCTGTCCCCTTTCTCGTCGACCGGAGCGAAGGCGAACATCATCGTCTGCACGCCTTCCTTGTTCTTGCCGAAGGGCACGATCCGCAACTCCATCTGCTGACCGATCCGCAGCTTTTCCGGATCGGGCTCGGTCAACCGCGCCTCCACCCGCAGCGCGCCGGGGAGTTCGACATATCCGACCGCGAACGGTTCGAAGGTTTCGGCGTCGCCCGCATAGGGCGGAATCGGCGGGCAGAACCGCTGTGTGGTGAACGTCCACAACGTCCCCCGCCGGGGCAGCTCCACCGGCTCGAGCTTCTCCCTGCGGCCGCCGACGAGGCGGTGCTCACGATAGGGGAACACGATGCTGCCGTCGGATGCCTTCCCGCCGATCAGGGCGGGGTTCTCCGCGGGCCAAGTGAACAACCCTTCGGCCAAGGGCACTGATTGGGTCATGCGCGATATTCCTTCCTGGAAGTGTCGCCAACCACGGGAGGCGTATGACGCCGCAGAGGCGGGCCGGTGTCGGGACTCCCGGTCGATGGCACCGAAGAGCGCGTGATCCCCGCTCGAAAGCAGGCGGGCCGGGGAAATCATACGACTCCCGAAGAGTTACTGTCAACGAAAGTGTCAAGTTTGCTGGCGGCGAATGGCAGCTCGGACAAAACTGCCGCATTACGTGGAAAAATAGCTACCACTCCCGAGTCGGTCCACAGGACCATCGGACTCGAATCCGTCATTAATTGATATAAACGTCATGTTGGTCGCGCGGACCGAGGGCACGTCATACGGCAATCGCCGAACCGACCGATGTAACCGCCGCGGCGATACCGCGCTCCCGAGCCATCGCCGCGCCGAGGCGGAGGTTCAGCGTCGACTCGTCGCCGTATTCCCCACGCCAGCCCTGCAACCGGCGTGAGAGGAGTTGCAAGGCGTACTCCCTGGTCATCCCGATCGCGCCGTGGGCCTGATGAGCGGCCCGCACGGCGAGGCCCGCGTTCCGGTCGGCCAGGGATTTGGCGGCGACGATCTCGAACGACGCCCGCCCACGCAATGCGGCGACCCCGGCTCGATCGACCGAGAGCGTGGTCAACGCCGATGTTTGCGCCAATTCCACGATATGGGCCTGGACGGATTGGAATGCACCGATCGGCCGGCCGAACTGCACCCGCTGCTCGACATATCGCTTGGTGAGTTCGAAGGCCGCGGTCATCGCACCCGCCATCTGTGCCGAGCGGAGCAGCGCGCCGCGCAGTAGCAGGTCGTCGGCGGTGGTCGCGCTGTCCCAGCTCTGCACTGCGACATCCGCGGCCGACACCCCGTCCTTGGGCATACCGGCCAGGTCGGCACCCGGTTCGACGTCGAGATCGGCCGCATTCACCAAGACGACCCGCGCTGATCCGGCCTCGTCTTCGACGATCGCGACCACGCGAGCCGCACCACGAGCCCAGGCGACGCCCGCGGCGTTGCCGGACAGGCGGTCACCGGCCAGACGCAGCCGGCTCGAATCCGCGATCACCGTCATCGGGCCGGGCTCCACCCGAGCGCCGGCGGAGGTGAGCAGCCAGGCCGCCAGGCTGGTCTCCGCCAGCGGGAGGGGCACCGCGTGCTCGCCGGCACCGTGAACCACGGCCAGCAGATCCAGCAGCGAGCCGCCGGAGCCGCCGAGGTCTTCCTCGATCCCGATGAGTGGGAGGCCGAGTTGTTCCACCGAGGACCACAGGTCGGGCGAAAAGCCCTCGTTCTCCACCGCGGTCACCACATCCGGGGTGAATGTCTGCGAGAAGAATTCCGCGACGAGCCGGACCAGATCCGGATCGCGTCGGACGATATCGCTCATAGCCGGATCAACCCCTTCGAGATGATGTTGCGCAGGATTTCGGTCGTGCCGCCGCGAATGGTCCACGAGGGCCCGGTGAGAATCGCCCTGGCGAGCAGCGACTCGTAGGGGTCCGGCGATGACAGTTCGGGTGTCCTGCCGAAATGGCGGGCAACGATCTCGATGGATTCCTGTTCGAACCGGGTCGCCATTTCCTTGGCCAGCGCCGCCTCGACCGTGGGCGAACGACCTTCGTCCACGGCTCTGGCAATCGACAGCGACAAACCGTGAAATGCCCAGGCCCGCGCTGTAATCGAGCCCAATTCGCTCTGCGCCCACTCCTGATCCGTGCCGCGCAGCTGCGCCGCCCAATGCTCGAGGACCGGCATCAGCGACATCCACCGGTCCACTCCCCCGCGTTCCAGAACGAGTTCCGCCTTGTTCTGGCCCCAGCCCGCGCCGATTTCTCCCAGTCGCATCGAGTCGGGGACGAATACGTCCTGGAATGACACTTCACAGAAATGCCGGGTCCCGTCGATGAACGGGATCTGCGATACCCGCAGCCCCTCGGCCTGGCGATCCACGATGAATTGCGTGAGCCCGCCGTACCGTTCGTCGGATGTACGGAACAGCCCGAGGATATGTGTCGCCTCCATCGCACCGGAGGTCCATATCTTGGTTCCGTTGATCAGCCAGCCGTCGTCGGCCCGGACCGCCCTGGTGCGCACCGACGCGAGATCCGAACCCGATTCGGGTTCGCTCATGCCTATGGCGAACGACAATTCTCCACTGACAATCCGCGGAAGAAAGTATTCCTTCTGTTCGGGCGTACCGTTGGCCGCGATATTCGGCCCGGATTGCCGGTCGGCAACCCAGTGCCAGCCCACCGGAGCCCCGACCGCAAGCAGTTCCTCCACGACGATCAGGCGCTCCACCGCCGTGCGACCGCCGCCGCCGTACTCCTTGGGCAGCGCCATTCCCAGCCAGCCGCGCTTGCCAAGGTCGCGGGAGAATTCCGCGTCAATATCCGCCGCGAATCCGAGCCCGATGTTGTAGCTGCCGGCGGGCAGCCGCTCGGCGAGGAAATCGCGTACCTCCTCCCGCAATCGCTGTTCGCCGGGCGTCAACTCGGCGGCTTCGAGCCGCTGCACAGTCGCCGCCATCAACGCACCATGACCAGTCCACCATCGACCGGAAGCACCTGTCCGGTGATGTAGTTCGCGTCCTCCGACGCCAGGAAGGCGTACGCGCCGGCGATCTCCTCCGGCTGCGCCCATCGCTGCAGCGGGATCTTTTCGAGGTAGGCGTCCTTGAAGCGCGGGTCCGTGCGCACGGTCTCGGTCATCTCGGTGGCGGCCGCGGGCGCCACGGCGTTGACGATGATGTTGTACCGGGCCAGTTCGCGGGCGGCCGAGCGGGTCATACCCAGGAGCGCAGCCTTGGCGGACCCGTAGTTGATCTGACCGATCGTCCCGTTGATGCCGGCCGCGGAGGTGGTGAAGATGATGTAGCCCTTGCGTGCCTCCTTCATCGCGGGCACCACGGCCTGCAACCAGTAGAAGGCGCCGTTGAGGTGGATGTCGAGCACCCCCGACCATTCGTCGTCGGTCATCTTCGTGATCAGGGCGGTGCGGGTGACACCTGCGTTGCTGACCAGTACGTTGGCCGGGCCGAGCTTGGCGGTGACCAGCTCCGCGGCCTGATCGACCGCGCTGCGGTCGGACACGTCGCAGGCGACGGCGATGGCTTTGCCGCCCGCCTCGCTGATCTCGCCGGCCACCTTCTCGGCCGTGGCCGCATTGATGTCGACCACGGCGACCTGTGCTCCTTCGGCGGCGTACCGGAGCGCGATCGCCCGGCCGAGGCCCTGACCGGCGCCGGTCACGATCGCGACGCGGTCGGCGAGCTTTGGAGCGGAAGTCATGTGCATCTCCTTGAACAGATGTTCCACGGTGGGTTGCCGGGGCGGATGTACGTAGATCCTTTAGTTCAATTAGTACTCTAATTGCACTTATTACTATGTCACCTCCCCGGCCCGGCAACAAGTGGTCCACGCCCCGCCTGCCGCGAGGGCGCGACACGGCAGCCCCCACCGGACGACCCGGCGAACACCCGCCCGCAGGCGCGCCGACGAGCGCTGGATCGCCGTCCACCGAGGAGCTTCACAGTTGTCAGGTTCCCTCGATTTCAGAGCGTTAATACATCATAATCACACTTCATGATCGGTTTCAGACGCTTGACTAAAATGTCAAAAACTACGTAGGCTCCAGCTTGCTGACAGTTGCGAGCATTATTACCGGAGGGTTCATCGATATGACCGACGCGACAACCGAAGACGGGCACACCGCGACGATTGCGACACTTCTCGCGTTGTTCAGTTCCGGAGGGTTCGATGAAGCGATGGAACTGTTCTCCGAAGACGTGGAAATGCGGCTGCCATTTCAAGATCCGAGCACCGGTTTCTGGTCCGAGATCGACGGTAGGAAAGGGCTGCGGCAGCTGTTCGCCAGTATTCCGAGATTGTTCGCGACGCACCCGCTTCATCTCGACAGCGTGATTCGGTCCGCTGATTCCCGCAGTCTCGTCGCTCGATACCGCGGTGATTTCACGGTCCGGAAAACCGGCAAGCCGTATCAGAACACTTATATCGCGGTATTCGAGTTCGACGACGACAAGATCCGGTCCTGGACCGAATTCCACAATCCGCAGATACTCGGCGAGTCATTGCGCCCATAGACCCGTCGGCGGAACCGCGGACCGAGGGGATGTGCGGGCAGCCGCCCATACATCCCACTCGGAAGCCGAATACCTCAGAAACCGAATGCGGAGTCGTCCTCGACGCCGTCGAGCACCGCACGCCCGACAACCTCGGTGAGCAACCGATGGCCACCCAGGAGTGCGTCGAGCGCGGCCGCCCTGGTCACATACCTGTGCAGATCACCCTCCTGCGTCAGCCCCAGGGCACCGAACACCTGAACGGCGTTGCGCATGAGTTCGGCCTGGGCACGGCCCACCCGCACCTTGGCGATCTTCGCCGCCCACCCGCCGCCGTCGGGCGATGACGCGCCATCCCACGCGGCATCCAGGACCGAATGCGCGCCGGCGATCGCGACGGCGGCCTCGGCGAGCCGGTGCCGCACCGCCTGGAATGAGCCGATCGGGCGGTTGAATTGGACGCGGGCCGTGGTATGCGCGGTGACCAGGGCCATGACCGCATCACAGATCCCGAGTATTTCGGCCGACAGGGCACGACGACCGGCGGCAACGGCCCGCTCCCACCCCTGGCCGGCCGGTATGGCCACCGGATCCCCGAGCGCGAGCCCGGCGATCGCCGTCCAGCCTGTGTCCGGGTCGAAACCCCCCAGCGGGGCAGTCGAGCCGCGGACGTCGGCCACCGGAACCACGAACAGTGCCGGTGTCCCCTGCGCTCCCGCCGCGGGGACCACGACCTCGTCGACGTCGTCGAGTGATCCCAGCACGACTCCGTCGATCGGACCGCCCGCCGGCGGCAGGTCGATGGTTCCGGACGGATAGACCACCGCGCGACGGAGGTCGGCGGCAGTCACCTCGGGGAGTTCGGCAAGCACGACGTCATCGAGCGCACGGGAACTGGCCAGGGCGCGCCCGTGCTCGGTGAACAGCAACCCGACCGCCGCGCGGGGATCTTCGGCGAGGACATCCGCCCAGCCGAGCTCGGCGAGTAACGGTGCCAGACTCGCCCGCCCGGTCCGCGCCGCGAACATCTCGCGCAGCGACTCGGCGATGACAGTCCGTGTCTCGGCATCCAAGCCCATATTTCTTTCCTCGGCCGTATCCGTCACTGAGCGCGTAGTCGTGATCGATGCTCCGCTCATGCGCCACGCTCCTTGGGCAGACCGAGGACACGATCGGCGATGATCCCGCGCTGAACCTCCGCGGAGCCGCCCATGATCGTCGAGGCCCGGCTGTACCACCACTCGGCCCGCCACTGCTGTGCGACCGGGTCGTCCTGGAAGAGGAATTCGTCCGGCAGCACGTCCCGGGCGAGGTCGTGCAGTCCGGTCTCCACCGTTGCCAGCAGGATCTTGTCGATACTCGCCTCGGGCCCGACCGTCTGTCCGGCGGCGAGCCGACGCACCGTATCGGCGCTGCGCGCCTTCAAAGTGACTATGTCGCAATAGCATTCGCCGAATCGGCGGACCACGCCGTCCGCAAGCCGCCGCCCGGTCAGCATCGCACGCAGTTCGCGCAGCCGACGCGAGGCCACGGTGGCGCTGAGCCAGGCGTACATGGCCCGCTCGAACTGCAGCAGATACATCGCGACCGCCCAGCCCTGACCCTCCTCGCCGAGCAGACGTGAGGCGGGGACCACGGCATCGTCGAAGAACACCTCGGCGAGCTCGTTGTGCCCGCTGGCCAGTGCGATGGGCCGGATGGATACGCCCGGGGTTTCGGCATCGACCATGATCATGCTGAGTCCGCGATGCCTGCTCTCCAGCGTGCCGGTACGGACCAGGCAGACCAGCCGCCGCGCGGTGCTGCCGTGGCTGGTCCAGATCTTCTGGCCGGACAGGACGTAATTCTCGCCTTCCCGTCGGGCGCGGCACCGCAGCACGGCCAGGTCGCTACCCGCCTCCGGCTCGGAAAAGCCCTGTCCCCACCACTCGCCGCCGGCCAGATAGGACGGCATGAACTGTGCCGCGAGGGCCGGGGCGAACCGCAGCACGGCCGGGCCCAGCGTCTCCAGTAGCTTGTACTGCTCGGGCACGACCAGTCCCGCGGCGCTCAGCTCGTCGTACAGCACCGCGCGATGCCGCTCGTCTCCGCCGTAGCCGCCGACCGCTGCGGGCCAGCCGTAACGATTCCAGCCGCCGTCGCTGAGCACGTTCATGAGCGCGGCATTGTCGGTCATCCGGTCTTCGGTGGTCGGATAGTCGGCGCCACGCCAGCGCTCCAGCGCGGGCTCCGCGTCGAGGAAGTGGCGCAATGCCTGCCGGTAGGCCGACGGATCTTGCGCCCAGTCCGCACGCGCATCGGGGTGGGAGATCTCCATCCTGGTCGCCCCGGTCATCCGAATCCGCCCTCGATCGATAGCTTGGGTACGAACGGGTTCTGCATCGACCCCTCCTGGATCCGGCGGCCCCACCGAGGGCCCACGCGATGGCGATCATCGCCCGCGCCCTCGACCGGCCGGTGAGAACGCGGGCGCCGGTAGCATGTGGCCCCACAGTAGCACGACACTTGACTATTTTGTCAAAAACAGCTTACCTGATCGCGGAAATGCTCATTTTGCAGGTAATTTCGATGTCACAGCCAGATCCGAGCCGATGTCCCAACGATCACAAGACTCGGAAGACAGATAGTTTGACGAAACTGTCATATATAGCTACGTTTGACGATTACGCGACTCTGACGTCCGCTGCGGCCCGATCTCTGACAGGGAGAACTCTGCTGTGAAACCATCTCCTGAGCACGCTCACGCCGTGATGCATTGCAACCTCAACACTGTCGATCACGCGCGCGCCGAGGCCTACTACACGACACTGTTCGAGGTCGCACCCCGGATGCGTTCGACCGGCAAGGGCGTCGACGCCACGTGCATGGGGATGCCTTCGAGTATCGACAGCGAGACGGTATTTCTCTATGATCAGCGCGGCCCGCGCGCGGCCGCCGCGCTCGAACTCGTCGAGTGGCAGGCGCCCGCGACCGCCGCGCTGCCCCTGAGTCCGGGTGCTCCGGGCCTGTCGGCCATCGGGTACCGCGTGCCGTCGCTGCCCCGGACTCGCCAACGGCTCGTCGATGCCGGTCATCATCCGGTGGAGGTCACCGGCGGCAGCCTGGTCCGCGGAACCCACCGGCCCGCGGTGCGAGTGCAGGATCCCGACGGGGTTGTCGTAGAAATCGTCGAGATCGAGGGGGCGCCGTCGGACCCGCAGACCGCGATCATTTCCCATGAGCGGCTCACCTGTTCGGCTCTGTCCGCGAGCCTGCGGTGGTACTCGCGGATCGGCTTCGCCGAGCGCGCCCGCGGCGAGGACTGGATATCGCTGATCCTGCCCGAAGACCCGACGTTCTCGCTGGAACTCGAACAGGCGCCGTCGGCCGCGGTGACACCGCAACGCGCCGCCAATACGCAGGGCCTCTACCGGATGGCACTCGCGGTCGACGACGTCCGCGACGCGCACGCGGCCCTGGCCGCGGCCGACCACCCCGGCCTGCAGCAGCCGTCGTTCATCTCGATGCCCGACGTTCCGACCGGCGGCTTCACCGTCCTGTTCCTGGCGGACCCCGACGGTGTGGTTGTCGAACTCGTCGACCGGCCGCGCACCGAGGTCCGTCGGCCATCCGAACCCCGCTGACCTCCTCGGCAGCGACAACTGGAGCTTCATGGGCGGCATGCACGGCGGTTCATGGGCCTGCCGGTCCGGAACCCGACGGCGCAGGACGCGCAGGTATCGGCCTGAGGTCCGGGTTTTCCGCAGCAGGAAGGCGCCGGATCGCGCTGTGCGATCCGGCGCCTTGCGCTCGGTCCACAGCTCAGAAGTAGTAGCGAGCCACGAGTTCCGCGACACAGCCCGGCTTGTCACCGCCTTCGATCTCGACCGTGGTCCCGGTGATCAGCTGCACACCGTCCTCACCGACGCGCTCGGCTCCGATCAGAGTGCTGCGCGCCCGAATCCGGTCGCCACCGCGGACCGGCGCCGGGAAACGAACCTTGTTCAGCCCGTAGTTGACCCCCATGCGTATACCTTCGATCCGGCGCAGCTGGTTCAGAAAATACGGCACCAGCGAGACCGTGAGGAACCCGTGGGCCAGCGTTGCGCCGAACGGGCCCTGGGCCGCACGCTCCGGGTCGACATGAATCCACTGATGGTCCTCGGTGTCATCGGCGAAGCCGTCGATGCGCTTCTGCTCCATCAGGAACCACTCCGTCGGCCCCAATTCCTGGCCGACCGCAGCCTCCAGGTCCGCGATACCACGGTAGATCTGCATAATTCGCCTTCCGCTGACTGGATGGAAACCCGGTGCACAAGCGCACTTCGGATGCTCTCGAGAATAGCGATCATTCGCCAAATTAGTCAAATGATTTAACTGGTTCAGAAGGACCTTCCGGATACTGGCAATGGACACTATATAGATATATGATTCTACTAAATGAACGATTCCGATGAGAAGGTGGCAGATGCGGGTACTGGTGATCGGCGCGACAGGCGACGTCGGGCAGGGCGTTATCACATCCTGTCTGAAACGCGGATGGACAACCGTCGCGGCGGGACGAACGAATTCGACGCTCGCCGACCTGGCCCAGCAGCACAACAACCCGCTGCTGTCCACGGTGACCGGAAGCCTCGACAGCGAATCGGCGGCCGCCGAACTCGCGGACGCGGCCGATATCGCGACCGTCTCCGCCGTCGTGGTCACCGTCAGCGCGCCGTGGCGGCCGGCGCCGGTCGCCGAATGCGGCTGGGACACCGTCACCGAGGTGTTCGACAAGCTCCTGCGCCCCCACGTCAATGCCGCACGGGTGCTGCTGCCGCGCCTGTCGCGGGGGGCGACCTACCTCGCCATCGGCGGTGGCATGGCCGACGCCGTCTTCCCCGGCATGGCCCCGGTGTCGATGGTCCAGGCGGCCCAGCGCAACCTCGTGCGCGCTTGGTCCAAGGAACACCGCGACTCCGGGGTGAACATCCGGGAACTTCTGATCGCCGCCATGGTCAACGGCCACAGCACCCGCGCCGTGGCCGGCCCCGACTGGCTCACCGATATCGAGATCGGTGAACGGGTCACCGAACTGCTGGCCGACCCGCACTCGAATCCCGGTCCGGTACTGACCTTCTCGGTCAAGGACCGAGCCGGAGCCTGAGGCCCGGCGACCGCAAACCCATCCGAACACCCAGGGAGAACCCATGAGCTCGACATTCGAACCCGAACTGCTGATCGAGGCGCGTGGCGCCGTGCGCATCGTGACCCTCAACCGGCCCGATGCCCTGAACGCGGCGAACGAGGAACTGCACGACGCCGTCGTCGGGGTCTGGCGCCATATCGCCGCCGATCCGGAAGCGCGGGCGGTGGTCCTGACCGGAGCGGGGCGTGCGTTCAGCGCCGGTGGCGATTTCAACCATCTGCGCGCCGTGCGACTCGACCGCAACAAGCGGCGTTCGGAGATCGACGGGGCACGGGCCCTGGTGACCGAAATGGTCGACTTCCCGCTGCCGATCGTCGCGGCGGTCAACGGGCCGGCGGTCGGACTCGGTTGTAATCTCGCGGTGCTCAGCGATGTCGTCCTGATCGCCGAGAGCGCCTATATGGCCGATCCGCATGTGGGTGTCGGACTCACCGCGGCCGACGGCGGCGCACCCACCTGGCCGCTGCTGATGGGCCTGTTGCGCGCCAAGGAGTACCTGTTCACCAGCGAGCGCATTCCCGCCCAGCAGGCCGTCGCGCTCGGTCTGGCCAACCGCGTGGTGCCCGACGATGAACTGCTGGAGCAGGCGGTCGCCTTGGCCGCCAAGTTCGCCGCCCAGCCGCCGCAGGCCATCCAGTCCACGAAGCGGGTGCTGAACCTGCACGTCAAGCGTGCGATCACCGGAATTCTCGAATACGCGCTCGCGGAGGAATTCCAGTCCTTCGACACGCCCGAACATCAGGCGATCGTCGATGCATTCCTGAGCAAGAGCAAGTCCTGAAAGCCTGACCGGGTAGTACGGCAGAAGCGAACAATCGCGGGTGCCGGCCGATATCGGCCGGCACCCGCGATTGTCGTGCTGGGCGGCTCGGCCCTCAGAACCCCATCGACCGCCCGATGAGGTCCTTCATGATTTCGGTGGTTCCGCCGTAGAGGCGCTGCACCCTCGAGTCGCGCCAGAGCCGGGCGATCTCGTATTCGTTGATGTAGCCGTAGCCGCCATGCAACTGCATGCAGCGATCCAGGATCTCCCACTGCACCTCGGAGGTCCACCACTTCAGCCCGGCGGCCTCCTCGGCGGTGAGTTCGCCGGCGTTCGCGGCCAGGACACACTGGTCCAGATACGACTGCGCCACCTCGAGCTTGGTCTTCATCTCTGCCAAGAAGTGCCGGTTGACTTGGAACTTCCCGATCGCGGTACCGAACGCCTTGCGATCGGTGGCGTACGAGAGGGTCAGGTCGAGGGCACGCCGAGCCATCGGCAGCGCGTAGGTGGCGATGCCGAGCCGCTCATAGGGCAGGTTGGCGACCAGATGATAGAAGCCGCGGTTCTCCTCACCCACCAGGTTCTCGACCGGCACCCGCACGTCGTCGAAGAACAGTTCGGCGCTGTCGGTCGCCCGCTGGCCGATCTTGTCCAGCTTGCGGCCCCGGGTGAAGCCGGGCGTATCGGCTTCCACGACGATCAAGCTGATGCCACGACGCCCCGCGGATGGATCGGTCTTGGCGGCCACCAGGACCAGATCGGCCAGAATGCCGTTGCTGATGAACGTCTTCTGACCGTTGATGACGTAGTGGTCGCCCTCGCGCCGGGCGGTGGTCTTGATGCCCGCGAGATCCGAGCCCGCCGCCGGCTCGGACATCCCGATGGCCGTGATCGTCTCGCCCCGGACATATCCCGGCAGCCAGCGCTTCTTCTGCTCATCGGTGGTCAGGCCGATGAGGTAGGACGCCATGATGTCGTTCTGGATGCCCAGGCCGATCCCGGTGGAACCGGTCGCGAACATCTCCTCACTGACGATCTGATTGAAACGGAAGTCGCGCAGCCCGAGGCCGCCGAACTCCTCGGGGACCTCCCAGCCGATCAGCCCGAGCTCGCCGGCCCGCTGCCAGGCTCGCCTGCTGACCTTCCCTTCGGCCTCCCACTCCTCCACATGCGGAGCGCACTCCGTTTCGAAGAAGGCTTTCGCGGTCGCGCGGAACTGCTCGTGCTCCGGCTCGAAGATGCTACGGCGCATCGCCTGTTTCCTCCATCTTGCAGGTAAATTAACTAGATGATAGAACTACTACTTCCGCGAACCAAGCGAATCGGCCGGTATTCCAGCACGACCGCGCCATCCCGTTTGACCACCGAATTCTTCGTCGTGACAACACCTTTGCCGCCAGAACTCGTCGGCCTGGATTCCAGCACCTCGACCACGACGGTGATGGTGTCGCCCACGAAAACCGGGCCTTTGATGCTCAGATCCGAACCCATGAGCGCCATGCCGGTGCCGTGCAGGACGCCGGTTTGCAGGACCAGCCCCTCGGCGTAGGCGAAGGTGAGGGTCCCGGGAACGATCCGCCCGGCGTATCCCGCCTCGACCGAACCCTGCTCATCGAGAAACAGTGGCTCGCCGAACCCGGCGAGGGCGACGAAGGCGATCAGGTCGGATTCGGTGATGGTCCTGCTACCGGTCCGGAACCTGGCCCCCGGCCGCATCTGTTCGAATGTCTGCCCGCGCAGGACCGGTGCGATCGCCCACGGATCCGGTTTCTCGCCACTACTCATCTGATCACCTTCCACTGATGGTCCATATCAGTTATATAATTTATCTTAATTAGAACGAGTACGACCGGGCGTGACACAGGGCGTCAGCCCGGAGCTCCGGCCGCAAACGCCGATGTCGGATCGCCGCGACGACCGTCTGCCGCCCGGCGTCACGCCGCCGAACCGGTACACCACCCGGAGAGATATGCGAACTTTCCGTCATACTGCTAAATTATTTAGAGATTATACATGATTAGGCGGGAGTGGACATGTACGGCGTACGCAGCGCGGAACAGCGGGAACTGGCCGCCGCCGTTCGAAAGTTGTTGCAGGAACGGTCATCGGAGGCCGCCGTCCGCGCGACGATGGATACCACCGAGGGGTACGACCGGGAGCTCGCGACGCTGATGGCCGACCAGATGGGCCTGCACGGCATCGCCATCCCGGAGGAGTACGGCGGCGCGGGCTTCGGCTTCGTCGAACTGAGCGTGATACTCGAGGAAATGGGCAGGGCGCTGCTGTGTGGCCCCTTCTTCAGCAGTGTGGTCCTGTTCGCTGCCGCGCTACTGGAATCCGGAGACGACGACGCCTGCACAACCTGGCTGCCGCGGATCGCCGCGGGCCGGCTCGTCGGAACGGTGGCCTTCGCCGAGGATGCCGAGGGCTCGCACGAGCAGTCGATCCAGCTGGCGGCGCGCCGCGACGGCGAGCACTACCTGCTCAGCGGCCGCAAACGGCATGTACTCGACGGCGTGCTGGCCGAGGCGATCGTGGTCGCCGCCCGGCTACCGGAGGGGGTGGGCCTGTTCGTCGTCGACACCGCTCTCGGGCTGCGGCGCACCGCCGTGCCGACGCTGGACCGAACCCGCAGACAGGCCACCCTCGACTTCGAGGACACGCCGGCGCGCTTGCTCGCCGGGCCGGAGCAGGGCTGGGCGGTACTGCGCCGGGTGCTCGATCGCGCCGCCGTCGCGCTGGCGTGCGAACAGGCCGGTGGCGCGGAGCGCGTACTCGAGATGGCGGTCGACTACGCCAAGACCCGTCACCAGTTCGATCGGCCCATCGGTTCGTTCCAGGCAATCAAACACAAGTGCGCCGACATGCTGGTCGCCGTGGAATCGGCGCGCTCGGCCGCGCGCTGCGCGGCCGAGGCGGTGGCCGCGAACGATCTCGATCTGGAGCTGCTGGCCGGGCTGGCCAAGACCGTCTGCTCGGACGCGTTCAGCCTGTGCGCACGGGACAACATCCAGATTCACGGCGGAATCGGCTTCACCTGGGAGCATCCGGCACACCTGTACTACAAGCGCGCCAAGAGCGGCGAGGCCCATTTCGGGACGCCGCGCCACCACCGCGAGCGAATGGCACTGCGCGCGGAGGCGCTGCCGGTATAGGCAGCCGTGCCCGGCGCCCGGTTCGGCCCCATCTTCGCGCTGCGGCCGATTCACCCGTGATCTAGATTAATTAACTATCTATTTGACCTATTTCATTGCCGCCCGGCGGATTCGACCGGACGAGCGGCGAGAAGGGAGCCGGCATGGCATGGACGCTGACCGAACACCAGGGTTCCGGGAACACGTCCGATCAGGCGGAGGACACCACCGAATTCCGCGCGCAGCTGCGGGCGTGGCTGGAGTCGGTGCCCAGGCCGGCCGGCCTGCGGGACTACGGACCCACCCCGACGGTGGACGATGTCCCCCCCGGACGGCAGTGGCAGCGCCTGCTGGCTGACGCCGGCTATGCCTGCCTGCCGTGGCCGGCCGAATACGGCGGCCGCGGCGCGAGCATCATGGAACAGGCGGTGTTCGCCGAGGAGACCGCGCGCGCGGGGGTTCCCCGCCAGCTGGGACTCGTGGGCCCCGCGCTGGCCGCGCCGGTGATCATGGAGTTCGGCACCGCTGGGCAGCGCGCCCGGTATCTGGAGCCGATCCGGGTCGGCGAACACCTGTGGTGCCAGCTGTTTTCCGAGCCGGGAGCCGGATCGGACCTGGCCTCGCTGCGCACCCGCGCGGTCGCCGACGGCGACGAGTGGGTGGTCGACGGACAGAAGGTGTGGACCAGCGCCGCGGCGGCAGCCGACTACGGTCTGCTGATCGCCCGGACGGGCCCCGGCCGATACGACGGCCTGACCGCGTTCATCGTCCCCATGACGACGCCCGGGATCACCGTGCGCCCGCTCGAACAGATGGACGGTGAGAGCAAGTTCAACGAAGTCTTCCTCACCGGCGTACGGCTGCGCGCACAGGATCGGCTGGGAGAGGTCGGGCAGGGCTGGCCGGTCGCGACCGCGACACTGGGCACCGAACGACTGTCGCTGGGCACACAGTCGGTGTCGATGTTCGCCGCACTGGACGATATCGTCGCCGCCGCGACCCGGCGCGACCGGCTCACCCCGCGCCTACGCGAGGACATCGTCTCGATCTGGACCCGGATATGGCTGCTGCGCGCGACCTGGCTGCGCGCGGTGCACGCGGAATCCTCGCTCACCTCTCCGACCTTCTCGGTCCTGAAGGTGATGAGCTCGGAAACCCATCGCGATCTGGCGGATCTGGCCGTCGACGCCCTGGGGCTCGATATCACCGACGATCCCGCGGACAACCCGATCGTGCACCGCATGCTCGTCGCCCGGGCCCAGACCATCCTGGGCGGCACCAGTGAGATCCAGCGCAATATTCTCGCCGAACGAGTGCTCGGGCTCCCCCGCGAACCCGCCGTGAAGAAGGTCTGACCGATGCCGGCCGACAGCGCGGCGCTCGCATCGCTCATCCGCCCGGGTTCCACCGTCGCGATCGGTGACGGGTTCGGGGCGCCGCGAATGCTGTCCAAGCAGCTCACCGCGGTGGCCGAGAACACCGAGGGCCTGCGACTCGTCCTGGGCTGGGTGCCCGTCGCCGATCCCGATCTGGGCCCCACCGCCTTCGCCGATGCGCGAACCTTCATGCCCGGCTGGGGATTGCGCCCGGCGGTCGCGCAGGGTCATATCCGGTTCCTGCCGGTGCGGCTGGGCGCCACCCCCAAGCTGCTGCACGGTCCGCTGCGTCCCGACGTGCTGGCGGCCACCGTGGTGCACACCCCGGCCGGATATCGGTTCGCCAACGAGGTCTCCTGGCAGCACGCCGCGATCGACGCCGGCGCCCGGGTGGCCGCGGTGGTGTCGCGGGCCGCCCCGGTGTGTGCGGCCGGCCCGGTTCTGCCCGCCGAGCGGGTGACCGTGGTCGGGGAGACCGACCAGCCGCCGCTGGACATGCCGGACGAACCACCGGCACCGCAGCTCGAGCGCCTGGTCGAGAATCTGATTCCGTTCATTCCCGCGGGCGGCCGACTGCAGATCGGCCCGGGAGCGCTCGGCGCGACGGTGCTGCGCAGACTCGAGGTCCCGGTGCGCATCGACTCCGGGCTGCTCCCGGACTCCGTGGCCGACCTCGCCGAGCGAGACCTTCTCCTCGGCACTCCGGTGGCGACCTACTTGGCCGGTGGCCCGCGGTTGCGGGAGTGGGTGTCGGGCCGGGAAGTGTTGCACCCCGTCGAATTCACCCACGATCCCGGCCGCCTGTCGGCATCGCCGTTGTTCGCGGTGAATACCGCGGTGGAAGTCGATACGGACGGGCAGATCAACGTCGAAGGCACCGAACGTGCCGTGGTCGGTGGCATCGGCGGTCATCCCGATTACGCGGCCGCAGCGGCGCGGTCGGTGGGCGGGCTCAGCATCATCGCCGTGACCACGACGCACCGGGGCCGATCGACCCTGGTCGAGCGGCTCTCGCGTCCGGTCAGCACACCGTCTCACGATGTCGACATCGTCGTGACCGAGCACGGCATCGCGGATCTGCGGGGTCTGGACCGCGCCGAACGCACCGAGGCACTGCGCGCCGCGTGGGGTCCCGCGGGCGTTCGCGGACCCGACGCGTCTCCCGAAACATCCAGCGGCACACCATGATCGCAGGGGCTGTCAGATCGGCGGAAATTCCCGGTCGGGATCGGCCACGATCACTTTCGGTTCCACCGGACGGCCCGGCCACGGGCATTCGGCCAGCGCCGGGAACCGCCCGGTGTGACCACGTCGAATCGTCGCTGTTCGCAACACTTTTCGCCGGGTGAGAAAGAGGAAGGTTTGCCGCGCGCAACGAGATGCTCGTCTTTCTGGAGCTGCTGCGCCACGAGCTGGACGCGCTCGTCGCCGACCTGCCCGGTGCGGAGTATTCATCTGATGCCTGGTTCTTAGACGAACTAACTCCGCGCTGCCGCGTGTGCGGCCCAAGTCCGCACGCTGTGGTACTGCACAGTGATGCTACCGGAGGTGCGGGGCACGGTCGGCGGCGATTCACCCGGCCGCCCGTAAGGATAGTTCCATCGGGCGTGAGTATGACTGCGGCAGAAACTATTTCGGCATGAGTGGCGCTGCCGGGCAGCTCGCACCACCAGCCGATGCCCGTCCGCACGGTCTTCCCGTGCTGATCCCGCGAGAGACTGGGACCTGCGGAGCCGGGGGAACAGCCGTCGTCGCGACCCGGCATCAGCACAGTCTGCGATAGTCACGATGAGGTCGACGCCGCGCGCATCCGGGAGTCCGTGCGGCATCGAGCGTTCGGCGTGGTGCGCAGCGTACGCTCCGCGGAGGAGGTCATATGGCGCGAACGGAGGCGGCAGGTCAGGGCGCTGGAAGGGCACGCAGCCCACGTGGCCGGGGTGAGGAATTGCGCACGGAGATCCTGGCCGCGGTCAACCGGCTGCTGGCGGAATGGGGCGGGGTCGACACGCTGACGATGCGTGCGGTCGCCCATGAGGTGGGCAAGACCGCTGCGAGTATCTATCTGCACTTCGCCGATAAGACCGAGCTGGTATGGGCGGCCTTGTCGGACAAGTACGCCGAGCTCGCCGCGCAGATGACCGATGCGGATGCGAGCGCGGTATCCGGCGGCCCGCGCGAACGACTGCGCGCCCAGGCGCACGCGTACTGCCGTTTCGGACTCGACCATCCCGGCCACTATCGGCTGATGTACGAGGTGCGGCAACCCGAAGTGGATATCGCACGGATCCGACGGCATCCCGCGCGACTGGTCTCGGAGAACTTCCGGAAGGGTTTCGAGCGCTGCCGCGAGTCCGGATACGGACTGGCGTTGCCGATCGAACAGTCCGCGCAGCCCCTGTGGCACGGCTTACACGGCGAGCCGGCACTGGCGCACAGCCTGTTCTCCGACGACTCGACCGAGATATTGACACTGGCGATGGCAGACGGGCTGCTCGACACCTGGTTTCCGCCGCACCGAACAGTACCGATCGGTGGCCGTCACCTGCGGATTCGCCTACGGCCCAGCGCATCCGCTCGATGACGCTACACGGCGACACCCGCTGATCCGATCGCGGTAACACCCGGGCAGCGCCCGGGACGACATCTGGCGACTCCCCTGGACGCATCCTCGAGGCGAGGCGTACAACCCCTAACTGAACTTAGTTCAGTTACATTCGCTAACGAGTTTCGGAAGGATCCGACAATAGGTGGCGGCCACCGGACACCACCGAGTCAGCGACTTTCCGGGTGCCATCGGTCACGCGCGAACCCCCTGATACCAGAACCGCATTTTCGAAATGACATTCTCACTCTAGCGGCCTCCTGATGCCGGCATGCGCGCCCGCCGTGTGCTCTGCATTTGCGCGAAGTCCGGCGATCCCTGCACCACGCACCGAACTCAGTCTTCATACCGATCCGCTAAGCGGGCAATGCCGGTTCGGCAGCAGTCCATGCGGAAGCGGGAGTGTCGGGCAGTGTGTGTACCGACAGCTCTACGGATTCACCTGTGTCAGGTGATTCGTCAAGCTGCCGATCGTCGGAAGCTCGTGTCGATGGTGAAACGCGGGATACCGTCGGCGGTGCGTGGTGAGGGTGACGGGACCCCATGGTTCGGTCCAGGACCGAACCATGGGGTCAGGTCAAGTGCAGCGCGGTCGTTGCCGCGGTTCGGATGTTGCGGCGGGTGAATCCTGTTGTCCAGTCGATGGTGACGGCTGCCTCCGCGTTGAGGCATTGCCGTGCAACGAAGTAGGCGTCGTTGTGCGATGGCGCTATCACCGGGGTGACCTGCTTATACAACGCTTCCAGCGTGGATGTTGCACTTCCGTGGCACAGCAACAGATCCGCGTCGGCCAAGTGCTGGCTCAGGTTCAACTCGCGACGGACGTCGAGGACTGAATCCGTTCGGGCACCGAGGTATTCGGCGAGTTCTCGCAATATCGCCCGGGAGAGGTCGTGCCGGATTTTGATGGTGATCGACTTGACTCCGGCATCGATGAGCCCCAGTGCGGCTTTGAGGTTCCGCTTTCACGGAGATCTGTTCGTTGCACCGGACCGGCCGGGCGGGTGTGCTTCATTCGGTTCGAAGCTGCCGTAGTGGTCCTGCGGCACACTGGCCGGCACTTCTCCGATTTCGATCTATTCCCTTGAGACCGACACAGTCTCCCCGAGGGAGGATGCGTCTCATCCCGGGGATAGTCGTAGCGTCGATTCGCTTGTGAGATCGTGACGTATATGCCGACGACTCCATGATCATCCGCTCCTACCGGTAGGATATCCGCCTCCACCCGCCCTTGCTTCAAATGGATTTCCGCCCAGTCCAAGTCATAGCCATATGTTCGTGATGCCCTCAGGAACTACAGGGTTCGCAGCCGACAGTCGAAGCAGCCTGGTTGCCACCGTCATCCGACACGAAACAAACCCCGAGAGAAGAGCGGTGATGTCTGAGTACATCGTTGATCAGGGCGGTGTATATCCGCCGATGATAGACTCGGCCGCCGCAGCCAATGCCGATGCGTCCCTGAAGACCGGGCCGCCGAGGACCGCGACGTATTCTGGGCCGAACCGGCACACCGGTTGCATTGGCACAAGCGGTTCAGTTGTGTCCCGAACTGGGACGACACCCGGGTCGGTCGCTGGTTCGGCGACGGCGAACTCAACGTCGCCGACAACTATCGACCGCAACGTCATGGCCGGGCACGGCGACAAGGTCGCCATCCACTGGAAGGCGAGCCCGGCGACCGACGCGCCATTTCGCCTATCCCCAGTTGCAGACTCTGTTTACTGGTGCCGCCGACATCAACTGGATCACCGGCCACAGCGACATCGCCTATCGCCCCCTGCCCCCAAACTGGCGCGGACCTTCGTCAAATGCGAATGAACACCTATGACGCCGAATTCGGCGCTCACACTCCCAGCTAGACCATTGTATCGAACCTATCAGGGCATACGCACTCAAGAGCCGAGGAGGCACCGTGGGACGCACCCCTCCCGATGTCATGCGACATGAACTCGACCTGCTGTGGCAGAATATCTTTACCTGGACAAGCTGGGCCATCGTCGCCGTAATGCTTATCATAGCTCTGCGTATGTGCCTCCGCCAGCGCACCCCATTCTACATTTTGGCATGCCTAGCAGCGGGCGTCGCCGCCTTCGCGGAGCCGCTGTACGACGTCGCGTTCGACCTCTGGTTCTACGATGTGCACAACGGCAAACCAGGAGCTATGTATTCGCATTTCACGGCATTCGGAGTAGTCCAGCCGAATTGGACCCACAGTGGATATATAATCCTGTATTCCAGCGCATGCATATATGTCGGTCGACGCATATATGCCGGGCGGCTGAACCGCATCGGACTGCTTGCAGTCTGGGTCGCCGAGATCATCACATCATGCATTTTCGAGATCGTCGGCACAGGAACCAACGTATACACCTACTACGGACCGTACGAACTTCGAATCTGGAACTATCCGCTGGCGATCGGCGTCCTCGAAGGGACTCAGGTTATATTTTTCACCGTACTTGCAGTCCAGATCTGGCGACACGTTTCCACGCGATGGGGCCTGCTAAGCCTGTTCCCAGCCTTCCCGATCACAATGTTCGGTGCGAATTTCGGCATAGGCTCGCCTCTCATCATCGCACTCCATCTCAGCGCGCCCACATTTTCCAGCGGCATTGTTTGGGCCGCCACAGCCCTTACCTTGACACTGTGTTCCATCGCTGTCATCTGGGCTGGAAAATTCCTACCCAAGCCTCCGTCCAAGGCCGATCCGGATGGCGAGCCAACTCCGCATACGTTGGCTGCGGCAATATAATGCCCACAACGGGGCAGTACCTGAACCGAGGATTTCAAGGTCGTAATCGGCCAGTGGGCCGATCACGGGTCCGCCGCTGGTGCGCCAGGAATGTACTCACTTCTACCCGATTCCTCTTCAAGGGGTTCGACCGCTGCCACGGCTATCGTGCGAGCCATTTTTTCTCGGAGCACAGCGGCGACGAACGGGACGTCCGCTGCAGATTAAGGAACCGTTCCCGGGAAATTCACTATCAGGGCATCGATTCCGGCACTTCGGGGAGAATGTGGCGATGCGGAGAAAAATAGACTGTGCCCATGGGGAGTAGGCCACCTCTAGCGCGGACCGCATCATCAGCAACGTATAGTGAGTAGCATGAGCGAAGAAAGAGTTCGTATTCGAGTAAGCGAAAGCGGTGTCGCGATTGTCGCGATGGCGCGCGCCGACAAGCACAACGCGTTGGATTTCGCAATGTTCGAAGGCTTGATCCACGCGGCCAACCGGTTGGCCCAGGACAGACGAGTCCGGGCAGTGGTACTTCATGGAGAGGGCGTGAGTTTTTGCTCAGGTATAGACATTGAAAGTTTCCTCGCTAGTTCTTCTGGAATCGACACACTACTCGTTCGCGAACACGGATATTTAGCAAATTTTGCCCAACGTGCCGCCTACGACTGGTCGAGGGTTCCGGTACCGGTGATCGCCTCCATCAGCGGCAACTGTTTCGGGGGCGGCATGCAGATCGCATTGGGCGCCGATATCCGTATCGCTGCACCTGATGCGCGACTGTCCATCATGGAGGTCAAATGGGGGCTCGTGCCGGATATGGCTATCACACAATCGTTGCCGCGCCTCATGGCCATCGATGTTGCAAAAGAACTGACATTCAGCGGTCGGATCGTCTCGGGAAGGGACGGCGAAACACTCGGTCTGGTGACTCGGACAACAGAAGACCCCCTCGCATCTGCACTGGCTCTGGCGGAGGAGATCGCCCAGAAGTCTCCGGATGCGGTTCGAGCAGCCAAGCGCCTCTACAACAAAACCTGGACCGGGGCGGACACTGCTGCTGCCCTGGCGCTCGAGACCGATCTGCAAAGACAACTCTTCGGAAAACCGAACCAGGTGGCCGCGGTCACAGCCGCCGTCTCGAAACAGCTCCCGACATTCGTCGACCCCGATTAGCCACCAAGAGGGAGACATCGTCAAGTCTGTGGATCGGCAAGTTTCAGGCGACCTCCGTTACATGGTGTCGGCCGGGCAGGTTGACGATCCCGGCGTGGTGTCGAGGGGGCGTTTGAGCAGTTCGCCCTCGTGGAACAGCACTCCGGTGCGGACGAGCGCGACGAGTTCGCCGGGGTGACCTTGTGCCGCGTGCTTGTGCGCCCTCCTCGATCAATTTTCACGCCATGGCGATTCCGGCCGCACGGCAGCGCAGCCCCCTTGGTGATCTTGGTCGGGAGTCGGACGGACGCGAAAGTTGATTCGATCGGATTTGTGGTGCGCAGACCGTATCCGGCGGTTGCAGTTCGCTATCATTTGTTACTGGCAGTTCACTAGACCCAAGCATACGGTTTGCCACGACCAGCCGTACAGCGATTGCAGGGCCAAATTCCCCGTCGCTAGGCGGCAGGTCGACCAGATTCCCCATTCGTAGTCAATTGCCGCTAACATTGCTGGGACCGTCGTCGCCACAGACCCGGAGGTGAGCCATCAGCGAGCAGACAGCCCGCGACGTCGAGCCACCGGCTCGGATCCGCGACCCCGCACGCAAAGACCGCATCCTCGTTGCCGCAGCAGACCTGGTAGCTCGCAGGGGTTTTCATGCTGTATCCATGTCCGATATCGGCCATGCGGCAGGAATCACAGGCTCGGGAATCTACCGCCACTTCGACAGCAAGTCGGCCGTGCTCGTAGCACTGTTCGAGCAGGCGATCGATAACCTGCTTCTCGATGAACACAGCATCGTGGAATCGGTCACGGATCTGCGACTGGCGCTCAACCGCCTGATCGAAGGCCAGGTCGAGTTCGTGGTGGCCGATCGCGAACTGGCGCAGGTCTACCACAACGAGATCAACAATCTCCCAGAAGAGGACAGCCGCAGGCTACGACGCAAGCAGCGGATGTACATCGAGGAGTGGGTACACCTGCTCGACGAACTACGCGACGACCTTTCCGACGCCGATGCGCGAGCAGTCGTTCACGCTGCCATCGGTGCGATTCAGTCGACCTTGTTCCACAACACGGGCCTGTCGGAGGATCGTCTACGTCGGCTTCTCGCCGATGCCGGAAGGACCGTGCTCGGGCTGTGAGTCCGCCCCACGGCGGGGCGGAGCGACACCGGCCGTAGGTTGCACCGCGGCCTTGTCCTGCTCGCCGAACCGGGCTCGGAACTCCAACCACTATGGTGTCGAAAACCATGCGATGCCCTTCGGCGATGGATATCGGCGTCTACTCGGCGAGCAGAACTCGCGCAGTATCCCGCCATTGCGCAAGGTGCGGATCTCGTACCGGAGTGCGCGGGTCGAATCCGTATGTCATCGAGATTCCCCGCATGCTGGACAAAAGTATGTCGATCGTCTGCTGATAGCGCGGTCGGGCGGACCAGACCGGCCCGAACATCGCCGCGAGAGTTTCGTGAATCGCCTTCTGCAACTGCCGCTCCGCCGGTCGCAACGCATCCCGGAGCGAGTCATTGTGTCGAGCCGCCAACCAGAGCTCGATGGACGCCCAGAAGAAGGGCTGATGGAAATTCGTCCACATCTGGTCGATCGCTTCGTCGATGCGGGCGGGATCCTCGACCGGTGCGGTGATCATCGCCCCGACCTCCACTCGGAGCTCCGCTACCCGCCTGGAGGCAAGGTGCTGGACGGCCCCGACCAGGAGCTCGTCTCGCGAAGAGAAGTGATGCAGAAGACGCCCCCGGGAGATACCTGCCAACTGCTGGATCCGGAGGGTCGACGCTCCGGCGTATCCGTATTCGACCAGGCATTTCACGGCCGCATCGAGGATCTGCTGACGACTGGCTCGGCTGCGTTTCTCTTGCTGTTGCAGATAGCTCTCGGCTCGCGTGGCGGTCATGACCTCGATCCTACGACGCTCGAACAATGTACAGTCAGTGCTGACTGTAGTGTTCGATCGCGGAAGGACAGCAGCTGTGCTGGTAGACGGGAATATCGGGGGGTCTATCGACGGAACCGGGGGCGGCGATCTGACCGTTATCGACAGCCAGGTCGACTTCGCCGACCGGCTGGGTTACGACGGTGTCTGGTCGACAGAAGTCGCCCGAGACCCGTTTCTCCCCTTGCTGGCCGCCGCACGGCGCTCATCGCGATTGCAGCTGGGAACAGCAGTCGCGGTGGCCTTCGCCCGGAATCCGATGACGACAGCGATGGTGGCCAACGATCTGCACGCGTTCAGTTCCGGGCGGTTCATCCTCGGCCTCGGATCGCAGATCCAAGCTCATATCGTACGGCGGTTCAGCATGCCCTGGTCGGCGCCGGCCGAGCGGATGCGGGAATTCATCACGGCAGTGCGCGCGATCTGGCACAGCTGGCAGTCCGACGAGCGGCTCGACTTCCGTGGCGACTTCTACCAGCACACACTGATGACCCCGATGTTCCGCCCAGAGAGAAATCCCTGGGGGACACCTTCAATTCTGCTCGCCGCGGTCGGGCCGAAGATGACCCGAGTTGCCGCAGAAGTTGCCGATGGCGTTGTGCTACATGGCTTTACCACCGAGCGATATCTGCGCGAGGTGACAGTTCCACTGCTCGATTCGGGACTGCGGACCTCCGGACGCGAACGCATACAATTCACGACGAGCTATCCGGGACTGATCGCGACCGGCGCGGATGAACGCGCCTTCGATCAGGCGCTCGAAGCTGTACGCCGACAGATCGCCTTCTATGGCGCCACCCCCGCCTATCGTCCAGTGCTGGAACTTCATGGCTGGGGCGAGTTGAGCTCAGAACTGCATCGCCTGTCCAAGTCCGGAGATTGGCAAGCGATGACCGATCTGGTGGATGACACGATCCTCAACACTTTCGCGGTTGTCGGCGAACCCGGCGTGATCGGCGCGGAGGTCAAGCGCCGGTTCGCAGGGATGGTCGACAGATTCACGCTCTACGCGCCGTACCCGATGGAAGAGTACGTTCGGCGCACCATCATCGACGACTTGCACTCACCGGCCACAGTGACGCCCTGACCGGCCGGCTCTCCAGGTTCGGCCCCGAAGCGAGGCCGAGCCCTTCGGACAGTCAGCTCGCGATCGCGCGCACCGCTCGGGTCATGACCGTGCAGCCCGCCGACTCATGACCGTGCAGCCCGCCGACCGCGCGACCCGGGGGCAGGTAGAACCCTCCTCGCGCCTGTCTCATGGGGGATCAGCCGGTTACGGATGCTGGCGGCGGGAGCCAGGTTCGGATGCCGGTTTTGCACCCGAGGAGATCAGGATCGATGAGCCGACCCGCGCGGCCCGCCTGAAATGGGTGGTGATCGTCGACGCGGACCTGCCGCCGGGGCGGGCGATCAACGCGGCAGTGTGTGTCGCGGCGGCGATCGGCGCGGCGGTTCCCGGTTTGCTCGGCACCGAACTGCGCGCTCTGCGCGACCGAGCGGCTGCCGGTGAAGGCGCGCTCGTCGTTGACATGCCCAGCCAGGCGCAGCACACACGCGTTTACGGCGAACACCTGGACACGCTCGCCCGCGCCGGACAACACCACATGTCGTATTACGCGGTCGAGATCGTCAGCCCACTCAACCGAGTGGACAAGCTCGTCAAGAAGTTTCCGTTGGCCTGATGGCCGCCTCGGCCGCCAACAACACCTGGCGCCGCCATCTATACCCGGGCATCGCAACTAGGTCGCCGACCACCCATCCGGTGACAGATACAAGCTGCAAGTGACCAACTACAACCTGTCGTCACCGGACATCGGCCGACCCGACATGCCCCATGACGAAATATATTACTACACAAGATAATTCGATCTGATTGAGGACGAATTACCACAGCGCCGCAGCAGCTGTCACCGATCACCGACCCATGACAGCCCAACCGCACACCACCTACAGTCAATATTGACTGTAGGTGGTGTGCTGCGTTACCTTCAGCTGACACCGCGCGAGCGCGGGAGCGCATGACTTATCACCAAGTGATTGATCGTTCGACTGTCCGAGCCACCATCACGGCCGGAGAACGCCCACAGATAGGGCCGCACACAATGAGGAGCGCCGATGCCGAACGAGGCCATCGTGTACGAGGCGATTCGCACCCCCCGAGGTAAGGGGAAGAACGGATCGCTGCACAGTGTCAAGCCGATCGACCTCGTAGTCGGCCTGATCAATGAACTGAAGGTTCGCTTCCCCGATCTCGATCCGGCTGGTATCGACGACCTCGTTCTGGGCGTCGTCACGCCGGTGGGCGATCAGGGAGGCAATATCGCGAAGGCAGCCGCACTGGCCGCCGGATTGCCGAATACTGTTGCGGGCGTGCAGGTCAACCGATACTGCGCCTCTGGCCTGGAGGCGACCAATCTAGCCGCTCAGAAGGTGCGTTCCGGATTCGAGAATCTGGTTCTGGCCGGTGGGGTCGAGTCCATGTCTCGTGTTCCGATCGGTACCGACGGCGGGCCGTTGTTCAACGATCCGGCCACCGCCTACGATCTCCACTTCGTCCCGCAGGGCGTAGGCGCCGACCTCATCGCGACGATCGAGGGGTTCAGCCGCGCCGACGTCGACGCCTACGCCGTCCGGTCCCAGCAGCGTGCGGAATCTGCTTGGGTTGGTGGGTATTTCACGAAGTCGGTGGTTCCGGTCAAGGATTTCAACGGTGTCACCGTGCTCGACCAGGACGAACATCGACGCCCGTCGACGACGATCGAGTCGCTGGCAGCACTGAAGCCGTCGTTCGCCAAGCTCGGAGCCGCCGGCTTCGATGCGGTTGCGCTGCAGAAGTATCCCTCCGTCGAGCGGATCGACCACGTCCACCACGGTGGTAACAGCTCCGGAATCGTCGACGGCGCCGCACTGGTTCTGATCGGAAACGAAGGAGCGGCCACGCAGTTCGGACTCACGCCCAGGGCGCGCATCGTGGCAACCGCGGTATCGGGCGCCGACCCGACGATCATGCTGACAGGACCGCGTCCGGCCACCGAGAAGGTGCTCGCCCGGGCGGGTCTGAGCATCGACGACATCGACCTTTTCGAGTTGAACGAGGCCTTCGCCTCGGTGGTTCTGAAGTTCCAGAAGGATCTGGGCATTCCCGACGAGAAGCTGAACGTCAACGGTGGCGCGATCGCTATGGGGCACCCGCTCGGCGCCACCGGGGCCATGCTCGTGGGCACTGTGATCGACGAGCTGGAACGACGCGGAGATCGCCGTGCACTGGTCACGCTGTGCGTCGGCGGCGGTATCGGAATCGCGACCATCATCGAACGCCTCTGAGCTGGAACGGAACTCTGCAATGAAGCAACCACAGGTAATCGGCTGGCAGCGAGACTCGGACGACATCGTGGTCCTGACCCTCGACGATCCGGCCGCGGCGGCCAACACGATGAACAACGAGTTCCTCGAATCACTGACTGCAGTGGTCGATCGACTCGAGACCGAGCGCGACTCGCTCCGCGGCATCGTTCTGACCTCGGCGAAGAAGACATTTTTCGCGGGCGGCAACCTCGACGACCTGATCGCCGCGACACCCGCCGACGCACAGCACTTCACCGATTTCTGCAACAGCCTGAAACGACAGCTGCGCCGGCTCGAGACATTGGGCAGGCCCGTTGTGGCTGCCATCAACGGCGCCGCGCTCGGTGGCGGACTCGAGCTCGCACTCGCGACCCATCACCGGATCGCCTGCGCACGAGGCGTAGTCGTCGGACTGCCCGAGGTCGGACTGGGACTGCTGCCCGCGGTCGGCGGAGTCACGCGCACCGTGCGCATACTCGGCCTGCAGCGTGCGCTGAGCGAGGTTCTGCTGTCCGGCACGCGGTTCAAACCAGAGAAAGCGTTGCAGCTCGGACTGATTCACCGGATCGTCGACACGGTCGAGGAGTTGGTCCCGGCCGCCAAGGCATGGATCGAGGCGAATCCGGATGCCGGCCAGCCATGGGACGCCAAGGGCTACCTGATTCCCGGCGGCTCCCCCGCCGATCCCGAACTGGCGACCCAGCTTCCGATCCTGACCGCGGCCCTGCACAGCCGGTCGAAGGGTGCTCCGCTACCGGCACCGCGTGCCATCCTGGCCGCGGCGGTCGAGGGCGCACAGGTCGACTTCGAGTCGGCCGCACTGATCGAGACCCGCTATTTCATACCGTTGGTCACCGGCCAGATCGCGAAGAACATGATCCAGTCGGCATTCTTCGATATCCAGACCGTGCAGGGGGGCGCCAGCCGTCCCGCGGACGAGCCGGCCTTCGCCGCGAAGAAAGTCGGTATCCTCGGCGCCGGAATGATGGGCGCCGCGCTGGCGTACGTGTGCGCGCGGGCAGGGCTTCCGGTGGTCCTCAAGGACGTCACTGCGGAATCGGCGGTGCGCGGCAAGGGATATGCAGAGGCGTTGGAGGCCAAGGCACTGGCCCGCGGCACAACGACCGAAGCGAAATCGAAGGAACTCCTCGACCGCATCGTTCCGACCGCCGATAGCGCCGACTTCGAAGGCGTGGACTTCGTCGTGGAGGCGGTATTCGAGGACGTCGAGATCAAACAGCGTGTGTTCCAGGAGATTCAGGATATCGTCACCCCCGACGCGGTGCTGGGATCCAATACCTCCACACTGCCGATCGGCACGCTGGCCGAGGGCGTGAATCGGCAGCAGGACTTCATCGGCATCCATTTCTTCTCTCCCGTCGACAAGATGCCGCTGGTCGAGATCATCACCGGTAAGAACACCTCCCGGCAGACCTTGGCGAAGGTTTTCGATTTCACCCAGCAGATCGGCAAGGTCCCGATCGTTGTGGGCGACAGCCGCGGCTTCTTCACCAGCCGAGTGATCATGACCTTTCTGGACGAGGCCGTCGCCGCGGTCGGCGAAGGCGTCACTCCGGCGCTGATCGAGCAGGCCGGTGCGCAGGCCGGATACCCCGCTCCGCCACTGCAACTCATGGATGAACTGACCCTCACGCTGCCGCGTACGATCCGCCAGGAGAAATGCGCCGCGATCGAGGCCGCCGGTGGACGATGGACGGCGCACGGCTCCGAAGCGGTCATCGACACCATGATCGACGCATACGATCGCAAGGGTCGCTCGACCGGTGGTGGCTTCTACGACTACGACGAATCAGGTAAGCGCATCGGCCTGTGGGCCGGGTTGCGTTCCGCCTTCGGCGCGGGCACCAACGACATCCCCCTGCGAGATCTACAGGACCGGATGCTGTTCGCCGAAGCGTTGGAAACCGTGCGATGCTTCGACGAGGGCGTTTTGACCTCCGTTGCGGACGCCAATATCGGGTCGCTGTACGGAATCGGCTTTCCGGCCTGGACCGGCGGGGTGCTTCAGTACATCAACGGCTACGACGGCGGGCTGACCGGTTTCGTCTCGCGGGCACGGGAACTGGCCGACCGCTATGGTGATCGCTTCACGCCGCCGGACTCGCTGCTGGCCAAGGCATCGCGCGGCGAGACATACCGCTGATGCGACCCTTTCGGCCGACGGGACACCCGGTCCGCTGGGTGTCCCGTCGGCCGTAACATTGTGTGGCAGGTAGGCCGGACCGGATCCGCGCTCGCCTCGACGTTCTACTACGACAACACCGCGTCGAGGAATGCCTCGGGCAGCGTGGACCCGCGCTCGGTGTCGCGCGCGACGCGTTCGAGGATCGCGAGCACTCCTGGGTCGCCGTAGCGGAGCAGACCGATCAGCGATCGTTCCGCGCACATCCGTGCGCACGGCAGCAGGATCCGCTCGGCCTGTTCCGTCTCGCCTGCCGCGGCGAGACAGGCGACCAGCAGCAGGTTGGCCTGCAACAGCGCCCTGGGCCGACCTTGTCCGGCGATGCGGTCCACGCGCGCTCCCGCGAGCATACCTGCCTCGGCCGTAGCTGTGATCGACTGCCGCGCAAGCAACTCCCGGATCACCGAGTCCTGCTCCAGTTCCGCCGTCACCAGCTCTATCCCGTTCCCGGCTTCGCCCGAGCCGGGCCGTGCGGAGCCCTCGTCCGAATCGCGTTCGGCGGGAACGGGTATCCCGATCCGGATGCTCTCGTTCACGATGCGGGCCGCCAGCCGGGGCAAGGACAGCGCGGTAGCGAGGCGCAAGCCGTCCGACAGGCGCTGCCGGGCGCCGTCGAGATCCCCGCGCAACGCTTTGATCCGTGCGCCCGTGCCGAATGTGGCAAGCATGGAATCGACGATGCCGCCCTCCTGACCGAGTTCATATCCTTCGTCGAGCAGACGTTCCGCGGCATCGATATCGCCCATGTCGAACAGGAGGTCGCCCAGCAGGGCGCTGGCGATCCGCGCCGCGTGCAACCGTCCGCCACGGCTCTGCCTCGCGATGCGCACCGCGTTACGGAAGTACTCCTCGGCAGCGGCGATATCGAGCTCCTCGTTCGCCGCGATGCCGTCGAAGCTGTAGCCGTACATGACACTGAACGGCCCACGCGTGTGCCGATGATAGTCGGCCGCCCACTGCTGCCTTCGATGCACCGCCGCGAAATCGAAGCGGTAGATCGCGTCGAAGGCGTCCATATCGGCCGCGGTGCTGACGACCCAAGGATGCAGTATGTCCGGCCGGGCCAACGCATCGGCCACCAGTTCGCGCACTCCACCGACACGGTCACCAGACACGCGCACGGCTGCCTCGACCACGGCGGCCTCGATCTCCAGGCTCTCGTCCCGCTCGCGGCCATCACAGCGAAGTAGTGAACGCACATGCGCCAAAGCGGAATTCGCGGTGTCACGACGTTGCAGGAGCAGGCTGGACCATACCACCGCAAGTTGCAGGCGCGGACTCGACGACACCGCGGACACCGGCAGCTTCCCGATCACCGCGAGCAGTGTCGACATCTGCGACTGCTCGAGCAACCGCGTGCCGTCACGCTCCACCATGTCCACGGCCCATCTCTGGTCACTGGCCGCCAGCGCGTGCTCGACCGCCTCGCGAAGGAGTCGCTCGTGCGAGAACCACCGGGCTGCGGCGCGATGCAGGTCCGCGATCCATTCCGGATGATCACGCTCGAGCCGCCGGCGCAGGAACTCGGCGAAAAGATGGTGATACCGGAACCACTCCCGATCCACGTCGACTCTGCTGAGGAACAGGTCGCGGGCCTCGACCTCCTCCAGTAATGCCGTGCCATCCGGCATTCCGGACAATGCCGAGGCCAGGCCGCCCGACAAGCGATCGGTGATCGAGGTGCGCAGCACGAATTCGAGCATCCGCGGTTCCAGCCCGTCGAGCACGTTCTCGGCCAGGAAGTCACCGATGGCGTGGTGGCGGCCCGACATGTTGCCGATCAGGTCGCTGGGATCCTCGGCGGTCCGCAGCGAGAGCGATGCCAGCTGTAATGCGGCCACCCAGCCTTCGGTCGACTCGGTCAAGTGGGCGATGTCGGCGGGGTCCAGTGCCAGCCCGCCCGCACCCGCGAGGAACGAGCGTGCCTCGGAAACGTTGAATCGCAAGGTGTTCGAGTCGATCTCGACGAGTTCGTCGTGAACTCGCATACTGCTCAACGGCAGACCGGTCCGGTTGCGACTGGTGACGATCACCTGGAGGTGATGGCACCCGCGATCGAACAGGTAGGTGAGCGCCGATCTGGTGGCGGCGTCGGTGACTCGGTGCCAGTCGTCGATGATCATCGCGACCGGTTCTGCCGTGGAGTGGATCTCGTCGACCAGGGCGGAGAGCACATAGGGCGACGCGTCGTCGCCGTGCAGTTCGAGCATCTGCTCGAGCTTTTCGGTCAGCTCGGGTGACACCGGCCGCAGGGCCTCGATCAGATGCGCCAGGAACCACAGCACGTTGTTGTCGTCCTGGTCGACACTCAACCATGCGACACGCACATTCTCCCGCCCGAGGATGTCACGCCACTGAGCGGCCAGCGTGCTCTTGCCGAATCCGGCCGGCGCGTGGATCACGATCAGTCGCCGGCGCTGCCCGGCTCGGAGCAAATCGAACAGGCGCTGCCGCACGACCATGGGACGTGCCGGCGTCGGCGGCCGGAATTTGGTCGACGCGGCGGGTGGTGTGCACAGCGCGGAGGACCTGCGGCTCGAGCCGGTGGCGCCTATGGTGAACCGCGGCGGCCCGATCGCCCGGATGGTCGAATTCTTTTCCGCTCCTTCATTTTTCGCTTCGACGGGAAGAACCATTCGATCGGCGGGAAGATGGTGGCGGAGCTGGCTCACGCACAGTTCGTCGCCGAATTCCGCGGCCGAGAGCTGCCGGTCCCCCGGATCGTCCGACATGGCCCGTTCGATCACGCTACCGACGTCTTTCGGGATTTCGAGTGCATGCAAGTCGGGCAGCGGCTCGGAGGTGATGCGCAGAAACTGGGAAACGAGCTTCTCCCCGGTCCGGCGCTCGAAAGCGGCATGCCCAGTGATCAGGCAGAACAGCGTCGACCCGAGGCTGTACACGTCCGAGGCGACGGTCGGCGGGGAACCTCGGAGCACCTCCGGCGCGGTGAACGCGGGTGATCCGGTGATGACCCCGGTGGTCGTGACGAAGCCACCGGATACGTGCGCGATGCCGAAGTCGGTGAGTTCGGGTTCACCGAACTCGTTCAACAGGATGTTTCCGGGTTTGACATCACGGTGCAGTACCCCCGAGCGATGGACCGTTTCCAGGGCGCCCGCGGTCTTGATCACAGCCCGGACGGCATCGCTCCACGGCAGTGGCCCACTGCCTTCGATCTTTTCCCGGAAGGACTTCTGCGGATGGTACGGCATGACTATGTAGGGTCGCCCCGCCGAGAGCGCACCGCTGAACAGAATGCTGACGATATTCGGGTGTCCCGAGAGCTTGGCCATGGCCCGTTGCTCACGCAAGAACCGCGAGAGGTTCTCCGAGTCCAGTTCCGCGGTGAGTACCTTCACCGCCACGGTCCGATCCAATGCCGGCTGCTCGCAGCGATACACCACTCCGAAGCCGCCGTTCCCGATCGGGGTGACGCCCTCGAAACCTGCCGACTCCAATTCCGAGGCAATGCTTTCGGCGAGATCATGGCGGGTCCGCTGCGGATCGAAGCTGACCATCGATCGGCCCCATCTCCCGACATCCACCCGCGTCGCACGAGACCGGAAATTGCTCATCGCACCGGCAGCCGTCCGGTCCGCCTGCTGGCGTATTACCAGCATACCGCGCGGAGCCTGGTCGGCTCGGGCGATCGAGACGACTCCGGAAGCCTGACGCGGCGTGAACATGGCAGCCGGATCCGCTACTCGCCCAGCGGGATCGCGGCGGAGTATGTGCCTTTGTGATACAGCAACGGCGCGTACGCCTGTTCGCCGTCGTCGTCCCAGTACACGCGCACGACACGGCAAACGACCAATACCGAATCACCGGCCGGAATCAGCTGTTGTACGTGGGCATGGATCCACGTGGGGGTGCCATGCAGCACCGGCTCCCCTGTATCCAGCGGCGACCAGAGCGATTCATCGGAGAACCGCTGATCGGCTGTCTGCGAGAACCGCTTCGCGAGATGGAGCTGGTGTGTGCCGAGCAAATGGACGACTACCGCCTCCGCTGCCTGCAGTGCACCGATGCTCGACGAGGTGCAGGTGATATTGAACGACACCAGCGGCGGATCCAACGACAGCGAGGCGAACGAGGTCGCTGTGAAGCCAACCGGGCCGCTGCGTGAGTTCAGCGTGACGATCGTGACGCCGGCCGGATGACGACGCAATGCGGCACGGTATTCGTGTGCGCTGACATTGCGGAACTGTTCCGGGCGATTCGGCCGGCTCGCGGCCTCTTCGATCGAGCTCGACATGGATTTCTCCTTAGTTCCGTCCACCGAGGTGGTGATGACCGGGATGGGCACGGCGGTCAGGCCGGCTGCCAGGCGTCCGCCGTCCGGCCGTTCCCGTACCGCATTGCTCGCCCGCGCACCGCCGCGACCTGCTCGGGGGACAGCGCCGCACCGATCGATCCGAGCCACGGCAGAGTTCGGAAAGCGATGTGTCCCAAGACCTCCGAGTTCGCCAGGGGCAGTATCGTGACACCGTCCGCGACGTGTACGGCGTGAATATCGGCAATCAGACCGGCCAAGCCCTCCGGTGTTCCGACGTACCGCAGCGAAGTCGGTATCGAAGGCCGTTGCAGCCGACTGTCCAATCGCGCCAGTTCCCGGCGCGCGGCCGGCGCGTCGTGCGCGACCATCACTTCGACGTCGACCAGGACGATGACCGTGCTCGGGTCGCGTCCTTGTCCGGTCGCGGCAGCCTTGAGCCGGTCCGTCTGTTGTTGTGCCGCAGTAAGATCGGGGGCCTGGATCCGCACGACAGACGACGGTTTCGACTCGGCGGCGGCCACGGTCAGGTTCAGCCATTCATCCGGGTCGCAGGAGTGCCCGTTGCTCACCGCCGCGGCATGGTGACCGACCGTGGTCAGCTCGAGTGCCACCTGCAACGGGGGCCTTGCCCCGATTGTCCAGCGCGACATATTCGTTCCATTCCTGTCTTCGGGTCCGGCTGTCGTTGCAGACCGTGAACCGCTCGCCGCGAGCCCTCTCCACGTCCGGGCGGATGGTGGTTCGCACCGAGGCGGCGCGAACCACCATCCGTTGCCCTGCGGCAGGTATCAGGCGGTTGCCGGATCGATCACGATCGCGAACGCCTTGTTCTCGATACCGCCCGACCGATCCAGCGAGATGAACTTCTGCTCGGTGTACTCATCGAGCGCATCGGGGCCGCCTTCGCGTCCCAGACCGCTCTCCTTGTAACCGCCGAACGGGTACGCCGGGTGGATCACGTGCCAGTCGTTGACCCAGACCATGCCCGCATCCAGCTGGCGGGCGACCTCGAGCGCACGCTCCTCGCTGCCCCAGACCCCGGCCGACAAACCATAATTGGTGTCGTTGGCGATCTTGATCGCTTCATCGACCGTGTCGTAGGCCAGAACGGTGAGCACCGGCCCGAACACCTCCTCGCGCACGATCCGCATGGCGTTGGTGACGCCGACGAAGATGGTCGGCTCGACCCAATACCCCTTGTCGAACCCCGGCCCCGACGGCGCCCGGCCGCCCAGCGCGACGGTGGCGCCCTCCTCGGCTGCGATCTTGAAGTAGTCGAAGATGCGGTCCCGCTGTACCCGGGAGGCGATCGGACCGATATGGGTGTTCGGATCGAGAGGATCACCGACCTTCAGGGTCGAGGCCCGCTCGATCAGGCGCCCCACGACCTCGTCGTACCTGCTCGTCGGCACCAACAGGCGGGTTCCGGCCTCACACGCCTGGCCGTTGTTCGCCATGCAGGCGAACAGGGCGCCATCCACGGCGATATCGAGATCGGCGTCGTCGAGCAGGACGTTGGCGCCCTTGCCTCCGAGTTCGAGAGTGACCCGCCGGATGGTCTGGGCAGATTGACGCAGGATGCTCTTGCCAACAGCGGTGGAGCCGGTGAATGCCACCTTGCGAACATCGGGATGACCCGCGAGATAGGCACCCACAGGGTCGCCGTCGCCGGTGATCACGTTGAGCACACCAGGGGGTAGTCCGGCTGCCTCGAATTCTTTGGCCAGCTCGAGCGCGAGCAGCGGTGCATGCTCGTCCGGCTTGAGCACCACCGTGTTTCCCGCGGCCAGCGCGGGCGCGATCTTCCACACCGTCGTGAGCAGCGGGATGTTCCACGGCACGATCGCCGCAACCACGCCCAGTGGCTCGCGGCGCACGATGCCGACAGCCGGAACCGGACCGATCTCCGGCCCGCTGGTCTCCCATTCATAGTTCTCCGCCAGGGAGGCCAGGTACTGCATCTGCGCCACCGACAACCCGACATGCAGCGCACCGGTGATCCGGATGGTGGCGCCGTTCTCTCGAGTCTGCAGCACCGCGAGTTCGTCGACGCGTCCACTCAATCGGGTGGCGACCTCGTTGAGCAGCGCCGCACGCCCGGCAGGCGAGGTGCGCCGCCACGTGCCCTCTTCGTGTGCGGCCCTGGCGGCGGCCACGGCCTGATCGACTTCGGCGACACCACCTTTGGCGACCGTCGCAACCAGTTCTTCGGTTGCGGGACTGCGAATTTCGTAAATGTCGCCGGTGTCTATCCATTTACCGTCGACGAACAATGAGTAATGAGGGGTGCTCATCGGTTACTCCTGATCTGATGTGAACCGTCGGACATGGCGCGGGCGCGTCATCCGATTTGTCGTTCTCGCCCTTGCCAATACGGAGCGCGGATCGACTTCTTGTCGACCTTGCCGGCCGGATTGACAGGCACGCTGTCGACGAACTCGACCGTCTTCGGAGCGGGAACGCTCCCCAGAGCGGCCTTGACGTGGTCGATCACTTCGCGCTCGGTAATCCGCGCACCCGGTTTCGGCACGACCACGGCATGGACAGCCTCGCCCCATTTCTGGTGCGGCACCCCGATCACCGCCGATTGCGCCACCGCCGGATGCGTCGCCAGCACATCTTCGACCTGTCGCGGGAAGACATTGAAACCACCGCTGACGACCATGTCCTTCTTACGATCGACGATATAGAGGAAACCATCCTCGTCGAGCCGACCGATATCGCCGGTGTGTACCCAGCCGTCACGCAGCGCTTCGCGATTGCGGGACGGATCGAGGTAGCCGAGCATCTGACCGAGCTGCTTCGAGCAGATCTCGCCTACTTTCCCCACCGGAAGCAGTCGATCGTCGTCGTCCTGAATGCTCACTCGCACCTGGAACATCGGGCGACCGGCCGAGGCGAGACGCTCGATCCACGCCGGCGAATCCAGGCGATGCTCGTTCTTGCGCAGGCATGAGACATATCCCTGTTCGGTCCCCGCGTAAGTCTGGATGAAGATCGGTCCGAAGACTTCCAGCGCCTCACGAAGTCGCTCCGGCGTGATCGGCGACCCCGCATAGATAATGGTCTGAAGAGACGACAGATCGTATTGACCCCGCTTCGGGTGGTCCAACAGCAGGTAGACGATGGTCGGGACCACCGCTGTCGCAGTCACCCCGAACCGCTCGATGCTCGTCAACAGGCCCTCGACCTCGAGTCCCGGCAGCATGACGTTCGTACCACCGCGCACGAACGTCGGCATCACGAAGATCTGGGTGAAGTGGGTCAGCGGCGCGCCGTGTGCGAATACCTCGCCGAATCGGATGTCGCCGATTTCCAGCCCCGCCGAGATACTGTACTGCGCCCAGGTGAGATGAGAATTCACCACACCTTTCGGCTCACCGGTGCTGCCCGAGGTGAACAGGACATACGCCTCGTCGTCCTCGAACAGGTCTATCTCCGGCCGGGTGCTGGGCTGGATGCGTACCAGTTCCGAATAGTCCTGCGCATCATTCGGATTCGTCTCCGGGCTGCCGCCCAGTCGGACCAGATTCTGTAGCTTCGGTAACCGGTCCCGGATCGCGGCGACCTTGTCGTCGAACTGTGCGTGATAGATCAGCGTGGTCGCGTCGGTCTGCGCGAGGTTCGATCGGAACCCCTCCGCGGCCGACCGGATCGGCAGTTGGACGAGCACGCCGCCGGCCGCCCAGATCCCGTGCTGCGTCGGGATGAACTCCAGGCAGTTCGGCAACAGCAACCCGACCCGTTCGCCCTTCTGCAGGCCCAGTGCTATCAGGCCGTTGGCGACACGGTTACGCCATTGGCCCAGCTCCCGGTACGTGATCGACCGGTCGCCGTCGATGATCGCCACTGAGGAGGAGTAGTAGGTGCACGCCCGATCCAGGACGTCCGGCAACGTACCCCACATGGTCAGGAACCAGCGAGCGTCGAGGGGTCGAAGCCCTCGACCCAGTATTCGGGGGTGATGATCGGCAGGCCCAGCTCCTGCAGCACCGGGGTATCGTTCCAGTAGGTCGTCTCGCGTGCGATCTTTCCGTCGGCGTCGAGCTGGTGCCAGGTGATCCCCTGGGTGGTCAGGGTTTTGCCGCCGGTGGGAACGCCACGGTAGGTCTCGAGGTCCTGGCCGGTCCACTGCCAGCGGATCACCACGGCCGGGTTGCCACCCGTGCCTGCGAGCGAGAAGCTCTCGAAGACGTCGAAGCGGTGGATGCCGACACCATTGGCCGAATCGCTGTTCGCGAACGGCGCCAGTCGCGGGGCGAGTTCCGTCTTGGTGATCGCCGTGGACAGAACGTGGTCACGATCGGCGTGGTCGTCGTACACCAGGTCGTCGGCATACAGATCGACGGCAGCCTCGGTGTCGGTGGTCAGCGCTTTGATCCAGCGCTGAACGTGGTCGTCGTGCGTGCTCATGATTCGAATTCCCTTCGGAGAGTGCGTGGTTCAGGCATTGACGGGCTTGGCGACCGAGCGCGGCTCGATTGGCAGACCCAGCTCGCCGACCGCGGTGGCAACGTCCCAGAGACTCGCCTCCTTAACGATCAGCCCCTCGTCGTCGTAGACGTGGAACGTGATGCCACGCGCCCCGGGCACCTTGCCGTTGGTCGGCACACCGACGAATGCCGTCGCGGTCGGGGCCGTCCACGTCCACCGGTAGATCGCCGATTTCTCGTCGCCGACGACCTCGTCGATACGGAAATTGTTGATCCCGATTCCGTTTTCTGTGTCTTTGTTCGCATACGGCGCGAAAACACGCAGCAGCTCGTCTCGGTCGGTAATCTTCTGACCGAGAATGGGGTCCTCGAAGAGGAATCCGTCCGCGTAAAGCGCCACGACCGCCTCAGGGCTGTCCCGGAAGGCCTTCAGCCACTTGATCGCAAAGGTATGACTCATAGAAGTTCACTCTCCCTCGGTTCGTGAGTAACACAATTCAAGGTATTGCGACCCAGGTCACCGATTCGACTTCCCCTCGGAGGAAAAGCACCGCCCTAAGGGGGGATGCGAGGGTATGCGGTCCGGAGAGCGCACATGAGTCGATGCCCTCCGGACCACGACGTTCGCGGCCATGAGACGGGCGAGGCCCGCCTTCGGACGGGCACACCCTCCCTCGGCCAACGCGGCCCCGCGACCCACACCTGCCAACTGGCATTTCCCAGGATTTTCTCCCCCTTCGTTGGTCTCAAATCCCTCTTCCGGGAGGTGTGGCCACCCGGCCGCCATTGCCAGACTGAGCTGAACACACACGAAGCAAAGGGTTGATCCATGAGCACATTCAAAAATGCGGACGAGGTCTACACCTATATCGGTGGAATTTTCGAAATCGCCACCAAGGAACCGGCGTTCGTCGAAGCCACCGCGGGCACCGGATTGGTCGTGAAGCTGATCCAGAACGATCCCGATGCGGTCATGGTGATCGATTTCCCGGGCCAGCTGGTCACGAGCGGCGACGCAGCGCGGAATATGGAAGCCACCGTGCAGCTTCGGATGTCGTCGGACAACAGTAACCGGTTCTGGCAGGGCAAGCTCAACTTCACACTCGCGATGGCTCAGCGGAAGGTCAAGCTCGATGGCAAACGGTCAATTGCGTTGAAGCTGCTTCCGCTGACTGCGGGATTGTTCGACGTCTACAAGAAGCTGCTCGTCGATGCCGGTCGCGAGGATCTGCTGATCCGCTAGAAAACCTTCTACCCCAACACTTCTCACTACAATCAAGGAGCAGGCATGCTGAACCCGGATATGACCGACGAAGAGTTTCAACCGTACTTCGAGAAGGCCCAGAAGGTCTCGAAGTTCTTCCGCGAGATCGGACCCGAGTACGACGAGAAGAACACCTTCGCATATCCCTCGATCAAGGCGTTCAAGGACTCGGGCCTCGGCGCGCTGCCGGTGCCGCGAAGCTTCGGCGGACTGGGCGGCGACTTGCTGCAGACCTCCAAGGTGGTCAGCGAACTGTCCAAGGGCGACTCCGCGATCACCCTCGCCTACAACATGCACTACATCATGGTCGGCATCGCCGGCAATCTGATGAGCGAGGAGCAGAACAAGTACTGGCTCGGTCGCGTGGCGGAGGGCGACCTCATCTTCGGCCCGTTCTCCGAGCAGCGCGCCGGGTTCAGTGGCCTGGCCGATATGAAGGCGGTTCCCCAGCCCGAGGGCGGCTGGCGACTATACGGCAAGAAGACCTGGGGCACCCTCTGTGAGGCCGCGGACATCATCACCACTAACGCGACCATCACCGACGCCGAGGGCAACCTGCCCGAGGATTTCCAGGAGCGAGTCAACGCCGAGAGCTTCTTCATCGGCGAGTTCAAGGTCGACGAGAACGGCCAGGGTGACGGGATCCGGATCGAGAAGACCTGGAACGCTCTGGGAATGCATGCCACCGGCACGCAGACAATCCACTTCGAAGGCTATTACGTCCCCGAAGACGGCTTCATCTGCGAGTGGCGCTCAGGAGCATTCGGGGTGCTCGAGTGGGCCTCACTGATGTTCGCCAGCATCTACCTCGGCATGCAGTACCGCGTGCTGGAGGAGTCGCGGGCGGTGCTGTCGAAGAAGACGCTCGGCGCCACCTTCGGCGCGATCGTCGCTCAGGACACCAAGGTCGCCGGCGTCGGCCACATCATCGATGGCATCGGCGACATGGCCTCGCGCGTCGAGGTGAGCCGACGGGTGCTGTACCAGACCTGTCAGGAACTTATCGATGGGAAGGACGACGAGTGGCCGCTGGAACTGCGATTCCCCTACATCGGCCTGGCCAAGACTTTCATCGCCGACAACGTTCTGCACATGACCCGGCACGCCATGAGCATGGTCGGCGGCTCGTCCTTCCGCAAGGGCACGATCTTCGAACGCCTCTACCGTGACTCCGCGGCGGCGATGTTCCAGCCCCTCAACGCCGACCAGTCCCGGACATACATCGGTGAGTTCCTGCTCCAGCCCGAGGAACTCGCCGACTGACATCGGCATCAGGATCGAAGCAACCCCCGGCCGAACAGGCCGGGGGTTGCTTCGTCACCCGAGAGCTTCGCCGATCACGACGGCGGAAGATGACCTCGAATGAGCAGCCACGCAATCGCGGTAACCAGGTTCTGGATGGGATCGACCAGATCGATGGTCATGGAGTCTCCTTGTAGGACAGGCGTCAGGCGGAGAGCCCGGCCGGTTCGAGCATCTCCTCGATGGCACGCCGAGCATTCTGCGGAAGCGTGTGCAGGATGCCGCGCACGCGTTCCTCGCGCCGCGCCGCGGCCTGCCGGAAAGGCATTCCCGGGGTCGGTTGCATCTGCGGCACGATACCCTCGACGTCCTCGACGCCGCCGGCGTGATGACCGGCGTCGACAAGTGCCTGCTCGTGCGCCATCTGAGCCTCGTCCTTCTCCTCGCTCATGCCGATCGGGCCGATCATGCGGCCGTTGAGGAACTGCTTGACGACCGGCTCATCGCTGGTGAGGAGCACTTCGCGGGGACCGAACATGACCAGTTCGCGGCGGAACAACATACCGATGTTGTCGGGCACGGTGCGGGCCAGGTTGATGTTGTGTGTGACGATCAGGAATGTCGCATCGATCTGTGCGTTGATATCGAGGAACAACTGGCTGATGTAGGTGGTGCGGACAGGGTCGAGTCCCGAGTCCGGCTCGTCGACCAGGATGATCTGCGGATCCAGTACCAGAGCCCGCGCCAGGCCCGCACGTTTGCGCATCCCGCCCGAAATCTCGCCCGGCAATTTGGTTTCCGCGCCGGTGAGGCCGACCAGGTCGAGCTTGTCCATGACGATCTTCTTGATCTCGGATTCACTCTTCTTGGTGTGCTCGCGCAACGGGAACGCCGTGTTGTCGAACAAGGTCATCGACCCGAACAACGCACCGTCCTGGAACAGCACGCCGAACAACTTGCGGATCTCGTAGAGTTCCTTCTCACTGCATTCCAGAATGTCGGTCCCATCGATCAGGATGGAGCCGTACTCGGGCCGCAGCAGCCCGATGAGCGACTTGAGGAACACCGACTTGCCGGTGCCGGAGGGGCCCAGCAGCACACTGACCTCGCCCGGCGGCAGAGTCAGCGTGACATCACGCCAAATCGTCTGGGAGCCGAACGATTTCGTCAATCCTTCGACATGGACTTCGACACCACTCACGATGACTCTCCTTCTCCTACGCTGCCCTGGCGGTCAGAACAGCGGATCGAACCGGTTGATCAACCACCGCCCCTGCACCTTCGTCAGGCCCACGCGCAAGGCGTTCTGCGACTGGGACGGTTGCGGATTGCCCGCGACAGTCGTGGTTTGGTTGATGTAGACGATGACGGCGGCCTTGTCCTCGGACACCGATTCCACCGCCGCACCCACGGGTGTGGCTTGCATGCTGACTTGCTTCTCCTTGGCGGTCGGGCCGACCACGGTGTCCGCCAGCTGACCGTAGGTATCGAGAAATTCGCCGGTCAGACGGGTTTTCGCGGAAGCGAGGTCCTGCTCGACGGTCTCCGGCTTGTAGGACAGCACCACTACCGCACTGTCGGAGGCCGCCTTTGCGACGGTGTCGCGGGCGGAAGCGAGGTCACGATCGGCCGAGTGCTGGACCAGCAACTGTAGCGAAACCAGCAGCGCCAGAATGAGAATCGGCACAACGGCGGCACCAACGAGGCGCCGGCGACTGTGCTGCCGCCTGCGCATCAGGCCGTTCCACCAGGCGAAGCCCAGGGCAGCGACGATAACGACTCCGCACACCACCTGCATCCACACCGGATTCCCCAACACCGAGGAGACGGCGGCGATCGCCGCGGCGACGATCGCCGCCGGAACCAGATCTGCCGCGATCGATACGACTGTGCGTAGGTAGCGGGTACCGGTACGGACGCTCATTGGACGAACCCCACTTTCGAAAGCTTGTACTTTCCGCCGACCTCCGTGATGTCGACGCGCAGCTGGTACTGCTTCGGCTCGGTCTTCACCTGCACCCCGTTGGGCGGTGCCAGGCTGTGGCTCGCCTGGTCCGGCCCCGGAGCCTGGTTCGACTGCGGCAGCGGAACCGACGTCTGGGATGTAGCGACGACCAGGACGGTCACGCTCCCGTCCCGGTTGTGCCGCTCGATACCGGCGGCGACGCCGTGTCCGGTACTCACGCCGCCAGATGCCTGCATCGTGTCCAGGACCGAACGTTTACGCGCGTCGAATTCGTCATGCCACTGCCCGGTCGAGTTCGCCAGCACGCGGTCCACGTATCCGCCGGCATCCGCGGAGTCGGTCGAAATCAGTTGTGCCACTGCGTCCATCGAGAACTGCATGATCTGCTGATCATGATCGTTGTTCCGGACAACCGTGTGGTGTCCGCTCATCGACCAGCCACCGGCCACACAACCGACCACGAAGATGAGCGAGAGAAGCCCGGCGGCGATACGAATCGCCAGGTATCGACGTCCGGTGTGGGGCTGCGGCGCATCGGATTCCGGCTCCGGGTCCGCTTGGGCGATGCCCGTCTCCGATTCGGTGGTGTCCAGATCCGCTTCGGCGATAACCGGCGCCTCGTCCTTCGCGATGTCCACGGTTCTCACAGCGGCTCCATTCGGTCGATCAGCCATTGGCCGTGCGGTCTGACCACGTGCACCCGGGTGCTGCTGACCAGATAGGCCGGATCCGGCTTCGTGCTGTTCGTGGTCACTCCGCGCAGAAAGACCAGCACCACCGCGGAGTCGTCACCGGCCGATACCAGCGAGGTACCACTGACCTCCCATCGGGCGGCGACGTGGGATTGCTTGGCCTGCGGGATGAGCGTGTCAGCGGTCAGCTTCGAATACGAGGCCAGGAAATTCCCGGTGAGGTGACTCTCGGCTTGGCGCACGTCCGAGTCGACCGAATCGGCCCGGTAGGTGAGCACACTCGCGGTGAGCTTTCCAGCCTGCTCGGCGACGCTGCTGCGAATCTCGTTGGTGTGCCGGTCGGGAACCGTGTAGCAGAAGTACCCGACCGCCGCGAACGCCGTCGCCAGAACCGCCAGCAGCGCAAGCACACTCAATTTCAACGCCCCGCGGCCGGAAATGCGCCGCCGCAGATCCACCGAGCCGATCCTCCGCTGAATCATCGACATCGGCCGGCCACCGACGGCGAAGGGAATTCTCGATACCCCCAGGCGCGCGATCATGGGACGACCTCGACCTTCGAGAGTTTGTAGCCCCCTGCTGCCTGGACCACATCGACCCGCAGACGCCAGGTTCTCGGATCGTCCTTGGCGCCCGAGGAATTGGACACCTTGGACACCGCCGTCACCAGCACGGTGGTACTGCCGTCGGGGTTGTGCCGCTCGATTCCGGCGCCCAGGATTTCGCCTGTCGAGTCGGTCTTCGAATCGTTGATCGCACCGACGAAGTTGTTCTGGACTCCCCGAAATTCCGCCAGCCACTGACCGGTCGCATCGAAGGCGATGCGGTTCGCGCTGCCCGTGGGATCCTTGACACTCGGCGATATGAGGTTGACGACCTCCTGACGGGCGGCCCCCAACAGGGCCAGATCTCGTTCACCGGCCCGGTCGCTGTTGCGATGCACGATGACCAGCGCGATCGCCGCCGTCGCCAACCCCGCCAGCACAAGTACGACCAGCGCCGCGCCGACCGCGTTCAGGCTCGGGCGCACGAGCCATCGCGAGGCGGCGTTGCGCGGTGCGTCCTCGTCAGTGCTCTCGGAATCGATGGCATCCGAGGCCTGTTCGTCCTCGAGGTCCTCGGGATTGAACTCTGCCGTCTCCCGCTCCGTGGCGATTTCTCGCTCGTCGCCGACGTCCTCCTCAGCGGTCGGCGATTCGCTCCGTGGGGGCGCGGCGGTTCGGTGCGTCATTAGTGGCCTCCTGTCAGCAGGGTCTGCAGTGTCGGTGCAACCTGTCCGGTGCCGGGGACCAGTCCTGGCTGCGTGTAGACGGTCCCGTCGCCGCCCAGATATCCGCCCGTGGCGGGGTCGTAGCTCGCGGTGCCCACATGCGGTGTCGGCGCGGACGCGGGTGCGGCGGGCGCCTGCGGGTTGTCGATTGTCGGCGTGGGGTTTTCCCGCCAGGGGTTGGTGCCCTGCGGAACGTAGGGCTTGTCGCTGTCGCACATCTCGACCGTCGGCGCGCGCTTGCCCGGGTGGTCCATGCAGGGCAGGTTGCGGGCGCCGCGAACCGCGTTGTCGGCGTTCTGCGGAATCGCACAGTAGATGGGATTCGGGGTGCGCACCGGGGCATCGACCGACGAGCCATCCCTGCGCTGTGCGGGCGGAAGGAATCCGGTGGTGCACGGCGGCGGGGCGTTGAGGTTCAGCTTGAAGTCCAGGAAGGCCCGGTTGGTGCCGCCGGAATCCGGGAGGTTGATGGTCTTGAGCGCGCTCACGCTCGCGGGCAGCAGGACCAGTAGTTGCTCGATGGACGCGTTGTAGGTCACGGCTACCTGGCCCAGGCTGCTGAGGTTCGCGACCAGCAGCGGCGCGGTCAGGTGCAGCTGTCCGAACAGTTCGCTGGCCTCACGCGCCGACCCGGGCCCGGTTTTCAGGATGTCGCGAACCTGCTGATCGCTGGCCTGCGCCTGTCGCACGGAGTTCGACAGATGCGCGACCCAGTCCCGGATCGCGGGGCTGCTGACCTGTTGTGAGTCCAGGAATGGAGCCGAATCGTCGATCAGTGTGGTCACCGCACCGGTATCGGTGTGCGTCTGGTCGAGCACCCGGTCGGTCCCGTTCAACAGGCGCTGCAGGGCGTCACCGGAGCCGCCGAAAGCGTTCTGCGTCTCGTTGATCAGCGTGGAGAGCTTGTCCTTGGGAATGGAGGTGAGGCTGGTGTTCAACGTGTCGATCAGCGGCGCGATGTCCTGTGGCACCGTTGTGCGCGTCGCGGGAACCACGTCGCCGTCCTTCAGATACGGCCCGTCCGGCGAGGTCGGCACGAAATCCAGATACTGCTCACCGATCGCCGAGCGGCTGTGCACATTCGCAGTGGACGACACCGGGATTCGCACCGAACTGTCCACGCTGAGTGTCGCCACGGCGCCGGTCCTGGTCGCCGCCACACCGGTGACAATGCCGACGGTATTGCCGCGATAAGTCACGTTCGCGCTGTCGTACAGACCACCGCTGGTGTTCAGCTGCACCGAGACCCGGTACCGGCCGATGCCGACCAGCGACGGCACTCGCAGATAGACCACGCCCATGACGATCAGGGCGACCACCGTCACGACGGCGAAGATGATCAGCTGGATGCGTACGAATTTGGACAGGATCATTTCCCACCTCGCACGACGACGTTGTCCAGGCCCGCGGTCAACGGATTCTTCGTCGACAAGGCGGGCACCCGGTCGACGGTGCGCCCCAGGCGCGTTTCCGCGTTCTCGAGCACCCCCTCGAGCGGCGTGCCCTGCAACAGTCCGCGCCCCAGCCGTCCGAGGGTGAGATCGACTGTGCCGCTCAGGTTTCCCGCGTCACCACGGAAGAACTTCGGAATATTCGCCAGCGGCCACGGATATGTCGGGAGCAACCCCAGCGCCCCGGTCAGATCGGGTCCTGCATCGGCCAGCTCACGCATGACCGGCTCGATGTCATGCAGGTTCTGCTGCAGATCCTGAGAGCTGGCGGTGACGACCTGGTCGGCCGAGTCGGCGAACCCGCCGAGCGCGGTGACCGTGTCGGTGAGCTGCTGACGCTGCTGCGCCAGGATCGACAGAGCGGGCGGAATCCGATCGAGGGCGGTCGCCAGCACGTCGTTCTGCTTCCCGACGGTCGCTGCCAGACGGTTCAGGCCCGTTGCGGCACTGATGATGTCATTGCTCTGCGCATTGAGGTCGCTGCTGAAGGTGTTCGTCTGCGTGAGCAGATCACGAACCTCCTTCTCGTGGCCGGACAGGGCCGCGTTCGTCTGGTTGTTGATCTCCTGGAGCTGCGCCAGCCCACCGCCGTTCAGCACGGTCGACAGCGAGGCCAGCGTCTGCTCGGTGGTGGGATATGTGCTGGCGTGGTCGACCGGAATCACGCTGCCGTCCTTGAGTTCTCCGACCGGCGGCTCGTTCAGCGGGGCCGCCAGCTCGACGTGCAGCGAGCCCAGCAGACTGGTCTGGCCGATCTTGGCGGTGGCGTTCGCCGGTAGGTGCACATCCCGATTCAGGGTCACCGTCACCTGCGCGTGCCAGCCCACCAATTGCACGTCGGTGACGTTGCCGACGGTCACGTCGTTCACCCGGACGCGCGAATTACGTTGAATGGATGTCACATTCGGCATCTCGATCTTGACGGTGTAGGAACCGGTATCCCCGCCGACCGTGCCGGGCAGCGGCAGCGAGTTCGGCCCCTGCCACTCACATCCGGCCGCGCCCAGCGCGAGACCGCCGATCAACGCCATCGCCGCGAAACGCTTTTTACACCGCATCACCGGCCACCTCCTGTACTCGCGGGATTCGGGATTCCCAACAGCCCGGCCAGACCGCCGGCCGCATTCACCGGTTGGGTGGTCGCGGGCGCGGGCGCGCGGCCGCGCAGCCACTGCTCGCTGTAGTCGATCTGCTCCGGACGCACCGACAGACCCGAAACCGGGTTCACGCCGACCGGCGGATAATTCATCTGCAGCAGTCGCAGCACCGGCGCCAGTTGTGACACACACAGCTTCGCGGCGTCCGCCGCGCCGAGGTGACTCGCCGATTGAATTGCGCCACAGATGAACTGCACCGGATTGTCGAGCTGTGTCACCGCCAGCGCACCGGTGAACGATCCCTGTGCCGGGTTGTAGATGTTGTAGAAATTCTGGATCGCCGTCGGCGCGACATGCAGCAACTGCTCGATATTGGGACGAATATCGTTGAGCGACTTGGTCACCGCGGCCAGGTCCGCGACCGACTTGGCCGCCGGGTCCCGGTTGTCCTTGACGAACTGCTCGAGCCGGCTCGACATGGCATCCACGCTCTGCAACGCAGTCGCCAACTCCTGATCGGTGCCATCGAGCGCACTCGACACCGAGGCAACGTTCTGGTTCAGCCGGACGATCTGGCTGTCGCTCGCCGACAACGCGGTCATGAACGCCTGCAGGTTCCGCACCGTGGCGAACAGATCGTCACGCCCGTCGGACAGTGTCGTCATCGCGTTGGAGAGTTTGTTGAGGGTGTCGTTGATCTGATCACCCTTGCCGCTGAGCGCATTCGCCGCGGAGTTCACGAAGTCGCCGAGCGCGCCGGCCTTGTTCTGCTGGGTCGGGTTGATCGAGTCGGCCAGCGATTGCAACTGCTTGCGCAGATCGTCCCATTCGATCGGCACCGCGGTGCGTTCGAGCGGAATCTGACCGCCGTCGGCCAGCTGCGGACCGCCGGTGTAGGCCGGAGTCAGCTGGATCGCACGGGCCGAGATCAGGCTCTGGGAGAGGATCACCGCCTTGGCCTGCGCGGGAATCTTGTAGCGAGCGTTGTAGTGGAACTTCACCCGCATCCGGTTGCCATCCGGATCGATCGCGTCGATCGTGCCGATGTCGACACCCAGGATCTTGACCCGGTCCCCGACGAACAACCCGTTGGTGTTCTCGAAATACGCGGTCGCGGATTCTGTCGTCTCCCGGTTGTAGAAGTGCCAGCCGATTCCCGCGATGCCCGCCAGGACAACGGCGGTCACGCCGACAAGCACCACCTTGCTCTTGATGACACGCTTCACCAGCGCTGTACGCGACATCGTCATCCCCCCAATCCGGGCAGCGGCGGCAGTCCTGGCAGCGAAGGCAATCCGGGCAGCGCGGGCGCCGGGCTCGGGACACGAGCCGGCGTCTGAGCCGCGCTCGAGGCGGGGGCGGACGCGGCCTGTGGCGCGTTCAGCGGCCTCGGATCGAGCCCCGCATTCTTGAACGCGGCGTCGATGAAGGGCTGTAGGTACTGTCCCGGCAGCAGATTCATGATGTACGCCTTGAAGAACGGGCCCGACGCAACCGACTCCCCGAGCGAGGTGATGTACTGGCTGGCCGGAAGAATGGCCTTGGCCAGATCATCCTTGCGCCGGTTCAGCAGATCGGTGACGCTGTTGAGCTGCTGCAGCACGGGCCGCAGTTGCTGCTGGTTGTCGTCGATCAGCGCGGCGATATTCGACGTCACCGACGACAGATTCGTCAGGAGGGTCTGGATCGCCTGGCGGCGCTGATTCAACGCTTCGAAGAGGGTATTGCTGTCGAGAAGTAGTTTGTTGATCTGGTCGCTGCGGCCGCCGAGCACCTTGGTGAGCGACTCGGCGTTGTGAAACAGGTCCTGCACCATCTTGTCGCGTGAAGCCACCGAATTCGACAGGCGCCCAACACCATCCAGTGCGGCACCGAGATTGGGAGCGGTCTGGTCCAGGGTGCGGCTGAGCGTACCCAGTGCATCGGTGACCTGGCCCAGGTCCAGGTTGCTGACCGTCGTGGTCAGGTCGCCGAGGGCATCGGTGAGCAGGTAGGGAGTACGAGTCCGCTCGATCGGTATCGGGCGGTCCGCCGGCTGTTTGCTGTTCCCGCGGGAAGTGATCTGCAGGGATTTGCGTCCCAGGACGGTCAGCGTCTTGATGGCTACCTGAGTGTCATTGCCCAGTGCCGGCCCGTCGACGTCGAATTTCATCAGGACCTTGTCGCCGTCGATATCGATGTTCTTCACCGTCCCGACCTGGACCCCGGCGAGAAAGACCTTGTCTCCCAACACGATTCCACCGGTGTCGCCGAAGTACGCGGAATATGTCGTCGACGAGCCGAACCAGGAACTGATGGTGTCGAAGCCCACCGCGACCACCACGAGTGCGATGACGACGAGGATCCCGATCAGTCCGGTGCGGACGGTGTGGGTCTTCTTGTGGTTGCTCTTCTGGCTTGTCATCAGGGTGTGCACCTTCCTGCCCGCTGCCCGATGATCGGGATGTAGACCGGATTGCCGTCGGGACCGTTGACCTTGATCTGCACGTCACAGAGGTAGAAGGTGAAGAAGTCGCCGTACAGGCCCAGCCGGGAAAGCCGGTTGTAGGCGTCGGGCAGACTGTGCAGGGCCCAGTCGGCGTAGTCCTTGCCGCCGTTGATCGTTCCCGCGAGCCGGCCCATCTCGGTGATGTCGGATTTGATGGTGGGCCGCGTATTCGTCAGCAGATCCGCCACCGACCGCGACGCGTTGTTCACATGAACCAGCGCATCGCCGATGGGATCGGATTGCGCGGCGAGCCCGCTGATGAGCTGCTGCAATTTGTCGATCCCCTGGTCGAATTCGGCATTTCGCTTGTCGACCGTGCCCAGCACGGTATTCAGGTTCTTGATCACCGACCCGATCAGCTGATCCCGATCGGCCAGCGTCGAGGTCAGCTGTCCAGCCTGGCGCAGCAGATCTGAGATCGTGCCCCCCTGTCCCTGCAGGACCGCCACCAGGGAGTTCGAGAGCCGGTTGACCTGGTCGGGCTGTAATGCCTTGAACAACGGGCGAAAGCCGTTGATCAGCGCATCCAGATCCAACGCCGGCACCGTACGGCTCACCGGAATGGTGGCCTGTGAGGGCTGCGGGGTCGTCGAGCCCGGACTGTCGAGCAGTTCGAGATAGTGCTGGCCGACCAGATTTTCGTAGCGCACCGCCAGTTTGGTCGACTCGGTGATCGGCACATCGTGGGTGAGCCCGAATTCGACCAGGGCCGTACCGTTCCCGATGACGTGCACCGACTTCACCTTGCCGACTTCCACACCGGCGACCCGCACGAACTCCGCCGATTTCAGTCCGGACGCGTCGCTGAACTCGGCTCGGTACATCCGCTCGGACCCGAAGCGCATCTGGGAGAACACGATGATCACCGCTATGGTGAAGAACACCATGACCACCGCGAATATCGACAGCTTGAGGATGGTTCCGGATATCTTCATCGGTGCGCCGGCCCTCCCAGGATATTTCCGAACAGGTAGTCCACGAAGTACGGCGAACCGATGCGCGGAGCCGTCGAATCGACGATGTTCGCGCCTGTGTCGGTGACGAGCACCGGCGCCGGATACATCTGGCGGGTGATCAGCGGATAGCAGCCGGGCTTGCCGCCGGGCCCGCCCTTGGCCGCCACCTTGGGAAGGTTGTCGGGGTACCGGTACGGGTCCGCCCCGCCCAGAAAGCCGATGTCGAGGTCGGCGGAATACCCGGTATTGCCGCCGAACGACTTCAGCTGGGCGTTACGGGTATTCACGCTCTGGTGAAGTAGGCAGGTCAGCTCTGGACTGTATTTCGCGAGCAGTCCCGCGGTCGGAACCAGCAGCCGCATCGAATCGACCAGCCCGTGTTCGAGGTCGTTGGTCAGCCCAGCGCCTTGATTGCCGAAGGTGACTGCCGCTTGCAGGACCGATACCAGCTCGGACTGATGCGTGACAACTGATTCCGCGGTGGTCGAGGCGTAGCCGAGCATATCCAGAAGCTGAGGTGCGACATCGGCGTACATGTTGGTGACGGTTGCGGCATCGTGCAGGTCACGCTGCAGCTGCGGCATCGCCGGATGCAAACGAGCCAGGGTTGCGTCCGTTTTCGCCAGCGTGTCACCGAGTTGCTGTCCACGGCCACGCATCCCGTCGGAGACGGCGGACAACGCGGAGTTCAGCTTCGCGGGGTCCACGTGCTGCATTACCGATTCGAGGTTCTCGAAGACCGTGTTCACCTCGGTCGTCACATTGGTCGAGAGCACCTGCGCGCCCGCCGCCAACGGGCGCCCTTGATTCGATGCGGTCTGCAGCGCAACGTATTTCGACCCGAAGGCGGTGGTCGCCTTGATCTGGGCAGTGGTGTCGGCGGACAGTAACGCGAACCGTGGCGCATCGATGTCGAGATTCAGCCGCGCTCGCCCGTCGGTCTGGGACACGCTGCGTACGTGCCCGATCACGACACCGTTCAGTTTGACCTTTGCGCCGTCGTCCATCACCAGGCCCGACCGGTCGGAAACCACAGTGATCGGGACCGTGCGCGTCAGGTCGCCGTGAAACGACAACGTGCAGAACAGGATTGCTGCCACCAAGATCGCAGTCAGCGCCAGCCCGGCTCTGATCAGAGGTGGCTTCTTATAGTGGTTCTTCCTACCTGTACTCATATCGTGCCTATCCCGCGAGGTCGAATTTTCCGGAGACGCCGTATATGGCCAGTGAGGCGAACAGGACGACCATCACCACCACAGCCAGCGAGGTGCGAACAGCACGTCCGACTGCCTCTCCGACCCCCGCCGGACCGCCCGCGGCCCCATATCCGAAATAGCAATGGATCAACATCACCACCAACGCCATCAGCAATGCCTGCAGAAAAGACCACAACAGGTCGCTCGGACGCAGGAAAGTAAAGAAGTAGTGGTCGTAGATTCCGGAAGGTTGTCCGTAGACATCGACCGTGATCACCCGGGCGGCAAGAAAAGACATGATGACAGCAACCGAGTAGATGGGCACGATCGCGACCACGCCTGCGATCACCCGTGTCGACACCAGATACGACATCGATCGAATCCCGGCGACCTCCAGCGCGTCGACCTCCTCGCTGATCCGCATCGCCCCCAACTGCGCGGTCGACCCCGCGCCGATCGTCGCCGACAATGCGATACCCGCTGTGATGGGCGCCATGATTCGAACATTGCAGAATGCCGCGAAGAATCCGGTGAGCGCATCGACGCCGATGTTTCCCAGCGAATTGAAGCCCTGAATCGCCGCGAGGGTGCCGCCCGCGAAGGTCATGAACCCGACGATCACGATAGTGCCCCCGATAACGGCGAGCGTTCCGGTGCCCATGCCGATCTCGGCGATCAGGCGCATCGTTTCTCGATTGTACGAGCGCAACGCATGCGGCGAGTAGCGTACGGTCTTCCAGTAGAACAACGCCTGATCGCCCAGAGACTCCAATGTCCTGCGCGGGGCGACGACCAATGTCGATATTGTAGCCATGACTACTTTCCCGTTCCGTACTTGACGCCGACAGCTGTGGCGATGACATTCACGGCGAATAGCGCCATGAAGGCATACACCACGGTTTCGTTCACCGCGTCTCCGACACTCTTCGCGCCACCCTTGACGGTGAGTCCGCGATAGCACGCGACCAATCCCGCTATCAGCCCGAAAATGCAACCTTTAGATTCGGATATGACAACCTCGGGCGTTCCGGTGACAAAAGTCAACGAGGACACGTAAGCACCGGGTGTAACGTTCTGAAAAAAGACTGAGAAAATGAATCCGCCGACTATTCCGATGGTGATGACCAAGCCGTTCAACAGCAGGGCGATCACCGTGGAGGCCAGAACACGTGGCACGACCAGCCGGTGAATCGGATCGATGCCGAGTACCCGCATCGCATCGATTTCCTCGCGGATGGTGCGCGCCCCGAGATCGGCGCAGATCGCAGTCGCGCCCGCGCCGGCCACCACGAGAACCGTCACCAGCGGCCCGATCTGGGTAACCGCGCCGAGCGCGGCGCCGGCGCCGGACAGATCTGCCGCGCCGAATTCCACCAGAAGGACATTCAGGGTAAATACCACCAGGACGGTGAACGGCACCGCGACCATCAGTGTGGGTACCATCGATACTCGAACGATGAACCAGGACTGCAACACGAATTCCCGCCATTGAAACGGCGGCTTCAGCATGGCACGAAATGTCGCGGCACACATTTCGAAGAATGCGCCGACCGGCCGCAGAGCAGGATCGACCAGTTTCGACACTCTCACTGTCCGGTGCATCACCGATTTCGGTGTGGCCGAGCCGGTATCCGGCGAACCGGTCATCGACTTCCTCCTCATCACTGTGGACAGCGGCAGTCCCGAGTTCGGTGGATCCGCTGTCGAAATGGGGTGACTCAGCTCCCGGATGTACGGTGTGTGCGGTTATTCGCGCAACCTCCGAACTGGGGCCGGATAACACTCACGTCATCGAGAACGTCCTAAACATATGACGCGAATCACCTGCGGGCGATATCCCCCGGGGGGAAGCCCACTATCCGATCGGGGGAGATTCCCGCACCCCGATCACCTCGGGCCAGGGCGCTGACGTCGAGTTTTCCGGCGAACATCATGCCGATTCGGCACAGGAATAACGATCGACCGATCATTTTGCCCGCTTCCTGCCCATCACTCCCCCCCTATAGGAGGGCGTATCGCCTATCGGAGGAGGATTCGGCGACGGCGAGCACTGATCAGGATGGGTTGCAGGTAGCACAGTCTCTGCCGAACTCCGAGTAAACCGATCCAGAAGGGTGAGCCGCGATGTCGGATCCGATTTCCGTGATCGCCACCATCGTGATTAACGCGACGGGTGCGATCGACAACGCCAACCTTCCCAGCGGCGCCAAGGCATCCGCGCAGGTAGCAGTCGAATCTGGTGGCAAAGCCGCCACATCGCTCAGTGCCCGACTCGACCACGCGGTCGCACAGTTGCCCGAGCCGGCGCAGCAGGCCGCCCGCAATGGCATCCAAGGAGCCTCCGATCACATCGCAGCGATGATGTCGGCGCCGAATGCGCTTCGAGCGCAATCCGATACGAATCACGAGCCGGTCCGGACCCGGACAGATCCCGCCGAAAGCCACCGTCAGCCGCCGGCGACCCGCATCGTGCCTGCGGGCCAGTTTCCCGACAGCCAGGGCACAGTCGGTCCGACTCGTTCGATTGTCATCCCGGTACCCGATGCCGCAGCGGCGCCGCCGGCGATGACCAGCGGGCGAATCGCAGCATTCGTGCCGTGGTTCCAGCAGGCCGGGACGCTGTGTTCCGGTGTTACAGCGCCCACTCTGGCGGCTCTCTACGCAGCCGAGAACGGATTCCACTACGGGCCCGACGCACCCGTATCACCGGCCGGCGCGCTCGGCCCCGGACAGTTCATGCCTGGCACCTGGGCTGTTTATGGAAAGGACGTTCACGGCACCGGTCGCGCCGATGTCTTCGATGTCGGCGACTCGGTCATGGCGTCGGGACACCTGTTGTGCGACGACTACCGGCAGATACAGTCGTGGAAGGCCAAGGGGCTGGTTACCGGCGATACGCTGGACCTCACCCTCGCCGCCTACAATGCCGGCGCCGCAGCTGTTCTGCGCTCACACGGGATGCCGTCCGGCAGCGCCGATTACGAAAACCAAACCAAACCCTACGTCGCCCGCATCCGGGCGACCGAGAAGGACTACGACTGGCTCCAGCAGGCATCCGATCTGCTCCGCCCGGCCACCGACATCGGCACCCGCATTGTCGCCGACGCGATGAAATACCTCGGTATTCCGTATGTCTGGGGCGGCGGGGGCAGCAATGGGCCGTCCATGGGCGGATTCGATTGCTCCGGACTCACGTCCTATGCCGTGCACACCGCCAGCGGCGGAACCATCACCCTGCCCCGTACCTCACAAGGCCAATGGCACGTCGGCACCGAGGTCCCCCTGCCGGACGCGGCACCGGGTGATCTGTTGTTCGGCAACTGGGGTCCCGACGGCCCGGGCCACGTTGCCATCTATCTCGGTAACAACCGCATGATCCAGGCCCCGCAGCCCGGCGACTCTGTCCGGATCAGCCCCGTCATGCCCGGCATGCACGCCCGCCGGATCAACTGAGTACGAACGTGGCGGCTCCCCCGGAATTCACCCGGGGAAGCCGCCATCACATATCGAATGGAAGGAGTCCGGCCTCGCAGATCGCCGGTCACACGCGAAAGAGGCGAAGCCGCAGCACTATTCGCCCTGCAGCGACCAGGCGATCGCCTGTGCCCGGTTTGCCGCACCGAATTTCCGGAGAATATGTTTGACGTGCGATTTCACAGTGCCCTCGGTGATGACCAACTGCTCGGCGATGGCACGATTGGTAGCGCCCGCAACCATCAGGCGGAAGACGTCCGCTTCCCGTTCGGTGAGACTACCGGTCGTTCCGTAGACGGACTTCGACGGAGTCGGGTTTTCGTGATCGTCAGAATCGGCCGCACGGACCATGGCGATATCGGATTCACACAGGTCGTCCATACGATTCACTGCTGAAACGACCAAGTCCCGCACCTGGTCACGCTGGTCGCGTAGCCGTTCCAGTAACACCGTGCGTTCGTAGATGTGGCTGAAGCCATCGGTGAAGGCCCACAACACATCCCGGTCCCCCTCATCGGCGCGGCGAGTCAGCGGATGGTGGTCGGCATGGACGAATCCGACCACGTCGTCAGCATGGACGATCGGTGCCACCACATACGACCGGGACCGCCCGGCATCGACGATGATCGGCTTGTACACCGCGGCGTTGGATGTGTCGTACACCAACGACGGACGCCGTTTGGCGAGCAACTGTGCCTCTGGCGCACGGGAATCGAGCGGAATGCTCTGGTTGATCCAGTCCACGAACCACGATTCAGATTGGCGCTCGCCGGCGAAATGCGCCATCGACGGACGCCATGAGCGGCCTTCGACCCGGGACAGAACGACCCGCTGGAAACCGCACCGCAGCACGACCTCCTCGCAGGCTACGTCGAGCAACGCCGTGGTGTCGCGAATACTTCGCAACCGACTCAGTCCCGCGGCACACTCCGCCAGCCGCTGACTGCGTTGACCAGTGTCGTGGAGGTAAAGGTCCATTGCCAGTTGCTGCAGCTCGAGAATCAGTCCGCACAACGTCTCGGCGGCCGTACTATCGGTGCTGCGGACATTGCGCAATCGCGCAATGCAGAAGTGGACGAGATTGGAGACCACCTCCGCCGAACGCCACGGGCCGTCCCATTCCACCTGTGGGAGAGGGGCGGCACCACCGACCGCCTCGAAGACCGCGTCCCGCAGCACTGCGAGCCGGGCTACAAGTTCATTCTCTCGTCGACGCCATCCCAGGCGAACGCGGCCGGTCGGGCTGGTGCCGGTGCAATCACTGGCCATTGCTACAGGCATTGTCACACCCGCCGTTCAGAGTTCGTGGCCCGGATGTATTGCGCGATGGCACTGGCACGATTGGGAGCACCGAGCTTGTGCAGGATGTGCTTGACATGGGATTTCACTGTGCACTCAGCAACCGTGAGCCGGTCTGCCACCTGGGCGTTGGTCACGCCACTCGCCAGTAGCTTCAGTACCTCACGTTCACGCGCGGTCAGTCTCGCCAAACCGCCTGGCTCGGTTCGGGCGGTGACTTCCGCCGGGGAGAATCCGTCCGCTTCGACAGCGACAGCTGTCCGGACCATCGGGTCCGGAAATCGGACTGCGATCCGCACGGGCGCTTCCAGAACTTGCCCGACGGATCGGAAAGCCTCCGAAAGCTGTTCGCGCTGGCGCGTCAGGCGTGATTCGAGCACCATGCGCTCGTAGATCACACCGACCCCCTCGGCGAACGTGCGCAAACTGTCCCGATCGGCTGTGGTGAGCGGGCGCCGCGACAGATAGGTGTCGGCGTGCAGCAACCCGAACACCGACCCACCGACGATAAGGGGCGCCACCACGTATTCGCGGGTGTTGGATGCCTCCATCAGCGGCCGAAAAGTCCGCGGCTCATTCTGTGCGTCCGAGACGAGGGCAGGCAGCCGCCGCCGCACGATTTCCGCCTCCACCATCGGCGAGGCCAAGGCAATCTGCAGGTCGGCTATGTAGTCGGTGAGCTCACGATTGAAGCCGCTGTCGTTACCGTCGGAGAGGAAGAGTAACCACGGCGCCCAGATGGAACCACGCACAGTCGAGACCATCGCCCGGTCGAATCCCGCAGCCGCGCACAGCTCGGCAGCGGCAGCTTCGAACACCTCGGCGGCGGTAGTCTTTCTACTCAACCGCGCCAACGCGTCGAAAATCCGTCCCGGTGCGAAGCTGGGCTGTGTGAGCGTGTGCTTGCGCAGCGTCGACTGCACCGCGCTGACATCGGTCAACAGCTCAGCCAGATCCGTTGTATCGGCCGGACGCCCACGTACACAGGCAAGTCGTCGCTTTGTGCGCTCCAGTGTCACCCCCAGCAACTGGAGGTAGGGCCGGTTCGCGCCATCGCCGCCGGCGTGTTCGGCCAGCTCGCTGACCCGAGCGTTCAACTCCACTATCCGGGACACCAGTGCGGCGAAAGTATGTTGGGGTGCTGCTACCGGTGCCGTCATAGTTCCTCGAACTTCTCTGACGCCGACCGGAATCCACGCAGCCAGCGTTCCGGGTGCCTCGTCGCGCCCTTGGCCCAACTCCCGGGGTGCCGCACCTCGCGCTCACGTTAACGATGTGTTGCGAGATTTACTTACGGCTACATGGTCGGTGATGTAGGTCACCGTGTCAAGTCCGATCTATCGGTATACATCGCACGAATACACCTTCAGAGCTGCTCCGCGATCCTGAACGGTGCGACACGAAACATGCCGCCACCACGGTAGTGATTCGTGATTTACTAGCGGCATGGCATTGCCCGAAGCCCTCGCGAATCGACTGACCGTTCCCGCCATCGCCGCGCCCATGACGAGCGTGTCGGGACCCGAGCTCGTGATCGCCGCATGTCGCAGCGGCGTGGTCGGCTCCTTCCCCACACATAACGCCGCCACCACGGAAAAACTGGACACCTGGCTCCGGCAGATCTTCGCGGCCCTCATCGACCACGACGGCCCGACGGCTCCCGTCGCTCCGAATCTGGTGGTACACCGGACGAATACCCGCCTTCAGGCGGACCTCGACTGCCTGGTCCGGCACGGAGTCGAACTCGTGATCACCAGCGTGGGGTCGCCGAAACCGGTCATCGCCCCCTTGCATGCCATCGGCTGCCGGGTATTCGCGGATGTCTCGAGCATGGCGCACGCACAACGTGCCATCGAGGCCGGGGCCGACGGCCTCGTGCTACTCACCGCCGGCGCAGGCGGCCAGACCGGCTGGGCCAATCCATTTGCGTTCGCACGCGCCGTCCGAGCCCGCTACGACGGCCCGATCGTGCTGGCCGGGGGTATCACCGACGGCACCTCGATACTCGCCGCACAGGTATTGGGCGTCGACCTCGTCTATCTGGGGACTCGATTCATCGCCACATCGGAAAGCCTTGCCACGGACGAGTACCGAACCGCGCTGATCGAATCGACCCTCGATGACGTCACACTGTCCACCCGGGTCGGCGGCATCCCGGCCAATCTGCTGGCGAGCTGGCTGGCCCGCGACGACCGGTCCGCCGCCAACCAGGAAAGCTCGAGCGGATTCGAACAGGACCGGTTGTTGCGCAACCGCACCGCCTGGAGCGCGGGGCACAGTGTAGCGGGGGTCGGTGCAGTCACCACGGTGGCCGAACTGGTCCAGGCCATCACAGAACAATACGAACGTGCGCGCGACAAGTTGCTGCCGACGCTCACAGAATCCCGCCCCGAGGCCCGGATCGACACCTACCGACCCGCCACCACCCCGGGCAATCAAGGGCGAGTGACCAGCTCCGTCGCCGGCACTGTCGACCTCAACAGACCAGATAGTTACTAGCAAATCACTAGAGAGCCGAAGTTGATGGGTTTTCAGGCCTCGCCATGCCGCTTGAACCGCAACAAGCCCACACTTCCGCGATAACTATCCATGCGATAGTGTATGACCATTCACTAACTCGCTGGTACGTCGTACTCGCTCGCCGCCAGTGATCGCGACATTCGAATCGAAAGGCGTACGGATGCCCGTACTCAAATCCGAGGTCGACACAGCGTCGTCGACGTATCTGGAGAATCACCAAGCTCAGTCGGCGGCCGTGGCCGCCCTGAACGAGCAACTGGCGCTGGTCGCCGCCGGTGGCGGCGAGCGCTACGCCACACGTCACCATGATCGCGGCAAACTGCTGGTCCGAGAGCGAATCGAACTACTCATCGATCGTGATGGCCCGTTCCTGGAGTTGTCGGCCTTGGCGGCCTGGGGCACCGAGTTCAACGTCGGCGCCGCGATCGTCACAGGTCTCGGCGTGGTCTCGGGTGTCGAGTGCATGATCATCGCGCACGACCCCACGGTTCGCGGCGGCACAATGAACCCCTACACACTGCGAAAGAACCTGCGTGCGTTGGAGATTGCCCGCATCAACAGGCTGCCGGTCGTATATCTCGTAGAGTCCGGCGGTGCCGATCTGCCGACCCAGGCGGAGTTGTTCGTCCACGCGGGCCGGATCTTTCACGAGCTGACCGAGATGTCCGCTATGGGCATCCCTACCATCGCCCTGGTATTCGGCAACTCGACCGCGGGTGGCGCCTACGTACCGGGTATGTGTGACTACGCGGTATTGGTCGACAACGCGGCAAAGGTCTTTCTCGGCGGCCCGCCGCTGGTGAAGATGGCCACCGGCGAGGACGCCGACGACGAGGAACTCGGCGGCGCGGACATGCATTCGCGGATCTCGGGTCTGGCCGACTACTTCGCCGTCGACGAGACCGACGCCCTCCGCATCGGACGCGACATCGTCGCCCACCTCAACTGGCGCAAACTCGGTCCCGGACCGACACAGCCGGCCGACGAACCGTGCTATGACGCAGAGGAGCTACTCGGAATCGCGTCCGGCAATCCACGTATCCCCTTCGACCCCCGAGAGGTCATAGCCCGCATCGTCGATGGGTCCCGCTTCTCCGAGTACAAGCCTCGCTGGGGCACCAGCATCGCGACCGGGTGGGCCTCGATTCATGGATTCCCGGTCGGCATCCTCGCCAACACCCGCGGCGTGCTGTTCAGTGAAGAAGCCAAGAAGGCAACGGAATTCATCCTTCTGGCCAACCAGACCGATACCCCGCTGATCTTCCTGCACAACGTCACCGGGTTCATGGTGGGGACCGAGTACGAGCAGGGCGGGATCATCAAGGACGGCGCCAAGATGATCAACGCGGTCACCAACAGCGACGTGCCGCATATCAGCATCAATATGGGGGGATCCTTCGGTGCCGGAAACTACGGAATGTCCGGTCGCGCATACGACCCCCGCTTCATGTTCACCTGGGCCAATGCCCGGCTCGCCGTCATGGGCGCTCAACAGCTCGCCGGTGTGCTCTCCATCGTCGGCAAGGCCGCCGCCGCCTCGGCAGGACGGGAGTTCGATCTCGAGGCCGACGCGAAGCGCACCGCCGCGATCGAGCAGCAGATCGAGGACGAATCCCACCCGTTCTTCATTTCCGCGCGCCTCTACGACGACGGCGTGATCGACCCGCGCGACACCCGTGCCGTGCTCGGCATGTCCCTGTCCGCAGCCCATTCCGCCAAGGTCGCCGGTCGGCGCGGCTTCGGCGTCTTCAGGATGTGAGAAATCCGATGCCCTCCACAACAGAACTGCCTGCGAAATCCCAGCGACCTGTGATCACCAAACTGCTCATCGCCAATCGCGGCGAGATCGCGTCCCGGATCATCCGCACCGCGCGGCAGATGGATATCGCGACTGTAGCGCTGTATTCCGACGCCGACCGCGACGGGCCGTACGTCCTGCAAGCCGACGAGTCGGTTCACCTGCCCGGCACCACGCCCGCCGAAACATACCTACGCGCGGACCTCGTTCTGGATGCGGCCCGGCGCACCGGCGCTACAGCGGTCCATCCCGGCTACGGATTCCTTTCCGAAAACGAGCAATTCGCCCGCGACTGCGCGACGGCGGGTGTGATCTTCGTCGGCCCCAGCCCGGAGGCTATTGCCGCGATGGGATCGAAGATCGAGGCGAAACGCATGATGTCGGCCGCGGGAGTACCGGTGTTGCCGGGGGCCACCGTCGAAAGCGAGTCCGACGAGGACCCCGATCGGCTGCGTTCAGCAGCGGAACAGATCGGCTTTCCGATTCTCGTGAAGGCGGCATTCGGCGGCGGTGGGCGCGGTATGCGCATCGTGTCCGACCAGAGTGAGCTGATCGATGCCGTCCGCAGTGCCCGGCGGGAGGCGGCATCGGCATTCGGGAACGGCACGGTATTCCTGGAGAAGTTCGTGGAGTCACCGAGGCACATCGAGGTGCAGATCTTCGGCGACAGCTACGGAACCGTCGTCCATCTCGGCGAACGCGAATGCTCGATCCAACGGCGATACCAGAAGATCGTCGAGGAGTCTCCCTCTACCGCAGTCGACGACGCGCTGCGCGACGAGCTCGGCAGAGCCGCGGTCGCCGCCGGCAAGGCCCTGTCCTATGAGGGCGCCGGCACGGTGGAATTCGTGATGGCACAGGATGGTTCGTTCTACTTCCTCGAGGTCAACACCCGCCTCCAGGTCGAGCACCCCGTCACCGAACTCGTCACCGGCGTCGATCTGGTTCGCGGACAATTGCTGGTCGCCTCGGGCGCACCACTACCCGAGGAAATGCTCGACGCGGCGCCGCAGGGGCACGCGGTCGAGGTCCGCCTGTACGCCGAAGACGTTGCGGCGGGCTTTATTCCGGTATCGGGCACGCTGACCACGTTGGAATTCGCGGAACTGCCGGGCGTCCGCATCGACGCCGGTTTCGCCTCCGGCTCGCATGTGAGCACGTTCTACGACCCGATGCTCGCCAAGGTGATCGGTTACGGAGCCGACCGCGATGCCGCGTGCGACCAGGTCGCGCGGGCGCTGCAGGAGACTCGCATCCACGGGGTGACCACCAACCGCGATCTGTTGATCGGCATACTGCGCGAGCCGGAATTCCGCTCCGGCGCCATCGATACCGGATATCTCGACCGGCACGATCCGGCCGATCTGATGGCGCGCCGCAGCAGCGACGGGACGGCCGGCCACACGCATGCCCTCGTGGCCGCCTTGGCAGCGCAGGCGGGGCGTCGCACGAATTCGCCGGTACTGCCCCGGCTCCCGTCGGGATTCCGCACCCTTCCCAGTGCACCCCAATCGGTTTCCTTCGAGTGCGGTGACAAGGTGATCACCGTCGAGTACCGCTTCGACCGTGCTGGTCTCATTGCTCGAATCGGCGATCGGCGTTCGGACAGCCTCGAGCTGAACACGGCGACAGCCGAATTCGTCGACATCGTCATCGACGGCATCAGGCGGCAGTATCACATCACCCGTAGCGGAGCAACGCATTTCGTCGACAGCGCCCTGGGCGCTACCGAACTCCGAGAGGTCGAGCGCTTCCCCGACCCGAGCGACATGCAGGAGGCCGGGTCACTGCTCGCACCGATGCCCGGAACGGTCGTGCGAGTCGAAGTGACCGAGGGACAGTCGGTTTCGGCCGGGGATGCGGTCGTGGTGCTGGAGGCCATGAAGATGCAGCACACCATTCGCACGCCCGCGGACGGGATCGTCGTGAAGATCCCGGTCGCGGTGGCGGCTCAAGTCGATTCCGGCGCAGTGCTGGCGATCGTGCAGGACGGTGAGGCCGATGAGTGACGCGGTTCTCTACAACGTCGACCGCGGCGTCGCCTGGCTGACCATCAATCGGCCGCATGCCCGCAACAGCCTCAGCAAAGCGGTGCGCGACGGACTGTTCGAGGCGATCGGCCAATTCAACGCGGACGAGCGGGCCAAGGTGCTCGTGCTCACCGGTGCCGGCGACAGAGCGTTCTGCGCCGGGGGCGATCTCAAAGAGATGTCCACCGAGAAACTGACGATTCCGCCGATCGATTATGTCCCGCAGTTCGGCCGCAATATCGACGTGCGCAAGCCCACGATTGCGGCCGTCAACGGTGCTGCGTTCGCCGGTGGCTTCCTGCTGGCGCAGACCTGCGACCTGTGTATCGCTTCCACCACTGCCACCTTCGCCATTTCGGAGGTGAAGGTGGGGCGTGGATCGCCCTGGGCAGCACCACTTCCACTGATGATCCCCCGCCGGATCGCAATGGAGATCGTGTTGACCGGCGCCCCGATGACAGCGCAGCGTGCTCACGAGATCGGATTCGTGAATCAATTGGCCGAACCGGACCGGCTCCACGCTCGCGCGCAGGCACTCGCCGAGCAGATTGCTGCGAACGCGCCGCTCTCGGTTCTGGCGGGCAAGCAGACAATGGCGCTGACCGCGGAACACCCGTTGCGCGAGGCTTTCGATCGCGCCGAAATGATATGGGCGCCAGTGTATTCCAGCGCGGACGCACAGGAGGGCATGCTTTCCTTCGCTGAGAAACGCGCCCCGAGATGGCAGGGGAAATGATGGCTCTCGACTATCCCGCGCTGCTGCGCGATCTGAAGTATGAGACCGACCTGCTGGTCGATTATCTATCCTGTTCTGCCGAACTCGCCTGGGATGCCAAGACTCCCGCGGACGGCTGGGCGATCCGCGACCAGGTGTCGCACCTCGCCTACTTCGACGACTGCGCTCATCTGGCGCTCACGGACGCCGGCCGATTCCGTGTCGAGGCCGACCGGCTGATGGCGCTCGGTCCGGACTTTCCCGACCGTGTGGCCGAAGCGCACCGCCACATGTCCCCCCGCGAACTGCTGAACTGGTTCGACGAGTCCCGCAGTCGCCTGCTCACCGCGTTCGACACCGAGGATCCGCGTCGGCGTCTGCCCTGGTTCGGTCCGGACATGAGCGCAGCTTCCTCGGCAACCGCACGGCTGATGGAGACCTGGGCACACGGTCAGGACATCTACGATGCGCTGGGCGTCGAGCATCCACTGAGTCCGGGGCTGCGGAACATCGCTCATCTCGGGGTGAGCACATTCGCGTTCGCCCATCGCCTGAACAACCTCGAAGTGCCGACGGAACCGGTGCGCGTGGAACTGGACGCGTCCGAATCGGATGGGGTGTGGACCTGGGGACCGGCCGATGCCGAAAACCGCGTGACCGGTCCTGCGGAGGACTTCGTACTCGTGGTCACCCAGCGCCGCCATCCTGACGACACCAAGCTGAACATCATAGGTACCGTCGCGCGGGTATGGATGTCGATCGCCCAGGCATTCGCGGGGGCACCGGGAACCGGACGTCCTAGCCGAACCGGCGCTTGCTGAAGGGAATTCGACTAATGAACAGGACGACTCCGCGTCGGCCGGTGCGTATCGGCAATGCGTCGGGCTTCTATGGAGACCGGCTTGCCGCTTTCCGGGCAATGGTCGAAGGCGGGCCGGTCGACGTGGTCACCGGCGACTATCTCGCCGAGCTGACCATGCTGATCCTTTGGAAGGCGAAGCAGAAGGATCCCGAAACCGGTTATGCGAAAACGTTTGTGACCCAATTCGAACAGGTTGCCAGGACCTGTGCCGACCGCGGCATCAAAATCGTGGTCAACGCCGGCGGGCTCGCCCCGGCAGGCTTGGCGGCGCGGGTCCGGTCCATCGTGCAAGCCGAAGGGCTCGATCTGGCGGTCGCCCATGTGGAGGGCGACGATATCGTCGATCGTCTCTCACAGTTGCAAGCCGCTGGTCACCCCTTGCGCCACCTCGACAAGGACATATCGCTGGAACAGGCTGGCGCACAGCCGATTTCGGCGAATGTCTACCTGGGAGGCTGGGGGATCGCGGCGGCGCTGGCCCGGGGCGCGGATATCGTGATCACCCCGCGTGTCACCGATGCGGCTCTCGTCCTGGGCGTCGGAGCGTGGTGGCACGACTGGAAACGCACCGATTTCGACGCATTGGCAGGTGCGGTGGCGGCCGGTCATATCATCGAATGCGGGCCGCAGGCCACCGGCGGCAACTACTCGCAGATCCACGAGATCGCCGACCGCCGCTACCCGGGCTCGCCGATCGCGGAGCTCGCGCACGACGGTAGCTTCGTCATCACCAAACACGATGGCACCGGAGGGACGGTGTCGCCCGGAACCATTACCGCTCAGTTGCTCTACGAGGTCGACTCACCGGTGTATTTGAACCCGGATGTCGTCGCGCACTTCGACACACTGCAGCTGACCCAGGACGGCACAGACCGGGTCCGCGTGAGCGGTGCGACCGGGTCGCCCCCGCCATCGACGCTGAAGGTCGCGATGAACTTCATCGGCGGGTACCGCAACACGATGACGTTGGTGCTGACCGGCCTCGACATCGAGGAAAAAGCTCGCTGGGCCACCGAGCAGCTGTTCGAAATCCTCGGCGGGCGCGAGGCTTTCGACGACATCGACGTCCAACTGCTGCGCTACGACCGCGCCGAACCGGCGCGGCTGAGCGAGGCGACCGCGCACCTGCGGGTCACTGTCAAGGACCGCGACAGGTCGAAGGTCGACCGCGCCTTCTCCAACGCGGTTCTCGAACTCGCTGTCGGCGGCTACGCCGGATTCCACACCACAACCCCACCATCGTCGGCATCCGAATTCGGCGTCTACTGGCCGACCGTGGTGCCGGCGGCGGGGATCGAGCAGATCGTGGTGCACGCGGATGGGTATCGGGAAACGATCGAGCACGCCCCACAGACCGACGACCGATACAGCGGGGTCATCCGTGGTGTCGAATACAACTCTGGCACTGCTGATTTCGGCCCGACAACCAGGCGTCCGCTCGGTTCGGTGGTCGCGGCCCGCTCAGGCGACAAGGGCGGCAAGGCGAACGTCGGCATCTGGACGGATACCGCTGAGCGATGGAACTGGCTGCGCTCACATCTGACGACCGAGCGGCTCACCGAATTGGTCTCCGATGCAGCGGGCTTCGAGGTTCGCCGGTACGAGTTCCCGAATCTTCGCGCACTGAACTTCGTCATCGTCGGGTTCCTGGGCGATGGTGTCGCATCGTGTACCCGGACCGACCCGCAGGCGAAAGGGCTCGGCGAGTTTCTGCGAGCGACATATACCGACATACCCGACAAGCTCATGGGAGACCCTGATGGACTTCGCTGAATCGGTCGAGCACCAAGAACTTCGTCGATCAGTCGGTGCGATCACCGACAAGTACGGGCCTGCCTATTACGCCGAACGTGCTGTGGCACACCAACCGACCACCGAACTCTGGCAGGACCTCGCCGACCACGGATTCATCGGAATCAACCTGCCGCAACAGTACGGCGGTGGCGGCGCGGGCATGACCGAACTTGCGATGGTGTGTGAAGAGACCGCCGCACACGGGTGCCCGCAACTGCTACTACTGGTCTCGAGCGCGATCTCCGGCGAGTTGCTCGCCAAGTACGGCACCGATGAGCAGCGACGAGAGTGGTTGCCGCGCATGGCTTCCGGTACGAAGGTCGTCTTCGCGATCACCGAGCCCGACGCCGGATCCAACAGCCATCGGATATCCACGACAGCACGACGATCGGGCGACGACTATCTTCTCACCGGAACCAAGTACTACATTTCCGGCGTCGACGAAGCAGCCGCACTGATCGTCGTCGCCCGCACCGGACGTGACGAATCCACCGGCGCAGCACGGATGTCACTGTTCCTGGTACCGACCGACGCTGCGGGTCTGGTCGAACAACGCCTGCCGGTCGGAATCAGTGTCCCGGAGAAACAGTTCACCCTGCACTTCGACAATGTCCGGCTACCCGCCGACAGCCTCATCGGCATCGAGAACGAGGGCTTCCGGCACGTCTTCGACGGCCTCAATCCGGAGCGAATCACCGGAGCAGCGGTATGTATCGGCATCGGCCGCTTCGCTGTCGAGCGTGGCGCATCTTACGCACGCACTCGATCGGTGTGGGGGTCACCCATCGGCGGTTACCAAGGGATTTCACATCCGCTGGCCAAAGCGAAGATCGAGATCGATCTCGCGGCCGTGATGACGGCGAAGGCAGCGTGGCTGTACGAGAACGGGCTGCCCGCGGGTGAGGCGGCCAACATCGCGAAATACGCGGCGGCCGAAGCGGCGGCCGCCGGCGTAGATCAGGCGATTCAGATCCATGGCGGGAATGGGCTCAGTACGGAGTTCGGCCTACTCCCGCAATGGGGACTGGCACGATTGCTTCGAATCGCGCCGGTCAGCCGCGAGATGATCCTCAATTATGTTGCCCAACATAGTCTTCGGCTTCCGAAATCCTACTGAACGAGATGGT
>NZ_BAGB01000165.1 GCF_000308615.1 Nocardia jiangxiensis NBRC 101359
CAACGGCAATAACTGGGCGCTAGGCTGACGCGGCCCGGCGCGCGAGCCGTGGTCGAGTGATAGAAGAACGGCGATCTGAACTGAGCCGTGTAGGCCAGGACCGATTGCCGGAGTATGACTCGGGCGCAACGGATTCCTCAGAGGAATTCGTCCGATCGCGCGCCTCAATCATGCCTGTGGTCCGCCCTGCAAGGCGCGGACTCGTCGAGAATTTGGAGAATATACATGTTATCCCCCGAGCATAAACCCTTATCGAGCGTGAGTTCTGAGGTGGCAGAACGTGCCACCATTGCAAGAAGAGCAAGTATATCGGCTGCGGTGGGCACCGCGATTGAATTCTACGACTTCACGATCTATGCGTTCCTGGCTACTATCATCGCACCATTGTTCTTTTCCAAGCACGATGAAGTAGCCGGCCTGCTGGCCACCCTTGGAGTCTATGCAGTCGGGTACGTGGCAAGGCCGCTCGGATCGATATACTTTGGTCGGCTCGGCGACCGGCAGGGGCGGCGGCGGGCGCTGCTGATCACCATCACCGTAATGGGTGTGGCGACCGCGCTTACTGGCCTTCTGCCGACCTACGCGGCCATCGGTGTGGCAGCTCCGACGCTGCTGACAGTGCTCCGAATCGTCCAAAGTCTAGCCGCGGGCGGAGAGCTCGGCGGTGCGGCAGTGCTGGTCGCAGAGTCCGCACCGCGGAAGCGCCGAGGGTTCCTCGGATCTTCGACCGCGATCGGGGCAGCAGGAGGCGCGACACTCGCGGCCGTTGTGGTTGGCACTGTCAGCGTCATGCCGGCACATGCGATGTCGAGCTGGGGATGGCGTGTGCCCTTCCTGCTCGCCGTGCCTCTATTGATCGTCTGTCTGGTCTACAGGCTGCGTGTCGAGGAGTCGCCTGTCTTCCAGCAGATGGCGTCCGAAACTGCTCCTCCTAAGGCTCCGGTGTCGGATGTTGTCGCAAATCACTGGAAGGCTCTCCTGAAAGTCACCCTGACCTCGTATGCGCTGAATACCGCCGCGAAACTCTCGTCCTTGTACTTGGTTGTGCAGTTTCATCTGCTCGGTTATCCCGTCGCGCAATCGGTGTGGTTCGCAGCTGGTTTCACGTTTGTTTCTGGAACCGTCATGACCTATGCAGGACAGTTGTCGGATCAGTTCGGCCGTCGAAGGGTCATGGCGGTGGGCTTCGTCGGATTCATAGTGTTGGCGATACCGTGCTATATGTTGATGGCCGCAAGCCTTCTCGCGGCTCTGTTCGCTGGCCTGATCTTGAACGTTGTCGACGGTTTGATCACGGGTGTCGTCTTCACTGCCTTCTCGGAACAGTTTCCGAAGCATGTTCGGTACACCGGTGTCTCTCTTGGCTACAACCTCGGCACTGCCTTCGGTGGTGGCCCCGCATCGCTTGTGGCCGCCGCTCTGGTTTCCTCGACCGGAGTACTGATAAGCCCAGCTTTCTACATCGTCATCGTCTCCGTGATCGGCCTCGGAACAGTTGCCGTATTTGACGATCGTGAGCAGTCCGACCTCTGAGGGCACGCCCGGGCGAGGCGCATCCGGCGCTTCGCCCGGCAGCAATAGGCTGGGCGAGTCGGCTATGGGAACCGCTCACCGAGCGCGGAAGCGGTTGGGGACGTGGTGCTTCCGTGAGCGCCGAAGCGAACACCGTCGTTCTCGACGAACAGCGCGTCCAACTGAGCCCGGCCCTCTGGATATCTGCGGGCAGCAGTAGTTGAGACGCCTGTGTTCGGCGCGCGGCTTCGACAGCATCCTCCGAGGCTTGCTGACGGGGACGCCTCCGCCGAGCACCAGGGCCGTGTCGGGGGGAACTTGCGTGTGCCTGCCGTCGACAGGAAACCAGACTGCCGCCGAGGTCGCCACCGCATAGCCCGACGATCACACATGGTCAATCGCATAGCCGGAACCGGTCACGTTCGCCTCGTTGAACTTCTCGGCTGGCCTCGCCAAAGAGCGAACGACTAACGTGGTACCGAAATTTCTGAAGTGTTCTGTTGAGCGGAACAAATTCGGTGCCCACTACCAATTTTGCTTAACTCTTCTCTCCCTTTGGCTATCAAGTCTTGACACAAGATTATTCAGAGGTAACACTGCAAACATGCTTGCGAACACCTGTTCCGTCAAACGAAACAGTTCTTGCGGCGGTAAGCGGTGGGGGTCGTGTTGTGGCTTTGGTAAGCAACGGAGGAGCTGTAATGACAGGTGAGCGAGAGCCGGTCGCGCGAGCGTTGGATGTGTTGTCGTGGTTCGCGGCGAATCCCGTGCCGCCGTGGGGTATTCGGCAGGTAGCGCGCAGTCTCGAGATGTCGCCGGCGACTGTGCACCGGATCTTCGGCATATTCGAGGGCCGCAGGCTGTTGGAACGCGACGAGGATGGTAACTACGTACCGGGTGTCGAGTTGTATCGCGTGTGCCATTCGGTGGCCGCGCGGATGTCGCCTGTTCGGCTTGTGCGTCGGCATCTCGAGGCGTTGAGCGCTGAGTGCAGTGAGACCGTGCTCTTCGGCGTCTATGATGCTGGACGCGGCCAGATGATGGTTATTGACGTCGTACCGAGTACGCATCCGGTACAGTACCTTTCGGAAGTCAACCATTGGATGCCGATCCATTCCGGCGCAAGCGGTCTCGCAATTTTGGCCTCATTGCCGGAGTCCGAGCGCGAGTCTGTCTATGAGGCAGGACTCCCGTCACTCACTGACCGCACGTTGGTGACTGCTGAAGATGTCGAGGCGGCGTTGGGGGATGTCCGCGCTCGCGGGTTCGCTGTAACGCATGGCCAGCGCACCGTCGGTGCCGTTGGTTTCGCGGCGCCGATATTTGACGCTGGCGGCAATGTGTTCGGCGACGTTTGTGTGACTATTCCGGAGCAGCGGTTTGCCGAGTCCATGACCGAGACGGTCGGCGCCTGTGTCCGGGAAACGAGCAAGATTGTCACTGAGGAGCTGCGCCGTGCCGGTTTCCGGCGAGGTATTACAGGCGCCAGCTCTGCATCGATGGCGAGGAGTCGTTGATGCGCACAGGGTACCGGACGGCTATCGCAGGTGTCGGTGTGACTGAGCAGGGGGAGATTCCAGGCGAAACGGGGAATCAGATCGCGGTGCGTGCGGCGGCGCTTGCCCTGGCTGACGCGGGCATCGATCTGAGCGATATCGACGGGCTCGTTACGTGCAAGCCACCTCTGTCGGCCGACAACGCTGGCATCGATGAGGACATGGGTTACCTGCTCGGCATCAACCCCGCGTTCAGCACAACGCTCGAGTACGGTGCGTGCGGGTTCTCCTTGCACCTCGCGGCGATGGCCATCCAAGCTGGGCTGGCCAACACAGTGCTGCTGACCTACGGAACAAATCAACGCAGTGCCAAGGCGAATTTCGCGACGCCGATCGGAGGCGCGGCCAATTGGTCGGAGTTGGCGGGGTTCATTCACGTCGCAGGCCCGGCGGCGATGGCATTTCGCCGGCATATGGCCAAATATGGCACGACTGAAGATCAGCTGGGTTGGGTGTCGGTCGCCCAACGCGAGTGGGCTGCAAAGAATCCGCGGGCGATCTTTCGAAAATCGATGACTATCGAGGACTATTTGGCCAGCCCTTACGTTGTTGCCCCCCTGCGGCGTGCCGACCTGACAATGATCTCTGACGGTGGGGCCGCTGTCGTCATGACCACAGCTGAAAGGGCTAGGGATCTGAGCACCAAACCTATCTATCTCGCGAGCATGGCTCAGCAATCAGCAATGCGCAACGATCAGAATCCAGACAAGCTGATGCGGCCATGGATCGCCGATATCGCGAGTCGTGTATACGCCGATGCCGGCCTGGCTCCCCATGACATCGACCTGGCCTACCTGCAGGATGCAACGTCGGTCTGGGTCCTGCAACAACTGGAGTGGTACGGCTTCTGCGGGGTTGGCGAAGCGGGTGCGTTTGTCGCTGAGGGACACACGAGGCCCGGCGGATCCCTACCGGTCAATACCAACGGCGGTCAGCTCTCCGAAGCTTATATGTGGAATTGGTTGCATTTATATGAGTGCGTGCAGCAATTGCGCGGAGAGTGTGGCGACCGACAAGTTGCGGACGCCGAATGCGCGCTGCATGCACAGACCCACGACTTTTTTAAGGGCGCCGCAACCATCTTGACCATCCGGAGCGAATCGTGAATGAGTACGCTGGCCCCGTTCCGGATTTGAACGATTCGCTGACCGCGCCATTCTGGGAGGCCACTCGCGAGAACAGGCTGGTCGTGCAGCGGTGCAGCTCCTGTGGCTACCTCCGCTGGCCACCAGGGCCGGCGTGCAACGAGTGCCTGGCTCCCGGTGGTGAGTGGACGGAGCTCTCCCCGGTCGGCAGCCTCTATAGCTATGCGGAGTATCACTTGGCGTTCAATCCGGCATTCAAAGATGAAATCCCTTACGTAGTGGGCCTTGTCGAGCTTGACCAGGGGCCCAGGATGTATGGGCTGATGCGCTCGCAACCGAGTACCGCCGATATCGGACGGAAAGTCGGGGCGGTGTTCGAGTCTGTGACCAATGAGGTGACGTTGGTCCGATGGGAGCTGATGTGATGACGAACCAGGCGGTAACGACGAATGCGGAGGCTGCTGATGCGGTCCCGCCGGGACGGCGCTTGGGAGTACTACATGGCGTGAAGGTCCTGGATTTGACGCGGTTCCTAGCGGGGCCGTTTGGTGGAATGGTATTGGCTGACCTCGGGGCAGATGTGCTCAAGGTCGAGCAGTTGGTGGGTGATTCGTCCCGAGCCAATCCGCCATATTTTCATCAGGGCGACAGTGCCTACTTCATGTCGATTAATCGAAATAAACGGTCAATCGCCCTGGACATCCGAACGGACAAGGGCAAGAATATATTGCGAAAGCTCGTGGCCGACGCTGACATTATCCTGGACAACCTGCGTGCGCCGCAGCGCAAGAAGCTGGGCTTGGACTACGAGGAACTGGCCCAAGTTAATCCGCGCATCGTGAGTGTATCGGTGACGGGATTCGGATCGAGCGGCCCGTTTGCGGATCGGCCCGCCTACGACATCATTGTGGAGGCGCTGGCCGGGGTGATGAGTGTGACCGGCCCGATTGGTGGACCCAGTGTGCGTGCGGGCGTGCCGATCGGTGACATCACAGCGGGGTTGTACGCGGCCATCGGCTCGTTGGCTGGACTGCAAACGGTCCATGCCACCGGGCGGGGTACCCATCTGGATGTCGGGATGTTGGATTGTCAACTCAGCCTGTTGTCCTACCTGGCGCAGTACTATTTCACGGGCGGACTGGTCGCAACTCACCAGGGCAGGGAGCACTTGTCGATCCCCACGTACAACACCTTCGTAACCAGGGACGGTAGCGAGATCGTAATCGCGGCCAATACCGAGGAGCAGTGGCAGGCGCTCTGCACGGTGCTGGACCGCAAGGAGTTGTGCGGGCTCGAAAGATTCGCCACCAACGCTGATCGGTTGGCTCATCGCGACGAGTTGATCACTGTGCTGCGAGCCGAAATGAGTAAGTGGGACCGAGACAGCCTGGAACGAGCATTGATGGATGCCGAGGTGCCGGTTGCGGCGATCAACACGATCGACGTCGCTCTGCGTAGCCCGCAAGTCGCGCATCGCGAAATGGTCGTACGAGCACCGCACCGCAACGGTGGCTACTTTCGAACTCTGGGCGCGACGATCAAGAGCGAAACGAGTCCTGGCGGCGAATTTACGTCGCCACCCGCTCTAGGCGGTGATACCCAGGCTGTATTGCATCAACTTGGTTATAGCGCCGACGACATCGCCGACCTGGCCGACCAAGGAGTAATCAAATCGACCTAGCGGCGCTGCCGCAGGGTTCCAGGCCAAGATGCATGGCAATTAAAATTGAACAGACAATTGAGCGGAATTATTGAATAGTTCGACTGGCCAAACGGCCTGGATGCCCATGCGGAGTGGCAGGGTTTACTATCGCTGCGCTTATATCGGGACATGCGCTATCGGGGAATAGCGGCCGGTCAATGTATTTCTGGCGAGGCGGATCGCCGAGCCAGTCGGATTGGGGAAGTAGGAAATTGGTGAAGGAGACAACGATGTCGAGCCTGGAGTCCGATGCGCTGCGTGCGCAGTATCAGGACATGGCCGACCGGATGGCTGCCGATTCGGACATGCGACTCCCCGCTTTGCGTGCGATGTTCGAGGAGTTGCACACTCTGGCGAGTGAGCCCGTAGGAGTGAGCTATGAGGAGGGCATGGCTGGGTCGTGCCGGGCCTTGTGGTGTATCCCAGTGGATGCTGCGAGCGATCGGGTCCTGCTGTATTTCCACGGGGGTGGGTTCGTGACCAACTCGGCGGACAGTCACCGCAAGATGGCGGCGCATTTGGCGAAAGCCGCAGGCGTACGCGCGCTGGTCCTCGACTACAGGCGTGCACCCGAACATCCTTGTCCCGCACAACTCGAGGACGCGGTGAGCACATACCGCTGGCTCCTGGAGCAGGGCTACGCGGCGCGTCATATTGCATCGGTGGGTGACTCTGCGGGAGGGAATCTGGCGACCGGCGCGGTTCTTGCGCTGCGCAACAACGGCATTGAGTTGCCGGCCGCGATCGTCGCGATTTCACCGGCCTACGATGTCGACGGCCGCAGCCGGAACGTCGACAGCGATGCGCGTAACGACGCGATTCTGACCAAGGTGAAATCGCTTGGCTTGGTGTCGCTGTATCTGGGGGAGCGCGGGTCGGCGACTGATCCGCTGGTGAATCCGCTATATGCCGATCTCACTGGTCTACCGCCGATCTACCTATCCTGTGGCACACACGAGACATTGCGGGATGACGCAGTGCGTTTCGCTGCGTTAGCCGAAAAGGCCGGGGTCAGTGCGACTCTCGATGTGAATCGCGGCATGCAGCACGTGCACACCTATATGGCGGGCCGCGCCCCTGAGGCGGACGCGACTATCGCCGCAATCGGAGGGTGGTTGCGTCCGCGTCTCGGACTCACCTGACGGCCGAATGGTACACACCTGCTCAACCACCTATCAGTTCGAAAGATGAAGGTACATGTCTAAAAACCTCAACGCGCAGACCGCCGACCCCGCCGACGCCGCCGCACTAGACTTCGACGCCATCGTTGTTGGTGCCGGATTCGCTGGCATCCGCACCTTGTACGAACTCCGTGAGCTGGGGCTACGGGTACGGGTCGTGGAGTCCGGATCCGATGTCGGCGGGACCTGGTTCTGGAATCGATACCCGGGAGCACGCACCGACAGCGAGAGCTGGGTGTACGCATTCCGCTTCTCTACGGAGGTCCTGAACGAGTGGAGCTGGAGCGAGCGCTACCCGACCCAGCCCGAAGTGCACCGATACTTGTCATACGTGACTGAGAAATTCGATCTGCGCAAGGATATGCAGTTCAACACGCAGCTCGTCGCCGCAACTTTTGACGAGGACAGCGAGACCTGGCTCGCGACGACGGATGCCGGCGAAACTTACCGTACCCGGTTTCTACTCACTGGTCTGGGCCACCAGTCCCACCCGTATCGGCCGCCGTTCCCCAATTTGGACAGCTTCCAGGGGAAATGGTATCAAAGCGCCCGATGGCCGCATGAGCCCGTCGACTTCACTGGGAAGCGGGTTGCCGTCATTGGTACCGGCGCCAGCGGTGTCCAGATTATTCCTCTGGTGGCTCAGCAGGCCGAACATGTGATCGTCTTCCAGAGGACTCCGAACTGGGTAATCCCCTCGGGCAACCATTCGCTCGGGGAGGAGGATTGGACTGAGATTCGCAGCAACTACGATGCGATCTGGGAGAAGGTATTCAATCAGCCTTACGCGCTGCCCTTCAACGCCGCCAACCGTAAGCCGAGCGACGTGACACCATAAGAACAGGAAAAGATCCTCGAGCACGCATACAAGCAAGGTGGCTTCCGGTATCTGTTCGAAGCGTTCGACGACGTCCAGGGCGATGAAGAGTCCAACCGCGCCACTTCTGGGTTCTTGCGCAAGAAGATCCACGAGATCGTCAGGGACCCAGCGACCGCGGAGCTGCTCTCGCCGCAGTACCCGTTGCTGGCAAAGCGGCCCCCACTTGGACACTCCTACTACGAAACCTTCAATCGCGACAACGTCACCCTCGTCGACGTATCCCGGAATCCGCTCGTCGACGCGACTCGCAACGGGCTGCGCACCGCGGACACTGAATACGAGGTCGACGTAATCATCTTTGCCACCGGATTCGATGCTGTCACCGGCAGCTACCGGAGCATCGACCTCATCGGGCGCGGTGGGGTCCATCTGCTGGACAAATGGCGAGAAGGGCCCAGGACGAACCTCGGCGCCATGGTAGACGACTTCCCCAATCTCTTCCTCGTCGGTGGTCCGCACGTGCCCTTCGCCAACATCCCTGTGGTCATCGACCGCGAAGTCCGATGGATCGGACGAACAATCGCCCGGATGCTTGAAGGAGCAACGGTTCATCGAACCCACCACCGAGGCGACCGACAAATGGACGAGCCTTATCCCTGAACTACTCGATGGAACGTTGCTGGTCAGGGGCGCAGCTGTTAATTCATGGTTCCTGGGCGCGAACATCCCTGGTAAGCCCGTCGGAGCACTCAGCTACCACGGCGGAGCCGGCAACTACTTCGCGGCCCTCGACCAAGAATTTGACGACGGCCTTCCCGGCTTTGTCCGCCGATAACCTCGACCGCTGATCAGACAGGAGGAAAAACCATGTCAAAGCAAACCTCCGGCGCAGGCCGCCCCGACTCAGGTGTGCCTTTCACTATCGTCTCGGCCGACTCGCATGTGGGTCTTCCCGCCGAAGAATATCGACCATACGTGGATTCAAAGTACCGCGACGAGTTCGACGCGTACATTGAAGACAATCTGGTCTTCCAGTCTCTGTTCCATAAACTGGGATACCCTTTCAGTCCGGAGGTTCTCCAGGTTATCGACAAGCGCGGGGCGATCACCTCGGGGGGTGTCGCGGGCTTCTTCGACGCGCACCGTCGGCTAGGAATCCAGGCCGATGAGGGTGTGGTGGCCGAAATTCTGCATCCAGGTGGTCCGATCGCAGTCATTCCGTGGGCAAACCCCGGAACGCGCCGGGTCTTCGATGAATTGCGGGCGGCGGGCACTACCGCGTACAATCGGTTCCTGGCAGATTTCTGCAGCGTTGATCGCAAGCGGTTCCTCGGCGTGGCTCAAACCTACCCGTGGCCCGACGTGCAAGCTGCGGCAAACACTGTGAAGTGGGCGGCGGAGCAGGGCATGGTCGCTATCTATCCGCCGCGATTCGCTGGTGCCGAGAACGACTTGCCGCCGGTCTACGATCGGTTTTGGGATCCACTGTGGGCTGCATGTTGCGAACACGGGCTTAAGGTTCATCTGCATGCTGGCAGCGGAAAACCGCAGGGCTTCATGTTGGAGCGGATCCGGGGTGCTTTGGCACGGGCTGGAGACGGGCCAGATGCCCTAGCGCAGATCTTCGAGAGCATTTTCGACGAGCGGCGCCCGCTCTGGCAGATGATGTGGGCCGGGGTGTTCGACCGGTTCCCCGAGTTGCAGGTTGTGTTCGCCGAGATCCGCAGCTACTGGATCCCGCCGACGCTGGACGCGTTGACCCGCAGGAACCAGGAAGAAGGCGGCGTACTGAAGCGCTCGCCTTGGGAATATTGGCAGCGCAACTGCGCGGTGACACCCACCTTCATGCGGGTGTCGGACCTCGATGTCCGCGAAAAGATCGGGTTGAGCAAGACGATGTTCGGCACCGATTACCCGCACGCGGAAAGCACCTGGCCCAACACACAGGATTTCCTGCGACTCGTGCTCAACGATGTACCGGAGGTCGACGCACGCGCCATTCTCGGTGACAACGCGATCAACTTCTACGGGCTCGACCGCGGGTATCTCAATAGCCTTGCCTCGCAATATGGGCCGAAGCCGGAGGAAATCATCGGCCAGGCGCAACTTGTTGACTCTGGCATCGTCCAGCACCTCGACCACCGGAACGGGCTCAATAAAAAGGTCACCTACGAAGACGAAAAGACTGCCACAGCCCTCGATGTGGATATCGAAACGGCGTCTGCTCAGCGATAAGCGGAGATCTTCCAGCCAGACCGTTACCCAGGCGGTATTCGGAAGTTAAGTTGCTTCGAAAGCCGTTCCTTAGTCTTTCTGGTTGATTGAGAATCATATGCAATCGCGGCTTCGGAGACCTGTTCGAGCTGCATCACTATCAAACATGAATGGAGAAAATAACATGAGTGAATCGCCTGTTGTGATTGTCGCGGCCTTGAATGGTGGCGCTCAGCAGAGTCGCGATGGAGCCTTTGTTCCCAGCAGCGTGCCGGACATCATCGAAGAGGCGATGCGCTGCGAGGAAGCCGGCGCCACGGTGTTGCACTTCCATGGGCGCGACGCGCAAGGAAAGACCACCGGCGATCCCGCCGTTTACAACGAGATCATTGGCCTGATTCGGGACAAGACAAATCTGCTGATTCAGACGACGAATGGGATCGGGATCAGGATGAACCCGGAGACTGGTGATTATGTGTTTCCGGGAGATAAAGAGCGTCTGGCATTGCTGAATTTGGATCCCGAGCCGGATTATTACGGTGCGATGGCTGTTTCGATCGATTTCTATGACCCCCATGGTGGCTGCGATGGGGAGGCGTCGTTCCCCACGTCCGGGCGGTTTCTGCAGGAGACGATTCGCACGGTCTACAGCCGAGGTTCCATGGTGGAGTTCGAGATTCCGCACGTGACGGCGCTGCATCGGGTCATGCGGTATCTCGCCGCTGAGGGCATCGATCCGTCGGCTCCCTACATAGGGTTTCTGTATCCGCTGATGCCGTCGTTCGTGCCGAATCATCGGACTTTGTTGCATCTGCAGGACGAGGGGCAGCGGATGTTCCCGAACGCGATCCGCAACCACTGCGGTGACGGGCCGATGGCCTTCGAAGCAGTGACCACTGCGTTGGCCTTGGGCTTCGAGTGCATCCGCGTTGGCTTCGAGCAGAGTATCTACCTGGCCGACGGATCGGTCGCTCACCGCAACCATCAGCAGGTCGAGCAGGCGGTCCAGATCGCCAAGATCTATGGTCGACGTCCGGCAACGCCCGCGGAAGCCGTCAAAATCCTTCAAGTTCACCGAGGACCGCAGCAGGTAGGCATGGCCTGATTCCCCGCGTAGTCCAGCGCCTCTACCGCAAAGCAAGTCATCGATAACAAGGGAGTCACTGTGTCCGATATCCGCGAACCGAGTACAGAACTGGTGATGGCCAACCGTATCCTTGCGGCGCAAGGGGTGGTCGATGGGTGGGGTCATGTAAGTGTGCGCCACCCGGACCGGGCAGACCGGTTCCTGCTCGCTCGCGGCTTGGCACCTGCGATTGTGACCCGGGACGACCTGCTGGAAATGGATGTCGTCACCGGTGAGCCGGTCGATGGTGGGCACACCTACCTGGAGCGGCACATCCACTCCGGTATCTACCGAGCCCGTCCGGACGTGAATGCTGTTGTTCATAGTCACGCCCCCGATATGATCCCGTTCAGTGTGACCGGCACCGATCTCCAACCGCTGTTGCACTCGGCTGCGTTTCTAGGCGACGGCGCACCCCGTTTCGCCATCGACGGTGTACTGACCGGCGTGCTGATCGACTCCTCGGCGATCGGGGACGCGCTGGCCGCATCACTGGGTGCGGCTCCGCTGGTGCTCATGCGATCGCACGGAGTCTCGGTGGTGGGAACCTCGTTGACTCAGGCGGTCTACCGCTCGGTCTACGCACGGATGAACGCATGCGTCCAGCTACAGTCGATTGCTCTCGGTGACGTGACCTATCTGTCGAGTCAGGAAAGTCGGGAGATCGCGACGACCGTCGACAAGGTCCTGGATCGGCTCTGGAACCTGTGGGTTCGCGAACTCGGCGATGCCGCGAACCTGATCTGACAACTGGACGAGGGTATTCGTCTGTTCGGGATCGAGCCCATCGTCATCGTAGTCGAGCGTCACCTCGATTTGGACGCGCTGGATGGATATCGGCCGAAAGATCGGCCCGGATAGTGCTGAAAGCGAATTCGCCCGCGCGGGTGACGTATACATGCAGCTGTGGTTGTATCCGCGAGGGTGCTCCAGTTCGTTGGATATCCAGCCCTGGAGGGCAGCTGCGGCGGGATATCTTCCGCTCATCATGACAACGATATTAATGTATTTCGGACGGCACGTCGCTTGACCAATAGAAGTGTGGTATTTCGACCGCCACAAAGTGGATTAGTAGCAAAGTATGATACATAGGCATCCGACTCGTCAGCTGACTGGATCGCCTTCGTCTCATCCTAGTATCGACAGAAGGGAATGGGTCATGAGCCATGACTCGGAGCTAGATCGGCATGCGGTGCATCAACTGCTGGTCAAGCAGCGTCTGCACGATCTCGAGATGGCGTACTGTCGCGGTATCGACCGCCGCGATCGTGAACTATTCAGGTCGGTGTATTTCGATGACGCCGTAGAGGATCATGGCGGGATGTTCCAGGGTCCAGTGGAAGAGTTCGTCGATTGGGTTTTCGGCGGATTTATGAGCCGGATCGACAGCACAGCTCACTATGTGCTCAACGAGGCATACCGCATCGACGGTGACAAGGCAGAGGGAGAGATCCACCGCATCTCCTACCATCGCATCCTGGAACCTGGTGTCGACCAGCGATTTTCGGCGGTACGCAGTTTCAGTCGCTACGAATGCCGGGGCGGGATCTGGAAGATTGCTCGCCGAACTTCCGTCCGCGACTGGATTGTCGATACGCCGCAGACTGTGGATTTGCTCGGTGGGCAGGTTGCGATGTCCCTGAGCGCGCACGGCAATGCCGACCGCTCGTACGTCGAACTCCCTCTCTTCTCTCCGGGGCCGATCGACTAGGCGACACCGTCGTGAGCTCGCACGGGTGCCCGAAATCGGCGGTCCTATTGGTATTCCGCGGATAGGGTCAGCGGGAGGTGCCCATGTAATTTGGATCGCCGTTCGGTCGTAGTGACAAGAGTTCAATATAGTAATAACGCATCTGCGCAGGCCGGTTTAGATGATCGTCCCGCGGAGTGTGGGAAGAGGCGGCTTCCAGCCGCATCTATGTAGGCCTGGGAACCCGAAAGTGGACCAGGAGGCGATCAAGAGAGCGAATCAATGGCGATTTTCGAGTCCGAACCGCCGGTGCAACCGCGTAGCTTCTCTGTGGAACGTGCATCCGTTGCAAGGCGGGCGGGCATTTCCGCAGCGGTAGGTACGGGTATCGAGTTTTTTGATTTCACAATCTATGCGTATCTAGCTACCACTATAGCCCCCCTGTTCTTCGCGGCTCACGATCAAATGGTGGGGCTATTGGCGACATTGGGTGTATATGCGATCGGGTATATCGCGAGGCCGCTTGGTGCTGTGATCTTCGGCCGGCTCGGTGATCAGCGGGGGCGGCGGCCCACGCTGCTGCTGACTGTGACGCTGATGGGAGTAGCGACCGCGCTGACCGGCCTGTTGCCGACATACGCCACGATAGGGGTGGCGGCGCCGATCTTGCTGACAGTGTTGAGGATCGGGCAGAGCATCGCGGCGGGGGGTGAAATTGGTGGCGCTGCGGTCCTGGTCGCGGAATCCGCTCCGAGGAAGCGGCGCGGCATCCTAGGGTCTTCGACATCTCTGGGTGCCACCATTGGTGCGACGCTCGCTGCCGTGGTCGTGGGGGTGGTCAGCCTTTTGCCTGGACACGCCCTCGCAACCTGGGGTTGGCGCGCGACCTTCCTGATCTCGGTACCCTTGTTGATCGTCTGCCTGATCTACCGGCTGCGGGTCGAGGAATCTCCGATTTTCCAGCAGATGGTCGCCGAGCATACGCCGGTCAAGGCGCCAGTTTCAGGTGTGTTAGCCCGCCGCAAGAAGGGCCTGCTGAAGGTTGCGCTGATAACGTTCGCTGTCACCACGACGGGTAAATTGTCGTCTCTGTACCTGGTCGTGCACTTCGCCGAGCTGGGCTACCCGGTGTCCGTGTCGGTTTGGTTCGCGGCCAGCTTTACCCTCGCGTCTGCCACGGTGATGGTGTACGCCGGGCACCTGTCCGATCAGTGGGGGCGCCGCCGGATCATGACCATCGGGTTTGGCGGGTTCATAGCGTTGGCTATCCCTGCGTACCTTTTGATGGACGTGAATCTGATCGCCGCGGCTGTTCTGGTACTGATATTGAACTTGTTCCACGGGTTGAATCTTGCCGTCTACTTCACCGCTTTCGCCGAGCAGTTCCCGAACGAGTTCCGTTACACCGGGGTGGCCCTGGGATACAACCTCGGAAGTGTCATAGGCGGTGGGGCGGCGTCCCTCGTCGCAACTGCCTTGGTCGCCTCGACCGGCATCGCTATCAGTCCATCGTTCTACATCGTGTTCGCAGCCGTGATCGGTTTGGCCACGCTCGGGACGTTACGGGACCGGTCGCAAGCTGAACTTTGAAGTACCGGTCGCTGGTCATCGTGGACCGGGTCAACGCAGGTGCGGGACGACCAGCAGATGGGCACCGTTGCATTCAAGGCTGCGCGGTGGGGCATCTTGACGGGCGTGGCCGGTTCCGTAATGCGCCGCGGTCGCGAAACGCCTCGCAGTGTTCTCAGCAGACCCCATATCGACCAAATATCATACAGACAGCCTAAACAGGTACACTGTCTGTTTATGATTGCACCGTTGCCTCATGACATCGCTGGAGACCTTACCCATGCGATGGTTCGTTTGCGGGCGCGTTTGCGGGCTGAGTCGGCGCCGACTGATATGAAGTGGTCGTGGTCGCAGATCACGACGCTCAACCGTATCGCTCAAGAGGGTTCCGCCACGGTCAGCGAGTTAGCCGTCGCCGAGCATGTTCGTCCCCAGTCGATGGCGTCTATTGTCTCGGCCCTGCTCGACGGAGGGCTCGTAGCACGGAGATCGGATCCCAACGATGGTCGCAAGACGCTGATTTCCATTACCGATGAAGGCGCCGAACTGCTCGCCAGAATTCCTACCATGCGTGAAACCTGGCTCGAGGCCGCCATTGAAAGGCATCTGTCTCCTGCAGAGCGCGAAACGCTGGCCAACGCCGCGCGAATCATGGAGTCTCTCGCCGACTGCTGATTTTCGATATCCCCGCTTGCCACCCCGGATCGCTCACGGGTAATGATCGTCGGCGGGTTTCGCGGTCTCGCCCTCCGCTTTAGGCCGAGAATGTCTCGATGCGAAGAATCGGCGCTCAAACCGTCGAGTGGACCCTTTGACTTCTCTGCTCGACGGTTTGAGCGTTTACCTGGTCAGTGTCCCGGCTGCGGGCCCGCCGGTGGCACAATCGGAGCGTTCATCGTCTGGAAATACTGGAACAACGCACCGACAGCGATCGGACCACCGACCAACAGAGTGCCGCCGATACCAGCGATAGGAGCGAACAGCACCGCACCACCCACACAACCCGCGATCGGCCCTACCCCGAGCAACCATGCCACCGGAGTCGTTGCCGCTGCACCCACTACAAGCCCTGCGATACATCCGATACCAGCGCCGACTACCGTACCGAGCATCCCGCTCAACATACTTCCGACGGTGAGCTGCTGCACCAGGGTCCCCAATGCATCCGAGGACCGCTTGTCCGCGCTCGGGTAGGTCGCTGCAACATGCTTCAAGGCTCCGTCAACCGGTACGACGCTGGCGGGCGAAACATCCGGAGCCGGAGTGGCAGCAGCCGGAGTCGTATTCGGGGTCAACACTACAGTCCGGCCTGTAACCGCTGCATTGATTGGGTGATCGAGGTTATTCATTCTGTAGGTCAGTGGGATCGCGGCAACCTCACCACCATGTACATCCAGGATATTCAGTTGATTATCTCGAACCGCCAAAGAGCCGGAATCGGTCGACAGAACCACAGATTTATCGGCTACCTTCGCGGTGTAGTGAATCTCCTGTGTGGGCACACTTCCCGACGCTGGAGCGGCGGACGCCGTTCCAGCGCACAGGCCGATAACTGTGGCAGCCGACACCGCAGCAGCAGCGAATTTCTTGCCATTCATTTAAATCCCCTCTCTCCAGGAGTAAATCGAATTCTTCTCAGTGGGTCGTCGGCGCCAGGCTTTTGGATCCGATGTTGGGTACGCCCCGGTTCGGCGTGGTTGATAATCCTCGGTTATTCGACAGCGGCTAGCTTGATCTACCTGCTCACGGCAGTCGGCGGAAAATGTCGCCATTGCTGGCGGGGAATCTGCTCTCAACGGTTTGAAATAGTTGTCGTAACCGTCAGCGCTTCGGGATATCGGGCGTCTCGAGTGCAATCGGAGATGGTGAATTAATCCCGTCGTGCATCGAACGCGAGGGCTTGTTCTGTGACCGTTGCTTGCAGCAGCTCGATCTCTGCTCTGGCGGCTTCGAGGGCGGTAGTTATGGTGTCCAGTTCGGCCCGCTGCGTAGGTTGCCGGGTTGGATCCAACGCGTCGAGCGCACCTTCCTTTGCTGTGCGGCAGATCGATACCACCGTCGACTGATCCACCCCCCATTTCTCAGCTGCCTCGTCGCGAGTGACCTTCCGAGTCAGAACCTGCACGAACATCTCATACTTGTCCGTCGGTGCCAGCTGATTGTGAGATGCATCCTGCGGCTCCGTAACAGTTGCCTTCGGAAAGGTTTGTCGCTTGGCGAGGCTGCGGTCGAGCACAGTCAGGGCCAGGACGACGATGCTGACGCCGGCCAGAATCGCGGCTGTCACATGCAGGCCGGAATCGGTCACATCGTGGCGGAAGACGGTTCCCGTGATGGTTGCCGAGGCAATCGAGCCGAGGTAGCCGAAGGTGCGGAACAGTCCGGCCGCGGTTCCTACCTGTTCGGCAGGTGCCTGAACGTAGAGGGCGGTCTGGTTGGATACGGTAGTAGTGCCCAGGGTGACGGCGAACAACAGAGTGACGCCGATGATGGCTACCAGTGGTGTGGTTGAAGTGAACAGTGCCACGGCACCGGAGGCGACCACCAAGCTTGCTGCGCCGAGTACCAGCGGGCCACGGACGAGGTTTCGTGCCGCAACCGGCCGCGCAACAATTGCGCCGAGAACCCCCATCGGTAGCAGCATCAGGCCGGCGGCTTGGGTAGACAATCCATGGCCAGCTTCAAGCCACTGAGTGAGACCGAACAGCACGGTGTAGAAGGCCAGCAGGGTGAGTGCGCCGCGCAGGTAGGTGCGGGTGAGCGCCATATTGGAAGCGAGCAGGCGCATGTCGATGAACGGTGACGATGCGCGCAACTCCCACCACACGAGCACGATGCCTAGGGCTAGAAAGATGCCCAGAGGCAACCATGCAGGAGAGGGCAGTGAGAGCAGGAAGACGAGTAGCGCACTCATCATCCCGCCGAACAGCACAATTCCGCTGGCATCTACGCGACGGGCAATTTCACCTAGCGGACGACGCTCGAACCGATCATCCTTCGGCACCCAAGCCAGTGTCATCAGCAGGACCAGGATCGTAACCGGAAGGTTGACGAAGAAGGCCGAGCGCCAGCCGAACATGGCCAGAAGAACGCCTCCGATCGGAGGGCCTACTGCAACGGTCGCGGTGCCGGCGATAGACAGGCCACCGAGCACGTTGCCTGGCGGTTCGTTCATCCCCTCCAGGCTCGCTCGGCGGCGAATGATCACCATGGCCGCCGGATATCCGGCCGATGTACCGATACCGATGAGCACGCGTGCAACGGTGAGCGTAGTCAGATCGCTTCCGAAGCCACCAATGATGCCGCCCACCAGCACCAAAGCCGTGCCGACGAGGTACACCCGTCGCGGGCCGAGTACCTCGGACAGCTTTCCAGCTGTGGGCTGCGCGATCGCACTGGCGAGGTAGAGCGCGGACACCAGGATGGCGGTCTGGCCGACTGACGTCCCGAGAGCGTGCGCGATCGGGACCAGGCCTGTCGCGATCAGGGCGCTGTTGATGGGATTGAGCGCCGAAGTCATGAACAGCGGCGTACAGAACTGCCACGAAAATGCCTTGCGAGACTTGCTGGAGCCGGAATTGAACGAGGTGCCAGTCCTTCGATGCGTGCCACCTCGGGTGGCAGATGGTGCCTCTGATGGTGTCATTGATTTCTCCGTCTACTTCGTGTTCGACCGAAGCTCAGTCGTGGCTGGCATTGGCGGGTGAACACCGCGACGAGGCTGTCGACACGGGTCGCGCGGTTATCGCTCATCAGGCCGGGGTTGAACCTCCCGCCATGACACAAGAGTATCAACTACACAGCCTGCCTGTACAGTTAAACTGTTCAGGCAGGCTGTGTATTTCCCCACACTCGCGGGCGCATCGTTGGGGCCGCGAAGCGGCGCTGGTCAGGCCGTGTGAGCCAGGGTGTCCAGGTCGGACGTTGTGATGACGTCAGCGTGCCGGGGGAAGACCTTCTCGATGAGGACTCGATGAACCTCGGCGTCGGGATCGTCGGTGGCGTCGGCCAGGACGAAGATTCGGTAATCCTGGTCGGATGCCTCCCGCACCGTGGACAGCATCACGCCAGCGGTGGAGATTCCGCCCATCACCAAGGTGTCGATCGATGAATCGCCCAGGAGGGTGTGGAGATTGGTCGTACTGAAGGCGCCGTAACGCGTCTTGCGGACCACGATGTCGTCATCGCGAACATCCAGGGCGGAAACGATCTCGAGTTTCGGGTCTCCGTCGGCGAATAGGCGGCCGCGGCGTGCCGGTCCGAACGTCTTGTGGTGATGGGGGATCGCGTCGTAGTCCTCGGGTGCGAAGGCTACTCGTACGAACACGACCTTGATCCCACGCTCGCGCGCCCATTCGAGGGCTGTTTGGGCGCGTTCCACCACTCCATCGCTGTCGGGGACGGTAGCCAGGGCTGCCGGTTGGTAGTCCATCAGCATCAGCGCTGTTTGCTGCGGAACGATGCTCGTATCGGTCACGTACGTGACCCTCCTTCGCATTGTGGAATATGTGGCGACTCGCGGCCTTGCGAGGCTGCCGAGGCTTGCAGGCGGGCTCATTGCACAGTTAGACTTAGCAGCCTGCCTGTCTAAACTAGACTAGTCTGGCTTGCTATGTCCATCAACCGAGATGGAGCACACACCTTGGCCGTTCCGCTTGCCTGCCACATTGCCCACCAGCTTTCGTGTGCGGTACTACGTCTGAGAGCGCGACTGCGGACCGAGTTCGCGACCGGTAGCTCGCGCTGGACGTGGTCGCAACTATCGACGCTGAATCGCATTGCCAGCGAGGGGCCGACCACGCTCAGTGCCTTGGCGGCGGCGGAATGTGTTCGTCCGCAGGCGCGGTCGTCGACTGTCGCGGCTCTCTGTGAAGAAGGGGTAGTCGCCCGCGAGTCGGACCCCACCGACGCCCGGAAGATGCTGGTCTCGATCACTCCCGCGGGCAGGGACCTTCTCGCGAGCATTCCCGCTCTACGTGAAGCCTGGCTTGAACGGGCGATTGAACAACGCCTATCGCCGACTGAGCGGCGGACGTTGGCCGACGCGGCGCAGCTCATGAACCGGCTGGCTGACTGCTGAGTCGGTCCTGATCGCCGCGGTTCGCCGATGGGTTCGCCCCTTCTGCTCCCGGTCGCTTCGTTCATCATCTACTGATGTCTCACACGTGATCAGGGTGATGCTCGGCACTTATTGAGGTTCTGTCCTCGGTCCGAAACGAAGTACGACCTTGGGGGCGGGATCGATCGTCGTCTTCGATCTGGAGTCACCCACTTGAATTATCAAGTGCCCCAGTCATTTTCATGTCGGGAATCCGCTGGGTTGATTGCGGTCATGCTGAGATGTTGCTGCGGCAGCGGTAGGTCGAGCTGCATGACTGATGCATTACAGCTATTAATCCTTGGGGTGAGTGAAATGACCGGGTTGCTCTAGATCCGGGATTGCCGCAGGAAAAAGGGGATTTCAGCTGGATGTAGGGGTGAGGGCCCGCTCGCAGGCCGAGCCTGGGCTGCATGCCTCTAGCTGGGCTTTACTGTATTATTCAATAAAACTGTACAGTGCCTAGATATGGCAATGACCGACTGGAGCTGAAGTGTCTGACCCTGACCCTGCGGCTGGCGTGAAGGTACGCCCCGCGCCCGATCCCATGGTCGGTGCACGTCTTCGTACTGGGCGACGGAACCAAGGCCTCACTTTACGTCAGCTGGCAAGCAAAGTGGGCGTTTCGCCCCAGCTGCTATCTCAAATCGAGAACGGTAAGACGCTGCCATCGGTGGCGACGCTGAAGGCCGTGGTCACGGAACTCGGGCTCACATTTGATGACGTGTTTGTGGCAATGAGTTCGGGTTCGACGGATTCGAGTTCGCCCTCGGCTACACGTCGTCCAGCCGTGTCACGTAAGACCGACGATTCCGCAGGCCCGGTCTTCCGTGCTGGTTCGTACCCCGTACTTCAAATGACCGGCGGTGTAACCCTGTCGCAACTGCCTACCGGGGTTATCGGTGCGGCGGTTGAGAGTTTTGTGACGACATTGCCGCCCGGGACTGCGTCGTCCACGGATGGCTCACTCGTGCGACACAATGGTGCTGAGTTGTGCTTCGTTTACGAGGGAACGTTGATGCTGAAGCTCGGATTCGAAACCTATGATCTGAATGTCGGTGATGTCGCCGCGTTCGACTCGACCGTTCCGCACGTGTACGTAAACAATGGGGAAGAGCCAGCGAAGGCCATGTGGATGCAGACGCAGGCTCTGGGATACGAGCAAATGGTCGTTGACGAACAGGGAGAAGCCGCCGAGTAGCGGAAGTCGGGTGGCGGTGTTATTCACCGCCACCTTCGCTCGAGGCCTGGCGGTCGAGTGCTGCAAAGTCTTGGCATCGGCAGTATTCACGCACCGGGACCGCAAAACCGATCTGCGAGTTTTGCGGGCACTCTTTGCTGTTCTCGCGCTACGACAGCTTGAAAAAGGGCAGCGTAACTCCCTCCGCGACATCTCTGAAGATTATGTCGACGGGGGCACCCAAGCGCAGCCGGTGGGTATCGCCGTCGACCAGCGTGGCCGTGAGGTTCAGGGTGGGCTGGACGTCGAACGACACCAGCGCATGTACCCACGGGACCTCATCAGCAAAGCCCTGCACCATCGCGTCATACATGACTGTCCAGTTCAGGATCTTGCCGCGGGGGCTTATCTGCGCAAATTCGAACGACGGATGGGACACATTGTGGCAGTGTCGACAGAACGCCACGGGAGGGTGGGCGTAAGTCCCGCAGTGGTTGCATCGCTGAAAGGCCAGTTCGTGCCTGCGTGCGGCCTCCCAGAACGGTGCGGTGTCCTCGTCCGGACAGGGAATTGGTTTGCCGTACTCGCCCAACTTGTCCTCCTGGTGCTGGATGAAGAAGGTCCTCGATGCTCAGGACGACTTGTCGGAGCTGTAGAGGATAGTGGTTGCGTGAACGAAGCCGGGCACGCTGTAGGTTGAGATACCGGTCGTTGCCCCGCTGATTTGGCGATGACCGGCACGACCCGACAACTGCAGGTAGTTCTCCAGGATGTGTGGAATGCCGTGGATACGACCCCAGCCGATGTTGCCGCCGCCTGACAACAGAGGGAATTCACCCTTCGGGTCTATGCGGCCGTCCTGAATGTACTGCCACGCCTCGCCGATACCACAGAATCCCAGGCACTCCATCCACCACAGCGCGACTGGTAGGAAGCCATCATAGAGCTGTGGAACGTCCACGTCGGACGGGTGCCACCCGCTTCGATTCCACAGCTTTTTCGCCATGTACCGGGTCGGCTCGAACATCGCGTCGAGCGAACCCAGGGTGCCCGGAATTGGCTTGTAGGTGTTCTGGACCAGGCCCCAGTCAGTGATGTACACCGGCTGGTGTGGCATGTCGGCTGCACGTTCCGCAGTGGTAACGATGAACGAGCCGCCGCCATCGACCGGAATGTCGTTGTCGAACAGGCACATTGGCTCGCTGATTGTGCGAGCTGTCATGTAGTCCTCGAACGTCAACTCCTTGCCGTACCAATACGCCTCCGGTATGGACTGGACGTTCTTCCGGATCTGTAGCGCAAGCGTTGCCATGTGCTCGCGCTTCATTCCGTACCGCTTCTGGTACTCCATGTACGGCATCGCTATGCCGGAGGTCCCCGCGACATAGCCGTACGGCGCTGTCCACTGCGTTTCACCTCCGGCGAGAGTTTCAGTGAACGAATTGTAGCGACCGGCAGGATTGTGCAAGGTCCTGTTCAGAAGCACATAGCTTGCCGCTCCCGAGGCCACCGCCTGTACTGCGCGAACCACAGCCGGCGGAAATGAGACGTCGTCGTAGGACCAGAGTGTATCCAACTCCATGTGTTCAATCAGGAAGTCGGCGTCGACGAATCCGTAGCCAGGACGGAGCACCCGATTGCTGCCGTAAGCGGGCAGACTCGTTGCGGTCGCAACACCATCGATCTGGGCTCGGGTGAGGCCAGCATCCTTGATCGCCTGGTCCGCAGTCTCGACCGCCAGGCTCGCGATCGGGACGTCCGCGTGCCGGCGCGACTTTGTGATGCCATATCCAACGATCGCAACCTTGTTCCGAAACTGGTGCTTGTCGACCATCGTTCCTCCTACAGCGAGACAAGAGCAGACGAGCGGAGCCTGGTGGGACTGGTCCTATGCTCTGGCAGTCGCTGACGCCTCGGCCGTCAACGTGGCTATGCGCACAAGGCTCCGCGGTGGGTGTCAGAGTGAGCCGGTTTCGCGCAGCTTCCGGATCGCGCTCTCATCGAGCTTCAAGATCTCGTTGAGGACGTAGTCGGTGTCTTGGCCGTAGCTCGGGCCCGAACGATTGAGCCGGCCGCCGATATAGGGCGGAGTGACCGACATCTTTGTCGGCAACTCCCGGACAGGCCATCGGCCGATGTACGCCTGATCGAGTTCGACCAGCCAGTCCAAGGCCTTCAGCTGGGGGTCGTTGTCATAGCGGTCCTGCGCATTCTGGCAAACGCCAGCGGGGAACTTGCGCTGCTGCAGTTCTGTCATCAGCTCGAAGCCGTCCCACTCGAGGGTCGCCTCTGTGATCAGCGCATCGAGCTCGTTGAGGTTTTCCAGTCGTCGCTCCAGCGTCGCGAAACGGGGATCATCCGCCAGAGCGTCGAGGCTGAGGACACTGATCAACGCCGACCAGTGTGCCTCGGTGAAGCTGGCCAATGCGATCCATCGGTCGGTGCCCGCGGTCCGGTAAGCACCATGAGGGGCAGCAGGCTTGTAAGGCGATCGGTTGCCATAACGCTGCCACCGGCGCCCGTTTGCCGTGAAATTGAGGATCGCCGATCCAGTCAGGTACAGCCCAGTCTCAGCCTGCGAGGCGTCGATATGACATCCCAGCCCAGTGGCGTTTCGCCGGTACAGGGCCGCGAGCATCGCGTTGGCCATGTTGTAGGCGCCGAACCAGTCAAGGTACGAGTAGCCGATTCCTGCCGGCGGGTACGACTCCGGCAGTCCGGACATCTCGCTGATACCCGCGATGGCCGCGGCGGTCGGTCCGTACGCACGAGTGCGGCCGTACGTGCCGTACTCGCCGAAACCGGACTGCTGGACATAGATGATGCTGGGATTGATCTGCTTCATTCGTTCGTAGGACAACCCCATACGAACCATCGTCCCGGGCGAGAAGCCTTCGACAATCATGTCCGCGTCGCGGATCAAATCCTCCAGCAGCTCGCGCGCCGAGGGGTCTTTGAGGTTGAGCGACATCGAGAGCTTGCCGGAGTTGATCTCCATGAACGCGCCACTCTCGTTTGGCGTGGACGCCGGAGGGATGGTGAGCGGGCTGGTTGCCTTCTCTCTTGCGGTGCGTCCTCCCTCGGGCGGGATTCCTCGACTCCAGCGCATTCCATCCCAGCGCGATTCGTGTTCTACCTTGATGACTTCGGCGCCCAGAGCACTCAGGAACCGGCCGGCACCCGCCGATGCCAGCATCCAGCTCAGATCGATAACGCGGACGTTGGACAGCGCAAATGGCTTCCCGTGCTCGCTGATCAACGGTTGCCGCTTGGATCGCTCGTTGACCTGAACCTGTTTGTGCTCGACGATCGTGGCTGTCCATTCGCGGCGAACCGCGTCGTTGTGCTCGCCGATCATCGGTGGTCGCGGTCCGTGCTGCCACGCCACGTCATGATCGAGCCATTTGGCGCCGATGTAGGTGAATGACCGGCCGAGCTCCGGGTGATGGATTCCCACGAAAGCGTTTCGGGCCTGCCAGTGGTCGTCGTCGATGTTCTCTTCGGGGCGCCGTACCGCGGCCCAGGGCAAGTTCTTCTCCTGAGCTTGTCGCCACAGGTCACGATCGAACAGCAGTCGGGAGACCAGCTTGTCGGTCTGAACCTGGATGTGTTCGATCGCCTCGGGAGTGTAGCGGTGGTCACCGTCGTACTTCGAGTCGTCCAGGTCGGCTTGGAATCCGTAGTCCTTCAACAGTTCGACGGTGCCGTCCCAGGGGCTGAGAGCGCTTCGCAGATACGTGCGGTACGGCAACAGGTAACGACCATCCTTGGTTGCCGAGAGCGCAGGTCCACTGGCCTGCGGCATCGAGTGACGGCAAGTGAGACGCAGATGGGTCTGACGCTCGAAAATCCAATTGGGAATGTCGTTCTCGGTGTTTTTGCTGACCGCCTCGTGCACAGCGGTGGACAGGAATTGTCCCTTACCGCCGTCGGCCAGTCGGTAGTTCAGCGCACCGAGGATCGCGATCACGGTCATCTCACCCGCGATGTGATACGCCTGCCACATCTGTGGCGCAATCGGCGGGGTTTCGTAGAACCCCGTCGGGTCCGGGTCGTACCCGCAATTCATCATCACTCCGCCCAGCGCGAGGTGTACGAGATCACTGGCCTCGTAGTCCGCCCACGGGCCCGAGTCGCCGAAAGGTGTAATCCTCGCCCATATCAGCCCGGGATTGACCTCGGCCATCTCCTCGTAGCCGATGCCGCGTTCAGTCATGTACCCGCGGGGACGAGAATCGATCACGATGTCGGCCGACTTGGCCAGTATTCGAAACTCGGCCTGGTCGGCAGGGGCTTCCAGATCCAGGGTCACCGAACGTTTGCCCACGTTGTAGTGCCAGAAGTGCAGGCTGCGATTCGGGTCCGGCACGTCCTCGTAGAACGGGCCGTAGGTGCGCGTCACCTCACCGGTCGGTGGCTCGATCCGGACGACGTCAGCACCGAGGCCAGCAAGCACCTTTCCGCAGTACTCACCTAGTTCGTCGCCGACTTCGAGAACGCGGATCCGCCCCAGATACCCCGTGAATGCCGATGCATCGATTCCGGTCATGACTTTCGTTGTCTCCTTGTCCCGGCTAAGGCACAGTTCCAGTGGCTGTGCGGAGTCGTGCGCACGATCGGGCGTGAACCGCTCCTGGGTGCCTAGGTGCTCGCCGTTGTGTGTCGGTGGAGCGAGGCTTTCGAGGTCTTCGCGTTGCGCCCCGAGTAGCCGACGGAGGCTCTGGCCAGCATCTCCCACCGGACATCGTGCAGACTGTCGGTAGATATGTCAAGTCCAGTAGGACATATCTACAGGTCAAGATCGCGACTTGCTGGGCCTGTTGCCGGGATGATTGCGGTGAGTGGCGGCCGGGTGCTTGCCCGGTAGGGCCTTGAGGCGTATACATAGCAAGTATGCCTAGTCATGGCTAGTTTTTTGGGTTATGGGAAGGCAAGTCTGGGTGTAGGGATGCGACAACGTATCCACCGGATACACACAGGTATTCAAGTGATAAGGAGTGCGCGAATGACCCAGTCAGTGGAAGCGCCGAATCCTGACCAGCCGCTGGACCGCGACCACCCGTTGCTGGCTTCGATAAAGGGAATTCCGGTCGTTGATACCGACACGCACCTCACCGAGCCTGGTGACTTGTGGACTTCCCGAGCGCCGGAGAAGTACCAGAATCTGGTTCCGCGGGTCCAGTACCTGGACGAAGCCGACTTCTACACCACGATGGGCTGGACCCGTGACACCGAGGAGCGGTCTCCGGTTTGGGTAGTCGAGGACGACATCATGCTCGGATTCGCGGGTGGTGGCAGCGTCATCAACAAGTCGAATCAGAAGATCAAGGGTTCCGAGTTCATCAAATGGCCTCTGACTGATGTCTCGCCCGGCGCGACCCATGTGGATCCCCGGCTCGAGATGATGGACGACGTGGGGATCTGGGCCCAAACGGTCTATCCGAACGCAGTCGGCTTCGGCGGCCAAGGCTTCGCGAAGATCCAGGACCCGCATCTCCGCCTGCTGTGCCTGACGATCTGGAACGACGTCATGGTTGAAATGCAGCAGCAGTCGAATGGCCGTTTGCTCGGCATGGGCATCATTCCCTGGTGGGATGTTGACCTTGCGATAAAAGAGGTCGAGCGCATCTACAACCTCGGTATCAAGGGCGTGAACATCAACGCGGACCCGCAGAATCAGGGTCTGCCCGAGCTGTCCGATCCCTATTACCAGCCCATGTGGGACGTCGTTTCCCAGCTCGACCTACCGGTGAACTTCCACATCGGTTCAAGCGTCTCACAGATGAGCTATGCCGGAAGCGGGCCGTGGCCGTCGATGAGCAACGATCAAAAGATCGCGGTCGGCTCGTCGCTCATGTATCTGACGAATGCCCGACTCATTACCAACTTCATCTACTCCGGTCTGTTGGACCGGAACCCGAAGTTGAAGATGGTCTCGGTCGAGAGCGGTGTCGGCTGGCTCCCATTCATCCTGAACGCCCTCGACTACCAGGCGACCGAGAACAACATCGACAACCTGTCGATGAAGCCGTCGGACTACTTCCGCCGGCAGGTCTACGCCTGCTTCTGGTTCGAAGAGGGGTCGGATCTGATGACCGACGTCGAGCGTGTAGGCATCGACAACTGCATGTTCGAGACAGACTTCCCTCACCCGACCTGTTTGTACCCGCAGCCGCTGAACGGCATCGCGAAGACGTTCGCTGACAATGATGTTCCGTTCGAGACACGCAAAAAGTTGCTCGGGGGTAACGCGGCAAAGGTTTACAACCTCGAGTTGCCCGCTCTTTGATCCACTGCGTAGTAGTCCCGGCCGACGGACAATAACAGGTGCCGGTCGGGACTGGCAGAAGCCATGATTTATCGAATAGGTCCGGCGTTTGGCCCGGGGAGGAAGAGTATTGAGTGCGATTGATACAACGGACGTCGCAACCGGGATCTTGCGAGCTGCGATCGGAGTGGTGTTCATGCTCCATGGGTGGAACCACGCTTTCGGTGGCGGGCGCATCGCCGGCACTGCCGGGTGGTTCGAGAGCTTGGGTATGCGTCCGGGGCGTCTGCATGCCTGGGCGGCCACTGTAGTCGAGCTCGTCGGTGGCTTCCTGCTGGTGCTCGGACTGTTGACTCCTTTCGCGGCGGCGGCGCTTCTCGGCACGATGGTGGTTGCGTTCGTGACGAATCACCGAAGAAATGGATTCTTCATCTTCCGTCCAGGCGAGGGGTACGAATATGTGCTCGTCCTTGGATTCGTCCTGGCTTGCTTGGGCGGTCTTGGCGGGGGTCGGCTGACTCTCGACCACGGGCTGGGTATCTTCGGCGCTACCTGGACATCTCTGATCCTGACTTTGGTTTTCGGGGTAGTCGGTGGTCTGGTCCAGATACTGCTCTTCTGGCGGCCGCACGCAGCCGAGCCGGCTGCTGGGACGGATATCGCCGGTGATGAGCTCGGAGATGGTACTGCTGAATGGGCGGAGACCTAATCGGCGAGATAGCGACTATGAAACCAGGGCATTCGCCTTGATTTCGCCACCAAGACTGAGATCGATTCAATATTTGCCCTACAGGGTAGGCGAGTGACGAATCGAAATTCGTTGAGGTCTGCGTCGCATCAGCAGTCTGAGTAACAGGCGACGTAAATTCGGTTCACCCTGGCGACCAATCGTCGTCGACGCACAGGAGACGGAGCCTTCAGGTGAAGCCAACAACTACCTATGGACGGAGGTTCCAGAAATGCTGACTCAATCCACACCGATGCCCGAGAGAGACCATATTGCAGGCCTAATCGATGGTTCGATCGTACTGCAGCAAGATTCAGCCGGGGGATTATCGCTACAAGTGACGCTTGGGCCAACAGGACCGGAGCACGGCCGGCACGGTCCCTTGCTCGAGATCGGACTGGCTGCAGACGCGGTCGAGCATCTCGCGAGCCTCTTACTCAGCGACGGTGAGAAGACCATGACGGTTCGGTGCCATGTCGGTGTACGTGCGCGGGAGATTTAGCGGCTGACGCGCTCTTCCCGAGCGTTACGTGGACCCGCGGAATGGCCATGTCGATGTTGGCATATACCCGCGAGTGCATTGGTCTCATCAAGTTTATCGAACACGGCGCGGCCGGAGACAGGGACCAGCAAGGCGGCGCGCCAGATTACAGAACTACGACACAGTGAGGAGCAGGTCTTGATGAATATGACTGTTCCAAACCGAGCGGCGATCATTTCCGATCGGCCTACCATCGATGTACATGCTGCCCAGGATGCGGTACACCAGCTGCTCGCCGCAATCGGGGCGGATCCTGGGAATGAGGATCTCCAGGAGACACCACGCCGTGTGGCGGAGGCGTTGAAGGAACTTCTCTCACCGCGCCCCTTTCGAGTCACGACATTTCCGAACGACCAGGGGTACGACGAACTCGTACTGGCCAAAGGGATTCCCTTCCGGTCACTGTGCGAGCACCACATGCTGCCGTTCTACGGTCGCGCCCACGTCGGCTACTTCCCGGGCAACCGGATCGTAGGAATCTCCAAGTTAGCGCGGGTCGTAGAGCATTATGCTTGTCGACTGCAGGTTCAGGAGCGAATGACCAAACAAATAGCGGACTGGCTCGTCGACACGCTCAACCCGAAGGGCGTCGGTGTTGTCATCGAGGCAGAACACACCTGTATGACGCTACGCGGCGTTCACGCCGTCGGTTCGCAGACCGTTACTTCAGCACTGCACGGTGTACCTCGCGAAAGCGCCAGCTCCCGAGCTGAGTTCTTCGCGTTGACGGGCGTGAGCATGCGATAACCATCGACTTCGCCGACTGCGGACATCGAGATTCGAGTCCAGCCGCCCGATCGTCGGGTCGGGGGAGCAAGCGATCTGTTCGATGGAAATGAGGCCGATGCGTTTCCTGATGGCTTATGCCTGCAAGCTATGACTCGACCTCCGGTCCATTGGCTGGCTACTTACGAAATTTGACTCCTCATGATATTCACCCCAACTCGTGGACGAGCCCCTGCTGCACCACGATTGCCTGTTCGCCCGCTGATCGTTACCGCGGTCTTCATCCTGCCCGCGCTGATTATGCGAGGCATCGGGGCAAGTCCCGGCGCAACTTCGACCCTGCTGGTCTTTGGCGGTGCGGTAGTTGCGGCCAGCTTCCTTCTCGCTTGGGCGACTGAAGCCGCCCAGGTCGACATCTCTGGTGGTCTGGCAATCGCCATCCTCGCATTGGTCGCCGTGCTGCCTGAATACGCGGTCGATGTGTATTACGCATGGACTTCTGGGCACCTCCCCGAGTACACGAAGTACGCCGCGGCCAATATGACTGGTTCTAACCGGCTGCTGATGGGACTGGGCTGGCCGATCGTGGTGCTGGTCGGCATCGCCGTCACCAACAAGCTGAACGGGCGGCGGTCGACCACCCTCAGGCTGGAGCAGGACAACCGCGTTGAGTTGGGGTTCTTATGCGTGGCTGGCGGCTTTGCATTCCTGGCGCCGGCAACTGGACGGATTCATCTTCTTCTCGGTCTGGCGTTGCTGGCCTGGTTCGGCTTCTACCTGTACAAACTCGCCCGAGGCCCGGCTGAAGAGCCGGATCTGATCGGAGCCGCTGCCACTCTCGGGGCTTTATCAGCCACCCGGCGTCGTATGATGGTTATCGCGCTGTTTGCGATCGCGGCGATAGTCATTCTGGTGTGTGCGGAACCGTTCGCGAATAGCCTTATAAACACGGGCACCGAACTCGGTATCGACCGATTTCTCCTCGTGCAATGGCTAGCACCGCTGGCTTCAGAGGCGCCGGAGTTCGTCATTGCTGTTCTGTTCGCTCTCCGAGGTAAGGGAACCGCTGCGGTCGCCACACTCATCTCGTCCAAAGTCAACCAATGGACGCTACTGGTCGGGTCTTTGCCGATCGCACATCTCGTCGGCGGTGGCGGAACGAGCCTAGTGCTGGACGCGCGCCAGACGGAGGAGCTGCTACTGACCGCCGCTCAGACCTTGATGGGTGTTGCGTTGATCCTCGGGCTCAGGTTCCACCGTTGGGCAGCATGGACTCTGCTGCTACTGTTCGCTGTCCAATTTCCAGTCACGGGGCCGGCGGGTCGGCTGGCCCTCGCGGTTGTTTATGCGACTGCGGCCTGCGTACTGCTGGCCGTTAATCGAAGGCATCTCATTTCGGTTCTGGCTGCGCCGTTTCAACTCGGTGGAGACTGCAACCGGCCGGGTGCTGGCGAGCTTTGACGTGGGCATCGATCACGGAACCAGCAGAGGACCAGACGTCGGTAGTCGTTGCCTGCTACGTCCGCCGTATGTATGGCCCTCGCGTGGACCGCCCTAGGGCACTCGCAGTGCGTGATTTGCGGGGTGTACCTGCGAAGACAGTCTCTTCCGACACGGGTCTCAGGGCCGCTGGTTGGTTGACCGCCCCAACTCGACTGTCGTAGTATGTACTTTGTCAGACAAAGTAAGGGGAGCGTGTGGAGACTGAAAAACTTGACTTGCTGATCGACCGACCGTCCGAGTCGATCCCTGAGCGGGTTGTTCGGCGTGTGCGCCAGGCGATTGCGGAGGGATTGCTTCCTCCTGGGCGGCGTCTCACTGAGCGTGAGCTCATGGAACTGACCGGCGTCAGCCGTACTTCTATACGTGAAGCAGTGCGGCTTCTGCAGACCCTCGGCTTGGTGGAGACCTCGCCAAGCCGAGGAGTGCAGGTGGCCGTTCTCGGCAGCGCTGAAGTTCGGGAGATCTACGAGATGAGGGAGGCGCTGGAACCGGCTGCGGCAGCGCTGTTTACTCGTAGGGCGACGGATGCTGAGGTAGCGGCGCTGGTCGAGTTGGCCCAGCCGAGGGTGTCCGGCGAGGAGCGGCTGAAGGCGATCGACAAGTTCGACGAGTTGCTACTCGAAGGAGCTCGCAACTCCTTGCTGAAAGATACGCTGGGTGCACTTCACGCCCGAATAAATGCACTGCGAACTCTGTCTCTATCCGTTCCTGGGCGGTTGGAACTAGCTGTCCAGGAGTATTTGGATTTGGCTGCGGCGATTGAGGATCGATCACCCGAAAGGGCTGCGGAGGCCGCGCGAGTTCATGTGCATTCTGCTGCGGAGGCTGCGCTGGAAGCGGTAAAGGTGCTCGAACAGAAATAGTATTTCTGTATTCTCTTTCCGCAAAACTTTCATATATTCTACTACGTAATGCGCGCTGCTGCTGAGTGGCGAGCTGGGGTGGGTTGCGCTCGATCAACTGACATTGTTGAGAGGCGAAATGTCGAGATTCATAAATGATGTTGCTGTCGTTGGCGTTGGTCAATCCAACTTCCGAGAGCTGTATTCAAACAAGGATACTTCCCGGGATCTATACGGCCTGGCAGCCGGTGCTTTTCGAGAGGCATTGGACGATGCCGGGATCGAAAAGAGCGAGGTAGATGGTCTCCTTTGTACGAATGTCAAGTACGGCCGAATGGCTGATGTGCTCGGTATGCACAATGTTCGTTTCGTGCACGACCTCGAAGGCTCCGGTCGAATGAGCGGCGTTGTCTTGCAGGAGGCATGTGCCTTGGTGCGGGCTGGTCTTGCCGACGTCGTGGCCTGCGTGTACGCAACCAATGGTCGGTCCGCTCGATTGACCTACGGTGGCGAGGAAGCCGGGCCGACGGCCAGCTACGACACAATGTACGGAATGACTTCGCCGGGTGCTTATGTCGCGATGATGTACCAACGATATAGGCAACTCTACGGCGCTTCTGAGGACGCGCTGGCTGCTTTGGCGATCAACAATCGTCGCAACGCAGCACTCAACCCCGCGGCGGTGTTCCAGCAGGAGATCGACCGGGACGACTACATGGCATCCCGTTTCGTCTCCGAGCCCTTGCGCAAGCTCGACTACTGCCTGATCAATGACGGTGGAGTCGCATTTATTGTCACCTCGCTCGAGCGGGCTCGCTCGATGCGGAAGCCTCCTGTCCGCGTTATCGGGACGGCAGGAATGAGCAACTTGACCAACTTCTACACCAGTGAAGACTTCTTCTATTCGGCTTGCAGCGAGGTCGCTAGTCGGCTGTACAAGGAAACTGGCCTCAAACCCGATCACGTCGACTGTCTGCAGGTGTATGACAACTTCACTCCCACCATTCTCTTTACACTCGAGGGCTTTGGGCATGCGCCTAAGGGCGGTTCTTGGGAATGGGTGCAGGACGGGCGAATCCACCGGGACGGGCCGCGGCCGTTGAATACTTCGGGCGGCCATACCAGCGAGAGCTACATGCAGGGCTTCGCGCTGCATGTCGAAGCCGTCCGGCAGGCACGTGGCGAGGCCGGCGAGCGTCAGGTGGCCAACTGCGAAACGGTCCAGTACATGTGCGCGTCGCCCATTGTCACATCGCATGTGCTGACCGTGGAGAAGTGAGGTTCAGAAATGCTTTCCGAAGCGTACTCGGCATTGTTGCCGGAGATCACAGCCACGAATGGACCCTTCTGGCAAGGCTGTGCACAGGGTGAGTTGCGGCTGCAAGTCTGTGACGCATGCGGTACTTTCCGCTTCCCGGATGCGCCAGTTTGCCCCAGATGCCTGCACGATTCCTTTACGTGGAAGAAGACCAGCGGGACGGGCCGGCTCTGGTCGTGGATCAGAATTCACCAGCGCTATTTGGCGGCCTACGCGGATGAGATCCCATATGTTGTGGCGTTCGTTCAGCTGTCGGAGGGGCCATTCCTGATCACGCACCTCGTCGATGGTCCTCCGGATTCTTGGTTGGACCAACCGGTGCGAGCGGTCTTTGAGCCCGACGCGGCTGGGCGATCGGTGCTCAAGTTCGCCGTCGATGAACTTCAGGAGCAGCGATGAGCGCGCCGAACCAAGAGTTGGTGCAATGCAGCGATCTGGGGGACGGCGTCATGTGGGTGACGCTGAACCGGCCTGAGAAGCGGAATGCGATGAACCGCGCGGCGCGCGCCGCGTTGTTGAATGTGCTGGACGACTGTGCGATGAAGATGGCGAAGGTCGTCGTTCTCACGGGCGCAGGTCCGGCATTCTGCGCGGGCGCCGATCTCAAAGAAGCTGCCCAGGACGGGCCGGACGCGGACTCCCAGGTGCCGGGCAGCCGTACGAGCTGGCTGACAGTACAAGAGCGAATCCGCGATCATCCGGCGATCGTGATCGCTGCGGTCAACGGTTTTGCACTCGGCGGCGGTGTCACCTTGATCAATTCGAGCGACCTGGCCATCGCCACCGAGGATGCGCCGATCGGCATGCCCGAGGTGGGGTTCGGCCTGTATCCGAGCCTGGCCGGCCCGTCGACGCAGTTGCGGCTGGGTCCCAAACGTGCCGCTTGGATGGTCCTGACGGCCGACCGGATCAGCGGTCGTACGGCCGCGGAGTGGGGGCTTGTGAACCAGGCGGTGCCAGCCGAAAAACTGAGCCAGGCCGCGCTCGATCTGGCTCACAAGATCGCAGGATACGACAATGTGACGCTTACTTGGTCGAAGCGAGCGCTGCAGCAGATTCCGATGCATATTTCCGAGTGGTCGGCCGCGCTTCGTTACGGTGAGAGCGTCAGGGCACAGATCGCCGTTCGATCCGATGTCCTCGACGATGGGCACGTGGTGCACAACCGTGCGGTGCGTGGTGGGCCGGGCGAGGTGCCGCAGTGAGCACCGGCGGAGGGGATCGGGATCCTTCGGTGCCGGCTCGGCCACTGCGGGTAGTCGAGCTCGCGGCAGGGGTTGCTGGCCAAGCTTGTGGACGATTGTTCGCCGGTCTCGGTCATGATGTGCTCAAATTCGAGCCGCCGACCGGTGACCCGATGAGGAATCAAGCGCCGTTGAATCGAGCTGGCATCGGATTCACGTTCGCCACCTTGAATTCGGCCAAGCGTAGCCGAGTTGTCGAGCTGGAGACTTCCGCCGGTCGTTCAGATCTGGCTGGGCAGCTGTCCGGTGCCGACGTTCTGATTATCGACCTTGGGCCGAGGGCGGCAGAGGCGGCTGGTTTGTCGGCCACGCAGCTGCGCGCAACCTGGCCTCACCTGACGGTAGTTTGGTTCACCCTTTACGGGCTCGACGACAGCCGTTCGAACCAGTTCGGGGACAGCCTCCTCGCGGAAAGCTACGGTGGCCTCGCCTGGATGATCGGCGAACCGAGCCAGGCTCCCCTGAGCTTGGGTGGAGAACAGGCGGCACACGCGTCCGCGTTCGTCGGATTCTTCGGTGCCATGCTTGCGATCCGGCGATCAGGTGGTGATGTTGTCGATGTCGCACTATGCGATGTTGCGGCGTATCTCGATTGGAAGAGCGAGGTCAGCTACGCCGTCGGTGGTCAACTGCCTAAACGGAGCGGCGCGAGCATAGGACCGTGGCGTATCGTGCCGGCGGCCGACGGTTGGATCGGGGTGGTCTTCCAGCCTGAGCAGTGGGACTCGGTCGTCGCGCTGATTGGTGACCCGGCGTTGTCGGACCCGGAGCTCGAGGACAAGGACACCCGGGCGTCGAACCCGCAACGGTGGTGGCCGGTTATTACTGGTTGGGCTGCTGAACTTCCCAAACGGGAGATCTATCGGCGAGCTCAGCGCCTCGGCTTGCCATTCGGATACAGCGCGGACATGGCCGATTTATCCATGGACCCCCAATTCCGCGCTCGCGGATTCATCACTGACCGTGAGGACAACGGTGAACCGATGGTCGGGCCGCTGGTGGTGGCAGCGGGGCAGAGTTGGTGTGGTGGCGAACCGCCGGAACTGGGCGGTGACAACAGTTCGCCGCCGGTCCCTCGTCGCGCGTACAGCGAGCTGCCGGATCTCGATATCGCACCTCTTGCGGGCGTGGTCGTGCTGGACCTTGGCACGATCACCGCCGGTGCCGCCACAAGCCGATTCCTGGCTGACTACGGCGCGACCGTCATCAAGGTGGAGGCGCCGGATCGCCCCGATATGTTCCGGGTGTGGTCGGCGAGCGGGCCAACGACGCCTGGCGCGCAGGGGCCCCAGGTATCACCGCTTTTCGAATCGAATAACGCGGGCAAGCTGGCGGTATCGCTCGACCTGAAGTCCGAGCAAGGCCGTGTGGAGATGGCGAGCCTGGCAGCACAGGCGGACGTGCTGGTCGAGAACTTTACAGTTGGCGTCACAGAGCGGCTTGGGATCGACCACGCGAGCCTACTGAAGATCAATCCCGAATTGATCTCTGTCTCGCTCTCGAGTCAGGGCCAATCGGGGCCCGAGGCTCGCTCGAGGTCGTACGGATCGACTTTGGATCTGTTATCCGGGTTGGCCTCGGTTACCGGCTACTCCGGTGGCGCACCGATCTGGTCGTCGGCGGATGTGAACTATCCCGATCAGCTGGTGTCGTTGCTCGCTGCCGGCCTGGCAGTTCATTCTCTGAATTTCGGCCTGAAGGGGGAGCAGCTCGATCTGTCCCAGCGTGAGGTCGTCAGCTGGACTATGGCTGACCGGATCGCCGAATACGCGGAGACGGGCAGGGTGCCTGAACCCGGGGCGAACCGCCGCGCCGGAAGCACCCCGCACGATGTTTACCGGTGCGCAGGTTCGGAGGACTGGGTTGCCATTGCATGCCACCGCGACGCCGACCGAACGGCGCTCGCCGCCGTTCTCGGTGCGCGTGGTTGGGCAGAAATGTCAGAGACCTGGTGGCAGACCCACTACGAGGACATTGACCGCGTGATTGCGGAGTGGTCTATCGAGCGTTCCCGCGAGGAATGTGTTCGGCAACTGGTCGAAGCAGGCGTGCCGTGCGCGCCGGTTAACACCGCCGCGGACCGTGAGCGCGATCCGCGATACCGGGAGCGTCGGGTGTTCCTGAACGACGGGCTGCCGCGCAAGGGCTTTCCGATGCGGTTGCTCGGGTACCAGCCACCAGACCCCACGCCCGCACCGGACATCGGGCGCGACAACGCGACCGTCCTGGTCCGGCGATCGATGACCTGAAGAAGGAGGCTGATGATGCCCAGCCCAGAATCCGATGTGCTGCGGGCTAAATACTCGGAAATGGCAGACCGGATGGCAGACAACCCCGACATGTCGCTCGCGCAACGACGCGCGATGTTCGAGGAATTGCATGTCATGGCCGTGGAACCCACTCGGGTGACCTATGAGGAAGTGAAAGCCGGCCCGTGCCGTGCTCTATGGTGCAACCCACTGGACTCGGATAGTGAGCGCGTCCTGTTGTATTCGCATGGTGGTGGATTCGTGACGAATTCCGCGGATAGCCACCGCAAGGTGGCTGCTCACTTGGCGAAGGCGGCAGGTGCCCGCGCTCTTGTGCTGGACTACCGGCGCGCCCCCGAATTTCCTTTTCCGGCACAGATCGAGGATGCGGTCGGAGCCTACCGCTGGCTTCTGGACCAGGGCTTCGCGGCCAATCACATTGCCTCGGTTGGTGATTCCGCCGGCGGAAACCTGTCGACCGCCGCGGTCCTCGCGATGCGGAACAAGGGCCTACGTCTCCCTGCGGCGATTGTCGCGATCTCACCGGCGTACGACCTGGAACTCACCGGTTCGACCATTGAGTCGAATCGGGAGAAGGACGCGATCCTTTCGAGGATGCCGTTGGACAAGACGGCAATGTACTTGGGGGAGAAGGGGTCTGTGAAGGATCCCCTGGCGAACCCGCTGTACGCGAACCTCACGGGATTGCCTCCGATCTACCTGTCCTGTGGCACCGACGAGATGCTCCAGGACGACGCTGTTCGCTTCGCTGCATTGGCCGAAAAGGCCGGGGTAAGCACGACTCTCGATATCAACGAAGGAATGCAGCACGTGCACGTATATATGGCGGGCCGGGCTCCCGAGGCCGACGCGACGATCGCTGCGATCGGAGCCTGGTTGCGACCCCTGCTCCAGCTCAACTGACGCCGGTTTGACACCGGTACGTCCAAGTATTGAAAGGTAAGAAGAGATGTCTGATCACAGCGATGTGAGGACTGCCGCCACCAGCGATACCGCAGTCGATTTTGATGCCATTATCGTGGGGGCCGGTTTCGCCGGCATCCGCACCCTCTACGAACTTCGTGAACGCGGCCTGACCGCTCTAGTGATCGAAGCGGCTTCCGACATCGGCGGTACCTGGTTCTGGAATCGGTACCCCGGCGCCCGGACCGACAGCGAGGCGTGGGTCTACGCATACTGCTTCTCCAAAGACCTGATGAACGAGTGGAACTGGAGCGAGCGCTATCCGAGCCAGCCTGAAGTGGAACGGTACTTGCGTCTTGTGGTCGACAAATTCGACATGCGCAAAGATATGATGCTCAACACTCATATCGAGTCTGCGGTATTCGATGAGGGCTCCGAAACCTGGGTTGTCAGCATCGAAGGCGGCGCGCAAATTCGGTCGAGGTTTATCGTTACCGGTCTGGGGCACCTTTCGAAGCCGTATCGGCCGCCGTTCCCGTCGCTCGAGAGTTTCCGGGGTGAGTGGTACCAGACCTCACGGTACCCGAGCGAAGGCGTCGACTTCACCGGTAAGCGTGTCGCCGTGATCGGCACCGGTGCGACCGGTGTGCAGCTCACTCCGCTCGTTGCCGAGACGGCCGCGCACGTGACGGTCTTCCAGCGCACACCGAACTGGGTCCTCCCCGCGCGCAACCACCCACTGGACGATGCCGCATGGCGCGAAATTCGCGCCGACTACGACGGCATCTGGCAGAAGGTCTTCAGTCAGAACTTCGCGCTGCCCTATGGTTCGGCTCATCGCGTCGCGGCCGATGTCTCTGCGCAGGAGCAGCAGGCGATTCTTGAACATGGGTACGAGATCGGTCACTTCCAGTTCTTGTTCGAGACGTTCGACGACATCCTGACCGATGAGACGACCAACGAGCTGGTGTGCGACTTCCTTCGGAGCAAGATCCGGGAGACGGTCAAGGATCCCGCCACCGCCGAGATCCTGTGCCCTAAGTATCCGCTGCTTGCCAAGCGTCCCCCGCTGGGGCACTTCTACTACGAGGCGTTCAACCGGGACAATGTCAGCCTTGTCGACGTGTCGGACAACCCGCTGGTTGATGTCACCGAGGGAGGGCTGCGTACCGCCGACGCCGAGTACGAGGCCGATATCATCGTCTTTGCGACGGGCTTCGATGCGGTGACCGGCGCCTATCTGACTCTGGACATCGTCGGACGTGACGGCGTGCATCTGCACGACAAATGGAAAGACGGGCCGCGGACCAACCTCGGTGAGATGGTCGATGGGTTCCCGAACCTGTTCCTCGCGAGCGGCCCGCATCAGCCGTTCGCAAATATCCCGGCGGTCATCGACCGGTCTGTCCGCTGGATCGGCCGGGCGATCACCCAATTGCTGGAAGACAAGCAGACGATCATCGAAGCCGACGTGGATGCTGTCGACAAGTGGACCGATCTCATGCCGGAGTTGCTGGCGAGGACGATTTTCGCGAAGGGGATGGGCGTCCATGCATGGCACCTCGGTAGCAACATCCCGGGCAAACCGGTGGTGGTGATGGCCTACCACGGCGGAGCCAACAATTACTTCGCAGCTTTGGACGACGAGGCGGAAGCTGGCTTCCCGGGCTTCATCCGGCGGTGATGTGCCCATGAATTTCCTCAATGTGATCGAGCGCGTCGCGCGGCGCCGAGGCGACGCCCTCGCACTGCGCTGCGGCGACACCGAGCTGGACTATCGCGCCCTGGTCGACATCGCTGCGGCATTTGCCGGGCATTTGGTTCGTAACGGATTGCGGCCCGGCGACCGTGTGGGCTTCTTCATGCACAACGAACCGGAGTATCTGCCGGCATTGTTGGGCGTGTGGAAGGCCGGCGGTGTTGCGGTCCCGCTGAACTACATGTACACGGCGTCAGCTCTGGCCCACGCGGTGCAGGATTCGGGATCGTCGTGGTTGGTGACGCTCGGCTCCGATGCGGAGCGCCTGCTCGAGGGCATGGACTCGGTCGCAGCTGACCACGTAGTCACCGTCGGTCCCGACGGCGGTGCGGTGGGCGTGCCCTTCGGCGATGTCATCGTGGGTGACTGGCTGGGCGAGACCATCCCCCGTCTAGATGCCGATGATGCGATGTTGATGTATACGAGCGGATCGACCGGCGTACCCAAAGGCGTTCGATTGACGCATCGCAACGTTGCGGCAGAATGTGAGGCGGTTCTCGACCTGTGGAACCTCGGACCGGGCGATCATGGTCTTGTCGCGACGCCGCTGTTTCATGTCGGAGGATTGTGTTGGGCCACTCTGCCGTTGTTTGTCGCGGGAGGTAGCGTCACACTCCGGCGTTGGAACGTGGCTCGATGGCTCGACGATGCTGAGGAATTGCGACCGACGGTAGCCACTCTCGTACCTACGATGATGATCGACATCGTGAACCACTTGGGAGTCAACCACCGTGGCTTGGACTCGCTCCGAATCTGTGGCATCGGCGGGTCTGCCTTGCCAGAGGCTCGATTGCATGAATTCACAGAGGCGGTCGGAATTACACCGGTCAATGCCTACGGTCAGACAGAACAGAGTGGTCTGGCCATTACCCAGCGGCTTGACCGGCCACGTCAGGACGGTTCGATGGGGAGGCCGCTGGAGCAGATTGTCGAGTGGCGGATCATTGACGCGATGACCCTCGCGCCGGTTGCCCCCGGCGATGTGGGCGAGCTCCAAGTGCGTGGTGACGCGGTGGCGGCGGGCTATTGGCGGCTTCCGGAGGTCGAGAAGGACCGGTTCATCGACGGCTGGTTCCGGACCGGCGACTTGGTCCGCCAAGGGGTCGGTGGCGACCTGTATTACGTCGAGCGCATGGACGACATGATCATCAGCGGTGGCGAGAACGTCTATCCGCAGATGGTCGAAGGACACCTGCAGGAGTGCCCATTGATCGCTGAGGTCGCGGTGATCGGAACGCCGCACGAACGATTCACACAGCAGGTTACCGCGATCGTGGTGCCCAGCCGACCGGATGTGACGGTTGCGGACATCGGCGACTTCTGCAGCGGCCATGCCGATCTGCAGGGGCTCCACCGGCCTCGTCGGATCGAGATCGTCTCGGAAATTCCACGGACGGGCAGCAACAAGGTGGACCGACCAGCTCTGAAGGCTCGATTCGGAGCGCCGATCCCAGCCTCCTGACAAGTTGGGACCACTTCACCGCCGAGACGAGCTTGCTCGGATCGGCATCGCCATGGCGGCGGATTCGGTGGCCCGCCGCCATGGTGTCCCAAGAGCATCGGGGAGTAGGACACACAAATCTCGGTCCTGAGAAGCCCTGGGCTGCACGATATTTCAGTCGCGGTGAGCTCACCGCTATCGGCACCGCTGTGGCGATGCGCTATTGGAGAATGACAAGGAGCGACGAATGGGTGTCCGAACCGCAGAGCAGTACCGAAAGGGCCTGATCGACGACCGTACGATCGTCTACCGCGGCCGCCGGGTGATCGATGTTGAACAGGAGCCGGATATCCGGTCAGCCACCGACCGGTGCGCACTGTGTTTCTCGATCGCCGCCGACCGTCCCGCTCTCGCTATCCGGGACGGCTATTCGGCTTTCTACCATCTTCCTCGGTCGCGCGAGGATCTCATTGCCAGAAGCGAGTTGCTTCAAGAGATCTCACGTCGGGGTGCGGGCGCGATTGTGCTCAAGGAGGTTGGCAGCGACGCTTTGTTCGCACTCCTGCGGACGTGCGAGGGGGAGGGACTCGATCGGATTCGTGCCTTCTACCAGCGCTGCTTGGACGATGACCTCGCTCTCGCGGTGGCTCAAACCGATGTGAAGGGGAACCGCTCGCTGACTCCATCGCAGCAGGCCGACCCCGACCTGTATCTGCGAATCGTTGCGTCAGACGCCGACTCGATCACTGTACGCGGCGCCAAGGCACAAACGACGTACTCGCCGAACGCAGATGAGATCGTAGTGCTCCCAACTCGGGCGATGGGGCGTGACGACGCGGACTACGCTGTCTCCTTTGCGATCCCGCCTGCCACCCCGGGACTGACCCTCTATGTTTCGCCGTACTCGGCCGGTCAGCGAAATGAGTTTGAATTTCCGCTCTCCAGCAGACACCGGATGCTCGAGTCGTTGACGGTCTTCGATGATGTTCGGATCCCACGCGAACGTGTCTTCATGGAGCGACAGTGGGAGATGGCCGGCCCACTGACCTTGGCATTTGTCGACTTTCATCGCCATACGGCCATCAACTACAAGTTGCCCTTTCTCGACCTGATGCTCGGAGCAGCGAACCTGGTGGCGGATGCGAATGGCATCAGCCATGCTGGCCATGTTCGTGACAAGTTGGCCCGGATGGTCGCATGGACCGAGACCGTCCGCGGACTTGCGGAACTGTCGAACATCCGTGCTTTGCCCGACGACCGCGGCGTCTGGAGGCCGGACCCGCTCGTGGTGAACTTGGCGAAGTACACGTTCGCTCATGGTTACCCAGAGGCTGCCGCCACATTGGTGGATCTCGCGGGTGGGCTGTTGGTTACGGGTCCAGGGGCAGAGGACTGGGCTGACCCCAGTATTCGGCCGGTGCTCGAAAAGTACTACGCCGGCGCCGTTCCCGGCGAGCGACGGTTGCGTATCGCCAATCTGGTCGCAGATCTCACGGTGCGTGACTACGGCGGCTACCAAACATCTCTCAACAGCCATGCGGAGGGCTCGTTGGAGGCGGAGAAAATGCAGATGATCAGGTCTTTCGATCCTGGTTCCGCAATGCGGTACGCCGAAGAACTTGCTGGCCTCGTGGCAGTTGACCGCACCGTGGCCGACGGAGTCGGCCACGGTCGCAGCGGTGAGGAGGACTGGCCGAGCGTGGACCGGCTTGGCTGTCTACCGCTCGATTGGAGCGAAGACAGATAGACCGGCAGACCTGCTGGCTAGCTCGAGCGCGTCGACGGAAGGAGCTTTGACGCTCCCAATATTCGTACGTTATAGTATGTCAGACAAAGTACAATAGTCGGCGGCCCGTCTGGGCTGTCCGGTCCGCAGGGCGTCGGTCTGCGCTCCATGCTTCGGCTTGCTTTCAGGGGCGAGTTGTTCAGAATCGAATCTCAGGGAGAGAGCACATGGCAGAGAAGCCTTTGGTGATTGTCGCGGCGGTGAACGGCGGTGCCCAGCAGAGCCGCGATGGGGCGATTGTTCCGGTGACCACGGAAGAGATCGTGGAGGAGGCTGTTCGGTGCGAGGAGGCCGGTGCCACCGTCCTGCATTTCCACGGCCGTAATTCCGAGGGGAGAAACACGGGCGATCCGGCCGTTTATGCAGAGATCATCCGCCAGGTGCGGCAGAAGACGAAACTGCTCATCCAGTGCACGAACGGAATCGGATACCGAATCGATCCGACCACCGGCGAGCATGTGTTCCCGCCCGATGCGGAGCGGCTCGCTCTTCTCAATCTCGATCCGACTCCTGATTACTACGGTGCGATGACGGTGTCGATCGACTTCTACGATCCTGACGGTGGTTTTCCGCAGGAGGCGTCGTTCCGCAACTCCGGTCGGTTCCTCAGTGAAACGATCCGAACGGTCTACAGTCGCGGTTCGGTCATCGAGTTCGAAATCCCGCACATCTCCTCGCTGCACCGACTGCACCGGTATCTGGCTGCCGAGGGAATCGACCCGGCATCGCCCTACATTGCACTGCTGATGCCGATCATTCCCTCGTTCGTGCCCGACCACCGGACGTGGCTTCATCTTCAGGACGAGGCCAAGCGGATGTTCCCGAATGCGATTCGCAACCACGTCGGGAGTGGTTCAACGGCGTTCGAAGCGGTGGCGTTGGCCCTGGCCGTGGACTTCGAGTGTGTGCGCGTGGGGTTCGAATCGAGCCTGAATCTCGCCGATGGATCGTTCGCTCGCCACAACTACCAGCAGGTCGCGCAGGCGGTGGAGATCGCGCGGATCTTCGGTCGTCGCCCAGCGACTCCGGATGAAGCTGTCAAGATCCTGCAACTGGATCGCGGGCCGCAACAGCTCGGCGCCGTCTGACTTCGCTTCTTCGAGAAATCGCCTGGTCCGGTGACCGTTCGACAGACGGTACTTGTTGAATCCTGCCCGTCGGTGATCGACCCGAGTATCGGGATTTGCCTGAAGTTGATATCTATAAGGAGTCCCTGTGACCGACATCGACCAGCTCCGTAACGAACTTGTGATGGCCAACCACGTGCTGGCGGCTCTGGGAATCGCCGATGGCTGGGGGCACGTGAGTGTTCGCGTGCCGGACAGGCCGGATCGGTTTTTGATTGCTCGTGGTCTGGCGCCGGCCATTGTGACGCCGGCGGATCTGTTGGAGGCAGAGGTCGCTACCGGCGAAACCGTCAATGGTGAGCGGACCTATCTCGAAAGGCATATCCACTCCGGCATCTACCGTGCCCGGCCGGAGGTCAATGCAGTTGTACACAGCCATTCCACGGACCTGATTCCGTTCACTGTGACGGATACCGAACTGCTGCCTGTATTGCACGCGAGTGCCTTCCTGGGCGATGGCGCACCTCGTTTCGAGATCGATGGTCAACCGACCGGCGTCTTGGTCGAAACATCGGCTGTTGGTGATGCACTCGCGGCATCGCTGGGGACGGCGCCATTGGTGCTCATGCGAGCCCACGGTGTCTCGGTTGTCGGGGCATCGCTGCGGCAGGCGGTTTATCGCTCGTTCTACGCACGCGAGAATGCGAACGTCCTGCTCAAAGCACTTGCGCTGGGGGCCGTCAGCTATACACCCAAGGATCAGGCACGTGAGATCGCGGCCACGGTCGATACCGTTATCGATCGCGTCTGGGACCTGTGGGTCCGCACCGTGAACGGTGCGGCAGTGTGATTGCCACGAGCTGTCGCAGCGGCATCAGCGTTCAGGATGCCCCGTCGTTTTCGTGCGGACTTCGCGAAGAGAGGACGCTGCCATGATTTCCCGAAGGCTGGTTCCGCCGGTCCCGGACGATGCCGGCCCGTTGCACGCCTTACGTTCAGAGGTCCGCACCTTTCTGTTCGAACAGCGTATGGCGGGGCGAATCACACCTAGAGTCGACTCGTGGGTAACCGGCTGGGATGAGCAGTTCACCAGGGCGCTGGCTGCGCGGGGCTGGCTCGGAATGACCGTGCCAATCGAGTATGGCGGACATGGTCGTAGCCACCTCGAGCGCTTCGTGGTGACGGAGGAATTACTTGCCGCCGGTGCACCGGTTGCAGCCCATTGGATTGCAGACCGGCAGATCGTCCCGTCTCTGCTCAAGTACGGCAGCGAGACGCAGAAACGTAGCTATCTCCCGGCAATTGCCCGGGGTGAATGCTTCTTCGCAATCGGAATGAGCGAGCCCGACTCCGGATCTGATCTGGCCAGCGTACGGACGAAGGCAACTCAGGTCGACGGTGGTTGGCAGATCACCGGCACGAAAGTGTGGACGTCCGGCGCGCACCGGGCGGATGCCTTTATCTGCCTTTCGCGCACCAGCCCCGTGGACCCCTGCCGACGGCACGAAGGCCTTAGTCAGTTCATCGTCGAGCTCAAATCTCCGGGCGTCGATATTCGGCCGATCGTGTCGATGAGTGGGCGACACCATTTCAACGAGGTGATCCTCGACGACGTATTCGTCGCCGACGCGATGGTGTTTGGGAGTATCGGTGACGGCTGGCGACAGGTCACGTCGGAGCTTGGGTATGAACGTAGTGGACCGGAACGGTTTCTGTCGACGTTCCCGCTACTGGCGAAGACCGCTGAACAGATGTTCCACGGAGCGGTACCCCGCCATCCTGATCTGGGGCGTTACGTGGCGCGGCTCGCCGGACTTCATCAGATGTCGCTCGCCGTTGCCGGAGCCTTGGAGCGCGGCGAGTCGGCCGACACGGCGGCGGCTGTCGTGAAGGTGCTGGGTACGGCAACGGAGGGCGATATTGCCGAGTTCGTCGATCTGCTTACAGAGTTGCCCGAGGACGCGGCGTATCGCGCTCTTGTCGAGGAATCGGTACTCCAACGCCCAGGGTTCACCCTCCGCGGCGGCACGAACGAGGTTCTGCGCGGAGTGATCGCTCGAGGATTGGGGATGCGCTGATGATATCTGTGGACAGTGCGCTGACGGACATGATGTCCGCGGTGTTCGCTGACTACCGTGAGGGCCATGACAGTCCTACAGTTTGTGATGCAGCGTTCTGGAACCGCCTGAACGAACTTGGGCTGATCCGACTTACTGGGGATGAGGCGCGAGGGGGCAGCGGCGCGAGTTGGTTGGAGGCTGCCGAACTTCTGCGGACGGCTACCTACCACGGTGTCCGTGTGCCGCTGGCCGAGCATGACTTGCTGGCATGCTGGTTGCTCGACCAGGTTGGGCTGGAAGTGGACGACGCTCGCCGTACTGCGTGTGTGCTGGACGGGACCGGAACGGCGACTGATGTTCCGTGGGCGTCATGGTCGGACCGCGTGGTCGTGGCCTGGCGACAAGGCAGTAGCACGAGAGTTGCCGATGTTGATGGCCGTGACCTCCACATCGTTCCTGGAACGAATATTGCCGGAGAGCCACGCGATCGTGTTTCCGTCGACGTTGCTCGGCTTTCCGGCGATGTGGCTCCGGATACGCTGATCGATACGCTCTTTCTGCGGGGTGCGCTCGCAAGGAGCGTGCAGATATGCGCGTCCTTCGACCGCATACTGGAGTTGGCTGTCGAGCATACGAGAGATCGAGTCCAGTTCGGACGCCCGCTCATGCGGTTTCAGGCGATTCAACATCTCGTCGCGGACATCGCCGCAGAGACCGCATTGGCACGAGCCACCACCGAATCCGCTGTGGCCGAAGTGGTGCGTTCAGGCTGGGACGATCCGCGGATCGCTTTCCGAATCGCTGTTGCACGCTCTTGCACAGGCCATGCGGCGTCGGTGGTGGTGCGGAATGCTCACCAGGTACACGGTGCCATCGGCACGACTCGGGAACATCGCCTGCACGAGTTCACGACGGGTGCCTTGGCGTGGCGCTCCGACTTCGGGTCGGTCTACCACTGGGACAACCTGCTTAGCGGAACCGCTATGGCAGCTGGGCCACACCGACTGTGGGCATATATGTCGTCGTGATGCCCACCGTGACGTGTCGTAAAGGACTCTCGCAGAAGGATTTTCGCAATGGCAGACCTCGAGTACATCGTCGACGACGGGATCGCGACAATCCTGCTGAATCGGCCGCATCGGAAGAACGCCTTCACGCTCGAAATGCTCGATACGTGGGCTGAGTGTCTGCGCTCTGCGCGGTCGAACCCCGCCGTGCGTGTCGTCTTGGTTACCGGTGCCGGCGGAACATTCTGCGCGGGTGTCGATCTGGAAGACTTTTCTAAAATCACCTCAACGCTCGGCCGGCAGGAAGTCCTGTCGCATCGGGTTCACCGTGTTGCGGCTGCCGCCCTGGAACTCGACAAGCCACTGATCGCGGCGGTGGACGGTGCTGCCGTCGGTGCGGGAATGGATATGGCGCTTGCCTGCGACATCAGGCTTGCGTCGGATCGAGCGCGCTTCTCGGAAGCGTACGTCCGGGTCGGCCTGATCCCTGGCGATGGCGGTGCCCACCTGCTGCCCCGGATCGTCGGCCAGGCTCGAGCTCTCGAATTGTTGTGGACTGGCCGGTTTGTAGACGCCACCGAGGCGCTCGACCTCGGCATCGTCCTGTCCGTTCACGCACCTGATCAGCTTGCTGAAGAGGCGAATCGGCTGTGCCGTCGTCTTGCCGACAGTCCCCCGGTTGCCGTCCGAGCCATCAAACGTCTTGTCCGGCAGGGGGAACGAGTCGACTTCATGACTTCGCTCGCTATGGTTGCGGCTGAGCAAGCAGTTGTTCAGTCGACACGGGACTCAGATGAAGCCCGCACCGCCTTCCGCGAGAGGCGCGCTCCCATCTTCACAGGCGAATGATATTGGCTGAGCCTACGAGGATGTCGATCTGATTTGTCACTGCTGACGAAATCGCTGGCAGCCAGACGGCTTTGGCCCAGTATGTAGGTTCGGCGTCAAGTCCAAGTCGCATCAGGCGCCGCAGCAAGGGGCGGCCCAGGCCATCAGCGCTCTCGATCGAACCGGGCTGCTGCAGCCACCTGGGCCAGGGGGCAAGGCGTTGATCGTCGCGATCTGCAAAGGAGATCCCACTCCGCCATGTTGGTGGATCCTGCCGCAATCCGCCACTTCAGACATGAGGGGGCAACCTTACGTCGAGTTGGAGAAAAACGAGTCGCAGTTCCTTTGAGCTGCAAGCTACTAGACATGTCAACGCAGGTTAGAGCTTCTGATGTGTACGCGTTCGGGATCGGAGCTGCAGATCGTACAGCTGAACGCTCGGTCACCCGTCCATGTGCCCTTGCTCACGCTTCGATGGTGGTGTATACATATCAAGTCTGACAAGTCATGACAACCTCATCTTAGGCTCAAAGGGCTTCGGTCCCGGTCGAAGGATGCGGAGGTATGACAAAGACCAGGAGAGTTGGTATGACCCGATCTGCAAAGGCGCGGCAGTTTGTCTATTCCCGAACAGCTGCCGTTCGCTCCGGGGCAGGCAAAGCGATCCGGTCATCGATGTCGGCCAATCACTAATCTGTGGCTCCGCCCAGCCGTCGTTGCCTCGCGGAGCTTGAGTAGGAGTTCCTGTGCCCCTTCGCGTTCTAGAGCCCACCCTCGCGCTCATACTCGTTGACCTGCAAGCCGGATTGGCTGGGCTGCCAACCGTGCATCCGCTTGACGACATCGTTGCCCGAGCGGCCTCCCTTGCCGATGCTTTCCGCGCCAAGCATTTGCCTGTGATCTTGGTCAACGCTGCCGGGCAGTCTCCCGGGCGTACAGAGCAGGGCGGCGGCCACGAGATGCCGGACGGTTGGACCGATTTGTTGCCTGAACTCAACCAGCATCCCGACGACAAGACGGTAACCAAATACACGTGGGGCGCCTTCCACAACACAGACCTCGGAGAGCATCTGGTCGAGCTCGGTATCACGCAGGTCGTCATCGCCGGCGTCGCGACGAGCATCGGAGTTGATTCGACTGCCCGTCAGGCCCACGAGCATGGCTACAACGTCGTTCTGGTCGCTGACGCCATGACGGATCTCAGTCATGTCGCCCACGAGAACAGCATCAACAATATCTTTCCCCGGCTCGGGGAAATGACCACTGTCGCCGACCTTCTCGCTTTGCTCGACCGCACCGGCGGCTAACGCCGCGATCATTGAAATCTTCTGTGCGGCAGCATGATCCATTGTGTAGACGTGCAGACTTCCTCCACGACAGGAGAACTCTATGCTCTATCCCCTCAGCTTCGAAGTTCGTGACGGCGTCGCCGATACTGAACTGAGCCAGGCCGCATGGGTATTTGTACCTCCGCCTGGCATCGAGCCGACCGGCACGATGGTTTGTCTGTCCGGTGGGGGATTCGATAAGCACTACTGGCACCTCGAAGTGCCCGGACACCCTGGATACAGCTTCGCTGAGCATCTCTCCGAGCTGGGCTGGGTGGTAATAGCGCTCGATCACCTCGGCGTCGGCGAGAGCAGCGACCCACCCGGCGGTGCGGTTACGGCAGAGCGGCTTCGCAACGGCAATAGCGTTGCCGCGGCGCAGATTATCGAGCGGGTTCGGGCGGGCACCCTTGTCGATGGGCTCGGCCCGGTGAAGGGGCCATTCATCGGGGCTGGACATTCGCTCGGTGCGTTCGTCACGATCCTGGTGCAGGCTGGGTTTCGCACATATGATGCGGTCTGCCTGCTCGGCGCCGGGCTCGACTACTCGAACCCGTTTGGTGAGATTCAAGGCAACACCCTTGCCGAACGCATGGATGCCAGTGAAGCGATCGGTCGCAAGCGGTTTGGGGTAGCACCCGAAATCCAGTTCCATCGTCGACCGAGAAAGAACATCCAGCACCTCCTGTACGGATCCGATGTACCAGTGGCCGTGCTGGAGGCGGACGAGGCGGTCAGTTCGCGAGTTCCCGTTCGGGCTGCGGCCGAGGTCATCGCTCCGGGATTCGGCAGAGACGAAGCTGCAGTCCTCGAGGTGCCGGTGTTCCTCGGCTTCGGTGAAGGATTCTTCGAACTCACCAGGGACCCGCGCGCTGAGCCGAGTTTTTATCGCGCCTCGCCTGATGTCACCCTGTTTGTGCTGCAGGGCGCTGCGCACTGCCACAACACCGCTTCGACGCGTGTCCAACTTTGGGATCGTATCTCGAGCTGGGGCAATGCTGTTGCGCATAGTCTCGGTTGACCGCGCCTCGGGCGAGCAGAAGCACCAGAGGTCGCGGTCGAGCCGGAGGTGGGTGCACGATATCTCTTGTACCCCAACATTTTTGAGTCGGCTGATCAACTAACAAGATTCTTGTCGAAGGTATGAGTAAACCTCTGGTTACGGTGTCTGAATCTGCATGGGAGGTCGCACGTGAGCTGCGTATAACACTGGTCCGGCTGCGGCGCCGGATCCTCGCGACGTCGGATAATCAGGAATTGACACCGTCGCAGATGTCAGTTATGAGCCGGTTGACGTGCGGCGACTTTACCGCCAGCGAGATTGCCGCCGCGGAGCGCGTGCGGCCCCAGGCAATTGGGGTCACGCTGTCGGCACTGGCCGAACGCGGCTTCGTCGATCGCCACCACGATCCGCACGATGGGCGGCGGCAACCGATCTCGCTCAGTAGTGCTGGGCGTGAATACATGACCAGCCGGGTCAAAGCTGGACAGGAATGGCTCGCGACGGCGATGGAGGAGGAGTATTCGGAAGCCGAGCGGCAGACCATGTTGCGCGCCCTGGCTCTACTCGAACGGTTTGGGTAAGGATGACTTTTCTATTGCGGGTCAATAAGCATGAGGCACCACCAGACCGTTTCGATCGTCGGTTGTTACCTGCCATGATGCTGAGTTCAGCCTTGAACCCAGTCAATTCATCCATTATTTCGGTTTCGCTGGTACCAATCGGCGTAGCGTTCGGCGCCTCAGCATCCGAGACCGCTTGGTTGGTGTCGGCGCTGTACCTGGCAACGGCTGTTGGGCAACCAGTCGTCGGGCGGCTTGTGGATCTGTACGGTCCTCGCTGGATCTACCTGGGTGGAACGATGCTGGCCGGCCTCGCTGGCCTATTGGGGGTGCTCGCACCCCAGTTTTGGGTTCTCGTCCTAGCGCGGGTGGTCCTGGGATTCGGTACGTGTGCAGGCTATCCCGCATCGATGTACTTGATTCGCAGCGAAGCTGATCGCACAGGGAAGGGCAGCCCTGCGGGCGTTCTCACCGCGTTGGCTGTTGCCAATCAGACGGTGACGGTTATCGGGCCGACACTGGGTGGCTTGCTCATCCATGTCGGAGGCTGGCGAACGACCTTCGCCGTCAATATTCCACTCGCGCTTGCATGCTTGGTGCTGGGCGCGCGTAGAATACCGAAAGTCGTTGTTGCCCAACGAAGCACGTTGTCGAGCCTGGACTTTCCAGGCATCGGCCTCTTCACGGGAATGTTGGTCGCTCTCTTGATCTTCCTGATGAAGCCTCAAGTCGCGCATTGGTATCTACCGGTGATTGCATTGTTGGCAGGTATCGGCTTGATCATCCGCGAGATGCGCATCGCGCAGCCATTTCTTGATGTTCGGGTTCTCGGTGGAAATCTTCCCCTGGTGGCGACATTTCTGCGAAACCTACTCGCTTGTATGGTGCTCTACTGTTATCTCTACGGTTTCACACAGTGGCTGGAGCAGGGGCGTGGTCTGAGTGCCGCAGGGGCAGGACTTGTTTTGCTCCCTATGTCATTGACGGCGATCGGCGTCTCGACCCTCACTGGTCGGCGGCCAGAGATCCGGGCGAAGCTCCTGGTCGGCAGTCTAGGCCAGGTCCTAGTGGCTGTCGTCTTGCTGACATTGCACTCTGGTTCGGCGATCTGGCTTCTGGTTGTGGGCTCGATGATCATGGGCATACCTCAAGGGCTGAATACCCTTGCCAACCAAAACGCCCTTTACTTACAGGCAGATCCGACGCGGATCGGTTCGTCTGCGGGGCTGCTTCGGACTTCCACCTACTTCGGCGCGATCGGCGCGGCAGCTGCGGGCGGCGCGTTCCTATCATCGGGTTCCAGCGGGGCTGGTTTGCCGAGTCTTGCAGGATTCATGCTGGTTTCATCGGTAGCACTGGTTCTGTTGACAACACTCGATCGGTCGCTTGCGCGCCTCGGCCGGTCTCAGTGATGGGCCCACAGACCTTCCGCCTAGGGTTCTCGTTCCGCATCAACTCCGAATAGCCTGAGCGACGCCAAGCTTCGGATTTTCGGCCAAATATCCTCGGATCGTCGCATCGCGACCCTCTCAGCTCAAATGCTCTTCGGTGATCGACGCGCGTATAGACAATCCCCGAGAGGGTGCGCTCTAGTTCCGTTACGAGAGTGGTGAACTGGGGTCTGGTGCGGCGGCGTCGCCCGTACCTTGGTCCTGGGCTGCAGTCACGACCCAGTAGTTGGTGGGTGCGTGCTCCAGAGCCGCTGCGCCCGCTCGAAAGCCGGCGTTATCGAGCAACCTCCCGATCAGAATCCAGAACGGCTGCCGTTCGTTCTGATCGGGAGGGGCGCGCCCCGTATCTTGTGGGCCTTGACACAGTCGAACGATCCTTCGTACTATATAAGATGTCAGACAAACTACCAACTCGTGCGGGTCCCCCTGCTCGCGATGCGGCTGTTCGAATTTGATCCCTGACAGGTCGGTGCGAGGCGAGAAGCCTGCTCGGACCGGTTCTGTGGTGAACGGTGCGCCCGGCGAATCCTCGAAACTGTGGGCTGTCCGGGACCCCGTCACCGTCAAGCTGCTACTCGGCAGCGTTAGAAAATGTAGGTCGATGTGGACTCTTCGAATGCGGGTATCAGCCAACCTGCGCGGATGTGGTTGGTACCCCAATTGATCTGCTGGTTAGCACTGATTGCCGATGGATATGAGGTTTTCGTCTACGGTGCGACACTGCCGTTGATTATCCACGAAAAGACGTGGGGGATAACGGCGGCGTCGGCCGGAACTGTCGGGAGTGTATCCCTGGTGGGATTGCTGATCGGGGCCTTTGGAGCCGGAACATTGACCGATGTTTTCGGTCGCCGACGACTATTCCTTTTCTCGCTGACATTCTACTCGTTATCGGCACTTTTCTGCGCAGCGGCGGCGAACTTGGCGACGTTCGGCGCCGCACGTTTCATGACGGGTCTCGGAATCGGCGGAATGATGCCCATCGTTGTCTCCATTGCTTCGGAGTTTGCGCCGCCTCGCTATCGCCATCGCGTTGTCTGTGCCGTCTTGACCGGTCCGTTCTTCGGTGCAGTTGTGGCATCGTTTGCAGCCCTGGTGCTGCTGCCGCACGGCAGCTTCCGCGCGGTGTACGCCCTTGGGGCGATTCCGCTGGTAACGGTGTTGCCGATGGCATTCGCTTGGCTTCCCGAGTCCATGTCGTACCTATGGTTGCACCGGCAGGAGCTCGAAGCCGGCATCGTTGCCAGCAAGTACGGACTCGATGAATCGACGGAGAAGGTCGCCGATGTTCGGCCAGCGCGATCTCCAATCGTTGCGCTGTTCCAGCCGCAATATCGGTGGGCCACAATCGGGTTCTGGCTGACCATGGTTATCATACTCCTGATCATTTATGCCACGAGCACCTGGTTGCCACATTTCATGGTGCAGGCCGGCTTCCCGTTGGGTTCTTCGCTCGAGTTTCTGATGCTCTACAGTGTGAGCTCGATTATCGGCTCGGTGATAGTTTCCTGGATTGCTGAGCGAACCGGTGCGAGAACGATGATCGTAATAGGATTCTTTCTTTGCGCAGCCGGGTTCGTTCTGATTGCAGGAGCCTCGCGTATCGCGGCTATATGCGCGGTTGTGGTCGCAGGTTTCGGGACGGCTGCAGTACTGAACCTGATGTTGGACCATATCGCTGGCTTCTACCCCGCGGCCGCTCGTGCAACCGGCGTGGGCTGGGCAAATGGCGTCGGTCGATTCGGAGCAATTGCCGGGCCCTCGTACGGCGGAATGGTTCTCACGATTTCACATGGGAGCCCGATGATCGCAGCTCTGGGTTTCGCGTTGCCTGCCATTCTCGGCGGCCTTGTGGTGGGGATTCCCCTCCAACGCAGTCCGCAAAGTGGCAGTGCATCAGCTGCGCCGCAGCGTTGAATTCATTGTCGCCGACACGTAGTCAAAGTACCCTGGGATAGGAGAAGTGTGGTATGACACATTCCGCTAAACGTTCGGCCCGTACTCTCGGGCGACCAGACATTGCAGGTGACACACAGAAGCTGTGGGACGTGGTTTCCAATGACGGACTAGCGATCTTTCCGACCGATATGGGCTATTCGATTTGGGGTGGAAGTCTCGATGCAGTTCGACGGATCAACCAGGTGAAGCGCCGCGGTCCGCATAAACGGATCGGAATGGTGATCGGTCGAGATGCCCAGCGCGAGATTCTCGAGCTGGACGATCATCAATGGGATATGATCGACTGCGTCAGTATCGACTATGGTCTGCCGTGGTGCAGTATCGCGCGATATCGTTCGGACCACCCGTTGATGAGGCAGATTGAACCGGGCCTGCTGGACCTCTGCACGGCGAACAGCACCGTCGCGGCCGCTAGGAATCTGGGCGGCCCGTTTCTGTCTCGTGTCGAACAACTCAGTCTCGAGCACTTGCACCCGATATTCGGTACATCGGCGAACCTTACGGGCACTGGTGTCAAACACCGGGTCGAGGACATACAGTCCTCAATTCTCGACGCGGCTGACCTTGTGCTCGACTATGGACCGAGCCGTTCGATCGCCGGCGTTTCGGTCGGGGGTACACAATTCAATTTCGAGACTATGAAACTTATTCGATGGGGTGCAATGTTCGATTCGATCGCCTACGTGCTCAAACGCCATTTCGATCTGGATCTTCCACCCGACCCAGGCCGTGAATCCAGCCCTCACGGGCACGTGGATGAATTCGGCCTCGCCAAGGCCGAATAGGCAGATTTAGCAGCCCCCTCCGGTCCTACGTGCATAATCCGGAGATTTGATCTGTGGAAATCTCCAATCGGCGTACGCCCATAGCGTCTTCGCAGCCATCGTGCCGCTCGGATGCGGGCGTTGCGAGTGCCGAATCGGATTCATCGGTGCCCTTCATGTCCAAAACAACTTGTGGGGCCAGGGCATCGCTACCGGTGCCCTGGCCTACCTTCGTGACCAAGTGCCCGGCTACATCTAGCAGACCAGCCGCCACAAGCCCACCGCGAAATCGTTCTGGCTGCTGGTCGCCGAGCGCTCCGGCGAGGACTATGCCGACACCCAGCCCGAGCACATGTGCGAGCACCTCGCACGGTTCTGGCGCAGCGGCCCGACCTGGCACGGGCAAGAATCCGGCAGCTGAGCCACCAAGGCTTCGCCGGAATCGGCGAGTTCTGGTGTCGTGCACGAATTCTCGATCACGGGATCGTGTCGCACCGCCGAGTCATACTGAACCGCATGGGGTATGAGGCGGTGCGGATGTCCCGTCCCCGAGGCCCCATTGATGGTTGCCCTTGGCGAAATCGACGATCCCGGCCCGTGCGCCGGGCTCGAACGGGGCCCACTCATCGCAGGAGCGCCGCGCCAACCGAGTGAGGTGGGATTCGTTGCGGTACACGAATTTCATCCACCGATACACGTGCACCGGCGAAGCGAATCCCGCGCGGGAGACGTGCACATGGATCCCGGCATCGCTATCGATGTACGCGCCGCGCTCCTCGAGTTCGGGCAGCAGATCCCATGGGAACTCCTGCATCGCGTACGGGTAGGACATCGGGTGGGTGACCACCTCGAACCCGTGTCCGTACCCGATCACCGTCGTCCTCGAGATAGCCGAGGCGGCTCAGCTTCCTGGAGGCCAGGCGGGCGCAGTCGTAGCAGTCCCCGTCGGAGGTTTGAGTTCGAGCTCGAGGCCCAGGAACACGGGTCCGTCCCCCGTGGAGCAGCGGGGTGGGTTTGTAGCTGTAGTCGTGGATGTCGTTGCTGCGCGAGCAATCCGAGCAGTAGTCGGCATATCCGGTGATCAGTGCGTCGCAGCGCTGACAGGAGCAATAGTCGATCGCGCATTGCGCGCAGACTTCGGTGCCGTTGTCTACCTCTCGCAGATTGTGGTCCAGTAGCCCGCAGTCGTCGCAGCGGCAATAGCCCCCGGCGCAGTCGCCGCACAGCACCCCGTCATCGACGGTCAGATGCTGCTCGGCCGCGGGCATGGAACACTCATCGCACCAAGGGGTCTGGGTGCAGGCATCACACAGTGGATGGCCGGTGCTCGGGTCGTCGGACCGCAGGGCAGTCGAACATGCCGAGCAACGCGCCTGAGTCACAGCAGAAGGCATGAGCAATCGCCTTTCGGGACAAGGGGATGCAGACGACAGCGCCCCGTCCCGTCCGCCGAGGCGGACAGAACGGGGCGCTGTGATGGGGATAGAGCCGAAGGAACCGACCCGACGTGGAGCGGGGGTCAGCGGTGGAGCCCGCCCGAACAAGGTGAGGCCGGTGGCATGTCGGCTACCCGCGGGGAGAACTCGATGTGGCCGATGATCGGGATCGCCGGGGTGGCCGAGGTCCGCACTCACCCATGAAGGCAGGAGCAGCAGAGGTGATCTCAGCCGAGGATGGTGTCCCGGATCTGGTCGATGGTGGTGACCAGTCGGGCTTGGCTGGTGCGGATCATGTCGTGGCAGCCCGCGGACGTGGCTGAGGTGATCGTGCCTGGCACCGCGGCGACCGGGCGGCCCACTGCACGGTGTTGGCGGCGCCGCTGCGCAGGCCCGCTTCGCACACCAGCACTCCGAGCGAGAGCGCCGCGATGATCCGATTCCTTGCCAGGAACCGGGATTTCACCGGTCCGATGCCGGGCGGGTACTCCGAAATCACCAGGCCGGTCTCCACGATCCGGGCCAGGAGCCGCTCGTGCGCGGCAGGATACGGGCGGTCCAGCCCACACGGCAGCACCGCGATGGTCGACCCCTGCTCGGCCAGGGCCGCGGTGTGGGCGGCCGCGTCGACACCGAACGCGGCACCGCTGACCACAGTCCAACCCTGACGAGCCAATGCCCCGGCGAAATCGTGCGTGACACGTTGGCCGTAGCCCGACGCGACGCGAGACCCGACCACCCCGATCGTGTTGGATGCGAACAGTTCCGGCTCCTGCGGGCCGCGTACCCACAGCGCGACCGGGGCGTGCACGTCCGCGCCGAGTTCGTCGAGACGTGCGGGCCAGTGCGGGGCGTCGCGGGTGGGCAACCTGCCACCCATCAAAGCGGTTCGGAACAGGTCGTCCTCGGCGCGCTGCCAATCCCGTGGACCGTAGCGGGCATCGATCACCCCGCTCACGACCCGGTCGGCCGCGTCGACCGCGCCGTGCGCGTGCACGAGTTCGGCAACCATCCCCGGCGCGGACAGCGCCACCCGGGACAGCAACGCCCACGCACGATGCCGCTGCGGGTCGGGTGTAAGCGTGGTGTCGGTCATCGACTGCACAGTGGCGCTCCTCTCGATGAAACGGATTGGCACGAGCGATGCGCGCGCCGGTGCCCCGGCGCCACAGTGAACCTGACGGGCCCTGGGTGTTAGCCGACATTGAAAATGCCGACGTAGCGGGCGCTTTCAGGCGTTGGGTTTGCCGATGAAGCTGGAACTTGTGACGGGCTCCTCGGCGGCGGAACCTGGCCGACGTCGGCCGCCGCGAACGAGGGAACCCTCTGTCGCTTGTTAGGTAAGCGTTGCCTGTCATAGGCTGGCTCGTCCGCTCACGCTCTAGCCGAGGTCCTCTCATGTCCAGTGCAAACATCGCCCTGCTTGGCGCCATAGCAGGATTCACCATCTACCTCGGTCTGCCGATCGGCCGGCTGCGTAAGCCCACCCCGCGTCTGAAGGCCGGGCTCAACGCGGTCGCCATCGGGATCCTGGTGTTCCTGGTCTGGGACGTGCTGACGCACGCCTGGGAACCCATCGACGGCGCCCTGGGCAAGCACGAGTGGGGCACAGTGGCATCCGGCGGGCTCACCCTGGTGGCGGGCCTGGCGGTGGGGCTGCTGGGCCTGGTGCACTACGACAGCTGGATGGCCCGTCGCCGCCAGGCTGCCAGCCGCCCGCAGGGCCCGGGTGCGGTGGCCGCCACCGAACTCGCGTCGAAGAGCCGCAGCCAGGCCGCGTCCCTCGCGCTGATGATCGCTACCGGCATCGGTCTGCACAACTTCGCCGAGGGCCTGGCTATCGGCAACTCCGCCGCCAAGGGCGAGCTCTCCCTCGCCATCCTGCTCATCATCGGCTTCGGTCTGCACAACGCCACCGAAGGGTTCGGCATCGTCGCACCGCTCGCCGCGCAGGGCGAACGCCCCTCCTGGCTCACCCTGCTCTGGCTCGGCCTGATCGGCGGCGGCCCCACCTTCCTCGGCACGGTCGTCGGTCAACGCCTGGTCAACGACACGGTGTCGATCGCCTTCCTCGGCCTGGCTGCGGGGTCCATCCTCTACGTGGTGATCGAGCTGCTCGCCGTCGCGCGCAAGACCGGCTTCAAGACGCTGACGACCTGGTGTGTCTTCGCCGGTCTCGTGCTGGGCTTCGCCACCGACGCCGTGGTCACCGCAGCCGGGGCCTGACTCAACCACGCCTCAGCAAGCCCAGCCGCGGCTACTGCCGCCGTATGCGGCACCATGCCGACGAGATACGCCACCTCGCCGACCGAATCCATTGGGCAACCGTCGTTTCCGATCGGTATCCACAACGCCGGTTCGTCCGAATTCGGAGTGTCGCTCAACACCCTGGGCCGATTCGGCGACCGCCCATCAAGCGGTGAGGTATTCATCGAGGTCCGCGTATCGGTCGCGGCCGCGGCCTGATATCGATGACGCTGAGGGGCAATGATTTCCGGCTCCATCCCCAGATACAGCGGCCCGTCCCCGTGGAAAGGGGATCGGGTTTGTAGCTGTAGTTCCACACCTCCGCACCCGACCGACAGGCATCACAGACTCTGTAGTCCGGCAGCAGCGCGCCGCACTCCTCACATGCGGAAAACCCAGCCGCGCAGCCTTGGCAGACGCGGCGCCCGCCGGACACGTAACGCGCGGTGCGTGAGCGTTCAGTGGCCGAGGTCGGCGAAATGGCAATCCGGGGCGTGGTGCCCGGTGCAGGTGACGGTTCCCATCGTGCGGGTGGTAACTGCCAGCTTGCGACGGGCCGTGGTCTCAGCAGCGTCGATCAGGGGGCCGACAGCGTCTTCGTAATAGTCGCGCATCGAGCCGCCGACCGGAGGGAAACCGGCCTTGCGCCACATCCGCAGATACAACCCCGCGCCTGTGCTGTCGAGCGGCGTGGCAAGGCTGGTGGTCATCATCGCGGCGGCAACTTCGGCCGCGGTGCCCGGCCGGGTATCGCCCCCTGCGGCAACACGTTCGAGCAACTCACGCACATGGCTGCGATACACGAACTCGGTCGACATCACCCGATGAGTCGGCACACACAGCCCATCGCAGTGCCACAACAGATCCCCCGCCTCAGGGTGACGTTCCTGCGCCTGGCCGATCTCGTCCTCCATCCACTCACGCTGCGCGAACACAGCGTTCACCGTGGATTCGATGTGCCCGGAACAGGTCACGCATATTGCCGAGTGCTGATGGTTCACGCTCACCAGTCACGAATGTCTCTCTCCGTGGCGCAGGCGTCGACTTCGGTGAGCACGGCTGTCATCTCGGTGACGGCCCGCTCGGTGAGTGTTCGAATCAGGTGTTGACCTGCGTCGTCGCGTACCTGATCGCGGCTATAGCCGCTGGTGGACTCGGACTTGTGCTGGGTGCACGATTCCCGACGGCGGTGACTGTGCCCGCGATCGTGCTCATGCTCATCTGGCGGCGATACCGTTCTTGCTCATCGCGCTGATCGTCAGCGCCGTGAGCGGAACCGCCTCGACCGAACGCCACGCCCACTCCGCTCCCTATGGCACACCGCATCCATCGCAGGGGCCTGCTCAATATCCGAATCCAGCTCCTTACGGCATGCCGCATCCGCCGCAGGGACCGCCGCCCCAATATCCGAATCGAGCTCCCTACGGCACGCCCTACCCGCCGCAGGCGCCTCCCCCTGAGCCGGATCAACCGATGTTGGTGTTGCCCCGGCGGGGTCATGGGGCCGGAAGCCGCTGTTCTGTCCACCTTCCACCGTGCCGGTAGTGGCTCGGCTGAGGGTTCGAGCGGGGGGACACTGTGCAGCGACGGAAGCAGCGCTCCGGGTACCCGCTCGCACCATGGTGGCGAGGCGAAGAACGAGGGGCACGTCCATCATGGTGGCGGCTACGGTAGCAGGCGGGCAACACCGCGCGGCCTGGGTGAGGGGAGAGGTCAGGACGTACCCCGACATGAATTCGGCTGCGTCCCACGGTGTCACGGTGGGTGCCTCTCCCCGGATATGACGTGGATGACGGTCAGCGGCGGCGGGCTGCCGGGAGGAGTTCGTGGGCTCCGTAGCTGTTGTCGTCGGGGTTGATCGTTACGCCGGGTGCTACGAGTTCGTCGATCCGGTCGAGGACGTCGGTTGTCAGGGTGATATCGGCTGCGGGCAGGTAGGACTGGAGTTGGTCCATCGTGCGTGGGCCGACGATCGCGCTGGTGACGCCGGGGTGGGTGAGGACGAAGGCGATCGCGAGTTCGAGCAGTGAGATGCCGGTCTGTTCGGCGAGTTGTGCGAGGTTCTCGACGACGTCGAGTTTGCGTTGGTTGGCCGGATCGGTCATGTCGAAGCGGGCGCTCGGGCGGGCTGCCGAGGTGGGCGTGGGGGCGGCGTTCTTACGCCACCGGCCCGAGAGCCAGCCGCCGGCGAGCGGGCTGTAGGTCAGGGTGCCCATGCCGTGGCGCTGGACGGTGGGGAGTACGTCCTCCTCGATACCGCGTACGAGGATCGAGTACGGGGGCTGCTCGGTGACGAACCGCGAGAAGTGGTTCTGCTTCGCGGCCCATTGCGCTTCGACTATCTGCGAGCCGGAGAACGACGACGAGCCGATGTAGCGGACCTTGCCCTGGTGCACGAGGTCGCTGAGCGCGCCGAGGGTCTCGTCGATGTCGACGTCCGGGGTCGGCCGGTGTACCTGGTACAGGTCGATGTAGTCGGTGTTCAGCCGGGTGAGGGAGTTCTCGACCTCGCGGATGATCCACCGGCGCGAACCGCCCCGCTGGTTCGGGTCCTCGCCCATCGGCATGAAGAACTTCGTCGCGAGGAATACCTCGTCTCGGCGGTCTTTCAGAGCCTCGCCGACGATCTGTTCGGAGACGCCGCCGGAGTACACATCCGCGGTATCGACGAAGTTGATCCCCGCGTCGAGCGCGGCGTGGATGATGCGGATCGAGTCCGCTCTGTCGTCATTGCCCCACGGGCCGAACATCATCGCTCCGAGGCACAGCGGGCTGACCTGAACGCCGGTACGGCCGAGCGGACGGTACTGCATAGCGGAACTCTCCTCACCGATTCGACAGGCGGCCACAGCGACGCTGCGGCCCAGGGCCGATGCCCGCATCCGACGCTAGGCCCATGGCCGACAACGAGGGAGGGGCTGTCATTACCCCTGACCGAGAGTGATTCACGCTGCGGGTGCGGTGTCGTCGAGGATGCGTAGGGCGTTGAGGGTGCGTGGGTAGCCGAGGAAGGGGAGGAGCTGAGTGAGCACGGTCAGCAGCAGGGCTCGGTCGTTGCCGACCGTGAGGTTGGCCGTGACGTGGCCGCGTAGCTGGGCCTCGCAGCCGCCGAGCGCGGCGAGCATCGAGAAGGTCAGCAGTTCACGGGTTTTCAGATCCAGGCCGGTGCGGGTTAGGTGATCGCCGAAGCAGTTCGCCGACAGATAGTGCTGGATGTGCACCTCGTCGTCGGCGGCAGCGGCGTACATCCCGTCCACGACCTGCTTGCCGACGATTCGTTGCTGGACCGCCAGCCCCTCCTCCTCGCGCGTCGACGGCGAGGTGGTGGACTGGCCGGGCAGGGGGAGATCGAGGCCGTGCTCGGTCAGCACGTCGTTGGTGGCGTGCAGGAAGTCGAATACCTTGCCCATGCCGACGTACGGAACGGCCTGGTAGACGATCTCCCTGGCTGCCACTGGCGTGACGCCCGCGGTGAGCGCCGCCCCGAGCATGACTCGGTACTCGCCGAGTGCCGGGATGGCGATGAGTGCGGCCAGTTGGGTCATGAGCCGGGTGCGGGTGTCGAGTTCGCCGTAGCGCAGGACCTCGTCGAAGGCGAAATTGTCGAAAATCTCGATCAGTTCGGGGTCGGTGTTCCGCAGGGTCGAGACGTGTCCGGGGAACAGGGCGGCGTGGTTGGCGCGGGCGGTTTCGCTCAGTGCCATGGAGTTCTCCTTCCAAGCGTGCGGTCAGGACCGATCGCGCTGGTGGTCGGCGCGCCGGTATTCGTCGTCGGTGACCTGCTCACCCCAGGTGGTCTCGGGGACGTTCGGGTCGCCCGCGCCCTCCCAGATCGCCAGATGGGTCATGAAGTTCTCGGAAGTCGCACCGTGCCAATGCCATTCGCCCGGCGGGGTGTGGACGGTGTCGCCGGGACGCATCACGATCACCTTCCCGTCGCGGGTGGCCACCAGGCCGATGCCCTCGGTGACGTGCAACGTCTGCCCGACGGCGTGGGTGTGCCAGGCGGTGCGAGCACAGGGAGTGAAATGAACGGCGTTCACTCTGGCTCGCGAGGGCTCCTCGCCCCGGTAGATCTGGTCGAACCAGACCTCCCCGGTGAACGACTCGGCAGGGCCCTTCCGGGATGCCGGATTTATCAGTCTCTCCATGGTGTCGAACCCTTTCTGCAGAAGTATCGATCCGTTGTTCGTATTCGAGTACACGCCCCGGACCAGGGCTGTGGGAGTCACGGGGCTTCCAGGTAATCGCAGTACCTCCCTCGCACGTCACGCACGTTTTAGGGTCGGGATATGACTACTCCGAACCTCACCCTGAACAACGGAGTCACCATGCCGGCCCTCGGGTTCGGCGTCTTCCAGACGGCTCCGGACGAGACTGTCGCGGCTGTGCAGGCAGCGTTGACGACCGGGTACCGGCATATCGATACCGCTGCGGTCTACGGCAACGAACGCGAGGTCGGCGAGGCTGTTCGCCGCAGTGGGCTCGACCGCGACGAGCTCTTTCTCGAGACCAAGATCTGGATCACCGATTTCGGGTACGAGCAGACTCTGCACGGTTTCGACAAGAGTGCCGGAAAGCTCGGTGTCGAGCAGATCGACCTGCTGATCCTGCATCAGGCGGTGCCCGGGGAGTTCGAGCGCACCATTCAGGCGTACAAGGCGCTGGAGAAGCTGTACGCCGATGGCCGGGTTCGCGCGATCGGCGTCTCGAATTTCATGCCCGACCACATCATCCGGCTGCTCGCGGCGACCGAGGTCGTGCCCGCGGTCAACCAGATCGAGGTGCACCCGTATTTCCGCCAGTCGGATCTGCTCGCCGTCGACAGCGAGCACGGGATCCTCAATCAGGCGTGGTCGCCGATCGGTGGCATCACCTTCTATCGAGGTGGGCCCCACGGATCCACGCTCGAGGACCCTGTGATCGCGGAAATCGCTGCGGCGCACGGTAAGTCACCCGCGCAGGTGATGCTGCGCTGGCATCTGCAGCAGAACCGGCAGGCGATTCCGAAGTCGGTGCGTCCTGCCCGGATCGCGGAGAACTTCGACATCTTCGATTTCGAGCTGACCGCCGCCCAGCTGGCGGCGATCGATGCACTCGATACCGGTGTGCGCGGCGGCCCGGACCCGGTCGACATCACCCGGGAGAACTACGGCGTCGAAATCCCCGAAGCCTGACCGGGGAACGTGGTCGCCGCTTCGGGGTCACTCGCCGCGCACGTCGGTGCCATCGCTTGGTACGCCGTTTCGGGTGACGGCACGGGTGGGACCGGCTGCGAATGGTCGATGCACCGGTGCGGGGTGGCCCTGTTCGGCGATCCACGCGGCGATCTGGGCGCGTGAGGTGAATCCGAATTTGGTGACGATGTGTTCGACGTGTCCCTGGGCGGTGCGCTGGGAGATGCTCAGTCGGCGGATCCGGGCGTCCAGGGAACCGTGCGGGTAGTAGGGCGTAACCAGATAAGGCACCCCCGAGGTGGTGGTGCCGACCTGCAACACACCCAGGACATTGGGCTGCCTGGTCAGTCGGCCCATCGCTCGCTGTTCCCGGACGAATCGCTGCATATTCGTTGCATACTCGGCGGTGAGCACCTTGACTGCCGCGGTCCGGTCCAGGGTGGCCTGGTTGCACCTGTACACCACGCCGAACCCACCGCGTCCGATCTCCTCTGCGCCGGAAAATCCGGCGTCTGCCAGCTCGGACGTGACTCCTGGGATCACGGTGCGTTGAGTTTTCGGCGAGTCGATCGCACTCATTCTCGAGTCCTGGTCTGTGGTATGGCTCACTCTACCGCCTGGTCGGCTGTGATCGTGATGAGTCGAAATATTGCATCGAATCGGCTGTGCCGATCCGTTGGACGCGTCCGACGCCCTACGGGCCGAGTTTCGATATCGCATCTCGAATACCATCCGGATACTCAGATACTAGTTGGTATATTGGCGGCGGTCGCGCGTGCGAGCGATGTGGATACGGGAGGCATCATGAGCGAGCTGTCGAACGAAAAGTCCTCGGTGACAGGGGAACTCGACTCAGTGGTGCAATCTGCCGAGGTCCGATCAGCCGCGCAGGATCGTCTGCGGGTGAAGCGAGTGCAGGTCTGGGCGACGGCGGGCGGGCTGCTCCTGGCGCTCCAGGTGTACGTGTGGGTTCGGTGGATCACCGGGCCGTACTTCCAGCGGGTGCCCGGCGGGCCGACCAACCCGCCGACGTACATGAAGGCATTCCTCACGATGAACGCCGTCGTGGTGTGTATCGGTCTGCCGGTGGCGATCTGGTGGTTCATCGTCCGGCCCTGGCGCCGGGAGCGCAGGATCACCCTCGACGGCATGTTGCTGGTGTCGATGGGGTTGATGTTCTTCCAGGACCCGCTGCTGAATTACCTGAACACCTGGTGCACCTACAACACGTGGCTGTTCAATCGCGGGTCGTGGTCATCGGATATTCCGGGATGGGTCTCGCCCGAGCAGCCGGGACACCAGGTTTCCGAGCCGCTGTTGATCAATGCGCCCGGTTACGCGGTCGGAGTTCTGATGATCACGATCTTCGGCTGCTGGGTCATGGGCAGGATCTCCTCGCGCTGGCCGAATATCACCAATCTGCGGCTCATCGTGGTGACCTATGCGTTCACGTTCGTGCTCGACTTCGTCATGGAGGCGGGTTTCATGCTGCCGTTCGGGCTCTACACGTATCCCGGGGCGATTCGATCCGTCTCCTTCGCAGCGGGCACCTATCACCAGTGGCCCGTGTACGAGGGGCTGATGTGGGGTGCGGTCCAGGCGGGCTTGTGTTGTCTGCGTTTCTTCACCGACGAAGACGGTCGTACCGTCGTCGAGCGCGGACTCGATCATCTTCGTGGCGGATCGGCGCGGCAGCAGCTCGCCCGGTTCCTCGCGGTTTTCGCCGGTGTGAGCGCATGCTTTTTCTTCTTCTACAACGTGCCTGCGCAATGGATCGGCACGCATTCCGATCCGTGGCCGGCGGATCACCTGAAGCGCTCGTATTTCAACGGGGGTATCTGCGGTGACGGTACCGACGTGCCGTGTCCGGACCCCGCGCTGCCGATGCCGACGAAGCGGTCGGGTTACATCGACACCGACGGGAAACTGCTACTGCCCGGCGGAGTCCGAGTTCCGCAGACCGTGCCGTTCCAACGCACGAATTGACTTCGGGCGACCGAATTTCACCTCAGGTGTTCTGCCGGTCCGTGTCCTCGATCACCCACGCGGCGATCTGCACGCGGGAGTTGAATCCGAGCTTGGCGAGGATGTGTTCGACGTGGCCCTGGGCGGTGCGTTGGGATATCACGAGTTTCGCGGCGATCTGCTTGTTGCTCAGGCCCTGGGCGACGAGTTCGGCGACCTGCTGCTCACGATTGGTCAGATGTACGGCAGGGTGTGGTGCCGCAGTGGTGCGGTCGTCTCCGAGCGCGAAGGTGAGTGCGGCGGCCATACCCATCGACTGGCCGCGGCGGAATGCCGTGCTGAATTTTCGGTTCCCGAGTGCGCGACGCGCTGTCTCCTCACATCTCTGGTGAAATGGCGACATATCCGGAGAGATGATCGTGGCGCTGCTCGTGGCCGGCCACATGGTGTCGGTGGCCCCCATCAGCACCGCGGCCCGTTCGGGATCGATATCCGCCACCACCCATGCCAGGGACTGAAGTACGAAAGAGGCACTGACCGGGCTGTTCAACTCGCTGTTCAGGCGCAGCGCGGTCTCGATCAACTGCTGGGCACGGTCCCGATCGCCCTGCTGCCACGCCTGCACGCCGATTCCGCGCAGGGCGGCACTGCGATAGGCCAGCTCGCCGGACGGTTCGGTGACGGCCACTATCCGCCGGAAGTATTCACTCGCCTGTTCCAGGTCGTCTCGCATTTCACAGACCCACCCGAGATAGGCCAAGCAGCTGACGTACAGCTCGGATTCCTGCTGCGATTCGAGTCGGCGCACCGCGCTTTCGAGGAACGAGCATGCTCGGTCGACCTCGCCGCTCAGGAGTGCGAAAGTGCCGTCGGCGTGATCGATGTGCGCCCGGATCGTGGGGCTCGGGTCCTGTTCCGCGAGCGCCCGCGCCTTCGCCAATGCTGTTTCGGCGGTAGCCAAATCCCCATGCGCGGAGGCGAGTTGGAGGTCGACCCACAGCGCGCGTACCCGGTTGGGTATCGGGCCGGCGTCGGGACGGGCCAGCGCACGCTCGATCCACGACCGGCCTTCGCCGTACAGCCCGCCGAAGAACCAGAACCCGTGCAATGCGACAGCGGTTTGCAGGGCCGCGTCGGCCGCCTCCGCGGACTCGTCGCAGAGGAAGGAGTCGAGTGCTTCGCGAAGGTTCGGCTTCTCCCGATCCAGGCGAGCGAACCAGTACGGTTGCCGACGGCTGAGCCACTCGGCGTCGGCCTCCAATACCAGCTCTCGATACCAATCCCGGTGTCGTCGCCGCAGTTCCTGGTATTCGCCGGATTCCTGTAGCTTCTCCCGACCGTATTCGCGCAGGGTTTCGAGCATTCGGAAGTGGACGACGGCGCCGGCTTCTTCTCGGACCAGAATCGATTTGTCCACCAGGGAGGACAGCACGTCGAGCACGCTGTCCAGCGTGTGCAGGGGACCGGATACCTGTGTGGCAGCGTCGATTTCGAACGTTCCGGCGAAGATCGTCAAGCGGGCCCACAGCTGTTGTTCGGCCGGGGTGCACAGCCCGTAGCTCCAGTCGATACACCATCTCAATGCCTGTTGCCGGGTGGGTGCGGCACGACTTCCGTGGGTCAGTAACGAATAGCGGTTGTCCAGGTGCTGCAGGATCTGCGTCGGCGACATCGAACGCAGGCGAGCCGCCGCCAGCTCGATCGCGAGCGGCAATCCGTCGAGGCGGGCGCAGATCTGCGCTATGGCGGATTGGTTCTCCTCATCGAGCACGAATCCCGGCAGGGCTGCGACGGCGCGGTCGGTGAACAGCGTGACCGCGTCGAACCGGGGCATCCGCGCCAGCGTGGGCTTCTGGTCGGGGACCGTCAACGGCGGCACTCGAACCACCGACTCTCCGGCGATGTTCAGCGCCTCGCGGCTCGTGGCGAGGATCCGCAGATTCGCACAACTGCGCAGCAGGGTGTCGGCCAGTTTCGCCGCCGCGTCCACGAGGTGCTCGCAATTGTCCAAGATCAGCAGCATTTCCCGAGAGCTCGAGAAATGGATCACCACGTCGAGTAACGATGCGCCCGGCATGTCCCGGAGGCCGAGCACGGCTGCGACCGCATCGACCAGGAGTGTCGGATCGGATACGTCGGCGAGTTCCACCAGCCATGTTCCGTCGGCGAAGTCGCGTTGCTGGGTCGAGGCGGCGCGCAGCGCCAAGCGGGTCTTTCCGACGCCTCCGATGCCGGTCAGTGTCACCAGCCTGGACGAGGTCAGGAGGTTCTTGACCTCGGCCAGCTCGCTGCGCCGGTTGATGAAGCTGGTCAACTCCGACGGCAGATTGCCGCGGCCCCGGCCGCCTCCCGGCGCCCCCAGCGCGGCCGGGGGCTGCGGGGGGACAGGAGCCGTCCGGTCGCCGGACGGGCGGCCGGGCTCGGCGGGCAGCGGCATCTCGTCCACCGGAAAACCGTTTTGCTGTTGGCTCCGGCGCAGAGCCTCGCCCAACGCCGCGGCCGTCGGCCGTGCGTCGGGGTCACGGCTCATCGCTGTGGAAACGAGTGACGCGACGTCGTCGGGAAGACCGTTCCGCTGGAGATTCGGTATCGGCTCCGTGGTGATCCGAAGAAACTGCGTCATCACGTTTTCCCCGTCGCAGCGCTCGAACGCCGCATGGCCGGTGAGGGCGCAGAACAGCGTGGCACCCAGGCCATACACATCCGAGGCAGGGCCCGGTGTGCCGCCTTCGAGAACCTCGGGCGCGGTGAATGCCGGTGATGCGGTCAGAGTGCCTGCCGACGTCCGGAACCCGTCGGTGATGTGCGCGATGCCGAAGTCGGTCAGCGCCGGTTCACCGTATTCGGTGAGCAGGATATTTCCCGGCTTCACGTCGCGGTGCACGATTCCGAGACGATGAGCGCTCTCGAGCGCTCCGGCGATCTTCACCCCGATCGATAGCGTGCCTTCCGGCGAGATCGGTCCGTGCTTGCGGATCCACACTTCCAGCGAATCCGCCGAGTGGTACGGCATCACCAGGTACGGGCTCCCACCGGCGGTGGAACCGACCTCGAGCACCGTCACGATGTTCGGATGCCCGGTCAACCGGCCCATCGCCCGCTGTTCGCGAAGAAAGCGCGCCCTGCTGTCGGCATCCAAGCTGTCGGTGAGGACCTTCACCGCGACAGTCCGTTCCAGCATCACCTGCCAACACCGGTACACCACGCCGAACCCGCCGCGGCCGACCTCCACCGCATCCTCGAAACCCGCAGCCTCCAACTCCGCCGTGAGAGAGGTAACGACCTCGCGGCGCGTGCGCAGTGCTTCGTCGTCGGTCATCGGTCGCGTGTGCGTCCGCCGACCTCGTGGATACCGGGCATCAGCTCATCTTTCTCCGCGCACAGCTTATCGCCGCGCCGCCGCGCCCCATGCCGAATCGCGGTTCAGGTTCCGGTGCCTCGGATCAGCAGTGCTGTTCGGGCCTGCACCGGTCGAGGATTGCCAGCAGTGCGTTGGTGAAGGGGGCGGGGTCGAGGTCGCCGCGGATGGCCAGTTGCTGGTTGTAGCCGCTGCAGATGGCTACGAACGCTTCGGCGATCTGGTCGGGGTCGTGGTTGTCGTCCTGGGGCAGGAGATTGGTGACGGCGTTGCGCAGGGCCGCCAGTTGGTCTTGGACGATCGTCGAGAGGGTAGGGGACAGGGCTGCCTCGGCCATGATCTGTGCGGTCAGTTTGGCGTGGCCCGTTTCCCTGGCCAGGGTTCGCACGTGTTCGAGGAAAGTGGTGATGGCCTCGGGGGTGAGTGCGCTCGGGAACGCGCTGCTGGCCTGTTCGCAGACCGCGATGACGATCTGGTCCTTGCTGGTGAAATAGCGGTAGATCGCGCCATTGGACAGGCCGGACTCGGTGATGATGTCGGTCATCGAGGTCCCGGCGAAACCCTGTTCGGCGAAACGTGTGCGCGCCGCGTCGACGATCTGCTGGCGGCGGGCATCCAGGTGTTCTCGGCTGACTCTGGGCATAAGAGAGGGAGCGCTCCATTTATTTGGTAGGTTGGGTCATCGTAGCTCGTCACAACCCTTCCCGAGAAGGAGCGTTTCATGCGGTATCGGACCTTCGGACGTCGGACCGGCCTGCGGGTCTCCGAATTCGCGCTCGGCGCCTCGAACTTCGGGATCGAAGCGCCGAGTATCGGTCCCGAGGCCACCCGTCGGATCTTCGAGACCTTCGCCGACGCCGGCGGGACGACGATCGACGCCTCGAACATCTACCAGAACGGGCAGGCCGAGACGATGCTCGGCGAACTGCTCGAATCGCGCCGCGACGATTTCGTCGTGATCACCAAATACAGCGGCACCCGGGAGGCGAATCCACGTCCCGCGACCACCGGAAACAGCCGCAAGATCATGATCCGCTCGGTGGAGGCGAGTCTGCGGCGACTCCGGACCGAGTACGTCGACGTCTTCATGCCGCACTTCCCGGACGGGGTCACCCCGATCGAGGAGATCCTGCAAGGGCTCGACGACCTGACCCGCTCCGGCAAGATATTGCACGGCGGCCTGTCGAACTTCCCGGCCTGGCGGGTCTCCGGAGCTGCCGTTCTCGCCGATCAGCGCGGTCTGGCCCCGCTGGTGGGTATCGAAACCGAGTACAGCCTGGCCGAGCGCTCCGCCGATCGTGAGCTGCTGCCGATGGCACAGGCCCACGGGCTGGGCGCGCTGCTGTACTCGCCCTTGGCCGGTGGCCTGCTGACCGGCAAGTACCGGACGGGCGGTCGCGGACGGCTGAGCCCGCGCGGCACGGTCGAGCGCGATGCGCAGCAGACCGCGGTGGTCGACACCGTTCTCGCCATCGCCGAGGAGCTCGATTCCACCGCCGTCGAGGTCGCCCTGGCCTGGCTGCGCCACCGCGCCGCGAACACGGCAACGGCCCTGGTCCCGATCCTCGGACCGCGCTCGGTCGACCACCTCGAGCAGTACCTCCGCTCGCTCGAACTGGAACTCGACGCCCAGCAGTATCAGCGCCTCGAGACGGTCAGTGCGGTCCGACTCGGGACCCCACACGAGGATGTCGAAGCGGCCCTGGCCCATGGCGCGGACGGCGACCGCACACAATTGGCGGCGCCCAGCGTCCCGGTGAGGTGAGTTCGACGCTCCACCCGGGCTTCCCGCGTTCACATTGTTGCGGGTCTCAGGCCACCTGGTTCGGCCGCAACGGAGTGAAGGTCACCGGCATCGCGGTCAGCGCCCGGTGGAATGGGCCCGGCCGCCAGACCAATTCCTCGGGGCGGATCGCCAGCCGGATTTCACCCACGCGGTCGAAGAGTTGGTCGATGGCGCTCTCGACGGTTCGATAGGCCACATCCTTGGCAGGGCAGACGTGTGGGCCCGAGCTCCACGCCAGGTGCGAGCGGTTGCCGATACTGCTGGCGCTGTCACCGCGGATGCGCGGATCGTTGTTGCATGCGGCGAGGCTGATGAGTACCGGTTGATCGGCCGGTAGCCACACGCCGTCGATCTGAATCGGTTGCCGCGGATAGGTTGTGCAGAAGTTCGCCATCGGCGGGTTGTCGAACAGGACCTCGTCGAGCGCGTCGGTGGTCGACAAGTTGCGACCGCTGTCGGGTTGGAATCGCGGGTCGGTCAGGATGAGCAGCAGAGCATTGGCCATGAACGTGCGCTGCGCCTCGAAACCCGCGCCGTAGAAGCTCATCAGCTGTGCGAACACCTCGATGTCGTCGAGGCCGTTGGGGTGATGAGCCAGGTGCGAGGTGACGTCGTTGCCGGGCTGCTCGCGCTTGAGCGCGATCAACTCCATGAGCGCACCCCGGAGATCCACCATGCCCTGTTTGGCCTTGACGCGGTCGGAGTCGAAGCGGTCGGCCATCCCGAGGGCAACGCGCGTGCCGATATCGGCCGGACAGCCGCACATCTGGTTGAGTACCTCGAGTACCAGCGGAAACGCGTACTGCATCACGAGATCGGCCGAGCCGTCCTGACAGAACGTGGTGATCAGCGGTACGGCGGCCCTCTCGACCATGCTCAGGATGGAGTGCTGGTCGATGTGATCGATCGCGACCACCGAGGGTTCGCGATAGCGCTGATGCGCCGCGCCGGTGTTGTAGCGGGCCGCTGGATACCACTCCATCATGGGGCGGACCGGCGAATCCGCGGGGATGGACTTCTGCCAGGCACGTGGGTCGGACGGGAAGTGGTCGGGATCGTTGAGAATGCGGACCGCGGTGCTGTAGCCGATGACGAGAGTGGCCGGAACGTCGGGAGCCAGTTCGACGGGGACCAGGCTGGAGTGCTGTTGGCGCATCCGGCTGTAGGTGTCGTGCGGTTCGGTGACGAACTCCGGTGTGTCCATACGGAAACGAATCTCCGAGGTGTCATCCGAGGATGTGCCGTGCTGGACAGGACATACACCGGTCGCCGTCGTGTACGGGTCGGGAACAGGTGCTTGCGGTGTGGTCAAAGACGTGACTCCGGACGATGAACGGGAATACGACGAGAACTGGGTCGAGCGCGGAAGACCGATGCGCTCACGTGGGTAGCACGAGGCCGGCTGTGTGCCCGATTGCGGAGGCGACGTCTCCGCAGGGGGCGATGAACTCTCGTGCGGTACTTGGTGTCTCGCCCACGCATAGCAACATAGCAGCGATGAGGGCGACGGGCTCGGCCGTTACCCGACCGATGCCTCGGTGGTCAGCTGCGTCATCGTGGCTGCGGCCTGCTCTGCCTCGGCAACGCTGCAGCGCCCCAGACCGCATGCGGTCGCGACGCCGTAGGCGGTGCGGCCGGCCGCCTCCTCGAACAGGTGTAGCGCGCGGGCGCTGTCCACATCGGACGTCGAGGACACCACACCGGCGATGAGGCTCCACTCCGGGGACAGGCGACGCAGCGGTGCGTAGAACGCGGGATCCTGCGGAGCCGGTTCACTGCCGAAGGCGCACGGAATGTGCACGGCGGGAAGGGGAGTGCCCTGCGTGCGCAGGTGCCGCGCGGTGTGGTTCAGCAGGGTGACCGCGGGGGCCAGCGACCGCGGGCCGAGTAGCGACTTGTGCTGGTAATCGCCGTAGCAGAGGTGGACGACACTGTTCGCCCCGACGTTGTGCATTCGGCCGAGCAGCCCGGCGAGCTGGCGGGCCAGCAGCGGCGCGGCCGCCCACTTCGCGCTCAGCTGTTCGGCTTTGACCATGCCCAGCAGTGCGAACGGCGATTCGACCTGCCAGATCACTCGGTCGCCGTAGCGATCGTTCACCGCGGCGATCTCCTCGAGCGCGGCTTCGGTGAACATCGGCAGCGCCCGCAGCGCGGCCACGATGAGATTCGATCGCCGCAGCGCCTGCCCGAGCGGGAATCCGGCCGACACCGCTGCGCCGGCGAATACGAACATCGCGAGATCCAGTGGGTTGGGTTGACTCAGTTGTAGTTTCGTCTGCGCTAACTCCGGTCGATCGGCGCGTAGTGCGTCGAAGGCGGCGACCACGGATTCGATGCGCTCGAACCGGTCCATCGACACGTGCCGCGGCTCCAGCTTCGCACCCGGGCGCAGGCCGTAGCTGGGGAAGTCGCTGTAGTCCGCGTACTCGCCGGCGCGGACGATCTCGAAGACGTCATGGTGTTCGGCGCGGTCGAGGAGGTACTGGATGATCCAATCCGGGTCCAGATCGCAGGGCAGCCCGGTCGGATGGCCGCCGCTGTTGTCGGCGAACCAGCGCAGTACCGCGCCATCCCCGGTCATCAATTCCTTCGGAACACTGCCCACAAAATGCGCGTATCTGGTCATCAAGACTCCTCGTGGTTCCGTTCGGCCCGATGACATTCTCGGCCGAATCGGTTGCCTCCGAGAGAAATTCCGCGAAGTACGAGGTCAGCGTGGGTGCTGTGGTGTGATGATCCGACGTGCGGACGCGATGAGTTCCGCGAGATGGGGGTCCAGAGGGCTACTCGTCGCCGTCGAGGACGACTCCCAGACGATGTGTCCGCGACAGCACCTCTCGGCAGTAGGACACCACGGCCTGTGCACGTCTGGTCAGTTGAACGTCCGCGGCCTGGGCCAGGACCACGGGCAGGGCGGCAATGGGGTCGGAGAGGGGTTTCGCCGCAACGGGTTCGCCTTCGTAGGAGTAGTCGACCTCGGGTTTCTGGATCAGCAGGGAGTAGCCCAGGCCACGACCCACCAGCGAGCGGACCATCTCGAATTGTCCTGTGACATGGCGGATTCGAGGCTCGATGCCCGCGGCGCGGAGCAGGCCGGTGAAGTAGCCCATGCTCGGGTCGACGTCCAGGGCGATCATCGGTTCCTCGGCCAGATCCGCCAGGGATATCGAGACCTGTTGTGCCAGAGGGTGATCGCCCAGAACGATGGCGTGTGGACGGGTCGCGTACAACTCCGTGCACCGGATGCCGGGGAAGATGCCGGTGTCGTAGAGGATCGCCAGTTCGAACTGGCCCGCCAACAGGGCCCCCTGCAGCACGATGATCTTCTTGGCGATGGGGCCGACTTCTCAGGCCAGCGTCTCCTCGAGGGTGGAGGCTCGCAACACTCGCCGCGACCAGAGCTTCAACTGCTCGATATCGGCCGCGTACACAGTCTGTTCGACTGCGGGATTCAATGCCCCGAACTTGTCGACCAACTGATCGATCAGCACTGCTGCGCGGCCACGTGCTTCACCCTCTGCCCTGAGCATTTCGGCGGTTGTCACGATGATCTCCTTGGCGATGGGGCCGAGTTGATCGGCGAAGGATTCGAGCTCATTGGGGCGTAGTTTGCCGACTCCCTCAATGTACGTGACGATCACCTGGAAATCCTCCCTGGCGTCGGGGCCTTCCAGGAGGGCGAGCACGTCGGGGACCAGGTCGGGGAGGGTCGGTAGCAGGATCAGGCGGCCGCGACCGGTGGTCTTGACCAGCGCCAGTGCCAGTCGGCTCCGGGGAGTGCCGGGACGGGCCAGCAGTGTGGGTGCGTCGATCGCGTTGACATCGTCGAGCAGATACCGCATGCGAGGCAGGTAGTCCTGCATCACCGCACGGGTGTCCGGGTCCAGGTCGAACAGTTCGCTGACTTCCAAGGGGGCGTTCCAGTGCACTCCTTTCGGTCCGGCGTGCACGACCAGGGACAGGACCGCGGGTATCCGATCGACCTTCTTTCTTCCGCGTTTCCCGAAGTCCCGCAGATGTTTTCGGATGATGGCGATCTGGTACTCGAGTATCCGGAACGCCATCAACGGATCCGGCGTGCTCTGATGCTCCAGCAGTAGGTAGACGAACGCGCGCTGCCGCCCCCGCTTGATCCGGGTGCGAAACAGCAGATCACTGTACTGTGCCCGCAGATCGGCGGACACGAACGCGCCGTCCATCCGTTCCAATGCATCCCAATCCAGCCGGTCCGCAATATCTTTCGGTGATATCAGCCGTATTTCTGCCCCGGCGTCATCGGGGTTGGACAGTAATTTGCGAATCAGCGCGTCGTGCGGATTGGAGGGGTCGGACGTCATGTCGGACACCGTACGCGAAAACGTCGGAAAATGCCCAAAGAGATTGCGCGACAAGGACTTTGTGCATTCCAGTTCATCGCTGACTCAAATGGACTGGTATCAAATATCTAGTTGCTCAAAAGAATCTATTTCGGAGTTCGGCTATCGATACATGGTGCCGATGGACTCGTATCCGAGCGCTGGTGGTGTGAGTGAATGGGGTTAGGACATGTGAAATCCGCTGCGGCTCGGGGAGCGGCAGCGGATTTCTCTGTGCTGGTTCAGGTTTGGACGGGCAGGGACAGGACGACGTCCTGTTCGTCGGCGGGGAGGTAGTGCACCTTCACGATTCGCCCGATCTGGACCAGGTCGATACCGGCCGGGGGAAGGAACTTTTCGGTGTGGGTGGTGAAGGTGGTGCCGTCGGGGCGGGTTACGGCCAGGTCCAGGGCAACCTTGGTGTAGCCGTCGCGGATTTCGCCGGGGACCGAGAGAGATTGGACGACCGCTTGGGCGGGCGTGCCCCGGGCGGCGATGTCCAGTTTGGCGGGGGTGGTCAGGCCACGGCGGATCATGTTTTCGTTCCAGGCGCTCTGTGCGGCGGTGTGATCGCCGGAGCGGTCGATCTCGACCTTGTCGGTTCGGCCGGGCAGGTAGCGGACCGGGAGCACGACGCCGGGGCGAAACAGTGCGAGTTCGGTGAGCGGGACGATGACCTTCGCATGGGAATCGAAGGTGTGGCCGCCGGCATCCTCGACGGCCAACTCCAGACGGACCTGGGGTTGATCGTTGACGCTCACACCGGTCTGCCGGACGGAGGTCACCGTCGCGATGCCGACCGGCCCGGTACGAAACGCCGCACTGTTGCGGCCGGTGAACGCCTGGGCGATACCTTCTCCGGTGAACGCGAACACGATCGGGACGATGGTCAGCGCGATGATCGGCAGCGCCATCTGCCAGCCCACCCAGCCGAGTTCGTCACCTGCGAGTCCCTCGGAGCGGTAGGTCAGGCCGTGCCAGAGGTAGTACCCGATCGCCGCGACCGCGGCCAGGAGGGTCAGCGCCCGGATTCTCGTGGTCATCTCAGCCTCCGATCACGGTCGGGCACGCGAAGGTGATGTCGAACTTCGAGGACTTGACCTGCGCCATCGGATTGCTCGGGTCCGGGGTGCCGATGCCCTCGCCGGTGACGTGGAAGGTGTTGCCGCTCTTGGTGACCGACGCCGAACCACCCGGCAGGCCCTTACCGAATCCGATCGCGTACGGCAGGCTCGACGAACCGCCCTTGCTGCCGGTGATGCCCACCGCCTGAACCGAATTGCCGCCCGAGACGGTCGCGCTCACAGCCAGATTTCCGTAGGTGGTGTTACCGGTATCGGTCAGCGCCAGGGCGAGCAGGCCGCTCTGATTCACGCAGGTGGTTGTGAAGGCGCCGGATACCGACTTGCCGTCGATGGACAGGGTCGAGGAGCCGGGCGCGGATGCTCCGGTGCTCGGGTGCGTGGCAGCGGCCGCGGGTGCGGGCGATGACGAACTGCTGCAGCCGGTCAGGGCCAGAACCAGGCCGGCGGAGGCGGCGAGAGCGGTGATGCACAGGCGAGCGGATGTGGTGTTCATGGGATTCCTCCGGATCGGTGCGGCTCGCGGGGGTGGAGCCGATGCCCAAAACCTAGAAACGATTCGTTCCCTACCGATCCCAGGTTTTCCGCGTCGGGCCGGGTGGTCCGGCCGTGGAATTCGCGGTCGCGCCCTTCGGTGGAGCGCCTCGGAAATACCGTCTAACCTGAGCGAATGCGACGCCCCCGGGACATGGTGCTGGACGAGGTCTGGCGTGCCCTCGACGGTGTGGCGGCGTTGAGCGGGGCGCAGGGCGGGCCGTTGCGCCGCACCGTCAAACTGATCCTGGACCCGCTGGTGCTGCGCCCGGTACAGAATCCGTTGTGCGCGGGCCCGATCCTCACGGCCGAGGGCGTCACCGAGGTGACCGCCCGGCTGCATGCGGCACGGCCGGTGCTGCGGGCCACCGCCGAATGGTTCACCCTGCTCAAACAGGTCCGGCGCACGCTGCGGATCACCGAGGGCAATCCGCAGGACCTGTACTTCCAGCGGTGTTTCGAGCTCGCGACCGCTCATGGTGTCCCGGATCGATTGCGGGACAACCAGATCGCCGAGTCCACGCTGCTGGAGTTGCACGGGTTCACGGCTGGGCGCACCACCCGGGCGCTGCGCGAGTACCTCACCGAACCGGCTCGGGCGGCGGAGTTGCTCGGCTCGATCCGGGTCGGCTGGGGGCGCAGGCCGCTGCGTGAGATCGAATTCCGCGACCGCACAGCAGAATTCAACGCGCTACTCGACGTCTGCGCCGCCACGCGCGGTCGATCCGTTCGGGCCGAGGGGGACTTGGTGCATGGCGAACTGCTGGCCGATCGTGCCGGAACCCATTCGGGAATCCGGCTGTGGTCGGCCGAAACCGAGCCCGGCGCCGAATATCTCGGACTGACCGAACATCCGGTCCCGCAGCCTCCGCCGCTCGGGTCGACCGCGTCCACGGCCACACTGGCCCGGCCGTTCGATCGGTCGATCTACGAACGGGTCTTCACCGTGCTGCAGGCGGCGCTGGACCGGGCCGATCTGCCGACCGTGCCCGATCTGGTCGGCGCGGAGATCGCGCGCAGCTGTGCGCCGTGGGCGCTGCTGGACGAATCGCTGCGACTGGCGGCAGCTGCGGGTGTTGTTCTGGCGCTGGGACTTCGGCCGCTGGAGAATGACTCGACCGGCGAATCGGTTGCGCAGCAGGTGGTCAACGGGCGTTGGCGTCGAGAGGCGTATGTGCTGCAGGCTCGTCGGCTCGCGGTGCGCCCCGAGGACGAGCCCGGCGGTCCGTTGGCCGTGGTGGCTGCCGATCTGCGGATGCCGTGGCGGCCCTATCTGCGGCGACTGTGGGTTCGGCTGCACGGCCGTGACGTGCGTGAGTTGCCGCTGTCGGATATCGGCGAGTTCTGGGACGTTCTCGACGGCGTCGCCAGATCCGTGATGCTCGATCACCGGATGCGGGTGAAGCAGGCATTGAGTGCGAATCCATCAGGGGAACAGTCGGATTCGACGGAATCGAGGGCGAGCTGATGGCGGATCGGATCATCGTGCGCAGCGGCCCGGCGGGCACACTGATCGTCGGGCCCGAGGCGGGCCCGGTGCCGGGGGAGGGCATCGCGGGGCTGGATGTCGCGGTGCTGGAGGTGCACGGCGGTTATCTGGCGTGGAGTGTCCTTGCCGGGCAACCGATTCCGACGGCCGCACTGGATGATCCGGATACCGCACAGGAGTGGATCTGGGCGGTGTACGGCGAGCAGGTCGCGCTGGCTATCGACGATTTTCGCGGTGCCGCAACGGAATCCGTAGCCGAACCGGGCCTGCCCGCGCTGTGGGCGAGTGCGCGCAAACTCGGCTACGCGCACTGGGCTTCGCGGTGGTGGCCCGCGTCCACGCTGGACGGCATTCCTCCGCTCGAGCAGCGGCTCGTCGAACTCGACATTGCCACTCTCGCCGCCGAATGCGAGCGTCTCGTGGACGGGGCCGATGCGGTCGAGCCGCAGGAGCACCCGCCTGTCATCGCGGATCGCGCCGAGGACTACGCGCTCGCCGCGGGTCCGGGCGCTGCTGCGACGGACTCTCTGATTGTCGCCCGGGGCATCGGCGGCTGGGATTGGCGTCGCTGCCCGCCCGGCATCGTCGATGCCTCCGAACGCGCGGTGTCCTGGGAAGTGCGGCGGCGATCGGGTGATACGGCGGTCGAGGTCGTCGTCGTGGCCGCACCGCAGACGAGTTCCGGCGTGCCGCTGCATCTGCGGCCGCGAGCTCTGGTGCGCACCACCGCTGCCGCCACCGACGTCGAGTTGACTCTCACCGACGACACCTGGACCGGTACTGCACCGGCGCCGACCGGATGGGAATCCACTGTGGCAGTGGATATTTATGTGCCCGGTGTGGGCCCCTCCGATGCCGCCGACCCGGATGAGCCACGAATTCGCGGGCAGATCCGGGATTTCGTGACGGCCCGCGTGCGGGATGCGGCCGATGCGCCCGACGACACTCTGCTGCTGGCCGAGATCGCGGCCGCAGCCACCGAGACGGACTTCTGACATGCGGGTGGACTTCGCACGATCGCCGGTCGTGCCACGCGGGCGTCGCAGCGTGAAAACCACCGGATCCAGGGAGTCGTGAGATGACCGATGCCGAGCCCGACGGGCACGAATCACTCCATGCAGGAGCCACCGCCTACCGGAACGGGGATGCTACCGGAGCCCTGCGCATCTTCGAAGCCGCCGTGCAGTCCACCTCGGGGCGAATCAGGTTGTCGGCCATGGTGAATGCGGCGAGCATGGCCGACGAGCTCGGCGACCATCAGCGTGCGGTGACCTGGTTCCGGACCGCCCTGGCCGAGATGCCCGGCGATATCGGCGCGATGCGGCCGACTGCTCTGGTCAACCTGTCGCAGGCGCTGCAACATCTCGGCGACCTGGACGGAGCGCAGACGGCGCTGAACGAGGCGCGAACCTTACTCGCCGACGATCCGGACCAGGGCATGCTGCGGGTGGCCTGCCTGCTGTCGTGCACCGCGGTGGCGATTCATCGTCAGCAGTGGGCGGAGGCGATCGACCTGGCTACCGAATCACTGGATACCGCAAGGTATTTCGCGCCGCACCTGGCAGGGCATCCGCTGATGAATCTGGCCGCCGCCTATTTCGAGACCGGACGCGGTGAGCTGGGCGTTGACTTCGCGCAGCAGGCGCTCGAGGCGTTCGCCGCGGCACAGGATCACAACGGCGTCGCGGAAACGCAGCAGAATCTCGCCCTCATGCACATCAGGTCCGGGCGGGCGGGGGAGGCGCGGGAGATGCTCGCGGCGAGCCAGCCGTATTTCGAACGGTCCGGACTGGGGCCGCGTGCCGGAATCGGGCTCAAGGCACAGGGTTTCGTCGCCGAGCTGGACGGCGCGCAGGTGCGGGCGTACGAACTGTACGGGCGCAGTCTCGGGCAGTTCGTCGCCTCCGGTGCGGTGTTGGAAGCCGCCGACGCCCGAATTCGTGTGGCGACAGTGGCATTCACGCTCGGTCGGCGCGACGAGGCGAGTCGGCTGTTCGCCGAATCGTTCCGGGTGTTCGCGGAACACGGGCTGGGCCTGCACTGTGCGCAGGTCGACTTCTGGCACGCACAGCTGCTCGAATCGATGCTGGACGACACCCGACCCGATCCGCACCGGCTCGCGGAGGCGCTGCGTCTGGCGGTGCTGTCGGCATTGGCGATCGACGCCGTGCGGCACACCTTCCCCAGCGGCGAACAACGACACCGCTGGAATCGCGAACTCGCCGAGCCGGCAATGCGATCCGCGTTCCGGCTCGCCGCTCGCAGTGGCGACGCAGGCTTGGTCTCGGACCTGATCGAAGCCCGATGTGCCGGGGCCACAGTGAAATTCACCGATCCCGAACCCGGCGGACCGGCCGAGCGCTGGGATATGCCGCAGGAACCACCCGATCCGCTGACCGGGGCACTCACCTTGGCTGCTGCTCTGGCGGAAGTCGCTGCGGGGGAGGGTATCTCGATCGCGCCACCGCCACGGCTGCGATACGAACCCGGTGGCCGCATCGTCCTGGCGGACTACATCGCCGAGGCCGAACGCCGTTACGGCCGCCGGATCCGCGACGACCGGGTGCTGGCGCTGTGATCGAGGAGCGACAGCCGACGGTGCTGGTACGCATGGCCGATGCCGGCGATCTCTACGTATCGTGGCGATGGCAGGACGAGTTCGCCGGTGCGGGGGTGTCGGTGATCCCCGAGACGCAGGTGGATCCGATCGTGGCCCGCGTGCAGGCCGCACTTCCGGGCGCGTCGGCTGTTGGTGTCGAAAGATCGCTCACCACAGGGGAATTCGCCGACTACGACGCCGAACACGATCTGGCCCAGGCCCTCGCCCGCACACTGCTGCCGTACGGACTCGCCACCCAGCTGTACGACCTGCACGTGCGTGGTGTGCGTCCACAGATCCGCTGGCAGCCCTCGCCCCGGACCGCGCAGATTCCCTGGGAACTGCTGGCCCCGGATCCCGGTCTGCGCCTACTCGACATCGCCGATGTCAGTCAGCTCGCACCGGCAGGTCTGGTGCCCGCGCCCGATCTCGCCAAGCGATCCTGGGAGCAGACGCGCGCGCTGCCGATCGTAACCGTACTGGATCCGCGCGTGCCCGGATTCCGCGCCGATTCCGGCCTCGGCTCGGTACTCGGTCGGATGTCCGCGGATCTGCCGCTCGCCGAGCACATCGGCCGATATCTCCCGAATGATCGCCTGCGACCGGCGGTTTCGGATCCGGTCGAGGTCTTCCGCCGCCAGGACCAGGATCGGCTGTGGCTGAGCGAGGCGTTGCGAGCCGGAGCATCCCGACTGCTCTACGTCGGCCACGTGACCGCGGCGGCGCCGGAGTCCGGCCGCAGTGAGGACGCCCGCCTGCACCTGGCCTGCACGGCCGAGATCCAGGGCTTCGCCCCGCCCGAGCGCACCCATCGCCCGCTGTCGGCCAAGGATCTCATCCTCGGCACCCACACCCTCGATGGTGCGCCGCGACACGGACCCGACCTGTGGCCGATCCCGAGCCGCGTCGCGCTCATCGCCTGTGAGAGCGGCGGTGACCTGCGGTTCGGTGAAACACTCGGCCTACTCGCCGCCATGCTCAACGGTGGCGCGGAACTCGTCACCGCAGGCCGCTGGCCCCTACCCACCGACCTGGCCTACCAACGTTTCGCGGGCAGCTCCACAGACCGACATCCCTTGCAGGAGAACATCTGTGCCATCGATACCGCCCACGACCACCCCGACCCCGTCGCGTCCCTCATGCGCTGGCAACGCGAACGTTCGGCCGCCTGGCGCGCGGAGCGATCGATATGCGATTCCCCATTACTGTGGGCGGCCTTCGCCACGGTGACCACGCGATGATTGCGGCAGCGCCGCAGACCGCCGGTATCGGGCAGTGACCGGTTTACCCGAGCGTGCACCGATTCAGGCCGGGAGTGCTCGTTCGCGGAGTTCGCGCAGGGTGCGGGTGAGGATGCGCGATACCTGCATCTGGGAGATGTTGAGGGTCCGCGCGATCTGGGTCTGTGTTTTGGACTCGAAGAAGCGCATCACCAGGATGCGGCGCTCGCGGCGGGGCAGGTCGGCGATGAGCGGACGTACGGCCATCGCGTCCTCGGTCAGTTCGTAGCAGTGTTCCTCCACGCCGAGCCGGGCGCCTGCGGCGTTGAGGTCGTTGTCCTCGTCGTCGTCGACCACGTCGTCGAGTGAGCTGGACCGGTACGCGTTGCCGGCGACCAGGGCCTGGGTGACGTCGCCGACGTCGGCCGACAGCGCCGTGGCGAGTTCTCGCGCGGTCGGCATGCGCTCGAGGTCCTGCGCCAGCCGCTCGGTGGCCGGACCCACCAGCGACTGGAGGTCCTTGAGTCGGCGCGGGACCCGGGTCGCCCAGGTGCTGTCGCGGAAATACCGCCGCACCTCGCCCATGATGGTCGGCACCGCGAACGACAGGAACGATGTTCCACGCGTGTGGTCGAAACGGTCGACCGCCAGCACCAGTCCGAGCTGGGCGACCTGATACAGATCCTCATAACTCTCGCCGCGGCCGGTGTAGCGCAGCGCGATATGGTCCGCGAGCGGGAGACACAGCCGGATGATCTCGGTGCGGATCTCCTCGCGGTGGTGGTCGTCGGTGGCACAGCCGGCCAGTTTGTCGAACCAGGCGTCGATGTCGTCGTAGCTGTTGGGGCCATGGCGGGACCGGGGAGGCCCGGCCTCGGCCACGATTGTGTCGTGGACCATTGGGATCCTCTCGTTGCCACATGATGCGACAGTTCTGGGGTACCCACAGTGGGGGTTGCCGAAAAGTTTTCGGGGGCGGGAATGTTTGGGCGTGCTGCGCCCGGGTAGGGCGAGGGCGTCAGCGAATCCGGCATTTGGAGGTGGATGTCTTGTCCGAGCACGAAAAGACCGGTGTCCGTGAGGGTTTGGAGGGCACCGTCGAAGGTGTCAAGGGTAAGGCCAAAGAGGTCGCCGGCGTCGTCGTGGAGGATGACGAACTGCGGCGCGAGGGCCGGGCCCAGCAGGACCGGGCGCAATCGCAGCGGGCAGCGGCCGCGAAGGAGGCCGAGGCGGAAAAGGAGCGTGCCAAGGCCGCCGCCCAGGAGGAACGCCAGCGCGCCCACCAGCACGACGGCGACTGATCCGAATACCCGAACCTGTGCGCGCAGGCCGTCCCGGCAGCGGGACGGCCTGCGGCCCGTTTCACCCCATGACCGACGAGTACGCGTTCGATGAACGCACTCGCAGCGCAGCCAGGAGACGGCCGGACGTCAACGATGTCCAGATTCCGCGTCAACCGGCCGTCGCGGCGGTGTTGGGCAGACGGTGTTTGACGGTCTCCGCGAGTTCGGCGCCGCGGTGCCGGGTGGTTTCGGCGAGTTCGGCCCCGCGGTGCCGGGTGGTCTCGGCGAGTTCCGCGCCGCGGGTGCGGGTGGTTTCGGCGAGTTCCGCACCGCGGGTGCGCGTGGTCTCGAGCAGGCGTTCACCGTGGCGAAGCGCGGTTTCGGCGAGTTCGGCGCCGCGTTCTCTGGCGGTATCGGTGATGACCGGGCGAGCGGCGTTCGTGAAGTCCACGGCCTCGTGGCGGGCCTGCTCGGCCAAGGTGCGGGCAGTGTCGAGGGCGTCGTGCATACGGTGTTCCAGGACATCGCGCGTATGCCGGGCCACAGCGTTGTCGCCTGCCGGGACCGCTCTCGAGGGCAGCGCGGCGGAAATCGCGTCCGCGGCCTCGCGTGCCGCGCGTCGTCCACGCCAGCCGAGCGAGGGTTTGCCCTCGGTGTCGGCCACCGCGAGCAGTAGTCCGCCGAGTAGGCCGATGTCCTTGACGAATGCGGTCGCCCTGGCGGATCGGCGCTCCGGATCGCTCTCCGAGCGGAATTCCTGTTCGGCCAGCAGTACCGGGATCGTCGTCGCGGTCAGGGTGAGTGCGGCCACCCGCGGTGCGGCGCCGAGTGCGAGCAGCAGTCCGCCGCCGATTCGGCTCGCGGCGATGATCCACACCAGCCGGGCGGGGTCCGTCGGTGATTTCGCCGCGATCCTGCTCTCGGTGAGTGGTTCGGGATGGATGAACATGGTCGCTCCGTCCACCACGAATGCGGTAGCGAGCAGGGGGCGGGCAATTCTGCGCAGCAGCATTATCGACTCCGTTGGTTGGATCCGACTGGGTCCGATCTGGGCTGTGTTTCCTCGCTCTACCCCGCAGCTTGCCATCTATTCCCGGTCAGGTGAACAACCCCGCCGCTCTACACTGCCTGAATGAGTGAACACGGTGATGCGGTGCCGGGCGAAGCGGAACTACCCGGGCTGGATCCGGATCGGCTCACCGCATGGTTGAGTGATGTGCGACCGGGGCTGGTGGCGGGGCCGTTGCGTGGGCGGTTGATCGCCGGTGGCCGGTCGAATCTGACGTACGAGATCACCGATGGGACCTCGGTGTGGATTCTGCGTCGTCCGCCGCTGGGGCATGTGCTGGCCACCGCACACGATATGACCAGGGAATATCGGGTGATCAACGCGCTGGCCGACACCGATGTTCCGGTTCCCGCGGCGTATGCGCTGTGCGAGGACGCCGACGTCATCGGTGCGCCCTTCTACGTGATGGAACGGATCCTCGGCACCCCGTATCGGACCGCGGCCGAACTCGAATCGCTGGGCGTCGAACGCACCCGGGCCATCTCCGCCGACCTGATCGACACCCTGGCCGCCCTGCATCGGGTCGAGCCGTCCGCGATCGGACTGGCGGAATTCGGGCGGCCCGAGGGGTTCCTGGAACGTCAGGTCCGGCGCTGGAAGAAACAGCTCGACGCCTCGTACACCCGGGATCTGCCCGCTGCCGAGGAATTGCACGCTCTGCTCGCGAAACATGTTCCGGCGCAGTCGAGTACGGGCATCGTGCACGGTGACTACCGGCTCGACAACGTCCTGGTCGACGAGCAGGATCGCATCGCCGCCGTGATCGACTGGGAGATGGCCACACTCGGTGATCCGCTCACCGATGTCGGTCTGCTGCAGGTCTACAAGCGAATGAGTGCGTTCGAGCTGGCCGGAATCAACGATGCGGCCGCCGCACCCGGCCAGTTGTCCGAAACCGAAATGCTGGAACGCTATTACGAACGCAGCGGCCGCGACCTCTCGCATATCGGCTTCTACATCGCGCTGGCCTCGTTCAAACTCGCGGTGATCTGCGAAGGTATCCACTTCCGGCACCTGAACGGCCAGACCGTCGGCGAGGGTTTCGAAGCCATCGGCGCGACGGTCGAGCCGCTGCTGCAGTCCGGAATCGCTGTGCTGCAAGAGAATCGGTGAGGCATCCGGCCGAACTCAGCGCACGCCCTGCGGGGATTCCGCATCGGTGAAATCCGTTGTGGCGGCGCTTTTCTGCTGCGGCAGGAGCTGATCCAGGCGCGACTGCAACTGCGTGGTGATTCCCGCATACGCATCGCTGCCGAGTACGAGGCGTGGGGGAGCGGGGCGTTCGTCGGCGCTATCGATGACACGGGTGACCATCCGCACCGGATCCCCCGGAATCGGGACGTTCCCGCCCCGGAGCGCACGGACGAACGCGGCGGGCGTGCCGTCGTACGCGGACATGGGCTCTGCGAGCCGAAGACTGCTGTGCGAGAACGAGGTTCGAGTTCCACCCGGTTCGACCAAGGTGACTTCGATGCCGAACGACGCCACTTCCCGGGCCAGCGCCTCGGCGAAACCTTCCACTCCCCATTTGCTCGCGTGATAGATCGAGGCTCCGGCATTCGCGGTCAGACCGGCGACCGACGAGATCTGGATGATCCGGCCGCTACCCTGCGCGCGCAGATGGGGCAGCACGGCTCGAACGGTCCGGATGGAGCCGAGCAGGTTCGTGTCGATCTGGTGCTCGATCTGCTCGTCGGTGAATTCCTCCGCGGCCCCGAACAGGCCGTAGCCCGCATTGACCACGACGACATCGATCCGGCCGAATGCGGTGGCCGCGTCATCGGCGGCCGCGCGAAGCTGGTCGGCATTCGTGACGTCGGCCCGTGCGACCCGCAGGGCCTCGCCGTACCGAGCCACCAGGTCATCGACCGAACCGGGCGTGCGGACCGTACCCGCCACCCGATCGCCGCGGGCGAGCAACTGTTCGGTCATCTCCCGCCCGAATCCGCTGTTGATGCCGGTGATGAACCAGTTCTGAGCTGCCATGTCGCCCAGCATGGCCGGGATTCGCCGGGTGTGGCAGGCCGGTGTGTTCCCTGGTAAGAATTCGGCCACCCTGCGGATTCCCGGTCGACGTAGCGTGTGGATATGGACAAAGCCCTCGGTCAGTTCCTGCGCGCTCGTCGCGAACTGGTGACTCCGCAGGAGGTGGGGCTTGCCGTCGGTGGTTCGGTTCGTCGTGTTCCGGGGCTGCGGCGGGAGGAGGTCGCGATGCTGGCCGAGATCAGTACCGAGTACTACGTCCGGCTCGAACGCGGTCGCGACCGGACGCCGTCACCGGCGGTGCTCGGCGCGTTGGCCGCGGCATTGCTACTGGATGCGGAGAGCGCCGAGCATCTCATGTCCCTGGCCGGACGCAAACCCCCGCGGACGGTGAAACGGCCGGGCGACCATGTGCCGCACAGCCTCGACTTGTTCCTGCGCACCATCACCGTGCCCGCGGTGATCCTGAACGAGTACGGTGACGTCCTGGCCGCCAATGCCGTTGCACAAGCGCTGATTCCGGGCATGATCCCGGGAACCAACCGGCTGCGTTGGGAATTCACCGATCCTCGGGCGCAGCAGATGAACCCGCTCTGGGAGCAGACCGCCGCCGCGGCGATCGCGCACCTGCGCGCCCGGGTCGGGAGGGATACGGACGACGAGCGATTGCATCGGCTGATCGGGGAGCTCTCGGTCAAGAGTGAGAAGTTCCGGACACTCTGGGCGCGTCACGATGTGCACGCGGCCACCGGCGGCGAGGTGCGGATCGTCCATCCGACCGCCGGACCGCTGACCCTGCTCGCCGAGAAGTTCCGTTACGCGGGTGCCGGTGGTCTCGAACTTCTGGCGCTGCACCCCGAACCCGGTACTCCTACAGCCCGCGCCTTGGCGGAGTTCGCGGCGGGCGAAGGCAGTCCGGTGCGTTTCGAGTGACCGCGCCGAAATAGTTGGGCCGCAACCTGTTCGATCTCCAGCGGCCGCCCGTGCGATCGGTTTCTACTGGTTCGTCTCATCCGGTCGGGAGCCCGAGGTTGCGTTGCTCGAGGTCCGCGCGCAGGGCGTCGAAGGCCGCGGAAAGCATCGTCAGTTGATCGCGTGAGACGGCCGCGCCGAGGATCTCGTGGATGGCCGCCTGCCAGATGGGTTCGGCTCGGGACGCGACCGCCTCGCCCTCGGAGGTCAGCGCGAGCAGGGACGAGCGGCGGTTGGCGGGATTCGGGCGGCGTTCGATCCAGCCCTGCTTCTCCATCCGGTCGACGATCTTGCTGGTCGTTCCGACGCCGATCGCGAAGGTCGAGGCGACATCCGCGACGCGGGCGTCCGGATGATCCCGGACGTAGCGGAGCAGTTCGAAGTGTCCGGCTGCGACACCGGCCTGCCCCTTCAGACGTTCGGCGACCGCGTTGTAGAGCCGCGTCTCCGCGCGCACCAGGTCGGTGAACAGGGTGTCCAAGGCGGCAAGATCTTCTCTTGCAGTATCTGCCATGGCATGTACTGTAGTGGAATCAACCTCGGAAGGGAATGGCGATGTCCACAATTCAGCGGGAACACCTCGATGCGCAGCTGCGCGGCGGCGGTGTCGGAGAGGAGGAGAACGTCGCCGCGGCGCGGGCGAACTTCGTGAACCTCATGAGTTCGATGCCGGTGCCGGAAGAGATTGGCGTACAGGAGATTTCACTGGGCGGACGCCCCGCGTTGCGCGTCACCCCGGATGCCGGCGCTCGCCCTGGAACCCTGCTGTACTTCCACGGCGGGTCGCACGTGGTCGGCTCGCCGCGCACGGCACTGGGGCTCACCGGAGGTTTGGTGGTCAGGACCGGGGTTTCCGCCATCTCCCTGGACTACCGGCTGGCGCCGGAGCATCCGTTCCCGGCCGATGTCGAGGACGTCGTCGCGGCCTACCGGGAGCTCCTCGAACAGGGGAACGCTCCCGAATCCATCGCTTTCGCAGGCGATTCCGCGGGAGGCGGCCTGACCATCACGGGCGCACTCGCCGCCCGCGACGCGGGACTGCCCCTGCCCGCGGCGATCCTCGCGTTCTCCCCGGGCGTGGACGCGACCCGAACCGGCGAGAGCATGCAGACGAAGGCCGCGGCGGACCCCTTGCTCACCAGGGCGGGCATCGATCGTCTGAGCAGTCTCTACGTCGGCGACCAGGATCGCCGCAACCCTCTGCTCAGTCCCGCGGTCACCGCCGACCTCACCGGTCTGCCCCCGATCCTGGTGCAGGTCGGCACGAACGAGCTACTCCTCGACGACGCCCGCCGACTCGCCCTGCGCGCCGCCGATGCCGACGTCGACGTCATCCTCGACATCACCGCCAAGGTGCCGCACGTCTTCCAGTCCTTCACCCACGCACTCGACGAGGCCGGTGAAGCGCTCGACCGAGCCGCGCTGTTCCTGCGTCAGCGGGTTCGCGGCTGAGCTCTCCAACCGCCTATCGCGTTGGCTGGCAACGATTGTCGCGATACCTGATAATCGTTGCGTGAATTCGCACGACGTCGACAACGATTCCACCACTGCGCAATCGGCCTTCGAGGATTCCGCACCGGTCGCCCGGATCACCCCCGAACGTCCACTCCACCGTAGAAATGACAGCGGTGAGGTGACGCACCGGATCGAGCGCAGCCCCGACGGCTCACTGCGCGGCGCGGAGAAGAACATGTCGTATCTCGTCGCCACCGCTGCACTCGCGCAGTGGATGGAGCAGGACGGCGCGGTCCTGACCTGGTTGCCCAGGCCGGAGGATGGTGAGTTCGCGGTATGCCTGCTGGACGTCGATGGAAACATGTTGTGGCGCACCAGGTCCGAGGCGTGGACCGAGGTCCCGCCACCCGCGCGGCCACACGATCACAACGGTCCGGCCCTGGGCGCGGGGTCGCGTCTTCGTCGCCAATCCCTGACCTCTCCGTCCGGCTCGCACACGCTGCTGCACCACGACAACGGAGATCTGGTGCTCTACTGCAACGCCACGCACACCGCCGTGTGGGCGACCGGCACGGACTGGATCGGCGACGGCTGGCTCGATCTGACGCTCGACGGTGACCTGGTGTTGCGGACGTCGTGCGGCGCATCGGTCTGGCGGTCCGGCACCGCTGACAGGGGTGTGGCACAACTGACCGTCCAGGACGACGGCGCCCTGGCCCTGCTGGACGCCGCCGGAACGGCCGTCTGGCAGATCGGGGATCACGCGCCCTGCACCGGGACCGGGCACACCCCGCCGCGCGGCGAGATGCTGCGACGAGGGCAGACTCTGCGCGGCCAGTCCCTGACCTCTGTGGACGGTGGCGCTGTGCTGTCCCAGCAGCCGGGCAACGGGATTCGGCTGTTCGAGCCCGACGGGTATCAGGCGTGGGTCTCCGATTCGGTCCGGAAAGCGGCCGAACTCGCGCTCGACGACGACGGATTCCTGCGGGTCCGGGATGCGCAGGGTGCTGTGCTCGAGGAACTCGGTGGCCCGGCCGACCACCTCGTCGTCGTGCCGGGCGGCGAGATCCGGCTCCGCACCGACGCCGGCGAGGTGCTGTGGCGCGCGGGCCGATACGTTTTCGACGGTCCCGACGCCATACCGGTCGCCCCTGCGCGTCCGCTCACTCCCGCCGCGCTGGAAGCGGTGTTCAACACCCGGTCGACCCCGATCGTGCGCACCGACTTCTCCGACGACGACGCCTGGGAGAGGGCGTGGCGCGATATCACCCGGCTTCGCAAGTACTGGGACGATGAAGTCGTGCTCGACGGCACATTGGTCGCCCTGCCCGAATTCGACGGCTGGACCGGCGCCGACCTGGCCACGATGTTGTCGGAAGTGGATATGCACGCGGTCGTGCTGACCGTGGATGCGGTCACGCTCGCCTCGCCCGAGCATCCCGTACTCGTCACCGAGCTCGATCCGGAGCCGGCGGAAAAGCAAGATGAGCCCCGTTCCTTCCGTGCCACCCCGCACGCCCTGCTCGATGCCGTCCTCCAACTCTCGATCGCGAATTTCGACTGGGAGGACTTCAGCGAATCCGTCGACGAGGACGGCATACTCCGCACCTCCACCGCCGATTAGCCTCGGCCGGGTAGCTTCGGTGCCGAGCTGAGGAACGGAGATGTCATGAGTCCTACGGACGATGCGGCGGAGAAGGGGGTGCCCGTTGCGCCACCGCGGCTGCGGCGGGTGCTCGATCTCGCCGCGCGGCGGATCATGCCGCAGATCGATAGCGGCCCCGGCTGGAGTAACGTCGAAACTGCCAGTGCCGAAGGTGCTTTCGTGATTCCGACGGCATTGTCGGCAGAGTTCGAAGTCGCTCGGTACGAAGGTCTGGGACTGGGCGACGGGGATGTGGTGCTGCCGGTGTGCCCGGTGTCGTTTCGGGACTTCATGCTTTTCGAGAAGCATGCCATCGATGCCGCGCGTGGTCTGGCTCGGCGGTTCGTGCCTGCCGGGTATCGGGTCGGACAGCTCTACGAAACGTTGACGCGGCGGACATTTCCCGCATTCCGCCCGAACGCGCTGTGGTATCGCCAGCCGATCTACTACATGTCGAATGCGTTGACCGTCGTCCCGTCCGGCACGCCCGTCGGGTTCCCGACCTACAGTCGCGCACTGGATTTCGAGCTGGAACTCGGCGTGGTGCTGTCCGTGCCGCTGCGTGACGCGAGCGTCGAGGAGGCCGCGGCTGCGATCGGTGCGGTGGTCGTGGTGAACGACTTCTCCGCTCGCGATGTGCAATTGGCGGAGATGCGGTCCGGATTCGGCCCGCAGCGGTCCAAACACTTCATATCGTCGATGTCCGCCACCGCGGTCTCGGGCGTGGCGGTCGCCGATCGTCTCGACCGGCTCACCGCGACGGTGAGCATCAACGGAAATACCCTCGCGCACACCGGAACCAGCGATATGCGCTACTCGATCGCCGAGGCGATCGCGCACGTCTCCCGGAGTGAACAGCTCTACCCGGGCGAACTGTTCGCCACCGGCACGCTCCCCGGCGGCAGCGGGATGGAACTCGGCAGATGGCTCGCCCCCGGCGATGAACTCCGCCTCGAGATCGACGGCATCGGCGTCATCGAGCACCTGATCCGGTAGCGGCTGCCTCATCGTGCGCGCACGATCCCGGAGACTCACCGGTCCTCGTACCGTGGGTATCGGGGGACTGGATGCGGCCCGGTGGAATTGGGTGGCTGCGGTTGTCGACAGGTCGGTAATCTCCTGTGCCGTCAGGATGACGTGGCTCACTCGGCAGGGTGAGGTTCAGAGCGCGGGGGTTACAACCGAATGCATTTTCATCGTCGTGGCGTGGTGAGCCCGATCGTGAACACCTCCGATTGTGCTGGTGCGCCGAAGGTGTCGGCATGATCGAGGCTGGAGATATTCCGTGGCGGGCGCGGCTGTGGTCGGTAATACGTTGTGCTGCAGTTCTATTCGCAATGCTTCCGGGGATCGGATTTCTCGTCGCATGCAGCAGTGTCAGCGGCTCGGTGCAGCACGGGGATTGTCTGAAGAAGAACGGTGATTCGTTCGACAAGGTGTCCTGTTCCGATTCGGCCGCCGCCTATGTCGTGCTCGATCGGGCGGGATCCGGTCACCCGCACGGGGACTGCATCGATGTCGCGGGCACCGAGTACGACTACAGCGACGACGACGGTTACGTGTGCGTCGGTGACAAGGGTGCGGATCCCGCGCACGCGGTGAATGTCGCGCAGATCGGCGATTGTCTGACCGGCAGTGACGGTTCCTCGGTGCAGAAGGTGAACTGCACCGACGCGACTGCTCGCTACCGGGTTCTCGCCCGCGACACCGAGAGCATGATCGGGCTGAACATGGCGTGCAAGGACGTCAGAGGCACCGAACGCACCTACAGCTTCGAGCTGAAGGTCACCAAGGGCATCGGCGCCGGACTCGGCAGGGGCGTCACCTTCTGCCTGGCGGCCAAGGATGCGGACACCTCGCGCACGGTGGACAACGCCGAGGTCGGCAGTTGTCTGCAGGAGACCGGTGCGAATCAGGTCCGGGTCGTCGACTGCACCAGCCCGGACGCCAAATACAAGGTGTTGCGGAGCGTGGGCCTGTCCACCCTGTGCGACAACGTATCCGGCGTCATCGCCACGTACTCCTACCAGTCGCCGGGCGAGATCCTCGGAACCTATCTCTGCCTGGGTGCACCGCAGTAACCGACTGCGGGCCGAACGGAATTCGGCCCGCTTCACCGGAAATGCGTTCCGGATGCGCTGGGGCACAGGGCATCCGGAACGTCACCGCGATCGAACCGTCACAGCGATCGGATCGTGCTGAACGGATCGGGCTCCGGCGGGGGATCGGCCATCAGCGTGCGCAGCCGGGTGTTGATATTGCGCAGCCGGGTGATCTCCTGTGCGTCCAGAGCCGCGCGCCCTTCGGCGATCAGCCGATCGGCCAGCACGATGTCGACCATCTCGGCGCGGTACTTGATCAGTTCCTCGAAGATGAGGATCTGCAACTCGCCGGTGCGATCGAGAATCCGCCGCACCATCGACGCCAGCTCGGAAGTGCGCTGCCGCAACAGATCCGGCTCGTGCGAGTCGATCGCCTCGCGGATCGCGACCTCGTGCTGGTCGAATTCGCGCCGGAACATATCGTCGTTCAACTCGTTGACGCGCATGCGGGTGTATTCGAGCGTCTCCTTCGCCCGCGCCACCAGACTCGGCCACAGCAGTTCGTCCTCGGCCTGATCGATCGCCGCACGCAGATCACGCAACCGCTGTTCGGCGGCGATGGCCGCATCCGGGTCGGTGGCCGCCGCGGCCACCAGATGTTGGGTGTCGGTGACCGTCTGCTCCTGCTCGAGCTGGCTCAGCAGCAGCTCCGAGGTCGGATTGCCGAACTCACCGTGCTGCTGGCGGACCTGGTCGAGCCGCTGCAACTCGGCCTCGGTGTTGCGGCGCAATGCGGTTGCGTCCGGACGTGATTCGGTGTGCAGATCGATGACGTTCTCGAATTCGGCGTCCAGATACGGCAGATAGGCGCGGGCGAGCAGGATGCGCGAGGCGTCGATCTCCAGGGTCAGTTCCAGATCGCTGCCCTCGGGGATGCTGCGCTCGATCTGATCGGCGGTGATATCCAGATGACCGATCGTGCGGTTGCGGTCACCGCGGGCATATTCGCCCTCCAGCACGGGAATTCGGATCAGTCCGGTGCGCTGTGCGCCGTAATGGACCGCGACCGAGGTGCGCAGCCGCTTGCGGGCGCGCGCCGGGAGCGGAGTGTTTCGCTCGATCAACTGGATCGTCGTATTGTCCGACAGGCCGACGCTGATCGTATGGATCAGCGGCGGCTGGGTCTCGACCGCGCCGACGGTGTAGGTCAGCGTGGCGGGGGTGATCTCCCGACGACGCCCCGCGGCATCGGTGAGCTCGAGCTCGAAGGTGTTGGCGCGACCGGTTTCCGCCCACAGCGTCGTGGTGAACACGCCGGTGTCGGAGACGGGAATCTTGCCGCTGCGCCACGGCGGCTGCGCCCCCGCGTTGACCAGCTCGACGGCCACGCCGTCCAGTGCGCCCGCGTCGGTCCCGGAGATACGGCCCACCACCAGCGGCTCGCGATCGGGTCCGACCGGCTGGTACTCCAGCTGGACGGTGAAGCCACCGGGCACCGCCACCGGTGCGGACAGCTGCGGAATCCGTTGTGTCCCTGCGAAGATCGCCGCACCGCGGGCGACGACGGTGAGCGGGTCCTGGCTGGTGTCCAGCGCAATCCCCAGGCCGCGAGTCGCATCGGTGAGATGTTCGCGCAGATAGGGCGACAGGGTCGGGCCGCCGACCAGGATCAGCTTGTCGATGTCGCCGGGCGACAGGTGCGACTCGTCGAGCGCCTTGCGGCACAGGTTGACCGAGCGGGTGAGCAGGGGTTCGGCCAGCCGCTCCACATCCGTGCGCTGCAATTCGTAGTAGAACTCGAACCTCTCGCCAGCGCCGTCGTCGAGTTCGATCTCGATCGTTTCCATCGGCGCGCGCGAGAGCTGGATCTTCGCCTTCTCCGCGGCGAGCTTGAGCTTGTTCACCACCGGCCGCCACCGGGCCGCCCCGCGAGTGAGATCGGACAGCCCGAATTCCTCCCGGACCGCGGGAATCAGCAACTCCTCGACGATCCGCCAGTCGATCAGTTTGCCGCCCAGATAGTTGTCGCCGCGGTGGTTGAGCACGGTGAACTCGCCGTCGCGCAACTGGATCACCGCGGCGTCGAACGTGCCGCCGCCCAGGTCGTACACCAGCCAGCGGGCATTGTCGTCGGTGGCCTGGAAACCGTAGGCGAGCGCGGCCGCGGTCGGCTCCTGCAGCAGCGGCGAGAAACGCAGGCCCGCGGCCTCGGCGGCCGCGCGGGTGGCATCGCAGGCACTCATGTCGAACGCGGCCGGGACGGTGATCACCGCGGCCTCGATATTCTCGCCGAGTCGCTGTTCGACATCCGCGCACAACGTCTTGAGCACCTCGGCGGAGAGCTGTTGCGGGGTGAGTTCGCGTGCACTGGCGGCGAAACGCACCGACTCCTGGGCGGTGCCCATCCGCAGCTTGAACTCCGAGGTGGTGTTGTCCGGATCGGACTCGCTGCGGTCCTTGGCGGCCCGGCCCACCCGTAACCGGTCGCGCTTGTCGATCCACACCGCCGACGGCGTGGTGTCGGAATCCTCGTTGTTCTTGATCACCTCCGCGTCGACGCCGTGCAGGACGGCGATGGCGCTGTTGGTGGTGCCGAGATCGATTCCGAAATCAACCGTCGACCGTGCCATATCTCCTCCGAAAATGGTTGTGCCACAACGTGGTGACACCCGTTCTGATTCGCGTGCGCGAGCTCAGGATTCCTGTTCCGCCGACTCCGGTGTGGCCACGATGATCTGGCCCATCTGCACGACCCGGCCGTCGGCGTACACCGTGGGCATGATCGTCTCGGCGACCCGCTCGCGGTCCACGGTGGCCGAGGGTGCGTACGCGATCACCTGCACCGATTGACCGCCGTCGAACGGTTCGCCGGTATGGGACTGCACCTGGATCCCGGCCTCGGCCAGTGCATCCGCCATCGAGGTGACCTGGCGGGTCACCGCGCGTAGCAGTTTCGCCGGATCCGCGTCGGCGTCGGTGTCGGCGAGCTTGTTGCTCAACCGCCAGACACCAGTTGCCAGATCGGCCAGCAGTGGCCGGAAATCCTTGTCCGCCATACAGATTCTCCCCTTCATCGGGCGGCTATGCGGGCCGCTCGCCTTTTCGCCAGCCCTGGCCCAGCAATTCGGTCAGGGGTGGGTATGTCATTGCCCGGTTCTCGACCCCATCGGTCCCCAGCGACAGCTTGGCGATTCCGGCGCCGATCGCGACGATCACGCAGATCGCCGTGATGACGAACAGCGGATGCACGGCGAAACCGAAGATCAGACTGAAGAACGCGCCCACCGAGGCGAGGGTGACGGCGGTGCCGAGCTGCCTGCGCTTGGTCTCATCGGGGAGATGCAGCTGGCGGCATCGGTCACAGCGCGGCACCTCGACGGTCAGTGTGCGCCAGCGCTTGGTGTTCCCGGAGTACGTCACGTCGCGGTGCAGACCGAACGGGTAGTGCTGTCCCTGTGTCGCGGGCCGGTCCTGGCAGAACCAGCAGGTGTTCCGCAGTCGGGCCGCCGCGTTGCGCTCGCCCAGCATGCCCGCGAGGACCGCGATCTGTTCCTGCACGAAGGTGCGCGTCTCGCCGCCGACGGGTAGCGGTTGGATCCGGTGCAGCACCTGTTCGGTGGACTCCAGATCGCCGGTGTCGTTGCAGTAGGACACCGCACACGAGGTGGCTGTCGTCGCGATATGGTCCTGCGCGCGGGCGATCCGCTCACCGCCGGGATCCTCACCCGCGCGAATTCTGGCCAACGGCAACCGGGTTCGGTCCAGCAGATCGCGCGCGGCCTGCAGGCCCTGCTTCTTGTTCGCTTCGGTGCTGGAGCGGGCCTCGGCGCAGAGCTTGTCCACCTGGAGCGTCGCCGCGGCGGACCACTCCTTGGCCAGGCGGTCGCGGATGGCCGTGGTCGTGGCGATCGGACCGAGCCGCTCGAGCATCGCGACACTCGATGCGATATCCCTGACCTCGTTGTAGTGCTGGATATCGCAGACGATCGCGGTGCCGACGATATCGTCGTGCGCACCGGCGCCGAGCGGATCGGTCGGCGGGCGCAGCCGGTCGATGACCCGCAGCGGCACCCGGGCGCGATCGAGCATCCGGTGCACGGCCTGGGCCGCCTCGGCGGGGCGCTGGGATCCGGCCCGATGTGCCTCGTCCGCAATCGATTTCAGGCGCGCGGCAAGCTTGCGGACCGCCCAGCCGCGGGCATCGTCGATCGCTCCGGCGTCGAATCCGCCCGGATGGGTCTCCACCTGGTCGGCGAACCGGTCGAGCACGGTGATGTGCAGGTCGGCGGCCGCGAAATCGTCCTCCGCCGTGGCGTTCACGATGAGTGCGGCCTGGATGCGCAGCAGCATCGCCGGTAGCGCGCCGCGCAACTCGTCGACGGCGGCGGTATCGAGTCGGCGATCGTCGATGCGGGAGGCGCGGTCCCGCAACCGATTCCACACCGCGTCGGCGCCGACGGCCGAACCCCAGGCGGTGAGGGCGTCGAGCCAGGTTTCGGCGGCCTGACCGCGCGAGGTCTCGAGTCCCTGGATGTGCCGCAGCACCGCGATGTTGTGTGCCGCGATCGCGTCCTGGCCCATCCGGTCCAGCCAGATCTGTTCCGCCGCGGCGGTGTCGTCGCGGAACAGTGCCGCGAGCGCAGGATCGTCATCGGTGCACGGCCACAGCCAGAACAGTTCCTGCACAAGGCGATTCACCGGCTCGCGCAGACGGTTGAGCGCGGCCTTCACATCGGCGGCATCCGGCGCAGGCGATACGGCCAGGGCGGTGGTCCGGGTCAGCGCAGCGCCGAGCTTCTCGGCCGCCTCCAGTTCGGTGACGCGCTTGCGGACCTGACGGGAATCGGCATCGGTCTGCAATCCGGCGAGCCGAAAAGGGTTGTGCCGGTAGGGAGTATCCTCGACCAGCGCATCGAGTGCCGCTCCGATGCCCGACGAGTCCGCCCCGGATTTCGGTGGGATGCCGCCTGTCGCGCGAACCACGCGGTCGGGCAGGACGGTTCGTTCGACACTCGGCCCTGCGGGCGCGGCGTCGCCGTCACCGCGCAGCCGGGTGAGATTGGTTTTCGCATTCGGATTGTCGGCGAGGGCGGCGCGTTCGTACCACTCGGTGGCGGCGGGCAGATTCGGCTTGTCCACCTTGACCTCGAGCAGTGTGCCGAGGTTGTTCATCGCGCCCGCGTGGCCGTCCGCGGCGGCCTTCTCGTACCACAGCAGCGCGTCGGGCACGTCGTTGCCGGCCTCGGACATCAGGCCGAGAGTGAATTTCGCGTTGGTGTATCCGTCGGCGGCGGCGCGCTCGTACCAGTGGCGCGCGGCGACCGGATCGTTGGGTTGCAGGGTGTATCGGTACAGCTGGCCGATGTTGTACATGGCCACGGCATCGCCGTGCTCGGCGGCCTTCTCGTACCATTTGCGCGCGGCGGCGGGGTCCGGGGGATCGAGACGTTCGGCGAGCAGGTAGGCGAGTTTGAAGTAGGCGTCCTGGTACTGGGCCGAGGCCGCGCGCTCGTACCACGGGCGCGCTCCGGCCGGGTCCGGTGGAGTCGTGCGGTCGGCCAGCAGTCCGGCCATGTTGTACATGGCCGTGGCGTCGCCCGCGATCGCTCCCCGCTCGTACCATTCGCGCGCGGACTTCAGGTCGGGCGGATTCTCGGCTTCGGCGAGCCGTCCGAGATCGTTCATCGCACAGCGATGTCCGCTCGCGGCAGCCCGCCCGTACCAGTCCAATGCGCCGGGGATGTCGGGTGGCGTCGACCGTTCGAGGAACTGGCCGAAATCGTGCATCGCCTCGACATCGCCTGTCGCGGCGGCGCGTTCGTGTTCTTCGCGAGTTGTCATGGCACCCCCCGTTCACCCGTGGGATCGAACGGCCGCACAGCCAAGCGGATACCAGCACCCGCCCCTCCCGTGCTGGACATGGTAGCCGGACGTCCCAGGCGATGCCACAGAGTTTCCGGCATCGGGTGCGGGCAGGACGGTAGCAACGCCGGAACGGCTGTGGCCCAACGAAATTCCGGATGTTGCCGGGTGAATTCGGGGCTCGTTCGGCCGGTTCGCCCGGACTACGATTCCGGTGGACGAAGGGTCGGAGATATGAACATCCGCCGTCTGTTCGCAGTATTCCGCCGCAATGATCGTGTCGAGGAAAAGCCGACCGTGCAGCAGCGCGCCGATCGCGTGGCGCGCGAACTCGGCCGTACTCGTTGTGACAATCACCGCTACCGCAGTCGGCGCGGCACCGGCCGGGTCGGCGACGGGTACAAGGCCGAGGACGGTGGCCTCGACCTGTAGCGCGGCCCGGTGAGGTCGCCGTCGCGCGCAATATCGGCGGCCGCGGACGACGATGCGATGAGCCCGGCTGCCGCGATCGGCGTCGCCGCTATCCTCGTGGTCATGGCGTGCCATCGATATCTGCTCACCCCCGTGGCAATTCCTGCGGTGCGAACCGCCCATCGCGTTTGTTGACAATCGGTCCCGGCCGGTCCTACCGGCTCGAATCCGGCAAACCTCGTCACGTTCACCGCCGATCATCCGGTCGACTCGGACCGATCGATGTCCGCGGCCGAACGGAAAGTGTGTCCCCATGAATCAGCCCGCGATGAGTGAGACGGTCGCAACGCGCCGGTCGCGCGTCCCGACCCGCCCGCTGGGCGTCGGCGATCCGGAGACCCTGGGCCCGTACCGGCTGCTGGGCATTCTCGGCGCGGGCGGGATGGGCTGCGTCTACCTCGGTCGCGACAGCGGTGGACATACCGTCGCGGTCAAGGTGGTGCGTCCGGATCTGGCCGGTGACAACACCTTCCGGACCCGGTTCCGGCGCGAGGTGGCCGCGGCCCGGCGCGTCGCGGGGCCGCACACCGTGCCGGTCTACGACGCCGACGTCGACGGTCCGCGGCCGTGGCTGGCCACCGGATACGTCTCGGGCCCGTCGCTCACCGATGCGATCGAGGGCTTCGGCCCGCTGCCCGAACCCTCGCTGATCGCCCTGGCCGCGGGACTGGCGCGTGCGCTGATCGATGTGCATGCCACCGGGATGGTGCATCGCGATCTGAAGCCGTCGAATGTGCTGATGGCGCAGGACGGTCCGCGGGTGATCGATTTCGGTATCGCACGGGCGACCGCCGACGAGACCGCGCTCACCACGACGGGCAAGATCATCGGCTCGCCCGGTTACATGTCCCCGGAGCAGATCACCGGCGGAGTCGCGGGACCGCCGGGCGACGTCTTCGCGCTCGGCGGCGTGCTCGTCTACGCGGCCACCGGCGTCGCGCCGTTCGGCACCGGCGACACGATCTCCATGCTGTGGCGGGTGATCAACGAGGAAGCGCGGCTGGACGGTGTGCCGGAGAGTCTGCGCGGGCCGGCGGCGGCCTGTCTGGCCAAGGATCCCGACGATCGGCCGACCCCGGCGCAGATCGCCCGGCAACTCGCCGCGCTGCATCCGCCCGGACCGGACCGGTGGCTGCCCGCCCCGATTCTGGCCGAGATCCATCGTCGCGCAGCCGAATTGGCGGATCTGGAGGCAGCCACGCCGCATCGGAGCGCTCCTGTCCGCACAGCCGTCAGCACCGGGCCCGTCTCGGGTGAGCAGCGCACCGCGACCTCCTCGGTTCCGCAGATCGAGCGGCCGCATACTCGCGCGATGCCGCGGCTGCGGCGCGGGCGGCGTCCGCTGATCATCGGGGGCGTAGCCGTGCTGGCGCTGCTCGGGGCCGGGGCGATCGGCGTCGCCGTCACCGACAGCGGGTCCGGGGGACACACCGGACAGGCCGCGGTTGCCACCGCCGATCCCGCGCCCAAGAATCCGGGCGCCGAGCATCCGGGCACGGCGCATCCCGGCACCGCGGCCGGCGGGTCACCCGGGGCCGCCGCGGGCGCACCGCTTCCGGCCATCTACGTCGGCACCTGGAAGGGCAGCGCGACCGATGGCGCGGGCGCCTTCGACGTCGTGGTGACCCTGCAATCCGGCAAGGTCGGTCAGGAGATCGGCACCGCCGTCACCACTGGCCGCGCCAAACAGGGCACGTGCAGTCGCAAGCAGATATTGACCTTCGCCGGACCCGCGCGAATCACCTTGCGCAACAAGCCTGTCGAGAACGGACTGCCCGGAAAGACGTGTGCCCGATTGGGTGTGATCACCACGCTCGAACGCAATTCGGACGGCACCCTCACCTATACCAACGGCCTGGTCACCAATATGACCGGAATTCTGCACCGCGGCAATTGATCTCGCGAGGCGTCAGCGGCGGCTCGCGCGGCGGTAGCCCAGCGCCGCGGGGACGGCGAAGACGACGATCACGCCCAGGGACCAGATCAGCGGCCGGGCCAGCGGTCCGCCCGCGGCCAGCGCGTGCATGGTGTCGACCGCCGTCGACATCGGCTGATCGTGCACCACCGGCCGGATCCACTGCGGATACGCCTGGAGCGGCACGAATCCGGTGCTGAAGAACATCATCAGCGAGGTGAGGATCGTAATGCCCTCCACCAGCGCGGATTTCGCGGTGAAGACCGCCACGGCGGTGACAACCGGCGCGAAGGCCACCCCGAACAGCACCGGGACGCACACGAATCCGATTGCGGCCCAGACGCCTTCGCGGAACCGGAAGCCGAGTGCGTAGCCGACCAGGACGATCGCCAGCGTTCCGGCGAGGATGCGGCAGCCTTCGGCCAGGATCCGCGAGGCCAGGCCGGAGGCGCGATGGACCGGCAGCACCCAGAACCTGGCCAGCAGTCCCGCGTCCCGTTCGCGCCCGAGCAGAATTCCGCTCGCCACCGCCCCGGACAGCGCACCGACGACGGCGGCCAGCGGCACCGAACCGTCCAGGGCGTCGGTGCCGGTGAATCGGCGGATCTGGTCGCCGATCACGGTGTCCAGCATGAGCAGCAGCAGACACGGGATGATCAGCGTCTCCAGCAGGGCGACCGGATTGCGCACCCAGCGCAGCAGCAGCCTTCGGGTCTGGGTTGCATCGGAGTTCGTATCTCCAATCTCCCCGCCAGGACGCCCCTTCGACAGCACCCCTCGTGATGACTCCCGCGCTCCGAGGGTGGTCGCAACCTCACCCCAGGGTGCTCAGGCCGTCCAACACCACACTCAGCATGCGCCGGGAGCGCTGCTCCCAGGCGGCGTCCTGCTCGCTCTGCCACAGGAAACCCACCAGGAGCAGCAGTTCCTCGGCCTCGATGTCCGGCCGCACCCGCCCGGCTGCCCGGCAGGCGCGCAGCAGCCGGTCGATCACGTCGACGACCGGCTGGTAGTGCTCGTCCGAGAGCGCGGAGCGGGTGGCGGTCTGCAGGACGCCGGCCAGGCCGTGCTTGACCCGGCCGAAGTCGGCGAGGCGATCGAGCCAGTGGCACAACGCATCCCACGGTTCATATTCGCTGAGCAATGCGTCCGCGGCGTCGACCAGCTCACCCACGTCCTGCCGATAGACCGCGAGCACCAGCGCCTCCCGGGTCGGGAAATGCCGGTACAGCGTGCCCTGTCCGACGCCCGCCCGCTTGGCGATGGCGTGCAGGCTGACATCACCGGAGGTGGACAGCGCGTCGCGGGCGACGGCCAGGATGCGCGCGCGATTGCGTTCGGCGTCCGAGCGCCGCGCGGCCGGGCGGGGTTCGGTCATCGAAATCTCCCGGTGCTCACAGCCAGTTGTTGCGCCGGAAGGTGACGAACAATCCGGTGCAGATGATCAGGATGATCCCGACCACCGCCGGATAGCCCCAGACCCAATGCAATTCGGGCATGTGCTCGAAGTTCATGCCGTAGATTCCGGCGATCATGGTCGGCACGGCCGCGATCGCCGCCCAGGCCGAGATCTTGCGCATATCGGTGTTCTGCTGCACGCTCACCTTCGCCAGCGCGGCGTTGATCAACGCGCTCAGCGATTCGTCGAAGTCCCGGATGCGGTCCACCGCGGCGGTGTGATGATCGGCCACGTCCCGGAAATAGCGCCGAATCTCCTTGGGCAGCGGCAGATTCGTCTCGTGGCTGAGCAGTTGCAGCGGCAGCGCCAGCGGGGCGACCGCGCGACGCAACTCCACCACCTCGCGTTTGAGCTGATAGCTGGCCTCGATGGTGAGGCGGCTGCGCGGGCTGAAGACCTCCTCCTCCATCTCCTCCACATCGTCCTCGATTTCCCCGGTCACCAGCACATAGGAGTCCACGACGTGATCGGCGACCGCGTGCAGCACGGTGCTCGGTCCCAGCGCCAGCCGCTCGGGCATCGCTTCGAGATCGTGCCGCACCCCGGCCAGTCCGGTGTGCTCGCCGTGCCGGACCGTGATCACGAAATCGGGTCCGAGGAAAACCATGATCTCGCCGGTCTCCACGATCTCGCTGACCGCGTTGCGGTCGTGTTCGACGTACTTGACTGTGCGCAGGATCAGGATCAGCACGTCGTCGTAGCGTTCGAGTTTGGGCCGGTTGCGTGCCTGCACCGCGTCCTCGGCGGCCAGTTCGTGCAGTCCGAAGATCCGCGCCACATCGGCCATCTGCTCGGCGTCGGGTTCGTGCAGGCCGACCCACACGAATCCGGTCCCCTTGTCCCGCACGTTCTCCAGGGCCGCGGCATGGGTGAACCGGCCCGGCAGCCGATGTCCGTCCCGGTAGACCGCGCAGTCGACGATGGCCCGCGCGGTCGGCACCGGAATCCGCGGACGGGTGGCGTGGACGGTCCGTCGGAGACCTCGGAACGGGAATTGCGGCATGCTCGGCACAGGCTGGATGCTAACCCGTGGTCGCCGGCAGTCGTCCCGGGTCAGCGCGCCCCGCGACGCCGCCACCGCTTCCCGCGGACCGGTCAGGAATCGAGAAGCACTGGTCACCGGCTCGCGAATAACGTCATGGACATGAACATCACCAAGAACACGACCGGTATCGAATCCGTCATTCTCACCACGCCCGATCCGCAGGCCGCCGCGGCGTTCAACGAGGCCGCCTTCGGCCTCGGCGCCCGACTTCAGGTGCGCGCAGGCGATGCGCCGACCAGCGGTTTCCGTGGTTTCACCCTCTCGCTGGTGGTCCCCGGGCCGAGTACCGTGGACAGTTTCTTCGAGTCCGCGCTCGCGGCCGGAGCGACGACGGTGAAACCGGCCAAGAAGAGTTTCTGGGGTTACGGCGGGGTTCTGCAGGCTCCGGACGGGACGCTCTGGAAGATCGCCACCTCCTCGAAGAAGGATTCCGGCGCCACCCGCACGGTGGACGATTTCGTCGTCCTGCTCGGCGTCGAGGACGTGAAGGCGACCAAGCAGTTCTATATCGAGCGCGGCCTGACGGTAGCGAAGAGTTTCGGCAGCAAGTACGTCGAGTTCGCCGCCCCGGCGGCATCGGTCAAGCTGGCCCTCTACGGGCGGCGTGCGGCCGCCAAGGATGCGGGGGTGGCCCCGGAAGGCACCGGATCGCATCGGGTGGTCTTCGGCGGCGGGCTCGGGACGTTCACCGATCCGGACGGATTCGAGTGGGAGACGCTCGCCTGATGAGTTCGATCGCGGTACGGAATCGCCTGTGCCGCAGCCAAATCGAACTACACGTGCGGGCCGGTGTGGGTCGCCAGCCACGCCTTGCTCTGGGCCGCCGCCAGTGCGTCCAGCTCGTCCTGTGCGAACTGCCAGTCGTCCATGTGCAGGCCCAGACCGGATCCGGTGGTCGGGCGGGCGAGTTCGACCTCGCCGCCGATCTGCAGCCAGTGCGCGGTGCCGTCGGCGTCCATGCCGCCGGTGCACTCCGCGGTCAGCGCCCCGGGATAACGAACGAATCCGGTGCCGAAGGGGCGTCCGGTGCGGTGCTGGGTCACCGACATGGTGGGCATCTCGGCGGTCACCGGGGTCGTCGAACCCGCCGGCGAGCCCTCGAGCAGCGCCGCGGGGTTCACGCAGGCGACCTGGTGGGTGCGGTCGGTCCGGCCGAATCGGGCGCTGGTGGGCAGCAGCTTTCCGGGAGATTGACGATAGGTCGAGAACGCCACCACGCAACCCGTCGGCAGCGGCGCGCTCGCTCCGCTGCGGGTGCAGACCGGCAGGTTCCGGAAAGTTGCCTCGGTATCGTTCCCACCGCGGTCCTGGCCGATCGGCAGGATCACATTCGCGCCGAGCAGCATCGCGCTGATCAGATGCGAACGCATCTGCTGATTCCCCTCGATGCGCTGCTGAATCAGGGTCTGCAGGTCGTAGCTGCCCTGCGAGTGGCCCAGTAGCAGCACCCCGCGATGACGCCCGGTGATCGGATCGATGTTGTCGTGCGCCCAGTACTGATCCCACGCCTGTTCGACGTCCCGGGCCCCGCGGGAGAAGTCGAGGGTACCGCCCTTCCCGCCGAATACCTGGCGCATCGGCAGCTGCCGATAGTTCGGCACGAACATGCGGCAGCCGCTGATCAGGCGCCCCACCTGCGCCACGGTCGTATTGATCTCGATATCGGTCGGCTTCGGCGGCTGATGCCCGTTCTGATTCAGCGGATTCGCCACCGGATCGACGGTCGGATACACGTAGAAGCAGTCCACCGGCGGGCGGTCCGGGGCGGGGAGCTGCTCGACCGTGGTGCTGCCGTCCCGCGCGAGGACCGTACTGTCCAGATCGGTGCGGGTGCGTGATTGCGGACGCCCGACCGTGAACGTCCGGCCCGGTGTCTGCGGTGATCCGAGCCGGTCCTGATTGCAGGGATTGTTCGCCATCCCCGGCCGACACAGCCAGACCGGCTGCGCGAGCGGTTCCGCGGTGCTCGTCGCGTCGCAGGCGGCGGTGAGCCCGGCCCCGGCCAGCATCGCGATTCCGGCGGCCAGTCCGGCCAGCCGTCGCCACTGCGGGGCTCGTGCGGTGCGTTCGGAATTCGGCGTCATCGGTTCCCCCCGGGGGCCGCGAGCGCGCGCGGTCGCGCGACCACGCTGCTGCGAATCATTCCCGTCCAGCTCCACACGGACAAGTATGTTTTCTGGACCCCGCCCCGTTACGGGCATGCAGTGCGTGTCACACCCCGGACCGCTGACGTGCCCGATCACACTTCCTCGCGGTATCGTGGGTGTGTGGGCGGAAGCGGTGCGGGCGACGCGCCAGAGTTCGATTCGGGGTGTTTCTATCCATCGTTGTTCCGGGGGTGACCCGAGACAATGGATGCGAACATTCGCATATCGAGACGTCTTCTGATCGGAGGTCTTTCCGCATGACAGTGACCGATGAGCTTCTGGACAACAACACGCGTTACGCGGCGCAATTCAGCGGGCCGCTTCCGTTGCCGCCGAGCAAGCATGTGGCGGTGGTCGCGTGTATGGATGCCCGCCTGGACGTGTACCGGATTCTGGGCCTGGGTGAGGGGGAGGCGCATGTGATCCGAAATGCGGGCGGGGTGGTGACCGACGACGAGATTCGTTCCCTGGCAATCAGTCAGCGGCTGCTGGGCACCACCGAGATCATCCTCATCCACCACACCGACTGCGGCATGCTGACTTTCACCGACGATGACTTCAAGCGCGGCATCCAGGAGGAGACCGGCATCAAACCGGGCTGGGCCGCCGAAGCCTTCGGTGATCTGAACGAGGATGTGCGGCAATCGCTTCGGCGAATTCAGACCAGTCCGTTCATTACCAAGACCTCGTCGCTGCGCGGATTCGTCTTCGACGTCGGCACCGGCAAACTCGAAGAGGTCACCGACTGAGCGCAATTCGCGTTCGGGAATGGTTCGTCGGCGGCCCGGCGGAACGAGCGCCATTCGGCGGGCCGTCGAATTCTGCTTGCTGTGTGGTCGCCATCGGGTGAATGAGCTTCCTGCACACCGAGGTTGATGTGAGGTGGGCCACGGTGGCGCGCCGGATTCCGGTGCCCGGTTGTGCCCCGGCGAGCCGGGGCGCACCCACTCGCGGGGGAAGCTATGTCCAGTCGTCGAATTCGCCCGCTTTGATGCCCTTGATCCATGCGGCCATCTCTGCCTGGGTGAACGCGAGTGTCCCGGCCTCACGCGCGTTCGAATTGCGTACCAGGGCACCGCCGTCGGGGGCCACGGCCACCTCGACGCAGGTGCCGTTGTCCGAGAAGGTCGATACGCGCCAGGTCGGATCGGTGTTGTTCATCGTCTATTGCTCCATTCCTTTGCCAGGCCAGTGATGAACTTCCGGGATTCACTGGGGGACAGGGCGATTCGATTCGCGGCATGCTCGTACACACCTTGAAAGTACTGAACCTCCTCGGCGTCGGTGATGAAGCGTCCTCCTCCGTAGCCTTCGATGTGAACCTGCGGCGTACCCCAGGGGTGGGACATGATGCAGAATGCGCCCAACCGGCGCGCCTCGTACTGCCCGGCCTCGTACCGGGTGATCCGGAGCGTGACATTGGGCAGCCGGGACAGTTCCACCATGGTCGAAAGTTGTTCCGCCATGACCTCGGGTGTGCCGATTCGCAAGCGCAGTGCCGACTCGGGCTGGACGAGACTCAGTTCCACCTCGCCGGAGCGCACCCGCTTCTGCCGGATCAGCCGGGTCTCGACGGTGCGGGCGATATACGCCTCGGACACGCCGTTGTAGCTGACGTGGCTGACGATGTCCTCGACATAGGCCGGGGTCTGCAGCAGCCCGTAAACGCATCGCGGTTCGTAGGAGGCGATCCTGGTCGCGGACTGCTCCATACCGAGATAGGTGCTCAACCAGGCGGGCATCTCGCCGTCGCCCTGCGGCATACTGGTCAGCATCGCGTTGAGCTCTTGCAGTTCCACACCCAGGGCCTCGGCGTATGTGCCACGCTGGTTGGGCTGCGGGGTGGAGTCGCCGCGCTCCCATTTCCCGATGGTGGTCCGGTCCACGCCGACCATGTCGGCAATCTGTTCTTGGTTGAGCCCGACGGCTTTTCGAGCGTCGATGAGTCGTTCGCGTCGCATGAACGCATCATAGAAACGCCTTGAATGCGCCATCGGAGATCGGCAACATGGAACAGGCTCCCCGGCCTTTAGAGGTCTGTCTCGTCATGCGTGGTCGGGGTGCCTTCAACCCAGGCCCTGCACGAGAGCGAAGGTTGCGATGTACGAATTGCCACAACGGTTTTCAGGTCAGCACATGTGTCCGCACCTCGCATCCGGAGTGACGGCGGATCTGCTACCGGCGGAGGTCGTGCAACTGTTCGTGGCCGCGGGGAGAGAGTGGCTGTCCAGACCGTCCGGTGACGACGTCGAGGGGCGGGCGTGCCGATGACCCGACCGGTAGCGATCGGGTACCTACGCAGGGACGTGTCCGGCACCCGGCAGCCGTGGGACGAGGAACAGATCCGATCTCTCGCACGACGATTCGGCTACGACCTGTCGCGTATCGTCGCCTTCTCGAACCAGACCGACGAACCGCACCAGCGCCTGTGCAACGTCGTGGGCCGAATCGGCGCCACCGCGGTCTTCGTCCCGAGCCTGGACCACTTCCTCACCCCCGAGGAGGTTCCGGCGGCACTACTGACCCTCGCCGACATCGTCACGGTGGACACCCGCTTCACCTACACCCGTTCCCGGGTCTCCTGACCGAACCCCGGTCGTAGCCGTCCGACATTCAAAGGGCGGCAACGAGTTCGGCCACCTCGCGGGCACAGCCGTAGCCGATGGTTATGCCTGCGCCGCCGTGGCCGTAGTTGTGGACGACGGGGGTGTCGGGGAGGGTGGTGTGGTCGAGTTCGAGGCGGACGTTCGGGCGGCCGGGGCGTAGGCCGACCAGGGTCTCGATGATCTCGCAGTCGTCGAGTTGTGGTGCGATGTCTCGGCAGCGGCGCAGGATCGACTGTGTCAGTTCGGGGTTCGGGGTGGTGTCCCACTGGTGGGGTTCCAGGGTGCCGCCGAGGATGCAGTCGGTGGCGCGGGGGTGGGCGTAGGCGCGGCCGAGGGGATGGGCTTCGTCGCGCACCGACCTCGATAGACCCGGGTTGGTGACTCGGACGATCTGTCCGCGGATGGGGTGGACAGTGGGGTCGCCGACGAGTTCACCGGCGCGCAGACCGGCGCAATTGATCACCACATCCGGTGTCAGGTCGGTGATTTCGGCGAGCTCGCCGATCGTTCGGCTCACCCAGTGCGCTCCCGCCGCGCTGACCTGGTTGCGTAGCCAGGGCAGGAAGATCGGCATTTCCACCAGCGGTACGGCGAAGCGCAATCCGGCGGCGTAACCGGGTGGCAGCTCCGATTCCTGCGCCGGGCGGAATTCTCGGACCGAATGCGCCCAATCGACGGGGCCGGGTTGTTTTCGGTACAGCGCCAACGATTCGCACATGCGCACGCCCGGAGTGCTGCCCTCGGCGAGTTGTTCCAGATGGGTGAATGTTTCTGTACCCCAGCTATTTACCTGGTCCGGCGGGCCCGCGGCCGTGGGAAACCATACCGCTGCCGCCAGATACGACGTGGTTGCCGCGATCGGATCGGCGCTGACGAGCGTGACCTCGTGCCCGGCACGTAACAACTCCGCCGCCGTGGAAAGGCCCGAAACGCCCGCTCCGACAACCACCGCTCGCATGCGGACGAGACTATGCGGTCTGCCGGGAAAGGGCCAGCACTTGGTTATCCCCCGCACTGGCGGGCGGCTTCCCTCAACTGCTTGCCGGAAATATTCTCTGCGGAAACAGCTTTCGTGCAGAAAAGCGTGGAGACCGGTGCCCTGGCTCGAATGGGGCACCGGTCCGCGGGTTCCGCTAACTATGTGCTGATGGTTGCGACCGGGGGCATGTCGTAGTTGTGGGCGTAGCCGTTCTCCACGCCGACCGGGATGTCGACGACCTCGAAATAGCGGTCCCAGAAAGGGGTTTCGCGGAGAGCGTCGATCAGGAGTTGGTAGGTGTGGTGGTCGGGGGCTTCCCAGATCCAGACGTCGGTGACCCGTGCGGAGTAGAACTCCGTGTCGTAGAAGCGGGAACGGACGCCGCTCACCCGCTTCCGGATGGTCGGGACGATATCGGTTTCGAAGGCGTCACCCGCTGTTCGACCGTCAGGGCGAGCCATTCGGGAGTGGTTTCGACCAACATGAAAGCGGTGATCGTCGATTCGGAGTTGTTGTCGGACAAGGTGATTCCCTTCTGGTGAAATCAGGAGCGTCGATCAGTGGAAGTAGCGACCGCTGGCCAGGTCCTAGAGCAGCCTCGGATATTCGGGATTCCAGCCCAGCAGCGCACGGGTGGCCGTGCTGGACGCGGCCATATCGATGCCGATGAATTTACTGAGCCAGCCGAAGTGATCACCGGCGCGTTCGGCCGGAATCGAGACGACGGGCAGGTCGAGTCCGCGTCCGATGGCCTCGGCGATATCCCGGGTCGCGATGCCGGTCTCGGTGGTGGCGTGCAGCACGGTTCCGGCGGGAGCGGGTTTTTCGAGTGCCGCCGCCACGATTCGCGGCGTCCGAGCGTCTGCACCTGTCCATCCCGGCCACGAGCCGGGCATTGGCGCGGCTGCGGCGGGCGATGAACGATCCGATTCTGGTGCGCGCCGGTCGCGGTATGGCTCCCACGCCGTTCGCGTTGCGCACCGCACCGCGAGTGCGCTCACTACTGGACGAAGCCGCCGCGCTGATCAGCGCCGAGGGTGCCGACAATATCGCGGAACTCGAGCGCACCTTCACGATTCGCATCAACGACGGTGTCGCCGCGACCCTCGCCGCGACGGCGGTGGAGGCCACGTCCGCAGCCGCGCCCGGGGTGATCCTGCGGTTCGTGGCCGAGGGCAACGAGAGCACCGAGGCCCTGCGCGACGGCTCGATCGACCTGGACATCGGTGCGGGGGAGAACACCGCCCCCGATATCCACAGCGCCTCGCTGTATCGCGAACGCGTCGTCGGCATCGTTCGCGCCGACAGTCCGCTGGGCCGTCATCGCCGCCCGACTCCCGCGCAACTGTGCCGTCACCCGCACGTCTCGGTGTCGCGTCGCGGCCACGTGCGCGGCCCCCTCGACGAGGCGCTCGAATCCCGAGGGCTGCAACGTCATGTGGCCGCTGTCGTTCCCACCTACCCCGTGGCCGCTCTCCTGGTCAGTTCGACGCATTACCTCGGCCTCGTCCCGCAACGCCTGGCCGAGCAGTACGGAACCAGCTTGGGCATCCGCTGGTTCCCCATCGCCGTACCGCTCCCCGAGATCGACGTTCGCCTGTCCTGGCACGCCCGTCTGGACGCCGACCCGGCCCAACGCTGGCTCCGCGACACCATCCGCTCCGCATTCGACAATTCGGCCCCTGCGGTCTCCTGACCATATTGTGCAGGAGCGCTTTTCGATTCAGACCGGCCAGATCGTCGGCTCGTGCTTCGAGATCATCTGGGGCCCGTGCGATTCCGCTTCGCTGGCCAGTGCATCCCGGCCTCAGCGCGGCGGAATGAGTTTATCGATATTGTCGAGAACCTTTTCATGCCAATCTATTTCGGCTTGAATTCGGATGCGGGCATGGTCGGCGATGAGGTCGTCGGTCGGGCTCTGGTCGGGCCACTGACGGTCGAGTTGGTGGTCGATTCGGGCGGTGCGGGCGCGCAGGGCGGTGATCCGGTCCTCCAGGTAGCCGCGCAGCAGGTCGCGGTCCAGGTCGGCGGCCGCGGCCAGGGCCAGGTCGACCGGGTCGGGGCGGATGTCGACCTCGGTGAGCGCCTCGTCGCGCAGCGCGCGCAGTTCGCGCTGGCCCTCCGTGGTGATCTCGTAGACGGTCCGCGCGGGCAGAGCGCCCTCCTGTTCGGTGCGGATCGGCCGGATCAGACCCTCGTCCTCCATCCGGTGCAGGGCGCTGTAGAGCGAACCGGGCTTGACCCTGGACCACAGGTCGGCCCGATCCACCCGCGCGTCGCGCCGAATCTGATGGCCGTGCATCGGGCCCCGTCTGGCCAGAGCCGCCAGGACGAACAGCCGGGTCTCGTTCATCCCTGTGAGTCTGGCACAACTACTCGGATTTGAGTACTCTCTGCCGAGTGGCGATACGACCGATTCTCATCGCAGGTGATCCCCGATTGGCAACCCCGGCGCTTCCGGTGACCGAGTTCGACGACGAGCTCGCCGCGTTCGTCGAGGATCTGTTCGAGACCAATACCGCTGCCGACGGCGCGGGTCTGGCCGCGAATCAGATCGGTGATGCGCGGTCGGTCTTCGTCTACGACCTGGTCGATGCCGGAGTGCGCCACCGCGGTCACGTGGTGAACCCGGTGCTGGAGACCTCGGAGCTGCCCGAGACCATGCCGGATCCGGACGATGATCTGGAGGGTTGCCTGTCGGTGCCGGGCGAGTGGTTCCCGACCGGCCGGGCGGGTTGGGCGAAGGTCACCGGTGTGGACATCTCCGGTGCACCGGTCGAGGTGGAGGCGACCACCGGATTGCTCGCCCGGTGCCTGCAACACGAGACCGACCATCTCGCCGGCCGGCTGTATCTGTCCCGGCTGATCGGGCGCAATCAGCGTGCGGCGCGCAAGATGATCAAGCAGCGGGGCTGGACCGAGCCCGGCGGCAGCTGGCTGCCGGGCACCGAGGATCCGCGATAGTCGTTGCCGCAGAGGCAGTTCGGGCGTGAGGCACGGCCGCCCGAACGGCTGCCGCCGCGACCGCATACGATCGGCGCGGTGAACCAGTTGACCGAGCGCCCGGTGGGTGGCGCGCGCCCGGCCCTGTCCACCCCGGCTCCGCTGCGCCCCTCGCCCGATCCCGGCCCCACCGATCGGCTGCGCGGATGGATGGTCACGCTGGTCCTGACGGCGATCGCCGCGATCACCCGATTCCAGAATCTGGGCTATCCGACCGACGGCGGCACACCGACTTTCGACGAGAAGTACTACGCCCATCAGGGCTGGGAGATGCTCACCGGCGGCGGGGTCGAGGACAATCCGGCCTACGGGTACATCGTGCATCCGCCGGTCGGCAAACAGATGATCGCGCTGGGGGAGGTGCTGTTCGGGTACACCCCGCTGGGGTGGCGGATCAGTGCGGCGGTGTTCGGAACGCTGTTGGTGCTGTTGGTCGTTCGCATCACCCGGCGCATGACGCGCTCGACCATGATCGGGGGTATCGCGGGTCTGCTGGTGATCTGCGACGGCACGAGCATGGTGCAGTCGCGCATCGGCATGCTGGACATCTTCCAGGCGCTGTTCGTGGTGGCCGCATTCGGCTGTCTGGTGGTCGATCGTGATCAGGTGCGTGCCCGGCTGGCGCGAGCGGACGCCGAGGGACGGATCGCGACGAGTCGGTACGGGCCCCGGCTGGGGGTGCGCTGGTGGCGGTTCGCGGGCGGCGTACTGCTCGGATCGGCTTGTGGGACGAAGTGGTCGGGTCTGTATTTCATCGCGGCGTTCGGGGTGCTGTCGGTCTGTTTCGATCTGGCCGCCCGGCGCGCGTACCGGGTGCCGCAGCCATGGTGGGGTACCGCACTGCGTGACATCGGACCGGCGCTGTATGCGCTGGTGATCATCCCGTTGCTGGTCTACCTGGGCAGCTACGGAGCCTGGGTCGCAAGTGAGGACGGTTACGACCGGTATTCGGTCGGCAACCCGTATGCCGGCAAACATCCGGTGGGCTCGGGCGGCCCGTGGTCCTGGGTGCCCGACGCGTTGCGGTCGCTGTGGCACAACCAGGCCGAATCACTGAATTTTCATACGGCACTGACGAATTCGGCCGGATACCATCACCCCTGGGAGTCCAAGCCCTGGACGTGGCCGATGGGCCTGCGGCCGATGCTCTACCACTACGAGGACGGCGGTGTCGCCGGCTGCGGTAAGTCGTACTGTGTCGATGCGGTGATGCTGGTGGGCACTCCCGTGCTGTGGTGGGTGTCGCTGCCGATGCTGGCCTGGGCGCTCTGGCGCAGCGTGACACGTCGCGATTGGCGTTATGCCGCAGTACTCGTCGGCTACTGCGCCGGATTCCTGCCGTGGTTCCTGGACCTGGATCGCGAGATGTACTTCTTCTACGCGGTTCCGATGGCGCCGTTCCTCGCGATGGGTGTCGCACTCGTGCTCGGGGACATTCTCGGACCCGCGCCGATCGTGCGCGAGGCCGGTGGGGATCGGTTCCTGGCGCACAGTGAGCGGCGAACGTTGAGTCTGACGGTCGTATGCCTGTATCTCGCGGCGGTGGTGGCGAATTTCGTGTGGCTGTGGCCGATTCTGACCGGGATGCCGATCAGCGTGGACGACTGGCATGCGCACCTGATGCTGCCGAGCTGGCGCTGATTTCCGTCGGAAAGTCTTGTGTTGCGCGATTTTTCAGTGTGCCGGTACGCCGGGCACGCCGAGTAGGACCGGTACTTTGCGTTCTCCGGTGTCGTCGAACGAGATGGTCGTGTCCGTCTCCTGCGGCGCGTTGACGAAAGAGACGAAGCGGGAAAGGATTTCCTCGTCCGCGAGCACTGCGGCCCATTCGTCGCGGTAGCCGG
>NZ_BAGB01000164.1 GCF_000308615.1 Nocardia jiangxiensis NBRC 101359
CGCTTAGCGCGGTGCCCCCTGGCGAGCCGGACGGACGAGCAGTTCGCTGATTGCGACGTGGGCGGGCCGAGAAACCATGTAACCGATGGTGTCCGCGACGTCCTGCGGGCGCAGCGGGGTCAGGCTCGAATTCGCCCGGCGCCGTTGCAGAACGCCGGGAGCGAAGAACTCGGTGTCCACCGCAGCAGGCTCCACGGTGCAGACCCGCACATCGCGATCGGCGACCTCCTGACGGACGCACTCGCCGAACGCGTTCACCGCGTGTTTGGTCGCCGTGTACACCGCACTGTCCGCCCGGTGCACCCGGCCCGACAACGAGCTGACGAGCACGAAATCCGCCACCCCGCGTGGCGCTGTCCGCGCCGCCCGCAGCAGATGCGGCAGGGCGGCCCGGGCGCAATACATCGAACCCAGCAGATTGACCCCCACGACCAGGTCGAAATTCGCCGCCGCCCCCTCCGTAATCGGCTCCGGGCGACTCAGCCCGGCATTGCTGATGACAATGTCAAGGCGCCCCCATTCCTGGACACTCCGCTCCACCGCCGCGCTCACCTGGTCGTAGTCGGCGACATCGGCTTCCACCGCCAGTGCCGTTCCCCCGGTCTCGCCGATCCGCTCGGCCAGCGTCTTCAACCGGTCGGCGCGGCGCGCCACCAGGGTGACCGCCGCACCCCGCGTGGCCAACTCCACCGCCGTCGCCTCGCCGATGCCGCTGGACGCACCGGTCACCAGCGCGGCAAGTCCCCGCAAATCCTCACGCACGTCTCCTGCTCTCCTCACAGAAAGTTGTTGGGCCAGATCATCGTTCGCCACATATGCGCCACCGGTGAGCCGTCGAATCCGAGGCCCTGCTCCGGCTGGCGGAAATTCCGGCCCACGATGTCCTCGAATTCCTCGAACTCGACCTGCACATTCGGGTCGAACGAGTAATAGTCGTTGAGCGTGAGCAGCCGCGAAGTCATATACCAGCGATGCTTGCGCGCCTGCTCGTGTTCGTGCCGAAGATATTCCGGCACACGGTAATCCGCCCCGAAAAGGCGAATGTAATTCTCCGGGTACGTGTATCCGACCGATTCATCGGGAAAGTAGCGCAGTGCCTCGTGTTTCTCGATCGCCCACGCCACCTCCTCGTCCACGTACGGCCGCACCAGTTGCGCACCCCAATAGCCGTGGTCGACGCGGATCAGCCCACCGACGGCGATGTCGTGCACGAGCGCGGCCATGATGACCTTCTCGCCCATGCCGTTCAGGCGAGCCAGGCGAGCGCTCTGCAGCATGTGCTGCACGTCCTTGCGGAATATCCGCAGCCGGAAGAAGTCCGCGAGCGTCGGACGCTCGGGCATCGTCGGCAGATCCGGATTGTCGCCCATCATCATGGTCGTATCGGGTCGGTGCGTGAGCGGCAGCAGATCGTCGCGCTGCTCGTACCAGCCGGTACCCATCACCGATATCGCTGACGGCATCATCACGCGGATGCGCCGATCGAGGGCCTCGTCCAGCGGCTCACGAACCCAGTTGATCATTCCGGATTCCCGCAGCGACGAAGGCAGCTCCTCGACGGGGACCTGGTGCGAGGGCAGTTCCACCGGTTCGATCAGCTCGAATTCCGTCATGTCCTATCAACCCCTGATCTTTCTCGATGGCAACTGTTCACAGATCCAGCGCCAGTCTCGGCGTGCGAGCGCGAGAGCAGCAGAGCATCATTCGATTCCCGTCGACGCGTTCGCGTGGAGTGAGCACATGGTCTCGGTGCTCTGGGATCCCTTCCAGCACAACGGTTTCGCAGATGCCGCAGATGCCTTCCATACAGGACGCCGCAGCATGGACACCGACGCGGTCCAGAGCCTGAAGGATCGAGGTGCCCGGCGGAACCCGTACGCTCACCCCGGCCTTCACACAGTCGACCTCGAACTCCTCGTCGAACCACGCGCTCGGATCCGGCGGCGGTGCGGCGAATCGCTCGACGTGGAGTGACTCGGAAAGACAAGTGGCACCGTACTGTTCAACCGCTGCCAGCAGTGACTCAGGACCGCAGCAGTACACCTGGGTACCCGCCGGCTGGGCCGCCAACACCTTCTCGACATCCAGCGGGCCGGTCCGGTCCTGCGGGCATACTTCGACCGCACCGTGCGCGGACAGGTCGCCGAGCTCGGCCAGATAGGCCATACTCGCGCAAGTGCGGCCGCCATACATCAGCGACCAGTGAGTATCGCGTGCACTGGCCGCGCGGATCATCGGCAGTAGCGGCGTGATGCCGATACCACCAGCGATGAATAGATATCGTTCGGCATCGACCAGCGCAAAGGTATTGCGCGGACCCCGAATTCGCAGCCGGTACCCGGCATGGACCATATTGTGAATGTAGGACGACCCGCCGCGTCCGCCGCCGGGTTCGCGCAGCACCGCGATGGTGTACATGCCGTTGTCGTCCGGATCGCCGCACAGCGAATACTGCCGCGTCACCCGCGAAGTGAGGATCAGGTCGATATGCGCGCCGGGCCGCCACGAAGGGAGGTCTCCGTCGAGAGGACGCAGCCTCAATTCGATGACCCGGTCGGCGATCTCGTGCCGGGCCGCGACCTCGACAACGTATTCCGCTTCGCGGTCCATGAGATCGATTACCTTCCGTGATCGCGCAGGCTCTAGCCCGCGCCGGCGATGAGGCCGACGTTCACGATGCCCGCGATACCAGCCTTTTCGTCGTTGTCCGGGCTGTCGCCGCTGACGCCGACCGCACCGAGGATGTTCCCGTCCGCATCCCGGATCAGCACGCCGCCGCGCGCGGGAGCCAAGCGTCCACCGGAAATCGCGCTGATTCCCGTGAATCCGATCGGGGTCCGCTCGGCATGCGCGGCGACGCCACCACCCCCGCGCACCATGCCCAGGCAGCCCCATGCCTTCGCGTGCGCGATGTCGTGGCGCAGGATCCCGGCATTGTCCTGACGGACGGTCACGATCGGATTCCCGCCGAGGTCGAGCACGGTCACGGCCAGCGGCCGCAGCTCCAGCCCGCGGGCGGCCGCCAGCGCCCCATCCGCGATCCCCGACGCCTGTTCCAGTGTCAACATTATTGAATCCTTTGTCCGGGCACCGAATTCGATGCCGATGTCATTTCCCGTCGCCCCGCCCGCTCAGCGTCGCCGATGCGCGCCGTGACGGAGTCCGACGGCCTGAATCCCGCTCGTGCGGCGCCGCCCCCGGTTCCGCGTGCCGCGGCCACAGTGCATCGATGAGCGCGATCACCGCCGCCACCGCCAGGAATATCGCGGGCGCGATCAGGCCCATGGCGATCGCGTTGTGCGCGCCGCTCACCATGCCTGCGCTGTGCAGGGCGCCTCCGTGGCTCGAGACACTTCCGCCCCCACCGTTGGGAACCATGCCGCCACCGGGGTTCACACCCCCTCCGGGGAATTGGTGTATCGCGCCGCCTCCGGGGTTCGCGCCACCGCCCGGGAAGTGGTGCATCGCGCCGCCACCAGGAGCGTGGTTCACCGCACCATTACCCGGATTGCTTTGCGGCACAGCGCTATTTGCGCCCGGAAGCTGCGCGCCACTGGCGGAGTTTTGGGTACCGCCACGTGCGCCGGAGCCGCCGGCGGCGTGGAGGTACAGTGCCGTCGCCACCGCGGTGCCCACAGCGGTGGCGATCCGCTGGGCAGTCTCGTACACCCCGAATGCCACGCCACCGTGCAGATGCCGGACGTTCTGCAATGACCGGAACTGGTTGGTGGAGATGAACAATCCGCATCCGGCGCCGGTCACCAGCAGCGGCACGACCAGCACCATCGCGCTCTGGGAGCCCGCGATTCCCCGCCCGACGAGCGCCAGCGAGATCACACCCGCCGCCCCGACGACGGCGCCCACCGGCACGACCCATCGGCCGTACCGGAAGGCCAGCCGGCCGCCGACGATCGCCGTCACAGCGGATCCGGCGGTAAAGACCAGCATCAACAGCGCGGCGTGCAGCGCCGTGTAATGCATCCGCTGCTGCAGGAACATCGAGACGATCAGCGAGATGCTGACGAATCCGCAGAAGAAGACGGTCACCACGATCACGCCGACGGTGAAGGTGCGCACGCGCAACAGCGAGATCGCGATCAGCGGCTCGCCGCCCCGCCGGTCCACCCGCCGTTCCCACCACACGAACAGCACAGCGAATACCGCCCCCACGGCGAGGATCCACCAGTGCGGCTTGCTGCTCCGGTTCGACATCTGCAGCACCGGGAGCATGACGAACAGCAGAGCGAGCGTCAGCAGCGCGGTCCCCGGAATGTCGAGCCGGTGCGCCGTGCCGCGTTCCGGATCCGCGGGCAGGGAGCGGTAGCCCAGAACCAGTGCGACCAGCACCACCGGCACGGTGACCCAGAACGCCAGCCGCCACCCGGCGTCCGCACCGAACGCCTGGATCAGCACACCACTCAGCAACGGCCCCGCCGCCGTGGACAGCCCCACGATCGCACCGAAGTAGCCGAAGATCCGCCCACGCCGCGGACCGTCGAACATCCGCTGAATGATGCCCATCCCCTGCGGCGCGATCAGTCCCGACGCGGCGCCTCGCAGTAGACGAGCACCCACCAACACCGCAGCGTTCGGTGCGACGGCACAGCCGACCGCGGTGAGGGCGAACAGCCACAGGCCGATCAGCAACAGTCTTCGGCGACCGTACATATCCCCCAACCGGCCGGACGGAATGAGGAACAGACCGAACACCAGGGCATTTCCGGCGACCATCAGCGTGGTGTCGACCGGGCTCAGGTGCAGGGTCTGCTCGATCTGCGGCAGGGTGAGGTTGACAATGCTCATATCGAGCAGAGTCATGAAAATGGTGGTCAGGCAGACCACCAGCGCCTGGCGCCGCGCGGGCCCGGACATCAGTGTCGTGGCATCGGGTGGTGTGGACATAGGCTATCGGATTCCGTTCGGGGGTGGGGGTTTACGCGGAGTCAGCCCGCGTCGGCGACCAGACCGGCCTTCGCGATACCCGCGAGGGCCGCCTTCTCGTCGTTGTCCGGGTTATCGCCACTGACCCCGACCGCGCCCAGCAGAGCGCCCTCGGCATCGCGGATAAGCACCCCACCCCGTGAGGAGGCGATGCGACCGTCGGAGATCGCGGTCAGGGCTGTGAAGAACTCCGGGCTCCGCTCGGCGTGCCGGGCGATCCGGCCGCCGCCGTGTCCCATGCCCAGGCACCCCCATGCCTTCGCGTGCGCGATTTCGGGCCGCAGGATCCCCGAATTGTCCTCGCGCTTGAGCACGATCGGGTGGCCCCCGGGATCGAGCACAGTGACGGACAGGGGTCGCAGGTCCAGCTCGCGCCCGGCGGCCAGCGCCGCGTCCACGATGATGGATGCTTGCTCCAACGTCAGGGAGGTCATGGAAATCCTTTCTCCAGGCACCGATTCCGGTGCTGTGTCAGATGGTTTTGTGTTCATTCCGGAACTACCGCGTTCTCGATGGCGCCCAGCCCCTCGATCTCGCCGCGGAGCTTGTCGCCGGGCACGACGGCCCGCACGCCGGGCGGTGTGCCGGTGGACACCACATCGCCGGGGAACAGCGTCAGCGCGGTGGTGAGCCAGGCCAGCTGTTCGGGGATCCGGTGGTACATCTCGGCGGTCGAACCGTCCTGGCGCAGTTCGCCATTCACCCAGAAACGGATCGCCAGGGCGTGCGGATCGGGGATCTCATCCGCGGTCACGAACCAGGGGCCGAGCACCGTGTAGGTGTCGAATCCCTTGGCACGTCCGGTATTCCGGTTGTCCGTCTCACCGATGTCACGCGAGCCGAGATCGTTGACGATGACGTATCCGGCCACCGCGTCCATGGCCGATTCCTCGGTCAGCCGCCGTGCCCGGCTGCCGATCACGACACCGAGTTCGACCTCCGGATGGACGACGGACGTGACCGCGGGATAGATCACCTCATCGTGCGGCCCTGTCAGCGAGCCTGCCGCTTTGAGGAATCCGGTCATCGAGCGCGCCGGCGGTGGAGGCTCGCCGGGGGCCGGACGAGTGCGCGGATAGTTTCCGGTCATGCCCCACACCGTGCGGGGCCGGCCGACCGGTGGGGCGAGCGCGCCCGGTTCGGCCGACCACAGGATCTCGGCGGGCAGGTCTCCGCGCGCGGCGTCGGCCTCGGCCTGCTCGGCCACGCGCCGCGCGATACCCAGGCTCGGGTCGGCCGCGAGCAGACCCGGAAGGTCCTGCGGCAGTTCACGTTCGGCGCGCACGATGGCATCGGCACGGTCCTGGCCGCACCGGCTCAGCTGGTAGGCATGCGCGGCGCGCAGGTCCACCAGCCGATCACCGGCGATGCCCGCCACGCACACCCGATCGCCCAGATAGGTACGTCTGACGGCAAGTTTCATGATCAGACGGTCGCCTTGGGCTTCTCGAACTCGATCGGCGCGTCGCTCTCGACGACGTCGTACTCCTCCTGCTCGACCGGGCGCGGCACCGGCGGGATGGCGACCACGTGCAGCTCGAGCGTCTCGGTCGCGGTGACGGTCAGCTTCTCGCCGCCCTCGGCTTGGATCGCGGCCAGCTTGCCGATCTTCACGCCCTCCGCCGTACCCGCACCGGCCAGCACCACGATCAGACGCCGCGCCGTGGCCTCGTCGGACACCCAGGTGGCGCCCGCATCGATCCTGATCCGCTCGATCCAGAACCGGCGCTCGGTGAAGGAGCCGAAGAACTTCGTCTCCACCCCGGGCTGACCGTCCACCGACCGGTAGGTGAACCGCGCCGGATCGAACTTGACGGTGTTGGCGTATCGCGCACGCGGCAGCCTCTGCGGGCCACGTGCACGCGGACGGGCCTGGGCCTCCTTGTTGTCCGGACCGCCACCACGACCGGCGCCCATGCCCAGTCCGGAGGAACCACCGAACTGCAACACCAGCTGTAGCTGTTTGGGCTCGGTCAGTGGATCGTCCTGCGGGCCATAGGTGCCGCCCTCGGGAAAGTAGCCGATTTCGCCCTCGTGCAGGATGCCCTGCTCACCGAGGTTCATATCGCCGATCAGCGGTAGCCGGATCTGCTCGAACGCGTGCCGGTGCCGGGGCATGTGGAAGTCGCCCTCCTGGCGGCCCAGGATGTAGCGGAAGTTCTCCGGCGACCCCTTCTCCCCGCCCATCAGCAGGTAATTGAACGCCACCGTCCCACGCGGATGGTCCATGAGAAAAGCATTCTCATCAAACGGTACGACCTTCATATCGGCCTCCTCACTCTCATGTCTCCCCGCCTCCACCAAGCTACCTACTTGGTAGGTTTAATGTAAAGGTAGCTAAGGCAGATTCACAGGAAAACGAAGGAGAAGCCGATTCGGTCGATCGTCGAGACCACAGCTACCCGGCCATGGAGCACCGCACAGTATCCATATCTACCAGGTAGGTTAGAAGCTACTGCGGATTCGCTCTGCGACGCAGCACATCCAGGAGGGAACCATGTCGCAACCGGGAGCCCGACTCTATCGCGGCCGCGTCGCCGACCAGATCGTCGCGGACTTGCGCCGCCAGATCCTCAGCGGCGAGCTGGCCGACGGTGCCCGGCTGCCGTCCGAGCGCGAACTCGCCGCGTATTACGACGTCAGCTCACCGACCATCCGCGAGGCGATCCGCGTCCTCACCGTGATGGGGCTGCTCAACGCCCGCAACGGCAGCCGCACCACCGTCATCGCCAACGGCGACACCCTGCTGCGCATCTCGATCGCCTCGGTGGCGCAGTTCGAGAAGATGCGCCCGGGCGATGTGCTGGCGCTGCTGGGCGCCCTCAATGCCTATGCCGCCGAACTGGCCGTTCAGAACGCCACCGACGGAGAGATCGAGGAGCTGCGCGCCGCGGCCCAGAGCACCGGCGATATGAGCGATGTGCGAGCCGCCGGGGCAGCGCTGCACAACTTCTTCGCCATCCTGTCCGCGATCTCGCACAACCCTCTGGTGGCTGCGTTGTGCAAGGCGCTCAGCGAGATTCAGGTAGGCATCGCCGTCGAGTTGTCCGGCGGCGACTCGGGCTCATGGGGCACGGTCGCCGGCTCGATGTACGATGCTCGTCTCGCCATCGTGGACGCCATCGCGCACCGCGACCCCGCCGCCTCCGAGCGGGTCCGCAACTACCATCGCACCGTTATCAAGCGCACCCGAGGCATGCCTGGCGCGGAGGAGCTCCGTGACTCGGACTTCGGCCTCACCGGTTTGCTGTCCACCTGGCTCGACGACGACGTCCGCCCGGACAACACCCCGGACCGCAGCTGATCTCGCGACGCGGCTCAGGCGGCAATCACTCTGCCATCCAATGGAACCGGTGTAGTGCGACGTGCCACGCGACCGCGATTCTCGGGGAATGACTTCGACTCGGGAATTGCTGATCGGCGGGAAGAGCACCCCCGCCGCCAAGGGTCGCACGACCGCCGACCTGAACCCCGTCACCGGGGAGGTGTTCGCCACCGTCGCGGCGGCCGAGGTGCAGGACGTGGTCGCGGCGGTCGATGCCGCACAGGACCGTTTCCAGGAGTGGGCCGAGTTGTCGCCGTACGCGCGGCGGGAAATCTTCCTGGCCGCAGCCGACGTGATGATCCGGCGCAGCGACGAGGCGGTGGCGCTGATCGGACAGGAGACCGGAGCGCTGAGTATGAGTGCCCGGTTCAACACGCACAGGGCGGCCGATATCTTCCGCGAGCTGGCCGCAAGCATGACCGCCCCGCGCGGTGAGATGCTGACGAGCGTAGAACCCGACACGATGAGCCTCGCGGCGCAGGTTCCGATGGGAGTGGTCGCCGGGCTCGCGCCCTGGAACGCGCCGTTGATTCTCGGTGTGCGGGCTGCCGCGGCGCCGCTGGCTGCGGGAAATACTGTGGTGCTCAAGCCGAGTGAGGAGGCCCCGCTCATGTCGGGCCTGTTCATTGCCGACGTATTGCGCGAGGCCGGGCTGCCCGACGGGGTGCTCAACGTGGTCACCAACGATCCCGCCGACGCCCCCGCGATCGTGGAGACGCTGATTGCCGATCCCCGGGTGCGGGCGGTGAACTTCACCGGCTCCTCCAAGGTTGGCTCGGTCATCGGTTCCCTGGCCGGGAAATATCTCAAGCCCGCCGTACTGGAACTGGGCGGCAAGAACTCGATCATCGTGCTCGACGACGCCGACATCGACTATGCCGTCGCCGCAACGGCATTCGCCGCGTTCTCCAATGCCGGACAGGTCTGCATGTCCTGCGATCGGATCCTGGTGCACGCCGCGCGCAGCGCCGAGTTCACCGAGAAATTCCTCGCGAAGGTGGCCACGCTGCACACCGGAAACCCCGACGACCCCGCCGCCAGGGTCGGGCCGATGATCAATACTGCTGCCGCTCAGCGTGTTTCGGGCCTGGTGGCGGATGCGGTGGCGGCGGGGGCCACGGTGCTGGCAGGTGGAGGCGAACCCGAGGGCGCGATCCACCCGCCCACCGTATTCACCGCTCTCCCGCGCACGGCCTCGCTCTACTACGGCGAAACCTTCGGCCCCGTATGCGCGATCGACACCTTCACCACCGATGACGAGGCCGTCACCAAGGCAAATGACACCGAATACGGCCTGACCGCAGGTGTAATCACCGAGAACGCCACGCATGGTCTGCTGATCGCGCAGCGCCTGCAGACCGGAATCGTGCACATCAACGATCAGACCCTCGGTGACGAACCGCAGGTCCCGTTCGGCGGCTTCAAGGACTCGGGTGTGGGCCGCTTCGGCGGACGCTGGTCGACGGAGGCGTTCTCCAACACGCGGTGGATCACCATCGCCACGCGGCAGGTATCCGGCAAGTTCCGGATCTGAAATCATCCGAAACCGGCTGCACTACAGGCATCCTCATAACCAACAGGCCCCGAGATCCCCGGCCGGGGATCTCGGGGCTGTTTTGTGGCCACAGCGGTGCCCGATAGCACCCGCCGCCGATGTTGCACACCGCACGGATACCGTGCGGTGTGCAAGGGACCGGATTCAGCTACTCAGCGTCGCTTTCATCAGGCTCGGGTTGGTCTGCACGAAATAGGCAGCGTTCGTGATGTATACGGACGTGCCGGAGATCTTGACCGACGACGGGTTGTCCAAACCGTCCGAGGTGGTCGCCACGATCTGCGGGGTACTACTGCCGACAGGGATGTAGGCCAGCTGACTCGAGTAGTTCTCCGCGGCCAGCACGTCTCCCTTCGAATCGAAGGTGAAGTCGTCGATCGAGGTCACGCCCGTAGCCACGGTGCTCATCGTGCCTGCCGAACCATCGGAATTGATGGGGTACTTCAGCAGATCACCTGTGGAGGTATTACTGACATACACGTTGCCGTTGTAGACCTGAATGCCGTTGGCACCCTTGGAAGTACTGCTGGTCGGCTGCAACGCGCTGCCCTGTGCCCAGACGGCCGATGTCTTGTTCTGCAATGACACCGCCGTAACCGTGCCATTGGTCGAATCGGTCGCGAGCAGATTTCCGTGGGTGGAGTCCAGCGCCAGTCCATTGATCCAGCCCATATTCGGCAAGGAAACGAACAACTGCGGGCTGTAATTGTTGCTCGGATCGAGCATGTAGATCGCCGACTGGTTCCCGGCGCCGTAATCGACATAAAGCACACCGTTGGCGCCTCGCACGATGCCGTCGGCGGTCGCCGCGACACCGTTGGTGGACGCGGGCAACGTGGCCAATACTGTGGTCGCACCGGTCGACGGGTTCACCTGAGCGACCTGATGCCCCTGGTTGAACGTGACATCCACGTTGCCGTTCGGCTCCAGAGCCAGGTTCTCCGCCTGCTGCCCAGAGCTGTAGGTGAATTTGGCGACGGTCGTCATATTGCTCAGCGGCGTGGACACGGCCTGCGCCGGAGCCGCCGAATATGAAGCGATGCCCAGGCCTGCGAGTGCCACGATGACAGAAAACTTGCTGCGACGGTCCTGCAAAATCTCTCCTCGAATATCACCGTTCATATAGACCTCGCCGCGATACAGACCTCACCGCGCCCCCAATTCCGCGAGCTCCCGCAACGTACCAAGTAGATTGCTGATGAATCCGGCGGTCGGAGCCTTCTTTCATACAGTGAAATCCCGCTTGTGCCAACACATCTGAGTTCACAAGATCGGGTACGGACTCTCGTACTGGGACGGGTATGCCCGTTCTCCCGGGAAAGGCGGCCCGTAGGGTCACCAGGTACGTGCCGAGGCCGCGAAATGGCTGGAGTCGCAAAAGAAGTCGTTCGCGTGGCTTCGCCGCGACGCGCGGGAGTCAGCCGTCCCGGCGGGTCTGCAGGGCGTGGTAGCCGAGCCGCTCGCGGACCTGCCTCAGCGGGGTGCCGAGTTCCACCTCCCGGCGGATGGCCTCCTCGACCGTCTCGATCTCCATTGCGATATCGAGCACTTCCTGCTCGCGTTCGGCGGGCACGACGACCAGGCCGTCATTATCACCGATCAGCACGTCACCGGGGCGCACCCGCACGGTGCCGAGTACGACCGGCACCTGCCTCCCGGCAACCTTTACCCGATCCTTGCCGGTCCGCATCCAGCGGCTCCGGCTGAACAGCGGGTACCCCAGGTCGAGGGCCCGGTCGGTGTCCCGGCAGACCCCGTTGATCGCGGTACCGCCGAGCCCGCGCCGCTGCGCCACCATGGTGAGGATGTCGCCCCACACCGTGACGTCCAACCGTCCGCCGTTGTCCAGGACCACCACATCTCCCGGCGGTACGTCATCGATGTAGTCCCCTACCGTGCCCCCGTCCACATCGATCGGCTGATACAGCACCGTGAACGCACGCCCGGCCAACCGAGGTCCCCGGGCCGCCGGGTACACGCCTTCCACCTGTCCCGCGATGCCGAGCCGATCCAGGGCGTCGGAAATGGTCGGCGTCGAGAACTTCGAGAGCTCCAGCTCCATCGTCATCCGCTTTCTCACCTAGTGCCGAAAACTTCAGGCGCACCAGCACCTTCAGTCCCCGACGTGCTTCACTTCCCAGTCCGGCGTGTGCCGGAACGGTTCTCCGAGCGCCGCGATCGCGATCTCGGCGAAGTAATCGTCGTCGAAATCGCCCGAGCCACCCGATATTCCGATCCCGCCCACGATCCGGCAGTCGCACTTGACCACGTAGCCACCGGGCAGTGTGGTCAGCATCGGGTCGTTCCAGTCGTGCGGGCCGCGATGACCGGCGGCCTGCTGCCGATTCCAGAACTCCATCACCCCGGCGGTGTCGCGCTCCATGACCGCAGCGGTATAGGCCTTGCGGTGCGCGGCACGCACGAAACGGGCTGCCATGCCGTCCATCCGCGCCGCGGCGACCAGCTCACCCTCCTTGTCCACCACGACGACCGCGATACCCGGCCACGTGCGCGGATCGGTACCCCCGGCCGCCCGGACCACCGCATCCACGACGCGCAGCCCCTCCTCCAAGCCGACGGTGCCCTTCTCATAGACCATCTCGGACCCCCGCCGCTGTCCGCGACCTGTCGCCCAGCACCCCGATGATCTCCATCCGCGGTGCCGCGCTGCCGCCCAGATCCGCGACCAGAACATGCACGGCCGGTGGCGTCGGCGCCAAGGTCCAACGCTCATGACACAGCTGAGTCATCGTGGCGGCGGATTCGGGTGTCGGTGCGAACACTGTGACCTGTGTCAGCTCGTCCAGGTCGCCGCCCGCGTCGGCCATCAGAGCCCGGGCCTGGTCGAGCAGGACCGCGAACTGACGCCGCGGGGACGTCTGGGCGGCGAACAGTCGTGAGGAAAACACCAGGTTGCCGAGGAGCGCACCCATCGACATGGGGTCGCGGTGCCGGACGCCGGCGATCTCGAGGGTGCGGCGCTCGGTGCCCAGCACGGCGAGCGCATCCACCGCCACGTCGTAGCCGCCGGGTACCTCGACGGGAACGTACTTGTGCGGCGGGCGATTCTGCGGGTCGGGGAACCAGGTGCGCCAGACGTCGTTGAGCACACTGCGGTCGGTGACCTCGCGCATCCGGAACGTCACGCGCGCCACCACGTCCAATCCCCGACTCGCAGAGTCAGATCCGCCGCCCGTTGCGTCCAGACACTCGTTCCTTGCATCCGACCCGCTACTCGCCGCCACAATCACCAGCCGCATGCGCTCGAGCACCGAGTTCAGCTGCATCGAGAGCGGGGCTCCGACGGCTACGGCGGGCAAAAGCCCCTGGACGTACACCAGCTGTCCCAGCTGCACTGCTCGTACTCGCCCGCCGTCATCCAATTCCACGACTATTTCCCGGAATTCGGGAGAGGAACTCACTGCTGTCCTCCGATCGCCGCAGCCATCTCGACCATCACCTCGAATTTGGCGGGTATGAAGTTCACCAATGTCTCCAGCCGAGGCCGGGTCGCCTCGTCCGGGAACATCTCCGCGAGTGCCTCCCGGGTCGGCTCGATGTGGTCCCGTGTGCGCCCGAAGCTGATGAGCTGCACGATGTCCGTCGCAGTACCTCCCGCCTGCTCGAGCAGCGCGAGCACATTCTCGAAGGCCTGCCGCGCCTGCGCCCGCAGCCCTCCGGCAGCCACCGCCCCTTCGGCGAAGGGCAACGTAGGATGTACGCGAGAGGTGAAAACCATCCCGCCGATCTCCACCGTGGGGTCGCGCGCTGGCACGCCGGGCAGATCGATCCTGCGCCGGGTCGCGCCGAGCACCGCCGTGACGTCCAGCTCCACCAGCCGGCCCGGCGGCAGATCGGCGAGTAGCACCTTATAGGCGGGGCGGCTACCCGGATCCGGGAACAGCTCCTGCCACCATTGCCCGTTCACCGGCTCTCTATGCTTCTCCCGGGTGACATAGGCGGTGGCCTTGGCAACGTTGTCCAGACTGCCCCCGGACGCCTCGACCAGCGCCTGCATCCGTCGCAGCGTCGAGCGCGCCTGGTGCTCGAGGTCACCGACGTCGTCCTCACCGGGTGTCGCGGCAATACCCAGGCCGACCACCAGGCGATCCGCCTGGAGTCCCCATGCTGCGGCCCGCTCGGGAACCTGGGGATAGATCTCGCTCACCCGTTCGATCGCCGACATGGGCTCTCCTTCGCTCTCACTGGGCCGCGATGAACTCGAGCAACACGCCCAACGCGCCCGCGCGATAACGCGTCACGCGCAGCGGCGGCGCCGTCGCGGCCGGATCCATCCGCCGCCGCCATTGCGCGCGGATCAATTCGTCGTACGCGGAGTCGGCCGCGAATGCCCTGCCCTGCCGCACATCCCGCCACGACATTCCCGACATCTCCAGCAGCGCATCACAATTCGCCGCGGCGAACGCGGCCTGCTCCGGCGCGTCGCGGCCGGGTGCACCGCTGCGCGGATCCAGCGGCAACACGCGCGAGGTGAACAGGTACCCACCCATCCGCACGGCCATCGGAATCGGGTTGCCGTGCGCCACCTTCGGCAGATACAGGCATTCCCGCCGCTGGCCCAGCACCGCGCAGAAATCGAGGCGGACCCGCTGCGGACCATCGAAACGTGACCGCATGAATTTGTAGGTCGGCCGGTCCCGGTCGTTCGGAAATCTCGCCGTCCACACGCCGTTCACGATGCGAATATCCGACGGGTCCGGCAGGTAGAAGCCGACGCGCACAACAGCGGCCAGATCTCCACCGAGATCCCTCAGGTACGACTCGATGGTCGTCAGAGCCGTGTCGACCTGGCCCGTCAGGCCGGACCGATATTCCCCGGTCTGTGGGTCACAGCCGGTCACACCACTGCCGTAGACCAGCTCGCCCACTCGCAGTCCCACTGCCTCCGGCAGTCCCGCCGCGTCCGCGATCAGTTCACCGATGTCTTGCACGATCATCCCGCCTCGTTCCCCGCCCACCCCGCCGTCAGAGTACATACATTATTGGTTATAGGGAAGCGGTCGAGACGACGGCAGAGGATGAGATAGCAGCAGCGACAATGAAATCGGGCCCGATGACGTCACGTCACCGAGCCCGATCGCACAGAGTGCTGGTGATCACCGAGGGTCGGGCTGCTGTGCTCCCAGCATGGCCAGCGCATCGCGCACCCCGCGCAGCTCACGCCCCGGATCGGCGTCGGCGACCACACGAGTCGCGGTCGCGGCCAGATGTTCGGCCATGGCGATCGCCGCGGCGTCGGTATCGCGCGCGGCGAAGGCATCGAGGATCGCCTGATGACGGCGCTCGGAATGACGCCAGCTCTCCGGGGTACTGGATTGAGCCAGCCGCAGGTAGGGATGCGTGCGCTCGCGAAGCATCTCCAGCAGTTTGTGCATCTGGGAATCCGCACCGGCGGTCGAGATCCGGTGGAATTCGTCGTGCGCCAGGCGCCAGGCGGGCGAGGTCTGCCGCTCATCGCGCAACTCGCGCATCTGCCGCAGGGCCTGCGTCAGGGACTCGACTACCGCTGCGGTGGCGGCGGGGACCGTCAGGCGGACCGCCAGAGCCTCGAGCAGAATGCGGGTGCTGTAGAGCGAGTCCAGGTCCGCTAGGTCCAGCCCGACGACGACGGCGCGCCGGTCGGGTTCGGCGTCGATCAGGCCCTCTTCCTGCAGCATTCGGAACGCCTCGCGCATCGGCGTGCGGCTGACGCCGAGCGCGCGGGCGAGTTCGGCCTGGTTCAGTACACCGCCGGGCTCCAGCACCCCGTCCACGATCAGGCGGCGCAGATGCTCGTGCACCGCAAGAGCCAGCCCGCGCGGGCCGCCCGTGTCGGGAGGCTTCAGCCCTGAGATGGCCGAGGCGGCGCGGCGCTTGCGGGAACCGACGAGCAGGGACAGGTCCGGGTCGGTCACCACACGCCTCTCTTGTCGCATCGGGTCAGTGTTGTCCGAGTCTACTGCCGGAATCGGCAACCAGCGGCATCCTTGACATTCAATGTTCTATAGTGCATACACTTGGCGGTGCAATCTTTATCGACCTTTCCCTCCGGGCTGGCTACGATCAGCCTCGACAGCGCCCCAACCCTGGCGATCTGGGCGAACGGCCACGTGCTGCCGCTCGCCGAGGCAGCCCCTCGCGTCGGCAGCGACAGCGTGCCTGGATCGGCCCGCACCGCCTTGCTCGATTGGGAGTCCTGGTGCTCGCTGATCGACCGGGTGAGCGCGGATGTCGGCGGCGAGGGTTGGTTGCCCGACACCGAGGTCGAGTTCCGGCCGGCGATCGACGCGTCGACGGTCTACTGCACCGCCGCCAATTACCACGACCATATCCGGGAGATGAGCGGCACGACCGAGCGTTCGCAGGCGCGCGCTCCCCTGTATTTTCTGGCACCCCCGGCCTCGCTGGCAGGACATCGTGGCGCGGCCGCCCGCCCGGACGGGTGCCAACGCTTCGACTGGGAGGTCGAGCTGGCGGTGGTCATCGGCCGACGGGCATGGCAGGTGCCGGCCGGTGACGCGTATACGGTGATCGCCGGATATGCGGTGGCCGACGATCTGTCGCTGCGCGATTTCGCACGCCGCGAGGACACTCCGTTCTTTCCGGATTGGCTGGGAATGAAGGGCCACGCCGGCTGCACTCCGATCGGCCCGGTACTCGTGCCCGCCGCCGCTGTGCCCGATCCGATGAATCTCGAGCTGAGCCTGTCGGTGAACGGCGAGCGCCGCCAGCACTCGAATACCGCCGAGATGATCTTCTCCATCGCTGAGCAGATCGAATACCTTTCCGGCATCGTGCCTCTGCGGCCCGGTGACGTGATACTCACCGGCACTCCCGCCGGCACGGGAGCGGCCTGGAAATCCTTCCTGGCTCCCGGCGATACCGTAGTTGCCGAGATCGGCGGGGTCGGACAACTGGAGACCCGGATCGTCGCCGCGGAGGACGCGGACGTCGACAACCAGGCAGTCACATCCGGTGCGGGCCGAGGCGGCCCCAGATGACCACGCAGGAAAGCGATGGCACCGAGCTCTTCGATGTCGGCGGCTATCGGCTCGCCCGGCCGTTCCGAGTACGCCGGCTCGGCCACATCGGCCTCAACTGCACCCTGATCGATGAGAGCCTGCACTGCTACCGGGATCTACTCGGCCTGCGCATATCCGATCGCATCGATTTCTCGCAGCGGATCCCGAATCCCGAGATCATCGACGGACTCGGCGATCCGGGCGGATACTTCATGCGCCACGGCACCGACCACCACAGCTTCGTGTTGTTCAACCGGCGGGTGCGTGAGGCCGTCGATCAACATCGCGTCTTCCCGCCGGAAGTGACGGTCAACCAGATCTCCTGGCAGGTCGGCTCACTGCGCGAGGTCGCCCAGGGCGAGAGCTGGCTGCGCGGCGGCGGCTGCCAGATCCAGCGCTCCGGGCGCGATATGCCCGGCTCCAACTGGCACACCTACTTCTACGATCCGGACGGTCACACCAACGAGCTGTTCTACGGCATGGAACAGATCGGCTGGACCGCGGTCAGCAAGCCGCTGGACTTCTACAAGTACGGCGCCCGCACCACCGCCACGCTGCCGCAGATCTCCGAGACCGAGGAGGTCGACACTGCGATCGGCAACGGCGTCGATCTCAATTCCGGGATGCGGGACGTGAACCGGACGACCGAGCGCTTCGATGTGGGCGGCGTGCTACTGTCCCGGCCGTTCAAAATCGTCCGGATCGGCCCGCTGCGGCTGTTCGTCAACGATGTCGACGCCGCCCAGGATTTCTATCGGGACATACTCGGCCTGCGGGTCACCACGCAGATCGATTACCAGGGCCTGCGGTGTGTATTCCTGCGGGCGAACACCGAGCACCACTGCATCGCACTGTATCCGATCGAGTTGCGCGAGCGGTTGCGGCTGAGCCCGCACAGCACCACGTTCTCCGTCGGCATGCAGATCGGTACCTATCGCCAATTACATGACGCCAGAACGTACCTGCGCGATCACGGCCTGGCGGAGGTGAAGCTGCCGCCGGAATTGTTCCCCGGCATGCCGCGCGCCTTCCGCGTGCGCGATCCCGACGGGCATCTGATCGAGTTCTACGACAGCATGAGCCAGGTGTTCGACGCCGCGCCGCATTTCGACAGCCTCGCCGACGAGTGGCCGGAAACCGTGGACGACGATGGGATCGCGCTGTTCGGCGAGCCCTTCTTCGGCCCTCTCGAATGAGCGCCACGACGCGCCGTCGGCATCCCCGGGCAGGCAACGACATCAGGCACGGAACCTCCAAGATCGCTGAAAAGCATTGCACGGGAAGATAGGTCAACCACATGCACGCAGTCGTCATCGATAGTTTCGGGTCACCGGAGGTGCTGCAATACCGTGAGGTACCCGCCCCCCGGCCCGGCCCCGGCGAGGCCGCGATCGCGGTCCGGGCCGTCTCGGTCAACCGGTCGCTCGATATCGGGGTTCGTGCCGGGAAGGGGCGGCGAGCACAGCTGCCCATGGTGCTGGGCGTGGATCCGACAGGCACCGTCGACGAGGTCGGCGCAGGCGTGGATCCCGGACTGCTCGGCCGGCGGGTGGCGGTCCGGTCGCCTTTGCCGGGTCGCGCCCATCTGGGGGTCGACCGCTGGGGCGGCTACGCCGATCGCGTTGTCGTTCCCGCTGCGGCACTCGCCGATATCCCTGCGGGACTGGACTTTCCGGAAGCGACAGTCATCTTCCGCCACTACCCCACCGCCTTTCATCTGCTGGACACCATGGCCGACGTGCAGCCGGGCGAGCGAGTGCTGGTGATGGGTGCGACCGGTGCGCTCGGCTCGGCCGGTATCGAGGCTTCCCGGCTGCTCGGCGGGCGGGTGATCGCCTGCGTCGGAAGCGAATCCAAGGCCGAGGTGGCACGCTCGCTGGGCGCCGAGCATACGGTGAATTACCGCACCCAGGACCTGCGCGACGCGGTCATGGAGCTGACCGAGGGTGCGGGGGTGAACGTCGTCTTCGAGAACATCTCCGATCCGGACCTGTGGCCGAAGGCGTTCGCGAGCCTGGCCCGCGAGGGCCGCCTGGTCACCGCGGGCGCACACGCCGGTCCGATCGTCCCGCTGGACGTGCGTGCGCTCTATCGCAACCGCCTGCGAATTCTCGGCGGCGCGGGGTCGGACCCGCGCAGCTGGGAGCGCACCACCGCGGCCGCCACCAAGGGCGAGCTGCACCCACTCATCGCCGAGATACTCCCGCTATCGCAGGCGCGGCGCGCCCATGAGCTCGTAGAGAAGGGCGATCTGATCGGCAAGGTGATCCTGCGGCCCGCGGGTCAGTAACTTCGCAGCTGCGACCGACTCACTCGACGATCAGAAGACCGGAGATGATGGTGATATCGCAAAGGGGTCGATATCACCATCATCTCCGGTCTTCCGCTGGGTGACTTCAACTTTCGGCCGCATCGCCTACTGTCAGCTGGGAATTGCTGCGATACCGTCGTTTTCGACAGCGCGCATAATGCCGCGCAGCGGCTGTCCACTCAGCCCGGATACCCCCGCGGCGAGCGGCGGACGCGGTATCGGCGACTGCTCACCTCGAGCGTGGGCCGCCACGATGAGGCGGATGCGCTGCTGCTCCAGCAGATCCATCGCCTCGGCAGCGGACCGCGCCTCCGCGGCGCAGCCGGGCAGTTCGGGATACTCCGCGCGCCGCCACCAGCTGCCGTCGGAACGCTGCACGGAATAGACCACCGCTACGTACGGAACAGCAAGGAGCTCAATGAGATCCATGATCATCTCCCTTCGAATACCACTACGCCGTACTTCCGGTCCGCGCCGCGCGGGCCAGAAGAACGGCGAGTGAAGGTCTTCCAGTCATTCCTCGATGCGGACCGCTTCCACCGGGCACCAGCGCACCGCATTCTCGATCCCGGGGCGCAGTTCCTCGGGCGGGTTCTCCAGCTTCAGCCGGACCACTGCGTCCTCACCCACCTCGAAGACCTCGGGGGCAGCGCCCTCGCACTGGGCGTGGCCCTGGCACAGGCCACGATCGGTGATCACCTTCATCTCGTCGAACTCCTTTCTCTACGAAGGCTGGTAATGCCGCTGCGCGGCCTGACGGCTCTCGGCCGTCGCGTCGACCCACGACACGTCCCGGGGCAGGATGGCGCTCGCCGAACGCACGCGCTGGGACGCCGGGTCCAGGCCGGACGGCGCGACGGTGGCATCCTCGGCCAGGGCGCGGGCCTCGGCCAGCAGCCGCTTGCGCGCGGCGATGACCGCCGCGTCCGAGCTGCCCAGGTGTTCCTTGGTGCGGTCCACGACGCGGCCCATGCTCTCCTGCATCGCCACGTCCTGGATGGCGATGCCGCGAATTCCGGTGAACGACACCGTCTTCTGCAGGGTGCGATCGATGAGGTAGTCGTTGTCGGAGTTGCGGGTCGGCAGGTACGAGCCGTCCGCCAGCACCTGCGCGTGCACGCTGCCACCGTGGCGGTAGTGGTCGGTCTGCTCCTTGGTCAACGCCTTGTCGGGGTTGTAGGTGATGCTGAACGCCCAGCAGTTCTCGTCGTCGATCGGTACCCATGCGTGCGCGGTGATCGGCCCGTCACCATCGCGCGCGACCAGGTTGTACCAGGGCATCAGCCACTGGGTGATGCGCCAGTAATACTGCCCGTCGACGGCGTTGCGGCGAGCGCCGATCAGCATCCCGTAATCGGTGGGCTCGACGAAGAACTTCGGCGAACCGTCGTCGGTCAGATGGTCGCGGGTGCTGTCCTTGGCGTGCGTCCAGTCCGGATTCCACAGCCGGGCATCCGAATGCAGGAAAGACACATGACTCGAGTCGATGCCGCCCTCCATCGCCTGCGCGAAGTTGCTGCGCTGCAATCGCTTCGACAGGTAGCGATGAGTTTCTGGGATCACCGCCCATTCCAGGTCGGGCAGCGCGGGAATGTCCCGGCTCGGACCCAGATAGATCCAGATCATGTCCCCGCGTTCGGCCACCGGATAGGACCGGATCCGGATGTGCTCCTTGAACTTGCTCGTGGCCGGCTCGTTGGGCATATCGATGCAGCGGCCGTCGATGCCGTATTTCCACCCGTGATAGACGCAGCGCAGCCCGCACTGCCCGTCGCGGGATTCCTCGCTTTCGTTGCGGCCGTAATACAGTGACGCCTGTCGGTGTGCGCAGTGCTCCTCGAGCGCCCCGAGACGCCCGTCGGCGGTGCGGAACACCACCAGCGACTCCCCCATCAGCGTCAGGCGCACCGGCGCGCACTGCGGCTCGGCGACCTCCTCGCTCAGCAGCGCCGGAACCCAGTACCGGCGCAGCAGCTGCCCCATCGGTGTACCGGATCCGGTCCTGGTCAGCAGTTCGTTGTTCTCCACGCTCAGCATCGCGTACCTCCTGCGAATGGTGTTGTCGCGCTCATCTACCCGGCGATCTTGGCGAGGGCGGGAATCACCTTCGCGGGGTTGGCGTGGAAGATCGCCCGCTTGTCCTGCGCGCTGAGGAAGTCGAAGCCGTCGATCACCGGCACCAGATCGTCGCTGGTGCGGCCGGTCTCCGGACGGACAGCATTGCCCGAGCCCGGCGCCTCGGTGCCGAACACCAACTGCGGGACACCGCGCTGTTTGATCGCGGCCTCCAGGAACGGCAGGTCATAGCCGCAGGTGTCGTAGAACAGGTTCTCGCTCAGGTCCTTCTGCGCGATGTGGTGATCGGTCGGGATGAACCGGTCCAGCGCGCCGCCGCAGTGGCAGATGATGATCTTCAGTTCGGGAAACCGCTCGAAAACGTCACTGTGCGAGAGGAATTGACCCGCCAGGTACTGTTCGGTGATGAAGCCCAGCTGGTAGTTGTGTGGCACCACCGCGAAGCGCGGATCCAGCGAGTTGGTGCCGTGCACGATCAGTGGAATGCCGAGCTCCTGGGCCTGGGCATACAGCGGATACCAGTACGGCTCGTGCATACCCGGGGTCATGCGCCGCCCGCCCGGATCCGGACTGACATAGGCAGCGACGAAACCGTATTCGCCGACGCACCGGTTCAATTCGTTCAAGCAGTTCGACAGGTCCGGCGCCTCACTGAGCTGCGGCAGCTGCGCGGCCCCGAGGAAACGGTCGGGAAAGAACCGGACCTGCTGGTGAATGGTGTCGTTGACGAACCGCGCCCACGCCGGGGCCAGGTGCGGCTGCATCCAGCCCAGATGCATGAACGGACGGGGCCCGATGACCTGCGCGTCGATGGTGCGCTCGTCGAGGTACTGGACGTGTTTACGTGCCGCGGCGTGGAACTCCTCCGTCGTCACGCCCGCGGGCCCAGGACCCGACGTGCCGATGGGGCTGGCAATCGGGGTATTCGTGGCGAGCATGCGAACCAGGTGGTAATTGGCCGCCTGCGGCGTGGACACGTGGCCGTGCACATCGAGCACGGGCAGGTTGTCGTACATCGGTGAAAATCTTCCTTGTCTGTGTCATTCCCAGTAGACGAACGCCATGCCGGTGCCCGTCCCGGCCGGCGAGCGGTAGCCCGGCACGTAGTCGACGACGGTGGCGCACAGTTTCTCCAATGCACCCGCAGCGGTGATCCAGTTGAGGATTTCCGAGGTCCCGGAGCGCATGAAGGTGCGCGGTATGGCGCACAGCGGCTCGGAATCGCCGTCGACCAATGCGTTCAAAACCCGCCTGTCGAGCTTTTCGTCGACGACGAAATGGCTCAGACCACCCGACGCGATGACCGCCACCCGCAGGTCCTCGGGCCAGGAAGCCACCGCCTGAGCCAAGACCTGCCCCAGGCGATAACAGCGTGCAGGGGACGGAACATTCGGCGGGATATAGGTATTGATGAATACGGGCACGATCGGCACGTCCGGTGGCAGCCCGAGCCGGTACCGCGGAAACGTGAAAGCATGCCCGAGCGAGGTGCCGGGCGCTTGTTTGGTCAATGCCAGCACATCGAACTCGGCCGCCACCAATTCCTCGACCAGATGCAGGCTCAGCGCCGCGCTGGTCGGATGGGGGGTCACCCCCTCACCGAACCGGGCCCAGTACGCCGCCCGGATGCCCTCGGCGACCAACGCGGCCTGCTCCGGGGGCGGTGCCTGATCGACGAGTTGGTCACCGAGAAAGAACCCGAACACCGGAATTCCCTCGTCGCGGAACATCTCTCGCTGATCGTCGCCGACCACCAGCACGACGTCGACGCGCGCCGCAGCCAGCCGCCGGCCAAGCTCGGCCACCGCATCCTGGCCGCGACGGTGCTTGCTCTCCCATACCTCGGGCATCAGCTCGGCGGCGATATAGGGATCGGCCGCGGCGAGCAGCTCGGCGTAAGTGTGGAATGCGCCATCAGTGCCCAGCAGCTTCGATTGCTTCCGATCCCGCTCGGCGTGATCCTCCCACCATTCGACACCAGAACTGAGTTGGGGCGAGTGGGAAGAACCAATGCCCACGACGATTTCGGCCATGCGCTCACACCTCACTTTCCAGTGATAGGTCGCCGACTGCTGACTGCGACCTCACCTGCCGTCATGCAACCTCGCAGATCCTATAATCTATAGTGCATTCAGTAATGTAGGACGCGGCGGAACGCGCGACAAGAGACTGCGGCGATCGGTCCGATGAATGAAAAAAGCGCGCCCGCCTTTCCGGCGGGCACGCTCTGTTGCGTTGCGGGGCTGAGGTATCAGCCGCCTTCGCGAATACGCTGTAGTCCGGCGGTCAGGTGGGCGCGCATCAGGTCGGCTGCTCGGTCCGGGGCGCCCTCGATCACCGCCGCGACGATCGCGGCATGCTCATCGTGCCGCGGACCGCGCACGACGACGTCCCGGCCAGCGATCAGCCGGTAGCGATCGCTGATATCCCACAGGGAGTCCAGGATCTCGATCAGGGTGTCGTTGCCGCTGGCGGCGTAGATGGCCCGGTGCAGGCGGCGGTTGAGAGTCACCGCGCTGAGGGGATCGCCCTTGACCGGTCGCTCCTTGGACAGGGCCAGCATCTGCGCCCGCGCGGTTCCGTCGGCGTGCTCGGCCGCTGCGGCGGCGGCCAGCGGGTCCAGCGAAAGCCGTACCGCGTACACCTCTTCCAGGCGCTCCCGCGACACCGGCGCGACGATCGTGTCCCGGTGCGCGCGGCTGACCACCAAGCGCTCGGATTCCAACCGGCGCAACGCCTCTCGCACCGGCGTGGTGGACAGCCCCAGCCACTTGGCCAGCGCCTCCTGATCGAGGGACGTCTCCGGCGCCAGCTCCCCCTCCTGAATCTTCTGCCGGATCTGCCGATACGCCAGGTCGGCCTTGGTCACCGGCTGAATGGTCACCGCACCGCCCAACGCGGTAGCACGGCCGAGGGCGCTCTCACTCATAGCCGATACTTTATAGCAGCCGGAGAATCACTCACCGCGGCAAGCCGTACAGCTCCAGTGTGGTGGCTCCGGCAGTGAGCGCAGCGAGGATGCGGGTCTCCTCGTCCTGCCTGACCACCGAACGCTCGACCACCTCGGACAGCCGGTCGAAGGGCAGCACGACCACACCGTCGCCGTCACCCATCACGAAATCACCAGGGTGAACGACGATCTCGCCGAGGGTGAGCGGCTCGTCGACAGCGCCGACCCCATCTGCGTACTTGCTGGTACCACGGATGCAGAAGCCGCGTCCGAATACCGGAAAACCGATGTCGGTCAACCGATCCCGATCGCGCACGCACCCGTCGATCACCAAACCCGCCAGCCCGCGGGCCCGAGCGGCGGTGGAGAGCACCTCGCCCCAGTATCCGGCCTCGTAGTGGTGCCCGGGTTCGACCACGAGCACATCGCCCGGCTCGGCGGCGTAGACCGCGCGGTGCAGCCACAGGTTGTCGCCCGGCGGCCCGGACACCGTGACCGCTCGCCCGGCCAGTATCAATCCCGTTGTCAGGCAGCGGATTCCGGAGGGTAACGCGCCCACCTTGCCGGCCGCCTCATGCAGGGTGGCGGCCCCGAGTGCGGCTGCACGGGCAATAAGATCGCCTTCCTCCGGCTGATCCTCGGTCCCTTCGGAGGTCATGTCCACTCTCCCTCCGCCCCACGCTGCGAGCGACCGGCGGTCATCGATTCGTAATTCCCACCGAGGACGACGCCGACCCGCTCACCGATGGTCAGGCGCGCGACCATCTCCCGTTCCCGCTCCGCCAGCCGTTCCGCCTCGCCGATGATCTCCTCGACGCGTGCGCGCGGCAGCACCACCACCCCACTGCCGTCTGCGACGACGAAATCCCCCGCGGCCACGGTCACTCCGCCGATACACACCGGCTCCCCGGTCGACTCCTCGTACACCCGACGCCGTGCAGTGCGCGGCACGCCGCACCGGGCGAATACGGGAAATCCCAGCTCACGCGCCTCGTCCACGTCGCGGCACGCGCCGTCGAGCACGACCCCCGCCACACCCGCGCGATGCGCGGCCAGCGACAGCAGGCCACCCCAGCCGCCCATCTCGGTCCGGCCGGCATTGTCGACGACGATGACACTGCCCGGCTCGGAACGCTCGATGGCCCGGGCGCCCAGATGCACTCGCCGCTGCTCGGCATCAAACACCCCGGCCGCCAGTTTCACCGTGACCGCGGGCCCGGCCAGCCGGGCACCCGCCCACAAGGCGGCCGGTCCCGTTACCACACCGGGCAACTTCAGGATGTCGAGCGCGTCGGACAGAACGCAGGTGTCCAGCCTTGCGAGCCGCGCGGCGAGGTCGGCGGCGGAGGCCGCTGGTCGGGACGTCATCGGAAGCAACCCATCTCCAGGGGATACGTGACATGAACGAGAGGCGGCCAGGCCATCGCAGCCGCCAAGTGCATACTCTACATTTTATAGAAGATAGATCCCAGCCAAATCTTCAATCATCCGGCCATCCTTTTTACCTACCTAGTACCCTACCGATCCACCCGCGACCGCGGATTTTGGGCGGCCTGGCCAGAACGCACGCCGGCGATGTTCCCGACACGAATGCGGTATGCCGATGTCTCCCTGGGCTATCAGGTGCCTCGATCGTGGCGGGATCGCTCGCGCCGATCATCGCGATCAAGCTCCTGCAGACCTGTTCGCGGCCGCACTGGTCACTCGCGGCGCGGTACTCGCAGCGCGGGAAACCTGCGGCCTGCAGCTGGATTCGATCGATCGAGCCGATGCCGCGAACCCCTGAAAAGTAGCCGATCCTGCCCTCGTGCGGGATGAGTTGGCAGGGCAACGTCCGGGGAGGATGCCGCTCAGGTGATACCTACCAGGTAGATTGGTGTTCTGAATGCTTTGTCCGTATTTGCGGATCCGTCGAAGAGGAGACGATGACACAACCGGGAGCCAAGCTCTATCGCGGCCGCGTCGCCGACCAGATCGCCGCGGACCTGCGCCGCCAGATCCTCGACGGCGAGCTGGCCGACGGCGCCCGGCTGCCCTCCGAACGCGAGCTGGCTGCACACTACGACGTCAGCGCGCCTACCGTCCGCGAGGCGATCCGGGTGCTCACCGTGATGGGCCTGCTCCACACCCGCAACGGCAGCCGCACCACGGTCACCGCCAACGGCGACAGCCTGCTGCGTATGTCCATCGCCTCCGTTGTGCAGTTCGACAAGATGCGTCCCGGTGATGTGCTGGGCCTGCTCGGCGTTCTGAACAGCTATGCCGCCGAGCTCGCGGTGGAATACGCCACCGACGACGACATCGCCGCCCTCCGTGCCGCGGCCGAACGAACCGCCGATACGAGCGAGGTCCGTCTCTCCGCCGCGGCCCTGCGCGAGTTCTTCGTCGCGCTCTCGGTCGCCTCGCACAACGCGCTGCTCTCCGCGCTCTGCAAGGCGCTCAGCGAAATTCAGATCGGCCTGGCGGTCGAACTGTCCGGCGGCGAGTCCGGCAGCTGGGGCAGCGTCGCCGGCGCGATGTACAAGGCCCGCATCGCCATCGTCGATGCACTCGCCCGCCGCGATCCCGCCACCCCCGATCTGGTCCGCGAATACCATCAGAACGTCGTGAAGCGCACACGAAACCTTCCCCGCGCCAAACAGATCAGCAAAACCGACCCCGGACTGACCCAGCTCCTGGCCACCTGGCTCGGTACCAACATCAGCCCCGACGCCGCGCCGGATTCGCACCACTGATCACGGTCGTCCGGCGGAGCCGGCAACCCCGATCCTGTTCTGCACAACCCGATGATTCAGCACGGTTGCAGCGGCGTACATCGGGGGCCGCTCACGGTTGCAGGCGGGTGATCCGTATGGCCGCATTGTTGCCGCTGACATCCAGATCGACTCGGATCCGGTTATGTGACCGGCCACGGCGCCGCTGCCAGAATTCGACCTGCTCCGCTTGTACCTGGTAGCCGACCCAGCGTGCCGGAACCGGGATCCGTTCCACATCCGCGAAACGCTCCGCGATCTCGGCGCTCACCCGATCCAGCTCCACACGCGAAGCAATGGGCCGGGACTGCTGCGAGGCCCATGCCCCCAATTGCACACCGCGTGGACGCGAATGCCAATGCACAGCAGTCACTTCCGCCGGAACCTGCCGAACCGGCCCGCGCAGATGCACCTGTCGCCCCAGCGCGGGCCAGACGAAGGTGACCGAGGCATAAGGCACGTCGGTCAACTGATGGCCCTTGCTGGAACCGCGATCGGTGAAGAACACCACTCCCCCGGATGACAACCCCGAACACAGTACCGTGCGCGATGTCGGCCGAGGACCGTTGTCGGTGCACTCCACGGTCGACACCAGCATGGCGGTCGCTTCGACAATTCCCGCGCAAGCGGCCTCCTCGATCCAGCCGCGCAGCAACGGTTCCCAGCCATCATCCACCGACGATTCCGTCAGGTCCGGATCGTCACGGAATTCGGCCCGTGCCGACACCTTGTCCAGATCCAGATACCCCGCATACGCAGGGCCGACCCCGGTGGCGTACTCCGTCGACTGAGCCCGCCGAGTTACCCTTTCGAGCGGTAGCCCGGCATAGTTCTCTGCGAGTTCAGTTGCGGCGGAAGGTGATTGCACAATCCTGCGCAACTGCGACAGTTGCAGCTCGGCGTCGAAGTCATCACCGTGGCGGTGCAGCATCGTCGTCATCCACCAGGAGAAGTGCGTGGACCGCCAGACCCGATTCAGGGCGGTCTCGGAATACGTTGCGGCCGGCCCGGTATTACCCTCGTGCAGCCAAGCGATGATCGCCCGCGACAGCAAATCCACGTCCGCCACCGCCAGGTTCAAGCCCTTCGCACCGGTCGGCGGCACGATGTGCGCGGCGTCGCCGGCCAGGAACAGACGTCCGTACCGCATGGGGGTGGTGACGAAGCTCCGCATTGGCAACACACTCTTCTCCGCAATGGCGCCGGTCTTCAAAGTCCAGCCGTCGAGCGCGAACCGGGTTGCCAAACCGTCCCAGATCCGGTCGTCGCTCCACTGCGAGATGTCCTCTGCGGGGGACACCTGAAGGTAGAAGCGGCTGACCGAGCGCGAGCGCATGCTGTGCAGTGCGAACCCATCCGGATGCCAGGCATAGATCAGCTCATCGGTCGACGGCTCGACCTCGGCCAGCACGCCCAGCCACGCGAAAGGGTAAGTGCGCTCGTAGGTTTGGCGCTCGCGCCCCGGGATGGCCTGTTTGCTCGGCCCGCGGTACCCGTCGCAGCCGACCACGATCTGCGCGTCGATCCGCTGCGGCCGACCCGTCGAGTCGACGAAGTTCACCGCGGGCCGATCGCTGTCGACGTCGTGCAGTTCCACGTCCGAAACCTCGTAGTACGCAACCTGCCCCGCCTCGGCTCGGGCAGCCATCAGATCCTTGGTCACTTCTGCCTGCCCGTACACCCACACCGAACGACCGGTCAGCTCGACGAAGTCCAGATGATGCCGCTCCTGTGGCCACTGCAAGTAGATGCCGCGATGCTCGATCCCCTCCCGGTCCAGACGCTCGCCCAGCCCCACCTGCCGCAGCAACTGCACCGTCGATGATTCCAGAATTCCGGCCCGCACCCGGGCCTGTACGTGCTCGGCGGCCTGCCGCTCGAGCAACACCGATTCGATGCCGGCCAGCCCGAGCAGATGCGATAGCAACAACCCGGACGGGCCCGCACCGATGATCACCACACGAGTTCGCATCAACCAGGCTCCTCAATGATTTCCCCTGTGCCCCAGGACAACTCCGGGAGCAAGAGTTCCCCGATGGACTCCAGCATCTCGTCACCGCCGCCTGTACGACTACCGAGATTCCATCTATTGGAAGCAGGAACTGATTCCTCGCACGGCGGACGCGGGCCATGCGCTATAGAGACCCGCCGGCGAGTTGGTCGCCCGGCGCTTGTGTCAGGCGGCCGAAGAGCCATACCACGAGGGCACAGGACAGACAGACCACGCCCGCGACTGCGAAGATCGGCCCGGTGCTGTGGGTCGCGCCGATTAGCCAGCCGCCCAGGGTGGGCCCCACAATGCCGCCGACACGCCCGCAGCCCATCCCCCAACCGACACCGGTCGCGCGCAACGCGGTGTCGTAATGGGTGGCCAGCAGGGACACGGTACACATCTGCGCACCGATGGCCAGGAATCCGGCCAGGAAGGTCGTCAGCAGGAGCCAGCCGCCCGACCGGGCAACCTGACCGACTGCGGCGACGGAGAACGCGCCCAGCACATACGCCAGGGCTATCGCCCGACCGGGCCGGTACCGCGGCGCCAGCCGGACGAGGGCGAGGCCGCCGAGGATGCCTCCGGTGTTCCAGGCGCCCACCGTCAGAATTGCCGCCGAGGCACCGATTCCGGCACGAGTCGCCACCGTGGGCAGCCAGTTCACCAGGAAAAAGGCCATCAGCAGGGTCAGGAACAGCGCCGCCGACAGCAGCATCGTGCCCGCCAACCGGCCACCGGTGAACAACGCCCACACCGGAACCCGTGCCGGCACCGGACCGGCATCACCCCTTGCGGCACCCGACCGGCCCGCGCGCAGAGTCGAGAAGCGGGTCGGCTCGGGTACGAAAAGCAGCAGAACGGGCGCGAGCAGCAGCGGCAGCACACCGCCGACGATGAAGATACTTCCCCAGCCGAAGCGCGGAATAAGCTGTGCGGCAACAACACTGCCCAGCACCGAGCCGAGTGGGATACCGCAGACGGTGAGTGTCGCCATCGCGGCGCGCGAGCGCTGCGGGGAATGCTCGGCTGCGATCGCGATCGCACCGGGCAGCGCCCCGCCCACCCCGAGGCCGGTGACGAAGCGCAGCACGCCCAGGGTCGCGGTATCCCGCGCCAGCGGCGTGAGCAGCGTGACCACACCGAACAGGACAACGGTCACGACCAGCGCCGGTTTACGCCCGAACCGGTCCGAAACCGCCCCGCTCACGACCGCACCCACCAGCCCGCCGAACAGTCCGATGCCGAAGATCACGCCGAAGCCCGCCGGTGAGACGTGCCAGGCCCGCGCGATGGCGGGCGCGGCGAACGAGATCTCCTGGGTGTCGAAGCCGTCGAGCACCACCACCGCGACGCACAGGGCGATGACGCGGGCCCGAAATCCCCTGCCGCCGCGCGTGATCGGGTCGAGGTCGGAGTGCGGTGTACCCATCCTGCCGATTCAACTGCCGGGCCGCCGGTTGCTCTGCGGAAAACGCTATTTCATTCGCTGAATGGAAACATCCACGGTGCGTATGTTATGAGACATCGACCGCCGGGAGAATCCGGCCCGGAACCTCGGCGAACCCGATCGTCGCGTCCCCGGGTCCCGGCGCGGTCGCGGTGATGGAGACCTCACCGCCGTTCTCGAGAAGCTGCGAATCCTCCTGTCGGACAGGGTGATCGGTCCCTTGCCGCCCCAGGACAGCTCCAGCAGCGAGCCGCGACGGGAGTCGCGCGGGACCTCGACGCATCGAGTGACCTCCGGCCCGAGTTCTCGTACGGCCGCGGAAAGTTCGTCTACCGCGCACCCTCGGGCAGATTGCGGGGCGGGAACACCGCGGCGGCGTCGCAGATCGTGCCGAATATCGCCTCATTCCTCACGAAAACGCACCTCCTTGCTCGCCTCCACCATGCCCGCACCCAGGGCCCGACGCAGGGCCGCAGCCAGCCGCGCGGTGTCCGGCTGGTCGAGCACGGCGGCGACGTGAGCATCCGGCCGGATCACCCAGACCTCACCGGCACCCGCGCCCAGCGCGTGCGTCAGCGTACCGCCCGGGTCGATCTCGGCGAGGTCCACAACACGCACAGGGCCGGCCGCCGCGCCGGCCGCCTGCTCGAGTACGACGGGGTCCACCTTGGGACCGGCCAGGATCAGCAGGCCCGACCTGGCCACCGCACGCAGCCGCATGCCCGTCCCCGTGTACGGCGCACCGGACGCCGATCCGCGTTCGGCACCAGAGACCAAGGCGGGCCACCCGTCGGACATCATCGCGCACTGCGCATCACGGACCGCAGCGAGTGCACTCTCGGATACGGGCGCGATCGGCACATCCGGAACGAGGATGCCCGGCCCGGCGGGCACGGAACTGCCCCGCGCAGGGCGCCCACCGAACAGACGCGCCGGATCGAGGGTGGTCAGCGGCGAGTCGACATACCAGAACGGTTCGGCCAACCGCCCCGAATCGACCCGGGCGCGATAGCTCGGATCGGCATCGGCGCGGCCCAGCGCCACCAGGCGGCGACGACGCTGATCCTCGGTCTGCGGGACCAGGAAATCCATTGTTGCAGTGGTGACTTCGAGGTTCTCCAGCGCCGCTGCATGCCGCTCGTCGTGATAGCTGTCCAGTAGTACGTCGCCCGCCCAGCCGTACAGCACATAGGCCAGCTTCCAGGCGGCGTTCTCCGCGTCGGCGACACCGGAATTCAGGCCACGGGCGCCGAACGGCGACACCAGGTGCGCGCAGTCGCCCGCGATCAGCACGCGCCCAACCCGCATTCGGTCAACCACGCGAGAGTGGAAGCGGTACACCGACTTCCACACGATCTCGTACGATCGATCCCCGATGATCGCCCGGATGCGGGCGTCGAGGCCGCCGTCCTGCTCCTCGGCGGCGAGGTCGTAGTCGGCGGGCACCTGCCAGTCGATGCGGAAGGTCGATTCCGGGCAGGGGTGAATCAGCACCTGCCGCCCGGGATTCCACTCCGGATCGAAGTAGAACCGGCGCTCGTCTGCCCATCCGGGCAATTCGGCCCGGATATCGCAGATCAGGAAGCGATCGTCGAAGGAGTGCCCGTCGAAGCTCAGGCCGAGCATCCCCCGGATGTCTTCGCCGCGCGCACCGGCACAGGCGACCGCATAGCCGACAGCGACATCCACGCTGCCGCCCGGGGTTTCGCACGCAATGCGGACACGCTCGTCGTTCTGGTCGATCGCGACCACCCGGTGCTCCCAGCGCACGTCGATCGACTCGTGGGCGCGAATCCGCTCGTCGAGCAGGGATTCCGTGCGCGCCTGGGAGATGTTGACGAACGGTGGGAACACCGAGCGGCCCGGGTCCGGCAGCGAGTAGGCGAACAGCTCGTGGTCGCGATAGAAGGTGCGCGCCGTGGTCCAGGTCAGGCCCTCCCGTGCCACCCGGTGGCCGACGCCCACCGATTCCCAGATATCCAGCACATCCCGTTGCTGGCAGATGGCCTTCGAGCCGATCGGGTCACGATGCGGCCGGTCGTCCAGCAGGATCACCGGCACACCCCAGCGGGCGAGCAGCAGCGCGGCGGTCTGGCCCACCGGGCCGTTGCCCAGCACCGCGACCGCGGCCGGCCGATCAGTGTTGGTGCTCATGACAATTCGGCTCTCGCGGTCAGTCCTGCAGCTGATCCCACACCTCGCGGTCCCGCTCGGCGGTCCAGATGATCGGACGCTCGATGCCGGACAGCTCGTCCCACAGGCGCGAGACGTCGAACGGCAGGCAGTGCTCGAAGATCGGCCAGTGCCCATAGTCGCCCACCAGCGCCGTGTGCGTGGCCTCGAATGCCTCCTTCAGCGTGCCGCCCGCGCGCTGTACCGCCCCCACCTCGCGGATCATCACCCGCAGGAACGACCGCGTCTGCTCGATCGCGGCCTCGACCGCCGCAGTGCCCCGGCTCACCCCGCCGCGGCCGCCGACCAGCTGTTCCGCGCCGAATTCGCTGACCCGGTCCAGGGTTCCAGTGGACCAGTCCCGATGGAATGCGTCCCCGGTGTACAGCGCGGCCTCGGCCTCGACCAGATCCCCGGCGAACAGGATCCGGTGCCGCGGCAGCCAGGCCACGATATCGCCCTCGGTATGTCCGCGGCCGCAGTACTGCAGCACCAGTTCGCCGCGATCGCCACCCAGATCGATGGTGAGCCGGTCGGCGAATGTGACTGTCGGCCAGGTCAATCCGGGCACGGACTCCGCGGCCTTGGCCAGCCGCGGCATCCGGGCGAACTCACTGACCCAGTCCTGTTCGCCGCGTTCGGCGATGAGGGCCTTCGTATTCTCATGGGCCACAATCTCTTCCGCGTCGAACGCCGAAGCGCCCAGCACCCGCACGGCGTGATAGTGCGACAGCACCAGATACCGAACCGGTTTATCGGTGTGCTCGCGCAGCGTCGCCAGCCATTCGGCTGCCGCGACCGGCGTGGCCAGCGCCTCGAAGCAGACGAGGAAATCCTCGCCCTCGATAGCGCCGATGTTGGGGTCGCCCTCGGCGGTCAGCGCGTACACACCGTCCGCCAGGACCTCCAGTCGCTGTTGTTTCTCCCCCAGGTCCGCGGAGGATGCGAAGGCTTTGGTGGTCACCGCTGACACCTCTCTCATGACTTCGATTTGATCAATGCTTTGATTGCTTTGTCTCTCAACGTAACTCGCGCACGTGTTCTCGGAGAAGCCCTCCGGGCCAATTGCTCACTGAATGGGTGAGCGCCGATCACGCATACTCTTGGGTCCATGCGCAAACCGCCGATCGACCCGGACCAGCTCGACTATCTGTCGTTCGTGGACTTCGCGGTCGAGAAGGCCACGCGCGAGCTGGGTTCGGTCGATGCAACGGCGATGCGGCTGGTACTCACGCTGCACCGGGTCACCAGCGCGCTGGTCTACGACCTCGAATCGGCGGTGCACCGGCCGCGCGGATGGAGCTGGGCGGGATTCCGGGTGCTGTTCGTGCTGTGGCTGGCCGGGCCGCTCGAGGCCAAGCGCGTGGCCGAGCTGTCCGGCATGAGCCGCGCGGCGGTCTCGGCGCTGCTCGCCACGCTCGAACGTGACGGCCTGATCGATAAGACCCGGGCCGAATACGACCGCAGGGCAGTGCAGATCGCGCTGACGGACGCCGGTCACGCCGCCATCGTCGACGCCTTCGCCGATCACAACGATCGCGAGCGCGCCTGGGCGGGCGCGCTGAGCGCACCGGAGCGGCAGATCCTGATCGGGCTGCTGGGCAAACTCATGCACGGCGTCAATGACACCGCCTCTCGAAAGCGCTTCTGACGGCGGGCATTCGCCCATCAGAGCCGGAAGATCTTCTCCGCATTGCCGCTCATGATCCCCGAGTGGGCGAAACCCGGTGCGGCGCCGACAATCTCGATGATTTCCTCCATCTTTCCGTTCTTGTGCGGGTAGTCCGAGCCGTACAGCACGTTCTCCGGCCCCATGACCTCGAGCGTCATCGCCAGCGCCTCCGGTGAATAGACGATCGAATCGACGTAGATCTGCTCCAGGTAGGTGCTGGGCAACCGGTCGATCGCGGCGCGGCAGGACTCGAACGACCGGAAACCCGCGTCCAGGCGGCTGATCACGAAGGGCAGGTAGCCGCCCGCGTGGCCGCCGATGATCTTCAGATTCCGGTAGCGGTCGAAGAATCCGTCCATGATCATCCGGGACAGGGCCAGGGTGGTGTCGAAGGTGAAGCCCACGCTCCACACCAGGTGGTACCGGCTGATGTCGAGCTGATACTCACCGATGGGCGAGGTGGGATGCACCAGCACCGGCAGCCCCCGGCGGTCGATCTCGTCCCAGACGGGCGCGAACCGCGGATCTGTCAGCGACACCCCGTCGATGTTGGCCAGCACCATGACTCCCACCGCGCCGCGCGCACACGCCCGTTCGAGCTCCTGCACCGCGCGGTCCGGGTACTGCCAAGGAATGGTGGCCAAGAAGCGAATCCGGTCCGGATATGCCGTCTGCGCCGCTGCCATATCGTCGTTGATCAGCTCCGCGGCCGCGGTGCTCGCCGCCACGTCGCCCCAGAATACGTTCGGACAGGTGAGCGATACGATCGCCATGTCGACACCGGCGGAATCCATTGCGGCCACACGTAGTTCGTAATCGAACATGCCCTGGGTCAGCGTCACGAACGCGGTATCCCTCGTGAAGATCGCCCGATCGCCCGCCGGAACCCGACCCACTCGATACTTGCCGCCGCTGCCCGCGGCCAGCGCGTCGAGGAAGGCCTCGCTCAGCATATGGGTGTGCACGTCGACGATTGTCATCGTTGCCTCTCGTCCGAGAACCGCCAGAATGCGCCCGATGGTGCGCGTCATGGCACGCTAACAACCGCCCGCACACCGATAAAAGGTTTGATCAATACCATCCACTGAGCGAAACTTCCTGCAACCGTGGGCAACTCGTGGCAACGCATTGAGGCGCCCGCGCTGCGGCGTACACAATCGTCTGTCGGCACGACCACGGCGTAGTAGTCACGGAGGCGCGGATGCGGAACGGACAGTTGCTGATCGGCGGGGAGTGGTGCGAGGCCGCCTCGGAGGCGACGCTCACCACGGTCGATCCGGCCACGGGCGAGGCGCTCGCGACGGTCGCGGACGGCGGCGAGAAGGACGTCGATGCCGCGGTCGCCGCGGCACGGGCGGCCCTGCGCAATCCGAGCTGGGCCGCGATGCCGCCGTCCGAACGCGCCCGGCTGCTCTGGCGCGTGTCCGAACTGCTCGAGCGCGACGCGGATGCCTTCGCCGAGTTGGAGACTCGCGACCAGGGGCAGCCACTGCCGATCGCGCGTGCCGTCTCCGTCGCCGGAGCCGCCGAGCACTTCCGCTATTTCGCCGGCTGGGTGACCAAGATCGACGGCCGGGTGCCCGCGCATTCGGTTCCGCAGGCGCTGAACTACACCACGCGCGTGCCGGTGGGCGTGTGCGGCCTCATCACACCGTGGAATTTCCCGCTGCTCATCGCCGCGTGGAAGCTGGCGCCTGCGCTCGCCTGCGGAAACACCGTCGTGCTCAAACCGGCCGAGCAGACACCACTTTCGGCGGTGCGGCTGGCACACCTGTTCGCCGAGGCAGGATTTCCGCCCGGCGTGGTGAACGTGGTGACAGGCGGCCCGGACGCCGGCCGGGCTCTGGTGGACCATCCCGGCGTGGACAAGGTGTCGTTCACCGGGTCCACGGAAGTCGGGCGCGACATCGTGCGCGCGGCGGCCGGAAACCTCAAGCGGCTGTCCCTCGAACTGGGCGGCAAGGCCGCGAGCGTCGTCACCGCCGACGCCGATCTGGATGTCGCGGTGCCCGCCAATCTGCGTAGCGGCATCAACAATTCCGGGCAGGTCTGCGGCGCGTCCTCGCGCTTCTACGTGGCGCGCTCCCGATACGACGAGTTCACGCAGCGGTTGGCGGACGCAGCCGCGGCCGTGCGCGTGGGGCCCGGACTGAACGTGGGCACGCAGATGGGCCCGCTGGTCGGTGAGGAACATCTGGCCCGCGTGGACGGCTATGTGCGCAGCGGAGTGTCGCAGGGCGCAACCATCGTGACCGGCGGGAAGCGCGCCGACGGCGACCTCGCGGCGGGAAGCTTCTATCCGCCAACCGTTTTCGCCGACGCACGGGACGATATGCGAATCGCCCGGGAGGAGATCTTCGGGCCGGTCCTGACCGTCATGCCCTTCGACGACCTCGACGAGATCGCGGCACGCGTGAACGACTCCGAGTTCGGACTCGTGGCCTCGGTGTGGACCCGGGACCTGGCCTTGGCGCATCGGCTCGCCGAGCAGATCCAGGCCGCCTGCGTGCGGGTGAATATCGTTGCCAGCCTCGATCCGGCCGTCCCGTGGGGTGGGGTGAAGGCCAGCGGCTGGGGCAGGGAGATGGGCGCGGAGGCGATCGAGGAATACACGGAGGTGAAGAGCGTCTGGATCGGGCTTCAGTAACGGCGGTGGCGCGCGGCCACGGCGTCCGCACGAAAGTCCTTTCCAACGAAGGAAACCCGGTCCTGCCACCAGCAGAACCGGGTTTCGCTGTCCGGGTCAACTGTTCTGGCTACCCACGGGCCCTCGCCTGCTCATCAGCCGCACGTGAGCTGGCTCGAGTTCGTCGATGGCACTGACCCCGAGGAACTTCATCGTCCGCTCGATCTCCGCGGACAGGATCTCCAAGCTACGAGCGACTCCGGCCTCGCCACCTGCCATCAGGCCATAGAGAAACGCGCGCCCGACGAGGGTGAAATCCGCGCCCAGGGCGAGGGCCGCGACGATGTCCGCGCCGTTCATGATGCCGGTATCGAGCATCACCGTACCCCGATCACCCACGGCCGCAACGACTTCGGGGAGGATATGGAGCACCACCGGGCCGCGGTCGAGCTGGCGCCCGCCATGACCGGAAACGATCACGCCGTCCGCGCCGTGGTCCAGCGCGCGGCACGCATCGCCCACGGTCTGGATGCCCTTGACCAGTAACGGCCCGTCCCATGCTTTGCGCACCCACGCCAGATCCTCGAATGTCACACTCGGATCGGCCAGTCGGCGCACCAGATCGCTGGTGGAGCCGCGGCCAGTGGTGTCGAAGGCGAAACTGTACGGCTCGGTCGTCAGAAAGTCGAACCACCAGCGCCACCGGTACGAGGCGTCCAGGAAGGTCTTCGCGGTCAGCCGGGGCGGAATCGTCATGCCGTTGCGCTGATCCCGCAGGCGATTGCCGCTGACCGGCACGTCGACCGTTACGAGCAGGGCCTCGTATCCGGCGGCCTTCGCATTGCGTACCAGCTCGAGCGATAGATCACGGTCCTTCCACAGATACAGCTGGAACCACTTGCGGGCCTCGGGCGCGATCGCCGCGATCCGCTCGATCGAGGTCGTGCCGACGGTCGAGAGTGAGAAGGGTATCCCGGCACGCGCGGCGGCGGCCACCGCCGCGCGTTCACCCGCGGAATGCAGCATCCGGGTGAATCCGGTGGGCGCGAGGCCGAATGGCAGCGCGGACGCCCTGCCGAGCACAGTGGTCGAGGTGTCGGTCTTGGAGACATCGCGCAGCACTCCGGGCCGGAATTCCAGATCCGTGAAGGCCTCTCGCGCACGCCCGAGACCGACCTCGCCGTCGGCGCCGCCATCGGCGTAATCGAACGGACCGGACGGGGTGCGGCGCTTGGCAATTCGGCGCAGATCCCAGATGTTGTGCGCCTCAGCCAGTCGGCGCTTGGTCGAATCGCGTTCGCGGGGTGCGGGTTTCAGCAGCGGCGCGAAATCCTCCAAGCGCGGGAAATGTCGTTCGAGACTCGTCATCGAAAGTCCATCCGATCGGGTGAATGATGGGTGTTCCGCTACCCGGCCGCGACCGGGCCGCCGTAGGTGGGCTCTGCGAGAAGTTCCCAGGGAGACGGGAATTCGCCCACCGGCACCTCGATCAGCACCGGCTCGGACCCAGCCTCGCGGATCACGCCGGATAGCTGCCCGGGTGACTGCACTCGGAATCCGCTGATCCCGAAACTTCTTGCCAGAGCAACGAAGTCGGGGTTGACCAGCTCGGTGGCGATGGTGCGTCCGAAATCCTCCTGCTGAATGCGCCGCACGTTGCCGAAGTAGCCGTCGGCGAACACGACCGTGATCAAGCCGATGCCGTATTTGCGAGCGGTGGCCAATTCCTGTAGGCCCCAGCCGAATCCACCGTCACCGGTGATCGAGACCACCGGAACGTCCGGGCGGCCGACCTTCGCCCCCAGCGCGGTCGGAAAGCCGTAGCCCAGGGTGCCCTGGTAGCCCGGGGTTATGAAGGTTCGGGGTTCGTACACGGGATAGGCGATCCGCGAGGCGTACCCGATCTGGGTCAGCTCCTCGACGAGCACGCCATCGTCGGGCAGCGCCTCGCGAATCGCGGTCAGCCACGCGAGTTGCGGCGCGATCGCCGTCAACTGTTCGGTGCATTCGGCCCGAACCCGCGCCACCTCGGCCGCCCGTCGGGAGGGCCCGGACCGCGCGGGCAGGGCATCGGCCAGCGCCTCCAGCGCGGATAACGCATCAGCCAGGACAGCGATCTCCGGTTTGCGCGGGCCGCCGAGATCGGCGGGCTCGACATTGACCAGGACGACCTTGGTACCGGGCGCGGTGATCAGGGGCCTGCCCCGCAGCGTCATGAACCGGGTTCCCACGGCCAGCACCACATCGGCCTCGGGCAGCACCCGGCGCCCACCCAGCATCGTCAGGGCCAGCGGATGCCGATCGCTGATCGCACCCCGGCCGTTGCGGGTGGTGACGACCGGTGCGTCCAGGGTTTCAGCGAGCCGGGCCAGGGCCCGCGACGCCCCACCGGCCACCACGCCGCCACCGGCGAGGATCACCGGACGCGAGGCGGCGGCGAGCAGCGCGGCGACCTGCTCGATATCGTCCGCGTCGAGGGCCGGGTGCTCGGCGGGCGTGGGATCGACGAGCGTGATATCGGACTGTGCCGCAAGGACATCGGGAGGAATCTCCAGCCCGACCGGTCGCGGTCGGCCCGAGCGCACCTCGTGGAATGCCCGGCGCACCAGGGCCGGGATCTCCTGCGGTGTGCGGGCCATGGCCGACCATTTCGTCAGTGACGCGACGAACTCGCTCTGCCCCGGAATCTCGTGCAGCATCCCGAGTCCCTGCCCGATCGCCGGCGAGGGGATCTGCCCGGCGAGAAGAACCACGCGACTCGAGCACGCATAGGCCGTCGACAGCGCCGCCCCGGCGTTGAGCAACCCAGGCCCGGGAACCACCATGCACACCGCGGGATCACCGGTGGCGCGCGCGAAACCGTCCGCGAAATAGCCCGCGCCCTGCTCGTGCCGAGCCCCGACGAAGCGAATCCTGGTGCGCTGCTGCGCCAACCCATCCATCGCGTAGTCCAGCTGGATACCTGGAACACCGAATACGGTCCGCTGGCCCTCCCGCACCAACTGTGCGGCAAGTGCCTCGCCACCGGTCATTCGCATAGTGCGTGCCAACTCCTTCTGCGCATCATCGGGCACGGCCTCGATGGCGTGACCAGGCGGAAATTCGACGGTTCCGGTACGCCTCGACGGGACGTGTCGACGGCGAGCGACGTGAACCGTCGCCACCCGGCGTACCGGCCGAGCGCACAGGCCGGAGCACCGGTCTGCTCAGAATAGGAGAAGAAAGCCGATCGTCCAGACGCCCAACGCCTTCCGATCATTGAGTGGAACGCTTATGGTCACGGGCCATCCCCGATTGGCATGCTGACGGCGTTCACCTCGGTGTCCGGATCGGAAGTTCGTCATACCGGTACTACCGGCCTCCTCTCGCTCCGGCACCGAGGTGGACGTGGTGTCGAGGCCAACGCCCAGCACCGTCCATCGCACGCACTTCGGTCTGCCCTCGCACGAAACCCACTCACCGAGCGATGATTTCGCGACGCGACCAGGAGCCGAACTTCCGAATATCCCGTGAGGTAGCGCACCAGTGACACATCCATCTTCCCGGGACGACCAGCACCCCGTCGATACTCCGGTGGTCATCATCGGAGCGGGGCCCGTGGGCATGTTCCTGGCCCTCGATCTGGCGGCCAAGGGCGTCCGGTCCACGGTGATCGAGCAGAACGCGTCCCACCGCGCGTACCCCAAGGGCAATACCCACAACGCCCGCACCATGGAGCATTACCGTCGCCTCGGCCTGGCCGATGCCGTCCGCGCGGTCGGTCTGCCGCCCGGATACCCGACCGATGTGGTCTACATGACCAGGCTCAACGGCCACGAACTGCACCGGCTGCGGATGCCCTCGGCCGCGGAGAAGATGGTGGAGGCGGCGGCGCACTCGGTGACCGGCCAGATTCCCGAGCCCGTGCACCGCGCCAACCAAATGTACGTGGAACAGGTGCTTTTCGAGCATGTACAGCGGACCGATGAGATCACCTTCCGGCTCGGCACCGAATTCCTCGGCTTCGAGGAAACCTGCGGCGGGGTCAATGCGCGCGTCCGGCCGGTGGGCGGTGAGACCGAAGAAATCGTCTCGTGCCGGTATCTGGTGGGCTGCGACGGCGCGCACAGCCGGGTCCGCCGGCAGTTGGGCATCTCCTATGCGGGCAGCGAGGAGGACCTGGGATTCCTCAGTGGCCCGCGGCATTCGAAATACCTACGCATACCCGACCTTCTCACGGATGTCATCCGCGCACCAGCGTGGCAGTACTGGCTGCTGCGGCCGGGTCGGATCGCAACCCTGATCTCGCTCAACGGGCGCGACGAATTCCGCATGAGCGTCATCAGGGGTGACGTGGACAGTGACGAGGCCCTACGTGAATTCATCGACGACAGCGTCGGCGAGCACGTCGAGGTCGAGATCCTCGGATCCCAGGACTGGGTGGCGGGTCTGGCCTTGGTCGCGCAGCGCTATCAGCGCGGCCGCGTGCTGATCTGCGGCGACGCCGCGCATTTGTTCACGCCCACAGGCGGTTTCGGCATGAACACCGGAATCGACGATGCGGCGAACCTGGCTTGGAAGCTAGCGGGCGCGGTACAGGGCTGGGCCGGGCCACATCTGGTGGACAGCTTCGAGGCCGAGCGCAAGCCCGCGGGCCTACGCAATACCGGCGCGGCGGTCAACCTCGGGCGCTCGGTCAAGGACGTGACGCTGGACCCCGACCTGGAGGCAGATACCCCGAATGGGCGCGAGGCGCGCGCCGAGCTCGGGCGCTTCCTCGAGGATCAGAAGGAGGAGTTCGCCTCGCTCGGAGTGCAATTGGGCACCCGGTACGAGGGCTCGCCGATCATCTGGCCCGACGGGACGCCCGAACCGGAGAGCAGTTACGACGTCTATGTGCCCACGGCGCGTCCCGGCGCGCTGGCCCCGCACCTGTGGTTGTCGCAGTCGCAGTCGCTGTTCGATGTGCTCGGCCCCGGATTCACCCTGTTACGCACACACTCCGACGCCGCGTCCGCCGAACCCCTGGTCGCGGCCGCGCGGCGACGTGGGATTCCACTGGCCGTCGTCGATCTCACCCTGCCGCAAGCCCCCGAGCTCTACGGCAGCGACCTCGCGCTCATCCGGCCCGACCAGCATGTGGGGTGGCGCGGCAATGAACTCCCGGATCCCGACGACCTACTCACCCGAGTCACCGGAGGCACCGTATGACCGCTACCGAGAAACCACGTCCCGAGCTCTTCGATGTCGGCGGCTACCGGCTCGAGCGGCCGTTCCGGGTGCGCCGGCTCGGCCATATCGGCCTGAACTGCACCCTGATCGATGAGAGTATCCGCTGCTATCGGGATTTGCTGGGCCTGCGTATCTCGGATCGGCTCGATTTCTCCCGGCGCGTATCCGATCCGGCGATCCTGGCCGGGCTCGGCGACCCGGGCGGGTATTTCATGCGGCACGGCACCGAGCACCACAGCTTCGTCCTGTTCAACCGGCGCGTGCACGCCGCCATCAACGGGCAGCAGATCCTCACCGGCCCGGTGACGATCAACCAGATCTCCTGGCAAGTCGGCTCGTTGCGGGAGGTCGTGGACGGCGAGGCCTGGCTGCGCGATACCGGCAATTCGGTGCAGCGAGCCGGCCGGGATATGCCCGGATCCAACTGGCACACGTATTTCACCGATCCGGACGGGCACACCAACGAACTGTTCTACGGCATGGAGCAGGTCGGCTGGACCGGCATCAGCAAACCGCTGCATTTCTACAAGTATCTGTTGCGGAAAACACCTACGCTGCCGCAGATTTCGGAGACCGAGGAGGTGTCCACCGCACTCGCGAGCGACGTCGACCTGAGTGAGGGCCTGCGGGACGTGCCCGACGAGGCGGGCCGTTTCGACGTGGGCGGCGTACTGCTGTCCCGGCCGTTCAAGATCGTGCGGATCGGCCCGCTGCGGCTGTTCGTCACCGACGTCGAGGCCGCCCGGGATTTCTACCGGAACGTACTGGGCCTGCGGCTGACCGAGGAGATCCGGTACGAGGGTCTGCGTTGTGTATTCCTGCGGGCTGGCACCGAGCACCACGCCGTCGCACTGTATCCGATCGAGCTGCGGGAGCGGCTGCACCTGAGCGCGCACAGCACCACATTCTCCGTCGGGATGCAGGTGGGCACTTATCGCCAATTGCGCGATGCCAGAACATATCTGCTCGGCAACGGGATGACGGAGGTGACGCTGCCTCCGGAGCTGTTCCCCGGAATCCCCCGCGCGTTCCGCGTCCGTGACCCTGACGGCCACCTCATCGAACTCTACGACACCATGCGCCAGGTACACCAGCAATCGCCCCTCGACACCGCCACGACCGGCTGGCCCGAAACCATCGACGACGACGAAGCTTTCGACGGTGAGCCTTATCTGGGCCCGCTCGAGTAAGCCCGCCGCGGCCCTGGGGGATCCTCGATCCCACAGGGCCGCAGAAATCCCCGGCATCGATGGATCGGCCGCAGCGCCGCAGTGCGGCCGGCGCTCAGCCTCGGCGCGCCGCGTTCGAGGCGGCGACAGCTTCGGCCTTCCTCAGATCTCGGGGTGTCTCGAATTCGATTGCGCCCCTGGAGATCACCACGTCATGCTGTTGCGGGATCTCGGGCAGAAGCACTGGCGGAACGGCGACCACGTGCAGTTCGAGGTCCTGTTCGGCGGTCACGGTCAGCGTCTCACCGACCTCCGCCTGAACAGCGGCCAGGTATCCGACCCGCATATCGGCGACCACGCCGCCGCCACCGAGCACGACGACGAAACGGCGCGAATCCTCTGCCGAAACCCATTGCGCCCCAGTTTCGATTTTGACCCATTCGATCCGCAAGGCCCGCTCGGTGAAGGCGCCGAAGAACTTTCGCTGCACACCCGGCTGGCCCGCCACCGGCAGGTAGTTGTAATTCGCCGGGTCGAACTTGATCACGTCCGCGTAGCGGGGCCTGGGCATCAACTGCTCGCCGGGGCGCCTGGTGCCGCGGGCCGCGTCTGCCTTCTGTGCATCGGTGGGCATCCCCATACCCAGTCCGGACGCCCCGCCGAACTGCAGCACCAGTTGCAGTTGTTTCGGGTCACCCAGCGGATCGTCCTGCGGACCGTAGTAGACGCCCTCCGGAAAGTATCCGATCTCCCCCTCGTGCAGAATTCCCTGCTCGCCCAGGTTCATATCACCGACGATCGGAAGCCTGATCTGCTCCAACGAATGCCGGTGCCGCGGCATGTGGAAATCGCCCTCCTGCCGGCCCAGCACGTAACGGAAGTTCTCCGTCGTCTCCGAATCATCGCCCGACAGTAGATAATTGAACGCCACCGTACCCATGGGGTGGTCCATGTGATACGCGCTCTCGTCGTACGGTACGACCTTCATCGCGACCTCCTCGGGTCTGACACCATCCTCACCCAGTCCACCATACCTACCTAGTAGGTTTCCAGCTAAAGTTCCAAGGATATAGCGCGGTCACCGCATCGGGCCGTCCGGTCGGCCTTCCACCAGATGGTCAGAACGCGGCCGACGCGCCGGACGAAGCTTACGGAGGCCGATGGTTTGCGTAGCGCCATTCAGACGGCACCAGCACCGACCGTGACGGTGGGGTGTCATCACACGGTGTCGCCGGTGAAATGACAGAGGCCCCTCCGCGTCGAGCGAAAGGGCCTCCTGCCGGTTGCGCGACCGAAGCGATTCAACCCCCGACCTTCTCCGATTCGTAAGCAGGTCGGGCTGATCGACGACGAAGCACTTTCACCGGCAACTCCACAGTTACTATGCCCGCGGTCAGACGTGGAGCACGACGGGCATGGTCTCCCAGCCGCTACGTACTACGTGCATGACGGGCACCGGATCTGCCGCGGGTTCGATCCGCGAGAATCGATCGAGCAGCCCATTGAGAACAATCGGCGCCTCGAGTCGCACCAGGCGAGAGCCGGCGCAGACGTGGGCGCCACCACCGAAGGCCAGGTGTTTGACCGCCTCTTTGCGAGTGACGTCGAAGCGATGCGGCTCACTGAATACGGTCTCGTCGCGGTTCGCAGCCATGTAGACCAGGTACAGATGCTGTCCTTCCCTGATGGTTTGACCAGCAATCTCATGATCTTCAGCGGCAGTGCGGACGAACGCCCGCGCCGGAGTAACCATTCGCAGCGTCTCCTCCACAGCCAAAGGCACCAGCGACCTGTCGGCTCGCAGAGCATCCCACTGGTCGGGGTTGCGCGCGAAGTGATAGACGAGCCCATTGAGCAGCGACCTGGTTGTATCACTCCCCGCAGCGAGCATCGTCATGGCGAACGTTACGACGTTGGCTTGCGACACTTTGTCATTGTGAAGTTCCGCATCGAGCAGCACCGTGAGCAGGTCCGCATCACCCGGATGCGCACGCTTGTGCTCGATGTTCTCGATGATGAAGCGCTGCAGGCTGGCAAACTCGGCGACCGCCGCCTGTAGTTCCTCGAACGTGAGATTGCCGCCGAGCTTTTCGAGTTCTTCACTCCAGGCCAGAACTCGGTCATGATCCGCCGCAGGAAGCCCGATCAGATTGGATCCCGCCCTGATCGGAATGTTGGTCGCAATGACCGACCAGTCGAAGGCTTCCCCGACCGGCACCTCATCGAGCAGTTCAGCGGTGTACTCCGCGATCGGCCCGCTCATCGCCTCCATCGCCGAGGCCGAGAACGCCGGGGCCAGAACCCTGCGTAGATCTTGGTGTCGCACCCCGTCCGTCGTGCCGACCTGCTCGCCCCCTTTGGGGAAGAAGGAATCGGTCATGGTGGTATCGCCCAACTGGTCCTTGTACTTCACATCGTTCAGGAATTGTCCCTCCCGGTTGCGAAACACCTCAGGTTTGCTCACCACGTCGCGGATGTCGGCATACCGCGTGAGCACGAATGTGTCGAGCGACTCGTAGTAGAAGGCCGGCGCCTCGCGACGCATTCGGTCGAAGGTCGTCCAGGGGTCGTCGAGGTAGAACGCTGGGTCTTCGATGCGCACGGCATCCCTCAAGTCGACGTTGTTAGCTGCGTCCATGCAGACTCCCCAGTACCGAAGTAATGTTAACATGATTACTTAAGTAACTATAATCACACTTTGTCGACAGTCAAGGGAGTCCAATGAGCAACGACGAACAGATCGCACACGCTGACCGCGCGGTTTGCGCCGGCTCGGGCCTGTGCGCGTACGTCGCACCGAACCACTTCGAAGTACGCGACGGAGTGGTCGCGGTAATCCGAGCTCGCATCGCCCCATCCGATTCGACGCAGGTCACGGAAGCGATCGACTCGTGCCCCACTCGCGCCCTGAGCCTTCGGGCGGCCGCCGAACCCTCGGGCGAATCCTGACTGATCACGTAGTCGAACTGCCAGGCCGGGCCACGATCCGTTCAAGGCGTCACCGAACACCGAAGACGCCTTGAACCACGTGGACGGCTACGTCCCGAACCTTTCGGCAACCAGCAAAATCTGGGACAGGTGCACAGCTCACCAACACGACCAGACGAGACACCGAGTTCCGCTCGTCGAGGCAATCGGCAGAGTAGCCGTGCACCCTCCATCCAGCCGATGAGCCGACCTCGCCGGCGTCCCTAATGATGATCATCATTCAGTCGGACCAGCCGCAATGAAGCCTGCTGACGGTCACGACAGTCGTCCCGCCGCCCACGCTGGATGGACATCGCGGCGAGGGCGGACTCGCCGTCATGAGCCGACTTTCGATATCGGTCACACGGACACCGCGCATCTCGTACACCTCCATCAGCTTCGCTTGTGCGGCAAAACTTTCCGATCAGGATCGGTGGCCAACGCCGCAGCGACCCACTCCTCGATGCCCCTGGGGCGCATGGTTACCAGCTGTTCGCATATCGGTAATATAGACAGGTAACCTGAACAGGTATCCTGTTTAATATACCTGAGAGAAGGAAAGAGTGATCCAGTTGACCGAACCTCGCGCACTCCAGACGACGCAGTCACCGCCAGCCGGATCACCCTTCACCTGGCGGTTCACGACTCCACTTCTCGTGGGGTCCACCTTCAACCCGATCAACAGCAGCATCATCGCCACAGCGCTGACCCCGATCGCCCGTACCTTCGACGTCTCGGCGGGACGAGCCACAATCCTGGTCGCGGCCCTATACGTGGCCAGCGGGATCGCCCAGCCCACGATGGGCAAGCTCGCGGCCCGGTTCGGCGGCCGCCGGGTGTTCCTGGCCGGCATCATTCTGGTGCTGGCGGGCGGCATCCTCGGCACCATCGGAACGAGTCTGGCGACGCTGACCGTGGCCCGCGTCATCCTCGGCATCGGCACCTCGGCCGGTTATCCCTGCGCCATGCACCTCATCCGCGGCAGGGCCGCTGATACTGGCATCGATGCGCCGGGCAGCGTGCTGGGTCAGCTGACCCTGGCCGCTCAGGTGACGGCCGCCTTCGGTCTACCCCTGGGCGGACTGCTGGTCGGAGCGGCTGGTTGGCGAGTCACTTTCGCGATCAACATTCCGCTCGCCCTGATCGCGGCGGCCATGGCCTGGCGCTGGATTCCCAGCGATGCACCATCCGAAGCACGCCCCAGCTTGCGGTCCATCGCCTCGGATGTCGACCCGGCAGGAATCCTCCTGTTCGGCGGGGCGTTCAGCTCGCTGCTGATCTTCCTCATGGGCCTGCGCGCCCCGAACTGGATCACGCTGGGGCTGGCTGTGGTCTTGTTCGCCGTCCTCATCGCCTGGGAACGCCGCGCTGCGGCCCCGCTGATCGACGTCCGGATGCTGGCAGCCAACCGACCGCTCTGCCTCACCTACCTCCGGACCGTGGTCAGCCTGTTCGGCGGATACTGCGTCATGTACGGCGTCACCCAGTGGCTCCAGGACGGAAAGGGCTTATCTGCCCTGATCACGGGCCTGGTTATGCTGCCGATGTCGGCCGTGGCGATCTTTGTCTCCGGCCCCGTATCCCGCCGCAACCTGATCCGCAGCCCGCTGCTCGCCTCGGCAATCATCGCCTTGGCGGTTGGGATCGGCCTACGCCTGATGGACGTGCACACCCCAGTTGTGCTGATCTTGATGGCTACCATCGCCTTCGGCGTCAGCTTCACACTCGGCCCCCTCGGCCTACAGGCGTCCATGTACGACCAGACTCCAGCCCCACAGATCGGACCTGCCGCGGGGCTACTGCGCACCTTCACCTACACCGGGGCAGTGTTCTCCTCGAGTCTGATCAGCCTCGTCTATTCACCCACGGTCAGCACCGACGGCCTGCACACACTGGGCAACCTACTCGCCCTGACCAGCCTGCTGAGCGTCGTGCTCGTCGTCGCCGACCGCCGCCTGCCGCGCCGAATCTCCCAAGCGGGCAGCAGTGATGCCACGGAGCCTGTAGTGAGATAGGTCGGTTCCACGAACGAAATCGGCAGTGACCAGGGCGTCGAAGATGGCGATACGGTGCGGTATATCGCACCGACGGCGTGGCGCCCCGGTCACCTCTGTCCTCGCCGGACGATTGGACAGCTATTCCAAATCTCGAATTCGCCGACTCCGCATACGAGGCGACGACCAACGAGTTGTGCGGGATCACCGCTCGGTCACGAAGAACTCGAGCCGAGCGGCAGGTCCCGCACATACATCATGTGTAGTCGCGCGGAGCCACCAGATCGCCCTGATCGACTCGTTACTGCGCCGAGGCGACTCTATGCTTCGCCCTTTGCATGCAGGGTGTTGTACATCTGGGCCGCACTCGCCACACCGACCGTACCGCCGACCAGGGCCCCGCCCAGGATTGCGCCCACACCTCCCATTGCGCCCGCGCCCAGGATGCAGCCACCGATCGCGGCGAGTGGGGTAACCGGCGGAGCGACCGCCATGAGTGCGCCGCCCGTGATAGCGCCGAGCGGGCATCCGATCGCTGCCCCGGTCACGCCACCAACCATCGCGCCCACACCGCTGGCCAGTCCGAATTGGGCGCCTGCTTGACCGAGCGCGGCATTGAAGTCGGCCTGCTGGTCGACCTGCTGGACCGGTGCGGGATTCAGCACGGGCTGTGCAGCTATGGGTGAATCTGCTTCTCGTCGGGGAATTCCAGTGGCGGCGACGGCCGGAATGTCGCTTGCCGCCTTGGGCGGCGTATCGAATTTCTGCCCAACGACCGCCCTGCCCGTTGCGTCCGTGACCTGCACCACACCGCCTCGGGTAGTGAGTGTTCCCAGCGGAGTCGACAGCACCGCGGAACGATCCTGCGTATTAGCGGCATAGCGCACACCCGGAGCGAGTGACACGCTCAGAGTGCTCAGGTCAGGTACAGGTGTTGCCGCGACAGGAACGGCGGCGTTCGCAGAGCCTACCGTTATGACGCCGATGGTGCCCACAGCCAACGTTGCGACGGATACGGCGTAGTTCAGCTTCTTCATGACATCCTCATTCATAGGTCCGCGTCCAGCTGGAATAGCGGATTTGCATGTGGCGCAGACGAATTGGGTACGACCGAGGCCGAACCCAACTCCCGGGCCGCCCCTGCTGAGAGCCGACCGGGATCACTACCCGGACATGCAGCGCCAACGGGCCTCGCCCTGCTGCACCAAGTACTTCCCGGCCTCTCCTGTCACCGGCGCGGTAGGTCCTGCTCGCAGCACTTTACACAGGCGGCCTGTTTATCCGTCCAGGAATGGCGAACATAATCATAATTTCAGCGACAGGCCCATCCGGTTGCTCGACCAGGGCCGCGGCGGCTCCACCACATGCAGGAGGGTGCAGCACGACGAAGGCAGTTCCGCTGTCTGCCGACATCGGAGTCGAGCTGCGGGATCTCGACACGAGCAAGCCGCTGAACGAGGAGGAGAGCATGGATCTTCGTGAGGCATTCGACGGCGGCGTCGTTCTCGCGCGCGGTCACAAGCTACGCCGACTGGCGCTGTCCACACTGAACTGGTAACCGTTCCACACGACTACGGCCCGCCGATCCCTGTTCACAGGGATCGGCGGGCCGTAGTCGTATTCGCGTCTAGCTTGTTTCATGAGCAGTGCCGTCGGCAGCCTCCACGTGGTGAGGATGACGGGTTCCTTCTCGTCGAGCCGCTCACGGTCCTCCTGATGCGCCCGCAGGTCCGTGCAGTCGGAAACGCCCGCGCAGGGATACAGCTCACGCCAGGAACCCTCCATCGACCGCAAGGTGGCAGCCGTTGACATACGACGCCTCCTCCGACAGGAGGAAAGCGACTGCGGTAGCAATCTCGTCACCGCTGCCAACACGCCCCATCGGAATTCCGGTGTCGGCAACCTGCCGAGTTCCCTCGGGATCCCTCTGAGTCATTTCTGTATCAATCACCCCGGGCTGCAGCTCGTTCACCCTGATGCCGCGACCGCCATATTGTATTGCGGCAGTCCTGGTCAGACCGCGAATACCGTGCTTTGCACTGGAGTAGTCGGCCGTCGGTCCACCACGATCAGCGAACACACTCGATACGTTGACGATTGCACCACCACCCGATTGAAGTATCGCGGGAATTTCGTATTTGAGCCCGAAGAAGATGCTGCTCAGATCAATATCGACCGTATTACGCCATTGCTCGTATGTAATGTCGGGAATATCCGCGAAGACCCCTGTCACACCGGCGTTGTTGACAGCGTAGTGTAGCTCACCAAATTCTTCGACGGTTCGACGGACTGCCCGTTCATTGGTCTCAGGGAGGCTGACGTCACCGGGGATGGCGAGGGCTCGTCCTCCGGCCGAAGTGATCTGATCAACCACATCGGCGAGCCTGTCGGGTCGACGCCCGACAATGCTTACAGCCGCGCCCCGCGCCGCCAGAAGTAGCGCCGTCGAGCGGCCCATACCAGACCCGGCCCCGGTTACCAGAGCCACTTTTCCCGAGAATTGCTCATTCATGCTCGCCATCTCCTCGCCGCATATTTCGTGGGCTGCGGCACTCAAACAGGTTTCTCATGTTCGTTCCGATGAGCGGCGCGATGTCCACCGCCGCCGATTTGCTTATTCGAGATCTACCGTAACGTCGAGATATCAACGGTCTTCATGATCGTGCGGGCCACCCGATTCGATCGAATGGCCCTGCACCCCAGTGTCGCTGGACTGATCACAGATTCTTTTCGAGGGCGGTCCCGTCACCGGTCCGGTTCAGACTCGACCACAGGACGCTACCGCCGGTTGTGTTCGCGGCACGGAACTCCTCCCAGTACCACTGAGGACCGAGCAGCTGCTTGGCCCGCGGGATGATCTCGCTGTCCGGGCCGGCGTAGTAGCGCACCTGCTGCGGCTGTCCGTCGGTGGCGGCGCGGTAGATCACCCCGGCGGCAACCTCCGGCGAGGAGCCGTACGAGGCCTGGGGCGTGTTGAAGAACGCGTCCAGCGCGGCCTGATAGTCGTCCGGGATGTCCTGAGCGATATCCATCTTCGAGAAGATCCGGGTGTTGTGACTGCCCGGGAAGACCGCTTTTGCCGAGGCGTTGAACGGCGCAAGCTCGATATTGAGCCCCTCGGTGAGGCTGGCCACTGCGGCCTTGGAAGCCTGGTACACCGAGGTGAACGGATAGCCCTGCTCGGCACTGATCGAGGAGAGGCTGACGATCACACCGGTCCGCCGGGTGCGGAAGTGCGGCAGGAAGGCGCGAGTCAGCGCGATCAAGCCGAAGACGTTGGTCTGGAACTGACGGTGGATCTGATCCGAAGTGGAGGCCTCGAGCGGCCCCATCTGGTAGTAGCCGGCATTGTTCACCAGGACGTCGACCTGACCGAACTGGGCGATGGCCTGTTCGGCGAAGCCCGGCGCGGCCGACTCGTCGTCGACGTCGAGCAGCAGGGTGCGAACCCGGTCGAGGTGCTGGTGAACCTCGAGATCGGCGTCTTTGCGGACGGTCGCGACAACGTTCCACCCCTCGGCTACGAACTTCTCCACGGTGGCCCGGCCGATGCCGGATGCAGTGCCGGTGATGACGACGGTGTTGTTCATGGCTGTCTGTCTCCGTTGAAAGTAGGAAGTTACTTACAACGAAGAAGCTAGCAACGCCTTGCGCAGCTTGTCAAGTAACCACCTACCTACTTACTCTGAAGGCATGGCACGCAGCGCAGAAGAAACACGTCAGAAGATCCTGGACGCCGCCATGGAGGAGTTCGCCCGGTATGGCATCGCGGGCGCCCGGGTCGATCGCATCACCAAGAACGCCGGGGTCAACAACGCATTGCTCTACCGCTACTTCGGCAGCAAACTCGACTTGTTCGATACGGTCTTCAGCCGGCTGATAGAGGACACCGTGGACGACGTACCCATGGATGCAAGAAACCTGCCAGGGTACGTCGGCGCCTTGTTCGACTACTACGCGAGCCACCCCGAGGTGGTCCGGCTGACCGCCTGGCGACAGCTCGAACATCCCAGTCACCCGATGCCGGAGGCGTTGCACGAGAGCGTCAAGCAAAAGACCGAGCGCATCCTCGAGGCCCAGGAATCCGGAGACCTGGCCAGCACGCTCCCTCCGGACGAGCTACTCACGGTCATCATCCATCTGTCCCTTGTCTGCACCCCCCTGAGCCCCATGATCGACCCGGCAGCCGACCCTGAGCGCCGTCGCGCTACCGCAGTCGAGACCGTCCGGGCACTGCTCGACGGTTGAGCGCTCCCCCAACCGATGCGTAGCTGCCCGAGGGCAGGGCCGACCCAACCTCATCCGTCGGATCACCTTCGAGCTGCTGCCCCACTACCCTCTCGATGGTCATGAAGTACATAAGATAGTCATACTTAACTGCCTTTCACCTCGGAGTCAAGGCTTGCGGGGCACATTAACTATGGTTACCGTAAGCATGAACAACCCCCTGTGTGAGGAGTATGTCATGACTACTGAATCCATCTGGCTCGACGTGCTGGGCACCGAGATCACGCAGGGATACCGCATGGTCGGCGGTATCCGCACCCGGGTGCTCGAGGCCGGAGACGGTCCGCCGCTGGTGTTCCTGCACGGTGGTGGAGGGCACGCCGAGGCGTACATCCGGCAATTCGCCGCGCACGCGCCGCACTTCCGCTGCTATGCGCCCGATATGCTCGGCCACGGCTTCACCGATGCACCGGCCGACGGCAAGTACTCCACCGACGACTTCGGCACCTTCATGGCCGACTTCCTCGACACGATCGGTGCCGACCGCGTGCACATCAGCGGCGAATCCTTCGGCGGTCGTGTCGCGGCATGGGTGGCGATGACCCAGCCGGACCGGGTGGAACGGCTCGTGCTGAACACCTCGGGCGGTCTGCCGGTCGAAGAGAAGCGGCACGAAGAGGACGTCGAGGACCTGCTGGCCCGCATGACCAGCGCGCTGCGGGACCCGAGCCCGGAGACTGTGCGCAAGCGGATGCAGTGGCTGTTCGCCGATCCAACGGCGGTTCCCGAGGAGTTCGTCGCTCTCCGCCAGCGAATCTATTCCCGGCCGGATGTCAATGCGGCTCTGCACAAGCTGTTCCGCAAACTGTTCGACCCTCAGGACCAAAAGCATTACGTCCTCACCCCCGAGCGGCTCGCTTCGATCAAGGCGCCGACCCTCGTGGTGTGGACCGATCACAACCCGATCCACAGCTTCGCCGACGCCCAGCGGCACCTTCAGCACATTCCGGACGTCCGGTTCAAGCTCATCGAGAACGCATCACACTGGCCGCAGTACGAGCAGGCTGACGAGTTCAACGACCTGCACATCAAGTTCCTCCTCGGCGAAGGTGACTGACCCCGATGAGCTACGAAGGTGAGTACGCCGTCGTCTCCCCCGCTGGGCGATTCGGTGGTTCGGCGATCACCCGCGCACAAGGAGTTCCGACCCTCTCCGGCAAGCGGATCGGCTTCGTCTGGAACCACCTCTTCCGAGGCGACCTGATGATGGAGCAGATCCTCGCAGCGGTCCGCCAGGAGTGGCACGAGGTCGTCTTCGTGGACCACCCTGCTTTCGGCAACTTCCATGGTCCCGAAGAACCGAAGGTCATGGACCAGCTCCCGGCCCGGTTGAAGGAGGCCGAGGTCGATGCCGTGGTGATCGGCGTCGGCGCCTGCGGCAGCTGCACGCCCGCGGTGATGCGAGCGTGCGCAGTGGCCGAGCGAGAAGGTATCCCCGCCGTCGGCCTCATCGCCGAAGGTTTCGTCCGGCAGGCCGAGGCGATCGGGCGCGCCCTGGGCCTGGCCGACAAAGTCATCGCCCGATATCCGGGCGTCGTGATGACAGATGGGCTCGACACCTTTCACCGCAAGGTGGGGGAATCGATGGTCCCTGAAGCGATGGACGGTCTGCTCCGCCGGGCAGAAGCCACCGATGACAGCTCCAGCGAGTCGGCGGATCCGTACCGGCCCGAGCAGGTGGTGTTCACCGGGACGCTCGAGGCGGTGCAACGGTATTTCGAAGACCGGTTGTGGTCCGACGGGCTGCCGATACTCCCGCCGACGCTGGACGCGATCGCGAACATGTTGGCGCACACCACTCGTGATCCGCACGAGGTGCTCGGGGTCGCCCTGCCAGCGAACCAAGAGGCCACCGTGTGGAACGTGGCGGTGAACGCGGTGATGTCCGGCTGCGATCCGCGTCATCTGCCGATGCTTCTCGCGGCGGTGGAGTCGATCCTGGATCCGCGCTTCGGCATCGAACACGGTGGATGTACCCCAGGGTGGGAGCCGTTCGCGCTGATCAGCGGACCTGATCTCGGCGAGCTCGGCTTCAACAGCTCGACCGCGTCACTTCGGCTGGGAACGCGGGCGAACTCGACGATCGGCCGCTTCCTTCGGATGTTCTTCCACAACGTCGCCGGCCTGGTCGGCCCACCGGGAGCGACCGACAAGGCCACCTTCGGGGCTCCGACCCATGTGGCACTGGCCGAGAACGAAGAGGTCACCCGTGAGCTCGGATGGCCGACCCTGCGCGAAGAGCAGGGGTTCGCACCGGAAGACACCACGGTCGCGGTACAGAGCGTGGTCGGATTCAGCCTGCCGATCTACACCGAAGGCGAAACCGTCGACGAGCACCTGCGGGTCCTCGCCGAGCACATCGCGGGTGCGAGCGGGCACTGGTCGCACACCGGCCTGACGTTCAAGGAATGGCAGCCGCTGCTGGTGATGTCACCCGGCATCGCCACGGTGTTCGCACGCAATGGCTACAGCAAGGACGACATCCGGCGTGAGCTCGGCGAACGCGCCCGTGTCCCGTGGAGCCAGTGGATCGGATGTACGACGGCGGTCGGACTCCAGGTGTCCGACCTCGAAGAGCGGCTTGTCGACGGCACGGCTCGCGACGCCTACCGCGAATCGGATGACCCGGACCGTCTGGTGCCGGTCATCCCGTTTCCGGAGCGGCTCGCCATCGTGGTGAACGGCGATTCTGCGCGCAATCAGTCGAAGTACTACGTCAACAACCACGTGCACGGACCACGGATCCCGACCAGGGTGCGATGGTGAGCATGGTGTGGGACGTCGTAGTCGTGGGGGCCGGCGCTGCCGGACTGTCGGCCGCCACGGCCTGCGCGCAGCTCGGCCTGACGACCCGGCTGATCGAACGCCTCGGGCCGGGCGGTGAGCTGATGAGCAATCCGTTCCCGCTCGATGAAGACGGCGGGCTCACCGGTCAGGACGCCGCGGGTGACCTCTTGGACACGCTCGACCGCACAACCGCCGCGCTCGATCTGGCCGAAGTCGAGGAGATCACACACAGCGGGAACGGATTCAGTGTGATCTCCCCGTCGCAGCGCTGGGATGCGCGATTCGTCGTGCTCGCGACCGGAAGCGAACCGCGCAAGCTCGACATCCCTGGTGGCGCCGAGTGGGAGGGGCGTGGGGTGTCGTACTGCGCACCCTGTGACGGGCCGCTCTACGCCGGATCCCCGGTGGCTGTGGTCGCCGCTGATCGCTGGGCGCCGATAGAGGTCCGTGCGCTAACCGATTTCGGCATCCCGGTTACCGTCATCGCGGACTCGACCATCGACGATCCCGCGTTGTTTTCCGATCCGGAACGCGACGTGACTCGGGTGACCGGGAATGCGCTGCGGATCGACGGGGCGGACAAGGTCGAGGCGGTGGTCGTCGACACCGGTACCACCACGACGCCCATTCCAGTCGCCGCCGTGTTCGCATCCGTGGGCCGGGTGCCCACCACGAAGCTCGTCGCCGAGCTAGTCGAACGAGACGTCGCCGGGCGCGTCCTGACGGGTCCGGCTTACGAAACGAAGACCCCCGGGCTGTACGCGATCGGGGATGTCCGCGCCGGCAACGCAGGCACAGCAGCGGCCGCCATCGCAGAGGGCAAGGACGTAGCGGCGGTCATTGCCGCAGCGCGGTAACCAACCGACACAAAATCTAGCGGAACGAGGGAGTTCCATGGCTCAGATCTTCCACATTGCGTTCGCTGTTCCCCGGCTCGAAGAGACGATGAAAGAACTCAGCGATGCGATGGGTGTCCAATGGCGGAATATCTACGGCTTCGCCGGCAAGATGCGAGATGAGCACGGGGTAGTCCACGAAGTCGACACCCGGCTGACGTTCTCGACCCCGGGCCCCACTGTCATCGAACTCTTCGAGGAAAATCCCGGGACTCCGCTCGCGGCGACCCCGGGAAATCCCTTCCATCACGTCGGCGTGTGGGCCGAAGATTTCTGGTCGGAGGAGGCTCGCCTCGACACGCTCGGCTGGCCGTGCTGCGGTGTCTCACCGGACCGGTCGAAGCCCACTCGCGCCGGATTTTTCCGCGGGCCGTCGAACATCACGTTCGAACTGTGCACGCTCAACACGGATCGGCCGCTGTTGCGCGACCTGTACCCGCCTGACTCGCCCTTCTTCGGCGTTCCCGAAGACCGGCACTGACCTATGCGAAAAGCTGAGGACACGGTGGAGCACTACCAGAGTCTTTACATCGGCGGCACCTGGCGTCCCGCTGAGAGTGGACGCACTCACCCGGTGATCAACCCCTACACCGAACAGGTAATCACAAATATTCCGGCTGCCGAAGCAGCCGACATCGATCAGGCTGTAGCCGCCGCGACCGAAGCACTGCCGAGCTGGCGGCAGACTGCCGTCGGCACACGCATCGAGCTACTGCGCCGGATCGCCGAAATACTCGCCGAGCGCACCGACACCATCGCCGAGATCGTGAGCGCGGACCTCGGCGTCCCCCTGGCCGAGGCGAAGAGCACCCAGGTCGGATATCCGCTCCGCACGCTGGCCGGCTTCATCTCGGCCGCGGCGACCGTCCCATGGCAGGAGCGAGTCGGCACCAGCGTCGTCGTACAGGAACCGATCGGCGTCGTGGGTGCGATCACTCCGTGGAATCATCCTCTCCAACAGGCCATTGCGAAGGTCGGCGCGGCACTCGTCGCCGGTTGCACAGTGGTGCTCAAACCATCGGAATTCGCATCGTTGGGTGTCTTCGAACTCACCGAGGCCATCCACCGAGCGGGAGTTCCTGCCGGCGTATTCAACCTGCTCACCGGCCCCGGGTCCGTAGCAGGCTCAGCACTTGTCGAACACGACCAGGTGAGTATGGTTTCTTTCACCGGGTCGACCACAGTCGGCCGCCGCATCGCGACAGCAGCGGCGGCCACGCTCAAGCCGGTCTCACTCGAATTGGGGGGCAAATCGCCGTCCGTCGTCCTCGACGACGCTGATCTGGAGACGGCGGTCACCGCCACTGCAGCGCGATGCTTCGGAAACTCGGGGCAGACCTGCGCCGCTCTCACCCGCTTGCTGGTGCCGCGTGCCCGGCTCGGCGAAGCGGAGGAATACGCCAAGGCAGCCGCCGACAAGCTGGTGCTCGGCGATCCAATGGACGCTCGGACGACGACCGGACCACTCGTCTCGGCAAGCCAGCAAGCTCGCGTGCGCGCCTTCATCGAATCCGGGTCTGCCGAGGGCGCCCGGCTGATCACCGGCGGGCTCGGCGCGCCGATTCCGGATCGTGGGTTCTTCGTGGCCCCCACAGTGTTCTCCGACGTCACATCCGAGATGACGATCGCGCGCAACGAGATCTTCGGCCCGGTGCTCTCGATCCTCCCGTACGACTCGGAGACCGAGGCGATGCGGATCGCCAATGACACGCCATACGGTCTCAACGCGGCCGTTTGGTCCGCCAGCGCCGAACGTGCCGCCGCGTTCGCGTCGCACATCGAGTCCGGTCTGGTCGGTATCAACGGTGGCCGGGTCAACCTCAACGCACCGTTCGGCGGTTACAAGCAGTCCGGCTTCGGCCGTGAATTCGGCGCCGCGGGAATTCACGAGTTCCTGCACACCAAATGCGTCAACTTCACCATTCCGGACGGATACTGGCCACCCGCCTGATCACCGCACGGATGCATCCCTATCAGAAAGGTCATTTGCCGTGTTGCTCGAAGGACGACGAATCATTGTCACCGGCGGCGCCCAAGGGATGGGCGCTGCACTCGTCAACGCATATGCGGAGGTCGGCGCAAAAGTCGGATACGTCGACGTCCAGGACCGCTCCGAACACGCCGGAACCCCTGCGGGCGTCAAAGTCACGGGTCTCGCCAAGTTCGCCCGCTGCGATGTGACCGACAAGAACTCTGTTACGACCGCCTTCGGGGAACTCGCCCAAGAACTCGGCGGTCTGGATGTACTCGTGCATTTGGCCGGCATAATGCTCCACGCGAAAGCGGAGGACATCACCCCCGACGACTGGCAGCGCCAAATGACGGTCAACACTCTGGGAACCCTGCTCACGAACCAGGTGGCGTTCACCCTCCTCAAAGAGCACGGCGGCGCGATCATCAACTTCGCGTCCGGAGCCGGTGTGCGCGGGTTCCCCGGCGGGGGCCACTACGCGGCCAGCAAGGCGGCGGTCCTGGGTTGGAGCCGCAGTGCGGCCATGGAGTGGGGCCCCTATGGGATTACGGTGAATGCCATTTGCCCCGGAATCGACACCCCGATGGCAGCCGCTCACCGCGCTGGGATGACGCCGGAACAACGAGCCCGCACCGAGCAGCGGCTTCGGGAGGTCACCCCCATCGACGGCAAGCTCGGCGACGCCGACCGAGACCTGGCACCGTATCTCATCTACCTTGCCAGCCCCGGAGCCCGCTTCATCACCGGGCAAACGCTGGCTGTCGACGGCGGACGGACGATGATGCGCTGATTACAGCAGTGCCCTGGCCGAAACCTGGACCAGTCGGCACCCGATTCGGCGGCCCTGGTCAGGCTCGCCACGCGTCGGCCGACAATTCGCCGAGGCGGCAATCGGCGACCCGGAGGAGAATCTCCATCGCCTCGGCCAAGACCTCACGCTCGCCCGGTGAGATCGTCTTCTCGATCACCCGGGCGAGCCAGGCACCTCGTAGATCGACAATCGAATCGACCATCCGACGACCGGATTCCGTCACCGACAAGAGGGTCTTTCGCCCATCAGCAAGGTCCCGGCTCGCTTCCACGAGCCCCTGCTTCTTCAGCGTCGCGATAGTCTCGGCAATCGACTGGGCCCGCACATGCTCCGCGCGTGCGAGAGAACTTGCCGTAATCGGGCCATCGGCCCGGATCCGGCCCAGAACCGACAGTTGCGACATCGTCTGCCCCGTGGTGACCCGCGTCTGCTCATGGCGCAATCGTGACCGCAGCCGCGTAGTCGCCAGCCCGATGTTCAAAGCAAGCACCGGAGGTTCCGTGCGGTCGGAGGTCGATTCCATCTGCTCATAGTATGAGCATGAATACTGCTCAGGCAACCTGTTCAAATGGGGCCACTTCACGATCACCGTCGCGGCCACGAACAGGTCGAGAGCCTGTCGGGCAAGCATGATTCAGCACGCGATGATCGCGGCGAGTATCAGAGCCCGTATCCGAGCTGCCGCCGATCACAGGCTCCAAAGCCCAGACGATGGACCACGGCGGAACGGAGACGCGACATAGCCGCACCCCACCGCCGGTGACGAGTCGAACCCACACCTGAAGGCCGATCGACGAGCGGGCTTCACCCCTCAGGCTACGACATGAACAGCGATATTATTAATAGCAATTCGGCCGCACCAAGCCATTCAGAACAGGCGACACGACGGCGACATCCGCCGGACAGTTACACAGGCAGCCTGTTGACATTGCCGATATTCACGTCCACAATTAGGCGACACGGCGCCTCGATCACAACGACGCGTCACCCACCGAGAGGAGCGCGCCGGCGCGCCGCGCCGGTAGGCGAACTCGCACACTGACCCATCGACGTGGCGGACCTGATTCATCCGAGACTCATACGGTCAGCAGGCCCCCGCACAGTCGACATCCTGGGCAGACACTGCGCCCTTCGACCGAACGAGCCGAGACCTGGCGAATCCGCCGACGACGACTCCAGCCGGTCTCGAAGCCGATGAGGAGAAACCATGACCAAACCTGCCTCCCGACGCCGCATCGTCGAGCTCCGGGCGGTCGGCGACGTCGCGGTCGACCGGGGCGAGCCCGACTCGGCGTTCGCCCTGGTCGCGAGCGCATTGCGGGCAGCCGACATCACCTACGGGAACTGCGAGTCCACCTACTCCGGACGAGGCAGTCGCAACCCCCACGCCCGCGGGATGGTTCGCGCGGACCCGCGCAACGCCACGGCGCTTCCGCGCGCGGGCTTCGACGTGATGTCGTTCGCGAACAACCACCATATGGACGCCTGCGAGGACGGGTTCTACGACACGCTCCAGGTACTTGCCGACCTCGGCATCGAGACCTGTGGTGCGGGCGCGAACCTGACGGAGGCCCGGCGCCCGGCCATCGTGCGATCCGGCGACACCACGGTGGCGTTCCTGGCGTATTCGTCGATCCTCTGGCCCGGCTACGCCGCGACCTCGGACAGCCCCGGCTGCACGCCGCTGCGGGCGGCAACCGACTACGAGCAGGGCGAGCCCGAGCAGCCCGGATCTCCCCCGCGTATCCACACCACGACATCCCCCGAGGATCTCGCCGGGATGGAACACGATATCCGTACAGCGAAACAACACGCGGACGTCGTCGTCGTGACACCCCATTGGGGCCTTCACTTCGTTCCCGGCACCATTGCGGACTACGAGACCGAGATCGCGCAGGCGGCGATCGATGCGGGGGCCGACCTCATCCTGGGCTGCCACCAGCATGTGCTCAAGCCCATCCAGATATACCGGGGCAAGGTCATCTTTCATGGGCTCGGCAACTTTGTCATGGACGTCGACATGTCGGCGCACGCCGACAGCCCCGCGCTCCGGGAGATGCAGGACTTCCACGCGGAGTATGCGGTGGCGTACCAGCCGGACTATCCGACATATCCATTCCACGCGAGCGCTCGGAGCACGATGATCGCACGCGCGCGAATCGAGAACGGAACGATCAGCGAAGTCGGATTCCTGCCGTGTCTGATCAACCGTCACGGTCAGCCCGCACTTCTCGGCGCCCAAGACCCTGCGTTCGACGATCTGTTCAATCACGTCGTCGAGATCACGAAGGCCGCCGGCTTCGAAGTTCCGATGCGCCGCGACGAAACCGGCATAGTCGTGGATCTCGGCAGTTCGAGCTGACTTCCCCACGGACACAACCGCGCCCGGCCACTGCGAACTCGGCGGATGCGCCGAGCCCTTGAAACACCCTCCAAAAAGTATCATCATGATAAGCAGACTCAGCCCATCGCCTGGCAGCTTGGGCCGGATCAGCAATTACATCGGTCAAAGGAGCCCCGATGGATCAGAACGATGCGCGTCGCACGACGATCCGCGTAATCGAGGCGGAACAGATCACTACCGACGTGGTCCGGCTCGTCCTCGCCCCGGTCGGCAACCGTAGTCTCCCGAGCTGGTCAGCCGGCGCTCACGTGGACCTACACCTCCCCTCCGGGCTCTCCCGGCAATACTCGTTGTGCGGCGATTCCTCTGACACCAGCTCATACACGGTCTGCGTGCTCCGGGAGCCCAGCGGCCGCGGTGGCTCAGCGGAGATCCACGACTCCGTCAAGGTCGGGACCGAGCTTTCGATCAGCGGGCCACGCAACCACTTCGCGCTTGTGAACTCACCGAAGTACCGGTTCCTGGCCGGCGGCATCGGTATCACGCCAATCAAGGCAATGATCGACGAGGCCGAACGGCTGGGCGCGGACTGGGCGCTGGTCTATGGCGGGCGCACTGCGGATTCGATGGTCTTCGGGGCAGAGCTGCTCTCTCGCTACCCGACGCAAGTCACCCTCGTCCCCCAGGACACCGAAGGACTCATCGACGTCACGGGAGTAGTCGCGAGTATCGATGCCGATACGCAGATCTACTGCTGTGGCCCGGAAGGTCTGCTCGAGGCCGTAGGCAAGGCGTGCGAAGCAGCTAATACAACGGATCTCCTACATATCGAACGCTTCACTGCCGGCGAGGCACCACCGATTCCCGATGGCGGTGACAAGCCCTTCGAAGTCGAGCTGCGCCAGTCGGGAGTCACGCTGACCGTGGGGGCCGATCAGTCTCTGCTCGAGGTTGTCCGCGGGATTCGCGACGACATCGACTTCTCCTGCCAGGAAGGTTACTGCGGCAGCTGCGAGACGAAGGTCCTGGAGGGACAGCCGGACCACCGCGGAACGATGATGACGCCCGAGGAACACGACGAAGACGGCACCATGTTGATCTGTGTCGGTCGGTCGTGCTCTCCCCGGCTGGTCCTCGATCTCTGATACGCCGTTACGTTAGGAAGGACCGTAGAGAGCATGACGCAGACAGCCTGGGATCGCACGACCTTTGTGGACATCACACAGTTCGCCGAGGTGGAGGAGATCCTGCGACGCGGCAGGGAATTCGTCGTCGGCGGAACGAAAGCCGGCTCGATGGAGTTCGTGCACGGCACGCTCGTGGCGACGGACGGCCGTGAACATCTGGCGCGACGACGGGCGTTGATGAAAATGATCAGCGCCGAGCAGCCCTGGGGCGCCGAGGGCACCCTCGTGGACGAGATCTTCGAGCAGTATCTCCAGCACGTCGTCGAGACACATGAGCCGCGGAACGGCAATGTGCACTTCGACCTCGTCAGTCTGGGCAGGCGGGTCGTCTGGCGGGTGACGGCCGCCTTCGTCGGGCTGGACGGGATAGACGATCCCGCTCAGGTCGAGCGCTTCCAGGATCTCGTCAAACCGGTCCTCGAGGGCCTGACGCTGGAATATCAGCCCGAGGCACGGCATCAAGAGATCCTCTCCTCCGCTCGGTACTCCCGCGCCCGCATTCGCGAGGAGATGTTCGACCCGAGCCTCCAGCGGCGCAGATCGCTGATCGAGGCGGCTCGCCGGTCCGGGAATGAGGACGACCTGCCCGCCGACCTCATCACCAGCATGTTGGTCCACGGCGGCGACAACCCCGACATCGACGTGATCTTCCGCGAGCTGATCGCGCTGTTGGCCGCCTCGGTGAACAACCCTGTCTCCCAGATGGCGTGGGCGCTGGACGATCTCACATCCTGGCTCGGAACCCACCCCGAGTACCGAACCGAGTCGACCACGAAGGGCTTCCTCAACCGAGCCGTCAAAGAGACGATGCGGCTGCACCGCTCCTCCCGTCCGCACCTGGTGCGAATCGCCGCCAAGGACACTGTGCTGGAAACGACCGGCCGCGAAATACCCGAAGGCACCTGGCTGTCGCTCTGGGTGCAGACCGCGAACCGGGAGACGGCGATCTTCGGCGATGACGCGGACCGCTACGACCCGCTCCGCATGCCATCGGACCCCAAGATCCACCCCTTCGGAGTCGGGCTCGGCGCCGGACCGCACGTATGTCTCGGACGGCCGCTGCTGCTGTGGGACCAGGGCGGCGAAGAGGCGCAAGGGCTGCTGATCAAACTTCTCCGGTTCCTGCTGACCCACGGCGTCCGCCCGGATCCCGCAGGCCAGCAGGTCGAGGGCGGACCGGTTGGCGGCCGCCGACACAGCCGATACGACGTCATCATGCCGGCCCCGGCCGACGCGTGACCGCCTGACAAGACCGATGCCGGACCCGAACGGTGCGGCACGCCGATAGATCTCGTGGAGACGCCAGTATGACCTCATTCCGACGGGACCGTGCATTCGACTACGTGATCGTCGGGGCGGGCAGCGCCGGCAGCGTACTCGCGGCCCGGCTCACCGAGGACCCCGACATTTCGGTGCTGCTGCTCGAAGCCGGTCCGCCGGACGACGCACCCGAACTGGACGTTCCCGTACGCGCACCGTCCTTCCTCGACGGGCGGTATGACTGGGCATTCCGGTCCGAGTCCGAGCCAGGACTGGGCGGCCGGGTGATAACGCTCAATCACGGGCGTGTGCTCGGAGGTTCCTCATCGATCAATTCGATGGTCTACCTCCGAGGCGCTGCCACCGACTACGACGAGTGGGCCGCGGCCGGTGCGTCCGGCTGGAGCTATCGGGAGGTGCTGCCTTATTTTCGGCGGTCCGAGGACAACGACCGCGGGCCCGACACCTACCACGGAACCGGCGGCCCACTCGCCGTGTCGGACGGCCGGTCGCGCCATCCGCTCAGCGCGGCCGTTCTCGCGGCAGCGCAGCAGGCCGGCTATCCGCTCAACCCCGACCTCAACGGGGCGACACAAGAAGGTGTCGGATATGCGCAGGTAACGCAGCGCCTTGGACGAAGGTGGAGCGCCGCTCGCGGATATCTCCACCCCAACCTCTGTCGCCGAAACCTCACTGTCACAACCGAAACGCACGTTCTGGAGCTTCTCTTCGACGGCAACCGAGCGGTCGGTGTTCGAGCGGCGCAGTCGGGTCGTGTGACGGATTACTACGCGGAAGAGATCGTGGTATCGGCGGGCGCCTACGGTTCCCCCCGACTGCTGATGCTCTCGGGCATCGGCCCGGCCGCACACCTGGAAACTCTCGGTATCTCTGTCCGTCAAGACCTTCCGGTCGGCCTCAATCTGCAGGATCACCTACGCGTCGGCATGTGCTTCGAATCGACGGTTCCAGGTCTCGAGTCTTCCTTGACCCCACCGGCATTTGCCGAGTTCGAACAGAGCGGTCGCGGACCGGTCAGCTCCAATGTGGGCGAGACATCCGGTTTCATCCGGTCCAGTGCGAGCCTGCCACAGCCGGATTGGCAGGTCAACGGCGTCCCAGCGCGCATCGGCGGGATGATCGGCATTGCCGGCGAGGGCGTTTCGCTCGTCGGATGGCCATCCAAGCCGACGAGCACCGGGTCGGTGTGCCTGCGGAGCGCCGACCCGGCGGCACCACCGAAGATTGTGCACAACTACTTGATGACGGCCCATGACCGACGCGTCACCTGCGACGGGTTGCGTCGCATGCGGGAGATCTCGGAACAATCCGCCTTTCGGGAAGTGACTACCGGACGGCAGTTTCACGGACCGGAAAGCTGGACGGACGATGCGATCCTACGTTTCGCCCGGGCAACCGCGACCACCACCCATCATCCGTGCGGCACGTGCGCAATCGGCGGTGTCGTCGACCCCGAATTGCAGGTCTACGGGATCGAACGCCTCCGCGTCGCCGACGCGTCGGTACTTCCGAGCATCACTCGGTCGAATACGAACGCGGTCGTCGTGATGATCGGAGAGAAGGCCGCCGACCTGATCAGGTCCGAACACCCGCCGATCGCAGCCCCACAGCGCGAGGCAGGGATGGAAGCGAGGTAGAGCGATGACCACATTCGACTCGAGGCCGGTAGATGTACACCGGCACGACGGCAAGATCGCTATCGTCACCGGTGCCGCAAGCGGCATCGGCCGGGCGACCGCCGCACGCTTGGCGCGTGAAGGGGCCAGCGTGTTCGGCTGCAATGTCCGCTCCGACACCAGGCAGGCGGCCGAGCAGTTCTTTGCCGAGCAGTCCCTTGACGTCACCATGCTGCAGGCGGACATCACCGCCCAGGCCGACATCGATGCTCTTGTCTCAGCGGCCGGCGACAGGATCGACATACTCGCCAACGTCGCCGGAGCGATGGACCAATACCGCCCCCTCGGTGAGGTCGACGACGATACCTGGCTGCGAGTTGTCGACGTCAATCTGACTGGTGTGATGCGGATGTCGCGCGCTGTACTCCCACTGATGTTGAACGCGGGCGGTGGCGCGATCGTCACTGTCGCATCGCGCGCCGCATTGGGTGCCGGGCCGGCCGGCGTCGCTTATGCCACGACGAAACACGGCGTGCTGGGCATGATCAAGAGCATCGCGTGGTTCTACGGACCACAGAACATCCGATCCAACGCGGTGTTGCCCGGCGGCGTGCACTCCGAAATGCACACCAAGTCCGACCGCAGCGGTTGGGCATTCGAGCGAGCAGAAATCGCCAAGGCCACCATGCCGCCCAAGGCGGAGGCGGACGAGATCGCTACCGCGATCTCATGGATGGCCAGCGACGAAGCGTCCAATGTCAACGGTGCGGTTCTGTCTGTCGACGGCGGCTGGTCCAGCGCGTGATTGCGCGGGCCCGCGCCACCGACTCGCCGCGCGAGTCCTCCACGTCGACCCGGTCGCACAACTCAACGATCGCCGACCAGCGGATTCGGTTCACCCGCGACCTGGCCGAACGCAGGTGGGGTACCTGCCCAAACCTGGTGCAGATACCCCACCTCCCCTCGAACCGGGGACGAATACCGCGGGCTCGAACCGACATCGACACGTCACGACGTCGAGTCGGCAACAGAACCCGCGGACATCAGTAGTCGCCCGGAAGACGGTAGTACCGCTCAGAGCTTCGCGGCCCACTCGGCGACGGTAACCACCTGGGCCTGCGTCGGGAAGACCGTATCGACCAGCACCCGGTGCACAGCTTCGTCGGGGTCAGCACACGCGTCGCTCAAGACGGTCAACTCATAGTCCCGGTCGGAAGCATCCCGAACAGTGGAGAGAACGACGCCACTGGTGGTGAGGCCGGCGAGCACAAGGTGCGTGGCATCCAGACCACCGAGCACCTGAGCCAGGTCGCTGGCGAACGCACCGACACGACGCTTCACGACGACCGGGTCTGCATCCGTCGCGCCCAGTTCGGCGACGAGCGCCGTAGTGGGAGCCCCCTCGTGGAAGACGTCGCCATAGCCCGGGAGGGCGGAGAAGTTCTGATTCCTGGGGGAAATCTCCGGATAGCCGGGCCGGAACGCGACCCGTACGAACACGACCGGAATTCCGGCCTTACGTGCCGCCGTGACGGCCGAAGAGGCTGCGGCGACCGCAGCCGGTGGCGTGTCGCCGAACGAACCAACGATTCCGACCTGGAAGTCCATGACCAACAGTGCGGTAGTACCCACGATACGTCTCCAGAGTTCTGAGTGACCTAGTAGATGATTATTATGCCCATAATAACTTGAAATGCAAACACAGAAAATCCGATGCAGGACACCGATGCCCTGGGCATTGCATCTAGATATCCTTGAAAGTTTCCCTTAACTATATGCAGCTTTAACGGTAGCGCCGTCAGGGTCGGCCGTAGTCGCGCGCGGGCCTCGGCATGAACCACACTGCCGGCGAGGGGGCGCAGTTGCCGCCTGGCCGCCGAAATTGTCCCGGCCCCGTAGCGAGTGCGGTCGCCGTATCGGCCGCAATCCGAATTCGATTGCGACCGAACATAACTGCGCCGACGATGTCCTGCGACACACAGGCTCGCCTACCACACTCGGCCGACGTTCGGGTAAAGGCGACCTCACGCGCCCGATTCGTCGGCACCGAGGAGGATCTGAATGCTCTTGGTGCGCGACATTTCTCGATACCCGTCGAATCCGCTGACTCGCCCATATCCGCTGTTGCCACACCCGCCGAACGGGAAGGCGGCATCGCCACGCCGGTAGTGGTTCACCCAGACGGTCCCGACCTTGAGAGCCCGCGACACCCTATGAGCTCGGTCGAGGTCCCGAGTCCACACTCCGGCCGCCAACCCGTACGGGGTCGCGTTGTTGAGTTTGATCGCCTCGTCCTCGGTGTCGAATGGAAGAACAGACAGCACCGGCCCGAAGATCTCCTCCGAGAAGATCGACATATCAGGCTTGACATCGGTGAAAACCACAGGTGGATAGAACAACGTCCCGTCGTGCTCCGAGGTACGCCCACCGAACCGGAGGGTCGCACCGTCGGCGATACCGCGTTCGACGAACGACTGAACACGCTCGACTTGCGCGGGCGTACACATAGGCCCCAGATCGGTGTCGGGTAGAGCGGGATCACCGAGGCGCAACTTCGACAGAAGTTCGACTATGCGCTCGACCACCTCGTCGTACACGGAACGGTGGATCAGCGCACGCGTCCCAGCGACACAACTCTGGCCACCCGAGGTCGAGAAGCCGGCCGCCACACCAACTGCGGCCCTGTCGACATCGGCATCGCCGAACACAATGTTCGCCGACTTCCCACCCAGCTCCATCACCGCCGGCACCAACCGTTTGGCGGCGTGCGTAGCAACCGTCCGTCCCGCCTCCGGCCCGCCCGTCATGGTCAGCTTGTCGACGCCGCTGTGCTCGCACAATGCCTGCCCCACCACTGGCCCCAGACCGGTGACAACGTTGATCACCCCCGGCGGGAACCCCACCTCGTGCGCGACTCGGGCGAACTCGAGCAACGAGCAAGGCGCGATTTCGGACGGCTTCACGACGATCGTGTTTCCAGCTGCCAGTGCCGTACTCGCCATCTGCGCGAGCAGCACGCCAGGCGTGTTCCAGGGCGTCTGGATCCCGATCACGCCGTAAGGTTCCCGTTCGGTCAGGCTGAGCACCGCGGGGTCATTACCGCGCGGGGTCTCACCAGCCGCGGTTTCCGCCAGCGCCGCGGCATATCGATACCAGTCCGGCACAGCTTTGTTCATCAACCGCTCCTCGCGGATGGTCTTGCCGTTGTCGCGACTCTCCGTCACCGCCAGTACCTCGGCTTCGTCCGCGAGCGCGTCGGCGAGCTTGGTCAGCAACTTCGCGCGCAGCTTCGGGTTACGAGTCCACGTCGGATCGGCCGACGCCCGCACGGCCGCCGAGACGGCAGCATCGACATCCTCGGCGGTACCAGCCGGAACAGTGGCCCAGACTTCCCCGGTGAAGGGGTTGATGGATTCGATGAGCTCCCCCGAGGCGGACGGCCGCCATCCTCCATCGATGTACATCTCGAAATTCTCGACCATCGCGCGTTCCTTCACACAGTCCAATAAAGTCTGATTATGATAACAAGAATATATCGCCCGGGGTAGAACGCAGATCGCCGGTACCGAGACACGGGATCTCCCACATCCGGAACCGGCGATGACGCCATGGCTGGGGTCGGCGACGCGCGGTCGGCAATCAATCGCGAATTCCCCGGAGACGCCGCACCATCAGCGATCTTGTTCCAGTGTTCGCGCCGATCCGGCAAGACGCTCGAGCAGCGGAATCACAGCCACCAGCAGGTTGCGTTCGGGGTCCGAGAACTCATGCATCAACACGTCCACGATCCATTGTTCCCGGACCTGTCGGTCGCTGAGCAGTTCCTCGAGCCCGGCCGACGTCAACGTGATTCGGACGTTTCGCCGGTCCTCCGGATCTCGCGCTCGCTCGGCCAGCCCTCGCGCCACGAGAATGTCGACTGTGGCCCAGACGGTCTGCGTCCGAAGCCCATTGTCCATGGCGAGCTGACTGGCAGTAGAGCGAGGGCGCCGGTCCAGAGCACTGAGGAGTGCACTCTGCGACCACGACAGCGACGTACCGGACTCGTTGCGTACACGGCGGATCAGGTGCCCGACGACGGCTCGGATCCGACCCGATAGCTCGAGTATGTCCGCGCGGTCAGTCGTAGGGATCACCAGTTCAAGCTCTGCAGAACGAGACGCCGTAGCGTACGCGGGTTGCGGTCGATTTGGCCGGTGCGCGCGTGCTGGACCGCGAGGTTGTTGAACAGGACCAGGTCGTCGTTCTCGTAATGGTGCGTGTAGATGTTCTCTTCCTTGTAGAGCGCGGCGAAAAGCGTCTGCAGCAGGTCTTCGCCCTCTTCGGAACCCGGTCCGTACTCGACGATGTGGCTGGTGTTGAACTCGTTGACGAACAGCGCCTTCTTCCCGGTGTGGGGCACGACCGTAACGACCGGATGCACCGCGGACTGGATCGGGGACAGGTCTGCCCCGTCGGGATAGTCGACCAGCATGACGCGCTTCTGCTCCGCGTCCAGATCCCGCGGGTCGAACATGTTGTACGCGTGCAGGTTCTCGATCCTGGCCTTGAGTTCATCGGACAGGTTCTCATAAGCGCGCACGGTGCTGGCGAACGCAGTCGGAGGCGAAGTCGGCGATACGTCCTGCGCGTACAGCGACGTACCGGACGCGATGTTGCCGCGGTATGCACCGTCATTGTGGAACAGCAGTCGACGACTCCCCGCCAGGCTCGGGTTGTCCTTCATGACGTTGGACAGGTATTCGACGGTGCTGCCCCACCGGAAAGTGTGCAGGTCTCCGAGCGAAGTCACGAATCGGTCGTGATCCTCGTCGCGCAACTTCTGCCCGCGCACCAGCACAACACCACCCGTGTCGAACGCACCGCGAAGAATGCGGATCTCGTCCGCGTCGAACGGCTTCGACAGATCGAGGTCCTGTAATTCGACACCGACGTTGTCAGTGATGGTAACGGCCTTCATCCGAGTTTCTCCTGATCCTCCACCCCGCCGTCCGAGACGATCAGGGGCACTGAACAATGACTATGATTAGGATAGCTAGATGTATGGCATTTGACAACGAAGGAGTTGAATTACGCCACATATAGCCTTTGAACAGGCCAATTAATCCCTCATCCACAACGGGATACTTCCAATATCATGATTAGAGTCACCGAAGACACTCTTCAGAGAGGCGTCTGCGTTCACCGCATCACCCGCGTGCCCGACAGGGTGCTCCTGGCCGCGCAACAAAGAGCGGAGTAGTCGCCGACCACAAGGCCGGCGGCTACTCCGCTCGTCGTTCGTCTCGGATGCTCTTCGGAACCGGTCAGTGCGGGCCGATAAGCGCGAGAGTGCGCCTCGGTGTCAGGACCGGGCGCACTCCGGATGCACACCGACCTCCCGGTACGGCGCCGCCAGCTCCAGGCTGCAGATCGAGCACCGCGGCGGGAGCTCGGCTCCCACCTCGTCCAGGAAGCGATCCCGGACCTCCACCTTGTTCAAAAGCGTCTCCGCCGCCATCGTCGCCAGCGGGAGCAGAACGCCATTCTGCGCGCCAGCCACGGCGAAGGACGTCACATCCTTCTTCATCACGACTTGCGGCAACGCAGTCCCCGCCGCAGCGCTGCGCCGCATCCGATCCTGGTAACCCCACGTCCGGATGGCACGAGAATCGGCATTGCTGGTTACGAGCACCGCGGTCAGTGCGTCCTCGGTGAGCCCGAACGACCGGGCGAACTCCATCGCTTCCATCTGAATGGCGTAGCTGCCGATCGTCAGATAGTTGACTGCCAGTTTCACCGCTGATCCGGCACCTGCGGGGCCGACGTGGAAAACTTCTCGCCCGATCGCGTCGAACAGCGGCGCCAGCCGTTCCACAACGGTGTCCTCACCGCCCACCATGACGGTGAGGTCCCCCGTCCGTGCACGCGCCACCCCACCGGCAACGGTGGCATCCACGATGTCGATCTTCTCGGCTTTCGACGCCTCAGCCAGCGTCTGGACGAATCCGGGCGTGACCGTGCTGTGGATCACCAACGTGGCGGGCCGGCCCGCCGCGGCCACCTCGTCACGCACTCCACGCACCTGTTCCTCGTTGAGAACCACGACGCTCAGCACGTCGACGTCCCCGGCGAGGGAGGCGATCGACTCGGCTCCCTTGGCTCCAGCCGAGACCAGCCGTTCGACTGCTTCGGGCCGGATATCGAATACTGTGACCTCGTGCCCGGCCCGCAGGAGGGTAGTCGCGATCTCCCCACCCATGTTGCCCAGGCCGACAACTCCGATTTTCATACTTGAACCTTTCTGCTCCGGGCCAGGTCTGGCTACGGCTCGACTCGCAGGTGGATCGGGCCATCGACAGCCGGCTTTCCGAGCTGCGCGATCCCCTCCGCCACCTGCTCGAGAGGGAATGCCCGGGTCGGCACTTTGGCCAGATCCACCGAGCCGGCATTGATCGCCTCGACCGCCGCACGCAACGACGTCTCGCTCTTGCTGAGCGGCCCGATCAGGCTCAACCGCCGCATGCTGATGACATCGGGGGCAAGCTCGAGCCGCTGGTCGTGTCCCTTGATTCCGGCGAGGACCAGTCGGCCGCCCGGCGCCAGCGCCTCGATGGCCTGCGCAACCGCCGATACGGATCGTGGCGTTGTGTCCACGACGACATCGACCGGATACCCGATCGCCGCACGCAGTTGCGCGGGCTCACCGCTGGTGATCGTCACAGTCGTATCGATGCCCAGCTGACCGGACAGCGCCAGGCGTTGCTCATCTCGCGGGAGGCCGACCCAGATCACTTCGGCGGCGCCCATGATGCGGGCCACCAGGCAACATGCCAGGCCGCGTGGCCCGGCACCGAGCACAGCAACCTTCTCGCCCGCACGGACGCGCCCGGCCTGCCCGACCCACTCGAAACCGTTCGCAAGCGGGTTATGGAACGCTGCGACCTCCGTCGGCACATTCGCGGCCAACTTCATCAATGTCGAGCCGGGCGCCAGGTACATGTGAGTCGCCAGGCCACCCCAGAGCCCCGGCGGGTCGTCCGCCGAGACCGCACCGTATGACCGGAAGCGACAGTTCCCACCCACCTGGCATTGCGCACAGGTCCCGCATCGGATGGCGGAATTCACGACCACGCGGTCGCCGACCTCGACGCCCCAGGCCTCGGCTGCTTCGGCTCCGAGGGCAGCCACTCGCCCGACGGGCTCATGGCCGAGCGCCATGGGCAGCGGATAGCCCGGCAACCCACCCTCGAAGAACTCGAGATCGGACCCGCAGAGTCCGTTCACCTCGACCTCGAGCAGACCATCACCAGAGCCCACGACAGGCAGGGCGACTTCCCGGATGTCGATCCGGTGTGGCGCAGCCAGCACAGCGACACGCGCCCTCACGGCAAGCCCGCCGGACGCCGGATCGCCTCGGATCCACTGAAATTCAACGATTTCGTCTCCAGGAACTCCATGATCCCGAAGGTCCCGAACTCTCGGCCGACGCCCGATTGACGGTACCCGCCGAACGGTGCGTCGACGTTGATCCGGCCGCCGTTGATACCCACCATCCCGACTCGGAGACGGTTGGCGATCTCGGCGGCCCCGTCGTCATCCGGACCCCACACCGCGCCGACCAAGCCGTACTGGCTGTTGTTGGCGATCTCCACGGCCTCGTCGACGTCGTCGTACGCGAGCACGCTCAGCACGGGCCCGAAGATCTCTTCTTGCGCGATGGTCATTTCGGGCGTGACATCGGAAAAAACGACCGGCGCGACGAAGTTGCCGTCGTCGACCCGGTACGGGTCCCCGGCGACCGCCCTGGCGCCTTCCGCGACACCTTGCTCCAGGTAGCTCAGCACCAGGTCCTTGTGTGCGCTGGACACGAGAGGCCCCATCGTGGTCCCCGGATCCCGCGGATCGCCCACCGTCTGCGCGGCGACGAACTCCTGGAGCGCCTGTTCCGCCTCGGCGAGTTCGGCCCGCGGGACGATGAGCCGGCTCAACGCCGCACACACCTGGCCGGAATTGGTGAAGCAGCGTGCCGCCGTGGCCTTCGCCGCTGCAGCAACATCGGCGCCAGGCAGGACGACCGACGGGCCCTTACCACCGAGCTCGAGTGCGACTCTCTTGATCGTGCCCGCCGCCGCGGCTGCGATGTGTCGTCCGACGGCAGTCGATCCGGTGAACGTAATGCCGTCCACCCCGGGGTGGGTGACGAGCTGCTCCCCCACAATCTGGCCGGTACCGGTGACCACATTGAACGCGCCTGCCGGCAACCCTGCCTCGACGAGTGCGTCGGCCAGGGCGTAGCTGCTGAACGGCGCCACCTCCGAGGGCTTGAGCACGACCGTGCAGCCCGCCACCAGCGCGGCGCCGACCTTCGCGAGTGTCTGATGCAGCGGAAAGTTCCACGGCGTGATGGCGACGACGACCCCGAGCGGCTCGTGCGTGACGAGTGTGTTCCCGAGCTGCTCGGTCCACGACATCCGGATGCCTGCGTCACACAACGCTCGTAGCACCTGAATCGGCCTACGAACCTGAACGTCACGTGACAAGGACAAGGGGGTGCCCACCTCGTCCGTGATGCGGCTCGCCAGATCCTCGACCTTTTCCTCGAGGATCGTCGCTGTTCGCCGCAGGACCTCGATCCGTTCGAGAACCGGAAACCCGGACCACTCGGCGAGTGCGGCGCGAGCGGCCGCAACCGCGGCGTCGGCGTCCTCCGCGGACCCCTTGCACACGGCATCGATCAATGCGCCCGTCGAAGGATTCGTCACTGGCAGCCTGTCGGGTGAGGTGGAGCCTACCCATTGACCGGCGATGAACTGGTCGCCGGCGTGCTCGACCCCGGTCATGAACGAGCCTGCACGTCGAACTGCACAACGCTTTGCGCTTCCACCAGATCACGCATCACATCTCGGACCACGTCGTGTGCGGGGTGCGCACTGTAGGCGCGCCACCCCTCGGAGTCGTCGAAATCTGCGACCAGCCCCCAGTCGTAGCCGCCCGGGCGCACGCCCAGATCGGGACCGTGGGAGAAACCGCGGACGTCGGGAGACTGCACTCCCAGATCGTCGAGGGACCTCCGGACTCGGGCAGCCTCCGCGGTGGTCAGCGGTCGCTTGAATTTCATCACGACAATGTGGCGGAACATGTTCACCTCGAATTCACAATTGTGCCGCGATCGCAGCGGAGCTCTCGCGGACGAACTTCAAGTGGACCTCGCTGTGAGCGGGGTGGTGCAATGGTCGGCATCAGCCGTTCTTGATCAGGTGCCGCGCGATGAGCCCCCGGTGGATCTCGTTGGTTCCTTCGACCAGCTGGAATACCTTGGCGTCTCGGTATGCGCGGCCGACCCGAAACTCGGGCGAGACGCCGTAGGCACCATGGATCTGCACAGCCTCGGTCGCGGCGCGCTGGGCGACATCGCTGGCGTACATCTTCGCCATGCTCGCCTCCATCCTGGCCCGGCCACCGTTGTCCATCTCGCGCGCGCAACGCTCGACGAGCAGTCTCGCTGCCGTGATCTCGGTCGCCATCTGCGCGAGCTTGGCCTGGACCATTTGATGCGAAGCAATGCTGGTGCCGGCGATGACCCGTTCGTTCGCATAGGCGATCGAGTCGTCGAGACAACCCTGCGCCAGCCCGACCGCGCGGGAGGCGACGGACAGCCGGCCACGCTCGACCGCGCCCATCGCGATCTGGTAGCCATTGCCTTCCACTCCCAGCAACGCCTCGGGCCCGACCCGGACTCCGTCCAGCACGACCTCACCGCTGCACAGCGGGCGGAAGCCCAGCTTGTTCTTGAACGGCGAGACGGACAAGCCCGGCGTGTCCATCGGAATGATGAACGCGCTCACTCCGGCCCGCCCGGCAGCACGGTCCCTGCTCGCGAAGGTCACAATGAACCCGGCGATGTCGATATTCGTGATCCAGGTCTTCGCGCCGGTGATCACGAATCCCTCACCGTCACGCCGGTATGTCGTCTCCATCGCGGCGACGTTGCTGCCGGACTGCGGTTCTGTCACCCCGGCACAGCCGAAGATCTCACCGGCCACAAGTGGCGTCAACCACCGCTTCTTCTGCTCGTCGGTGCCGTACTCGAGAAGTCCCGAACCCACCAACGCCGAGGGCATGCTCATCAGGACGCCGAGGCAGTGGTCCACGGTCGACATAGCTTCGATGATTGCCGCGTACGTCGCATGGTCCAGTCCGGCACCACCCAACTCGACCGGCACGGTACCGCCGAACAGACCGAGGTCCGCCATCTGCTCGAGGATGTCCTTCGGCAGCTTTTCCTCCGCGTCATAGGCAGCCACCCGCGGTGCCACCACCCGGCGAGCGAAGTCTCGGACCAAAGTGACCAGTTGAGCGGCTTCTTGGGCGCCGACTGGCGAAGTCATAGGGGCTCCTCTTGATGCGTGCGGACATCCGATCTGCGAGCTGACCGGATCAGCTTCCGCGTCGCGCACTTGACTATGACTATATTAACCATCTTTTAATCGAGTCGGCAAGAGACGGCTACCGGTGGAGGCCCACCCGCCCGTTCACTGCGACACCGCCCCGCCGTCCACTCGCAGGACCGTTCCAGTAACAAAGGACGCAGCGTCACTGACCAGGTAGAGAACGGCCGGAACCAGCTCGGACGGGTCGCCGAGTCTCCCCATCGGGGTATCCGCAATGTGCTTCAGGGATCGTTCGCGTGTCATCCGCTCCCCCATCCCCGCGGCGAACGCGCCGGGCGCCACCGCGTTGACACGTACCCCATGGGGTGCCCACTCACGTGCCAACACCATCGTCGTGCCCCACAAGGCAGCCTTCGACGATCGATACAGAACCGATCCAGCCCCACCCGTCCACAGCCCGGTGGTCAACACGTTCACCACGCTGCCACGAGCCTCGGACAGATACGGGAACGCGGCCTGACACAGGAACAACGCCGCTTCCGCATTCAGGCCGTGCACCCGCCGATAGGCATCGCGGTCGACCTCGTCCGCCGCCACCCTCTCGGCGACACCGGCGTTGTTGACCAGAACATCGATACCACCGAAAGCCTGCACAACCTCCGCAACGAGGTCACTCGGCCCAACAGGATCGGCAAGGCTGGCGCTGACAGCCAAACCCTCGCCACCAGCAGCTTCGATTTCGCTCACCACGGCACAGCCGTCAGCACAGGAGCGCCCCACGACAGCTACGCGCGCCCCACACGCCGCCAGGCCCCGAGCGATCACGGCACCGAGGCCACGCGTTCCCCCGGTCACTACGACCCGACGGTCCGAGATATCGAACAGCGGACGGGGATCCCACGACAGGGACATGAATCACCTCACGGTTCGGTAGGCAATCGCCTGGATCTCGACGAGACAGCGCGGATCGAACAGGTTGTGCACGCCGACCATGGCGCTCGCCGGCGTCTTGTCACCGAAGATCTCGCGTCGTACCGCCTTGTTCGCTGCCGCCACCTCAGCGCCGTCGCCGACGAAGAACAGCGTCTGCTGGGCAATATCCGTGATCGATGCGTCGAACTTCGCGAGAATCCAGGCGATGTTCGCGTATGCCTGCCGCATCTGGGACTCGATCCCCCGAGGGAACGTGATGCCCTCCAGTACCGGAGCGTCGAAATCGACGTCCATCCCGACCATGCCGGCCACGTGGATCGTGTCGCCGACCCGCACCGCCCACGACAGGGCGACGCTGTCACCGAAGAGATGAAGTCGTTCCAGCTCCACGGCTACCTCTCACCTTCGACGACGCCCGGACCCAACGCACCGTCACCGCGGAGCACGCTGTGGCTAACCGACAGCGCGGCTGGACTAAGCCGCCAATCCAATTTACTATACATAATATGACTATAGATCCAGGTTCACCCCGCCAGATCTGGCATGTGGGCTTCATCGTGGACCAGCTCGAGGACGCGATGGATGAACTGGGCGCCGCCCTCGGGCTGCGGTGGGCCGACATCCACCGGGTCAACGGACAGCCCCTCGAGGGCCCGCACGGCGAGCAGTATGCGATCGACACGCGAGTCGTGTTCTCACTCGACCTGCCGCTGTCCATCGAGTTGATCGAGCCCACTCCCGGCACCCCCAATGTCCGACGTGGAAATTCCGCATTCCACCACCTCGGGTACTGGGCGGAGGACCTCGTCGAGGAGGAACGTCGACTCGATGGTCTGGCCATGCCGTGCGTCGCCTTCCGGATGGACGACTCGAACCTGCGGCGCATCATGCTCACCCAGGGGCCGTACGACATCCTCCTGGAATCGACGAACGCGCTCGTTCGCCGACCCGGACTCGAGCACTTCTACCCTCAGGAGGCGTCCCGATGATCTGGCACGTTGCGTTCGCTGTCGATGACCTCGAAGAAGCCATGGAGAAGTTCGGCACCGCACTGAATCTCGACTGGCTGCCCATCAAGAATTTCTCCGCCGAGAGCGCGTACGCGGATGGCACCCCATTTCGCCTCACGACCCGTCTGACATTCGCGACCGCAGGCCCGTGTGCCCTCGAGCTGTTCGAGCGCGTCCCGGGAACACCGAACGAGCCGGCACAGGGCACCATCTTCCACCACATGGGCTACTGGACCGGCGATCTGAACCAGGAGCGGGAGCGGCTCGCACAATGCGGTTGGTCCTGCAGCGGCGGGCTGACCACTTCCGATTCACGGGCAGCCTTCTTCTCGAGCTCACTGGGGATCTTCCTGGAGGGCTGCAACTCGACGATTCAGCGTCCCGGGCTGCAGAAGTACTATCCCGGCGGGCCTACCGGGGTCCGACAGCCCGACCAGTTCCTCTGACAGTCACGGAGCATGCGTTGGCGTCGGGACGAAATCCCTGCGCCGCCCACGCATGTTCCGGAGCCGCGGAGGAGCTCGATCCTGAATCGAGCGCCCCAACCGTGGGGCCACCAACTGTTCACGCTTCCCCGGGTTACCAACTCACCCAGTCTGCGCCGTCGCACCCCGCAGGCGGCCGACGACCCCGTACAGACGAGGACCGCTCAGTGGACTTGCTGATCGACGACGCGGGTGGAGTGCGCCGCCTGACCCTCAATCGCCCCCACGTGCGAAACGCACTGTCCGTCTCGCTGCAAGAACAACTCGTAGCCGCACTTCTGTCGGCCGACGCGGACCCAGCCGTCTCGGTCGTCGTCGTTACCGGCCAGGGTGAGCAGGCGTTTTGTTCCGGCGTCGACGTCAAGGAACTGGACCGGCTCGGCGACACAGGCTGGCGCGGCCCGTACGCGCAACCCCATCGGAGCGTATGGCAAGCGCTCGTGGAGCTGTCGAAGCCGACGATCGCGTCCGTTAACGGTCATGCGGTAGGCGGAGGTTTCGAGCTGCTTCTCGCCTGCGACCTGACTATCGCCGTCCGGGGCATCAGCGTGGGGCTACCCGAAGCGAGACTCGGACTCGCCGCCTCGTTCGCTTCCGCACAGCTGCCGCGCAGGGTACCTCATGGGATTGCAGCCGAGTTGTTGTTCACCGGCGCTTTGCGTCCTGTCGATGACCTCGTCCAATGGGGGCTTGTACAGCGTGTCGTGCCACGCGAGGAGCTCGCCGCGACCACGCTCGACCTCGCAGACACGATCGCCCGGAACGCGCCGCTCAGCCTCAGGCGAATGAAAGCCACGATGACGAAGGGTATGGCTCTGCCACTGATGAGTGCCGTCACGCTCGGTGCAGGCCCCGACCCGTATACGTCGCAAGACCGGCTGGAAGGCGTGCGAGCTTTTGCTGAACGGCGACCTCCGCACTGGTCCGGGCAGTAGCACAGGTCGGGAGCCGAGACGCTCGCCCGAATAACCCCGGCCGATCATCACCTTCTGAAACAATCATTATTATAGTTATATTTACCGCCCATTCTCAGATTGAGAGACTGGACCGAACCGGCAGCAGACACGGCGCCACCGACCGGCAGCATGACCTCGACCAGTGGCAGCCTCCGGGGACACCACCGGACAGACCGCGACAATCGACAGCAGTATGCCTGTTCACGCGAGGCTCCGCAGCTCGATCCGGCCCGAACGATCGACGAGCCACGAGAAAAACACAGGCTACCTGTTGACTTCCGGGAACCGCAGCGCCTACCGTTAAAAACCTGATCACCTTCAAGGAGAACTGACATGGACGTCATCCCACTCGATGCCCCGGTAGGCGCGGAACTACGCGGGGTCGATCTGGCCAAGCCACTGTCCGACGACGAGATCGCCCAGCTCCGTGACGCATTCCTCGCCCATCACCTGATCGTCGTGCGCGAGCAGGACATCGAGGGCGAGGACCAGGACAGATTCGTCCAGCATCTCGGGCCGCTGCTGGCGTTCGACAACGGCGTGTACCACCAGTTCATGACCAATCAGCACGTCGAGAACGCCGCGATGTCCGGCTCAGGACGGCTGCTGTTCCACAACGACGGGGCGTTCCGCTCCCGTCCCCGCGCGGGAACCTCCCTCTACGCCATCGACGTCTCCCCGACGTCGCCGCCCACCAGCTTTGCCAACGGCGTCCGAGCTTACGAGCTGCTTCCAGAGAACCTGCGGAAGAAGATAGACCAGCTCAGTGCCGTGCACATCCTCGACTACGACGACCCGGAGCAGGAGTCCAACCGCGTCCGCCAAGCCGACTTCCCGGCCGGCCGCACTCTCGACGACGTCCGGCACGCGGTCCACCCGATGGTGGTGACGCTGCCGTACAGCGGCCAGAAGGCAATCTTCGTGAGCGAGTTCTACACCAGTCACATCCTCGAGTTCGGGCCCACTTCGACCGAAGGGGAAGACATCCTCCAGCAGGTGTTCGCCGTCCTGTACGACGAGGGCAACGTCTATTCCCACCACTACCGCAACGGCGATCTCGTCGTGTGGGACAACTACGGCGTCCAGCACGCCCGCTCCGGCGCGATCGACTCCAACCCCCGGCATCTGCGCCGCCTGGTACTGGACACGCTGAGCTGGTGAGCGCGATGACTCGTAGCACAACCTGGCATCCCGAATCATTCATAAATCTCACCGATTACCGCGAAGTGACCGAGGTCCTGCACCGCGGCAGGGAGTTCGTCCTCGAGGGAACTAAAGCCGAATCCGACGAGTTCGTGCACGACACCCTCATCTCCATCGACGGACGTCCGCATCTCGAACGCCGGCGCGCGCTCATGAAGATGCTGACACCATCTCAGCCGTGGGGTGCCGAGGGGCATCTGCTGGACGAGGTGTTCGACGACAACCTACGCCGCATCCGCGAGACAGTGCCCCCGGTCGACGGCGCACACCACTTCGACCTCATCGACTTCTGCCGACGGATCGTCTGGCGTGTGACTGCGGCGTTCGTCGGAATCGATGGCATCGACAGTGACGAAAAGGTGTCCTGGTTTCTCGAGCTGGCCGCGCCGGTACTGAACACGCTGGTGGTCGAATATGCGCCGGAGGCGGAACGTGACGCGATCGTCCTGCGCGGACGAGAGGCCCGCGAGCAGATCCGCCGCGAGATGTTCCTCCCCAGCATCGAACGACGCCGGGCACTGTTACGACAGGCGGCAGAGAGCGGAGGCTCGACCGAGGATCTTCCCGCCGATCTGCTCATGAGCATGCTGGCCGACGCCGGTGATGGGGATACGGACCTCGAGCCCATCTTCCGCGAAGCCGTCGCCCTTTTGGCCGCATCGGTGAACAACCCCGTGTCCCAGGCCGCCTGGTCGCTCGATGATCTCCTCGACTGGCTGGAGGCACATCCCGAGGGCCACGCGCACACAAGCGAGCGGGAGTTCCTGAACCTCGCGGTGAAGGAATCCATCCGCCTTCACCGATCCTCGCGCCCGTATCTCGTCCGGATCGCCACCGCCGACACCGTCCTCGAGTCGACGGGCCGAGCGGTACCCGCTGGCTCCTGGGTCGCGAGCTGGGTCGGCGCAGCAAACCGGGATCCCGCCGTGTTCGGTGCGGACTCGGACAGCTTCGACCCGTATCGCGCTCCACTCGACCCGAAGGTCGCAACCTTCGGAGTCGGGTTCGGCATCGGACCGCATTCGTGTCTGGGCCGCCCGATGTTGCTGTGGGAGCAGGGCGGCGAGGAGGCCCAGGGCATCCAGACCAAGCTTCTGCGGTTCATGCTGCGGAGCGGAATCCGGAAAGACCCCGGCGGTGTACACGAACTCATCGGCGTCGAGGGTGGTCGCCGATTCTCTCGGTATGACGTCACCCTGCCGGCGGAGAACACGAGCAGCTGACCCCGGTCGACAGAATGGCCCGGTCCCCACCCACATCAGGGTGCAGACCGGGCCGGACCATATGTGGGCCGTCAGCGCTCGACGCTACGCCGCTCGATGTCGAGCAGGTGTTCGAGCCGGAGCACGTCGTGGATCATTTCGGTCTCTTCCCGGAACATGGCCGCGACACCCGGATCGGACGATCCGCGCGCAAGACTCTCGTAGCTCAGCCGCATCGCGTGCTGACGCGTGTAGAACGGGGTCAGCGGATCGACCACCGCCCGAAAGCCGAGCTCCCCGAGGACGTCCAACGGAAGCGGCAGAGAGCCGAGGCCCGCGTGCAGCAGGTAGAACAGCGGCCCGGGTACCCGCTCCCCGATCGACCGGACCTGGTCGGGTGTCTTCTCCAGGACGAACAACATGTCCGCGCCCGCATCTCGGTACGCCTCGGCCCGGCGGACGGCCGCATCGAGCCCTTCCGAACGACACGCGTTCGTCCGCGCGATCACGACGAAACCGGAGTCCCGCCGAGCAGCGACCGCCACCTTGATCTTCTCGACCATCAGCTCCATCGGCACGAGGTGCTCTACACCGATGTGGTGGTGCGCGCGCTTCGGCATCAGCTGGTCCTCGATCTCGATGCCGGCGATGCCCGCCGCCTCGCACATTCGAACGGTGTGCTCGACATGCATCGGATCGCCCCACGCGCACTGCCCGTCGAGAATCAGCGGTAGGTCGGTGGCAGCCCGGATCTCCAGCGCGACGTCGACGATCCGCGTCAGTGACAACTGCGCCTCGGTCGTCGCTTTGACGTAGCCGAGCGTCGCGCCGCCGAGGTAGAGCGCCCGGAAACCCGCTCGCTCCGCGAACAAGGCACTCAATGGGTCGAGCACCAACGGAAACACGACCGGTTCGGAATTCGTGAGCAGGTGGCGAAACCGGCTGCCGGGTGAAGCGTAGGCGTCGGAAGCTGCATCGACAGACATGAGGGACCTTCCGGTCAGAGGAGGAGAACGGTCAAGCGCGGATCCGCGTGCCGCACCGGAGACCGGGTCGGCAGGCTCAGACAGCCGGATACCATTCGCCCCGACGGTAAAATCCCACATCGGGAATGTCAACAGGCAGCCTGTTGACAATCTCCGCAGCCGGCGCCACAACGGCCCGAGTCACCCGCCGCGGTCAGGCCATCACTTCCTCGAATCGACCAGCCGGTTGATGATCTGCACCGCCGCTTGAACCGTCTTGCGCTCCGCCGCCGTCGCATCTTCACGGAGTGCCGATTCCAGCCAGTCTTTCCGGGTGGCCGTCAAACGGGCTGCAACCGCCCTCCCTTCCGAGGTCGCCTCCAGGAGGGACTTGCGGCCGTCTGCCGGGTCTTTCTCACTGCGGATCAGGCCGTCTTCGCGAAGATTGGCCAGCAGCTCGGACATGGACTGCTGTCGCATGTTCTCCGCCTTGGCAAGCTCACTCGCCGTTATGGGGCCGTTGTCGATGATCCGAGTCAAGGTCGCCATCTGCGCCCAGGTCCAGCGACCGGCCCAATGCCCGGTCTTGGCAGCCACCTCGGTACGAATCCGCGCCCGTAGCCGCGTCACGGCCAGCGCGAGCTCGGCCGCCAGCGCTGCGGGATCCTCTTTCTCGACACCCATGCGTGTCAAACTACCGCCCAACCCGAGACATCTTCGCGTCGGAACCCATCCTCCGGCGCAACCCGATCCGCGCGGCCGACTGCTCACCTCGGAGATCGCGGTCGCCGCGCTGCACCACCATCTGCCCGCACACGGGGCCGAGCACATCAGCCAGACGAACTTCGTGGCACCGTGCTGTCCGACGCCGATCGCCGGGTGCCCATCCGATCTCCGGCAGCCGGCGAGGGGTTGCTTCTGCAGACGATAAAGGTAATCATAGTAAGCAGAATCACATCTCTAGTCGAAGGAGTCGCATGCGTCCGGAACACGGCAGCGCGGCAGTCGAGCAGAGCGCGCGGCTCGCGGGAAAGCATCTGTTCGTCACCGGCGGAACTCGCGGCATCGGCCTCGCGATCACTGCTGCGGCCCTCGCCCGCGGTGCACGAGTGTCTTTCGTGGGCACAACTTCCGACGGCGTCCGAAACGCCGAGGCCGATCTGCACAACAGCGGGGCTGACGTGGCCGGATTCCAGGCGGATGTCACGGACGAGGCCGCGGTACACGCCGCCGTCACCGCGGCGAGCGAGCGCTTCGGCCCTATCGATGTCCTCGTCGCGAACGCCGGGCGGTCGAGCGTTCACGGCCCATTGCGGGACTCGAGCCCTGCTGCTTGGTGGTCGGACGTCAGCGTGAACGTTCTCGGTGTGGCGCACTGCGCGGCGGCGGTCTTGCCGTCCATGACCGAGCGTGGAATGGGTCGAATCATAGCCATGGTATCGGGTACAGCCGGTCGACCCAGCCCGTATAACAGCGCTTACTCCTGCTCGAAAGCCGCGGTCGTCCGTCTCGTCGACTGCTTGGCAGAGGAAGTTCGCGAAGACGGTATCGCCGTGTTCGCTCTGCGACCCGGCAACGTCCAGACCGACATGCTTGCCGCATTCGCCGAGTCCGAGGAGATCCGCCGGTGGATTCCGGGCGACATCGCCAGACTGCGGCCACAATCACCGGACCGCGCCGTAGCCGCGACGCTCTGGCTGGCCGAGGGCGATGGCGACGCGTTGTCCGGCCGCTGGATCGACGCGGAAGACGATCTCCCCGCGCTCGCCGCCCGCGCCGGTGACATCGCCGCTGCGGACCTTTATCAGCTGCGGCGCAGGAAAGCCTGACGCCACCCGTAAACCAATCTCACCTCAACGAGGAGGAACGTGCCATGAGCACACCCGAAACCAATGCTTGCCGAGCAGTGGTGGAGCGCTTCTACCAGGCAATGGCCGCCGGTGACCTGGAAACCGTCTATAGCCTGTTCGCTGAGGAGGCAGTCGTCTCCCTGGCCGGCCAGCTCGAAATCTGCGGCACCTACCGCGGACGCGCCCGGATCGGTGAGTGGGGTCAGGCGGTATTCGGCCGGCTCGACCCCGCGACTGTCCAGGCCCCGGCGCGCTACACGATCTTCGCGGTGGATCCGCCACGTGTGTGCGCGATGAGCGAGGTCCGTGCCCGTGCGGCAGACGACACTCTCGACTACGTGCCCACCTACGCCCAGCTCTTCGAGATCCGGGACGGCCAGATCCAGAAGTTCTGGGAATTCGCCGACACCGCCATGTTGGAGCAGCTGTTCGGAAATCGGCTGGACAAACCCCAAGCCGGCGCCGGATCCGCATTCGAGTTCTGAGCACCCGCCGCGCTGTCCCCATCGCAGACCTTTTCATCGTTTTACCCAGGAGATCACTGTGCCCGCAGACCCCGCCGTCGTCGCGGATCTTTCCGAACTTGTCCGGCTCGAGGATCCGGATTTCTATTCGGACGACCCTTTCCCGCTGTACGCGCGGCTACGCCGGGAATCCCCGGTGCATTACTACGAGCCACTCGACCTGTGGCTGCTCACACGGTACGAGGATATTCGGGAGGTGGGCCGGACCCCGCTGATCTTCAGTAGCAGCGACGGCATCCTGCTCAACGACTTCCGATACGGCAACGTCGTGGCGTCGTTCTTCCCACCGAACGCCGAGAACTTCGCCCTGGACGGACCGCCCCGGCACGCCGAGCTCCGCAAAGCCATCCGGACGCCCTTCAGCCCGGTCAACGTGGCCAAACTGAACGAGCAGGTGCGCTCCGTGGTCGTGGAGATTCTGGACGCCATCGTGCCGGGCGAGGACACGGACTGGCTCACCGACGTCGCGATGGCCGTCCCGTCGGTCATGATCGCGACGCTGCTCGGCATGCCGCCCGAGGACCGTCCGTTGCTGGACGGGTGGGCCAACGAGATCATCAAAATGGGTGCCGCGGTCGGCAAGGAGGAACTCGCGGAGGTGGCCGCCGGGCTCGGCGGAATGTATGCGTACTTCGCGGATCAACTGGCGGACCGACGTCGCAATCCCGGCACCGATCTGCTGACGGCCTTGGCGCAGGCGGAAGACGCAGGAGCATTGAACAACGAAACCGTGCACATGATGGTCGCGGGTGTCCTGTCCGCGGGCAACGAGACTACCCGCAACCTCGTCGCCGGACTCGCCGTGGCCTTCTCCGAACATCCGGAACAGTACGCTCGTCTGGTCACCGATCCGACGCTGGCCCGCAACGCCACCGACGAGTTGCTGCGCTGGATCACGCCGGTGCGCGGCTTCGGCCGCACCGTCACCGAGGACACCGAAATCGGCGGCCAGGCGATGCGCCGCGGGCAGCGTGTCTACATGCTGTACGGCGCCGCCAACCGGGACGAGACCGTCTTTGCCGACCCCGAGACGTTCGACATCGGCCGCGACTTCCGCGAGGCCATGCATCTGTCGTTCGGCTTCGGTGAGCATTCCTGCATCGGATCATCCCTTGCCCGGCTGGAAACCGCGACAGTCCTGGAGGAGATGGCGCGCCGGTTCCGGTCGATCGAACTCGCCGGCACGCCCCGACGGCACGCGCAACTGCTCGCCAATGCATACGAATCGCTGCACGTCACCGTCCGGGTCTGACCCAGCTTTCACTTCCTACAGGAGAAAACATCGTGACATTCCAGAACAAGCGCATCGTCGTGACCGGCGCGGGTGGCGGAATCGGCCACGCGACCGCACTGCACCTCGCCCGTCAAGGAGCTTCGGTGTTGTGTACCGACGTGGACGGTGAGGGATTGGAGCGCACCCGGAAGGAACTTCAGGAGGCCGCGCCCTCGGTCCGCGTTGCGTCCGAAGTGCTGGACTCCAGCGACGAGACCGCTGCGGCCGCGGTGCTGAGCCGGTACGCCGAGACCTGGGGCGGCCCGTTCGATGCACTGGCCAACGTGGCAGGAGTCATCCTGGCGAAGCCGCTCGCCGACTGCGAACTGGCGGATCTCGAACGTCTGATGCGGATCAACGTGGGTGGTGCGTTCGTGATGTCCCGCTCGATCCTGCCGCATCTGGCGCCGCAGGCCGTCATCGTGAACGTGAGTTCCAGCAGTGCCGGGCAGATGACGCCCGGTCTGGGGCTGTACGGCGCGAGCAAGGCGGCGAATCTGTTCCTCACCAAGGCGTTGGCCGTCGAACTCGCCGAGCGCGGGGTACGGGTGTGCGCAATTGCCCCGGGTGCGGTCGATACCGCGATGCCTCGCCGCTGCATGCCGCCGGGCGAGGAGGGCGAGCGCATGCTCGCCCAAGCAGTCGACGGCGCGCAGCTGATCAAGACACTCGCAAAGCCCGCGGAGGTGGCGGCCGCCATAGCCTTCCTGCTTGGCGACAACGCCGGCTACGTCACCGGTTCGACCCTCTGGTTCGACGGCGGCATGCCGCACTAGATCCCGTTCCCCCGGGAGACCCCACTGCGTGTCGGCCTGAAGTTCTGCGGGGCTCAACACTGATGGACGCGCGGACCGGCGAGGAGTTCACCTACGCCGGCCGCTCCGTCCGTGCGGCGCTGCTGCGTCCGTACTGTTCTCCGCGACCAGCGGTGCATCTCGGCGGCTGTTCGGCGGGATGCGGCGCCGCCGGGCCGCTCGCATCGCGGATCACCACCCGTCGCACTGAACGACCTATCCCACCCAGGCATGATGACCATAGAGAGAGTTTAGGGCCAGCACACTCGTCACCGTCCGGGGCGCCGAACCCACGCCACGCAACGCCTGATCACACCCTCCGACACCAGCTCCAGGCCATCCGACACACGTAGGCGAGCTCTCAGTGGCCAGGCATCTACAGGTTGGATAAACTATAGTCATGGTCGGCCGGGATTACGCTTGATTGCCCAGATCTACCGGCCGTGAGCACAGTACGTGCCGATCGACGACCGTGGGACCAGGAGGGGACAAGTGGGAGATCCAGCCGTTCGGGCGATGAAACAGTCCGAGATCGTCGCCCGCCAGATCGTCGCGCGGATCGTCCGCGATCAGCTGCCGGAAGGCACGCGGCTCCCCAACGAAAAGGCGATGGTCGAGGAGTATCAGGTCGGGCGCAGCACCCTGCGCGAGGCGCTGCGCCTCTTGGAGAGCCGCGGTGTGCTGAGCATCCGTTCGGGACGCGACGGCGGCCCGAGCGTGCGTAAGCCCCGGCCATCCGATCTCGGCGAGGCGCTGACCCTGCTTCTGCAGTTCGAAGGGGTGAACTTCTCGGAGGTGTTCGCCGCTCGGCAGGCCCTCGAGCCGGCGCTGACCGGTATGGCGGCGAAGAACATCACCCCCGCGACGCTCGCGTCCATGCGCGAATGCCTGGACCGGATGAACGCCTACATCGACGAATCCGCCGTCTTCCACGCGGAGAACCTACGCTTCCACAAACTCATCGCCACCTCGTCGGGAAGCCCCGTCCTGACGATCCTCGGGCAGACACTCGAGTCCGTTGCCGACGGACTGGCCTTCGGTGCGGTCGGTGCGGGCTTCACCCGCGCGCAGCGGCTGAAGGCGATGTCCTGGCACGAGAAGCTGTACGACGCGCTCGCCGCGGGCGACCCGGTGGCCGCAGAGGATGCGATGCACGGCCACCTCGAAGATTCCCGCAAGGACTGGATGAGCCGCTACCGGGATCTCACCCGGAGCCCGGTCCAATGGGCCACAGCGGGCGTATCCCTCTAACGTCCGTAATCGACGCGATCAGGAGCCAGTCGGCTCCACTAGCGCCCACTGGACCGAGCGACCAGCGATATCTCGGCGCGCCGCATTCGCCCGTTTCTCATCGCTCGCGAGACGCACGGCCATAGCAGTTTGGGTAGCGTCCGGATCATGCTCCGCAAGAGCGTCGTAGACCGCCTGATCTTCACGCGCCATCGCGGCCCTTTGCGTACGCGTGAAACGATCGGGATCGGCACCTCGGTCCGCATCCTCGGCCACCGATCCGACAGCGCTGTTCAGCAGCTCGAGCACCGGGCTTTCGGACGCATTCGAGATCAGCTTGTCGAAGCGCTGCCGCTCAGCCCGAAAGACCGCAGGCTCGTCCAAGTAGGCATGCATGCGGTCCAGGCATTCTCGCAGAGCGGCAAGCGTCGGGGGGGTGATCCTTTCCGCAGCGCGGCGCGCGAGTCGCGGCACGAGAATCCGGCGGGCGGCGAAAACTTCCGAAAAGTTCACACCCTCGAATTGCAGCAACAGAGTGAGGGCCTCGCCCAAATCCGTCGGCCGTGGCCGACGGACGACCGGCCCGCCGTCTCGGCCCGAGCGGATACTCACGACTCCTCTGGTCTCCAGAAGGCGCAGCGCCTCGCGCAGGGTGCTGCGCCCGACCTGATACTCCTCGACCATCTCCTTCTCATGCGGCAGTCGAGTGCCCTCGGGCAGGTTCTCGGCGACGATACGACGGGTGATCTCACGCGCGACGATGTCGGACTGCTTCAACGCCCGGCGGGCTGGACCGTGCACCATACCGACATCCTGCCACTGCGCGGACGACGGGATGGGAACCGGTCGGTGCCACATACTCCGCCGGGCTGAAGCCGCGAACCCGTACTCTGCTCAGCCGGTGCCCAGAATGTCGGACGAATGCTCACCCAAATTCGGCGCGGGCCGTAGTGGGCCAGCCGGCCGCCCGTCGAACAGATAGGGCGAGCGCACGCGACGCACGGCGCCCTCGGTGGGGTGGTCTTCCACCGGTAACGCACCCGTGGCCGCCAAGTGCGGATCCGCGATCAGATCGTCGAATGTCTGTACCCGTCCGGCGGGGACGTCGAGCTTCTCGAACACATCGAGCCATTCATCGGTCCCGCCGCCCTCGAGCACGCCGGCGAGGAACCCGTACACCTCGTCGATGTGCACCGACCGTCCCGAAATCGTCGCGTACTTCGGATCGGATACGAGATCGTCCCGGCCGAGCCAAGACAGGAAGCTCCGCCAGTGCCGGTCGGTGTAGAGCATGACGCCGACGTAGCCGTCGGCCGTCCGGAACGGTCGACGAGAAGGCGACATGGTCCGCGGATACAGCGGCGGCCCCTCCGCCGGCTCGAAGGTAAGGCCACCAAGTTGTTCCACCATGGTGTAGGCCACCATCGTCTCGAACATCGGAATCCGCACCGACCGGGTCAGGTTCCCGCGTGCTCGACCGAGCAGCGCCGCGCACACGCCCAGTGCCGCATACAGCCCGGCGGTCTTGTCCGCGACGGCAGCACGCACGTATTCGGGAACTTCTCCCCTCCCCTGCACCCATGCCATTCCGGAAAGCGATTGTGTGGTGTCGTCGTAGGCGGGACGGCTCTCGTACGGCCCGGGCCCGAATCCGACGATCTCACACAGCAACGCCTCCGAGCCGGCGTCGGCGAGCCCGTCCTCGGTAAGTCCGAGTCGCGCAGCCGCGGCCGGGCGCATGTTGTGCACGACCGCGTCGTATCCGGGCAAAAGCGCGTTAAGCCGACGCCGGTCCTCATCCAGTTTCAGATCGAGGACAGCGCTGCGCTTGCCGACGTTCAGTCCAAGGAAGATGGGGGTCATCCCGTCGTGCCGACCGGACATCAGCGAGCGGGTGATGTCTCCGGTCGGTGGCTCGATCTTGTCCACGACGGCGCCGAGTTGCGCGAGCAGCATCGTGCAGTACGGGCCGGACATCGTGCCGGTCAGGTCGAGGACACGCACGCCGTCCAGCGGCAACCGAGGATTCTCGTTCGCGGCCACCGTCAGAACCCCGCAGGCGGCTGCCAGGTGTCCTTCGCCTGCAGCGTGCGAGGGAAGGTACCGGCGACATGATCGGGCTCGACGATCGCATGACCGTGGCAGAACTCGATGCCCAGCCCCTTGGGCAGGCCCTCGAAATAGAAGCCGATCGACCCGGACGGCGCGTGCTTGAGCAGATCGTCCCGTAGCTCGTAGCCGGCCGCCTGCACGATCGCCCGAGCCCGCATGACGTCGTCGAACGTATCGGTCTGGAAGCAGAGGTGATCGACCTTCGGCTGGCCGGGCCTGTCCTGCAGCACCAGCGAGTGGTGTGCCCGGTCGGTCGCGTGCAGGAACGCCGAGGTGTTCTCGATCCAGTCCGATTCCCGCAAACCGAGGGTGTTCAGGTAGAAGTCCAGCGACTTGCTCATGTCACTCACCGACACCGCAGTGTGCAGTACCCGCTCGAGTTTGACCCACTTCGGAGCGCCCGGTCCCGGAATCTTGATCATTCCGCGGAACAGCTCGATTCCGAAGCCGTCCGGATCGCGCAGCCGCAGCAGCTGCTCCACCCGGTTCTCGGTGACCGCATCGCTCCGCTCGAACGGAATGCCTCGCTCGGCGAGGAACATCTCCGCCTCCTCGAAGGTCACCGCAGGGTCCAGCTCGAAGCCCATGGTCCGCAAGCCCGTCGCGACACCTTCGTCGGAGCGGAGCACTACCCAGTGGTGGTCGCCCGCACTGCCGAGGAAGACAGCGTCGTCGCGCCGCTCGTTGAGCTGAAGTTGCACCTGGGCAGTGAACATGTCCGCGGCGACGTCCAGATCCTCCACTTGGAGAACGACGTAGCCCAGGCGCCGCGCCAAGCGGATACCTTCGCGGACCTCGATGGAATTCGACATGTACAGAGTCCCCATTTCGTACCGTGACCAGTCAGATGAAGTAAGAGTCGAGCGGCAGGTCGTCCCACAGGAGCCCCTGCTCGGTCATGTACCGCAGCAGTGTCGTCAGCGTGGGCAGATTCGCTTCGATGCCATAAGGCCATGGGTCGGGCCCCATCACCGCCGTCTGTTCTTCGACAGCGGACAGCAGCCACGGCAGGGTCACATACGAGACACTCGTCGACCACAGTCGCTCCTGCGCGATCCGCTTCGCACGCTCGAGCGCCTCCAGGATCCGCGGGACGTCATCCGGCCGCGATTCGACGAATTCCCGCCTCAGCACGAAGACATGCATGATCGGGAACACGCCGGTCCGCCCGTAGTACTCCCGTTCGACCGCTGCATGGTCGGGAAACAGGCGCCGGACCCCGGCGGGCAGCGGAGCCACCCCCGCGCCGATCATCGCGTCGACAGCTCCCGTGCGCACCTGCTCCATCAGCGGGACGGAACGATCAGCGGCCGAGATCGAGAGGCCACTCGGATAGCGAACGAGATCGTCGTCCAGCGAAGCCGGGTCACGGCCGGTGAACCAACGGATGTCGGTAGCCTCGAGCCCGGCCTCGTCAGCGAAGATCCCGCGCATCCACACCGCCATGGTCATGCCATACTCGGCCAGCCCTATGCTGCGTCCGGCAAGATCCGCGGCCGTGTGCAGGCCGGAGTCTTCACGCACGAAGATATTGCCGTGCCGAAATGTCCGCGAGACCCATACCGGCAGGGCAACCAGGTCGCTGCGCTCCTTCAGCCGGGATCGGCGGGTCATGTAGAACGAGATGGACATTTCGCCACCGTCGAATCCGCCGGAACTCGGCCCTCGAGACAACGCCGTGAAGGCCGCCTTCGGCCCGGGAAGTATCTCGGGAGCGAGTTCCAACCCCATCTCACGGCCCACATCGGCCAGCGATGCCACCCGGTCGTAGTTGCCACCGAAAGCGAGCCTGATCGGTTGAGGCGACATCAATCAACCTTTCACCGAAACTCTAGATAACATGAACATATTATACGCTCGATTCATCTTCCTCGGCAAGCGGGACGCGCGGCGCTGTCGTCCACCGGGAACCAGGCAGCTACCACAAGGGCGAGAACGAACACCTCTCGCCCCGGCCGTCAACCAACAGAAACCATGACTATATTTTAAACTACGCACGAAGCATCGACTGCCACACATTCGGCCGATCCAACACCTCCACCGCCGGCGCATCACCGCACTGCCGCGCCAGGAGTACTGCGATCACATCAGCTACTGCGGCTCTGGCAGGTCCTCGATCAAGCGGTCCACTCGCGCACGGACAGGGGCGGCACTGTCGTTGTTCGGCAGGATGTGCAGACGGCGCGCTTCGACGCCCGCAAGCGCGATCTCCGCAACGTCGGCCGGCGTGAGCACAGAACCCCAAGCAGCTCGGAGACTGGCGCGCTCCGCACTCACATCGGAGGTGGCCTCGACCGTCTCGACTCCCACCGGACGGTTCATTGCCGACGTCTCTTTCAAGGATGTCTCGACCAGCCCTGGACACAGGACACTGGCACCGAGAGCGGGGCAGGCAGCGCGAAGTTCCTGATCCAACGTTTCGGTCATACCGACGACGGCATGCTTGGTAGCGTTGTACGGCCCCAGCCCCGGAAGTGGAATCAGACCGCCGATGGATGCCGTATTCAGGAAGTAACCGAACCCCTGTTCGATCATGATCGGCGCGAACGCCCGCACGCCGTGAATCAGCCCATACAGATGCACGCCGACCAACCAGTTCCACGTCGGCAGATCCTGCTCCCAGATGGGCGCCGCCTTCCCATTCACTCCAGCGTTGTTGCAGACGAGATCCACCCGGCCGAACCTTGCCACGGTGACCTCCGCCAATTTCTGGACCGAGCTTGCGTCACTGACATCGACCTCGACCGGGAGTACCTCGATCCCCGGCCGGACGAGCCGCTCGACGACTCGGTCGATGGCATCGCGGCGACGATCAGCGATCACGACGTTGACGCCACGCGCGGCGAGCGCAGCAGCCAAGCCGTAGCCGATCCCACTGGCGCCGCCGGTGACGACACCTACCTGCCCTGCACATATCTTCACAGCTTGTACCTCACGCAGTCGCGAACTTCCCGAACGGTCAGTTCGACAGCCTCGGACCCCCTCCACCGTTTCAACCGCTGACACCACAAGGGGTTGCCCCTCGAAGCACGGAAAGACCCCGACGTGCGCCAGGCGGACAGCAGCGGCGGCTACAGACGTTCATCGAACCGAGCGCGTCATGAGCCGTACCAACTCACCGCGACAACAGCCCAGCCGCTCACAACCACGGCGTTCCTACGCTATTCGAACCGTTGGTAGAAAACCATGATTATAGTAACCCCGGCTGTCAAACTGGTCGCCGATTGCAACCTCGACCAAGAGAGGCGGTCGGACGCACTCGCGACATCCCGGTAACTCCAGCAAAGATGGCAGCAGCGCCGGAGAGTCGCAGGGGCACGGCGCCGAACCTTGCTCGACACCAAGCCCTTGTCATCACCTCACAGAAATGTAATCATAGTAATCAGGCTCACATGCATCGGGTGCTGCACATGTACCGGATGCACGGGCCGACCGCGGAGACCGACCCGTACGGATATGACGCACGGTATCGGCCGGGCAACGTCGCCCGTCGTCGAGCAGTGTGGCTCGATCTCCTACCGGACAACAGCGTGGCCGTATCCGGAAAACCGTGCCAGGCCCACCTGGCCGGCTCAGAACCATGTAGCAGGAAACTCACACAGCGTCGGGTACGCCGGCCGGCAAGCGCCATCAGGGGCGCATCACACCATCCGCAGCCCACAGGAGGGTTCACCCGATGAGTTCGCCCATGCCCCTAGCCGGCAAGCGCTGGATCGTCATCATCCCCGTAGTCATGGTGATGTACCTACTGGCGTACCTCGATCGCGGCAACGTCGCAATGATCCTCCCGTATGCCGGGCCGGAGCTGAAGTTGACCAGTTCGGCGAAGGGAATTGTGTCCGGCATCTTCTTCCTGGGGTATGTAGTGCTGCAGGTGCCGGTCGTACTCTTGGCACGACGCTGGGGAACCCGACCGGTCATCTCCGGACTCATCACCGGGTGGGCACTGTCCGCGGCAGCCTGCGGACTTGTGCAAAACGACATCCAGCTCTACGTGGCCAGGTTCATGCTGGGCGTCTTCGAAGGCGGCGTCCTGCCCATCGTGATAATGCTGCTGTCACGGTGGTTCGTCGAGTCCGAACGCGGCCGGGCCAACACACTGTTCCTCACCTGCGTACCGCTGTCATCCGTGCTGTCCTCACCCTTCACCGGCTGGCTCCTCACGATGATGCATTGGCGCACCATCTTCGTCATCGAGGGAATCATGCCGCTGGTCTGGCTGGTGCCGTGGCTCCTGCTGATCCGGGAGCAGCCGACGCGAGCCTGGTGGCTGCCCACCACCGATGGCACCAGGGTGCAACTGCTGATCGACGATGAGCAGCGGGTGAAGAAGTCGGCGGGCCGGACGAGCTATCGCGAGCTGCTGCGAAACCGCGTCGTCTGGCAACTGATCACCGTGATATTCCTGTGGTTCGCGGCTTCCTACGGCGTCGTCTTGTGGCTGCCCACCGTGATCAAGGCGATGTCGGCAGACAGCTCGGCGTTGCGTATCGGCATTCTCAGCGCCGCGCCGTACCTGGTGGCCTTGGTCGGAATGCTCGTCGTGATCCGCTTCAGCGACCGCGGCGCAGCGCGCGCCTGGGTTGCCATACCGCTGGCCACAGCGGGAATCGCACTGCTCGCAACCCAGGTCACCAGCGGTGTCCTCGTACATATGACGCTGCTCTGCGTCGTCGCTATCGGCAGCAACATGTCCATGGGGACGTTCATGGCCGTGCCGAGCGGAATGTTCCCGGACGCATTTGCCGCACTCGCCCTTGCCTCGATGACCACGCTGGGCAGCGTCGGCGGGTTCATGGGGCCGTTCTTGTTCGGGTGGCTGACCGACCTGACTGGGTCATCGCTGTGGGGATTCATTGCTCTCGGCGTCTGCTTTCTCGGTGCCGCTGCCCTGGCCGCTTTCACGATCACAAGCGGTAAGCACGCTGCCGCCCCCATTCCTGCAGCGAACTTCGCCGACGAGACGACGTAGCCGCGCTGCCCCTGATTCCGTCAACCCGGTGCCGGGAGCCGAATCATCCGGGGCAGCCACACCCCGTCGCCTGCGCGAGGGCCGTCAGTCCGAAGATATGGCATCACCGAGGCTGCGGAGCAGCACATAGAGCTGCTGAGCCCCCTCCGCACCGAGCGTGTCGTCGACCCAGCGCTGGATCGCGACCGTCCGATCGAGAGTCTCCGCAAATTTCTGCCGCCCGGCCTCTGTGAGTGCACTCAACCGACGACGGCGATTTCCCGGGTCGATCGTCTTGGCGATCAGGCCGCGCCCCTCCAGCCGGTCCAGCAGTGGGGTCAGTGTGGATCGGTCGATCGACGCCAGCTCGCCCAGCGCCGACTGATCCATTTCCCCATGCTCACTGAGCGCATACAGCACGGCGTACTGCGGTGGAGTCAGGTCCGGCACATTCCGCTGCCAGATCGACGTGAAGGCCTGGGTCGCCCGCCGCAACTGGTGTGGTATTGCGGGCGAACCCGCCCTTGTCCTGGGTTCCATCATCGGAGTATATTCCGTGTACAGATATTCCGTGTACAGATAATTCAGATTCGGATGACTTCAGGGGAAACATGACCGAGATTGCGACGGTGATCCTGGTACACGGTGGCTGGCATGACGAAACCTGCTGGGATCCGTTGCGGGCCGAACTCGACCTTCGCGATATCCCGTCCGTCGCGGTCCGATTGCCGCTGATCAGGCTCGACACAGACGCGGCCGTAGTCCGCACCACCATCGAGGCACAGCGCGGTGATGTCATGGTGGTGGCTCACTCGTGGGGCGGCGGGCCGGTGACACTCGGCGCGTCCGGACTTGCTCGAGTGAAGCACCTCATCTACCTTGCGTCCTTCATGCTCGAGGCCGGTGTGCCCTCGATCCCATTGGCACAGCGGAGACGAGTTACCGCAGGCCAGGCGGCAAAGACAGCAGCCAATAACGACGAGATCGCAATGGACCCGTCGCGGGCGCGCACGACCTTGTATCACGACGTCGACAGCGAACTCGCCGATCGGATGATCGAGAGACTTCGTCCGATCGCTGTGAGTTGCAATCAGGAGATCGCTACACATCGGGTAGCCGCGTGGCGAACCGTCACCACTACTTACGCAGTGTGCCTGCAGGACAGGGCGATCGCGCCCGAGGACCAGCGCGCCATGGCGCGTAACGCACACGAGGCTGTCGAACTCGACACCGGGCACTCGCCGTTCTTGGCCCGCCCCGACCTTGTCGGTGACCTGATCGCCAACCGCTACCACCGCATTCAGCCAGGAATTGGCAACCCGATGCCGACAGTGAGGGAATGAGCATGCGACTTGTCGTGGGAATGACGGGCGCCACCGGCGCCGCTCTGGGCGTCTGCCTGCTGCGCGAGCTACGTCGGCATCCCGAAGTGGAGACCCATCTGGTACTCAGTCGCTGGGCACGCGCCACCATCGAGTTCGAGACCGACATGTCCGCAAGGGAAGTCGCGGCGCTCGCAGACGCCAGCTATTCCCCGGACGACCAGGGGGCAGCGATTTCCTCCGGTTCGTTCCGGACCGACGGCATGGTGATCATCCCGTGCAGCATGAAGACCCTCGGGGGCATCCGGGCCGGCTACGCCGAGGGGCTGGTGATCCGCGCAGCTGACGTAACGCTCAAGGAGCGCCGCAAGCTGGTGCTGGTGCCCCGAGAGACCCCGCTGTCCGAGATCCATCTGGAGAACATGCTCGCGTTGTCGCGGATGGGTGGGGTGATCGTGCCGCCGATGCCCGCCTTCTACAACCACCCATCCGACATTCCGGAAATCGTCGACCACATGGTCGCCCGGGTGCTGGACCAGTTCGACATCGAAATGACCGGAGCTGATCGCTGGTCAGGAATGCAACACGCCAATCGAGTTCGGTCGAGCGAGGAAGAACACAGGAAAGGACTACTGCGATGACTTGCTATCCGGATCTACGCACATTCATCGAGGCACTGGACACTCTGGGTGATGTGCAGCATGTGACCGAGTCGGTGAGTGCCGACCTGGAAGCTGCGGCGATAACCCGGCTGTCCACCGAGCGCGAGACCCCCGCCCCCCTGTTCGAAAATGTGAGTGGTGCCCCTTCAGGCTTTCGGCTGTTCGGGGCGCCCGCCTCACTCTCCTCCGTGCCGGGCAAGCCATTCGCGCGGATTGCGCTGGCCTTGGGGTTGCCACCGGAAACCACCGCCGGCGAACTCGTCGACCACCTTGCACGGGCCCGCACGTTCACACCTGTACCGCCGAAGGTGGTTGCCAGCGAGGAAGCGCCCTGCAAACAAAACATTCTGGTGGGCGAGGCGGCCACCCTGGATCGGTTTCCAATTCCGCGAGTACACCAGGACGATGGCGGACCCTACCCCAATACCTGGGGAATCATCGTGGCAAAAACTCCGGATGGAAGTTGGACGAACTGGTCGATCGCGCGAATCATGCAGATCGATGGCAGGCATATGACCGGGCAGATCCAGCCCTCGCAACACATTGGGCGAATTTGGGAGGAATGGGCGAAGTTAGGCCAGCCCATGCCTTTCGCGCTGGTACAAGGTGGTGATCCCGCGATTCCAGTCGTGGGCGGCATGCCGCTTCCCGACGGAGTGGACGAGGCCGGATACATCGGTGCGCTCCACGGCGAGCCACTGAAAGTGGTGCCGTGTGAAACCGTCGACCTGGATGTACCAGCCAGCGCGGAGGTCGTGATCGAAGGCCACCTGTCGCCGGGCCGCGACGCCGTGGAGGGCCCCTTCGGCGAATTCAACGGCTACGCTGCCTCGGAAACCTCACAACAGCCGGTGTACACGATTGCTGCAATCACCTACCGCGACGCTCCGATCTGGCCCGTTGTGGCCGAAGGCAGGCCGGTGGACGAGTGCCATACGGTGATCGGTGCGGGCCAGTCCTCAGCCCTGCTGGCCGAGTTACGGGCGGCCGGGCTACCGATCTCGACGGTCTGGGCACCATTGCGGACCGCGATCCATTGGGCCGTTGTCACTGTGCCCCCGCAGTGGCGAATGGTACTAGCGAAAGCCGACCCGGCGGAGTTCGCTCGCAAGATAGCCGACGTAATAGATGCCTCTCGGTCCGGCCGTAAGTTTTCGCATATATTTATCCTGGACGACGACATCGACCCGGCCGATGACAGGGATCTGCTCTGGGGTCTGGCGACCAGGGTGCACCCAACCGATCATCGGGAGGTGCGTCATGGACGTATTCATCCACTGATGTACTGCTACAGCGAACAGGAAAGGCATACTGTCCGCGGGCCGCTGACCATCGTTCACGCCCTCCAACCGGCACCCGGGCACGGCCGGATGGCGCACAGTTCCTTCTACGAAGCGTACCCGCCTGATGTACAAGCACGGGCCACCGCGCAGATCAATTCTCAGTAGGCCCGAGCGATTCTCGAGAAGTTCCCCCGCCTGGTGCACTGAACACACGTTCCTCGGGCCCGGATCTGTTACCCGGGCCCGACTGCGCAGGCGAGCATCGGCCGCCCCTCATTCGGCAATTTCTACTCGAGAAAATATCCGGCGAATCGCGATCAGATCCCGCTCGGGTTCGATGTCATCTTGACAATCGTGGTGGGACCGGACCATCCGCAGGGTAGTCCACACACTCCGAGCGTGGTAACAGTTGTCCGACCATCCGCATAAGAGGTCACGAGAAGAAAAGCTTGCGCCGAGTAGCCGCATTTCGGACATCTTCCGAAATAATTCAGCACCTCTCTGCTCTGCCGATGCAACACCGTCTCAGATCGACTCGCAAACCTATCATCAGCCGATAGAATATCTTTCCTGTCCATTGTTCCTTCGAATCACTGTCATGAGCAGAGCTTTACAATATGCGACGTCATATACGCGCACGGCACAACCGGAGTTTCAACCGACCGGAACTGTCAAGGCGTACAGAACAGTCCCTCACACGGTAGGCGCGGCATCATTGCCAAGTCGTCGATCGACTGCAGAACCAACTCGATCGCCTCCACTCGCTTTCGACGCCATTCGTGGATAAAACTCTGCGCGGCGGCATACGTGGCACGATAGTCGAATGCTATGCCACCCAACCAGATTCGAAGGTGAACATCAGCAGCGGTGGGGAATGACGTCGAGGCGCGCATCACTGTCCCACCCGAATTTCGAAATGGATGACCGCTTCTGCAATGTCGATTCCGGGTCGGCTACCGAACCCAGGACACCGACGCCGATAGCGGGAGCGAGTGGCCGGTCCGCGAGTCAGGCGGACGCCATGGCGGCTCGACGAGGAGTACGAGTTGGATGTATGTGTCATGGAGCCTTCCCAGGTCAGCTCGCTTACCGCGCAGTCGGGAGCAATTCAGTCGTTATCGTCGTCATCGCGAGGCGTCTTTCTGCTCGAGTCCGCGCGGAGCGATTCGTTCGGCCAACGGATTCAATAGCGCGCGAAGCGGCTTCGGCGCATTCGTAAGACGGTCGCCACGATCGGAATCGTTGCCCGTCCACCATGTTCACCTCGAGTGCATCGCTGTTGTGCTGATGGGCGTTGGCCGGGTTGCATCGAAGACGATCTCGATCTCGTCCCCCGGAACTCGGATCGATTCCCACCGTCGCGCCCATCGAAAGGTGATCAGAGTTTCGCAGAACGCTGATCATCAGGTCGGTGCCGCTGTCCCCGGAACCGACGACAGCGACCTCGGTACGCGACGAGCTGACGCTGCTCACGATGTGGCCTCCGTATCGGTGCCGACGGGCGAAGTGCACGGAAGGCCGTCCACGGCATCAATCAGACGACCACGACGTCGAGCGGCGACACCGACGCTTCGAAGCGTGCATGCGCTGTGTGCGCGCTTCGCCACGGCACCACCCGACGAAGCGACACATTGAGCGAAGGAGCGAATCCTCGCTAAACACAGCTTAACATGATTATTATAAGTGTAGTTACCGGAACGGCGGAGATCCGCCAGAGCGAAGGACAGGCGTATGTCGACAGATGATGGGCAGGGGACCGTGGAGCCCGGCAAGCCAACCGTCTCCGAGAGACTGGCCGGCTGGGCCATCGGGCTCGAATTCGACGATCTCCCCCGGGATGTCGTCGACAGGGCGAAATGGCTGTTACTCGACAACCTCGGTGTGCAGCTGCTGGGTTCGACCCTGCCCAATGTCCAGCCGGAACGAGCGCTCGTGGAGTCGATGCACACGGCCCCGGAATGCACAGTTGTCAAGGGTGTCAAGGCTTCTGCACCGTGCGCAGCGTATGTCAACGGTTCGTTCGGCCACGGCAGCGAGTTCGACGATTCGCATATGCTGGCATGGCATGCCGCATCTGCGCTGGTACCCGCTGCGTTGGCAGTCGGGGAGCAGTCACATCATTCCGGCCGCGAGGTCATTGCCGCCTTGGTCGCAGGGCATGAGGTGATGTCCCGCCTGGGCGCGGTTACCACCGGCGCCATGTTGAAAACCGGATGGCATGGGCCCAAGGTCCTGGGTGGGTTCGGTGCGGCGACGATCACGGCCAAACTCCTCGGGCTCACGGCCGACCAACTGGTGAACGCCTACGGCATCACAGCGAGTGACAGTTCGGGATTGATGGAGTACGACCAGTCCGGCGGCGAGGTCAAGAGGCTGCACGCCGGCAGCGCGGCCCGTTCAGGTGTCGAATCCGCTCTGCTGGCATCCCACGGTCTGACTGGACCGCGCACCGTGTTCGAGGGGCCGCGGGGCATCTTCAAGATCTTCGGCGACAACGACTCGGCTGCGCTCGTGGACGGTGATCCCCAGCGCTATCACATCCTCGATACGATCTTCCGCCTCCACCCCGGCGTCGCGACCGTTCTTCCAGCGCTCGACGCGCTCGTCAGACTCCAGCAAGAGCTGGATTTCGACTGGCACGATATTCGGGAGATCCAGGTCGGGATGGATGGTTTCGCAGTCGGGCACGGCGGATACATCACGCGGCCCACTGATGCGGTCTCGGCGCATTTCAGCCTGGCGTTCGCGCTGGGACTGCGCCTGGTCACCGGCAAGTCGGAACCGCTCGACTATCTCGATCCCGCCCGCTGGTCGGATCCCGACATCAGCCGTGTCGCGGAACTTGTTCGTGCGGAACCGATCACGCTTCCCGAAGGCGCGCCCCTGCTGAGCGCGGAAGTCACCGTCCACCTTGGCTCGGGTGAGTCCCATTCGGCGACGGAGTACGGCTTTCGCGGTCATACCTCGAACCCCGCCTCATTGGCCGACGTACGCGCCAAGTTCAAGTCGAACGCGCTGGCGGCCGTCTCGGAAGAGACAGCGGAGGCGATCATCTGGGCAGTCGATTCGCTGGACTCCGTCGACGACATTGCGGAGCTCACTGCGTTGTTGCAGTGAAGGCACGGGCAACGACGTCGTGTATGGCGGTGGGCAGCCCGATCGCAGATGACCGTTGCCGTACCGTTCGGATCCGAACGGTACGGCAACGCGCACGGCATCGAACAGCGATCTACGCCGTTGTTCATCTCGGCCGCACGACCACGACCCTCACGCCAGGAAAGCACCGTCCACAGCAAGGTGCGCACCGTTGATGTAGGACGCATCGTCGGACAGCAGGAACCGCACCGCCGCGGCGATCTCACTCGGATCACCGACGCGACCCGCTGGAATCAGTTGCGCGAACGAATCTGTTCGATCTTGATCAGCACCAAGCATCGGTGTGTTGACCACGCCAGGCTGCAACTCGTTCACCCGCAATCCCTTTTCCGCGTAATCGACTGCCGCCGAGCGCGTCAATCCTCGGATCCCATGTTTCGCGGCCGAGTAAGCAGGCCGCATGGTCTGCCCTCGGTCGGCGAATACGCTCGAGATGTTGACGATCGCACCACCGCCGGACGCAAGGATAGCGGGGATCTCGTACCGCATCCCATAGAACAGACCGGACAGATTGATCGCAATCGTCCGGTCCCAGTCTTCCGGGTCCACCTCCGCCACAGGTGCCGAACCGCTGGCGATCCCAGCACAATTGACTGCCCAGGAAAGTTTGCCGAAAGTCTCGACCGCCACATCGACGCCATACTTGACATCGCCCGGGTCGGCGACATCGCCGATCACCGGCGCCAATCGACCTGCTGCACCAGCAAGTTCGACTGCTAGATGGTCGAGTCCCACGGAATCTCTATCGAACGCGGTTACCGCGGCGCCGTCCGACACCAATCTCCGGGTCACCGCTGCGCCTATCCCCGATGCAGCTCCGGTCACAAAAGCAACGCGGTTGATCGCAGAATTCATCGATGTCATCTCCTATCGAGACCTGCCACTTTCAACGGATACGACGGCTCCAGCAAGAAATCCAGCTGAACCCGGTTGTACTCATCGGGCTGTTCGAATTGCGGCCAGTGCGCCGCATTTTCGATCAGGTGGAATCGCACGTCCGGGATATGAGAAAAGCCCGCGAGTGCGTCCTCGTAGCTATGGATGGGGTTCTTGTCCGTCCAAATCACCAATGTCGGCGACTGGACATATTCCAACCGCTCAGGGGTGAGCCAATAGCGGACGGCATCCGCGGGATCAAAAATTCTGCTGAACAACCTGGTGAGCGATTCGTTGATTCCCGACCTGCGATAGATCGCCTGCCTGATCTTCACAAACTCTTCCGGTACCAGTGCTGGATCCGCGAAAAGCCATGCGATACGGGATCGCACCGCATCGTCGGTTCCTGCATGAATCGATTTCGTTGTGCGGGCGAGCAGATCGCTGACATCCGCGGCCTGCCGTCCTTGTGTGGCAGGCAGGCCCCCTGACGTGTTGAGCACAAGCTTGTTCACCCTGTCCGGGTAGCGAATCGCCAGCCACGACGCCACGCGCCCTCCGAATGATTCACCACATAGGTCGAATCTATCGATTCCAGCGATATCAATGAACCTGATCAGATGGTCGATTACGTCATCAGTCGTGTAGTCCAACGTATCCGGCGCATCGGTGAAGCCATGCCCCAACATATCGACGGCATAGCACCGACGGTGTTTCCCATGGGGACCGAGATTGCGTATCCAGGTTTCGGCATGCCCGCCGCCGCCGTGGAGGAACAACATGGGTGGACCGTCACCTGCCTCGATGCATCGGGTTCGCACCCCGGCGACATCGTAAAATTTCTGTTCGAATCCCACATCGAGTAGGTCCACCCATACGGTGTCCATCGTGGCCATACATTCATCCTTTCCGACGGTTGATTTCCGAGCACTCGTCGTTCCGCACTGACGATTCGGCTCGCGACGCCGAGCAGTGGCGATCGGTATATAGCATCAAGCTGAGATAGCCGTCGGAAGTCCGATACGGGCCTGCGGTCTCATGTTGTGAACCACTGCATCACATCGATGCCATACAACGGTTCGTGGCTGCTGTCCCAGCTTGGCGTTCGATGATCAGTATCCGGGTGGTGGTTCATATACGTCCTTCGCCTGGAGCGTACGAACAAATACCCGAGGTTTGTGGTGCTGAGGATCGACCTGGCCGTGCTCATAGCAGAACTCGACGCCGAGACCGCGCGGTAGGCCCTCGAAGTAGAACCCGATCGATCCGGAAGTTTCGTGTCGAATCAAGTCATCACGAAGTTCGTAACCTTCGCGCCTCACGATTGCTCGGGCGCGCATGACGTCGTCGAACGACTCCGCTTGGAAACACACATGGTTGGCAGCGCGCGACTGCCCCGGCCGGCGTTGCAGGACCAGCGAATGGTGCGCACCATCCGAAGCGTGCAGGAAGGCGGTTGTATCCTCGATGAAGTCCGAGACCCCTAACCCCATGACCTGCGTGTAGAAGTCCAACGCCAGATCGAAGTTCGGCGACGTGACAGCCACGTGCAACAGACGCTCGAGTCGTGCCCACTTCGGAGCACCGCCTCCAGCTACACCGGCCAAGCCGCGGAAGATCTCGATCTCCGTCCCGTCCAGGTCCGTGAACCGAACACATTCGCGTACCAGGTCGGTTCGGAAGTCGGCTCGGCGCTCACAGACCACACCGGCCTCTGCTAACACTTTCTCAGCATCGTCCAACGTCACACCCGGGTCGATCTCGAACGCCATGCGGGTGAGACCAGTGGGTCGATCGAGGTCTTGCTGAAGGACGACCCAATGATGCCGCCCAGCCGCGCCGAGCCAGGCACGGCCCTCGTCTCGACGATTCAACTGCAACTGACCTGCAGTCTCGAACAACCGTACGGCGTCATCCAAGTCGTCGACGTTCAGACCGATGTACCCCAGTCTGGATATCAGCATCTGCACTCCAAGAGCTCTTGCGGGATCGGGGTCTTGATTAATTATGACTATAATAGACATGTTAAATGGTGGGAGCTCTCTACGCAAGCACCAAGCCGACACCTCCAATGACAGTCCGCCCGACGAGCAACACGTCACGACCAGGCACCCCAGGAGCCCTGGACGGCGATGACAGCCGAAGCCTCACACAACGCTGGCCGTGGCCTGGCCGCAAAGAAGGTGTTCCATATGCATAGTTCTATGACCCACGGGTATAGTTGAGCTCGAGCCCTTCTTCAGCGTTTCCAAGGGGTCGGGTAGTCATGAGCACGCGACGAGAGGGTTTCCACCGTGGCCGGCACCTTGCATAGGCCGATCAAACAATCCGAGATCGTCGCACGTGAGATAACCGATGAGATCGTCTCGCAGGCCTTGGAAGAAGGCACCCGGTTACACAACGAACGCGAGATGCTCGAAAAGTACCGCGTGGGACGAAGCACGCTTCGCGAGGCCATGCGGTTGCTCGAGAGTCGCGGGATCGTGACCGTCAGGGCTGGTCGCGACGGCGGCCCCGTAGTGCGCCGTCCGAAGCCGTCCGACCTCGGCGAGTCACTCACCCTGCTCATGCAGTTCAACGGCATACCGTTCTCCGAACTGTTCGCCGCACGGCAGGCACTCGAGCCTCTGCTGGCACGCATGGCCGCGTCGCGAATCTCCGCTACCGAAGTGGAAGAACTCGACTCGATCAACGCGGAGATGGCAGAAAACCTCGACGATCGAGAGTTGTTTCGCAGCACCAACTTTCGATTCCACGAAGTGATCGCCAATGCCTCACGTAGCCCGGTGCTCGAGTTGCTGTCCGCCAGTCTCGAATGGGGAGCCGACGGTCTCGCCTTCGGCGTCGTCGCCGGAGACTTCACCACCAGGCAACGTCGCGATGTACTCACAGCACACAAGGAGCTTGCCGACGCCCTTCGGGCCGGCGACCCGGACCGTGCCCACGATGCCATGGCAAGCCATCTCGACGACGCCCACAAGGCGTGGCTGGCCGCATACAGGGACCTGCCACTACGCCCGGTCCAGTGGGCATCATCGTTGGCCATACCTGCGAGAAGCAGGCCTTGAGAGTCGGAGAAGTCTGGTCACCATGGGGCAAGACCCATCGCAGCCATCAGCGCAGCTACACAGTCGCCGGCGAAGCAGGCACGCTCGCATCGCCGACAGGGGCTGAGCACGTACGTTCGCAATCCATGGCCGAGGCAGCGCCCACCCTGAAGCACTGGACAGGCGGCCCCGCTAGCAATAACATGCATACTATGACTACAGTTAAGCCGGGCTCAATCTGGCATATCGGCTTCATCGTCGACAACGTAGATACCGCGATGGCCGACCTCACCGCCGCGCTCGGGCTGAGCTGGGCCGACATTCACCACGTCAAAGCGAATCTGCAGGGTCTCGACGGACGCGTCTACCGAGTCGACAGCAGAGTGGTGTTCTCGGTCGATCAGCCAGTGTCGATCGAGTTGATCGAGCCGTCACACGACACACCGCTCGTCCGGCGAGGAGACTCGGCATTCCATCACATCGGATACTGGTCGGAGAACCTGGTTGCCGAACAGTCCCGTCTCGACGAACACTCATGGCCCTGTTTGGCTTATCGACCCGACGACCAGGGCGATCGCCGAATCCAGTTGTCCGAGGGCCCTTTCGGCATCCTGATCGAAGCATGCAGTACGCTCGCGTCTCGCCCAGGACTCGAGCACTTCTACCCTGACGCTCGATCATGATCCGACTATGGCGGTCACAGCCCCGAAGTTCGGCTTCATCAGTAGATTTCCGGAAAGGCCTTGCTGCAGGCACTCGATGACAGCATCGGCGCCGAGCCTCAGCAAGCCGCTCATCGACGCGGAGATTCAACAGCTTCCAGTGGCGCTTGATGACCACCGCCTCATTGCGGTGCGCGAGCAGAAGCTACGCGTCGACACTAACTCGCGACATCTCCGGCGGCTGGTCCTCGACTCGTTCAACCGGTAATCGCAATCGCCTGGAGGAGATGTGCGAACGGGGCGCAGAACTGCCAATCCCCGCAAAGCGCAGGACGGATAGGTACGGTTTCCCGCAATACGCAGGACGATCACATGGCAGCCCGGCTACTGTCGCATTCATCAGCAGTCCGAGCACTCTGACGTGCCGGTTGACACTCCACGGTATCGCGGTTGCGGAGTCAACAATCTTCTCCGATTACCGCCCGGTCGAATAGCTCTTGTAATCTGCAACACATCCGAATACTATGTCTATCATGATTAGATTTACCGATGAACGTGACTCAGCTTGCATGCTGGACGGAGCCGTCGAACGATGACTGCAATGCAACACGGTCGACTTGCAGGGAAGGTCGCGCTCGTCACCGGCGGTATGGGTGGCATCGGGCACGCAGTATCTCGTTTATTCGTAGCCGAAGGTGCGCGCGTCGTCGTAGCTGACATCCAGAAGTCGACCGAGGTCGCATCCCTTGAAACCTTGGATGCCAACCAGGTTTTCAGCGAGCTGGACGTCCGCCGCCCGGACTCATGGGCATCGGCGATCCAGCTCTCCCGTGACAGATTCGGCGCACCACCGACCATCCTCGTCCATTGCGCGGGTGTCATGGTCATCGGCGACCTCATGTCGAGCACAGAAGAGGACTTCCGAAAGGCCTTCGACATCAATGTGCTCGGCACCTTCCACGCCATTCAATCCGTTGTTCCCGGCATGCGTGAGGCTGGCAGCGGAAGCATCGTAGTCCTCTCATCCGCGACAGGTGCACTGACCGGAACGGCGGGACTCGCAGCATATGCAGCAAGTAAGGCAGGCAATGCCGCGGTCACAACCACGGCCGCACTGGAGTTCGGCCACGACGGTATTCGCGCCAATACCATCGCACCTGGCGGAGTGGACACACCGATGAGTCGAGCGGGGGCGGCCGTCGATCTGACGAACTTCTTCGCACCGATGCCCATTCCACGGATCGGCGAGCCTGATGACATTGCGAGGGCAGCGCTCTACCTCGCGTCGGATGAAAGTAGCTGGGTGACTGGAACGGTCTTCACGATCGACGGCGGCCTGACAGCAGGCATTCACTGATCACACCATTACGGGGAAATCTTCGAGGAGACTTCAACAGGCACACAGGTATCCTGACTTCTCGAATCACCCGGCATGTCCAGAGACTTCCTCTCTTGGAGAGGATGGAGTCGTGTCGTTGAGGGCACGCCCCAAGACGGAGTCATCAGTCCGCTGCTGCTGAACATTGCCATGCACGAGCTGGACCACGCGGCGGGAGTTCGGTACGTGGAGTCCGGCAGTGCTGCCGAGTCGACGCGAACGGACTCCCCCGGTGTTCATCAGGTACGCCGACGATCTCGTCGCGCTCTGTCATACCCAGTGGCAGGCCGAGCAGGTCGAA
>NZ_BAGB01000163.1 GCF_000308615.1 Nocardia jiangxiensis NBRC 101359
GATCCTGGCTGCGGTCGGCGCGGCGGAGCGGGCTGTCGCCGCTTTCGCGCCGGGTGGTTCCGGCGGGGTGCGTGTGGCCTCGTTCGCCAGCGCGGCGGCGATGATCCTGCCCCGGGCGATGATGCGGTTCCGCGCCGCGTTTCCCGGTGTGCCGGTGGAACTCATCACCGCCGATCCCGACGACGGCGTCGCGCTGCTCGGCGACGGTAAGGCCGATCTGGCGCTGATCACCGAGGTTCCCGGTGAACGTCCGCTGTATCCGGACGTGGTCGCGGTGCCGGTGTACGACGACGAGTTCTACGTGGTGCTCCCGCAGCGGCATCGGTTCGCCGGGGCCCCCGACGTGCCGCTCACCGCGCTGGCCCGGGACCAGTGGATCATCAGCTCCGCGACCGGCCGCTGTCCCGATACCAGGGTCTTCCGCGGCGCGTGCCGGCGAGCCGGGTTCGTGCCGACGGTCGCCTTCCGTTCCGAGGACTACACGACGGTGCAGAGCATGGTCGCGGCCGGACTGGGCGTCTCGCTCGTGCCTTCCCTGGCTGCGGCCGGATCCCGCGACGACGTCGCGGTACGACGCGTCGCCGGAACGCGCCCGGCTCGCCGCGTCGGCCTCGCGATCACCACCACCCCCGACCCCGGTTCCGCACTCGCCGCATTCGTCGGCCTGATCCGCACCGAGGGCACCAGGCTGCGCGGCGAGGACCGCCTACAGCATTGCTGAACGCCCCTACAGCATCCCTCGACACCCCTGGGATCCGTGCCCGACCGACCTACCGTTCGAGCACGAACCCGATCAGAAGGACGACAATGGCTCGCGCACAACCGATTACGACCGGGTTGTCGATCGTCCGCACCGCACCGAGCGCACGGCTCACGCCGCGGGCCGCCGACACGAATTCATCAGCGGATGTTGTTGCGCCGCTGAGCGTGCAGTTCTACAGACAGGAGCACAGCATATGTCGAGCACTGAAACCGTAACTCCTCCGCTGCTCACCACCGCCGAGGAGGCGTTGGCGGCTGCGGATGCGGTGTCCGCCGAGGTCGTCGAGGGGGCGGTGCGGCGGGAGTTGGAGGATGTGCCGCCGCTCGAGGAGTTGCGGCTGGTGGCGGCGTCGGGGTTGCTGGGGATCGGGGTTCCGGCCGAGCACGGCGGGCCGGATCTGCCGCTCTCGGTGGTCGTGGAGGTGCTGCGCAGGCTCTCGCGGGCCGACTCCACGGTCGGGCAGTTGCTGCTGTCGCATTATGTTCTCGGACAGGGGATCCGGGATCTCGGCAACACCGCACCGGCACCTCGGCTGTATGCCGACATCCTGGGCGGGGCGCAGCTGGGGAACGCCACCGCCGAGCGCGGCACCCGGACCGCGGCCGAGCGGCTGACCACGATCCGGCGGCGGGACGAGGGCGGCTGGGTCCTGAACGGGCGCAAGTTCTATGCCACCGGCGCGCTGGGCGCGTGGTGGATCGGGGTTTCGGCGCGGATCGCGGATACCGAACCGGCCAGCACAGCAACGGTTTTCGTGCGCTCGGACACGCCCGGGGTGAATCTGGCGCTGGATCGGTGGAGTTCGTTCGGCCAGCGCGGCACGGCCAGTGGCGAGGTCGGGTTGGACAACGTCGTCGTCGCGGGCGAGTTCGTGATCGATGAGGGCCCCGCACCGGATCCGCACAACGCGGACCCGTCGATTCTGGGTGCGTTCGACCAGGCTCTGCACGCGGCCATCGATATCGGAATCGCCCGTGCCGCACTGGAAGACGGTGCGGAGTTCGTCCGGACCCGCAGCCGCCCGTGGTTCGAGGCGGACGTGGACAGCGCCGCACAGGAGCCGCATATCGTCCGGCGGTTCGGCGAGCTGACCGCGCGACTGTACGCACTCGAGGCGCTGCTGGCCCATGGCACGGATCTGATCGACGCGGCGCAGCGCGCACCGGAGCTCACCCGGAACGATGCGGCAGCGGCCTCGCTCAGCGTCGCCGCGGCCAAGGCGCTGGCACAGGAGTTCGCGGTCGAAATCGCCGGGGGCGTCCTGGAATTGGCCGGAACCTCGGCCACCGACCGCAAGTACGCCCTGGACCGGCACTGGCGCAATGTGCGGGTGCACTCGCTGCACGATCCTGCCCGCTGGAAGTACGTCCATCTGGGCAACCACACCCTGCACGGCACCCGGCCGCCCCGGCTGGGCGTGCTGATCTGAGACGAGACGGCACATCCTGCCCCGCGACGCGACCGCGATCGTCACCCTCGCCAACGGCCTGTCCCGGCACGTCCGCCGACGCATCGATGCGATCCAGGCCGCCACGGTCGCGACCTGGACCCGGCGAGCCCACTGGCAACCGCTGTCGGCCCTGGCCCTGGAACCCGGAACCGAGGTGTTCCTCGGACTGCTGCACGCGCAGGACGGTGCGTCCGGCGCACGGGCGAGAACGGAACTGGCCTGTTCGGATCACGCTTCCGGCTGGGTCCGAAAGACCTTGCTGGACAGGAAGTCCGCGCGATGGTCCGGCGGGCGCGTTCAGCAGCGGCCGGGCGTCGATGCCGCGAGCCTGCCGCCAGGCCGGGCTGTCCACGAAGTGGTTGTCGAATCTCTCCTGGGCGGCGAGGATTTCGGCCGGGTCGGCCTGGCCCTCGCGGATGCGGTCGCCGAGCCGGAAGTAGTCGAAACGTTCGATGCCCGGGGTGAAGATGACCAGCACATCGGCGGCCGAATCGTCCGGGGCCGCCCAGGCATGTGTCATGTGGGCGGGCACGAGCAGGAAATCTCCCTCGGCGATGTCCAGGATCTCCTGCCCGGCAAGGACCCGCAGCCGCCCACCGAGCATGAAGAACAGTTCGGCCGAGCCGGTGTGGAAGTGCGGCGGCGGGCCATCGGTGCCCGCCGGGAGGTAGGCGCGGTTGCCGCTCAGCACGCCACCGGTCGTGTCGTGATCCGCGTACAGCCGCACCCCCATGGTGTCCAGGGTTTCGGCCTCGTCGTAGCGGACCAGCAATGCGTGGTCGTTCGTGTCCATCGGTTTCTCCCGTCCGCTGCCCGGGAACCTCCCAGGATCACCACCACAGAGCTGCCGCACACCCGATGCGTGACATCATGAGGACTGCTGTGATGCACGACACATCTGCCGGTATCGCGTCACACAACACGCTGCAAGGACCTCTTCGGTAGCGACGGACGAGGAGAGGAATGCCGTGACGTACCGAGCACCGCACCGGGCCGACGACGAGGTCACCGAACGATTCCTGGGCTATCGCGAACTGCTGTTCTCCGTGGTCTACAACATGCTGGGCAGCATCGCGGACACCGAGGACGTATTGCAGGAGGTATGGCTGGCGTGGGCGGCCCGGCACCGCGACCCGCACGCGCAGCCGATCGAGAACGCCCGCGCCTACCTGGTGCGTGCCGCGGCGAATCAGGCACTCGCGCGTCGGGTGGAGGTGAGCCGACGCCGGGAGACGTATGTGGGCCCGTGGCTGCCCGAGCCGATCGTGGTCGACGAGCAGGACGCCGCGAGCGCGCTCGTGCGCAAGGAATCGCTGTCCACGGCGGTTCTGGTCGTTCTGGAGACGCTGAGCCCGCTCGAGCGGGCGGTGTTCGTCCTGCACGACGTATTCGGATTCCCGCACACGGAGATCGGGGACATCCTGGGTCGCACACCCGCAGCCGTCCGGCAGGCCGCCGCACGGGCCCGCCGCCACCTGCACAGCCCGCAGCCGCGGCACCCCGCCGATCCGGAAGTCCGAGCGCAGGTCACCGAACGTTTCGCCGAGGCAGTGCTCGGCGGTGACCTCCCGGCGCTGCTCCAGGTCCTGGCACCCGATGTCACGCTGTGGACCGACAGTGGCGGTCGAGGTCCGGCGCGCAGCCTGCGGCCCGTCCACGGTCGCGAGGCCGTGGCGGCGATCTTCACGGCCGTGGCCGCAGACCTGCCGTCCGGTGGCGTGGACATCCGCTACCGCTGGGTCGCCGGAGATCCGTGCGCGCTGGTGTTCTCCGGCGACAGCCCGCTCGCGGCCGTTGTGATCGAACCGGATGCCCGCGGTACCCGGATCGCCGCGATCTACTCGATCACCAACCCGGACAAGCTCACCGGAATCCGCTGAGCCCCGCGACTACAGCCCGATGTGAACCGTCTTCTCCTCGGTATCCGCCTCGATGCCGCTGCGGCCGAGTTCGCGACCGATGCCGCTGCCCGCGCGCCCGCCCCACGGCAGCGCGGGATCCGGTACGCCCCAGCCGTTCACCCACACCGTGCCGACTCGCAGCTGCTCGGTGACGGTCAGGGCGCGGGACAGGTCACGGGTGTGGATCATGGCGTTGAGGCCGTATTTGGTGGTGTTGGCGAGATGGACGGCCTCTTCGGTGGTGGAGAAGCCGATCACCGTGGCGACCGGGCCGAAGATCTCCTCGCGGGCGATGGTCAGATCGTTGGTGCCGCGAAAGACCGTGGGCTGCATGAAATATCCGGGCTTGTCGAGGCGACTGCCGCCGGTGATCAGGTCCGCACCCTCGTCTCGCCCGATGTCGACGTAACGCAGGATCTGATCGAGCTGTCTGGCGTTCACGATCGTGCCCATGGTGCTGTCCGCGTCGAACGGATCGCCCGGACGCGCCTGCTCCGCGGCCGCCACCAGCCCCTCGACGACCTGATCGAGGATCGATTCGTGCACCAGCACACGGGTTCCGGCCGCGCAGACCTGCCCCTGATGATAGAAGTTGCCCATCGCGATCCAGGGCATCGCCTGTTCCAGGTCGGCATCGGCGAAGATCAGTTGCGGCGCTTTACCACCCAGCTCGAGGGTGACCTTGCGGAAGGTGTCCCCCGCCAGGCTCTGGATCTGCCGACCGACCCGCGGGCTGCCGGTGAAGGAGATCTTGTCGATTCCCGGATGAGCGGCCAGCGCAGCACCGGCGACCTCACCGAGTCCGGGCACCACATTGACCACACCATCCGGAATCCCCGCGGCGGCAAGCAATTCCGCCAGGCGCATGGTGGACAGCGACGCGTCCTCGGCGGGTTTCACCACGGCGGTGCACCCGGCCGCGAGCGCGGGGGCGAGTTTCCAGGCCGCGATGAGCACCGGATTGTTCCACGGCGTGATCGCGCCGAGCACGCCGAGCGGTTGCCGCAGGGTGTAGCCGAATCGCTTCTGCGGACCGAAATCCGGTAGCAGCGCGGTGGTTCCGGTGACCTTGTCCGCCCATCCGGCGAAATGGCGGAATGCCTGTGCGGCACAGGGGATGTCACCGGCCACCGAATCGTGGAACAGCTTGCCCATCTCGATCGCCTCCAGGGCCGCGAGATTCTCCGCGTCCTGTTCGATCAGATCCGCTGCGCGCGTGAGGATCCGGCCGCGTTCGGCGCCGCTGATGCGCGACCACTCCCCTTCCTCGAACTGGAGGCGGGCCGTGGCCACGGCATCGTCCACGTCCTCGGGCTGGGCCGCGGCGATGGAGACGACCAGATCACCGGTGGCCGGGTTGTGGGACTGATATGTCTTCCGATCCCGGGCGTCGAGGTTGCGGCCCCCGATCCGCAGCGTCGGGTCGGGCAGTTCGTAGGTGGGACTGGTCGCGGTCATGTGGTGCTCCGGGAATCGCAGAGATATTGGGGCTGGATGATTCAGTCGGGTGCCTGGAAGTGCCGGCGCAGACCGGCCCAGGAGGTGTCGTAGTTACGCTGGCGGTGCGACGCGTTGAAGGCGTGCTCGGTGACGATCAGCGGCCAGCGGGTCTCGAACATGAACGGCAGGGAGCCCTCGAGCTTCTGCGGCCGCAATTCGGCGACGCTGGCGGTCTCGAAGGTTTCGCGGTCGGGCCCGTGCGCGGTCCACATGTTGTGCAGGCTGGCGCCGCCCGGCACGAAACCCTCTGCCTTCGAATCATGTACGCCGCGAACCAGACCCATGAATTCGGTCATCACGTTGCGATGGAAATGCGGCGGGCGGAACGTGTGCTCGGGCACCATCCAGCGCGGCGGGAAGGCCACGAAATCCACATTCGCCTGACCGGGGGTGTCCGACGGTGAGGTCAGCACGGTGTACAGCGAGGGATCGGGATGGTCGTAGCCGACGGTGCCGAAGGCGTTGAAATCCTCCAGGTCGTACAGGTAGGGCGCGTGCGAGCCGTGCCAGGCGACCACGTCCAGGGGTGAGTGGTCGTATTCGGCCGACCACAGATTCCCGCCGAACTTCTGCACCACCTCGACCCGGTCCTCGACGTCCTCGTACGCCGCGACCGGATAGCGGAAGTGCCGGGCGTGTGCCAGTGCGTTCGCGCCGAGCGGACCGAGCTCGGGCAGGGTGAGCGGGCTGCCGTAGTTCTCGCAGATATAGCCCGCCGCAACGGAATCCAGAATCTCGACGCGGAATCGGACCGCTCGTGGCACGACTGCGAACTGTCCCGGCGCGAGGAGCAGGCGGCCGAATTCGGTGTGCAGCAGGATGTCCCCGTCCTGCGGGACGATCAGCAACTCACCGTCGGCATTGCCGAAGTACCGCTTGTGCATGGACGCGGTGGCACAGTACAGGTGGATCGCGATGCCCTGCCGTTGCAGCACATCACCGTTCGCGGCGACGGTGTACACACCGTCGAGAAAATCGACACCGGAACCGTTGCGCGGCATCGGATCCCAGCGCATCCGATTCGGATTGGCGACGCCCTCGAGCGGCGCGCTGTGGAAGGTGCGATTGTCGACGCGCTGAAACGGCGGATGAGCGGCCGAGGGCCGGATGCGATACAGCCAGCTGCGCCGGTTCACCGCCCGAGGTTCGGTGAACGCGGTGCCCGACATCTGCTCGGCATAGAGCCCGTAGGGCGCGCGCTGCGGGGAATTCTGCCCGCGCGGCAGTGCGCCCTCGAGGGCCTCGGTCTGATGCTGATTGCCGAATCCGGCGAGGTACCGCAGATCCGCGCGGGCGCTCTCGTGCGGAGCGGTCATTTCAGCGCCACCAGTTCGTGCAGGGTGGTGCCCTTGCGTACCTCGGTGTGCCCGTCCTCGTGCAGGGACAGTTCGAACGCGGATTGGAAGCGGAAGTACGCCGGATGACCGATCGCCCGATATACGAGCGGTTTGATCAGCCGCGATCGCACGATCGGGAAATCGTCGATGATGTCGTGGGCTTGGATGACCGATTCGACCGTGAGCCGCAGATCCAGTCGATCCGGCACGCGCAGTTCGATCCACTCCGGAAATTCCCGGCCCGCGACCGGATGAAATCGCTTGGGGCCCTCGGTCAGTACGGTCTCGCCCGTCGACAGGACGATCTGCCCGTCGCGGGCCAGCATCAGTGGCGCGATCTCGTGCGATCCGCGCCGCGGCTGGGTCAGCACGTCGGCGAACAGCAGCGAGTACTCCTCGTCGTACAGCCTGCCCCAGTGCCAGCGGTCGATGATCTTCTTCATATCGCCGACGCCCCAGTTGTGGTCGGCGTACCCGCGCCCATCGGCCGACAGAACCGTGTCGTCGATCCGCACGGTTCCGGTGACGCGGGCGCGCGGAGCACCGACCGCCCAGCCGAAGGAGTTCTGCGCGTCGAAGTGCGTCTCCCCCTGTCCCGGCATCCAACTCGGCAGCTCGTTGTGGAACTGCAGATCGAACACCAGACCGTCCTCGGCCAGATGCACGTGATGGACCGGCAGTCCGTCATCACGGAATTCGGTGTGCGCGTGGTTGTCTCCGATGCGCACGTCGAAGAAGTCTTCGCCGAAACTCGCCGCGGTGCGCGGATACCGCTTGGCCACCTGACGCCGATCCCCGTCGGGGCCGTAGACGATCAGTTCGACCCACGGCTTGGCACCGGGCAGATCCTCGGGACGGCGTTTGGTCAGGAATCCGACCGCCACGTGTCCGGTATCCAGGCGAGCATCGAAATACCAGTGCTCGAAGGCCAGCTTGCCGGCCGAGGGATGTAATGCGTTGTGGCGCGGTTCGACCGCGGTCAGCTCGCCGTCGCGGCGACCCGGGCCGTTCCACGCTTCGATGATGTCCGTAGTGCTCATGGTCACTTTCGTTGGAAGGGAGTCGGATTCATCGCCGCAGTGCGCCGCTGGCGTCGAATTTCGCCTCGCGGCCCTGCATCTGGGCCCGGTACCAGTTCTCGCGATGCCACAGCATGAGCTTCTCGTGCTGCCGCGCGAACGCCGGACTGGCCCGCCGAGCCAGCTCCATGGCGGTGATCAGCGGGAATCGGGCGATCGGGATGGCGATCCACGGAAATGCCGGTGGCATACGGTATTTACGCCGAGTCCCCGGGGCCATGTACATCGCCGAATACACCGAGTTGATCCGGAAGTTGTACATCTCGCGCAGCCTGGTCAGCCCGCGGTGGCCGTCGCGAGGCGCGAAGGCCGATGGATAGGACTCGATCAGCTCCGCGCCGTGCTGTCCGGCGTCGTACGAGCGTGAGGCGATGGTCATGGCCAGCACCCGCAGCGAGTCCAGCACCGTTTCGGGATACCAGGCCACCCGCACGCCCAGCAGATAACCCATGTACTTCTGAAAGTGCAGCAGCGCACGGATTTCCGACGGCGTGGTCTGATATCCCAACGCCCACAGGCCGAGTCCGGGCGTGACGCTGCCGCCGAGCAGGGTCAGCAGCTGATAGGTCTGGCTGATCGGCAGACCCCACCGCTCGATATCCCACTCGGGGTGCTCGGCGACACGGGCGCGCACCGAGACGTGCATGATGCGCACTCGCAGCGCCGTCGCGCGGCCCTGCGCGCCGAGGGTGAGCAGACCACCGGGCTCGGAGACGTCCATCCAGAATCGGCAGGTCTCCAGGAACCGGCGCAGCGCACTGTCACCGGCGTATCCGCCGGCCAGTGACAACGGCGTGGCGACGGCCGATTCGGTGTACATCTCCAGGGTTTCCGCGCCGGCGAAGCTGAAAAGCATGGTGCCCCAACGCCGCCAGATCGCCGCACCCTGTTCGACCAGCTCCGGCCGCACCCAGTCCGGCACGGTCTCGAATTCGGCGAACAGCTCGCGCATGGCCTCGGGTGCGTCGGGCACGGTGGCGATTCCGGTGTTCAGCGCCTGGTTGAGCATCTCGCGACCGCGCTGGGCTCCGGTCTCGCCGTGCATGACCTCCGCGACGAACCGTTCGGCGACCGGATCACCGCTGAACAGGTCCGCGCACAGCGCACGCGCCTGGTCGTCGGTCGGGAACAGCGCTCGGCCGGTGAGCGAGGCGAAGATTCGCTCGAGCCGCTGCACGCCGGGGGTGCGGCGCGCCTCCCAGTAGCGGAAGGCGCTCGGGCAGCGCGTCGGCTCCCCGGCCCGGGTGGGCTGGGCCTGCACCGTCATCGGATCCTCCTCGGATTCGGTTTGCATATCAGTTACCTTGTGCCACAGTCGATGACGGGCTCAGCACACGGTCGTCGAGCCAGGACCGCAGTCGTCGCACGATCGTCGGCAGACCTTCGGGCTGATCGACCAGGTAGTGGTTCAGATCGGCCATCTCGATCAGCTCCGCGTCGGGATCCGCACTGGCGGCGCGCATTTCGCGCGAATCGCTGACGAAGGCGGCCTGATCGCCGCGCAGGCACATCACCACCGTCGGCGCGTGGACCGAGGTGAGATCGGTGAGTGCGTCGGCGCGCGAATGGTTCACACTCCACGAGCTCAGCCAGCTGCGCGCGGTGACGAACCGGGCCAGCCCACCGGCCCCTTGATTGGCGATGCTCGGATCGCCGTACATACTCCCGGGCTTGCGGTCGCTGGGGTCGAGCGTCGAGTCGACGAAGCGCGGATCAGCCACCGTGCGGTGCACCACGCGTCCTGGGTCGGCGCCGGGACGATCCTTGGAAAGCTCCAGCTGCTCGAGCGCCCAGGCGTCGATGCGCTCGATGCGGCGAAGTTGGGCCTGCCGGTATTGCGCCACCCAGTCCCGATCCAGCGGCAGCTGCCGGGCGGGGTCGTAGAGATCCAGGGCCGGATCGGTGCGATACGGATCGGACTCGTCGACCACGGCCGGATCGATCCAGTTCCGCAGCACCCGCGCGCGCCCGGCATGTGCGCCGACCAACATCACGCCGTCCGCCGGGATCGAATCCTGTAGCGCGACAGGCTCACCCGTGGGAGTCTGCGTGATGGTCGGCTGCTCCGCCTGCCCCTGATAGAACGACACCAGCGGCCCGCCGCCGCTGAATCCCAGCAACACCACGCGCGCGAAGCCGTGCTGCTCCTTCAGCCAGCGCACGCCCGTCCCGACATCCTCCGCCGCGCGCTCCATCAGCAGTGCGGGCTCATTGGACGAGTAGCGGGTGTTCATACCCATGATCGGGATCCCGGCCGAGGCGAACGCGTCGAGCAGGAAGTGGGACAGGAAATTCGACGCGGGATGCGCCATCAGTACCACGAGATCACGCGAGAACCCCTGGGGCGTCACGAGATTGCCGTGCAGGGTCGGATAGTGGCGGCTGAGTCCGGAGTGGATCTCCACCTTCCCGTCCTGCGCCGGGCGATACGGCATGCGCTGGAAGTGTTCTTCGACAGTTCCGGCCAACGTCGGCCTCCTGATCTTTTTCCACCGAAAATGCGATCCACGTCGGTGCGATCTGCGTCGCAATCGCGGACCGTACTTTATAGTACGCAAAGACGGTACACCAAGGTATGTATTGGAGAGTTGCGGATGGCGGACAACGACGATGCCGACGAGCCGAAGCAGGCGAAACCTTCCGACGCGGCAGCGTCCGAGGACGAATCCGACGCGGCAGCGTCCGACGACTCCACAGACGCGGCGGTTGCCGATGACTCGGCGGAGCGAGCGCGTTCCGCCACCGCCGACCGGTCCGAGGAGTCATTGTCCCCGGAAGCGACCGACACAGCCGCGGAATCAGCGCAGTCCACGCAATCAACCCGACCCTCCAACACGGACAGCACCGAGGACGCATCCGAGTCGGCGGATCGTCCTCGTCGGCTGAACCGAATGCCCAGCAGGCGAATACTGGCCTCGGCCGCAGCCGCTGTCGTCATCGTCGCACTGGCGGCCGTCACGGCGACACTCGTGCTCCAACACCGCACAGCAACAAGGGAACAGGCCGATCGCGCGGCCTATCTACAGGCGGCGCGGCAGGCCGTGGTCGATCTGACCACGATCTCGGCAGGTAGCGCCGATGCCGACGTCGCGCGAATCCTCGCCGCGTCCACGGGCACGTTCCACGACGACTTCGGCTCTCGCTCGGCCGCTTTCACCTCGGTGGTGAAGCAAGCGCACGTCTCGACCACCGGAACGGTCAGCGCGGCGGGTATCGAATCGATGTCCGGCGACGAGGCGAAGGTACTCGTGGCCGCCACCTCCCGAGTCACCAATGCCACTGGCGCGGACAACGAACCGCGCGTGTGGCGACTGCGCGTACTCCTGCACCGAACCCAGGGCCACATATTGGTCTCGAACGTGGACTTCGTGCCATGACGGGCCGCACAGAGCAGACCGTCGCGGACACGACCGTGGAGGACGAGATCATCACCCGGAATGCCGACACCTCGACCGACGAACCGGTCACGTCTGCCGATGAATACCTGGCCGAGGGCGAAAATGCGTCCGCGACAAGCACCGAACGAGAGACCACCGCGGAAGCGAACCATCCCGCTACCACAAAGCCCTTCCACGCCAGCGACTCCGAACGTGCCGACGGTGCCGATGCCGAATCGTCCAGCGACGCAACCGTGCAGCGCCGATCCGGCACCGACCGACAGGCCATCACTCGCCGCCGGCCCGCCGCAGTCGCGGCAGTCGTCATCGTGGCGCTCGTGATCGCGACCGTCTGGTCGGTCCTGCAATCCCGCGGCGACGCCGCCCTTTCCGACGCCGACCGCGAGGTCGGACCCGCCGCCGCCGACGCGGCCGCAGCCGTCCTGTCCTATAAACCCGACACCGTCGCCGCGGATCTGGCTCGCGCACACTCCCATCTCACCGGCGACTTCGCCACTTACTTCGACAAACTGGGCAGCGAGGTGGTCATCCCGGCGGCCAACGCACGCCATATGAGTTCGACCGCGACGGTGACCGCCACCTCGGTCGTCTCGGCGGATTCCGAACACGCGGTCGCGCTCGTCTTCGTCGATCAGGTCACCACCGCCGACGATCTGAAACAGCCCACCACCATGTCCAGCAGCCTGCGTCTGGAATTGGTAAAGATCGGCGAACATTGGCTGGTAGATAAGCTGGACACCGTATGAACTCGGCAATGCCGCACGCCACGTTCGCCTTCGAGGTCTATGGTGTTCCGTTATGGCGACCAGAGATGTCACCGTGACAGTGACCGTGGACAGCTTCGAGTGGGATTCGCTCTGCGACGCGGCCGTGTGCGCGGGCATGAGCGTGCCGGACTACCTTGCCTGGAATGTGCGCAAGATCGCGCAACGATCCCGCCCCAAGGGATCCCCGGTCCTCGGGCGGCGCAGCGGGCTCGGCGAGGAGGTCGGAGAGACCGCCGCCTGGACCGAAACCTTCTCTCAGCGACTACAAGACCGAGCCGAACAGTTCCGCAACGACTGAACCGCAGTCGAATCCGGACACGCTATAACCCGGGGTGGTGACACGCCTCGGGCTCGAATACGGTTGAATCGGGTATGCGCAGTGACTACCACGAGAACCTGCGGCAGCTGGCACAGCTGCAGAACCTGATCTGCCTACAGGATCGGGCCGCGATCGCCGATGCGACGCAGGCCCTGGTCACGGCCGATATCGAACTGGCCGAGGCCGCGATCGACACTGCCGCCCGGGTCGAGACCATGGCGCAGCAGGCGGAGCAGGAAGCGATCCGATTACTCACGCTGCAGGCCCCGGTGGCGAGCGAATTGCGGCAGGTCGTGACCGCCATCCAGCTGATCGGGAATCTGCAGCGGATGGGGGCGCTGGCCGGTCATGTCGCGGTGAGCGCGCGCCGTCGCCATCCGGAATTCGTCGTCGCGGATCCCGTGCGGCCGTTGATCATCCGCATGGGTGAGGCGGCGGTCGTGATCGCCACCAAAGCCGCCGAGGTCCTCGAATCCGGCAATCCTGATGCCGCGGCCACTCTGGACGCCCAGGACGACGCCATGGACCATCTGCACGAAGAACTGCTGGGCCTGGTGCTGAGCCCCGAATGGGGTTACGGCGTCACCGCGGCTGTCGACCTCACCCTCCTGGGCCGGTATTACGAACGTTTCGCGGACAACGCCGTAGAAGTCGGCCGCCGCACCATCTTCCTGGCCACCGGCCAAACCGCCGAGACCTGGACACCGCCGGACGCGGAGTAGTCACCCGCAGGTTCCGGCCTGGTCGACCGGCTCGGGCGTGTTCCGATGTCACGGAGGCGGAGCGAGCAGGGTGGGCAGCGGTAGCGGTTTTCCCGAAACGCCGTGGCGTAGACCAGCATCGGCGTAGAGCTTGCCGTCGCCGCCGACGTAGCTGCCATCGGTCGGGGTATATGTGCCGACGGCGGCGGCCGGTTGTGCGGGTACGGCGGGTGCGGGTGATCGTGTGGTGGCGCCGGACGGGTCTCGGCACAGTTGGACGGTGGCGGCGCGGCGGCCCGGGAACTCCATGCAGGGTAGGTTGCGCGCGCCGCGGACGGCCCGCGGATCATCGTGCGCCACTTTGCAGTACAGGTTCGGCGGAGTCGCCGCGGTATCGGTCTGCGTCGGTGAGCGGCGTTCGCTCGGGGGCAGGAACCCTTCGATGCATGGGGGCGGGTCGTTGAGCTGGTTGGCGAAGAAGGTGTTCTGACCGGGATCGTCGACATTCGGCAGACCGGCCGACTGGGTCGCGGCGATCAACGGCGGATACAGCACCAGGATCTGTTGTAGTGACGGGTTGTACACGGCCGCAACCTGTTCCACGGTGACCAGATTCGACAGCAGTAGCGGCAGGGTCGGGCGCAACCGGGTGAACAGGGCGGTGACCTGGTCGGCGGCCGGTCCGGCCTGCGCGATGACGCCGCGCAGGTGGTCGTCCCCGGCACGCAACGTCCCGGTCACCGCGGCCAGGGACGAGGCCCACCGACGAATCTGATCCCCGGTGACGGTCTGGGTGTCCAGCAGCGGTCCGAGCTGATCGATCAGCGTCGAGGCGGGTCCGTCGACCCCGGCCGCGGCGTGGGCGAGCTGATGCAGTGCGTCGACCAGTTCGCGCAGTTGCGGGCCGAGACCGTCCACGGCAGTGAAGGATTCGTCCAGAACGGTACGCAGATTACCGGGGCCGATCACCTGCAGTGAGGATTCGATCCGGTCCAGGATGCGGCCCACATCGGCCGGCGTGGAGGTCCGATCGGCATGGATCACCGCACCATCGGCCAGGTAGGGCCCTGCGGCGTGACGCGGCACCAGGTCCACGTACTGCTCGCCGACCGCGGACATACTCCGCACCGCCGCATCCAGATCGGCGGGAACACGGACCGAGGATTTCAGCGAAAGTGTCGCGCGCGCACCGGCATCGGTGGTGGTCAACGCGGTCACCTTGCCGATGGTGACGCCCCGATAGCTGACGTCGGCGTTGGTGTACAGCCCACCACCGTCGTGCAGTTCCAGGCCGATCGTGTACCGCCCGATGCCCATCCGCTGTGGCAGCTGCGCGTACACGGTCGCGGCCGTCGCCAGCGACACCACGGCGATGACCGCGAACACCCACAATTTGCGCGGCAGCGGCCGCGGCCGACGGCTCATCGCGGACCACCCGGGCCGGGCGCGGGAGTCAGCAGTCCCGGCAGCGGGATCGGCGCGGTCTGGATGGGACCGGGCGCGGTGTGCCCGATGATGGCCTCGAGACCGGTCAGCATGCCCTGGAGCGGCGTCCCCAGCAGCAACGCGTTGTCCAGGGTGTTCAGCCGCAGGTCCAGGGTGACCTCGCCGTTGGCGTAATCCCCGCGCACCGCATTGGCGTAGGTGTCGATCGGGAAGGGGTAGGTGAGCAGGTAGCGCAGCGATTCGGTGAGCGAGGCGCCCGAATCGGCGAGGGAGGCCAGGACGGGTTGCAGATCGCGCAGTTCGGCGGTGATGTCGTCGCGGGTGTTGCCGATCAGCGCATTCGCCGTGCGTCCCAGATCGCCGAGACCGGTCAGGGCGTGCGTCAGGTCGGCGCGACGATTCCGGATCACGATCAATGCCGGGTCCAGATGGGTTATGGCCGTGGATATCTCGTCATGATGGGCGGCCAGGCGCGAGCTGAGTGCGTCGAGCCCGGTGATGGCGTCTACGATGTCCTGTTTCTGATCGTCCAGCCCGCGCATGAGTGTGTCGAGCTTGGCGAGCAGATCGCGCACCGCGCCCTCGCGACCGGACAACGCCGCGTTCAGCTCGGTGCTGATATCGCGGATCTGCGCCAGTCCCCCGCCGCTGAGCACCAGCGACATCGAGGACAACGTCTGCTCGGTGGTCGGGAAACTACCGGCGCGCGTGAGCGGGATGAGCGAGCCGTCGTGCAGTGCTCCGTGCGCGGGTTCGGTTGCCGGAGCGGCGAGTTCGATGTGAGCGCTGCCGAGCAGGCTGGTCTGGCCGACCTCGGCGGTGGCGTTCTCCGGCAGGTGCACCCCGCGTTCGAGGCGGACGGTGACCAGCGCGTGCTGGCCTTCGAGCGCGATATCGGTCACCGACCCGACCGTCACGTCGTTCACCAGCACGGGCGAATTGCGTTGCACGGTCGACACATCGGGCATCTGAATGCGCACCGCGTACGAACCCGGCCCGTGCCCGGCGGTCCCGGGCAGCGGCAGCGAGTTCAAACCTCGCCAGCCGCAACCGGTTCCGCACGCCGCGACCAGTCCCAGCACGACCACGAGCGTGGCGATCCGACGCACGGTCATCGCGGACCTCCCGGAACCAGCAGTTGCGACAGCACCGAGGGAGCCTGTGGCGGGGGCGCGAGACCCGGTGGGCTGTACACCACTTGCCCCGGCAACGCCCCGACCCCGCGCGAGGGATTGACCGCGAGCGGCGGATAGTCGGTCCGCAGCAGATTCAGCAACGGCCCGAGGTATTGCGCGCACATCCGCGCGCCCTGCTGCGCGTCGGTCTGTTCGGCCGCGGCGATGGCCGAGCACACGAAGTTCACCGGATTGGCGAAATTGCTCAGCGCCAGCGCCGAGACCACCGCATTGTGCGCGGGCTGATAGATGCCGTCCAGGTTGGCCATCGCGTTCGGCGCGACGTGCAGCACCTGGGCCAGGCCGTCGCGTTGCTGGGCGAGGGTGGCCGCGACCGAGGACAGCGAATCGGCGGTGCCGCCCAGCCGATCCCGATTGTCCGCGACGAACCTGGTCACCTCGCCGAGCGCGCCGTCCAGGCCGTTCAGCGCGGTCCCCAGATCGGCGCGGTTGTCCGCCAGCAGCGTCGAGACGGTGGCCAGGCGATTGTTGATCGAGACGATCTGCTGCCCGCTCTGCGACAACGCGCTGACGAAGATCTGCAGATTCGCGATGATCGATACCAGATCTCCGCGTCCCTGCGAGAGCGTCTTCATCGCGTCGGACAGCGTGCTGAGCGTCTGATGCAGATTCGGCCCCTCACCGCGCAGATTGGCCGCGGCGGAGTCCACGACCTGTCCGAGCGGTCCGCGCGGATCGGTGTCGGTCGGGCCCAGTGCCGTGGCCAGCCGCTGTAGCTGTGCCTTGATCTGATCCCACTCGACCGGAACCGCGGTGCGCCCCAAGGGAATCGTCGCACCATCGGCCAGCTTCGGCCCGGCGGTGTAGGCGGGCGCGAGCTGAATGAACCTGGAAGACACCAGATTCGGGGACATGATCACCGCCTTGGCAGCCGCGGGTATCGGCTGCCCGGTGTCGACGTGGAAACGGACCCGCACGCGATCCCCGGCGGGTTCGATCGCATCGATCCCGCCGACGGTGACGCCCATGATCTTGACCTCGTCACCGGTGTACAAGCCTGTGACAGAGGTGAATTCGGCGGTGAACTCGTCTCGGCCCAGGCGCGGGGCCACGACGTAGGCCCCGGCCGCGAGCACGATCAGGATCACCACCAGCGACGACCACACCAGCGGTGCGCGTCGCCGGACGGCCCGGGTCATCGAATTCATTTTCCCCCCTGGGGAATTGTGGGAGCGGGCGGGCCCAGCGCCGCGTCGACGTACGGGGCGATGAGCTGCCCGGGGATCAGGTTCTGGATGTAGGAGTTGAAGAACGGGCCGCTGGCCACGGCCTCGCCCAGCTCGGTCATGTACGGACCGAGGCGGGCGATGGCGGCGCTGATGTTCGCGTTGTTCTTGTTCAGCACGGCCAGTACGGCGTCGACCTTGTCCAGCGTCGGGCCCAGCTGCGCCTGATTGTCGTGCACCAGCCCGCGCAGCTGTTCGGCCAGCTTGCTGACGTTGCCGAACAGGGTCGATACCGCTTCGCGACGGCTCTGTAGTTCTCCCAGAACGGTATTCGCGTCGACGACGAGCGTGTCGAGCTGGCCGCTGCGCTGTGCCAGCACGGTGGTCACCCGTCCGGCGTGCTCGAGCAGATCACGCAACTGCTGATCGCGTTCGGCGATCGTCGCGGACAGCCGCCCGACGCCGTCGACGGCCGCGCGCAGATCATCGGGGGTGCGCTGCAGGGTTCCGGCCAGCACCTGCATGGCCTTGCTCAGTTGCGCGGTGTCGATATTGCCCGCGGTGTCGTTCAGGTCGGTCAGCGCGTCGTTGAGGTTGTAGGGCGAGGTGGTGTGGTCCAGGCCCAGCGTGCTGCCGGGTCGCAGGGTGTGTCGCCCGGCGGGTTGCAGGCGCAGGTGCCGTGCGCCCAGCACGGTCGCGGTGACGATCCGCGCGGTGGTGTCGCTGCCCAGCCGCACTCCGCAGCCGAGATCGAATTCCACCGCCACCGCGGCGTGGTCGATGGCGACGTGACGCACACTGCCGCAATCGACTCCGGCGACCTCCACCACGTCACCGGTGTGCAGGCCGCCGCTGTCGGTGAACAGCGCGCGATAGGTGCTGTGGCTGCTCAGGAACGGCAGGGAATCGATGTTCAGGGTTGCCAGCACTACCAGGCCGATCAGCGCGGTGCCCAGAAGTCCGGCGCGGAAGACGTTGCGGGTCTCGGTATTTCGGTTCATTTCGGCGCGCACCGCCCGGTGGTCTGCCCGATCAGGGGTGTGGTGAAGTCCTTGCCGCCGGGGCCGTCGAGTTTGATGCGCAGACCGCACAGGTAGTAGTTGAAGAAGTTGCCGTACGCGCCGAGTCTGGTCAGCGCGGCATAGGTGTCCGGCAGTCTGCCCAGGATGCTGTCGAGTGTGCCGGATCCGGCGTCGAGCTGGGTTGCGGTGCGGTTCAGCTGATTCACGGTGCCCGCGAGCGCGGGCCGGTCCTGGGTGAGCAGACTGGCCAGGGATGCGGTCGAGGCGTCGATGTGGGTCAGCGCCTGGCCCCACGCTTGATCGTCCTGGGCCAGGCCGGTCGCGATCTGCTGCGCGGTGTCCAGGGCCGAGGACAATTCGGCGCTGTGCTTGTCGACGCTGCCCAGCACGGTGTCCAGATTGCTCACCACGCGACCGATCACCTCGTCGCGGTCGGCGAGGGTGCTGGTCAGCGAGGCGGCGTGCACGAGCAGCGACTGCACGGTGCCGCCTTGGCCTTGCAGGACCGCGATCAGTTCGCCGGACAGGTTGTTGATCTGCACCGGGTCCAGGCCGCGGAACAGCGGTTGGAAGCTGCCGATCAGCAGATCCAGATCCAGCGCCGGTTGGGTGTGGTCCGGGCCGATGGTGTAGCCGGCTGACGCGGGCGCGGAATCGCCTGGGCCGTCCTGTAATTCGAGGTAACGATCACCGACGAGGTTCTGGTAGCGGACAGTCGCCCGCGTCGCGTGCGTGATCCGATAGTCGCCGTCGACGTCCAGCGCGACGTGCCCGCGATAGTCGGCGTCCACACCGACCGCGGCCACCCGCCCGACCTCGACACCGGCGACCCGGATGAAATCGCCCTTCTTCAAACCGGATACGTCGGTGAACTCGGCGTAGTACCGGCTGTGCGCGTCGAATCGGTACTGGCCGAACACGATCACCAGCGCGACCACGATCAGTAGCATCACCGCGGCGAACAGTCCGGTCTTCACGGTCGTTGCGGTGCGGCTCATCGCGCCCCTCCCTTCGCGGCATACAGCAGATTCAGCAGCGAACCGGGCACCAGCTGCGGTGAGGTGGTACCGCCGTGGAAGGGATCGACCCCGGTATCGGCGACGATCGCGGGCGTCGGGACCTGGTTCATGCTCACCTTCGGCAGTGCGCCGCACCGGGGTCCGCCGCCGGCGCGCACGACCGGCAGATTGCCCGGATAGGTGTACGAGCTCACGCCGAGCAGGAAGGTCGAGCGCAGCAGCATGGTCGATCCGTTGCCACCGGAGACCGGTTCGGCGAGTTTGCGGGCCTCGTCCGCGCCCTGGAGGAAACAGGTGAATTCGGGCGAGTACCGGCCCAGCAGGGTGGTCGTCGGATGCAGCAGGCCGATCGCGGAGATCAGCGGTTCGCTGTTCTGCGTCAGGACCTGATCGGCCGTGCCGGACATGCCGATCATCGACAACAGGGCCGAATCGAGGGTGTCGTCGGTGGCCACGAGGGTGTCGGCGGTGGTGGAGGCGTTGGTGAGGGTGGCGGACAGATCGTCGTCGGCGTCGGCGTAGACGGTGGCGGCCTCGGCGGTCGAACGCAGATCGTGACGCAGTTGCGGAAGTCGCGGATTGATCGTCGCCAGAACGGCATTCGCGTCGTCCACCGCTCGGCCGAGGTCCGCCCCCTGACCGCGCAGCGCCGCGGCGATCGCCGAGAGGGTGGTGTTGAGTTCTTCCGGCGCGACGGCTTGCAGGATCGCGGTGAGCGATTCGAAGATCGAATCGATCTCGACGGTCACCGAACCCGCGCGGATGGTCGTTCCGGCGCGGATCGGTCCCGCGGACTCGTCGCGAGGATCGGTCAGGGCGATGTACTTCTCGCCGAAGATGGTCGTGGAGGTGATGTCCGCGCCGGAGCCCGCCGGTACGGTCGCCGCCGCGGTCCGGTCCAGCCGCACATCGACGACCGCGCCCGCCGACCCCTGCTCGACGCGGGCGACCCGGCCGACCTCCACACCGTGGCGCTTGACCAATGCGCCGGTCCGCAGAGCCAGTCCGGCGCGGCCGGATTCGATGGTGATGTCCACCGACGGACGGAATGCGCCCCGGTACGCGGCGTAGGTCAGGGCGAGCGCGCCCGCGAGCGCGAGCGCCAGGACGAGGGCGGCGAACTTCTTGGCCAGCGAGTGACGGGTCATCGTGATCAACCCGCCAGATGGAGTTGCCGGGCGCTGCCGTAGAGGGCCAGCGAGATCAGCAGCGTCACCGTCACCACGCAGATCAGCGACAGGCGCACCGCACGTCCGGTGGCGACGCCGACACCGGCCGGACCACCCACGGTGTGGAATCCGTAGTAGGTGTGCACCAGCATCACCACCGCGGCCATCGCCATGGCCTGCGCGAACGACCACAGCACGTCGTCGGGGTTCAGGAAGGTGCCGAAGTAGTGGTCGTAGACCCCGGCGGACTGGCCCAGCACCAGCACCGTCGTGATCCGGCTGGACAGGAATGCCGCCACCACGCTCAGCGCGTACAGCGGGACGACCACGATCAGACCCGCGAGCAACCGGGTGCCGACGAGATACGGCACCGAACGAATCGCCATGGCGTCCAGCGCGTCGATCTCCTCACTGATCCGCATCGCACCCAGCTCGGCAGTGGTCCCCGCGCCGATCGTGGCCGCCAGGCCGACCCCCGCGGTCACCGGCGCGACCACGCGCACGTTGACGTAGGCGGACAGAAATCCGGTGAACGCCTCCACCCCGACGCCGCCGAGTGCGTGATACCCCTGCACCGCCACGGTCGCCCCGGCGAAGAAGGTCAGGAATCCCATGATCACCACGCTGCCGCCGACCAGCGCGAGAATGCCTGTGCCCAAACTGATCTCGGAGATCAGCCGGAGCGTCTCGTCGCGGTACGAACGCGCGGCCCGGCCCACCGACAACACCGAGCGCAGATAGAACAGCACCTGATCGCCGACCGCGTCCACCGCGCGGCCGGCCGTGCCCGCCCGGCGGCGCAGCGACCCGATCGCGTCGTTCGCGGTGCTCATCGCCGCCCACTCCCCAGTGCCAGGCCGATCGAGGTCAGCACGAGATTCGCGACGAACAGCGCCACCGCGGCGAACACGACGGTTTCGTTGACCGCGTTGCCGACGCTCTTGGGTCCACCGGTGACCGACAGCCCGCGATAGCAGGCGACCAGACCGGCGATCCCGCCCGAGACCGCCGCCTTGAACTCCGACAACGCCAGATCGCCCGACCCGACCAGCAGCGTCACACTCGACGCGTACGCGCCCGGCGAGACGTTCTGCAGGTACACCGAGAAGAAGAACCCGCCGATCAGCCCGATCGCGCACACCGCCCCGTTGAGCAGCACCGCGACCACGGTCGAGGCCAGCACGCGCGGCAGCACCAGCCGCTGCACCGGATCGATGCCGAGCACCTCGATCGCGGAGATCTCCTCCCGGATCACCCGGGACCCGATATCCGAGGCCATCGCGGTGGCCCCCGCCCCCGCGACGACCAGCACGGTCACCAGCGGCCCGATCTGCGTGACGGCCCCCAAACCCGCTCCCGCACCGGACAAGTCGCTCGCCCCGATCTCCCCGAGCAGCGAGTTCAACGTGAACACGACCAGCACGGTGAACGGAATCGACATCATCACCGTCGGCAACAACGACACCCGGGCCAGAAACCAGCACTGCTCCGCGAACTCCCCCCACGGAAACCGCCCGCGCCCCAACGCCCGTGCGGTATCCAGGGCCAGCAGATAGAACTCGCCCAGGGCACCCACCGCACCCCGGACCCCCGAAGCGGCCTTCGTCACCCCCGCTCGGGCCCGAATCGGCAACTCCTGCATTCGATTCCCCGATGTGGTCATATTCGGATCATCCGTTCGATTCCGGAATCGCCTGTTGTAGAGGTGCATCTGAGGAACCCGGTGACGTGGCGGGCGATCATCCGCGCACCGTCCGATAGCGCAGCATCATTTCGTGGTCCTCGTGGTCGAGCAGATGGCAGTGCCAGACGTAACCCTGTAGCTGTCCGTGCGACATGTAATGTGCTGCTGCCATGTCGTTTCCGGTATCCGACACGGGACGGCCGGGAAAGGTCGCGTCCGGGTCGAAGCCGAGTTCTTCGGCGCTCGGGAACCGGACGATGATGCGGGTGACGGTGCCGCCCTCGGCGCGGACGATGTCCTTCCAGCCCGATTCCCATGCGGCGGGCGGCTGTTCGGGTCCGGCCAGGAAGTTCTCCGCCGAGGGGGTCCACTTCACGCCGACGGGCGGCTGGGGGTTGGCGGCCTGATAGTCGATGGTGCGCAACGGGGTTCGGCCCAGGATGCGGAAGTTGACCAGGTGGATGTGGATCGGATGCGGGTCGGGGGTGATGTTGATGATGTTCCACTGCTCGACCGTGCCCTGGCGCGGCATCTCGATCTCGGGATCGTCGAAGGTGAGGTTGTTCAGCACCATGATCGCCGGTGGCATGCGCACCGCGTAGGGCTGGCTCACGGTGAGGTTCCGCACGACGGTCGGTTTCTCCAGTGCGGGCATCGCCGCGGGCAGCCCAACCGCGCCCCGAAGTCGTTGCGGCACAGGACCGGTGAACCCGCGACGACTCGCCGCGCGGAACCGGCAGAACAGCGGCATCGCGACCTCACCGAGAATCGCCGCCTGGAACACCGGCGCCTCGTCGTTGCGCAGTTCGACCGTCTCCCCCGGCGCGAGTACGGAGAAGTCGACCAGCAGATCCACCCGCTCGCCCGGCTCGAGCAGCAGATCGCGCACCGGCACCGGCCGGTCCAGCAGTCCGTGATCATTGCCGATCACCCAGAACTGCATGCGGTTGCCGAAGAACAGATTCCACAGACTGAACGAGGCCGCGTTGAGCACCCGGAACCGGTAGAGCCCGCGGGCGACCTCGAGTTCCGGCCACACGACGCCGTTGACGACCCCGACATCACCGACGCCGCCGCCCTCCCACGCGCCCTGCGGCACGATGACCGTCGAGCGCAGACTCTGCTGTCCTTCGGCGGTGAACAGCTTCTCCTGCAACACCATCGGGACCTCGAACTCACCCGCGGGCAGTCCGAGCGGATTGCCGGGCGCGCCGGTGTCGAATTCGTCGCGCAGCAGCACCATTCCGGCCAGCCCGGCGTACACGTTCGCCCGGGTGATGCCCATCGCGTGGTCGTGATACCAGAGGTTCGCGGCGTACTGCCGCAGCGGAAAGTGGTGTGTGAGGCCCTGTCCCGGGAAGACCAGCCGCTCGGGATGTCCGTCGCTGTCCGGCGGGGTCACTGCGCCGTGCAGATGGAACGAACACGGCGGCGAGGTCCGGTACCGCTCGCCGACTCCGTGCACGGTGGTGTCCAGATCCGCCGTGAAGGGGTGCGTGCCGATCCGATTGCCGAACCGGAGGGTCAGCGGCTCGTCCACCCGATGTTCGATGGTCGGCCCCAGGTACTCCATTCCGCCGTAGCCCAGCGCGGGCGAGGGGCCCAGATCGCGATGGAATCGGTGCGTCGTCGTCGCGGCGTTCAGCTCCAGATCGTCGCCGCGCAGCACCGGCAGCCGCGGCATCTCGTCGCGGAAGGGCCGCATCGGCGGGGAGTGGAACAGCAGCGGGCTGGGCGGCAGGGCGGGTGGGTCGGCGGACGCGAGATTCGCTGTGCGGCAGTACATTCCCGCGGCGACCAGACCGGCTCCGGCGCGGTGCAGAAATCCCCGGCGGCCGATCGGTCCATCCATCGCTGGGCCCTCCTCGGATGGCCTCATCGCGCATCCTGCTGATCATACTTTTTGGTATAGTCGACGGTACTTCGGTGAATGGTACACAGCCGCGAGCACCGGGCGAGCAGAATCGGAGAACCCGTGAATTCAGCCCTCTCACCTGCGCCGCGAGCCGTCCCCGCAACGGCCCGCCCGACCACTGACCTAGCATCGAAGACGTGAGCGCAGCAGATAACCCCCCGGAACCGCACGCCGGGGCCGAACCGGAATCCGGTGCGCGACCGCGTCGATCGAAGAAGGCACAGGCCCAGCGCAGCGGTCGCAGCCGCAGCCCGCGCCTGTCCTACGACGACTGGGTCGATGGCGCACTGGCCCTGCTGGCCCGAGAAGGCGTGTCCGCCATCAAGATTCCCCGGCTGTGCACCGAACTGGGCGTCACCAAGGGCAGCTTCTACTGGCATTTCGACGACATCCAGCAGCTCATGGAGGCGATGGCCGATCGCTGGGCCGCCGTGCAGAGCGATGCCGTGCGCGCCCTGGGCGCCATCGACTCCATCCCCGTCGAGCAGCGCATCGAGCAGATGGCCTCACTACTGGTGGATCCGAGCACCTGGATCGTGGAGGCCACGGTGCGCGAATGGGCCCGCAACGACGCCAAGGTGGCCGGTGCGGTCCAGGCGCTCGAGCGCAAGGTCTTCGACATCGTCGAGCAGACCATGCTCGAGCTCGGATTCGACACCGCCCAGGCCCGCCTGCGTGCGGGCGCGATGGTCTACCTGGGCATCGGCCTCATCCACGGCCGCGACAGCCTGCCCATCCCCACCGCGCAGGAGGCGCAGGCGGTCATCGATCTGCTCACCACACCGGCACAGACTCCGGAGCCGCCTCGGTGAGGTGGTGCCGCACCTTCTGCCGGTGACCGGGATCGTCGTCTAGGTAGATTCTCAACCGATTGCAGATTGCAACCAGAAGGGGTTTCGAATGACACAGCTGGTCCGCGTCCAGAACTTCACCCTGTCGAGCGACGGTTACGGAGCCGGGGAGGGGCAGAGTTTCGAGCGGCCGTTCGGTCACGCCGATCCATCCGAACTGTTCGCCTGGGCAGGTGCGACCGCACACTGGCCGAACCGCACCGAACCGGGCGGCGGCTACGGCCTGGACGACTACTGCACCCGCGACTTCCACAACAACATCGGCGCGGAGATCATGGGGCGCAACAAATTCGGCCCGCAACGCGGTCCATGGGAGAACTACGACTGGCAGGGCTGGTGGGGCGAGGAACCCCCGTTCCACACACCGGTTTTCGTGCTCACCCACCACGTGCGGCCCTCGTTCACGCTGGGCGAGACCACGTTCCACTTCCTCGACGCATCGCCGAAGGAGGCGCTGGCACAGGCGTTCGCCGCGGCCGACGGGAAGGATGTGCGCATCGGCGGCGGAGTGAACACGGTGCGGGAATTCCTCGACGCCGATCTCATCGATCAGATGCACATCGCGGTGGGACGACTCGAGATCGGCCGTGGCGAGCGGCTGTGGTCCAACCCCGAGGAACTCACCGACCGCTTCCACCTGGAGCAGATCCCCAGCCCGAGCGGTATGGTGCACCACTTCTTCTGGCGGCGCTGAGGGGTGCGGGCCGCCGCCGATTCGCACCGGCGACGGCTCCGCCCCGCGATACGCCACGCTCACATGGCGCTGCCGGTGGACATGCCGCCGTATCCGAACGGCGAGAACATGCCGCCTCCGTACGGGTACGGCGAGAACATGCCGCCGCCGTACTGATTCCAGCCGCCGCCCTGCCACTGATTCCAACCCCAGCCGTGATGACCCCAACCACGATGACCCCAGCCACCATGCCCCCAACCGGGATGCCCCCAACCGCCATGACCCCAGCCGCGATGCACCGGATCGGCCGACGGAGTGGCGGGGGCGGTGGCCGCGGGAGCCGGGGTCACCGGAATTCCGGCAGCCGGTGACGCGAAGGCCGGTGACGCGACCGCGACCGGCGTCGCGACGATGACGAACGCGACGGCCGCACGGGACAGCGTGCGCCGCGCATTCAGCGGAACGAGATTTCGAGACATGCGAACTCCTAACGTGCACAACGTATTCGGATCCGCTTTCCGCCCGAGACCATGCCCCACACTCGCCGGATCCGCCTCTTACCGTTGATTAATGTACCGTCATTTAACGGCACATTCAACAGGCAAGAGACGGATCCTGGATTTCCGGTCGTTACGACCTCAGCTCGCCCAGTCCGCGATTCGCGACGCGGCCCGGAAATGCAGCGCCGGGGCCGCGTATCGCGCCTCCGGTACCGCGTAGAGGGCATCCACCGCGGCGCGCTGATCGGCGAATCCCGCCGCGTAGGCGGCGATCTCGTCCTCGGACGCGGGCAGTTGCGCCGCATCGAGCAGGATTTTCATGACCTCGTTCATGCCGCAGCTCCTTCGGTGGCGAGTTCGGGCGCACGCAGATGCCACTGCGTGGCCTGCTGGAATACGTCGGCGACACGCAGGATCTCCGCCTCGCCGAAGGCCGGTCCGGCCAGTTGCATCGACAGCGGCAGTCCGGCCGCGGTGAAACCCATCGGCACGGCCAGCACGGGATTGCCGACCGAATCCCAGTACGGGGTGTGGATCAGGCTGAACAGCGTCCCGACATCGGTCTGACCACCCGGGCCGGTGATCGATTCGAAGGTGGGCGCGCCGACCGCCGCGGTCGGGCACACCACCAGGTCCACGGTGTCGAACAGCTCGCCCACCGCGTCCTGGGCGACACTCCGGACCCGTTGCGCCTGAACGTAATCCGCGCCCGACACCTGAGCGCCGATCGCCAGCATGGCCCGCGTGGCGAGGAAATAATCGTCCCATCGCTGCGACAGATCGGTGCGGTGATAGGCCAGTGCCTCGCATCCCATAGTGATCATGTCCGCGGTGATCATCTCCTGCCGATAGGGCAGCACCACTTCCCGCACGTCCGCCCCGGCGCGCACCAGAACGTCCACGGCCGCATCGAAAGTCGCCGTCAGCGCGGGATCGCCGTGCTCGGGAAAGTGCCCCTCACGCACCACCCCGATCCGCACACCGTTCAGATCCCCGGCCCATTCCGGCATCGCGAACGGCGCGTCCACACAGTCCGGATCGCTGGGGTGCGCACCGGCGAGCACCTCGAGCATCGCCGCGCAGTCCCGCGCGCTGCGGGCCAGCGGCCCGATGTGATCGAGGCTGTAACCCAGTGGCACACAACCGGATTTGGGCACCCGGCCGAAGGTCGGCATCAGACCGCTCACACCGCAGAACGCGGCGGGAATCCGAATGCTGCCCGCGGTGTCGGTGCCGATTCCGGCCAGGAACATTCCCGTCGCGACACCGATCCCGGTACCCGAACTGGACCCGCCCGGCCAGGTCGCCGGATCCCACGGATTGCGCGGCACCGGAAAGGGTTTGGTGGTGTCGGGCATACCGCAGGCGAATTCCATCGTCGTGGTCTTCCCGGTGAGCACCGCGCCGGCCGCCTTCAGCCGCGCGACGACCGGTGCATCCTTACCCGCACCCCACGCCCGATCCAGAATCAGGCTCTGCGCGGTCGTCGGCCCCTCGGCCATGGCGAGAATATCCTTGACGCCCACCGGAATTCCGTGCAGCGGCCCGCGATCCCGCCCGGCAGCGAGATCAGCGTCCGCCTCGGCGGCACGCTCGAGGGCGTACTCGTCGAACCGGGTCAGATAGGCGCCCACGGTGCCGTCGAATTCATCGGCAGCGGCGATCGCGGCGCGGGTCAGCGCGACCGAGCTCGTCGTTCCGGCACGTAGCGACGCGGCCGCATCGGTGAGAGTGAGTGGTATGTCGGTCATTTCAGCTCCCTGCTGCTGGCACGCGAGAGGAATCGGAATCGCTCCCCGCGGGTGTGGATGAAGGCGACGTCGAACGGACGGCCGCCGAGGTCGTAGATGATCTGTTCCATCGAGATCAGGGGCGTGCCCTCACGCACGCCCAGCGCCGCGGCCAACGGGGCGTCGGCCGGTTCACAGTCGATCACGAATTCCGAATCCGACAGCGCCACACCGGAATCGGCGAGAAGTTGGTACCAGTCGGAGACGAACGGTGTGTCCCGCAGCGCGATCGCCTCGGGACAGCGCACGTAATTCGTCGCCAGCGCCAGCGGCTCGTCCTCGTGCAGCGCGAGATACTCGAGTCGCAGACACGGTGTGCCCGGCGCGATTTCGAGCCGTTCGGCGATGGCGCCCGGGGCCGGGACCATCGACCGATCCAGTTCGCGCGGACGCATCCGGTGGTTGAACATGCTGCCCACCGTGGGTTTCATGACACCGTGTGCCTCCGGCAGCGAGGTCGTCACCGGTTCCAGCACGGCGTGCGTGCCGATACCCTGCGTCCGTTCGATCAGCCCCTCGGTGCGCAGCAGCGCCAGCGCCGCACGCACGGTCGCCCGGGACACCCGATAAGCGGTCATCAGCTCGATCTCACTCGGCAACTGCCCGCGCTCGTACCCGCCGCCACGCACCGTGGCGCGCAATATGTCCCGCAGCCGACGCACATCGTGGGCCCGCTGCCCTCCGGGCGCAGTCCGCATACCCCTGGACGGTAAGCAACCACCGTTGCCGAGCGATCTCCCCTCCGTGACCGGGGTGTTACAGGTCAGCGCGATCATGTCCGCACCCCTCGGGCAACCGAATCCGGCAGGGCCGTGGCGTTCATGCCGCCACCGCCGTTGCCGCGAAGTCCGCGACCGCGACGACCTCGGCGAACCCGCAGTCGCGCATGATCTCGATACCGATCTCGTGCAGGCGCGGGGTCTGCGCGGCGCAGCAGTCGTGCAGCAGGGTCACCTCGAAATCGCGCATGACCGCCGAGCGCACGGTCGTCTCGACGCAGAAGTTGGTCACCACGCCGCAGGCGACGAGTTCGGTCACGCCCAGACCGCGCAGCAGCGGTTCGAGCGAAGTCCACTGGAATGCGTCCAGCCGCACCTTGTCGACCACCAGATCCGCGGGGCCGCAGCCGAGTTCGTCCACCACATCGCCGTCCCAGCTGCCCGCGAGCAGGCCGCCGACCGAGGACAGGTCCGGGGTCCGGCCGCCCAGCCACGGCCCCTGATCCGGATAGCCGGGACGGTAGACGTGGCGGGTGAAGATCACCGGCATACCGGTGCGGCGGGCGTGCTGCACGGCAGTCGCGGTCCGGGCGACCGCCTCCTGGGCCCCGCTCAGGGCCATGCCCAGGCGCGGCAGCGAGCCGTCCGGATGGCAGAAGCCGTTCTGCATGTCGACGACGATCAGCGCCTTCATCGCGCCACCTCCAATTCGGGTTGTGCGGTGCGAGCCACCACGGGCATGCCCAGGGGCACAGCGCCTTTCGGCGGTCGCCACGCATTCGGTTTGCAGGCGTCCCGGCAGGCGCCCTCGGTCGAGCAGCACAGTGAGCACACCGTGCCGCCGTGGAACGGACAGGTGGCCATATCGACCACGTCGAAGCTGCCCTCGCATACCGAGCACGGGAGTTCGCCGTCGTGCTCGGGCAGCTCGGAGATCCGGGCGATGTACCAGCGGCCCTTGGTCAGCCAGGCGATCAGCGGCGGCAGCACCAGTGCCAGCACCAATGCGACGAACGGCGACAGGGCCGCGGCCGTGGACCCGAACGCGCCGTAGTAGGCGATCATCGACACCGCACCCGCGATCACCATGGATCCGAAGCCGACCGGGTTCACGTTGTAGAGGTGTGCGCGGTGGAAGACCAGTTGCGGCGGAGCGAGTTTCAGCCAGCGTTTGTTGATCACCAGATCCGCGACCATGGCCGCGATCCAGGCGATGCCGATATTGGAGTACCAGGCCAGCACCTCGACGATGTGGTCGAAGATGCCGATCTCCATGAGTACCAACGACAACCCGACCTGTAGGAAGACCCAGGCCGCGCGCCCCGGGTGACGATGCAGCAGCCGGGAGAAGAAGTTCGACCACGATAGTGAACCCGAGTACGTGTTCATGATGTTGATCTTGATCTGGGACAGCAACACCAAGGTCCCGGCCAGGATCAACGCGCTGGTGTGATTACCGGTGACCCGCTCGTAGACAGCAGTGAACAAATCGACCGGCACCCCGACCTGCCCCGGGCTCAACTTGGTCGAGGCGTAACCGACCAGGAGCGTGGAGGCGAAGAAGATCCCCATCGCGAACAACGCGAATCCCGGTCCGCCGAACACCACTGCCAGCCGCCAGCGCCCCCGCTTGCCACGCTCCGGATCGGGCATCAGCCGCAGATAGTCGCCCTGCTCCCCCACCTGCGCGGCCAGCGACAACTGCGCGGCGGCGATGGCGAAGATCGCCAGCACCGACATTCCGGCCACACCCGCCGGGCCCACACTGGCCGGATGCACCATATGCGTTCCGGCATCCGGTGCGGTGGCCGCGCTGCCCAGGGCCAGCCCGATCAACGCGATCCACAGCGGCCAGGTCCACGCCTGGAACTTCGCGCTGAACGACATGCCGTAGAGGGTCAGCGGAATCATCACCACCGCCACCGCGACGTAGGACAGATGGATGTCCAGTCCGGTCAGCGCCGTGACCGCCTGCGCCATGATCGCCCCTTCGTAGGCGAGGAAGATCAGGGTGTAGGTCGCGTAGACCAGTGAGGTCACCGTCGAGCCCAGATATCCGAAACCCGAACCGCGGGTGAGTAAGTCGATGTCGATATGGCCGCGGGCGATGGCGAACGCGATCACGATCGTCAGCGGCACCGTCACCACCGCGGCGAGGCCGAAGCCGATCAGCGCGTTGCCGAACCCGAACGAGTCGACGAACGCCGCGTCCAATGCGTAACCCGCCATCGCGGATATCCCCACCAGGCAGGACAGGAACACCATCCACGGTGACCATTTGCGGAATGCGCCCGGCGTATATCGCAGGGAGTAATCCTCCATTTTGGGGTTGTCGGTGAAGCCCATCTGTCGATCCCTTCGCTGTGCTGGATCGACCGTCCCAACCCCGTATTTCAACCCCGTATCCGATTCTGTTGCGCCTCGTTACGCCACCCCCGGACCCGAAACTCCCCCGTGGACCTGCGCTTTCACCGGAGCCCCCGACACTTACGCCGCAAACTCCCCCCGATCCGCCGGACGGTTCGCCCGCACGAGTCCCGGACCGGCGAATGAGCCGGGCCCATCGAGCTCGGTCCTACTCCGGGTGTGCGCCCGGCCGGTGGAACGCTTCTCAGGCAGTGAGATGTTCTCTGGCGCACTGCCGGAAGTCCGCCACGAGGCCGGAATCCTCGGTCCGGGTGGCCAGGACGACTCGGCTCCGCGCGACATCGCGCAGCCGATTTCATGTTCCGGAACTGGCAGAGTTGGGGCGCCCGCGATCTCGCCGTCACGGCGGACAGCCTGACCGGCGACGAGATAGCCGCCACGGTCGAGCGAGTGACGGGGACTCCGTGCCAGTACCACTCGATGCCCCCGAACTCCCTGCGGTCGACGATGCCCGGCATCGGCCACGACTACGCGGCGATGTTCCAGTTCTTCCGAGCACGCGACATCCTCGGCCTGGACAGAGATCTCACGCATCTGCGCGAACTCCACCCCGAGATGATGACTTTCGAGGACTGGCTGCGCGCGACGGCACAGGACACCACCGAGGACTGGTTCAAGCGGGACCGCTCGCCCGGAATCCCTCGAACAGTCGCCCGCCGACCTGATCCAGAACTTCGATGACGACCGCGGTCATCGGATCCACGTCGCCGAGCGCTATCGCACGCATCCCGTCTGCCAGCGAGCGGCCGAAGTCCGTGCTACCGACCTGGTCGAAGGCCACCAGTTCACGTTGCAGCCATTTGCCGCCGCCGAGCCAGCGCCGGTTCGCGGTGAGCAGCAGACGGGCCGTCGCCTGCCATAAGGCGACGCCGATCGCGAGGCGCTCGTTTGCATCGTGCGAGCCCGCGAGATCGTCGAGCAGATCGGTGACCTCGTAGCGCATGGCCCGTAACTCCTTTTCGCTCAACGATTCCGGACCTTCGGATAGTTCTCGTGCGCAGTCCTCCTGCAGATGTTCGCCGCTGCCGTCCACGTCCAGCAGGATGCACGACTGCCCGATCAGTCGTGCCGTGGCCGGACGCCGTGCGACCCGCTCCGCGGCGCGGAAATGCGCGACCGATTCCTCGGTCTGGACGAAAAGCTCCACCGGCCATCCCTCGTGATTCAGCGATTCACGATACGGCGCGGGTGGACCTGCGAGCAGCACGGTGATGTCCAGATCCGAAGTCGCCGTGGGTGTTCCGAGGGCGACGCTGCCGCCGAGCCAGGCGGCGCGGGCTTGTGGGAAGTGGGCGAGTACCAGGTTGCGGGCGAGGTCGACGGGGATGGCGGGCATCTCCCCATCGTGGCATCGGGACGGGGTGGCCCGAACCTGTGGTGACACTGTCGGATTCACAGGTTCGGATGCTGTGGGTCGGTGAATGGTCCCAGTAGTGCTGGTTCGCCTGGAAACCGTGCGCTTGCCGGGTTACCGTGGCAGCGGACGGGGCGAATGGGTGCAGAATTCGCCCTGTCCGCTCGAATACCGCTGTTGCCCTTGCGATCTCGACCCGATGCCACGTTGCGCTCCCTCGCGTGGTTCGGTGCGTCGGCTCGTCCCGATGCGGCTACCGCCTCTCATGCCGCGCGGATGCGACAGCGGGCGAGAAGCAGTCGGGGCGGTGTCACCCATCCCCACCGCCCCGGCTGCGCACCGCGTCGGCGAGTGAGCCGCGATGAGAACCGCGTCGTGATCGCCGCCGGACTCGGCATGATGACCCGCCTGACCCCGTCCTCCGGATATCTCGGCGTGCTGATCCCGCTGTTCGTCATCAGCGCCGGACTCGGACTCGCCGCGGCACCGGCCACCACCGCGATCATGACCGACACCGCCGTGGACACGCACGGCGTGGCCGCAGGGGTCAACGACGCCGCTCGCGAAATCGGCGCTGCGGTCGGAATCGCGGTCGCCGGAACAGTTCTCGCGGCCGGTTACCACTCCGCCATCGCACCCGCCCTGCCCCGTCTCCCCGAACCCGCCCGAACCCCGGTCTCCCATTCCCTGGCTGCCACAACCGAATTGGCCCACCAAGCAGGCCCTCGCGCGCAACCCCTGCTCGACCTGGCCCGCACCGGCTTCCTCGACGGCATGCACCACACCACCCTCGTGCTGGCCGCCATCAGCCTCGTCGCCGCGGCGGCGCTGGCCTTCGGAGCCGCGGGCCGTCCTCGGAAAGTGGATCGGCAGGATTGAGCAACGCCACCGAAGTTCTCGGTGCCGCAACCCTTTCCAGGCACCGGTTAGCTACCCGGCAGTCCCGCGATCGTATCGGCCGGGGTGAACTCGTGGGCGTTGCGCGGACAGGTGGTCCGGCCGAACAGATAGGTGAGGTGCCGGGCGAGGACCGGTTGACGAACAGTGACGGCGAGGGTGTGCAGACGGTGGGCCAGGCCGGTGAGCCGGGTGGGCACGGTGGGCACGAGTTCGGTGTCGTCGGCGTCGTCGGCGAGCGAGTCGTCGTCCCAGCAGGTGAACACGCCGTGCGTGCCCAGGGCCACGAACATCACCGCGGAGCATTCGGGACATTTGATCTCGAATTCGCCGCCCAGCAGTCCGGCCAGCCGGCGGGACCATTCGGTTTCCCCTTCGAGGGCGAGCATGCTGCGGATGCGGTAGACGAAGGCGTCCGGCTCGTGGTCCTGCTCGGCGTACTTCGTCGCCAGATCCGCCCGGACCAGGCTCAGCAGTGTCGCGATGTCCTGCGCGTACTGCTCGCGAACGGATCCGGTGTGCGGATCGGCCCTCGCGAGCAGGTCTCCCGCGAGTTCGATCGCCCGCAGACGGGTCAGCGGGACGCCCTCGCGGGCCAGAGCGGCGAGCGCGGGCAATGCCGCGCAGGCGTGCTCACCGATGTGCCGGTAGTACAGCTCCTCCCGCAGGTCCGACCACACCCCCGAATCCGCGCCGTTGGTGGACAGTTCATCGAGCAGGGCAACCGCTTGTGGGCGAAGGGGATTCGGCACACCCCCATCCAACCAGCCGCGCGGCCCGCTGTGCCCCCAGGACTGGATATTCGTCTCTTGCGGGTCCGTGACGGGACCCCCTTCCTCTCGAACCGTCCTGATACGGTGTAAAACGGATGTCCAGAACAGTGTCCACGCGGCTGCCGCCGCTCGCAGTGTGAAGCCCGTCCCAGTGCGGATCACACCTGCTGCAGGCCGGAAGGAGTGCCGCGATCATGTCCGACACCTCACCCGAATCGGTGACCATCTCCCCGGATACTCCGGTACTCGTCGGCGTCGGCCAAGCCTCCGAACGGCTCGACGACGCCGGATATCGCGCACTGTCGGCCGCCGACCTGGCCGCGGAAGCCGTCCGCGCGGCACTCAGCGATTCCACCGCCGATCCGGCCGCGCTCGCCGCCGCCCTGGACATCGTCGCGGCCGTGCGCGCATTCGACGATTCGAGTCCCTACGCCACCGCCGCGCTCGGCGCACCCGACAACGTCCCGCGGGCGATCGCGCGCCGCGTCGGCGCCGACCCGTCCCGGGCGATCCTGGGTCCGACCGGCGGCCAGAGCCCACAACAGCTGCTCAACGAGCTGTGCGGGGAGATCGCCGGGGGCCGGTGCGGCGCCGCGGTACTCGTCGGCGCGGAGACGATCTCGACCGTCCGGCATCTGGCGGGCCTGCCGCCCACCGAACGCCCCGACTTCACCGAGTCCGACAGCGGTCCGCTCGAGGATCGCGGCTATTCCATTCAGGGAATGACGCCGTTCTACGCGGTGCGGCACCATCTGGTCGAACCCGCGGTCAGCTACGCGATGCTGGAGAACGCCCGCCGCGGACGGCGCGGGGAGTCCCGGGCACAGTACGCACAGACGATGGGTGAGCTGTTCAGCCGATTCAGCGCGGTCGCCGCGACCAATCCGCATGCGGCGGCCCCGATCGAACGCGATGCCGCCGAACTGGTGCGGGTGGACGAGCGCAACCGGCTCATCACCGATATCTACCCGCGTTTCCTGGTCGCCCGCGATCAGGTCAACCAGGCCGCCGCGGTGCTGGTGACGTCCACGGAAACCGCTGACCGACTGGGGATTCCGCAATCGCAGCGGGTGTATCTGCACGGCTACGCCGACCTCGCCGAACGAGAACTGCTGGTACGCCCGGATCTGGATCGCAGCCCGGCCGCCGTCGCGGCGGTGCGGCACGCACTGGATATGGCCGACATCGGCCTGGACGAGCTGACCACCCTGGACCTGTACAGCTGCTTCCCGATCGCGGTGTCGAATCTGTGCGACGGCCTCGGCCTGGATCCGGCCGATCCGCGCGGCCTGACCGTCACCGGCGGGCTGCCGTTCTTCGGCGGACCGGGCAACAACTACACCACCCACGCCATCGTCGAAACCGTTGCACGACTGCGTGATCGGCCCGGCGCGTACGGCCTGGTCTCCGCGAACGGCGGTGTGCTGAGCAAACATTCCGCGGGCGTCTACTCGACCACACCGGCTCCCTGGCGCGTCCGGACCACCACATCCGTGCAGGCCGAACTGAACGATGTGCCGGGCATTCCGGTCGCCCACCGCCCCGAGGGCTGGGGCACGATCGAAAGTTTCGTTCTCCGTTACGGTTCCAGCGGATCCGCCCGCGCCACCGTCGTCGGCCGCCTGGACGACGGCCGCCGATTCCTGGCCACACCGCTGGACAGCGAGACCACTCGCGTCCTGACCGATACCGAACAGCCGGTAGGCCGACGGGTGTTCGTCCGCTCCGGCGATGCGGGCAACCATGTCACGTTGAGTCGCGAGTCGATGGATACCGGACTGGCCCAACGTATTCCGGCCTTGCGAACGGAATACGGCACCGTCTCGGTCTCGACCTCCGGACATATTCTGGAGGTGACCATCGACCGGCCCGCGAACGGCAACACCCTCAACGGCGACACCTACCGTGAACTCGGCGAAATCCTCACCGCCTTCGCCCACGACGACGATCTGTGGGTCGCGGTACTCACCGGCGCGGGCGACGAGGCGTTCTCCCTCGGCGCGGACCTGCACGGCATCCGGTCACCACTGCAACTCATGCTCCAGCCGCACAACGGATTCGACGCCTCGCCGCTGGATGCCACACCGGCCAAGCCGGTGATCGCCGCGATCAACGGCCGCGCGGACGGCGACGGGCTGGCTCTCGCGCTGGCCTGTCATCTCAGCATCGCGGACGAGACCGCGACCTTCGCCGTCCCGGACACCGCCCTCGGCATGCCGCCGGGCACCGGAATCCTGGTGCGTCTGCCGCACGTGGTCGGCCGGGCGCTGGCCTACGACATGATCCTCACCGGACGTCGCATCGACAGCACCGAGGCGCTCACGGCCGGTCTGATCACCCGCACCGCACCGCAGGGCAAGGCCCTGGATCTGGCCCGGGAGATGGCCGCGGACATCGTGGCCCGCTCCCCCGTCGCCACCCGCGCGGCCCTGAACTTCCTGGCCCGCACCGAAACCCTGCCCGACGCCGAGAACACCGCCCCGCACACCGCCGTCCTGGCCGACGCGCTCGTCGCCCACCGCGACCCGGTCGACGGTATGACCGCCTATCACGAAGGCCGGGAACCACATTGGCGCAACGCGTGATCGTTCTCGCCGAGACACGAACTCGGAACCGAGATCTTCGGTAGAAGAATTACGCCGGATCAAGACTCGAGCTGTATCGGTCCGGCCGAGATCCCATGCCGTGGTTGCCGAAACGCGCCCTGCGGATAGCTGTCTCACCAGCGATGATCATCGGACAGGCTGTCCGATTCGGCATTATTGCTTACTCTTTAAGCACCGACTGGAACGAGTATCACCAGTCGGTCTGACCGTCTCTGGGTGGTTGGTGGATCGGATGGGCCGGGGAGGCAATCCCGTGGTGAGTGAACAGACGACGGTGGAAACAGCGCTGGTCGCAATGCGATCGGAGTACGACGCGCTGGTGGAACAAGGCGAGCGATGGTCGTTGCGGGCACTGCTCAGCACACCGGACCGCGATATCGAGGATTACTGCCGGGAATTCCGGCCCAACAGATTCGGCGAGTACGCGCTCGCCGAAGTGGAACGTTTCTGTCGCAGACATGAGATCTGGCTGGAAGCAGGCGGTGCGCACTACAACAGCATGACGCCTTATCTGCACCCGAACGCGGTTACCGCCGATCGGATGACGATCATCGGGATCTTCAACGCGATCCTGTTCTGGCTCAACGACACCGTCGGCCGGGAGAAGTTCGCGCACCTGTCCGAGGAGGAGCGATTACGCGCCTCGCACACCGCGGGCCGATTACGTGACATGCTCGAAACCAGAAGCCCGGCAACGGATCCGACTCCGGAAGAGGTGGCCACGGCCGAATTCCTGGAGCTGCTGGCCCGCGATGCCGAACCGGGCTGGCTCGATCAGTTCCTCAGCTCGACGGCCGAACATCTGCGCACCGCGATCCGCGATCAGAACACCGATGCCCGCGGCGGATTGCTGAGCGTCACGGCCTACATCGACCTGCGCTCGGAGGTCTCCGGCATGTATCCGGCAATCGCCATGTGCGAGTACGGCCGCGACGATTATCTGCCCTGGGACCTCATCTCGGACCCCGACTCGGCCGCCCGGCTACGACGGCTGCAGCGGCTCACCGCCGATATCGGCGCCCTGATGAACGACATGTTCTCCTTCGAGAAGGAGTGCATCGCCGACGGCGCCGACTTCAACCTGATTCCGGTGTGGCTGTTGAACACACCGGGCGCGACCCTGGCCGACGCGGTACACGGCGCCGCGGCGATCGTGCGCGACCGGCTCACCGAATTCCACCTCCTGCGCGAGCAGGTGCTGGCCGAATACGCCGACTCCACCGACCGCAAGGCCGCGGATTCGGTGGCCGCACACGTGCGGGACCTGGTCGGATGCGTGCAGGCGACCTGGGCCTGGCAGATCGTCACCCCGCGATACAAGGGGGTCTCGATCTTCGACGAGAACCACGCCGCATGAGCACTCCCACCAGCCGGAAATATTCCGCGCAACAGCTTCTCGCGATTTTGATCTAGTGTGAGAGGCAAGACTGCGCCCGATCGGTGAGGGGTATGCCGATCGGTCGCCGGACATCGAGGGGGTGCTGGAGAGTATGGACCGAAATGCCCTGCTCACTGCTTGGTGGCGGGCACTGTCCACCACGGGCGAGGGCCCGGCGGAGCTGGAGGTGGCCCGCGGGCTGCTGACACAGCTGGTCGATACTTTCCTGTCCGGACTCCTGGCGCCGGAGCTGGATCCGGCCGCGGGCGCCAAAATCGGTGAGGCCCTGGCGGATGCGGGATGGACCGATACCACGGTCCCGATCCGCACCGTCCAGGTCCTGCAACCGCTGGCCGAGGACTCCGACCGCACCGATGCCGGCGCCCGATTCGCCGTCCTCGGTGCGGCCGTGGCGCAGGGCCATCAGATGTACCTGACCCGGCAGCAGCTCCGGCAGGATCAGAACGCGCGCTTTCGCGTCGTGTTCGACAGCGCCGATATCGCGATCGCCATCGGCGACACGGACGGGACGCTGGTCGACGCCAATCGCGGACTCGCCGAGATGATCGGTGTGCCGGTCGAACAGCTGCGCGGAATCTCGATCTACGATTTCGCCCACCCCGACGATCAGGAAGAGATCCGGTCGCTGATCTTCGACAAGCTGGTGCCCGCCGGAGAGGGCTCGGTCCGGATGGAACGACGTCTGCTGCGCTCGGACGGCAGCGTGGGCTGGGTGGCGTTCTCCATCACCTTCGTCAGGGGCACCCAGGGGTACGGAGATTATCTGCTCGCCGTCGGCGAGGACGTGACCGAGCGGCATCGACTACAGCAGGAACTGCACTGGCAGGCCCGGCACGATCCGCTCACCGGCCTGCCCAACCGCCGCTGCCTGCTCGAACGCATCGAGACCGTGTCCGCCGGTGTCGGCGACGACGATCATGTCGGGCTGTGCTTCGTGGACCTGGACAGGTTCAAACCCATCAACGACATGTACGGTCACGGCACCGGGGACCGGGTGCTCACCGAGGTCGCCACCCGCTTCGGTGACAGTGTGCGCGAACAGGATTGCCTCATCGCCCGGATCGGCGGTGACGAATTCGTCGCCCTGATCCCGCCACCGGCGGAGAACGACGTGGTCACCACGGTCGTCGACCGCCTGCAGTCGGCTCTGGTCGAGCCGATCGCCGTCGACGGCCACCAGTTGCACGTCTCCGCGAGCATCGGGGCCATCGTCACCCCGCTGGCGGGCTCGGATGCGGAGTCGCTGCTCGATTCCGCCGACACCGTCCTGTACCTGGCCAAGGCCAACCACAAGGGCCGCTCGGTTCTGCGCACATCGCATCGCACCACCGACCGCCACAGCCACCCCCTGACTCCCCGTCCCGAGTGATCGGCGCGGCGACGAACTCACCCGCTGATGGCCGTATCGCTTGTGGCGCATGGCAACTTCTTTCGATACATGTTCGAATGAATGCATGGGGTGGTGCGGTACACGTACCGGGCACACGACCATGACGTGCAGTTCCTGCTTTGCGAGAACCAAGCGAAGACTGGAACCGCACGAGAGGAATTTCCGATGCGAGGGTTGCGGTTTCGCGGCCAGTCGAGATCGGGACGCTGCCAGAGTGGTTCTGGCCGTGGCAGAACGGGGCCACGTCAGTGTTGAGGATGTCAGACAGCTCGTCGGCGAATTCGCGCGCCATCTGCGCAGCCAGCCCCGAACTCGCCCCGGTGATCCGGATATTTCTGCGCTCGGGCATCAGCCGCATCCCTTCGGTTCACACGATGATTCGCCGCAGCACGCACGGCTGCGACGGCGGCCCGTATCTACCTCGAGCCCGGGGCACTCCAGGGCGCGCACACCCTCGGTCGTGACCGGCCACAACGGCCGCACGAGATCATCGCGCCCCACAAGCGAGTCGAGCACCTGATGAGACGGTGGGTTATATTCCTTCTCACGATATCTTTTTCTCGGCAAGGAGGCTGCGAAATCGTGGATCCGGACAACCAGGCTGCCGTCGCGACCGCCGATGCGCCGGTCCTTCCCGGTGCGCCGATCGGCCCCGGTTCGCTCACCTGGAAGTATGCGGGTGACTGACGGAACATGCTGTTTCTCGGCCGCACGGGCATCCTGCAGAACATGCATCCAGCGGTAGGCGCTGCGCTGCAACAGCATTCGAACTTCTTCGACAATCCGTGGGATCGGCTGGTACGGTCGGTGCCGCAGATCCAGGGCATGATCTACGACGCGGACAACGAGGCGCAGGCCGAGCGGGTGCGCGATTATCACAAGCCGCTCGAGGGAATCGACTCGCGCGGCGAGCGGTATCACGCCCTCAACCCGGACGTGTACTGGTGGACACACGCCACCTTCATCGAGTTGAACATCGCGATCAACGAGTACTTCGGCACTCCGTTGACCGATGCGCAGAAGGATCAGCTCATCGCCGAGGGCGTCACCTGGTGGCGCATGTACGGGCTGTCCGATCGGGTGCTGGTCTCGAATTACGCGGAGTTCCAGGAATATTGGAACCGCACCATCGATGAGGTGCTCGAACGCAACCCCACCACCGATTTCGCCCTGGACCTGAACCGCACCCGGATTCCGGCCCTGCCGGGCATTCCGGAACCGCTGTGGTCGGTGATCTGGCGGCCGGTGATGGCGTTCAACCTGTGGCTGGCCAACGGCCTGATGCCCGAACGCGCCCGGCAGATTCTGCCTGAGGGGACTTCTCACGCCAGGATGTGCGGCAGACCGGCGCGGTAGCGGGCCGCGTCGAGCTGTTTGAACGGCTCCAGTTCGGGCGGTTCGACCAGCGGGAAGATTCCGGCGCGTGCGCCGGGATCGCCCGCGGCGTCCATGATCGCGTTCGCGGCCGCGCGCCCGGATTCGTTCGCCCCCTCCATGGTCGCCAGATCGATGTGGCTGCGCACGTGGTCGCCGCCGAAGAACAGATTCCCGATCGCGCAGTGCGCCTCGGGACGATGGTTGTACGAGCCGATCGTGTTGACCAGCAACGGTGTTTCGTTGTGAGTGGTCCCGCCCGACCAGGTGACGCCCGGGTCCAGATGCCAGGACGCGATGTCCTCGTCGCGCAGCCAGTCGGTGGAGGTGTTCAGCCACGTCTTCAGCTGCGCCCAGCACTCCTTGGCCACCTCGTCGGCGGTGCACTGCTTGGCCGGTTTGCCGAACAGGATGCCGGGCGAATCCCAGTCGGAGATATCGGCGCTCAGGCATTCCACGATCCGGCCGTCACCGTATTTCGCCGCGAAATCTCCCCGCCACATCGGCGCCTGCCGCAGCGCGGTCAGCGCCCACGGCGTGCCTAGCGCGGCGATATGCCCTTCGGGCAGGTCGGTGGGCCGGGTCAGATAGAACTGGATGCCGACCATCCAGTCGGTCATCAGCTGCCGCATCCCCGCCAGCGACGGATCCGCTTCCAGGACAGGCCCGTTCAACAACGCCGTCGCCTTGCCGACCGGCATCGCGCACACGTACCAGTCGGCCGTGACGGTTCCGCCCACCCCGCCGCCGACCACCTGGACGCCCGTGATCCGGCGATCCTGAACGTCCAATCGCGTTGCGCGAGCGCCCATCACGAACCGCACACCGAGCGAGCGCAGATACGCCACCCACGGATCGATCCACGCCTCGTTGGTGGGACCGCTCAGGATGCGGTCCGCCCCGCCCTGATACTGCGGGTAGAGCCCGGTCCCGGCGAGGACGAGCGCCTGGCCGATGGTGCCGATCGTGCGCGCCGAACTCAGATGCGGTTTGGCGGCGACGGTGATCCGGGTCAGCGCGGCGACGAGATATTCCCGGTACGCCTCGGATTTGCCCTGCGCCTGCAGCATGTCCTCCCACGAGATGTACTCGAACTGCCCGAACCGCCGCTCGGTGGAGCTGGTGAACCACATCGCAACCTGTTTGCCGAAGAAGGCCAGTTCGGCGGGCGGCAGGGCGGGAATGAACGAGAAGGCCGACACCACAGAGGATTCCACGAGTTGCGGGGTGAGCTGGGCCAGGCCGTGGAAGCCGACCGGCGCGAAGATCGGCGGCCGATCCTGGAATCCGACGACCGCGGATTCCACGCGAATCAGGTTGTCCCGCACGCCGTTCGCATTTCCCGGGAACGGGATCCGGGCCATCGTGTCGGGCACGTGCTGATAACAGCCGGGGAAGAACCGGAATCCATGCTCGCCGGGCAGATCAGCGCGCCCGCCGCGACCAGTGCCGGGCACGCCCATACTGCGCGCCTTGCCACCCAGATACGACGGCTCGTACACGGTCACCCGGTAGCCACGTTCGGCGAGTTCGTGCGCGGCCGACAATCCCGACATCCCGCCGCCGAAGATCGCAACCTCCCGCCCCGGTGAACTCGCCCGAGCCGCGATCGGGCGCGCCGAGGCGCGTGCTGAATGTGAGGTCGCCGTAGTGGCGACCACCGCGGCCCCTGCGAGGGCGGCGCCGCGCAGGATCGTGCGGCGGCCCACAGCTGTCGAATCGGAACGGTCGCGATCGTCTTTCATGCCAAGCTCCGGGTATTCGGTACGGCGCGAAGCCGCGGGGGTGCGAAGCAATCGAGGAGGGCGGCGACGGCGGCGTGCGGAGTCCATCGAACCTCTCCGGTCACTATGTCTCGGACACTATGTCCGATGTTGGGATGGTAAGCCGTCACACCCGGTCGTGTCCGCGAAATCGAGAGGCCGGGCACGCCGTGTGCACAATGGAATGCATGACCGTGACGCACAGGTGCCCATGCCCTCGTTGACGCGGGTCACCACGAACCGCCGATCGCAATCCGACCAGCGGCGTAGGGAATTCGAGGCACAGGTCCTGCTCGCTCTCGAACGCCTGATGTCCGACGGGACGCCCTACACCGAACTGGCCGTGCAGCGCATCGCCGCGGCATCCCACGTCGCGCGCTCGACCTTCTACCGGCACTTCCCGGACAAGAGCCAGCTCCTGATCCGGATGGCCGACCTGGCCAGCCAGGACCTGTTCGGGGCCGCGGAGAACTGGTGGCACGCCGAGCACACCGACGTGCAGCACACCATCGCCGGTATGCGCCGGATGATCGCCGAATTCCGCAGGCACCGACTGGTTCTCATCGCCCTGACCGAGGTCGCCGCCTACGACCGCGACGTCGGCCGCTACTGGCGCGAGCGGGTGCAGGGCTTCCAGGACGTCATCTGCGAACGGCTGATCATCGAGCAGCGACGCGGCCGGGTCGACCGGTCCTGCGACGTCACCGCGACCGCGATCGTGCTCACCTCGATGGTCGAGCGATCCATTTCCACCGCGCTGGGCGAGGAGCAATCGATCGACGACGAGCAGCTCGCCCGCGCCCTGGGCCGCGCCATCTGGCTCGTCGTCTACGGCGACCCGGATCGCTCACTGCCGCGTTGAGCCGATCGAATCAGTTCGCGTTCAATGGTTTTCGTCCATGAGGTCGGTGACCGGCGTTCCGGCCAGCAGTGCGTCCAGGCCGCCGAGCATCGTCGGACATTCGCGGGCGGGATGGTCGGAGGGACACCGAGCGGCGTGCGTCAGGAAGGTCTGCGCGGTGCGGGCCCGCGTGATGGCCTCCTCGAGTTCGGCGATCTGCCGCTCGAGCACCTCGCGCCACTGCGGACTCGGCGCGTCCAGCACCGCCGCCGCGGTCTCCAGCGGCAGCCCCAGGCTGTGCGCCACCTTGATGAAGGCCAAGCGGCGCAGCTGTTCCCGGTCGTACATCCGCTTGCCGCCACGTCGCGCGGCCGGGCGCACCAGGCCACGCTCGTCGTAATACCGCAGCGCGGAGGTCGCCATGCCCAGTTTCGCCGCGGCCTCCCCGATCGGGATCAGGTCCATGGCGACATTTGACCTCCAGTCGGCTTGAACTTGCAAGGTGGTGACACCAGCCGCTCCCGAGGAGGACGTTCGATGAACTCGCCGCAGACCCTGCCCGTCAACCATCACGCCGACCACCCCGGATTCTCCGGTCCCGCCGGGCTGGCAGCCGGCGCGCTGATGTTGGCCGCCGGGCGACGACGCGCCCGCATGGTCGTCGAGTCCGCCGCGGTGACCGAATCGGATCGGGTCCTGGACATCGGCTGCGGTTCCGGTGCGGCGGTGCGGGCGGCCGCCCGGCGCGGCGCTCGGGTCACCGGGGTCGATCCGTCGCCGATGATGTTGCGGCTGGCTCGTCTGCTCGTGCGGGGTCCGTCGATCCGCTGGGCCGAGGGTGTCGCGGAACGGCTACCGCTCGAGGACGGCGCGGTCACGGTGGCGTTGGCCGTGGCGACCGTGCATCACTGGCCCGATGTCACGACCGCTCTGGCCGAGGTGCAGCGGGTGCTGATCTCGGGCGGGCGATTCGTGGCCGTCGAGCGATATTCACCGGTGGGCGCCACCGGTGTGGCCGCACACGGCTGGACCGACGATCAGGCGCGATCGTTCGCCGACCTGTGCCGGGCGGCGGGATTCGCGGACCCGCGCGTCGAGCGAATCACCTTGGGGCGGCACGATTTCTGGGTCGTCCACAGCGTCCGGGCCTGATCCGGCGCGGGCGTCGGCCACGCTCGCGGATCAGCCGCCGGACTGCTCGCGGATCAGCCGCCCAGCACGCTGCCCGCCAGCCGCGATTCGATGCGGGAGAGCAGGTCCATCGTCCGGAACGGCTTGCGGACGTAATCGGACGCCCCGCAGGCCATCGCCAGCTCGGCGGCCTCCGGATCGGATTCGGTCGACACCGCCAGGATCGGGGCCGAGACCATCTGGTGCAATCGTCGGCACACGTCCGGACCGGGCAGGTCCGGCAGATCCAGATCCAGGAGCACCAGATCCGGATGCCACTGCGGGGCGGCGGCGAGTACCTGACGTCCGGTACCCGTACGCATGGACTGGTAACCGGCGTGTTCGAGGACCAGGACGACCATCTCGGCGGTGGCCGGATTGCCTTCGGCGACAAGCACTCTGGCCACCACGAGTTTTCCGTCGCCCAGCGGGGCGGAGGTATCGTCGCCCAGCGGGGCGGGTGTATTCGGCACTGCGGACATCGGGTGCGGATATTGGTTCATGGCACAGTCCTCGCTTGCGGGATCCCCCGACCCCTCTGCTGCTCCGCGTCGTGATCGACCTCGTTGTGACTGCTGCCCAGCGGTGTCGGTTGTGCGACTCTCGGACCTCGACGCTATGCCTGGTAGCAATTGTTCAGCAATGAAAGCGGCAATAAATTTCGCCCGGAACGTCGATTGCGACCGTTTCGTGATCTTTCATCGACCTGCCGTTCACTCGGGAGCAGCGGCGGTACACCTCGCCGACACATCCGTGACCGAACGGCAACGAGCCCGCCAGACGGCTCCCACAGGGCCGTGACCACCCGAGATCGCCGCTGGGATCGACTCGACGATCCTGTCGGCTAGGAACGGCAACCAGGGTGCTCGGCGACGGCCGCCCAATCGACGGGCCGCGGGTCACCCTCGAGTTCGCGCAGCAGCGTCTCGAGCAACGCGGTCACGTCGCGATGGCCGGCATCCACACCGAACGCCTCCTCCATCCGCAGGAACCGCGAGACACTCGACATCAGCAGGACCACCGCGGCGGGGGTGTAGGTCTCGGAGTGGTAGTCGTAGGCGTCCAGGACCCTGGTGACCTCGTCGAGTTGCAGGGCGCGAAATCGCTTGGAGGAGTTGGCGATCTCGGCGCGAATGGTTTTGCGGTGATTGGCCAGGGCCACGAATTCCATGGTCAGCGCGGTGTGCGACTGATCGTGGATCGCCTCCCACAGCGCCCACAGCGGCTGCGGGGAGGCCAGCGCCTCGCTCTGCCGCCGGTAGCTGCGTTCGGCGCCGCGCCGGAACAACTCGATGAACAGGTTGTCCATCGTGCCGAAGTAGTAGTACACCAGCGCGGGATTGGCTCCGGCCCGCGCCGCGAGCCGACGGGTGCTCACCGCGGCATAGCCCTCCTCGAGCATGACCTGCTCGGCCGCGTCCAGTAACGCGGTGCGAGTGGGCGAATCCTCGGGACCCGTGCCCGGTTTCATCCGATGACCTCCTGCGGGCGCGGGATGCGCCGTCCACGGCGGTGCGACGGCGATCGCTCAGCAACGGCCGAGCTGTTCGCCCAGTGTACGGCCGCCGGAGTCGGGCGCTCGCGACACATCACCGCCGGAAACGCCTCCACGCGAAGACTATTGACAGCTCCGACAGCCCTGCCGTATATCTTAATCACTCGCCTAAATTAGGCAGTCGATTAACTCACTCGGAGCCTGGTCTCCGAGGTGATCCGAGAGCTTCGCGACGGGCCCGTCCCGTCGCGGCCGATCCGAGAATGTGGTGCTGCGCGGGGCATTGCTCCCGACGTTCACCCCGCCCGATCCGCCGGTGAGCGCGGTCTACGAACGGAGCTGCGATGAGCGATACGAACCGCGCCGACCAGGGCCGATCGCCCGATTCGCGCGCGACGGCCGCCGGCCGGGTGGCCGTGGTGACCGGCGGCGCATCCGGCATAGGCCGGTCCATCTGCGAATCCTTCGCCGCACACGGTTATCGCACCGCGGTCCTGGACATCGACGGCACCGCCGCAGACGAGGTCGCCGAGAAGCTGCGGGCCGATGGCGCGACGGCGCTGGCCCACGCGGTGGACGTCACCGATCGCGAGGCGGTTTTCGAGGCGATGCGGCAGGTCCGCGCCGAATTCGGACCGATCGACATCCTGGTCACCAGCGCGGGACTGGTCGGATTCGCCCCGTTCACCGAGATCACGCCGCAGGACTGGCATCGGATCGTCGAGGTGAATCTGACCGGGACGTTCCACTGCGCGCAGGCCGTCATCCCGGACATGCTCGCCGCCGGATGGGGCCGGATCGTGACGATCTCCTCCTCGAGCGCCCAGCGCGGCTCCCCCGGCATGGTCCACTACACCGCCTCCAAGGGCGCGGTCGTCGCGATGACCAAGGCGCTGGCCCGCGAATACGCGCCGTGCGGCATCACCGTCAACACCATCCCGCCCTCGGGCATCGATACGCCGATGTCACGCCGATCGCAGGAGACCGGGAACCTCCCCGACAACGCCACCATGGCCAAGGCGATCCCGGTGGGGCGCCTCGGCGCGGGTGCGGATATCGCCGCCGCGTGCCTGTTCCTGTGCTCGGAGCAGGCCGGGTACATCACCGGCCAGGTACTCGGCGTGAACGGCGGGTCGGTCATATGACCACTCCCCCGCGCCTGGTCCCGCTGCCACCCGGCCAGTGGGACGCGCACGCTCGCGAAATGTTGCGCGGGCGAGTCGGATTGGCGGACCGTTATCTGTCCGGCGCGCCCGATGCACCCCCGATGCCGAACGTGCTCGGAATTCTGGGCCATCACATCGAATTGGGCGCGGCGTGGCTGGCCTACAACGGTGCGCTGCTCGATCGCCCCGCCATCGATCCGCGGCACCGTGAACTGCTGATCCTGCGGGTCGCCTGGCGCAGCCGCGCGAGGTACGAGTGGACCCAGCATGCGCGACTGGCCCTGGACTGTGGCGTCACCGCGGACCAGGTCGAAGCGGTCACCCGCGGTCCCGAGGACCCGGTCTGGTCGCCGGTGGAGCGGCTGCTGTTGTCCGCGGCCGATCAGCTGCTCGACGGATACCGCATCGAGGACACGACATGGGCGGGCCTGGCAACCCATTTCGACGCTCGTCAGCTCATCGAGGTCCTGTTCGTGGCCGGGTCGTATCTGTGTCTGGCGCTGGTGTTCAACAGCGTCGACCTGCAACCCGACCCGGAGATGGACCACGCGCCGTTCGCACCCCCGGAGATCAAGGAGCAACCGTGAGGCAATGGCCCAAACCCGCCGAGGGCAGCTGGACCGAGCATTATCCGGACCTCGGCACCGCCCCGATCTCGTTCGAGGATTCGGTGTCCCCGGAATTCTTCGAACTCGAGCGGGAGGCGATCTTCAAACGCGCCTGGCTCAATGTCGGCCGCGTCGAACGACTTCGGCGAACCGGCAGCTACTTCACCAAGGAGATCGACGCGGCCCGGACCTCGATCATCGTGGTGCGCGACCGCGACGGAGCGATCACCGCGTTCCACAACGTCTGCCGCCACCGCGGCAACAAACTCGTCTGGACCGATGATCCGCGCGCCGAATCCTCCGGCGTCTGTCGTCAATTCACCTGTAAGTACCACGGCTGGCGCTACGGGCTCGGCGGCGAATTGGAGTTCGTGCAGCAGCCGGACGAATTCTTCGATCTCGACCAGAAGGACTCCGGACTCGTTCGCGTGCACTGCGATGTCTGGAACGGGTTCGTGTTCGTCAACCTCGCCGCCGAACCCCGCCAGACGTTGCGAGAATTCCTCGGTCCCATGGTGACCGCCCTGGACGGCTACCCGTTCGACCGGATGACCGAGTGGTACGAGTTCACCGCGGACAACCGCAGCAACTGGAAACTGTTCGCCGATGCGTTCCAGGAGTACTACCACGTCCCCGGCCTGCATCCGCAGCAGATCCCGAATGCGGTCCGCGCCGGAAAAGGCTTCGAGTGCGCGCACTTTCAGCTCGACGGCCCGCACCGGATGGTCAGCACCGGCGGCGCGCGACGCTGGACGCTGCCGCCGGAGTTCATGTACCCGATCGAGCGGATCACCCGCAGCGGCCTGGTCGGACCGTGGGAATCGCCCGAACTCGGTGACCTGCCAACGGGTTTGAATCCCGGACGCGTCGAGCCGTGGGGTATCGACAACTTCCAGATCTTCCCCAATATCGAGATCCTCATCTACCGCGGCTGGTATCTGCTCTATCGCTACTGGCCGACCTCCCACAACACACACCGGTTCGAGGGCATGCTGTGCTACCAGCCCGCGCAGACCGTGCGCGAACGCGTGGAACACGAGGTCGCCTCGGTGGTGTTCAAGGAATTCGCGCTACAGGACGCGGGCATGCTCACCGGCACCCAGACCGCCTTGGAGCAGGCGTATCGCAGCGCCGGGATCACCCGATTCCCGGTCAACGATCAGGAGATCCTGGTCCGGCACTTCCATCACGCGGTCGCCGACTGGGTCGAGCAATACCGGCGCGAACCGGCGGGAGTGTGAGCACCGTGGCCGAGAATCTGCTGCCACCGGAATTCGCCGAATTCGAGGCGTACGCGCCGATCTGGTGCCTGCCCACCGAATCCGAGCGCTGGGCTCGCCGAATGGCCACGCCCATGCGCGATCTGGTGACGTTCCACGACGCGTTCCTGCCGCGCCTGGAAGAGGCGATCGAGTACTGCGACAAATATCCCCTCGACGATCTGCCCGAGGACGCGCTGAACCTGCTGTTCCTGGTGTATTCGCTGGTGATGGTCGCCATGGCGGTGGAGATCTTCGCCCAGCCCATGCCCACCGACAGCGCGGACGCCGAGCTGCACCGCGTCGCCGAGCCGTCGCCGTAGCCCCCGAGGACATCACCATGACGATCACCATCGAGCCACTCGGCAACGAGGTCGGCGCACAGGTGACGGGCGTCGAGCGGGCTCATCTGCTCGACGACGCCCTGGCCGATACCGTGCTGCGCGCTCTCGAAGAGTACGGAGTACTCGTCCTGCGCGACCTGCATCTGGATCCGGAGACCCAGGTGGCGTTCTGCCGCACACTCGGGCAGATCGACACCGAACCCGGGCACCACCCGGTCGAGGGCATCTATCGCGTCAGCCTCGACACCACCAAGAACTCGTCGGCGAACTATCTGCGCGCGACGTTCGACTGGCATATCGACGGCTGCACTCCACAGGACGACGCCTATCCGCAGATGGCCACCGTGCTGTCCGCCAAAGCCGTGGCGACCACCGGCGGTGAGACCGAATTCGCCTCCACCTACAAGGCTTTCGACAATCTCACCGAGTCCGAGCGCATCCGGCTCGCGCCGCTGCGGGTGGTGCACTCGCTGGAAGCCTCGCAACGCCCGGTCACCCCGGATCCGACCCCCGAACAGCTGGCCGCCTGGCGACGTCGTCCGGCTCGCGAGCATCCGCTGATCTGGACGCACAGATCCGGGCGTCGCTCGATGGTCCTGGGCGCTTCCACCGATCACGTGGTGGGCATGGCCCCCGGCGAGAGCCGCGCGCTGCTGGACGATCTGCTGCGCCGCTGCACCGCGCCCGAACGCGTCTACCGGCACGAATGGTCGGTCGGCGACACCGTGATCTGGGACAACCGCGGGGTCATCCACCGCGCGGCACCGTACGAATCCGGCTCACCGCGAGAAATGCTGCGCACCACCGTACTCGGCGACGAACCGATCCGATGACGCAGCGTCACACCATATCTCAGGAGTTACACCATGCCCCGTTGGCCCAAGCCCGCCGAGGGCAGCTGGACCGAGCACTACCCGGAACTCGGCACCGCGCCGATGTCCTACGAGGACTCGATCTCACCGGAGTTCTTCGAACTCGAGCGCGAGGCGATCTTCAAGCGCGCCTGGCTCAATGTCGGCCGGATCGAACAACTTCCACGCACCGGCAGCTACTTCACCAAGGAAATTCACGCCGCGCACGCCTCGGTCATCGTCGTGCGCGACCGGGACGGGCGGATCAACGCCTTCCACAACGTCTGCCGGCACCGCGGCAACAAACTGGTGTGGGACATCCTGCCTCGCGAGGAGGTCTCGGGCACCTGCCGCCAGTTCACCTGCAAGTACCACGGCTGGCGCTACGGGCTGGACGGCGCGCTGAATTTCGTTCAGCAGCAGGAGGAATTCTTCGATCTGGACCAGAGCGAGTACGGGCTGGTGCGGGTGCACTGCGAGGTGTGGTCCGGATTCGTGTTCATCAATCTCGCGCCCGAACCGCGCCAGTCGCTGCGAGAGTTCCTCGGCCCGATGATCACCGACCTCGAGGGCTATCCGTTCGACGCACTCACCGAGCGCTTCTGCTACCGCTCCGAGGTCGGGGCCAACTGGAAGCTCTACATGGACGCGTTCCAGGAGTTCTATCACGCACCGGTCCTGCACGGGAAACAGACGCCGGACAACTATTCGAATGCCGCGCAGGAGGCCGGATTCGAAGCGCCGCACTACCGGCTCGAGGGTCCGCACCGGATGGTCAGCACCTCCGGCGTGGTCACCTGGGAGCTCGACCCCTCCATGCGCAAACCGATGGAGGACATAACTCGCAGCGGACTGTTCGGCCCTTGGGACACACCGGATCTCGGGCCGATGCCCGCCGGAGTGAATCCCGCCGGATGCGAGCCGTGGGGCCTGGACTCGTTCCAGCTGTGGCCCAACTTCGTGATCCTGATCTGGTCCAGCGGTTGGTATCTGACGTATCACTACTGGCCGACCTCGCACAACACGCACATCTTCGAGGGCAATCTGTATTTCCCGCCGTCGCGGACCACCCGAGAGCGGGTCGCGCACGAGATGGCCGCGGTGACGTTCAAGGAATACGGGCTGCAGGATTGCAGCACGCTGGAGGCGACGCAGCTGATGCTGGAATCGCGTGCGGTGACCGCGTTTCCGTTGAACGACCAGGAAATCCTGCTGCGACATCTGCACAAGGTGGCCGGTGACTGGGTCCAGGACTATCAGCGCGAGAAGACGGAGGTGGCCCGATGAGCGAGCCCCGATTGCCTCAGGAATTCGCCGACCTCGAACCGTTCGCCGAAACATGGTGCTTGGCAACCGAACCCGAGCGTTACGCCCAACGCTTGGGCAGCACAGTTCAGCAGATGCAGGAGTTCTACGACGCGATCACCCCGCGCGCGGAGGCGGTGATCGCCTACTGCGACGGCTTCCCGCTCGACGATCTGCCCGAGCCGGTGCAGCGCCTGCTGTATCTGCTGTATTCGATGGTGAATGTGTCCTTCCCGGTGGAGGTGTGGAGCCAGCCGTGGGTACCCGACAGTGGCACAACGAGTTTGGACTGCGTCCTGGAGCCGATCCCATGAGCGAGTCGAGCACGGTCCTGCGCGCCGCGCGCTGGGTCGATGTGGAAACCGGACGGGTGCACTCCCCCGCGACCATCGTGGTGGACGACAACTCGATCACCGCGGTAGATCCGCCGCAGGAACCCGCGGGCGCACGGGTGGTCGATCTGGGCGGCCTCACGCTGCTGCCCGGTCTGATGGATATGGAGATCAACCTGCTCATCGGCGGTCCCGACACCCCCACCGGACTGCCCAATCCCATGCACGGCGTGCAGGACGATCCCGTCTACCGCACGCTTCGCGGCACGGTCAACGCCCGCACCACCCTGCACGCCGGATTCACCACGGTCCGCAATCTGGGGCTGATGGTGAAGACCGGTGGTTATCTGCTGGACGTCGACCTGGGCCGCGCGATCGACCAGGGCTGGGTCGAAGGGCCGCGCATCGTCGGGGCCGGGCACGCGGTCACCCCGACCGGCGGTCACCTCGATCCCACGATGTTCCAGCGCCTCGCCCCGCACATCATGCCGGTGAGCATCGAGGAGGGCCGCGCCAACGGGGTGCCGCAGGTGCGCGAATGCGTGCGCTACCAGATCAAATACGGCGCCGGGGTGATCAAGATCTCGGCCTCGGGCGGGGTGATGTCGCACGGGACCGTCGCAGGCGCGCAGCAGTATTCGGACGAGGAACTCGCGGCGATCGTGGACGAGGCACACCGGGCCGGAATCCGGGTGGCCGCGCACGCGCACGGCGACGCGGGAATTCGCGCGTGCATCCGCGCCGGTGTGGACTGCATCGAGCACGGGTCGCTGGCCAGTGACGACACCATCGCGATGATGGTCGAGCACGGCACCTTCCTGGTGCCGACGAGCTATCTGTCCGAAGGGCTGGATGTCTCCAAAGCCGCTCCCGCACTGCAGAAGAAGGCTGCCGAGGTGTTCCCGCGCGCCCGCGAGACGTTGCGCAAGGCGATCCAGGCCGGAGTCAAGATCGCCTGTGGCACAGACGCACCCGCCGTCCCACACGGCGACAACGCGAAAGAGCTGTGGGCACTGGTGGATCGAGGCATGACCCCCGCCCAGGCACTACGCGCCGCGACGGTCACCAGCGCAGAACTCATCGACGTCGACGACCGGGGACGACTCGCCGCCGGGCTGCTCGCCGACATCATCGCCGTACCGGGCAATCCCACCGCGGATATCACCACCCTGCAGGACGTGCGCTTCGTCATGAAGGACGGCCGCATCGTCAAACACCGGTGATCCCCCGATTCGTCAGCTACCACCGACAGGAAAACAGACCGATGGCCAAGGGAATTCTCTACGTGGAATCCGAACCCAACTCACCCGAAGAGGCTGCGGCCTACCACGATTGGTACGAGAATACGCATCTGACGGAGATGCTCGGGGTCGACGGTTTCATCGCCGCCCGACGATTCGAGCCGATCGCCGATGACGGGCCGTTCGTCGCGATCTACGAGATCGAGGCGGAGGATATCGCCGCGGTGCAGGCGCGCCTCGGTGAAGCGACCCGCGCGGGTGCGTTCTCCGCACCGGTCGGACTCCGGACCGATCGTCCACCCACGACGCGCTTCCTGCGTCAGATCCACACTCGCACAGCGTGACCCGCGTGCGGTCGGTAAGAACTCCGAGGAGGTAGCCGTGCCGTGTCAGCGACATCTGTTCATCGGCGGCGAGTGGGTCGTGCCCAGTGGCGGCGATACGTTCGAGGTGATCTCTCCGCATACCGGGCAACCGGTCGCCGAGGTGTCCGCGCCGACGCATGAGGACGTCGATCGTGCGATCTCGTTGGCGCGCACAGCTTTCGACGAGGGGCCGTGGCCGAGGCTCGATCCGCAGGAGCGGGTCGCGGTGGTACGCGAGCTGGCCGAGCGCTATCGCCCGCGACAGGAGGAACTCGCCCAGCTGGTCACCACCGAGATGGGCGCGCCGATCACGTTCTCCCGCTCGGCGCATGCCCGCCTGCCCGGCGCGATGATCGGCGCATTCGCCGATGTCGCCGCCCGGCATCCGTGGCGCGAGGTCCGCGCGGGCGCGTTCGGCGGCGAGGTGATGGTGCACCGGGCGCCCGTCGGCGTGGTCGCGGCGATCATCCCGTGGAATATGCCGATGTTCCTGACCGTCGCGAAACTCGTTCCGGCACTTCTGGCCGGCTGCGCGGTCGTGCTCAAACCCTCCCCGGAGACCGCGCTGGACGCGTATTTCACCGCGGAACTGCTGACCGGGCTGGGCCTGCCGCCCGGCCTGGTCAGCATCCTGCCCGGCGATCGCGAGATCGGCCGGTATCTGGTGTCCCATCCCGGCGTGGACAAGGTCTCCTTCACCGGTTCCACCGCTGCGGGCAGGCAGGTCGCGGCGGCGTGCGGTTCCGCGCTGCGCCGGGTGAGTCTGGAACTGGGCGGGAAATCCGCTGCGGTCGTCCTGGACGATGCCGATCCGCAGGCCGTCGCCGAGGGCATGACCGTCGCGGGTTTGATGAACAGCGGTCAGGCGTGCGTCGCCCAGACCCGAGTTCTGCTGCCGCGCAACCGTTATCGCGAATTCGCCGACGCACTGGCGAGTACCGTCGACAGCCTCCCGGTCGGCGACCCGTTCGATCCTTCGACCCGGATCGGCCCGATGGTCTCCCAGCGCCAGCAACAGCGCGTCCAGGGATACATCGATCAGGGCGTCCGTGAAGGCGCGCGACTACTCGTCGGCGGCCCCGGCCTACCGGAGGGAATCGAGCGCGGCTGGTACGTCCGGCCCACCCTGTTCACCGACGCCGACAACGCGATGCGCATCGCGCAGGAGGAAATCTTCGGCCCGGTCCTGACCTTGATCCCGCACGACGGCGACGAGGAGGCGATCCGCCTGGCCAACGCCACCGAATACGGCCTCTCCGGCTCCATCTGGAGCCCCGACATCACCCGCGCAACTGCCGTCGCACACCGAATCCGCAGCGGCACACTGGGAATCAACGCGGCCTACAGCATGGACCCCGCCGCCCCCTTCGGCGGCATCAAAGCCAGCGGCATCGGCCGCGAATTCGGCCCCGAGGGCCTGGACGGATTCCTGGAAACCACCTCCCTGTCCATCGCCCCGGCGAACGACGCCCGCCGGTCTTCCGGCTCGCAACACCCCTGATCGCTGCCCGAAAACAGCCACCGCACAGGATATTTCGACCATCTGCTCGTCGTCGAACCGATCATCGTGACCGGTGCCGTCGACTCCCCCAACGCCACCGCGATCACCTAGCTGTTGCGGGTCAGCAAGTTGTCGACGCTGGACCACCGGCAAGGAGGCGTTCAGCCGCGCGTCGCGCCACCTCTGCGATCTCCGGGGTCCCGGCGATGCCTGCCGTGACGATCGCGCCTTCGGCGAGCAGATAGATCGCGTCGGCAATCTCCGGCTGCTCTGCTTGCGTCAACGCTGTGATCTGTTCGCGGAATGCTTGCTTGTGTGTACGAACCTCGTCGAGTACGGCCGGGGAGGAGGGTCCGAGTTCGCCGTGGATGTTGATCCACGCACAGCCCCGGAATCCGGGATCTCCGAACCAGTTGCGAAGCCAGTCGAAGATCGCGAGGATCCGCTGAGTCGGGTCGTCGAAGCCCTCGACGAAGGTAGTCAGTTCGGCGCGCCATCGGGCATCTCGCCGCCGCAGCACCGCAACGACGATGTCCTCCTTCGTCCGGAACATCGAGTAGATCCGCTTGAGCGACAGGCCCGACACCTCGCGAATCTTGTCCATCCCGACCGCCTGTACACCGTTCGCGTAGATCAGCGACTCGGTCGCGTCCAGTAGCAGTCCGCGGTCATCGGCCTTCTGCTCAGCAGTGAGCGCGGCAGGCACGTCGGTAACTCCCTTTGACATCGAGAACGGTCGTTCCCTACGATAGCGCACACTATTGAGAACGTCTGTTCTCTCGCGTCGAGAGGAGTCGCAGTGTCCGAATCTCGTCCGCCCTACCCGCCTTTCACGGCAGAGACCGCAGTACAGAAGGTCCAGGCCGCGGAGGATGCCTGGAACACCCGCGATCCGCAGCGGGTCGCGCTCGCATACACGCCCGACTCGGTCTGGCGGAACCGGGACGTCTTCGTCCGGGGTCGCGCCGAGATCGTGGACTTCCTGACCGCCAAATGGGAGCGCGAGCTGGACTACGCGCTGCGCAAGAGTCTGTGGAGCTTCCACGAGAACCGGATCGCTGTGCGCTTCCAGTACGAGTGGCACGACCAGCACGGCCAGTGGTGGCGCAGTTACGGCAACGAGCTGTGGGAGTTCACCGATCAAGGACTGATGTCGCGGCGGGAAGCGAGCATCAACGACCTCGCGATCACAGCGGCCGAGCGACGGATCAGTGGTCCGCGCCCCGCCGAGCAGCACGGTGTGGAGATCCCGATCCACTAGTCCGGCTTCGACTCGAGGACGTCCGAATCGCCCGTTCGTGACTGATACCGCAACATGCACTCGACGCTGCAGAACACGCGTCCGCCATAACGCTGGATCGTCGAATTGGGACGCCCACACCAGTCGCACCACAGATCATCCGCACGACTCATCGGACCGTCCTCATATGCCGAAGTGCGGTTGATCCGCAGGTACGAGCCGCTGAGCCTGCACCAGCCGCGCCTTCGCCTGCCGCTTGACCGCACAGATGGTCACCGGACAGTCGATGTGCCACTGCATGATCCAATGCGCGAGCTCTGTCGACATCACCGCCAGCGGCGCATGATCGGTCGGCGGAAGTATCTCGGCCACGACCCATCACCCGACCGACGCGTCAGTAGAAGTCCACGCACGCAGGGCATCTCGAATACGACAGAGCAATTCCGGCGTGGGCTCGTCCACCTCCCCGAGATCCCGCACCCCCGGACAGGTCACGAGCCACACCCGGTATGCACCGGGCGACCGCCGAGGCAAAACGCCTTTCTGCGACACACTCAACATGCTTCCGCCCCTTCATATTTCATGATATCGGTTGGGTATCCCGCGATCCGACGCAGCGGGATCAGCACCCGGACGAGAGAAGGGACTGCGACTTGACGACCAGCGTGATCCCCTCGGGCGCTGCATCTATGACACACCTGCGCGATCCCGGAGTCACCCCGAAACGGGGCCTCCTGACAAATCTCTCCTGAGTGCCTGCGGAACCTCCGTACGAGATGGAAGCAATTCCCCGAACCGGAGATTCGCATATCCCCGAAACGGAGCCACAATGTCAGAAACACCGACCATCGGATCGACGCTGCCCAGGCGGCAGCTCGGGCGTTACCTCGTGGACTGGCGTACCCGCGCCGGTTACACCCAAGTCAAAGCCGCTCAACTCCTGGAGATGGGCGCGACCAGTCTGAACCGCTTGGAGAAGGGCGAAACCGGCCGCATCAAGAATATGGTCATCCAGGCCATCTGCGACTTGTACAGCGTCCCACCGGATCTCGCCGAAGCCTTCAAAGGACTGGCGCAGCAGGCCAACGTCAAATCGTGGTGGCATCAGTACGGCGATCTCATCCCGAAGAATTTCGACGTGTACGTCGGCCTGGAAACGGCCGCAACTCAAATCATCACGTACCAACCGGATCTCATTCCGGGACTGCTTCAAACCGCTGACTACAACCGATCCTTGGTTCAGTTGATCTGGCCCGACGAGACGGTTGAGCAGTGGGAGCAGCGCGTTCAGATCAAGACTCAGCGACAGCGGATCGTCACCAGGAAGACCCAGCCCGTAAAGTTGGACGTCGTAATCGGCGAAGCCGCTCTACATCGCGTCGCGGGAAGCCGAGCGATCATGGCCGCGCAGCTACGCCATCTCGCCGACATCGGCGCGAGGGACAACGTGAGTGTCCGTGTTCTGCCTTTCGAGGCCGGATTCCCTGACGGGGCGGCTATGCCGCCCTACGTGATCCTGAGCTTCGGGCAGGATCAAGGCGGCGCTCATGTCGAACCACCTGTCGTCTTCCTCGAAGGGGTAGTCGGAGACATGTATCTCGAGAAGGAGGATGACGTGCTGCACTACTATCGTCGACACGAGAGTATCGAGGCGGCAGCCTTGGACGAGACAACGAGCAGAGTCCTGCTTCGGCGGGTGGCAAAGGGAGCATGAGCAACATGAGCGCTGATCTGTCCGGGGCGAACTGGTTCAAGAGCAGCCGCAGCCAAGGGGGAAAAGAGTGCGTTGAGGCCGCCTTCCTCGACGGCGACATGGTCGGCGTACGCGACTCCAAGAACCCAACCGGCCCAGCGCTCATCTTCACCCCGCGCGAGTGGGACGCGTTCACCGCAGGCATCCAGCGTGGCGAGCTCGACCAGGCTTGAGCACTGAATAGACCGGAACGGCCCGATACCGACGACGTCGGTATCGGGCCGTTCGAGTATTCGCACTCGGTTCATATCTTCAAGGGCACCAACCTGTTCCGGCCACAGGCGCACCGAAGCACAGCGACGCACCATGACTCGAGCGCATTCGCACTCTCGCATGCCAGCACCGGACGTCGACGACCGAGGACACGACAGCGTCATGAGCCGAACCGCTCCCTCGTTCCGGTACCGGTCGTCGGCCGAGACGCTCGGTCCGATCAAACAGGTGAACCCAGCCATGTGCGGGCTGCCACCACCATCGCCTCCACGCCCGTACCGAGAGTGGGTTCGATCTCCGGGGCGAACTCGGGCGAGTGGTTCGCGGGCGCCTGGTCCACGCCCCGGCCCTCGACTACCTCGCTCAGGTCCAGGCCCGCGAAATCTACTCCGCCCCAGAACCAATAGACACTCGGGACACCTGCGGACGTGCCGAAGACGCCCGCGTCCTCGCTCGCGTTCACCTGGGGTATGGGCAGGATGCGCTGTTCGCCGAAGTGCTCGGCGAACGCGGCGATCGTGGTTTCGGTCGACGCGGGATCGTTCACCAGGACGGGGGCGCTGAGGTTCCAGTCGAAGTCCGGTTCGCGTTCGGCTCCCGATGCGGTGGCCTCGGCGCGCACGATGCGTTCGATGGCGGCGCGGACCAGGTCCCGGATCTTCTCGTCGTAGGTGCGGGTGGTGATGCCGAGTTCGGCGGTGTCCGGGATGATGTTGTCCTTGGTGCCCGCCTGGAGGCGGCCGACCGTCACCACCGCGGTTTCGGCGGGCGGCACCTCGCGAGAGACGATGCCCTGCAGCCTGGTCACCACGTTCGCGGCCATCAGGACGGTGTCGATCGCGGCCTCGGGCCGGGATCCGTGCCCGCCCCGGCCGTACAGCCTGACCTGCACCGCGTCCATGCCGGACATCACCGGGCCGCTGCCGTAGCCGATCATCCCGGCCGGTAGCGGGCCGACGTGTTGTGCCAGCACGATGTCGGGCTTCGGAAATCGCTCGAACAGCCCGTCCGCCACCATATTTCGCGCACCGCAGGCCAGTTCCTCGGCCGGTTGGAACACCGCCACCACGGTCCCCGACCACTCCGCGGTCGAATTCGCCAGCAGTGTGGCAGCGCCGACCAGACAGGTGGCGTGCATATCGTGACCACAGGCATGCATCACCGGCACATCGGCACCCGAATGATCCTGCGCCCGAACCGAACTCGCATAAGGCAGACCGGTTTTCTCCTCGACCGGCAGCGCATCGAAATCGGCCCGCAGCAGCACCGTCGGCCCGTCCCCGTTCCGCAGTACCCCGACCACCCCGGTCCCGCCGACCTCGGTGGTCACCTCGAACCCCGTCGGCCCCAACGCCTCGGCCACCCGCTGCGCGGTCCGGAACTCCTGCAACGACAACTCCGGATGCTGATGCAGGTCACGATAGAAATCGGCGAGCTGCTCACGCAGTCCCGGACTGCAGTCCCACGGTAACGCGGCCATAGCTGGCTCCTTCCGAGACTCGGTACGCCGACTGTACCGAGGAAGACATCGGCCTACCACGACCATGTGCGGCGGGAGACACGACCGCTCGGCGTCGTGACCGTCGAACCGCTCGCAAATTCTGCGGGTGTCACCGCGGGGCTTGGTCGGGCGACTCCGGGCTTGCAAACAAGTTCGTCGTCCGGAGCGGAAGGGGAGGAATCGAATCCCGGTGTCCGTTACGGGCGCTACAGGATCCGAAGGGGCCGCGCTGGTCGAACAGTTCGTTCATATGCGGGTCGGCGTGATCGAGCAACCATACGCTCATACCTGTCGCGCCATCACGTCCGAGGATTTCCCAGGCTCGCCACAGCGTATCCAGACGTACGACCGCTTCGGTGTGCATCCACCATTCAGGGCACCATACGGTGTCATTCGAATCGACGACCTGTCGTCGATAAACCGGACTGACATAGTCTTCGACGAACCGGACGAGACTCTCGAAGTGGGTACTGCTCGCTGCGAGACCTTCGGCAGCGGGCTTGTCGAACACGGCATCGGGTGGCGACATCACAGGCAGCGGTTCGAGCGCATCTCGGTGCCCATTCCGCACGCCGCAGTACTTGAACGGGCCACGATGATCGAAAAGCCTCTTCATCTGCGGGTCGCCGTGATCGAGAAACCACCGGCTCATGCCTGGCATGCTGTCTTGTCTGAGATGTTCCCAGGCTCGCCACACAGCGTCCAGGCGCACGACCGCCTCGGCATGCCTCCACCATTGCGGACACCACGCCGCATCGTTCGGATCGCTTACCTGTCGCTGATAGAGAAGACTCAGATAGTTCTCGACGAACTGCCCCGCGTCGGCGTAAACACAATGAAGCGGGTCGACCTGCGCCGAATGGGCGAGGCCGGATGAATTCGCCGATGGCAACTCGGGAGACTCCATGGGCAACGGCGCCAGGAATGTTCGATGCCCTCCCTGGGCACTGCAATATCGGAAGGGACCGCGCGGGTCGAACAACCGCCGCATATGCGCGTCGGCGTGATCGAGAAACCATGCACTCATACCCACAAGGCCCACGTTTCGAAAATATTCCCAGGCCCGCCACAAGGCTTCCAGACGTATGACCGCTTCGGGATGTCGCCACCATTCAGTGCACCACACGGTGTCACTGCGATCTTTCACCTGTCGCGCATAGACGAAGCTCAGATAGTTTTCCACGAACTCGCCGACGTTGCCATAGACCGTCGAAGCCGACTGCTCATCCACCGTGGCACCTCCCCCGCCCGGTTCTGTGACCGCCACGGAACCGATTGCAGCAAGCCTACTCGCGACGGCACATCGACGGGCCGGATGCGAGCAGCCACTCTCGGATACCGAACGCAGGAGAAACGCTGCCTCGGTTCAGAATTCGTATCGGGCGATGCGCATCGCATCGCGCAGGACCGGGATTCGGTTGAGCCGTCGCGGCCATGCTCGGACTGCTCGATCCCGATCTCGCTGGTCCGGAGGTCCGTCCACTCGCCCAGGACGGGCTCACCGCATAACTGGCAACTCACGAGCAGAACCCACGCGCCAACTCCGGCCAGCACTGATTCATGGAGCCACCGAAACTCACCGGCCCCCAGCAACCATCGGGCCTTGACACAACGCCTGTCACCCCTTTGACTTACCGCAAGCTCGTGTTACCTCATCCGACAGCGTTCCGAGAGGTGGACATATGCACTTCACGTGGTCAGCGGGCCCAGGGCATCGGCCCGGATCGGTCGCCCGCCGCGCGACCCTCTCGCTACCGGCGCTGTTCCCAGTCGAATCCAGCGAGAGGGTGTTCGCATGACGCGTCGGTCCAGACACTCCCAACCCCGCGCGTTGCGACGCGCCCTGCTGCCGATCGTCGGCGCGATACCGATAGCCGTCGTGGTGACCTGCGCCGGGGCAACGGGCAGCGCGGCGGCACAGCCGAGCGTCCCGGCTCCCGCGCCCTTCGAGCAGCTCTGGACCAGCCTGGTACAACACGGCGGCAACCCGTTCCCGATCGCACCTCCGGCCGCGCAGCGCCCTGGTCGAGTGCACTTCGGAACGGCTGCGCCCGCACTCGCACCGGGCGCTGACCATGCGGTCCGCGAGGTCCCCCGGATAATTCGGCACGCGGAGCCCATGCGGGTCATCCCCTGGGGGAACACGCGCGCGGCCGAACCCGCCCGGACCGGCGGGCTGCACCCGGTCCCCGTCGACAGCAATTATTCGGACAGGGTCACCCAGCAGACGGTGAATGGCGGGACCGCCGGCATCGTCATCGGCACGCTGGTCGGGGGAATCCCGGGCGCAGCATTCGGGGCGCTGCCGGGAGCGATCCTCGGCGGTTCGATCGGTGCGATCATCGGCGGGGTCGCGGGCGGTGTCGCCCTGGCCGTTCCGACCCTCGGGATGGCCGCGCCTCTGGGAGTGATAGGCGGCGGCCTCGCGGGTGCGGGCGTGGGCGCCGTGGTGGGCGCTGTGGCCGGCGCGTTGGCGGCGGGTGTTCCCTTCGGCATCTTCGGCGGACTCGTCGGTTACGAACTCGGCGCGGCTACCGGGATCGGCAACGGTTCGCAGGGCTGAGCTAACCAGCAGCCCAACGGAATTCACCACGCAGCACGGAGAATTCACCATCCTGCCGGACAATGAGGACGCCTCGGTTTCGTCACGTCCCCGGTCCGATGGGAGCCAGCGCCATGCACGATGACCGCCTGCTGATCGAGGGCCGCCTCGCGCGCGTCCTCACCGAACGGATCGTCCCGGCGATCCATCCGGCGTCCACGCCGCTCACCGTAGGTATCTGGGTCGCACCGGACGAGCCGGTTCCGGTCACCGAGGGTGTGGCCGCACCACGCACGCCGATCGCGTCCGGTGCGCGCTGGGGTGCGCCGTGGGGAACCAGCTGGCTCACCGTGGCGGGGACGGTGCCCGCAGAGTGGGCCGGGCGCACCGTCGAGGCGATCATCGATCTCGGTTTCGACTCGGGGATGACCGGATTCCAGTGCGAGGGACTGGTTTATCGGCCGGACGGATCCCCGGTCAAGGGGCTGCATCCGCAGAACAGCTGGGTCCGGGTGGCATCGCCCGCGGTCGGCGGCGAAGATGTGCTGCTGCACGTCGAGGCGGCGTCGAATCCGGTCGTCCCGTTCCCCGGGCCGACGCCGCTGGGCGATCGGACCACCTCCGGCGACGAGCCGCAGTACCGGTTGGGGCGAGTGGATCTGGCGATCTTCGACGAGGAGGTCTGGCAGCTGGTCCAGGATCTCGAGGTGCTCGGCGAACTCATGCACGAGATGCCCGAGAATCCCGCCCGCCGTTACGACATCGCCCGCGCCATCGAAAACGCCTTGGACGCCATCGATCTGCAGGATGTGAACGCCACCGCAGCCGCAGCGCGCGCATGCCTGACCGAGGCGCTCGCCGCGCCCGCCATCGGCTCGGCGCACACGATCTGCGCGGTCGGGCACGCGCACATCGACACCGCATGGCTGTGGCCGTTGCGCGAGACGGTGCGCAAGGTGGCCCGGACCGCCGCGAACATGTCCGCGCTGCTGGCCGACGAACCCGAATTCATCTACACGATGTCCCAGGCCGCGCAGTACGACCTGCTCGCCCGGCACCGGCCCGAGGTCTACGAGAAGGTGCGCGCGGCCGTCGCGGAGGGGCGATTCGTCCCCACGGGCGGTATGTGGGTCGAGGCGGATACGAATATGCCGGGCTCGGAGGCGATGGCGCGACAGTTCGTGTACGGCAAGCGGTTCTTCCTCGAGGAGTTCGGCATCGAGAGCCGCGAGGTGTGGTTGCCGGACACGTTCGGATTCGCCGCCGGGCTACCGCAGATCATTCGCGCGGCCGGCTGTACCCGGTTGCTCACCCAGAAGATCTCCTGGAGCCGGACCAATCAGTTCCCGCACCACACCTTTCTGTGGGAGGGCATCGACGGCACTCGGATCTTCACTCATTTCCCGCCGGTCGACACCTACAACTGTGCCATGACGGGCCGCGAGATCGCCCATGCCGCAAGGAATTTCAAGGAGAAGGGGAGCGCGTCGACCTCGCTCGCGCCGACCGGGTTCGGCGACGGCGGCGGCGGGACGACACGCGAGATGATCGCCAAGGCCGCCCGCATGCGAAACCTCGAGAGTTCGCCGAAAGTCGTGTGGACCGCGCCCGCCACGTTCTTCGACCGCGCCGAGGCCGAATACGCCGATCCCCCGGTGTGGGTCGGCGAGCTGTACCTCGAATTGCATCGCGGCACGCTGACCAGCCAGGCCGGGACCAAACAGGGCAACCGGCGCAGTGAACATCTGCTGCGCGAGGCCGAGCTGTGGGCGGCCACCGCGGCGGTCCGCACCGATGCGGCCTACCCGTACGAGGACCTGGACCGGATCTGGAAGACGGTGCTGCTGCACCAGTTTCACGACGTTCTGCCGGGATCGTCCATCGCGTGGGTGCATCGGGAGACCGAACAGGCCCACGCCGAGGTGGCACGGGACCTGACGACGCTCGTCGAGCAGGCACAGTGGACGCTCGGCGGCGGGGAGGCCGGGCCGAACGTCTTCAATCCCGCTCCGCACGAATGGTTCTCGATTCCGGCCGGTGCGGCGGGGCCGGCGCGGGCGCATCGGCCGTGCACGGTGACCAAGCTCGCCGACGGCGGACACGTCCTGGACGACGGGCTGATCCGGGTCGAAGTGGATGCGCGCGGGCTGGTGGTCTCGGCATTCGATCTCGTGCGCCATCGCGAAACGGTGTCGCCGGGCGCGACCGCGAATCTGCTGCAACTGCACCCGGACCTGCCCAACGCGTGGGACGCCTGGGATGTGGATCTGTTCCACCGCAACCGCGTCACCGATCTCACCCACGCGGATTTCATTGCCGTACAACCGGATTCGAGAACGGGAACGGTTCTGCGAATCGGCCGGTCGTTCGGTTCCTCCAGCGTCGAACAGACGCTGTCACTGCGCGACGGAGCGCTGCACATCGAGACCGCCGTCGACTGGCACGAGACCGAGAAATTCCTGAAACTGGCCTTCCCCTTGGATATCCACGCCGACCGCTACGCCTCGGAAACCCAGTTCGGCCACATGTTCCGGCCCACGCACACCAACACCAGCTGGGAGTACGCGAAATTCGAGGCGTGCAACCACCGGTTCGTCCACCTCGGCGAGCCCGGCTGGGGCGTGGCCGTGGTCAACGACGGCACCTACGGACACGACGTCACCCGGACGGTCCGGCCCGACGCCGGGACCACCACGACCGTGCGAGCCTCACTGCTGCGCGCGCCCCGCTTCCCCGATCCAGCCGCCGATCAGGGCTCACATCGCTTCCGGCACATGCTGATTCCCGGCGCGACGATCGGTGATGCGGTGCGCGAGGGTTATCGCATCAACCTCAGCACACCGCGTCGCGGTGTCGCCGAACCCGTCGCGCCGCTGTTCACCATCGACAACGATGCCGTCGTCACCAGCGCGGTCAAACTCGCCGACGACCGGAGCGACGACGTCGTGCTGCGGGTGTACGAAGCGCACGGCGGCCGCGCTACAGCCCGGGTAACCCCCGGTTTCGCCACGTCCGGGTTCCGGATCTGCGATCTGCTCGAACGCCCTGTCGTCGACGAAGTTTCGGCGCTGCCCGATGGACCCCGAGTCCGCTTGCAGCTCAGGCCCTTCCAGCTACTCACGCTTCGTTTCACCCGATCTCGCGCGGATGATCCCGACTGAACAGCGCACGGCAGCAGGTCGGTCGGCCCCACCCCGCACTGCCGCGAATCGATGACGACCGTCTCGGGAACGCAGCCGGGACGGCAGTATCGTGCTGGACGGCAACCGTTCGGTATCCGAACGGCCGCAGCGCCCGACACGCTCCGAGGTGGCGGGTGACGCCGACGAAGTGAGGTGATCGTGATGACCGATGGCGAAGTGCGGCGAGATTCGCTCCGCCCGGGGGGATTCGCGAGCACGCCGGAGCTGTACGCGGATCTGTCCGTCGACGAACTCGTACAGACCTGGTCCCGGCAGATCCCCGACGCCACGGCATTCGTGACCGCCGAACGATCGATGACCTGGCGCGAGTACGACCGGTTCGCCGAGGCCATCGCCACCCGACTACGCCGAACCGGCGCGCCCCGCTCTCGCGTGGCCCTGCTACTGCCCGACACCGGCGTCATCCATGCCGCACTGTGTGGGGCCTATCGGGCGAACCGGGTCGCGGCGGCGATCGCCATCCGTTCCGGGCTGCGCGAAATCGCACACGTCATGGCCCGGACGGGAGCCTCGACGCTGGTCACCGTCGAGTCGATTCGCGGACGTTCGTGGCGTGAACTCCTGGCCGAATTGCGCGAATACGACATCGCACCGTCGAATGTCCTTGTTCTGGACGAGGATTCGTACCGCGTCGCCCGGCACCAGCTCGCCGACGACGACACCGCCTCCGAAGCCGCCGAACCATTCACGACCTCGGACATCACCATCCTCAACTCGACCTCGGGCACGACCGGACTGCCGAAGGTGGTCACCCACACCGAACGCCGCTGGGTCGCCTTCGCCCGGGAAGCCATGTCGGGCGGGCGAATCGGCCCCGCTGACGTCATCTGCTCGGTCGTCCCGGCCCCCTACGGCTTCGGCCTCTGGTCGGCGCACTTCCTGCCCGCGCTGCTGGGCATCCCGGTCGTACTCACCGCGCGCTTCGACACGGCCGACACCGCCCTGCTCGTCGAGCGCGAGCGCGCGACCGTATTATGTTGCGTCAGTACACAATTCAAGATGCTGCTGCGCTCCGAGAACGCCCGCGAGCACGACCTGTCCAGCCTGCGCGTCCTCTACACCGGAGGCGAGCCGGTCCCCTACGACGACGCCCTCGCCTTCGAACAGCGCACGGGTGCAAGCGTTCTCCAGTTCTACGGGTCCAACGAGTCCGGCGCGGTCAGCCGCACCACCCTGGACGACGATGTGGACACCCGCCTGCGCACCTGCGGTCGCATCCTGCCCTCGATGACCGTTCGGATCCTCGACGACACCGGCGCGGACGCCACCGGCAGCCCGCGCCGCGGTCAACCGGCGGTGCGCGGACCGCTCGTGTCCCCCGGCTACTGGGACGATCCGGCCGCGAATGCGGAGCTGTTCACCGCGGACGGCTGGATGCTGCTGGGCGATATCGTGGAGGTCGACGACACCGACCGGGTCCGAGTGGTCGGCCGCACAGCGGATTTCGTCATCCGCGGCGGGAAGAACATCTCGATCGTGGAGATCGAGCAACTCGTGCGCGCGCACCCGTCGGTGTCCGATGTCGCCGTCGTGGGCGTGCCCGACCCGATCTTCGGCGAACGCGTCTGCGCCGTGGTCGTTCTCACCACCGGCGCCGACCTGACCACCGAAACCCTGGCGAGTTGGCTCCGCGCCGAGGGCGTGAGCGCGGAGTACCTACCCGAGTACGTCGTCCCGGTCGATCGGCTCCACCTGGGTCCGGGCGGCAAGACCGACCGCGCAGCAGCCCGGGAGGCCGCGTCCGGGGTGGTGAACCTCGGGCGATAGCGGCTACTTGTCGCCCGAGAAGTCGATCTGCGCAGCGGCATTGGACACCGCGGTCACCATCCCGGTCCCGATCGGCCCCACCGAATCGAACAGCGTCGCCGTACCGACCGACAGGCCGTTGGCCGTCAGATGCGTCTCGGCGCGCAGACCGATCCGGTCCCCGACCGGAACCCGATCCAGCCCGACGGTCAGATCCGCGTTGATGTACCCGACACCCTGCGAACCCCAGTTGGTGACCAGGCTCGTGGACTCCGCGGCGGTCACGGCCTGCACGAACGGACTGCGTTCCTCACCCTCGACCGCGGTCAACGGCACGATCCACAGGCTCTTGCGGCCGGAGTTCTGATGGTCGGCCATACTCGTCGACCAGTCGTGGTCGCTCTCGTGCCACCAGTCCAGGCCCGAATCGGCCGGCGGATCGAACGGATGCTCCGAATGCCATTCGTCCCCGGGCGGCGTCTCGGCGGCGCGCAACTGCACCAGACGAGCCTCGGCGACCTCGACCTCACCCTGCAGTACCTTGGCCGCGGCGACGTGGACCCGGCGGCCCGCGCGCACCACCTCGGTCCGCACCTCGAGCGGCTGCCCCTTGGCCGCCTTGAACAGATCGATGGTGAACCGGGCCGGGACGAAGCCGTCCAGACCGTGTTCCCGCTCGAGTGAGCGCGCCGCCGCGGCGCAGATCGCCGGACCGTTGAGCATGTCCGCTCCCCATCGTCCGTACGCCCATTTCTCCGGGAGGTAGCGCCCGTCGTCGTCGACCTTGAACAGGGCCGGCATATCACTCATGCGTCCCATATTCCCGTATCGCCCGAACGCACCCCGCACGGACCGTGCCCGATCCGGGTTCCGAAACCGCCGTCACCCGCGACCGAAATTAACTTAGACGCTCTAATAAGGTAGACTAATAAGCGTGGGTGGAAGGACTTCCGAGGGCGATCTCGCCACGGTGACCACGCTTCGGGCGTCGGTCATGCGGCTCGCTCGCCGCCTGCGTCACCAACGGGTCGAGCACACCCTGAGCTCGACCGAGATGCAGGTGCTCGCAACGCTTTCCCGCACCGGCCCGGCGACGCCGGGCGAGCTGGCCCGTCAGGAACACGTCCAGCCGCCGTCGATGACCAGAATCATCGCGCTGCTGGAGGACAAGGGGCTGGTGCGGCGCGAACCACATCCGCAGGACCGGCGGCAGGTGCTCGTCATCGCCACCGAACCCGCCGCGGAGATCTTGGAGCAGAGCCGTCGACTGCGGGACGCCTGGCTGGCGGACCTGGTCGGCAAGCTCACGGATGAGGAGTGGGAGCTGGTGCGTTCGGCCGCTCCGGTGCTGGAACGTCTCGCGCAGCTGTGAGGTGTCTTCCGGTACCGCGACCGAACATATCGCGCCCCGGAGAGGCAGTACGTGACATCCAGCGACACCGACGAGAAGGACCTCACCCACAACACCCCTGACACCGATCCGGACTCCATAGAGCTGGTCCCGCCCTCCCACTCACGGGTGGGCATGTTCACCTCACTCCGAGTCCGCAACTATCGCTACTTCTTCCTCGGCCAGGTGGTTTCCAACACCGGCACCTGGATGCAGCGCATCGCGCAGGACTGGCTGGTGCTCAGCCTCACCGGCAGTTCCTTCGCGGTCGGCATCACCACCGCGATGCAGTTCCTGCCGATGCTGTTGTTCGGTCTGTACGGCGGAGTGATCGCGGACCGCTTCCGCAAACGGCAGCTGCTGATCCTCACGCAGGCCGCCATGGGTCTGCTCGCCGCGATCCTCGCGATCCTCACGCTGACCGACGCGGTGCACGTGTGGCACGTGTATCTGCTGGCTCTGCTGTTGGGCATGGTCACGGTCGTGGACAACCCGACCCGGCAGACGTTCGTCTCGGAGATGGTCTCGCGCGGCCAGCTGCGCAATGCGGTCAGCCTGAACGCGGCCAATTTCCAGACCGCACGGCTGATCGGGCCCGCGGTGGCCGGTGCGGTCATCGCGGCGGTCGGCTCCGGCTGGGCCTTCGCGATCAACGCCCTGTCCTTCGCGGCGGTGATCGGCGGGCTGCTGCTGATGCGTCCCGCCGAACTGCACGTCATGCCGCGGGTGCCACGGGAGAAAGGTCAACTGCGCGAAGGGCTGCACTATGTGCGGTCGCGACCGGAACTGATCTGGCCGATCGTGCTGGTCGGCTTCATCGGAACGTTCGGCTTCAACTTCCCCACCGTGCTGTCCGGCTTCGCGTACAACATCTTCCACATCGATGCCGGCCGATACGGTCTGCTCAACACCGCCCTCGCGGCCGGATCCCTGGTCGGCGCGCTGCTGGCGTCCCGGCGCACGAAGATGCGGCTGCGGATGATCGTGTTCACCGCGGTCGGCTTCGGCGTCCTCGAGGCGGTGACCGCGTTCGCGCCGGAGTACTGGGTGTTCGCCGCGGGGCTGACGATCGTGGGCCTGATCGGGATGACCTTCAACACCTCCAGCAATTCGATGGTTCAGCTGGCCACCGAGGCGTCCATGCGCGGGCGGGTGATGTCGCTGTACATGATGGTGTTCACCGGCGGCAGTCCGATCGGCGGGCCGATCGTCGGCTGGGTCACCGAGCGGTACGGTCCGCGGATGGGGTTGTTCGCCTGCGGTGCGGTCTCCGCGCTGGCTGCGCTCGTCGTCGCGCGAATCCTGGCCCGCCGCAGCGGATTGCGCCTGCGGATCTCCCGGCACGGCGTCGAGTTCGTCCCCCGTCAGCTCGTGGTCGCGCGCTCGGAGATCGCTCCGGCGGTGGCGATGAGCGGCACCAGCTGCTCATCGGCGGTCCAGGCTCCGTGATGTCCCAGTAGGGTCGACTCGAGCGGCTCGTCGCCCGGACGCACCAGCACCGTGCCGCCCTGTGCGACCGCGATCAGGTCGCCGATGCGCGCGGTGATTGTCTCGTCGGGTGGTGTCGGGCCGAACCAGTGCTCGTCCAGGGCCTGCTCCCGGCCGACCACCCGTGCGTGCGTGGACAATTCACCGGTCCACCGGTCCTGCACGTCGGCGAATGCCGCGGGGTGGTCCAGGTAGATGTGCCGCACGCGCGCCTCGCCGCCGATCAGCCGCACGTCGCGGTGCAGATGTTCCCGGACGTCCAGGTCGATGACGTTGTCCGCCAGGATCATTCCGTGATCGCCGGTGATCAGCAGGGAGCACGTCCCGGGCAGATCGGTGAGCAGTCCGGCCACGCAGGCATCCACCCGACGCAGAATATCCAGCCACTGCGGTGATCCGGGGCCGTGCAGATGTCCGGTCGCGTCGAGGTCGGCGAAATAGGCGTAGGCGAACCGGGATTCGACACCGGAATGTTCGGCGACCACGAGGATTCCGGCGCGCAGCTCGTCCAGCGTCGCGGCCGGGTGCACCGTTCCGGCGGCGCGGAAAGCGGCCCTGGTGAGACCGGAGTCGCGCTGATAGCCCGGAATCACGTAGTGCACCGCGACGCCGTGCGCCGCGAGATCCTGCACCCGGCTGGGCCGCTGCTGCACGGTCTCGGGCGGATGGGTGTGCAGGGCGTCGTCGCCGACGGCGGTGTCGAGCCGCCAGCGCAGTGCGTTGAGCAGCCGCGGACCTCCGGTGTCCGGGACGGCGAAGCTGTAGCCGATGACGCCGTGCGTGGCGCAGGGCGCACCGACGGCCAGACTGGTGAGACTGGTCGCGGTCGTCGCGGGAAATCCGGCGGTCAGGGTGGTGGCGACGTGCTCGGCGAGGGTGGGCGCCACATCGCGGTGCCGCGCCAGCAACTCGGCGCCCAGACCATCGATCAGGAGCACCACGACATCACGATGCGGCACGAGCCCCAGCGGGGCGGCCACATCCATCCCGAAGGATGCGGCGACGGACGGCAGGACATCGGCGAGTGTGTACGGCATCGTCGTCCATGCTGCCCGATCGGCCGCTGCGGCGCTCGTATCAGCTTGTCCCGCACTGTGGGTGCTCAGGACGGGTCGCCAACGTACGTTGCGCTGATCACCCGTCCGCGTTCCGGACGGTTCGCTCGACGATTTCCCGCACCCGGTCCAGGAAATCGCGCACCTCGTCCTGAGGCAGGTCCCATGCCTGCGAGCGAGGGAGTTCGACACTGCGCAGCGCACGGTCAACGAGTGGCCGGAATTCCGGCTCCGAGCTCGAGAGCATCTGTCCGGCAGCATATTTCGCGACCCACCGACCGGTCCGGCAGAAGACGACGGCGCGGCAACCGTTGAGGATCCGATTGTCGGCCAGATGACCCACGCCCCGCGAATGGTCGCGCACCGAGTCCAGAACCGCGGCCAGCTGATCCTCGTGCGACGGCGCGGCGAGCACCTCCCGCACCGGCCTGCCGAACAGCAACCGCCCCGACTGATACCCGATAGCCCGATCGATGACGAACCAGAACGCGGGTGCCCCGGACGGATCGTAGGTGGCGTGATATCGCAACAGCGGCCCGGTATTCAGGTTCAACCGGAATCCCGCCTCAGCGGACGACCGAGCGGCGAAGTCGGCGTCGTACAGGACCAGTTCCAGACCCGTGGCGGGGCAGGTCTGGTCCGTGAGCGAGTCCGCCAGCTCCCGTACCACCGGTCCCGGCAGCGACGGATCGACCACGACGGTGACATCGATATCGCTGCGGCCGTGCCGATAGTCCTGCAGCGCAATCGATCCCACGGCGAACACGCTCACCAGACTCGATCCGCAGACCTCGCGCGTTCGCCGCACGAGCTCGGTCAGATACGGCCGCACCTCGACGGGCACCGCCTGCGGATCGGCGAGCAGACCGGTCATCAGCTCTGCGGAACGTCGATCGGAATCTCGCCGCCGAGGTGGTACCCCTCGTTCAGCCGCAGGGTGTCTCCACTCCAGAATCGGCCCGGGTCATACCAATTCGCGCGTCGCTCGGGCAGCAGCCCCATCGACTGATAGGTCAGGGCCACGATCTCGGCGCAATAGGCGCTGCGCAGATCCTGTCCCGGCGGCGAATCCTGCTGGGCCGCACGTTTTCTCCCCCGCACCCGGGCCAACCGGCCACCGAACCAGCGGGCGGCCAGGGTCGAGGTCGACGGGAACGGCAGCCCGTCCAGGCGGGCCACGGTGCGCAACGCGGCATCCTCCATCTCGGCGGACACCGGACGGTCCAGCTGACGCAGCCAGGCGCGCTGACCGTAGCGATTCACCCACACCAGCACCGCATCCCGCAGATCGTGCAGCTGCGCGCCGCGCTGATGGTGGCCGGACCACATGTCCGGCAGCGACCTGCCCAGTTCGGCATGCCAGATCAGCACCGGTAGATCGTCCATCGCGATCACCATGCCGACGTGATTCACCGGACTGTTCGTGGTCATCCGAATCGCCCGGTCCGCCGCCGAATGCCCCCGGAACAACCACAGATCCCCGGTCCTGGTGAGCTCGAGTGCCCGGTCCAGGTGGATGCTCGTCTCCGCCATACCCAGTAGCCTAGGCACATGCGCTGGTGGAAGGTACTCGGTTTGGCAGGCGCGGCGGGCGTCGCCGCGACGGGAGTGGTGATCGTGCGCGCGGAGCGCAAACGACGTTCCTACACACCCGATCAGATCCGCAGCCGGTTGCACGAGCGAGTCGCCGAACTCGAATCGGGCAGCGACAGTTCGGATCAGACCACCTGAGAGGGCGAATATCTCGGCCCGGCAACGTCATCGGGCAGGTTTGGAGCCCCGGGCCGGATCAGCAGGCGACCGGAAGATCCAGGCTCGCCAGCAGATCGCGGACGCGACGGCCGATCTCGTCGCGAATCGGGAGCACCTCGGCCACCGACAGCCCGGCCGGATCGTCCACGATCCAGTCCTCGTACCGGATGCCCGGCACCAATGGGCACATATCCCCGCAGCCCATGGTCACGATGACGTCGGCGGCCCGAATGATCTCGTCGGTCCAGCTCTTGGGGAATTCGTGGGAGATATCGATCCCCGCCTCGGCCATCGCCGCGACCGCCGCCGCATTGAGTCCGCCGCTCGGCTCGGAGCCGCCGGACCAGGCCAGGGCGCGTCCCTGCGCATAGCGTTCGAAGAAGCCCAGCGCCATCTGCGAACGCCCGGCATTGAAAGTGCACAGGAACAGCACCACCGGAATGGCGTGTTCGATCCGTCCCTCGACGCGGGCGCGGGCGTACAGCCGCTGCCGGGCGAAACGCTCGGCCAGCAGCGGCAGATACAACTGCACCGACGCCTGCGTCCCGAGTTCGGCGTAGGAATCGTAGAGGTATTCGTGAATCGTGTTGGCCTCGAACAGAATAGTGAACTCGCAACACAGCCGTCGTTCTGCGCGGCCCAGCGCCGTGCTCTGCACGATGTCCAGTAACCGGTAGGCCGGAGTGATCTCGGCGTATCCGGCCCCATGGGTCCGTTCGGGCATGGCCACGATATTTACGATCGCACCGGCGCACTGCGGCGGCAACCGAACTCATGATGAATCCGGTTGAACCTTCCAGCAACGAACGGCCGTACCCCCGACGAAGCCGCACGATACCGAGGCCCTGCGAAAACAGTTAGCGCAGAAAATTTTTCACCCGGAAATGTACTCCGAGATCACATCGCCGACCACCTCGGGCTGCTCGAGGTGCAGGAAATGCCCGGCCCCGGACACCGGGACGATGCGGCTGCCCCTGGGCAACCTGCCGCGGACGGCATCGAACAACTGTGGTCGCAGACATCCGTCCGAGAGCCCGTGCAGTTGCAGACTCGGCTGCTGCGGTGGGGCCAGCACGTAGTTCTGGAAGGCGGCGTGCCGATCCGAGAGACGGTGGGGCCGTGCGAAACTCCGGTAGTAGCCGATGACCGCGCTGCGCTGCGCGGCATCCTGCACGGATTCGGCCAGGTAGCGCAGATCCACACTCGCGTCGTAGCCGGGCGACCAGACCCGCCACAGCAATGCGGTCATCCGATCGAACACCTTCTCCGGCACCACCGGAAGCTGATTGACCATGACGTACCAGCTGTTCACGGATTGCAGCAGGATCTGCGGAATCTGCTCGATGAGACGACCGCGCGCGGGAGTGAGGCAGCCCAGTGGCGGCACGGCCAGCGCGACGATCCGGCGGAACGGTGAATCATGCATCGCCGCAATGCTGTTCGCGGTGATCGCACCCCAGTCGTGGCCGATCAGGACCGCGTCGTCGGATTCCACGAGCGAGACCAGATCCAGTGCGTCGGCGACGAGTGCGCCGACCGAGAGGTCACCGTTGCGGGGAATCGCGGACGGCCCGTACCCACGGGTGAACGGTGCGACGGCGTAGTACCCCGCGTCCGCCAGCCGGGGCGCCAGATGCCGCCACGTCCACGCGGTGTCCGGATATCCGTGCAGGCACAGTGCCAGCGGCGCACTCGGATCTCCCCAGGTCAGCGCATGGATACGGACGTCATCGAGGTCGAAGGTCCGCCGCCCGGCCGCCGCGCTCACGCCAGGACCGCCGCATGCGCCGTGCCGCGGCGGGCCGATCCGCCGCTCGCCGGCGCTCCGAGCCCCGCAGCGCCGAACTCGTCCTGCCCGGATGTCACGGCCCTCCCGCACGGCCGTACTCTCGCCACTGGTTTCGACAATCTTCGGCCTCGATTCGGGAGGTAGTGAACTGTGTTAACCGACACCGTAATTTCGGCCGCCGGGCACTGGCAACCTCCGAACCGACCGGAACGATAGTGACGATCGCGCACCCGACCGACGTCTCGGGTTCCGACCGGTGAGCGGATCCGCTCGCAGGTCCCGGCCGCACGTGCCGTGGGCCGCAGTTCGACTGCTCGCAGTCGTTGTCGTCGTGGCCGTGGGGCTCGGGTTGTTCGCACCGTGGCCGCCTCCCCGAGATCCCGCACCCGCTGTCGCGAACGCACGCCCGCTCACCTGCCTCGATGACGCCCTCACCGCGTACGGGAACTCCGGACACGGCTGGACCGGCGGGGATTCGACCTGGTCGACCGCGTTGCCCGGCGGCCGGGAGGTGTTCGCGTTCTCCGATACTTTCCTGCCGCCCATCACCCCGCCGAGCCGTCCGGCCGACGCCGGATTCGTACACAACTCCCTGCTCGTCCGCGACGCCGAGGGGCACCTGTCCACCATCGTGGGCGGCACTGTGGCGCAACCGGATTCGCTTCTCTCACCGCCGGATCCAGCGGATTGGTTCTGGCTGGGCGCGGCGACGTATCTCGATGGCGCACTCCAGATTCCGCTGACCGAATGGCGCTCGGCCGGACCGGGTTCACTCGATGTCACCTTCGTCGGCTCGGCGCTGGCCCGCCTGAACCCGGACGACCCGCACGAACCCGCGTCGATCACACCGTGGCCCCGCTCGCGTGGCATCCAGTGGGGGCAGTGGGTGCAGCAGGAGGGTGCGTTGACGTACGTCTACGGCATCGAACCGGTCGCGGGCCGCAAGTACCTTCACATCGCACGCGTCGCGGGAACCGATCTGCGGCAACGATTCTCATACTGGACCGGCCGGGGATGGTCGGATTCCGAATCCGATTCGGCGCGGATCGCCGACGGAGTCTCCGCCGAATTCTCCGTCCACCGCCTCCGGGCGAATGCGTATCAGCTGATCACCATGCAGGACGGTGCACTCGGCAATCGAATCACCGCCCGCTACGCCCCGACCCCGATGGGCCCGTTCGGCCCCGCCGTCACGCTCTACCTGACACCGGAGGCAGGCGGCTCAGGCTCGTACCACGATCCCGCCGTCTACGCCTACAACGCCCATATCCACCCCGAATTCTCCACCCCCACGAGACTTGTCGTCTCCTACAACGTCAACAGCCTGGACACCGCCCCCGGCAGTGAGGTGTACCGCCACGCGAGCATCTACCGTCCCCGATTCATCGTGGTGACACTCGACGACGCGGGCAGCGCCTCGCCCCGGTCTGCGCGGGACGCCTGCGGATAGCCACGTAAGCCGCAGTGCTGCAACATATCTCACGCACGATCCCATGTGACGCGCTGCGTGTCGTGAGTATCCAGCAGACGCAATCCGTGCAGGACCTCCGCGTCCGGGTCTACCACCACTTCACGAATAAGCAGGCGCTGTTTCGCGCGGTCCTCGAACTCGTCGACGAACGAACCGTGACCATGATCGCGAGCACCGCGGGCTCGGTCGACTCCCCCTGGGACGCCACACTCGCGGGCCTCGCCCAGCAGGCACGAAATGCCATGGGCCGCACGATGGTCGAACTACTCGAGGGCCTGCGTCCAGCTCCCCCGAAAAGAACCAGGAAGCCGTCCGGATGCACGGCCGACAAAAGCGCTGAGGAGACGCCACCCACCGATCCCCCTCTCGACTCCTCGTCGGCATTCCGGAACGTCTTCCGACGACTCGTTCGCCGATGGGCAGCGCACCGATTCACTGTCGGCGCCAATACCGGCCGACACCTACAGCGGCGCAGTGTATTTCATAGTCGATGTGCAGCGGATCGGGCCGGACGGATATCGCGCGCGGCCCGAGTCCGCCCGACTCACCGCGGGATTCGAGATTCCGCGAACGCCACCGGTGTGGCGCTGCCGATCCCGGCGGACCCCAGGTCCAACTGGTTGAGCATGTTCTGAATCGCGACCCAGAAATCCATTCGTGCACTCCTTGTCTTCGCGACCGACTCTCGGCCGGAATCCTGTTCACTACGAACCGCGCCGATCGGCGCGGATTTCACCGCCGCTGCCAGCGCAACGCGCGGGACGGGCAGAGTTTGATGGCCTCGGCGGCGAGCCCCTGATCGGGGGCGACATCGCGGAGGATCGGATATCCCCAGTCATCGAGATCTATTGCGCCGGACAGAATGTGAGCGCAAATCCCGTGTCCGGTGCAGGCGATGCGATCGACGGTGAGCACGCTCGTATCCGAGGGTGCGGCGGTGCCGAGTAGGCGGTTCATCGGTGACATGGGGTCGTCCTGAGGATGGGGTGGGCAGCGATCTTCCGGCGGGGGGCGCGGCCGTGCCGAACACCTCGAGCGCCGAGCCGAGGAATCCGGCGACACCGTCGGGATAGCCACACGCACCCCGGCCGGTCACCTGCTCGAGCCTGCGGGCGAGACGATCGGCCGCGCCGACGGGCGGACGCGGCCGCAGTACACTCGTCAGATCCTCGAGCAATGCGGGCAACCCGAACATGCAGGGCCCACACTGTCCGGCCGACTCCCCGACCGCGTAGGCCAGCACCTCCAGCAGGTCACCCCACGGGTCGATCCCCGCCTCGATGACCCGCAACGTCCCGACGGAAGGACGAATCCCGAACCGCGCCAGGCTCTCCCGAGACCAGAGTGCGTCCTCGGCATCGGCAGCGGACAGAAATCCACCGCCCAGCCCGCCGACCCACACCGCCTGCATCGGCACGGTGAGTCCGCCTGCGCGATCGAGGATCTCGCGCAGACTCATCCCTGCCTCGACCGGATGCACACCGGGCGAGCCCACCCCGTTGGCGAGCGTGACCAACTGCGGTCCCGGCTCCTCGGCCGTGCCGTACGAGCGAAACCACTCGGGCCCGTTCTCGATGATCTGCTGTACGCGCCACACGGTTTCGGCATTCAGCACCAGTGTCGGCGGCAGTCGTCGGCCGTGCGGATCGCGGCTGCCCGCGGTGACCGGCTCCGAGCGCATGAGCGGTCGCGCCGGCCCGCCGTAGGCCAGCCGGGTCAGCGCCGACTCCTCCGAGGAGACGTACCGGCGCGGCACGACCACGGTGTCCACCCGCGCCGCGTGCAACGCCGCGAGAGTGTCCGAATCCCGATGCGCCGCAATCCTCATATGCCTGCGCGTGAGATATCGTGCGCCTTCCAGCACCTCGGGCAGATGGTGGGCGACGACCCAGGCGTCCTTGCCGGAATCGAGTTCGCCGTCACAGGCATTGATGATCAGCTCGGCGTTATGACGTTCGGCCAGTTCGAGTTTCACGCCGGTGGGAAATCCCGCGCCGCCTCGTCCGGTGAGTCCGGCGTCGAGCAGCAGTTCGGACAGTGCGCTCATGACCACTCCTGTGCTGCGATCTGCGCACGGCGGCGGGTATCGGGATTGCGGCCGAGCCAGCGCCATGCCGCGACGGCCACCATGGCCGCCGCGCAGGTGGCGGCGACCCCGAGCAGCACCGGATTGTCCGGAGCGCCCGTGGTCAGTGCGTGCACGACCGCGAGCGGCGCGATCGCGTAGGACAGATAGTGCACCGCCCGCCACACTCGCACCGGCAGCCGATGGCGCAGCAGCGAGGTCAGGTTCAGGGTGAGCAGGATGTCGAATGCCATGGCGCCCAACGCCACCCACTCGCGGCGATATCCGGAGGCGAACGGCACGACCGCCGACCACCAGCCCAGATGGACGTAGGTGTCGACCAGGGCGGTCAGAACGTGCACCGCCAGGAAGACGGTCATGCCGAGGGCGAGTGTGCGATGCACTCCCATCGCCACGGCCATCGCCGCACTGTGCGGGCGCGGATGCGCGGTGGTCAGCAGTCCCAGCAGGACGACGAGCGTGAGCAGGATCAGGGAGACGACACCGGCCGCCCGCGACAGGTACCACAGCCACGGACTGGTCATGACGCACGCCGCCGCGCCCGCTCGTCCAGCATGTTCTGCACCGATGGCGTCGGCGTCCAGGACGGCGGCAGCTCTCGCAGATGCCGGGCGCCTCGGTAACCGCGAGGCTGAAAGTACCTTCCTCCCAGGCTATTTCGACGGTCAGTCCGGCGATCGCCAGAATCGCGGCCACGGAGATCCCGGCCGCGACTCGACGAATTCGCCGCAGACTCGGACTGTTGTTCATCGGGCATCCGCCTCGGATACTCCGTTGTTTACAGCGGAGCGACATAGACGGGTGTGTCGTTTGTGCCGCACGACCATTTCTTTCGATAGCATGTTCGAATGGATGAGGTGGTGCGGTACACGTACCGGCTTCGGCCCGGATGCACCGCCGAGAAAGCGCTGCTGGCCGAATGGGGGCGTTGTCGATGGTTGTGGAACGAGGCAGTTCACCAGGACAGGTCCGGGCAGAAGCCAACGTTCGCGCGGCTCGGGAAGCTGCTGACCCGCGCGCGAGCGACGATGCCGTGGCTGCGTGAAGGTTCCCAAGTCACGCAACAGCAAATGCTGCGCGGTTACGCGCGATCGCTGGATAAGTCTTTCACCGTGAAGGGGCGTGGTCGCCCGAAGACCAAGTCCCGCAAGAGTTCCCTGCCGTCGCTGGAGTACACCATGCGGGGATTCTCGATCCGTAAGGGCCGTTTGATCCTGCCCAAGGGCACCGCGATTCCGGTGGTCTGGTCGCGGGAGTTGCCGTCCGAGCCGACGTCGGTCCGCGTCAACCGGGACAGTCTCGGACACTGGTATGCCTCGTTCGTCGTACGCCGCGAAATCACGGCCCGCCCGTGCGGCCAGGGCAGTATCGGGATCGACTGGGGTGTGAGCACCACTGCGACCACCACCGATCCCGCCTTCGATCTCCCTCATGTCCGCCACCGCAGACGATGCGCTGCGGAGTTGGCGAAGGCGCAACGCAAGATGGCGCGGCGTCACCGGAAAGGCCGCCCTCAGTCGCGGGGATACCTGGAGGCCAGGAGACATGCTGCCCGGCTGACGAAGAAAGCTGCCCGCCGAACCGTGCACGACTCGCGGGTCTGGGCCAAACGCGTTGTCGACCACCACGACCTGATCGCCGTCGAGGACTTCAAACCAAGGTTCCTGGCGAAATCCAACCTTGCACGTAACGCCGCTGACGCCGCGATCGGTGCGGCCAAGCGTGAACTTATCGAGCGTGCCACGCGGGCCGGGCGGACGGTGGTGATGGTCCGGCCCGCATACACAACCATGACGTGCAGCCAATGCTTCGCGAGAACCAAGCGACTGGAACTGCACGAGAGAAACTTCCGGTGCCAGGACTGCGGCTACGCCGACAGTCGGGATCGGAACGCTGCCAGAGTGATTCTGGCCGTGGCAGAACGGGGCCACGTCAGTGCCGAGGACGTCAGACAAGCGGATCACCTCCTCCGGGTGGATGATTCGGTTGCGGTCTGAGCTGGAAATCTCCCGCCTGAAGGCGGGAGAACCGTTAAGAGATCTGTCTTTCTCCGCACACCCGAACCCGTTCACCGTTTCCGGTGAATCGTGAATTACCGGTTGGTCTGCGGGATTTCGATGCTCAGCGGCATCCGCAGTTCGGATACGTACCACATCGTGAACTGGCGCAGGAACTCGTCGAACATCCAGTAGGCGTCCTTGCTGGGCGGCACGACGCCGAGGATGCCTTCCCGAACGGCCAGGAACGGACCCCAGCTGAACTGCAGCAGCGGTCCCCAGACCGGCTCCCGCGCGACGTTCAGCTCGTCGGCGATCTTGTCGCCCAGGATGAATCGGGTGAACGCGCCCAGGATCCCCCGGCTGAGCAGGGTCAGATCCAGGTCCGCACCCAGATTCAACAGCTCGTTGGCCAGCCACCGGCCCTCGGGCGTGGGCTCGAGGATCGGGTCCAGCACCTGCGCGGCCTGGGCGTCGGCCTGATCCCACGACACCGGGATGTACTCGTCGCGAATGCCGAGCAGATGCCCGGCGAGCTGCCAACTGTGCAGGTACCCAACCGATTCCGCGGCCGGGATCGGGATCTTCCACTCGGTCAGCACGCGCATGATGCTGGTGCCCAGGCTGTGCCAGGTGACCATCAGATCGTCCTGGCTGATCGGGGTGTGCCCCTTGGGCCAGACCGGCGCGGTCGGCAGCAGATGCCGCACGGCGGCATGGATGATCCTGGTCTTGACGCAGGTCACGATCATTTCCCCGCCGGGGGCGTAGGCGTTGACCGCGCCGATGTCGTAGCCGAACTTCGCGGTCTTGGCGATACGTTCCTTGAGGTGCGACCCGCCTCGGGAGTAGTACACCGCGAGCGCCTCGTGCGGGATGACGTTCGACATCATGCCGCTGGCGAACGCGTAGAGCACCCCGAGGTAGGTTCCGCGCTTCTGCTGGAACTGAAACGAGTCGGCCAGCTTGCCCGGATCGGCCCACGAGGGCAGCCGGCGTGCGTACTCCATGAAGTCGCGCAGATTCTTCGGCAACCCCGCGGGAATCGGTTGATCGTTCTTGATCCAGGTCGCGAGCAGCCGATTGACCTGGGGCACATCGGCGTGGTCCATCACATCGGCCACGACCGGATCCGCCTCGGCGTCCCACACCGTCATCGGGTCCGCGCCCTGGCCACTGCCGAGCACCGATCCGCTGGGCGACCAGGTCCAGGGTTCGGCCCGGACCGTTCGCGCCCCTAGTGCGAGTGCGCCCGCGGCTCCCACGAAGCCGCTGCCCACTCGCAACGCGTCACGTCTGTTGAGTCCGATTCCATCCATGCCACGTTCCTCTTCGTCGAGTCACTGATACAGAGATACAAAGTCTGCATCTGCGTATCTCTATATCAGCACACTGTGTCTGCCATCACAAGCCGAGGAACCGGATTTTTCGCACTAGACGAGCGGCTTGCCCTGGGCGTGCCGCGCCCGCATCTCGCGCAGGTACGTCTCGAACGGATACAGCCGGAAGCTCGCGGGCAGAACGGTGAAGACCGCACCGATCGCGCGCATCACCACCTCGAACGCCCGCTGCCGGACCGGCCCCCACGGCAGATCCAGTTCGTCCCGGAACTGTTGCGGCAGAAAGCCCGTGGTGAAGAACCGGTTGACCCGCCCGAACAGGATCTGCTCGAACCTGGGATAGGGCCCGAGATCGACGACCTGCTCGAGCAGGTAGCGGCGCACCTCGTCGTCGAAGGACATCTCGCCCACGTGCGTATCCCAGTACTGCGCGAACGCGGCCCGATCCGACGGCCACATCTGCGGGCGCACCTGCAGTGTGGTGCCGAATCGCGCGGCCTCGCGATAGAGCTCGTCGGCGGATTCGTCGTCGATACCGCCGTACAGGAAGTTCAGCGAATCCACCGTGCCGCGGTACAGGCATGCGGCGACCCAGAGTTGCAGTTCGGGGTGGAAGGCGTTGTAGGCCACCGGACTGTCCGCGTCGGAGCGGACCTGGCGGTGCGAGGTGTTCACCGCCGCGCGGTAGATCGCGCGATCCTCGTCGGTGCCGAGCATGGCCACGGCCAGGTAGGTCAGGGTCGTGCGGCCGCGTTTGCGCGGATGCAGATCGAAGCGGCCGCTTTCGACCTTGCTCTCGATCACACCTCGGCCGACCGGGGCCAGACCCAGTTGCATGATCACGTTCGCCGGGCCGCCGAGCAGTGCCGCGGGACCGGCCATGAACCGCCTCCGGTCGGCCGGTGCGTCGTCGGCCGGATCGTGCCGACGCAGGAATCGGGTGGGGAGAGACATGAATGCTCCACGAGTCGATGAGACGATTTTCACAACATCATGTCAGCGTGGACAACGCCTGACAATGCACCCCGAGTGGGGCTCGCGGCCCGGTGAGCGATGTTGTAAGTTACTCAACATTCTTGTTCGCCTATTGTGACCCGCGCAACGCGGATACGGCAGTAACATGCTGATAAACAGGTGAATTCACTCATGCTTAGCGATCGTTCAGGAGTGGTAAGTGAGGGCACCATCAGGTTCAAGAGCAGCGGTGAAGGCGATCGCTGAGCCCTTCGCGGCCCTGTCCGTGCTGTTCCGGCGCGGTGTCGTCGAACCTCAGCACCCCGTCGAGCTGATACGAACCGTGCATGACTCGGGAATCTACGGGCCCTTCGTGACCGTCCTGCGCCACGCGCGGCGCACCCGCGGAGCATCGAATGCGCTGATCGACGAACGCGGCACACTCACCTTCGAACAACTCGACCAGCAGTCCGACGCGCTGGCCCGCGGACTGGCCGCGGCCGGTATCGGCGCGGGAACCGTCGCCGCGCTGCTGTGCCGCGACCATCGCGGCATGATGCTGTCGCTGCTGGCCGCCGGAAAGCTCGGCGTGCGAATCGTGTTGATGAACACCGGATTCGGCGGCCCGCAACTGGCCGCGGTCGCCGAACGCGAGAACGTCGGCGCGATCCTGCTCGACGAGGAATTCCTCGGCCTGCTCGACGAGGTCCCCGCGACCGTCCCCCGCTTCCTCACCTGGGTCGAGGACCCGGACACCGCGTCCGGCGAGATCAGCACGGTCGAGGCCCTGATCGATGCGCATCCCACCGGCACGCTGGCGGCCCCGAAACGTCCGGGCGGCATCGTCATTCTAACCAGCGGAACCACTGGAACGCCCAAAGGCGCTCCGCGCGACAAGGTTTCGCCATTGCAGTCCGCACAGTTCCTCGATCGGATACCGCTGCCACGCGATTCGGTCATGATCGTGGCCGCACCGACCTTCCACGGCACCGGCCTGTCCCAGCTGACCCTCGGCTGGGCGCTGGGCAACGCGATCGTCTGCCGACGGCGACGCTTCGACGCCGAGCGCACCCTCGCCGACATCGCGAAATACGGTGCCGCAGCACTGGTTCTGGTGCCGACCATGCTGCAACGCATCGTCGATCTGGGCGAGGAGGTGCTGTCCCGGTACGACACCTCGACACTGCGCGTCGTGTTCGCCGCCGGATCCTCGCTGTCCCCCGACCTGAGCCGCCGCACCGAACGGATCTTCGGCGAGGTCCTGTACAACCTCTACGCCTCCACCGAGGTCGCCGTGGCCGCGGTGGCCACCCCCGAGGACATGCGTATCGCACCCGGAACCGTCGGGCGGCCGCCGGTGGGTTGCCGGGTCGCGATCTACGACGCGCAGCGGCGCGCGGTCACCGAACCGGGCGTGATCGGCACGATCTTCGTCTCCAGTGGCCTGAGCTTCTCCGGCTACACCGACGGCAGGCACAAGGAGATCGTGGACGGCCTGCTCTGCAGCGGCGATCTGGGCCACTTCGATTCCACCGGAAGGCTTTTCATCGACGGCCGGGAGGACGACATGATCGTCTCGGGCGGCGAGAACGTCTATCCGCTCGAGGTCGAGAATCTGCTCGTGGACCGCCCCGACGTACTCGAGGCCGCCGTAGTGGCCGTCGACGACCACGATTTCGGCAAACGACTGCGCGCATTCGTCGTCCCGGCCCAGGGCACCTCCGGCGACTCGCAGGAGATCATGACCTACGTCAAAACGCATCTGGCCCGGCACAAGGTGCCGCGCGAGGTGATCTTCCTCGAGGAACTGCCGCGCAACGCCACCGGCAAACTGCTGCGCCGCGAGCTCGAACAACTCGACATCGGCTGAGGCGAGCGGTCTCCGACTCCTCTCCCCGCGCCGCATCGCGATCGCCAGGTGATCCGCGACGCTCCGGCGTATTCACCGCACCGAGCCGGGCAAACCGGGTGATACGCTGAATCGAGCGTCGTATCTCAGTACCATTCGGCGAGATCACCGTCGGCAGACATCACATCTCTTGTCGTCTCACTCTTGTCGGCACGGCGTGGATGGAGATCGCGCGGGTAGGAGGAGTCGTGGCACAGGTGGAATCGGGAACGGCCTCGGGCGCGGAACGGCTGATCGCCCGCGCCTACACCGAGGCGCTCGAACAGGTCGACGAGGTCGACGAAATCCGTTTGCGCCTACTGGATTCGGCGTACGACCAGTTCTGCCGGATGGGCATTCAGCGCTCGACCATGGAGGACGTCGCCCGCCGCGCCGAGGTCTCCCGGATCACCGTCTACCGTCGCTTCGCAACCAAGGACACCCTGGTCGAACAGGTGATCCTGCGGGAGTTCCGGCGGTATTTCGACCAATTCCTGCTGGACATCCGCCAGGCGAGCACCGTCGGCGACCGGGTGGTGATGGGCTTCGTCAGCTCGTTGCGGGCCATCCGCAGCAACTCGCTCATCGGCGGTCTGCTGGAAACCGACCCAGACCTGCTGGTCAGCATCCTGATGCGCGACGAGGGACGCACCGTCGCCGCGGTCCGCCAGTTCGTCGCCGGTCAGCTGCGCCGCGAACAGGGTGCGGGCAATATCGGCCCGGCGGTCGACACCGATATGGTCGCCGAACTGATGGTCCGCGTCTGCGCGTCCTTCCTGGCCATCCCGAGCCAGCTCATCGACCTGGACGACGACGCCCAGCTCACCACCCTGGCCCAGCGTTTCCTGGTCCCCATGCTCGAGGCCCGGGACTGACGCCGATCGGGCGCAGGGTGGCGCTACCGCTCGGCGGCGCTCAGACCTTGCGGCCGATCGCACCCCACAGCGAGACCTGCTTGTCATGGCTCGGCGGGTGGTCGATGCCGTCGTTGCGCCACCGGTGGATCACCTCGACGCCGGGCTCGAGCAGTTCCAGTCCGTCGAAGAAGCGGGACACCTCGGCGCGGCTGCGCGGACGCACCGGAATGCCGCGATCGATGTAGACCTGCAGCAACCGCATCATCCCCTCCGGATCCTCCGGCCCCTCGTCGAAATCCGTTGTGACATGCGACATCGCGAGGTACGAGCCGGGCGCGAGCGGTTCCATCAGCGCGTTGACGATCTCGTACACGTCGCCGGGCACGAAGTGCAGCAGCGCCATCAGCGAGACCGCCACCGGCTGGGTCAGATCCAGCGTCTCGGTCAGCTCGGGGGCGGCCAGGATCGCGGCCGGATCAGCGGCGTTGGCCTGAACGTAAGCGGTGCGGCCCTGACCGGTGCTCACCAGCAGTGCCCGTGCGTGCGCCAGCACGATCGGATCGTTGTCGACGTACACCACCCGAGCCTCCGGCGCGCCTTCCTGGGCGACCTGATGCAGATTTGGCTCGGTCGGAATACCGGTGCCGATGTCGAGAAACTGCCGCACACCCTGTCCGACCAGAAAACGCGTGGCGTGCCGCATGAAATCGCGGTTGGTCCGCGCGGTCACCCGGACCGCCGGAAAATCCTGTAGCGCCTGCTCCGCCGCGGCCCGGTCGGCATCGTAGAAATCCTTGCCGCCGAGGAAATAGTCGTACATCCGGGCTGGATGCGCTACGTCGGTGCGCAGGTCGATCGGGCCGTCGGCCACGGCGAACTCCTTGTCAGATCGAATCTTTACGATGGGAGATATACCCCATGCCGATATACTCCATGCGGGCAAGTAGCCCAACGTATTCCGGCATACCGACCCCGCTTCGATGCCTACCGGTCATCCGGCGCGCTCGCCCCGCACTCGCGGACAGTCCCTCCGACCGGAACCATTGCACGCGTGAGGAGTTCATCTCACAGAGGCTCGGCGCACGATCAACTGTCCGGTTGCTCGTGCCCGCAGGCGCGGCGACGGCCGGGCGCGCGTACCGCCGTATCCAGCGTGTCCTCGGGTACGAAATACGGGCTGTGAATGACCGGAATATCCTGGGCTACTGTCCCGTTCGCCCGAGTCTGGGCACGACGCTCGGGATCGACCCCGCCGATTCCGGTGAACCGACACCGCGAGCGGACCGCTCATATCCTGTCCGGCGGTCTGCATATCGATGGTGTGCACATCGTGACCGCGCGCCATCAATCTGCCAGGGGTAGGACAACCCGCCCGCTCGGTGACAGGGAGAGCGGCCATATCGTCCCGCAGCACGACTGCCGGCTCGGCACCGTTGCGCAGCACCCCGATCACACCGGTGCCGCCGATACCTTCGGTAACCGACCAGCGTCGGCACGATCGAACTCCTCCACCTGCCCTGCGGTCGTTCCGAGGCCGCCATTGCCGTCGCACTCCTGCTCATGACGGAGATGTTTCCTGGAGGTGGAGCCGGTGGGCGAAGCGTCGGGACGACCTCTCGCAGGCCAGGTCCGGAGGCATGTCGGCGCCCGGCGGTATGGTTGCCCTCGTGGGTGATGTTGTTGTCGCCGGATCCGGTTTGCCCGATGCGGGCTTGGTGCGCAAATGGCTCGACGAGGCTGCCGATACTCCGGCGGCCCTGCCCGACGAGGGATATGTCGCGCTGCTGGGTGCCGATGGGCCGGAACTGGACGAACTGTGTCGAACTGCCGATCTGCTACGCCACCAGGCCACCGGTGACGTGTTGACCTATGCGGTGAACCGAAACCTGGACACCGCCGCGGTATCCGGCACGAGCGCGCCCGCCCGCGCCCGCCTCACCGCCCTGGTGGTCGAGGCGCGCGAGCTGGGCGCGACCGAGATCTGCATGCAGGGACCGCTTCCGGCCGACAGCGACGACGACTACCTGGCCTTGATCGAGGCCATCGCCCAGGCCGGGCCGATCCACCTGCACGCGTTCCGCGCGCCCGAACTGCTCGACGGCGCCGCACGCCACCAGATGACGCTGCCCGATTTCCTGGCCGCGGCGCGCGAGGCCGGGCTCGGCTCGGTCCCCGGCACTGCCGCGCGCATCCTCGACGACGAGGTGCGTGCCCGTCTGCTCGGCGGCCCGGACCTGCCGGTGCGCACCTGGACGGACGTCATCGAGACCGCCCATCGTGCGGGCCTGTTCTCCACCTCCACGATGGTCTACGGCCACATCGAGACGCCCGCGCAGCAGGTCGCCCATCTCCGGCTGCTCGCCGAGATCCAGGATCGCACCGGCGGTTTCCACGAATTCATCGCGATGCCCTTCACTCCCGGTCCGGTATCGCCCGGCGTCGGCTCCCTGCCCGGACCGTCCTGGCGGCAGACGCGCGCGGTGCATGCGGTGGCCCGTCTGCTGCTGCACGGCCGGATCGCGAACATCCAGGCCGCATGGCCGAAATTCGGCTTCGACGCGGCGGTCGACCTGCTGCGCGGCGGTGCCAACGACCTCGGCGGACTGCTGCTGGACGGCCGCCTCGCCCCCGGATCCTTCGCCGAGGCGGGGCTCACCCTCAGCACACGCGAGGTCGAACAGGCGGCGCAGGCCCTGGGCCGCACCGCGCGGCAGCGCACCACCGGATACGCCGATGTCTGAACTCACCCCGGTCGACGTGCTGATCGTCGGCGCCGGTTTCGCAGGAATCGGCATGGGCGCACAGCTGGCCCGGCGCGGACGCGAATCGTTCGTGATCATCGAACAGGCCGACGATGTCGGCGGCACCTGGCGGGACAACCGCTATCCCGGTGTGGCCTGCGACATTCCGGCCCATCTGTACTCGTTCTCCTTCCTGCCCAATCCGCGCTGGAAGCGCATCTTCGCCGAGGGCGCGGAGATTCACGAGTATCTGCGCACCTGCGTGCGAGAAGAGGGCCTGGAACCGCATCTGCTGCTGAACTGCACTCTGCGCCAAGCACATTGGCGTGAGTCGGACGGCCGGTGGATCGTGCACACCAGTCGCGGCAGCTTCGCGGCCACCACCCTGGTCGCGGCCACCGGACGACTCACCGAACCGAAGATTCCCCAGGTGGAGAATCTGCGCGAATTCCGCGGCAGGCATTGGCATTCCGCGCGCTGGAATCCCCGGGTGTCGCTGGTGGGCAAACGGGTCGGACTGGTGGGGACCGGAGCCTCGGCGATCCAGATCCTGCCGCGGCTGGCCGGAGAGGCCAGCGAGGTCGTGGTCTTCCAGCGTTCGGCGCCCTACGTTCTCCCCCGCGGCGACCGCCTGTACAGCCGCGAGGAAATGTCGCAGTTCGCCGCCGACCCGGCCGCCATCACGACCTTGCGGGACGAATTGTTCGCCGAGGCCGAGCGCAGCATCCCGGCCCGCAAACGGCGGCATCCCGAGATCGACCTGCTGCAGCAACGAGCGCTGGATCACCTGTCGAGCCAGGTACAGGACCCCGAGTTGCGTCGGCAGCTGACGCCCGATTACGAGATCGGCTGCAAGCGAATCCTGTTCTCCGACGACTACTACGCGTCCCTGCAACTCGATCATGTCCGGTTGGAGCCGACCGAGGTGACGCGCGTGACCGAGGATGGCGTCCAGGCCGCGAGCGGAAACGTCTACGACCCCGAGATACTCGTGTTCGCAACGGGTTTCGACACCACTCGGCTACCGATCGCCCGGCAGATCCTGGGCCGGGGAGCCCTACCGCTGGCCGAGCGGTGGAGCAACGGCATGGTCGCGCACGCCTCCACCACCGTCGACGGTTTCCCGAACATGTACGTCCTGGACGGCCCGAACGCCGCGCTGGGGCACAATTCGGCGATCTACGTCATCGAGACGCAGATCGACTACGTGCTGGGCGCTCTGGACCATCTGGCCTCCACCGCCGACACGGTCCTGGAGGTCACCCCCGAGGCAGTGCAATCCTCCACCCGCCGCATCGACGAACTGGCCCGCGACACCGTCTGGACCCGCGGCGGCTGCACGAACTGGTACCGCGACGAACGCACCGGCCGCCTCACGCTGCTGTGGCCGGACTCCGCGACATCGTTCCGCCAGCAGAACGCGACGTTCGACATCACCGCCTACCGCGCGTCGGCGGGCTGAGCCGCACACCGCTCATCGGTGGGCGCGCACGGCGTCCGCCGGCCAGGCGAACGCCGACACCGCGCGGGGTCCCAGCGGGCGACCGTCGATCAGGCTCAGCAGTTCCCAGTACCGTTCGACTCGCGTTTCGGCGACCAGATCCAGCCGTTCGAGTAGTGCCGCGGTATCGGTCGCACCGAAGTCGGCAGGCACGATGCGGTCGAGAACCGCACGGCCGGAATCGGATTCGGGTGCATCCCCTGCTCGACGGCCTGCCCGGCATGTTCGAGTACGAGTGGCCGGATCCGCAGGCCGAAGTCGATCCGATAGTCGGATCCGCCGCTGAGCACCATCTTTCGCATGGTGCGCTCGAATTCGGTGTCCGAGACGAGTTCGGCCAGTTCCAACCAGGCATCCACCTGCGCGGTGGTCAGGTCGTCGGGCAGCCGCGGCGGCGTCTGCCGCATGAATTCCGCGATGACGAGCGCGTCCGGATCCCCGACACCGCTGAACACCCGCTCGACGCTGCACTGCATCGCATGGTCAGCCCGAGCGACCAGTGATCCATTCGGATAGCGCCCCGCAAATCTTCGCGTGGAGCAGCGCGCGCCGATATCGACCGCTACCAAGAGAGTCTGCGGAACCTCGATCGAGTTGCCCTGCCCGAGAACGGGTCCGCACACTGACACATGAGACCGCCGGAATCTGCGACACAACAATCGCTCAGGAGGCCGGATCGCACTTGAACCAGCGCCGCCCCGCCGAGACCAGATATCACCGAATCGGGCCCCTCCTGTTGATGGTTCACCCGCCCGTGCTCCAATCTCCGTCCCCCTCCTCGAGATTGGCTACCCACCTGATGCTGCCCCCGACTGTGACGTCTCGGGACACAGGAAACGGGAGGCACCCTTCTCAGAAATATGGTCCGACCAAATGAGATGCACCCCACTGGACCATCACCGAACAAGGGCGACAAGTTGGTGAGGCGGCACAGCGGTGCGACGCACCCTGTCGCATGCACAGCTCTCGGCCTGCCGCTCGGCCTACTCGCAATTTCAGTCCAACCTATGTAATGTCATTTTTGACGAGAACGTCAAGTTGGTCGGAGTGTGCACGGCGGACTGGCAGCTCCCAACCTGCGCCGAAGCCGCGCTTCTCCTCGCTGCGGCGGCGTGCCTGGGGCTCATCCAGAACCCGCTGCTGCCGATTCCGAGGGATGCGGAACCGCGCCCGCCCTGCACAAGGTCCGGCTTGATCTTCTGATCAGCGCCCGGACACGGAATCGCTCGGCAGATCCCGATCGGAACACATCCAGCGCAGCCGAAGACGATTGTGCACCAGCACCGAATTTGTCGGAATAGTCAGCGACCAACACACTTCCCAAACTGACGTCTACAGAGGCTCATTGACCGCATCCATCACCCACGACCAAGATCCAGGCATCATATTTGACATTTATGTCAAAACGACTCACGATAGAGGGCACTCGAAGGGAGTCTGAAATGACCGATATTCCGTCGGCTCGGCCCACCGGCTGGTTCCAGGTCGCGTGGTCCGCCGACCTCGCGAACGGCGAGGTCAAGGCCCTGCACTACTTCGGTACCGAACTCGTCGCATTCCGGGGAAACGACGGTCGAGTCCGGGTCCTGGATGCTCACTGCCAGCATCTGGGCGCCCATATGGGGCACGGCGGGTGCGTCGTCGACAACGATATTCAGTGCCCCTTCCACGGTTGGATGTGGAACGGCGATGGCCGCAACACACACATCCCCTACCACGACAAGCCGAACCGGGTTCGGCGGGTGCGCGCATGGCCGGTCACCGAGCGCAACGACTCGATCTACATCTGGCACGATTCCGCGGGCAGGCCACCCGGCTGGGAGGTGCCCGAAGCCTTTCCTGCGCTGGGCTCGCATGTGGCGCGCGTCGAGTACTTTCCCCTCACCGCACCGGCTCGCTCGCTCCACGCCAGAGTTCACGTCCACCCACAGGTGATCGCCGAGAACGCCGTCGACCCTTGGCATTTCAGGTTCGTGCACCACACGTCCATTGCCCCGGTCGTGCTCCGCGAGACGGTCGAGGGCGCGAACTGGCAGTCCAAGGTCGGATTCGGCCGCCGGTGGAGCGACGGCGTGGACCGGCCCGAGGACACCTCGAACACGATCGAAATCCTGTGGTCGGGTATCGGCGTGAGTTTCAACGGCGAGGTGACCGCCGAGGGAATCCGTGTCATCGCGATCTGCCCCACACCGGTCGACGACACCACCACGGACATCTTCGCGACGTACTGGATAGACAAGGACAACGGCCGGCACGACGAACGGCTCGCCCAGGCGAAATTGGCCCTGCCGGATGACATCGCCATCTGGGAGCACCAGAAATACATGGATCCTCCGGGTTTGGCCCCCTCCGAGGCCGCCGGCTTCCGGCGGCTGCGCACGTGGGCGACCGACTTCTACCCGGGGACGGCGCACTCCGATCCGGACGCGGCCGTCGCACCGGCATGAGCATGCAACCGATCGCCCGCAGGATGCCGGGCACGAAGGCGGAGAACACCCGCGCGGCGATCCTGGACGCTGCGCGCGAAGCCTTTGCGCAGCGCGGCTACTCCGGCACGTCGATACGGGACATCACCGACGGCGCTTGCGTCGCCCGCGCCGGGTTCTACTACTACTTTCCCGATAAGCGCGCGGTATTCGTCGAACTCGGTACCGCCACCTACCGCGATGCTGTCGATACGGCGTCGTCGTTCGCCGACAGCAGGACGACCGCATCCCTGGCGGGTATCACCGCGTGGACCCAGCGGTACTTCAGCTACCTCGACCGCCACGGCGCCTATCTCATCCGATCCGCCGAGGACGCGCCCGACGACCCGGAATTCCTGGAGGCGGTACGAGTACTTCAGACCCGAATCGCCGCGCTGCTGGGCGGGGAGATCTGCAGACTCGCGAACGAACCGGCGGACTCCGCCGCCGGTTTGGGGCTGGCGATCACGGCCATGATGGAACGCACCTGGTTCCTCACCCATGTCGGAAGCTATCCGCTGCGGCGAAGCGAGGCGGTTTCCGCCATCGCGTCACTTCTTTTCGGCTTGATCGGATCGGCGGCGCACCGGACACGGGAGGAACCGATGCCGACAGGAACCGAACTCACCTCGGCCCGAGCCGGGCGTGAATTCGCCCTGGAGGTGGTCGATGTCGTGCGCGAGACAGCGGATGCGTCCACGATCGTTTTCGCCGGAGACAGCCTGTCCTTCTCGTGGAAGCCCGGGCAGTTCCTCACCGTGCGGGTACCCGTCGGACGGGAGTGGATCGCGCGCTGCTATTCGCTGTGCACATCACCACATGCCGGCGAACCTCCGGCCATCACCGTCAAACGAATCCCGGGTGGCCGCGGATCCGCCTGGATGGTCGAGTCGGTCACCGCCGGTGATGTGATCCGGGGGCTGGTGCCGTCCGGTCGCTTCACCCCGGCCGACCTCGACTCGGACCTGCTCCTGATGGGCGGCGGAAGTGGGATCACCCCGCTCATGTCCATTACGAAGTCCGTATTGCATGCCGGGACGGCAACTGTCGCGATGCTGTACGCGAACCGGAGCGAGGACGAGGTCATCTTCGCCCGCGAACTGGCCGAACTCGCCACACAGTATCCGGATCGTCTCGTCATCCATCACTGGCTGGACTCGGTGCAGGGGTATCCCGACCCGAGTCGGGTCGCGCGAATAGTCACGCCCTATGCCGATCGTGAAGTCTTCATCTGCGGCCCCGGTCCATTCATGGACGCGGCCCGGTCGGCGTTGGATGCGTTGGGCGTCTCGCCGAAACAGGTTCATGTCGAACAGTTCTCATCGCTGTCGACAGACCCGTTCACCGATATCCCGGTACAGGTCGTCACCGACGAGACGGCCGCCACGGTCGAGGTGACCCTGGACGGACGGCAGCACCGAATGGCCTGGCCGAGGTCGGTCAACCTGGTCGATCTGCTGCTCGCCGCCGGAGTCGACGTTCCCTATTCGTGCAAGGCCGGTGAATGCGGTTCCTGCGCAGCGACTCTCGTCAGTGGCCAGGTCGAGATGGAGAGCACCACCGCTCTCGACGCGGCCGATATCGCCGAGGGATACATCCTCGGCTGCCGCGCCTACCCGGCATCGAATGCGATCGGCATCGAGTTCTGAACCTGTCCCGGCGGACGCGGCGGGGCCGCCCACCACACGCGGATCTATATAGATAGATATTTTATCTGATAGTTTCGCCTCTGGCGTGTAGCCGACGCCGCCATCTCGACACAGGAGTACACCATGAACTCATCGTTGCGAACCGGCTCCGACCGATCGGTGGACGTCGCAGCCGTCGCATTGCGCGCAACTCTCGGTCCGATGCTCATTTCCCATGGCTGGAACAAGATCGCCGGCCCCGGCGGCATCGAGGGAACCACCCGCTGGTTCGACTCGCTCGGCTTGCGACCGGCTGCGGCGCACGCCCGGCTGGCCGCCGTCGGCGAAATCATGGCCGGCGCGGGACTGGTTCTGGGACTTGCCAATCCGCTGCCCGCGGCGGCGACGGTCGGCCTCATGTCGGTGGCGGCCGCGACCGATCATCGCGGCAAGGGGTTCTTCGTATTCAAAGGTGGATGGGAATACGTCGGCGTGGTCGCGGGAACCGCCGTAGCCCTCGCGGGTCTCGGCCACGGCAGGTTCTCCATCGACGGCGCCCGAGGCGGCGGCCGGACCGGACTGCGTCCCGCCGCGACCGCCGCCACCCTCGGCGTCACAGCAGCCGGGGTGTTACTGAAGCTGTGCTACCGGCCCGCACCGACAGAGGCCGGTACGGCCGATGCCTGAGCCGAGCCCCGCGCGACCCGGTCACGGCGGTCGGTATTTTTCAGGCAGATAATTATGTTCATCACCCTGATCAACGAGAAGACGCCGCGTTATGCTGTGCCGGTGTTCAAGGCCAAACTCGGTGTCCGAGGCCAAATTTTGTCGATCGCGCTGGTGCCGAGTCTGGCACTGCTACTCGTCGGGCTGTGGATTGCCATCGCTCTGCTGATGCAGGGCAGGCAGGCCGAGAACTGGGCTCACGAGATCGACCGGAATACCGCGCCCGGTATGAACTTCGCCGTCCAAGTGCAGAACGAGCGACGACTCACACTGATGAAGATCGGTGGCGACAGTCAGCACGACGGGGACCTCACTGCTCAGCGCGCACGGGTCGACAGCGCGACCCAAACCATCATTTCCGCGGGTCAACGGCTCAGCAAGCTCGACAGCGTGTTTTCCGGCGCGCTGGGCACGGCCCAATCGATCATCGCCCAGTTGCCATCGGTCCGGCAGCGCGCCGACGCCGGAACAATGACCCCCGACGAGGCCTACGCCTACTTCAACCAGCTCACCCAGGTTGCCGCCGGAGGTATGGAGCTGCTGGCCAAAGCGTCACCGACCTCCGAGACCGCCGCCGAGGAATCCAACGCCGCCAGGCTGTTTCACATTGCCGAAGCGATGTCGAAGGGCAACGCTCTGGCCGCGGCGGCGGTCACGAGCAATAAGTTGTCCGCCGCACAGCTCGTCGAATACAGCCGCCAGGTCGGCTTCTACCACAGCGAGATGACCGATCTCGAGCCGCAGCTGAACCCGCAGGAGCAGGCATCCGCGCATGCTCTCACCACCAGCGACGCCTGGCAGCGACTGGCGATGATGGAAAACGCCATCGTCCAACGCGGCGTGCCCCAGCCCTCGTTCGGGACGAGCACCGGCAAGATCAAGGATACGAGCGAGCCGGCACCGCTGCCTCTGAGCGTCGCCGATTGGCAGGACGCGGCCATCCAGGTCAGCACGGAATTGATCGATCTGTGGCAGGCGCAGAACCATTACGCGCTGCGTTCGGCCACCGATCACGGCCGGACGATCGCCCGCAACTCGCTGCTCGGCGGCGGCGCGGTGCTGCTCGTTTCCGTCGCCGCATTCCTGGTCGCCGCCTGGCTGGCCACCCGCACCATCCGGCGCCTGCGCCGGCTACGTCACGAGACGCTCGCCCTCGCGGACAATCAACTGCCACGGATAACCGAGCGCCTGCGCGCGGGCCGGTCCGTCGATCTCGACACCGACGTCGCCCGGCTCGATTTCGGGGCGGACGAGGTCGGCCAGGTCGCCGACGCGTTCAATCGCGCGCAGGTGGCGGCGGTCACCGCGGCGGTCTCCGAGGCCAGAACCCGGGAAGCGGTCAACGCGCTGTTCCTCAATATCGCCTACCGCAGCCAGTTGGTGATTCACCGTCAGTTGGAGGTGCTCGACCAGGCCGAACGTGAGATGGAGGATCCGGCACAGCTGGAGCTGCTGTTCAAACTCGATCACCTCGCGACGCGCGAGCGCCGCAACGCCGAGAACCTCATCATTCTGGGTGGTGGCCGGCCCGGCCGCCAGTGGCGCAATCCCGTCCCGCTGCTCGATCTGGTCCGCAGCGCGGTCGCCGAGACCGAGGATTATGCTCGCGTCCAGGTCATCGGCGTCCCGGAGGGATCGGTTGCCGGAACCGCGGTCGCCGACCTGATTCACCTGCTGGCCGAACTGGTGGACAACGCGACCTCCTTCTCCCCGCCCGGCTCCAAGGTAGAGATCACCGGCAACGCCGTGGGGAAGGGGCTCGTGCTCGAGGTCTCCGACCAAGGGCTGGGCATGACGCCTGCGGACATTCAGCGAGTGAACGAAACTCTTTCCAACCCACCGGATTTCAGCCTGACCAACTTGTCGGATGATTCCCGGCTCGGATTGTTCGTGGTCGGGTTGCTGGCGGCTCGGCACAACGTCTCGGTGCGCCTGGCCGAATCACATTACGGCGGTATTCGAGCCATCGTGGTCGTCCCGACCGAGCTGATCTCCGCGGCGGCAACGGCGGGTGATCACCGGCCCGCCGACGATTCCCGGACCGCCATGGATGTTCCGGCGCCCCGGGTCGGGGCTCCCCCGCCGCCGCCGGAGCCGGAGTATCAGTCGGCATCGGTCGACCGTGACACGGCGACCTGGTCGGCACCGGAGGCCGCGCGAGCCACGGAGCAGACCGCGACGACGCCGTCCTTCTGGAACCCGGTTCCCGTCGAGACGCAAGGCGGTGACAAGCCACCGCTGCCCCGCCGTCGCCGCCAGCAGAGCCTGGCGCCGGAGCTGGCCCAAGCGCCGCCTCCGCCCGCCTCGCGAGGCGGCGACACGAACCTAGCGCAGCAACCCCGGTCCGCTGAACAAGCCCGAAATCTGATCGCGGCCATCGAGACCGGCACGCGCCAAGGCCGCCGGATGCGACCCGAAACCACCACCTACGAACACGAAGGCCCCCGATGACGACCTCCGCTCACAACCTGGACTGGCTCCTGGACGACCTCGTCGCGCACATTCCCGGCGTCCGGCACGCTGTTGTGCTGTCCACGGATGGTCTGCTACTCGGTCGTTCCAGCGTCATGCCCGTCGAGGACGCGGAACACTTCGCCGCCATGGCGGCCACCCTGCAGGGGCTGGCGCGCAGCGCCGGACACCGCTTCGCCGGCGGTAACGTCCGCCAGACGGTGATCGAGCTCGACCACGCCGTCATGTTCGCCACCTCGGCGGGTCCCAACGCCTGTCTGGCGCTACTCACCGACGAGACCGCCAATATGGGAATGGTCGCCTACGAGATAAACCAGACGGTGCACCGCGTGGGCACGTACCTTTCGACTGCGCCCCGCCAGGGCTTCGGTTATTTCGACAACGCAGACTCATGACCGGTCCGCATGTCTCCTGGTACGAGGAGGAGGCCGGTCCGCTCGTGCGCTCCTACGCCCTCACGCGCGGGCGCACGCACAATCCGCGAGCCGATCTGGATATGATCACCCTCGTCCTGGCTGTCGACACGACTGCCGAACTGCGCCGCCGCGAGCCCGAGTACCGCGACATCATGCGCTTGTGCCAAGCGCCGCAGTCGGTCGCCGAAGTCTCGGCCGCTCTGCGACTTCCGCTGATGGTGACGAAGATCCTGCTCAGTGATCTGCTCGCCGACGGCCACCTCATCTGCCGGTCCGCCTCCCCTGTCACCGACACCGGACTGCACAGTCTCGACCTTCTACGAACGGTATTGGATGGCATCCGCAACCTTTGACCCCAACGACCAGCCCGGCCTCGCCGCCTCGGTGAAGATCCTCATCGCGGGTGGCTTCGGTGTCGGCAAAACCACCACGGTCGCTGCCGTCAGCGAGATCACCCCGTTGCGGACCGAGGAGGTCGTCACCGAACAGTCGCGCGGCACCGATGATCTGTCCGGGGTCGAGTCGAAGATGACCACGACCGTGGCCATGGACTTCGGGCGCATCACCATTTCGCCCGATCTGGTTCTGTACATATTCGGAACTCCCGGGCAGGACCGATTCTGGTTCATGTGGGACGAATTGGTGCTCGGCGCCCTGGGAGCAGTCGTGCTGGCCGATCCCCGCCGGCTCGAGAGCAGCTTTGCCGCTGTCGACTTCTTCGAACGTCGCGAACTTCCGTTCGTCGTCGGCGTCAACTGCTTCGACGGCGCACCGCGTTACACGCCCGAGGAGGTGCGTTACGCCCTCGACCTCGCCGATCACGTGCCTGTCACGCTCTGCGACGTGCGCCATCGCGAGTCCGCCAAAGCCGTGCTGGTGACACTCATGGAATACCTCGTCGAGCGCACCGCGCGGCACATCGGCTCCGGGCACCCCCGGGAGATCGACCAGGCCGCGCGGCCGCGGTGACGACCGCCGACCCGGGGCCCGGCTAGACCGGCAGCTCCCCGGCCGGAGCCCTCAGCACCAAGCCCACCAGCTGGGAGCGCGAGGGCACCGGGCGGGCGGAGTGCAGGTTCTGATACCAGTAGGGACTGTTCGCTCCCGGCATCGGCAGTTCCAGCGTGCCGGTGTCCAGGGCGGTCACGCCCGCTCGTCGCAACCTACGGCGTTCCGATTCGGCCACGGGCCGATCGGGTGTGACGAACATCAGCCACTGCCCGGGCCGGTATTCGAAGACGGGTACCGTCCACCCTCTGGACCTCGCCGCCGATTCGACCTCGCGGCCGATGCCGGACGGCATGTCCAGGGCGCAGACCTGACGTCCCAGTTCGATCATCAGCCGCATGGCGCCGGTCCGTACCGAGGGGGACCACCTACTGGTCCACATTGATGCCACGTCCATGTCAGCACACCCGCCTGTCGAATTCGGCCCATCGACGCACCTCGGGTGGCACGGCAGCGCAACGATGCGCGGCCGCATACCGACAGACTCGATCCATACAGTATAATAGGTGCATTCAATAAACTGTATAGATTCGTCGCATCCACCCGAGAGTGGTCGGCAGCTCACCAGTTGGGCGCCGAAGTAGTTGCGCCGCAAGGAATGTGAGGACACACGATGACCTTCGTAGTGACGCAAAGATGCTGCAACGATGCCAGCTGCCTGTCGGAGTGTCCAGTCGATTGCATCCGGCCCCGGCCCGAGGATCCGGATTTCACCACCGCGGAAATGCTCTACATCGACCCGCAAACCTGCATCGACTGCGGCGCATGTGCCGATGCCTGCCCGGTCGACGCGATCTACTCCGAGGACGAGCTGCCCGAGGCCCTGCAGCGGTACACCGAGATCAACGCCGGCTATTTCGAGCGGCACCCGCTGGACGCGAAGATGATCCAGCCGGCGCCGCCCGGCCGGGTGGCGAAGGAACTCGGGACGCTGCGCGTCGCGATCGTCGGAGCGGGTCCCGCGGCGGCCTATGCCGCCGAGGAATTGCTCCGGCGCGCCGATGTCGAGGTCGAGATGATCGATCGGCTACCCGCACCGCACGGACTCGTCCGGGCGGGCGTCGCCCCGGATCACGCGGGCACGAAAGCGATCACCTCGATGTTCGAAGCCACGGCTCGGCACGGGAATTTCCGATACCTGCTCAATGTCGAAGCGGGCAAACATATTTCGCATGCAGAGTTGATGAACCACCACCACGCCGTGATCTACGCGGTGGGCGCGGCGGCCGATCGCAGTCTCGGCATCCCCGGGGAATCGCTGCCCGGAAGCCATTCCGCCGGAGAGTTCGTGGCCTGGTACAACGGACATCCCGATTACGCCGACCGCGTATTCGATCTGTCCGGTGACAGCGCGGTCATCGTCGGCAACGGGAACGTGGCGATCGATATCGCTCGCGTGCTGACGCTCGACCCGGATGAGCTCGCCCGGACCGATATCGCCGACCACGCGCTGGCCGCCCTGCGCGAGAGCAAGATCCGCGAGGTGATCCTGCTGGGGCGGCGCGGCCCGGTCCAGGCCGCTTATACCTCGCCGGAATTCCTTGCCCTGCAACGGTTACCGGGAGTGGACGTCATCATCGACGAGTCCGAGCTCGATCCGGCCGGCCGAGCCGCACTGGACGATCCGGATGCCGAGCCGTCGACCATCCTGAAGGTCGAGCTCGCCCGCGAGTACTCGCAGCGGCCACAGGATCCGGCCCACAAACGGATCGTGTTCCGGTATCTCGTCTCGCCGGTGGAGGTGCTGGGTACCAACCGCGTCGAGGGGCTCACCATCGTGCACAACGAACTCGTCGAATCCGATGGCGATCTCGTTCCCCGGCCGACGGATCACACCGAGAAGATCCCGACGTCGCTGGTCCTGCGTTCGGTCGGTTACCGCGGGCGACCGGTGCCGGATCTGCCCTTCGACGAGTCCCGGCATATCGTGCCGAACGACCGGGGGCGAGTGCGGGCCGCCGACGGAACCCTCGTACCCGGCGTATACGTGACAGGCTGGATCAAACGCGGTCCGCGCGGTGTGATCGGCACCAACAAAACCTGCGCCCAGGAAACCGTGGCCGGTCTGCTGGAGGATTTCGCCGCGGGCAAGCTACCGGCCCCCGAGCACGACCGGCAGGCCCTGCACGCGCTGCTGGCCGAGCGCCAGCCCGACCTCATCGACGGCGCCGGCTGGCGAGCCATCGACGCCGCCGAACGCGAACGCGGCAAACAGACCGGCCGTCCCCGAGTCAAGTTCGTCTCCGTTGCCGACACGCTGGCCGCATCTCATGGGCTACGACCAGCGTGAACGCATTTAGATGAGATTATTTATCTATTTTTCGCATCCAACCTCCAAAGTGTGATCAGTTTAATCATCTATCGGATAGCATCAGCCTTCCGGCAGGGGTACGTGCGTGCTGTATCCGTGCATCCACCCGGCCGCACGGCCTTGCCGCCGGGGCACTGTCGAATCGGCTCGCGTGATGCTTTCGTGCGTGCCCGGTTGCAGGTCACGCTATCACCTAATAGATAGATGATTCATCGTTTTGAGCTATATAATGCGCCGTCGTGATCAGGCCGGAGAGACCCCCGATCGCCGCAGTGTCACGCGATAGGTGTAGTGCTCGGGCAGGAACTGGCTGACCGACAATTCCACCGGCGCACCACCGGCATCGGAATACAGCCGATCCACGCGCAACATCGGATGTCCCGGTGCGCAGCCGAGTTCGGCGGCAGTGCCCGGCATGGCCGCCGCCACGGTGATCGATTGCGCGGCCTCCACGATCGGACTGTCCAGATGCGGTTCCAGCAGTCCGATCACGGTGTAGGGACTCGACGCCACCATCCGCCGGCCCGGCAGCGTCGGCGACCAGCCGGGCGATCCGCTCGGGCAGATGAACCCTCGTGCAGACGAACGGCACCCCGTCGCGCAGACGAACGAAGACCACCGTGAACACCACGTCGGTGTCGAGCCGGAGCCGGCTGGCCGCGCTCGACGAGGCCGCCCGGCACGGCGCCGGCGTGGCCCGGCTCGGCGACCGCATGCTGGACGAAGCCGTCGCGATCGCGGCCCGGCGAGTGAAGGCGAATCTGTTCTACCGCGGACTGCGCCTGCACCGACCACCTCGACCGCACGGTGCTCGATTTTCACCGGTGCGCGATGCTGCCGCTGAGCGAAAACCCCGATCCCGCCCGGATCGTGCCCCACGACGACCTGTCACGCATCGGTACCGACGCGGCAGAGGTTCGGACCGCACCCGAGCAGTGGGACCCGCGCGCGTTCCGCGCGGCGGTGCCGGGCGCCCACTTCGATCCGGCGCTGGCCGGACGGAGCTGGCGCTCCAGCGGTGACGTCGTCTCGAACGCACCCGAATACTCCCGCCTGAGCGTGAACATCGCCGCGACACACCATGATCACCGGGTCGGCGAACAGAGCAGGCTGGTCTGCGGCGGGCATGCCATCGGCATCGCGCTGGCGCAGGCCACCCGGGCACTGCCCAACCTCGTCACGATGCCGGGCTGGCAGTCGTGTGATCACACCGGCCCGGTGCACAAGGGCGACACCCTGTCCAGCGAGCTCACCGTGGAGGGCGCGAGGGCGCTGGGCGATACCGGCGGGGTGTTGCGGCTGCGCTCGCGGGCGTTCTCCCACGACAGCGCATCCACGGACCGGCAGGTGCTGGACTGGCGGTTCACCGCACACCGCACTACCGACCTAACAGGTACAACATGGCATAATCATTTATATGATTTTGTTCTTCGCGTGTGCCGAAGGGGACAACCTGTGATCAATCCGCCTGTAGTCGTGGCCGACACCGAAGAGCAGCAGTCGCTTGTGGAAACGATCGCGCAGCTGCTCGGCCGCCGCTGGGGTTCCGGCTCCGCGCACAAGCTCATTCAGGACCCGGATCGGGTCAGCGAGGTCTCGCTGTGGTCCGAGCTCGCGGACACGGGCGTCGCGGGGCTGCCGATCCCCGAATCTCAGGGCGGATCCGGTGGCAGCTGGGCCGATTTCGCCGTGGCCGCCGAAGCATTGGGCGCGGCAGTGACGCCGACGCCGATCGTCGCCGTCGGGGGTGCGCTCGGCGCGTTGAGCGCACCGAATGTCGCGGGCGGCGAACTACTGGCGCAGATCGCCTCGGGCCGCGCCGTCCCGGCCGTCGCATGGACCGAGCACACCGGAATGCCTGGCGTCGCAGGGCAATTCGAGGCCGTGGCCGGTGACCGCGACGCCCGTGTGCTGGTATCGGGCACCGCGGAGTCGATCCTGACACCGGAAGCCGACGTCGTCCTGGCGCTCGCGGACGGCGAGTCCGGCCCACTGCTGGTCGCGGTGGCCACCGATCAGCAGGCGGTGCGGATCGAGCGGGCCCAGAGCCTGGACCTGCTGCGCCCGCTCGGCACCCTGAACCTGCAGCGGGCAGCGGGCACCGTCCTGGCCACCGGTGACGACGCGGTGACAGCGATCCGGCACAGCCTGGTCACCGCGGGACTGGCCCTGGCCGGCGACCTGACCGGCGTCGCCGGCCACTGCCTGTGGGCCGCAGTCGATTACGCGTCCACCCGCGAACAATTCGGCAAACCGATCGGCGCATTCCAGGCCGTCAAGCACAAGTGTGCCGACATGCTGGTTCATGTCGAACTGGCGCGAGCCACCACCCGCGAGGTCGCCGGGCTGCTGGATTCCGGCGCGCCCGCCGCCGCCCTGGATCAGGCGGTCGCCTTGGCGCTGCTCGAATCCATCACCGCCGCACAGCATGTCACTGCCGACTACATCCAGGTGCTGGCCGGGGTCGGCTTCACCTGGGAGCACGAAGCGCACCTCTACTATCGCCGGGCGGGTGCCGCGGCACCGCTGTTCGGCGGCGTGAGCGCCGCCCGCGAGCGCCTCGACCCCACCCGGGACGCGGCCGCGTCGACCGTGGCCGCCGAGATCACCCCCGGCAGCCCTGCCGCCGAACTCGCCGCCGCCGTCGAATCGCTGTTACCGCTGCATCATGAGCAATGGAGTGCCGACGATTCGTTCCCGGCCCGGCTGTCCTGGCAGCAGCGCTTGCACCAGGCCGGCTGGATCGCACCGCAGTGGCCGCAGGAATTCGGCGGACGCGGGCTCTCCATCGTCGATCAGGTCGCCTGTGACCAGGTCCTGGCCGGCTCGCGCGCACCCATGCTGGCCGGAGTCCTGGGCGTGAACAACGTGGCGCCGACCCTGATGCACTACGGCACCGCGGAGCAGCGCGAACATCTGGCCGCCATCCAGGCCGGTACCGAGGTGTGGTGTCAGGGCTTCTCCGAGCCCGGCTCGGGTAGTGATCTGGCGAGCCTGCGCACCCGGGCGACGCTGGACGGCGACGAATTCGTCATCAACGGCCAGAAGATCTGGACCTCGGAGGGTATGGAGGGCACGCACTGCCTGCTGCTGGTCCGCACCGACCCGCAGGCGCCCCCGCACAAGGGGATCTCGGCCCTGCTGGTCCCGATGGATACCCCCGGAATCACCCGCCGCCCGATCACCCAGATCACCGGGGAGGGCGGATTCGCCGAGGTGTTCTTCGATGACGTCCGGGTGCCGCGCAGTGCGTTGCTGGGCCCCTTGCACGAGGGGTGGAAGGTCACCATGACCACACTCGGCTTCGAACGCGCCGGAGTGATCATGATGGCCGGGCGTCTGGAACAGACCGTCCTGGATCTGGTCAACACCCTGGCCGGCCACGACCTGCCCGCGCACGCCCGCGCCGAACTCACCGACCGACTGAGCGAGGCCCGCGCGGTCGGGCTGCTGGGCAAGCGAGCACTCGGCCGGATCGCTGCCGGTGGTGCGCCGGGCGCCGAACATTCGGTGATCAAACTGGTCTGGAGTACCACGATGCAGGCGATCGGCGACACCCATCTGCGGGTGCTCGGTCCGGCCGCGATCACCTCGGCCACCGGCGCCGCCGCACAGCACGACTACCTGATGTCGCGCTCGGCCACGATCGCCGGCGGCACCACCGAGATCATGCGCAACATCCTCGCCGAGCGTGTGCTCGGCATGCCGAAATAGGCACGCGCACAACAACATCGGAAAACCCGGAGAAACGAGGAGAAGCGGTGTCTGATCGGTTGCGAGTCGGGATCGTCGGCGTCGGATGGGGTGTGCACGTGCAGGTGCCCGCATTCCGCGCGGTTCCCGAATTCGAGGTGGTGGCGTTGTGTGCCCGCACCGGGGCCAGCGTCGAGAAGGCCGGCGCCCGTACCGGAATCACGGATCTGAGCACCGATTGGCCCGCTTTCGTCCGGCGTCCCGACCTCGACGTCATCTCCATCGCGACGCCGACGGTGGCCCACCACGATCAGGTCCTCGCCGCTATCGAGGCCGGAAAGCATGTGCTGTGCGAGAAACCGCTGGCGCTCACCGATGACGACGCGCACGATATGCTCACCCGCGCCGAGGACAGGGGTGTCGCCCATGCCGTGTGCTTCGAGGACCGCTGGTCGCCGGAGAAGTACGCGGCGCGCCGGCTGATCTCCGGCGGTTACCTCGGCACACCGTATTCGGCGCGGGTGAGCGCGCGGGTGGACTACTGGCATCCGGCTCATCCGCTGCAATCGGAGTGGATGTACCGCAGCGCCGACGGCGGCGGTTATCTGCTCGGCCTGGGCGCCCATGACCTGGACTACCTGTGCTGGCTGTTCGGAGAGCCGATCGCGGTGTGCGCCGACGTGCGCACCACCGTGCCGACCCGGCAGCGGCCCGACGGCACGGTGCTCGAGATCGATGCCGACGACACTGCCGCGCTGCTGATCCGTTTCGCATCGGGGATCGTGGCCACGCACACGCTGACCGCGATGGGCCTGCACGCGGGGGCCTCCTACCACCTCGACATCACCGGTAGTGCCGGTGCGGTGGCGATCGAAGGCACGCTGTTCGAGCGCACCCTGCTGGCCGGTACCGCGCAAGAGTCCGGATTGAGCGCCACACTGGGCTCGACCCGCATCCCGCGCTCGGGCGCGCTGTCCTTCGAGGGCGGTGCGCGCAACGGCGCGGCGCGGCAATTGGCGCTGCTGCTCGAGGATTGGCTTCCGGCCTTCGACGGCAAGCCGACCCCGGACGTGCCCGGCCTCGCGGACGGATTGCGGGTCCAGCGCATCATCACCGCCGCCCGGCGCAGTTCGGCGGGCGCGGGATGGGTCGAACTGTGAACGACGGGCGAATCATAAATACGCACAACAGTATTCGAAGTCACCAGAGCCGAAGGTAGGCACGGTCCGCTCGGCGGCTGTATGCGCCGAGCGGACCGCTCACCGGGCCAGCGCCCGTGCGGCACCGGCCGTGACGGGAGCTACGACTGTCCGGGCAGTAACCGCACGAACAGGGCCTCGGCCGTCGCGCAGAGATGCTCCCCGTCGAGCAGCCGGCCGTTGACGAACGTCTTCCGGTTCTCGACCCGCTCGATCGTCGCCTCGACGCGCAGCGGCCGGTTGATCGGCGTGACGCGGCGGTAGTCGACCTTGAGATACGCTGTGCGCGAGCCGGTTTGGGCCCTCATACCGACGAATATGCCCAGCAGGTCATCGAAGAGCAGCGGGATCTGGCCGCCGTGGACCGCGCCGTTCCCGCCCAGGTGCGCGTCGGTGAACTGGGCAACCGCTACCAGCTGTGCCGCGCCGATCTCGGTGATGACATACGGAATCAGCGCCGGATGCGTCACCTCCGGGGTGGGCCGCTGATGTGCCGGACGGTCCTGTTCCGGCACTCGGTAGCGATCCAACTCGGCTGCGGTACGGTCGAATTCACGAACCAACCGGCCGATGACGTCCGGCGGCGGGGCCGCCGCACACACGGCGGCCTGCAACCTGCGGAAGGTCTCGGTCAGTTCGGCGTATTGCGATGTAGTGCGCTCGGCAGTATCGGGGAGTTGCGAAACCATCAGCGGCTCTTACCGATTCGGCC
>NZ_BAGB01000162.1 GCF_000308615.1 Nocardia jiangxiensis NBRC 101359
CCGTCGACATGCTCCGCGAGGTGCGGGGTGTGTCGGAACGGTTCGCGTGCAAGGTGGTTGGGCTGCATCGGTCTACGTATCGACGGTTGCCGATGGCGCAGACACCGGCCGATCCGGATACGGGATTGCGAGCCTGGTTGCGCCGCTACGCGAGGAAACACCCGTGTCACGGGTTCCGGCGGGCCTGGGCGGCGTTGCGGTTCGACGAGGGCAGCGTGGTGAACAAGAAGCGGGTGCACCGGTTGTGGCGTGAGGAAGGCCTGCAGGTGCGTGAGCATCATCCGCGCAAGCGGGCCAGTGTCTCGTCGATGCCGCCGGTCGATGCGGATGCGCCGAAGGTGGTGTGGGCGTTGGACTTCCAGTTCGACTCCACGGTGGACGGCAAGGCGGTGAAGATCGCGTCGATGGTCGACGAGCACACCCGCGAGTCGCTGCTGCATCTGGTGGAACGCTCGATCACCGCCGAGCGGCTCGTGGCCGAGCTCGAGCGGGTGTTCGCCGTGCGTGGTGCGCCGAGGGTGCTGCGGATGGACAACGGTCCGGAGATGATTTCTCATGCGCTGCAATCGTTTTGCGCGAACAGGGTCGGGATCGTCTACATTCCCCCGGGTACGCCGTGGAACAATCGGTTTGTCGAGTCGTTCAATCGGCGGCTGCGCGCCGAATGCCTGAACCGCAATCACTGGACGAGCCTGCTCGAGGCCCGGGTGGTGATCGGCGATTTCAAGGACGATCACAATCGCCGGCACCGGCATTCGGCGCTGGGCTACCGCACGCCAGCCGAGTACGCTGCGGCCTGCACCCACGCCCACCACCCGGTGGCGTGCGGCATCAACTGAATCTGGACGAAAACAACCCGGACTCAAAGACCGGGTGGTCCCGTCATCGGGGACCGGTCATCTCCATCAAAGGGAGGCTGCAGGGTTGTGGGCATGGACGACGAGAAGCTTCGACGCAACAACATCGAAAATTTTGAAAAAGCTGGCCCTACCCAGCTTACTTGGAGCTACAGCCAGCGCAGGGAGCGCCGGAACGAACGGCAATTCTCTGGCCACGTCAGATTCCTTCACGGCGCGCAAGCTGAACGCCTGTGTGGCGAACTCGCCGACGTACTCGGGGAGTTGCTGGAGTGGGCCGCGAAACAACAGCGCGCCGATCACTTGGCTGAGGATGGTACCGCGAAATGACCCCCGACGATATGACTGTCAATCCGCCCGCACCCGTAGTGCCCAGTGGGTCCGCGTCGTCGCTATCGCTGACCGTGCCGGTGTCCGGGCCATCGGGATTGTCCGACTATGCGGTGTCCCCGTTGGGTGTGCCGACCGCCGTGCTGCGTGACGAGGTCCGTGTGGCGTTCCTGGGCCGCACCTCCACTGAGGATCAGCAGGATCCGCGTCAATCGATGATGCGGCAGTTGGGGAACTGCAAGACCGCGATTCCCGAGTCGTGGGTGATCGTGGCGCACTTCTACGATGTCGAGTCCGGCCGCATGGAATTGGAAGCACGCGGCTGGAAGACCGGCTACGAGCGTTTCGACATCCCGATTGCCCGTGACGGCGGTGTCGCGGATCTGCTGGACGAGGTGGCGCATCCGGGCCGTCGGTTCGATGTGGTGATCTGTGAGTCGGTGTCCCGTGTGGCGCGGCGTACCTTCGAGGGGCTGTCGATCGAACGTGAGTTGGAGCGCTGCGAGGCGTCACTGTTCGCCGCTAACGAGCCGATCATGTTGTCCGGCAGCCGCGCTCAGCGGATCCTGCAACGGCGGATCAATCAATCCGTCGCCGAATACGAAGTCCTCAACACCCTCGAGCAATCCTGGGGCGGACTGTGCACGCACGTGCGCGAGGGCTGGAACATCGGCAAACCCCCGTACGGATACAAGGCCAAAACGTACCGGCACCCGAACCCGACCAAGGCGGCCAAGGGCCAGAGCAAGACCCGCTTGGAACCGGACGGGGCACGCGCAGAGACGGTCACACAGATCGCGTTGTGGCGCTACCACGAAGGCATCGGGTACGACACCATCGCTCGTCGGCTCAACACCGACCCCGCCAAGTACCCGCCACCTGAACCGCCCAACCGGCAACGCGCCCGCGGGGCGTGGGGCAAGACCAGCGTGTGCGAAGTGCTCAGGAACCCCAAATACACTGGCTACCAGGTCTTCAACAGGCGTGCCTCCCGTTCTCGGCACGGGAAGGTGAACGACCCGGTGAAATGGGTGTGGTCCACCGAACCCGCCCATGAGCCGCTGATCCCGAAATGGATGTACGACGAACTCACCGCACGCCGACAAGCCCGCCGCGGGTCCCGCGACGGCAACAGCCCCAACACCCACCCGGCCACGCGCCGCACCTACGTGCTGCGCGGGATGGTGTTCTGCGGATGCGGACGCCGAATGTTCGGCACCCACCGACACAACATCACCTACTACCAATGCTGGCCCCGCCCCAACAACCGAGGCCGCCCGGACCAGTGCGCCGGCCACCATAAGGCCGTGTATCTACGCGAAGACGCCATCCTGGAGGCAATCACGCGATTCTTCGCCGACCGGGTACTCGGTCCACGTCGTGACAGCCTGACCGCCGATCTCGACGGCATCGACGACCGCGCCGAACGGGAGCGCCGATTCGAACGGGAGCGACTCCAGCGAGTCGTCGCGGACGTGACCCGACGCCAGAGTTCAGTTCTGCGACAAGCCCAGAGAGGCGACAGCGATGACCCGTTCTCCACAGCCCTACGCAGCACCTACAACGACCTCGACGCCGAGAAAAGCGCCGCATTGTCCATCATCGCCCAACTCGACGCCACCGATGAAGCTGGACCCAACCGCCCCGGCGCCGCGCTCCTGGACGCCCTGCCGTACCTGACGCTCAACCTCACCACGGCACCGGAACCGTTGGTACGCCGATTGTTCGAGATCACCCAGGTCGCAGTCCGATTGCGCGACGACAGCGACTACGTGAATATCACCATCACGCTGCCCGCCGACTAACGACGCGAAATCGCCTGAAGCCGAAGGGATCACCAACACCATCGACCACCCTGCAGTCCTGGGGACTGTCTGAGATCTGGCTCTGGTGCATATCCGGCGGTGTCGGATTCTGCTCTACCCCAACAGGATTCGATGCCGAAGGAGCCGAAAAGCCAGCGCGTCCGTACATCTGCCTTTCAGTAGCTTCGCTTATCGTATTCGCGCCTTCGCAAGGGCCGTTGGTGTAGGGCAGGGTGAGCCCGGCGACCGCGGCATCGTGGTCCCGGGCCCAGGCCCCGCAGGAACGGTTCGAGCCCAGGTAGTCCGGCCTCATGGGCCTGCTTGGTCCGGCAGTCCAACTCGGTACCGCGCCGGTCGGTCATGATCCGGGCGAACTCGCGGACAAGTTCGGCCAGCCGGGTCATCTGCGGGCAGGCGGTAACGAGTTCGCGTAGGTCTGACGCGCGAAACCACGACCATTGAACACTGGCACGCCCTGCACGAACTGCTCGACCCCGGTGTCCGGCTGTTGGCCTGGGTGTCGGAGAGTTCGGAGGGGTGGGTCATGATCCAGCCGGTCAGCTTACCGCCCGAGACCGCGACCCGGTGACCGGCGAGTCACCCTCGAACGCCTCGGGATTGCCCACCAACAAATGAGACCGTTTAGTCACATTATCAGGGACCGGCAAGGTTCTCTGGACAAGCTGAACGATCCATCCTGAGCGCATCGCTGAGCTGGTGCAAGGCGCCGGCGGGGGCTATATCGAAAGCCATCGTTCGATTTCTCTAGCGACGACCTCAGCCGACGCAGGAGTCACAACGGTGTCATTGTCGTCGACGGCGATCAGATAACGACCGGCAGCGCGGTGGTTTGGTTCGATGTCGAGCCAACTCAGATACCTTGGTGGATGCGGGGATTGGTGCAAATTGCGTTCGATGCGGACGTAGCCTTCAGCGACGCGTGGTACTCGCAGTAGCAGACGGATTCGCTCTTCGACAGGTTGCTGCCCACGGTCGTTGCGTAGCCACGTACTGGGCGGTTCCTCGCCGCGCACACGTGGGGTGTAGCCGACCAGTTGTTTGATCGTTCCTGCCTGCATTGACGGTAATGTCGCGGCGATGTGCCGTCCGAGCTGCGTGCGCTGGGTAACTACGAGCGTGAGGTCGCCGCCGAAATCTGCGGAGTGACCGGGTTTCTGGAACAAAACGACGCCGAGGTCGGCCACCGCGGCGGCGAGTGCTCGGATGCGTCTGGCCGAGTCGTGGAATCGGCCCCAGGAGACGATCCGCAGGTCTGGATCCGCCAGCACTTGCAAGGGGCCGATAAGGTCGGGGTCGCCGTGGCGGGGGTAGCGGGCGCTGATCTCGGTACGCAGGTTCGAGTATGCCTCACTGGTGGTGGGGGTTTCGATGATGCTGATCGGGAATGGCACTTCATCCGAGCCGATCTCCGATGCCCAAACGTACGCGAACTCGTCCGGGGTGAATTGCCAGCGAGTTTGGGGGTTCACCGCTCGGTGCCCCTTGTCGTCTGTTCGGTGTTCGTGTTTTCTCGGCCTGCGCTCTCCTGTATGGGGTTCGCGGTTCGCTCTGTGGCCCAGCCATATTCGGCGAACAAGCTGGTGAGTTCAGGGCTTGCCTGGGGCAGCTGAGTGGGTTCGGTCGGTACAGATGCCAGCGGGTCATCGAAAAGTTGTGCCGTATCTGCGGGCGACGCTGGGTTCTGGTCGAAGGCGACTGCGGTGCTGTCGCCGGTTTCTGCTGTGGACCGAGGCATGTCACGGACCGCTGGCTCGACCTCTATCTGCTGGTGGGGGCTGGGGCCGGTCGCGATCAGGTCTGGCCCAATGACAGCGGTCGGTGATTCCAAGCCCTCATCCCAATCGGGCTGGATGCCGCGCAAATAGTCGGGGCTGTAGTGCTCGCGTTCGTCCTCTTCATCTTGGTCCTGTTTGCCGGCGTGCGGCATGGAGCCCATCGGCATTCGAGCTGTGCTGGCGGCTGTGCCGGCTGTCGTGGCGCGAGCGCTCCCTCCGGGAGCCGAAGTGCTGGGTTCGCTCGAACGTGAACTTCCCGGCCCTCCAGTGAGCGGGCCGGAATCGGAGCCAGCGAATCCACCGAGTCCCGATCCATCGGTACTGGTTACTCCGCCCAGGGTTCCGGTGCCCGGCGCGAACCCGGCGAGTGTGGTCGCGGCTGGTGTGGCCGCAGCGGGTGACGGTGACGATGGCATGCTCAACCCGGCGGGCATTGTCCCGGCAGACATTCCGCTGCTTGCAGAATCGGTTGCGGTCGGGCTGGATTGCTGTTGATTCTGCGAATTCGGCTGGTGCGCACTTGGATCCGCGCTTTGTTGAGGGTGGGCGGTGCCGGGCGCTACGGGCGCACCCGGTATAGCCTCGGCCGCCGTGGCGGGATCGGTGCTGTCGATCTGCGGGACGTCGGTATAGGAAGGCACTCCGGCACCCGCGGGCGGATAGCTGGGCGTATACAGCGTTTCCATCGCGTGGACGGCCGCCTCGCGGGCGGCTTTGCGTTGAGTCTCGAGTTGGTCTGCGTAGGCGGGGTTGATCAGCCCAGGCAGAATCGACTGGGCGGAATTATCCGGATTCGGTGTAGCAGTCGCCGCACCTGCTGGTGGGGGTTGTACGGCCAGCTTGATGGCCTCGGCAGCCCAGGCCAGCGAATCCAGCCGTTGGCTCACGGCCGTGAAGACCTGTCCGATCTGGTTGGCGGCCTGCGCAACTCGTTCCGAGGCCGCCTGTGCGGCGTTGCCGCTGGTACCTTGCCACAACCCATGGTTGAAGATGTTGTTCATTCCCAGCAGGTTGAACGTCGATAAGTTCTCCAGGTCACTGCCGACTTCGAACCAGGTCTGCCGCATCTGATGCAGTCCGGCCGCGTCCATGCCTCCGGATCCGTCCGGGCGGCCGTGTACGGCGTTGTAGATCTGCTCATGAGTCATGCTCGCGAACCGCTCATCGGTCTTGGCATAGTCCGGATCGGTCCCCGCTCCGCGGCTGCTGAGCTGGCTGTCTTGTGTCTTGGCCTGAGCGGCGGAATCGGTGACTTTGTGTTGGGCGTCTTGGATCTTCTGAATGTCCTGCGCGCTCACCGTGCCTGGCAACCCGGTTTGGAACAACGTTACTGGTGATTGAGGTAGGAACGGTGCAGGCGACGCTGGCTGTGGATCGTTCGGACCACCCATCTCGCTACCCCCTCATCGCGTCGGCTCAGGCTGCTCCGCCGTACAAGCGCGTTCTCGGCAGATTAACACGCAGGCTCCTAGCTCCGCCGCGTCCAATGCGGTCACGCCGCGGTGCGAGAGGTTCTCGTTGCATCCTTTTGCTGCTGGTCACGGTGTGTGTAGCGTTTGCGCCGAGCCGACAGCTCAAGGGCCTTACATGTGGCCGTAGACCATCGGCCTTGATCGGGTAGTCTTCCGGCGAGACCACTACGAGGGGGGCACGAGATGGGCGCACCGGAGTTCAACTTCGGTAAGGCCGAGATCACGGCGTTCAACGAGGCAGTGGCTGCCGGTACGTTCTCCATCTCTGCGGACGCTGCTGAGCAGGCCAAGCGTGAATACGATCTCATGATCACCGAGTTGAATAAGCTCCAGCGAAAGCTCGACGCGCTCACGCGCGCTTCGGGTTTCGGAGGTTTTCAGTCTGCGCAAGAGCTGCAGAGCGGGTTTATCGGCAAGGCGACCGAGGGCAAGGCGGTCATCGAGAAGTTGATCGACGCCGCCAGCCAGTTGCAGGTTGCGTATCTACGGGCAGGTAAGCAGTTGGCCGAGGCCGACCAGATCAATGCTGACAGGCTCAAGCGGATCACCGACGACGTTCAGAACGGGTAGCGATCAGCAATGAAACTGATTCGGCTGGGTATAGCTGCAACGCTTCCAATCGTGCTCCTGGCGAGTTCGTGCACGAGTAGCGACGCCGGTGATCCAGGCTCTGGTTCTACTACTACGACACCAGCAAAGCCGAGCATTGCGGTATCCGTCGGCCCTGCACCTACGCAGTATAATCAGGGCCGGAAATCGGTAAACTTCGACCCCTGTGTCGGTGTTGGTGACTCCGTTATTGCAAAAATTGGATTTGATCCGTCCTCCCGGAAGCGTATGGATCAGATCCATGATGACTACTCGTTCATTGGTTGCTCATTCGATCAAAATGGAACCGTCGACGGTACCACCATGACGGTGCGTCAGTTGACGATCTCGTCGACCAATATCACGCTCGACGAATTCCGCAAGCGAGACGGTACCTCCTCGACTGTCATCCAGATTAATGGGCAGGACGCTATCGTGCACCCGGATGGACCGGTATCTTGCTTCTTGGAAACTTCAGGGCCGGACGGAGCGCTGGATATCCAGTTATCTATAGTGCAACCGCATTCCGCGGAGCAGCCGTGCGGCAATATCAAGGACATCGCGAATGTTGTCCAGGGTGCGGTCTCCGGTAAATAGCGGCATACTCCGATTATCGTTGCAAGATTTTCTGGGAGGCAATGATAGAGGATAGTTGTCACGTGTTACCGAATGACTGCTTTAGCTGGAGGGGCAGGAAATGGGATGGCCAAGTTGGGCCGTGACCTGGTGGTATAGCGACGGTATCTCTCCTTCGAGTGACCCATTCTGGGGGTCGAATGGCGAGTTCCTGATCACCTTCCAGCTCACGAGGTGCCCATTGAGGTCGAAAAGGTTGTAATATCTCTGCTTCAGGTTCGGCGGGACGTCGGTGCAGCTCAACGCCTTATGTTCCAGCACATTGGTATTCATCCGACCGGCCTGGCCCGATGGGTAGGGCTCGCCGCATGCCGGAGGGTGGCCGTAACGTGCGGTCATGGTCTCCAGCATGGCGGTAATGTCGCTGGTCGGGGTCGGGCCGAGAGCCTGGTCAGGAGACATCCCTTTGATCTCGTTTAAAGGTTTCAAATGGCCACCGGAATCGTACAAATACGAGTATTCCCACCGTAGGTCTTCCGGCACCGGGAGGCAGGCCAGCCTCTGATATTCCTGATCCACTCCGACCGGGGTCGTAGTTGCGGGTGTCGAGCTGGGCGTGGTGCTGCACGCCGCGATTGCGGCCATTGTGGCAACAGCGCATACCACGAACGCGCATATACGAGCCAATCTGTGGTTCCTGATGGCGGTTCCTCCTTGATCATGTCGTCGCGTTTATCAGATATTCGCCGGGAGCAACGTAACTGGCTATACCGCGCATGTTCGGAGTACGCCTCATCGTGCGGCCTGGCGGGTTAGCGACCGCTGTTATGCGGTTGTTGGTTATCGTTTTGTCGGTGGTCGCCGGTGATGTCGCCGTAGCCTTCTCGCATCGCGGTTTGGTGGCCGTCGGCGTACCCGATCTGATTGAACAGAGTGGTGACTGCGCTGGCCGGATTGGTTTCGTGCGGGTTTGATGGATTGTATGGTATGGATTGAATTTCTGACCACGACTTCAGATTTCCGTTATTGTCGAAGAGTTCGGAGTAGTTCGAACGGAGATTATCTGGTATTTGCGTGTTGGCCAGTACGGCATAGGCTTGTTGGTCAAAATTTGGTGGGTTCAGTCCTATATTGTCGTTCGACGCGGTTGGTGCTGGCCCGATAATTGCTTCTTTGAGCGGATCGCCGCCGAGGCTGAGGACCTTCGATACTCCGTCGCTGAAGGGGAGATGTGCGGTGATTTTGTCGTCGCCATTGCCTATGGGGACGCTGGTTCCGATGATGCTTTTGATGGTGTCGTATGCCATCTTTTTGTGGTTGTATGAATCTTGTGCGACCTGATTGGTGTCTTTGGTATGGGCGCTGATCTCGTCCCGCAGACCTGAATCTACCAACCCTTGTAGTTGGCCTGCGTTGTACAGGTGGTCGCGCGCGTTCAGAGCGTTAGGGTCGCGGCCGTATTCCACTTGCTGCTGCAATGCTGAGGCCAGGGCGTGGGCGTTGAAGTTCTTCCCGGCTTCGTCGTCCGTGTTCATCAATGCGAAGATGTTTTTCGATCCGGTGAACGTGTTCGGCGACGAGGGGTCTGTCCAGCTATTGCCGGTGGAGTCGGTGACCTTGAAGCCATCGGGAGACGGGTGCGTCGAGTTGGTGAGGTCGTTGACGTATGGGCTCAAGCTGGTCGAAAGAGACTGCATGAGTTTGGGATTCAACTGGCCAGCGGTGTTGTGGTCAGTGCCAGGAATGTCGTAGAGCTTCCACTTGTCGTCGCCTCCTGCGATATGGCTGGGCGTGTTGTCGCTGGCTGCGAACTGTGCAAACGAGTTCATGATCGCCGATTGACGATGAGCAGCAGCAACATCCACCGGATTATGAGGATCGACAGCGGCCGGGTTGTTGTCACCGAAGTTGAACAACGTCGAGACGGCTTGACCTTTGTCCGTCCACTGATGAGTAAGGGCGTCGTGGTAGAACTGCTCGTTCGGCTTGCCGTCGGTGCCCACAACAAGGTGCTGCACTGCTGATTTGTCGTCGCCGACGGCGCTGAAGAACGGCTCGGTGACGGCGGGATGCTCACCGGCCCCCTTCCCATCGACCGCGAACCCGACCTGGCTGTGGTCAGGCGATTGCTCCCAACTGGTTTGCGCGTTCAGGTATTTCGCGCCGACGTCGAGGACTTTCTTGTCCAGCTCGCTGCCGGATCGAAGGCCGGGATCCGCCGCACCGGCGATCTTCGCAATCACCTGGTTGTCGGCGACGCCGTTGAGGTTGATGCTCTCGGTGACGCCGCTCTGGTTGTAGTGCCAGTCTGTGCTGACCAGGTCTTTGCGGTCCAATGACTGCTGAATCTTCTTCGGTAGCAGGTTTTCCGCGCCGTGTTCAGGTATCGCCGGGTTGTCCTTGACTCCGGAGGTGACGGTGTTGGTGGAGATCAGCTGGAGCGAGTTCGCGAGACCTTTCTGCGCATCCGATGGCAGCGTGTTCATGATCTGCTGAATTTCCTGGGGGCTCTTCCCGTCGAGCGACCGGCTGAGCTGGTTGATGTACTCCATCTGTGAGGCCGGGATGGTCACCGTGTTCCCGCTGTGCAGTGCCGCGAGTTGTTCGGGGGACAGGTGGCCGGCGTCGATCAGGCGTTGGATCTCGGCCTGGGACAGGTGCTGAGGATCTTTGCCGAGTTGATCGCCGTCTTTCTTGCCTTGGTCGGCTCCGAGTGCCGCAGGTGCCGCGAAGGCTATCGCCAGGCCGTTGCGGGCGTTGTTCAACGTGTCGCGAACGCTGATATCTGCAGACATGGCGTCGTGGACTGCACCCTGTAGGTCGCGGTTCATCGTGGCCATCCGCGACAGTTCGTCATTGCTAATGGTCCCGCTGCGGCCGACGGTCAGGCTTATCGGGGCGACTGTCCAGCCGTTGTGGTCGCACTCGGCCAGTAGTCCGCGGGCACGGCGCAGCGGTGCGTCGATCGAATCATGGCCCTGCCGAGCCTGTTTGGCCACTGCGCTCAGCTTGTCCGCCAGCGCCTGGACCGCTTTGAGGTCCCCTGTTGCGCGGTCATGGGCTGCTTGCGCGGTCTTGCCTTCCCAGAAGGCGCCGTCCACCTTCGTGACAGCGTCGACGTAGCGTTGAAATACTTGTTCCAGACCAGCGCCGATCTGGTCCCACTCGTCGGCCCAGTTGTTGAGGGTGCCGGGGTTGGCTGTGCGCACCCAGTCCAGGGGTGAGTTCGGGCTCATTTCGAGGTGTCCGGGGTCCAGTCGCCGGTGGCGCTCTTGTAGAGGGCGATCAGTGAGTCGGCAGCCTTGTCGTCCTGTGATTTGAATTGCGCGGCAACGGAAGTCATGACGTCGCCTGTCTCGTCCAGGCGAGCCTTGGCGGTGGGTAGTAGCGCGTTGGTGATCAAGTCGCGAGTGATCTGGGCAGCTGCGGTTCCGGACAACAGTGGGTCGGTCGCGTTCGGATCCGGGGGAGTCTTCCCCTTCACGTTCGCCGCGTCCTTCGCGAGACTACGCACAGTCGTTGCGAGCTTGCCCAGGTTCTCCAGATCGACTTTGAAGCTCATCAGCCCCCCACGGTGCGACAATTCGTACCCAACTGACATCAAACGCTATCGCACCCGCCTGCATACTGTCGAGAAGAGTGATCTTGTAACGAGCTCGATGCTGCGGGGTTCCGGCGGTGAACAACAGCGGCGTTGCCGTGGGTGAGGCTCCTCTCGCCGTCACCCTTGATCGCGGGAATCATGTTGCGGTGCAGGGTAGGTGAAGCTCGGCAGCCTCCGCATGCCACCGCTGATTTCAATCGCCAGGTCGGTGTAGGCGGTAGCGAGTTCTGCCAGCCTCTGCCACAGGAAATGACGGTTCGGTTCGTTACTGCCCTGGTCCAGCGCGGTACGTGCCTCGATGTAGTACCGGGCGAAACGGTCGAGGACCATACCGACGGACTCGCAATTCATGTACGCCGCCCCGAAAGGCTGTGGCATGTGTGCTGATACCCAGCGGTCGACAGCGTGCACCAAATCCTCACGCGCATGGTCGATTTCAGCAAGCTCACGCAGGTCTGCTGTTTGCCTTCTCCTGTGAAGGTGGCCCAGTTCCGACGCGGCTTGCAGAACCGGGTGTTGGACCTGCGCTGATCCGGCGAATGCTTCCAGGAGCCGATCCTTCGACGGCAGTCTCACCCTCATCGCTCCGCCTCCAACGTAGTGCGGTGTTGGTGACCATCGCCGGGTGCGTGATCGGTCATCGCGGGGTCCCTTCCTCTGGGGAGGCTGTTGATTCGGGAGTGAGAAGTGGTGATCGTGAGGGTGTCGGAGAGTGTCGATGAGGTTGTCGAGTGCTTGCAGAAGCCGCTGGCCTGCAGGGCCGGTCTGGGGTTCCTCGTACTCGGCGTCGTTCCGGACGGCGTCGCGGTAGAAGTGCTCGGTCACTGGTCGTGTCCGTCCGGCGGTGCGGCGCTGATTCTCAAGCCGGGCACGAGTCGGCGGAGCTCGTGCAGAGACAGTCCGAATAGCGTGATGATCCAGACGGGGACGGTGCCGTCGGCGGGAAGTGCCTGTCGGACCATGACATCGCGAGCCCGGCGCGCAGCGACGAACTCGATCGAAGCGGCGATCATCGCTGTCGTCGCATCGCGCTCCCCGGCCCGCAGCGCGACTTCGGCCGCCTGCAACGTGGCGCGGGCTGCGGTCACGCGCGCCACGACGGCAGCGATCTGGTCTCTGGGCACACGGCAGTCGGGCACCGGAGTCAGGGCTCCATCGAGCTTGGTCGCTTGTCGCCCACGCTGTTTGGCCCGGCAGGTGTCTTCCTCGCAGTGGCGGTGGATGTGTGCCAACATGCGGCCAAGGGCTGCGGAAATCGGCCCAGGATCGATGCGGCAATAGAGGAACGGCACCTCGACCACCGAAGGCGACGAGGCCGAAATGATGGACCGGTGAATGAGGTCTTCGGCGTTGGCGGTGGTCGAAGTCTCGGTCTTCAACCGCTCCACCGCAGCGCGTAGGACGCGGCACTCGTCAAGCGAGTGATCATGATGGATCTCGGCCAGCTCACGGGCGCGGGCGGTAGACAACGGGTCGAGCAACTCGACCCGGCACAAGTCCTCCGCGAATCGACTGTCGGTGGTGACGAACATGTGCGAATACAACGGATCAGTCACCGCGATCACCACCCCGGCGGCGAGAATGCCGATTCCGGGCCTGGCGGAATCGCATTGCCCTGCGCACGTACAGACCCGTCCGCACACTCAGGACTCGCGGGTCGGTTCGCACGATTCCGTGCAATTGCGGAGTGAGCGTCATCGCAGATCCCCTCTCGCGCAGGGCCTTTCAGGGACCTGTCGACGTCCATGCGGGGCATCGGGCAGCGATGAGGTGTCGGAATCGGCCAGCGGCAGCACACACCAAGTGACGGTGCCGCCGGTGGCGGAGTTGCGCCGCGTTACCCATGAACAGCGTTGATGTAGAACCGCGGGAACGGGTTCCTCGGTATGGTTCTCGGATTCATGCACGTCGATGACCAGCGTGTGTGCGGTCCGCAGCAACCGGACGCGTATCTCGTCCAGCACATCCTGCGGCTCCGCCGAAATCCTGCGCCCCATCAATTCGCGAAGAACCGTCTCGGCGTCAGCCAGCAGATAGCTCAATCCGGCCTGCGACAGGTACCACCATGCCTTCAAAGACGCGACTTCGAGGGCCGAGGCGAATGCCTTCACCCGGAACTCGCCGACCAGAATTGAGATCATCTCGGTTTGCGGTCCGGCTGCCTCGATGGCGGGCGGACGGTCTTCGTGCCAGCACAACACGCGGACAACGGGTTGCATACGCGAAAGCTGTTGCAGCAGAGACGATCTGGAATGGGCCAGTCCGTCGAGATGCTCCGGGCCCGGAACGATGACACTGCCGCCACCGACACGGCGCAGCTCGGCCAGCAACGCCTGCCACGCGACCGCACGGACGCTGCGTCGTCCCGACTCGAGCAACCGCTGAACATCGACGCCCCGCTGCTCTGCGAGATTGGCGAATCGCGGCATCATCTGCCCGCCCAAGCAACGGTCCACTCCAACGAGCAACGACCACAACACGTCCACTGGTGGAGCTGGCTCGATGAAGACCTGCCGGACTTGATTATCGAGTTCCGTCGCGACTTGCCCGATTCGCTCGTGCGCCTCTCGCCAGCTGTACCGCAGCAAAGACGGTTGCATGTACCCGTAGAGCCGCTCGGCGACCATGGTTTGCGCCCCTCGGACGGTGTGTAGCGCCGAGCTATCGGCAGTTCTGCCAGGTCGTAGGGGGTCAGCTGAGACGAGACGCGCGTGTTCCGCCGTTACCGGCATGGCAATCACCACCCTGCTGTTTCCGAAGATTCCTCTTCGAATGTTGGTTGGTATGGATGTGTTACTTGCATCGCGATGCATCGGTACTGTAGCTGGTATGTATACCAGCAGCAATACCTATCGCGATGTCGACCCAGAGGGGAGTTAGGGTGCTGGAACACGTGGTGGATATGGAGGAAGGCATGACCGACCCGAGGTCCGACGGGGATCGTAGAGCTGATCCGAACGCGTTGCGGTTCCTGATCGGCCGTGAGCTCCGCGATGCACGTGAGCGTGCAAAGAAGTCGCAGCGTGAGGCGGCGGAGGTGCTCGACTGTACCCAGACGAAGATCAACTATCTGGAATCCGGCAGGAACCAGCAGCAACCGGAGGAGATCAAGGCTCTGCTGGCCTTCTATTCAGGCCACACGCAGATCGACCAGGTCCACATCGAGCGGCTGGCGTCACTTGCTGCGCAAGCCGATCAATCGAGCTGGCTCGCGCCTTTCGGGGACGTCTTCCCGAACTGGTTCAAGATCTTTGTCGGGCTGGAAGGTTTGGCGACCAAGGCGTTCAGCTACGAGCAGATGCTCCTGCCTGGACAGCTTCAGACCGCCGAGTACGCCGCAGCCCTGCTGGAGGGGAATCTTCGCGTAGCTCCGATGGATGCACCGCAGGTCGTTGCTGCCCGCATAGCGCGCCAGCGTGTCGCGGACGAGGCGGACCCGCTCCAATTCGTCGCGGTGATCGAGGAATATGTGCTTGATCGGATTGTCGGTGGACCGGCGGTGATGCGAGCGCAACTCGAGCATGTGCTCGCCCTCACGGAACGCGATAACGTCGAGATTCATGTGCTGCCCGTGAGCGTCACTGTGCACGACGGGCTCGACGGCGAGATCATGCTCCTGGACTTCGACCACGCGCAGAGCATCGGCTACATCGAGTACCCGGCCGGAGCCATCTACGTGCAGCAACAGGACCAGATCGCACTCTATAAAATGGCTGCTGATCGGCTCTGCAAGGCCGCCCTGTCGGTATCGGAATCGGCGGAGGTCATCAGGAGCCGCATCGACACCCTCTGAGCAGCTTTAGGAGTACCGGTGACCACCGACAACCGCCTCGAATGGCGGACATCCAGTTACAGCAGCAACGGCGAGAACTGTGTCGAGGTTGCCCCTGCGGCTGGCTGGCACGATTCGAAATCTGTAGCCGATGGTGGGGACCGCGCCAGCATTGCGTTCGAACAACAGCCTGTCTTTGTTCGGCACAGTAAGGTTCCCGAGGCTGGCGTCATCGAGTTCTCGCCCGCCTCCTGGATGGCCTTCATCCAGGAGGCCAGCGAAGGAACGCGCAGCCGAAACGGCAGCGCCACTGTGACATTCGATGGAACCGACACGCTCGTCGAGGCGCGTGACACCGGCGTGCGCCTTCGATTCGACGACGGTGAGTGGGCTGCATTCCTCGCGGGAATCAAAGACGGCGAGTTCGACGTCGCGCGTTTCGCGCGGTAGCGCGCTTGTAAGCGTCTCCGAACGCTGCGGAATCTCGGAACATTTGACGGTGACAGCAGCGATCCCGCCACGGTTCCGAGATGCCGTCCCTGTCGGTGTACTCGAAGGTTCAAGGCCGGGCATGCGCATGTGACTCTCACCGATGATGGCTACCGACATATGCGCTGATCTGCTGGTTGCAGTCGTGTCTGGCCGGAGTTCGCAGCGATAGTTGATCATTGGCGGCGTGAGCACCTGGTCGGCGGTGGCATTATCCAGCGCCTCCAGCCATAGGTGGTGGCGGTCAGGAGACAGGCGCTGTCTGTGGCCAACCACGTTGAGACTGGCCAACTATCGCTGCGCGTCACAGCGCATGTGATGGTTAGCCTGTGTCGGTTCGCGGCCAGGCGAGGAAGCCGCGAATTTCGGGGACGTCGGTGAGTTCGGTGAGCTGGACGTTGAGGGTGTAGGGCTGGTTGGTGACCGGGTCGCGCAGGTGCAGGGGCTGTTGGGTGCAGCGGCCGTGGGAGACGTGAATGTCGTTGTGCCAGTGGTGGTTGAAGGTCTCGTTATGTGAGAGCTGTTCGTACATGCTGGCCACGCGAGGGCTGTCGCGGTAGCGGCCGAACGCGCCGCGCAGTGTGCTTACGAACCAGTGTGCTTCGCGGCCGGGGTGTATGAGCACGGATTCGGCTGGCGAGGGCTCGGGCGCCGGTGGTAGCGACCACAGCGCGAGGTTGTCGTCTGTGGCCCATGCCCCGGCGCGGGGGAAGAGCCCGAAGAACGTGCTGTTGGCGGTGAGGATGTTCCACAGCGGGTCGAGGTAGGCCAGGGCGATGCCGGATGGGTCGAGCCGGGTCAGCAGTTGTAGGCGTTCGGGTGTGCTGATGCGTTTGCGGAGTTCCTGCATCGGTGGCAGGGGTACTGATGGTCGGGACAGGTCCGTGGTGAGGCGGGCTTGTGCGTCGTCCATGCGGTATCCGGTGATGAGGTTGTCCAGGTATTCCTGGCTGGGGACTTGTCTGTGGTTCTCGATGTCTTTCAGGTAGTAGAAGCTGATGCCTGTGGCTTCGGCGGCTTGGGGCCGGCTGAGGCCGTGGTGCTCGCGGATCGCGCGTGCCCAGCAGGCTAGGCAGATCACGGTGCAGGGCTCGGAGTAGGCCCCACCGCGTTCGGTGTTCATTGGTCAAACCCCCTATTGTCAGGTCTTCCGTTCACGATCTCCAGACGGATATGCTGAAGAGTTGATCTCCCCCCGGAGACTCTTCAATAGGTATCAGACCTAGATCGTCGGGGCAATACTATTCCGACCGGAACTTTTGATAGCTGATAAGTAGCTGATTGTGTAGTTGGCGCCCAGCTTGTGGCGTGTGTCACATCATCCCGTTTGAGGGAAAAAATTTGCAGGGGGACGCTGTCCTCCCTTTCTTATATTGGTGCAGGTTGTTGACTGTCTGGTGGATTTAATTGTGAAAGGGGGGATAAATTCCCCCGTCGAAGGGTCTAGCGCGACAGCGTGTTTCGTGTGTTGGATGAAGGTAGTTCATCACTCCACATGGAAGGGAAGAATCTCGTGGATCCTTTATCTATCTTGTCGTTGGTCAGCCTTGCTTCGGACATCGCGGTCAACGTTGTCGCTCTCGCGACCGACGCCTGGAATGCTGTCGCTCCACTCTTGCCGCACTAGTATCCTCTCCTCTTCGCTGGTAGCTCCTGGCTGCGGATTCCGTAGTCGGGAGCGCCTTCCCGGCACATCATGAACGCGCCCATCTGAACCACTTCCCCTTTCTTCGAAAGGCCTATTTGGCATGCCTGAAACCAGCATTCAAACGACACCAACCCGAATAAATACCGAACTCCCGAAAAGAGGGAATACGCCCCCCTATTCGGGTCTTTCGATAAATCCGAGAGGGGCTTTGTGGGCCCGTGTGATGGTCGCGGGTGTGGTGCCTGTGGTGATTGTCCTGGCCGCCCCGGGCGACGCGTCCGCTGCCGGTGCCGGACCGATTGCCAACCAGCCTGGAGTGACCACCGGTATACAGCCGGGCACCCCCGCACCGACTCCACCGTTGTCTCCGGCACCGGATCCTGCGGCGTATCCGGAGCAACCGCCGGCGGTGCGTAATGGGCCGGTGCCGCGGCCGGTGCCGTCGGCGGCTCCGGTTCCGGCGGTGGTGGTGGCGGATTTGCATCCGCCGCGTCCGGTACCGCAGGTTGCGCCGATCGCGCCGCCGCCCAACGAGATTCGCATCGGCCAGTTCGAAGCCCCCTCGCCGCCGTGGCTGCCGGGGCAGGTACGCGATGCAATCAACAACACCGCCGCGACTGCGGAGGCGCAAGTCTCCACGGCCCTGGATTCGGTCGGGATCCCGCCGGGTCGCTCGGACCGGGTCGCGGGAGCCACAGCGGCGGGGACCGGGATCGGGGCCGCGATCGGCGGCACGATCACTGCCGCCCCGGCCGCTGCGGTGGGCGCGGTGGTGGGCGGTCTGATCGGTGGCACGGTTGGCGGTATCGCCGGGGCCGCTGTGGGCACGTTCGTGGCGGTCCCGGTGATCGGCACGGTCACCAGCGGGGTGGCCGGAACCGCGATCGGTGCAGCTGCTGGGGCGGCGGCCGGGGCGTTGATCGCCGGTGCGCCCGCCGCGATCGCCGGTGCGGTGATCGGCGGCACCGTGGGTGCGGGCTTCGGTGCCGGAGTCGGGGTGGACCAGCGGTGAACATGTCCCGGTTCCGTACTCGCACAGCCACCGCGGCCGTGCTGGGCTCCCTCGGCGCGAGCCTGTTCGCGGCACCGGCTGGTGCCTCGCCGGCCCCGCCCGCGGCGGGGTGCCCGGTGTTGTGGGTGCTCGCGGTCCAGGGCACGGGTCAGTCTTCCCCGGCCGCGAGTCCGACCGCTGACACCGGGGTGCTCGGTGCGCTGCTGGGGCCGGTGGTCGCGGCGGTGCCGAATCTGGTGCAGCGCACCTACATTCCGTACCCGGCGGGATTCGGCGGCGTTCCTGGGGCCGGTGGGGGACCCGAGTCGTACACCGTCTCCGTCACCGACGCGATCCGGCAGTTGGACGCGGCTGCCGGGCAGATCGTGGCGCGCTGCCCGGCCACGGAGCTTGCATCGATCGGGTATTCCCAAGGGGCGCAAGCGGTCTCACAGTTCGCGCGGGACGTCGGTGCTGGGCGGGGTCCGGTCCCGCCAGCGAAAGTCGCCGCCGTCGCGCTCTACGCGGACCCCGAACGCACGGCGGGCTCACCGGTGTTTCCCGGCCGCCCAGGCCAGACGGTGCCCGATCGCCCCCCAGGCACCACCAGTGGCGCGGTGTCCACAGTGCGCATCGCTGCACCCCTCGCACCGGGCAGCGGCATCGCGGCCGACAACGCCAGCTATGGGTCGTTGACCGGTCGCGTGGCCGACGTTTGCGTCGACGGAGATCTGGCGTGCGCGGCCCCGCAGCGCGCCGCGCTCCTTCGGGTCGGGGCCGAGATCGCCGCGCAAGCCGATCTGTCGAACCCGATCGCCGCTGCCGCGAGCCTGCAACGGGTGCTATCGGCGGCGTTGGGTACCGCGTGGAACACGGTCGTGCTCAACGACTTCGACCTCGGCCCAGCCACCGTCGACTACCGCCCCCGGGCCCCGCTGTCGAAACGGTTGATCGACGCCGCTGACCCCCGCATCCCCGCCCCGCCACCCGAGCAGGTCCGCGAGGCGAACCAGCGGTGGAACCAGATCACCGCCACCCTCCTCGCGCACCCGACCGAGGTGCCGAAGCTCGCCAGCCAACTCGCCGGAGCATGGGCGCAATTGGTCGCCGACGACGCCGACCTGACCAACCCAGCCGTGTGGGCGAGTTTCGCGGCCACGGTCACCGCGCACGACGGTTACGCGGCCACCGGCCAGCTCGCCTCCGGGATCGCCTGGCTGGTGGCCGTCGCGCACGACCTGGCCCAAGGCGGACACCGGTGACCGACGAACAGAACACCGGCGCCACACCGTCCGATGCCCACGAGTTGCAGATGGCTCTGCTCGGGGACCGCACTTCGGTCACCGAGCCGCCTGTCGGGGGTGTGCGAGGCACTGAATTCTCCGGCGCGACAGGGCCCGAGAACACCGATGCCGCGATCACCGATCCAGGCTTCTACGCCCCACCGGCAGTGGAAGCTCACCACCGGCCCGGGGACGTCCTGCGGTTGCGTCCGACCCCGACGCCGGGCCTGCCGTACGCGGGGCCCGCGTGGCAGGTGTTGTACTGCTCGCGGGATACCTATGGTGAGCCGATTGTGGTGTCCGGGACGGTGATCGCGTCCGCGGTGACCGAGGATGCCACTGCGCCGGTGGTGGTGTATGCGCCGAGTTTCCATGGGTTGGGTGGGGATTGCGCGCCTTCGCAGCGGCTGGCTGCCGGGGATGAGCCTGATGTCGAGCAGATCAGCGCCGCGCTGGCACGCGGGTGGCATGTCGCGGTCGTCGACGGGGAAGGGCTCGGTGTGGAGGGTGTGGGCCCGCACACCTTTCTGGCCGGTCGTGTGGCCGGGCAGGTGATGCTGGATCTGGGGCGCGCGGCGGCCCGGATCCCGGCGTTGAACACCGCACCCGCGCCGCTGGCGTTGTGGGGCTACGCGGACGGCGGCAGAGCAGCGGTGTGGGCAGGAGCCCTGCACCCGGCATACGCGCCGGAGCTGGACCTGCGAGGGATCTGCGCCGGGGCAGTGGTCACCGACCCGGGCCCGATCCTGGCCCTCGCCGATCAAGGGCCGTGGCCGATGCTCGCGCTCGCCGGGTTGATCGGCCTGGCCCGCGCATACCAGCATCTGCCGCTGCGGCACGTGTTCGCCGAGGCGGCTCGCCCGCTGGTCGCGTACGCGGAGGAGCAGAGCGTCGAGGCGTTGTGCCAGCGGTTCGGGCACCGGCTCGCGACCTGGTGCGACCGGACCGTGTGGGACGACCCGATGTGGCGGCACGTGTTCACTTGTGAACGCCTCGACCGCACGGTGGTCCCGATCGTGCCGGTGCACCTCTACCACGGCACCACCGACGCCATCGTCCCGGTCGAGAGCGGACTCGAACTCGCGCGCGACTACCAGGCCCGTGGCGTGCCAGTGAGCTGGATCGACTACCCCGCCGATCACTTCACCACCCGAACCGAAGCCATCGAGGACGTCATCGCTCACCTCACCGGCCAGCTCACTACCGCGCCCAGCAACTCCCACTGAACGGGGTGCTGCGCGGATCTGGACCAGCCCGAGCGGCCCTGTCCTGCCCGGTACCCCCTCCGCCGAGCAGGACAGGAGCCCAATCAAAAGCCTTGTGCCACACAGCAATCGACGATCCTTCTGGAGGTTTTCATGTCCGAGTTCTACACCGCGCCGATCCTGGCCTCGAGTCGTGTGCCCGGGGATCTGGTGCGGATGCGTCCCACGTTCGCCCCGCAGCTGGCGGGCGCGGCAGCGGCGTGGCAGATCCTGTACGTGTCCACCAATTCCCGCGGCGAGCTCATCACCGCCTCGGGCACGGTGATCCTGCCCGACCCCCACCCCGACCCTGCTGAGTACGACGGTGATTCGCGTCCGGGGGCGGGTGCGCTGCTGGTGTACTACCCGGTCTTCCACGGCTTCGGCGGCCGCTCGGCATCGCAGATGCTCGCCGTGGGCGAGGAAGCAGACAGCGTGCAGATCTCCGCGGCCCTCGAACAAGGCTGGGTGGTCGCCGTACCCGACGGGGAGGGCCTCGGCGTCACGGGCCTCGGTCCGCACACGTTCCTCGCGGCACGCGCGGGCGGGCAGATCGTCCTGGATCTGGCGCGGGCCGCGCAGTTCGTCCCGGACCTGGACACCGATGATCGGGAGGAGCCGTGGATGCCGGTGGTGGCCTGGGGGTACGCCGATGGTGGCCGAGCGGTCGCCGCCGCAGGCGAACTTCAGCAGCGGTACGCCCCGGGACTGGATTTGCGGGGGATCTGCGCGGGCGCGGTCGCCTCCGATGTCGCCGCGCTGGCCCCCGCAGTCAGCGCCGGGCCGTGCGCGGGGCTGGGGTTGGCCGCGCTGATCGGATTATCGGCGGCGTACCCACACCTGCGCCTGCGGCATGTGCTCAACGAGGACGGCCTGCGCGCGGTCACCGACGCGCAAACCCTCACCGCTAGCGAGCTTTTCGAGCGGTATCCGCAGCCGTTGTCGCACTGGTGCGTCCGCACCGATCCGTGGAACGACATGATGTGGCGGCACGTGCTGGCGTATGAGTGCCTCGCGCACACCGCCCCGGCGGTGCCGCTGCACCTGTATCACGGGCACACCGACCCCATCGTCTCCGTGCGCGCGGGCCTGCGCACTCTGATCGCCTACCGGCAACGGGGAGCCACGGTGACCTGGCGCGAGTACGACTCCGGGCACGCCGGCACCGCCCGGGAAGCCATCACCGACGTCCTGGCCCGCCTCGCGGACAACCTCACTCTGGTCTCGACTCCTGGCCCCGTCATCAGCCCAACGCCTTCAGTGCATCCGTGACCTGCTCAGAGACCCGTGCCCGCGCCCCAACCCTGACCCCGTCGAAGGTGCGCGCAGGGCCCCGAGCCACAGCTCCCGGGAAGGAAGGTGACCGAGATTGCCTGGCAACGAGTTCGACGATCAGGACGAGCTGACCCTCACACCCGCCGACCCCGACGCCGATTCGGGTGCCGGTGATATGCCCGAGCCGGTCCCGGACCTGGCCTGGTTGGCCACCGGGTCCGGCCGCGAGCCGAGCCCGCCTCCCCCGCGTCGGCGCGGGATCATGCGGCGGGTGCCGCTGCGGGGCTGGGCCGCGCTCGCCGCGGTGGTCGCGGTGACGGTGGGCGTGGTCGCTGGTGCGCAGGATCCACACCACCCGGCCGGGACCAGGGCGAGTGAGGCGAGCGCGCCGACATCGACATCGACAGCGGGGGTGGGTGTGTGTGCGGGGTTGTCGGGGGCGGTGGTGACCGAACATGGCGGTGATCCGGCGACGGTGCCCGGGGTGATCGCCGCCTTCGAGGACGCTTACTACACCCAGCGCTCTGCCGAGGCCGCCATGCGGGTGGTCGCGCCGGAGTCCGGGATCACCCAGCAGGCCCTGGCCGCCGGGATCGCCACCATCCCGGCGGGCACCCGGTACTGCGTCGCGGTCACCCCGATCACGGTGAACACCGCGAACGTGCACCTCGTCGAAGTGCATCCCGACCGCAAACGCGTGGACTACCTGCAGGTGATCAACACGATCTCCGGCCCGGGTGGTGGCCTGCTGATCAGTCACGTCCAAGAACAGGGCTGACCGCCTGTGTACCTCTGCTGTCGCGCGAAATCTGTTCTCCGCCACAGCCCCTCGCCCTCGCCCCGATACACCGAAGGAGTCCGTGCCGATGACAACTCCCGACTTCCATGCCCTGAGCATCGCCGCCGACGACGGGGTGCGCCTGGCAGCCACCCGCGTCGGGCGGCCCACTGCGGCGGCCACCCTGGTGTACGTGCACCCGCTGCTGCGCGAGCGCCGGTTCTGGGCCCCGATCACTACCGGTGTGCACGAGCACCTGTGCGGGGCGGTCACCCAGCTCACCTACGACCAGCGTGGGCACGGTGACTCGCAGGCGCCGCACCGCGGCGAGGTCACCACCGTGGCCCGCCTCGCCGAAGACCTGGACACCGTCCTGACGCACGCGTCCGGGTCGGTGGTGCTGGTGGCGCACTCGACCGGCGCGCAGCTCGTGCACGCCTACGCCACCACCCACCGTGAGCACGCGGCAGCGTTGGCCGGGCTCGTGCTGTTGAACGCCGCCCCGGAACCCCCTGCGCTGCCACGCTATTTACGCACCTGGCCACAGCGGCTGATCCGCCTGCGCCGACACCCAGCACTGCACGCGCTCACCGCGGCGGGCGAGGCCGCGCTGGGCTACCGGCTCGATCACACCCGTCGACCCCATCTCCCACCGAGCACGGTGGACCCGAGGGCGCGCGTCGATGTGCTGGCCGCGCACTCGGGCGGGTTCGGATTCTTCACCGGGGTCGCCGAAGCGATGCGGCACATCCCCTCGGCCGTCCTGGCCGGGGAGCAGGACCCGCTCGTGCCCCCGCAGCATGCGGTCCGCCTCGCGGACGCGTTGTGGGCCGATTACGACATCGTCGCCGGTGCCGGGCACGACCTTCCCCGCACCCATCCCGCTCGCGCGACCGACACCATCACCTGCACCCTCGACCACGCCCTCCGCACCCACCTCGACCACGCCAGCGGGTCCACCCGCACCCCAGCCACCGAGCCCCGCAGGGGCGTGAGGTGACCACGAACCCCGCCCCGTCGCCATGACTTCCACCACCGCACACACCGTCCCCGCCGGTGAGGGTCCGCTGCTGATCGCGGTGGCCGGACTCGCGCCCGGCACCGGCGTCACCACCACCGCGCTTGCGCTCGCCCGCACCTGGCCGGGCCCCGAACCCGCGGTGCTCGTCGAGGCCGACCCTGCGGGTGGACAACTCGCGGACCTGGTCGACGGCGACCCCTACCGCGGCCTGGCGAGCGCGTCCTGGGCCGCGCACTTCGGTGCCGGACCGGTGCACCTCGCCGAGCATCTCCAGACTCTTCCCGGCGGAGTCGGGTTCCTGGCCGCACCACCAGGCCCGGACCCCTTACGCGCAACGTGGGTCACGATGCTGCTGACCGGCCGCCACCACAACCGCCGACTCGACGAACTAGCCGCCTGGCGCGAGTTGGGTGCCACGGTGATCGCCGACTGCGGCACCCCCGACTCCGCACTCATGCCACTGCTCGCCGGAGCGGACGCGTGCCTGGTGCTCGTGCACGCTGACCTCGTCGACCCGTACCGCACCGGCGAGCAGATCCTCGAGGTCGCCGGCCACGCCCGCCGCCCCGGAGTACTGCTACTCGGCGCGGACACCGACAGCGACGCCGCGACCGCCTTGCGTGTGCCCGTGCTGGCCGCTGTGCCCCATACCCGGCATGCCGCGACCTCCCTGCTGCACAGGACCTGGCTGCCGCAACGCCGCAACCGACTCCTGCACGCGGCCCGCGCCATCGCCACCACGGTCGAGATCCAATTACGGCCGCCTCCGGCCCCCGACACGAACGCTCGGCCAGACCTGCCCTCCCCGCGTCCCACTCGCGTCCCCAGACGCCGGGCCACCGGCCCCACGGTCTACCGGATCGATCTCCCCGCCACCACACCGTCGCCCGTCGACACGAACCCCCTCGAACCGAGTTCCGCGCCTCGTCGGACCGACCTCACGCCTCCCATTACTGTTCCCCAGGCACCCGTCGAGCAGTGGGAATCCTCCGGCCCAGCGGAACCAGAGATCCCCAGCTCCGCTCCGCTCGCACCAGGTCCCGAGACGGACTCTGCGGCAGCCCTTTCCGTGAGCAGCGTGCCCGAGGCGGTGCCGGTGTTGTCGGTGGCGGTGTTCGGTCCGTTGCGGGTGTGGTGGCGGCCGGACGCGGAGGCTGTGGCGGTGGAGATCACTCGGTCGTTGCGGCGCCGGGAGCGGGATCTGCTGATCGTGCTGGCGGTGCACCCGCACGGAGCCACCCGCGAGGCCCTGATCGAGGCACTGTGGGACGAGCACAGCCAGCCCCGCCGACCGACCAACGCCCTGAATACCGTCGTGTCCCGGCTGCGGGCCGCGATCACCACCGCCACCGCGGACACGATCACCGAGATCCTGGACAACGACATATACCGCTACCGACTCGCGCCCGATCTGTGGGAGGTGGACTACCACGCCTTCGACACCGCCGTGACCGAGCTGCGCACCGCCACCGCCACCGCCACCGCCCGCGGCGAGCGTGAGCGGGCTTGCCGCGCGGTCCTGGGCGCGGCCGAGGGTGTGTTGGCCGAAGACTTCGCCGGGGACTGGATCGCAGCGATCCGCGAACAGGCCCGCCGCGACCGCCTCAAAGCCGTCGGGAAACTCGCCGCGATGCTGGTCGAAACCGACCCCGACCAGACACTGGCACTGTTGGAAACCGCGTTGCTCATCGACCCCACCAACGAACCGATATACCAAGACATTCTTCGCCTGCACGCCCGCCTCGGCGAACGCACCGCCATCAACCCCACCCTGGCCCTGCTGAAACGACGCCTGGAATCCATCGGCGACCTCCCCACACAAAACACCCTCACCATCGCCAAAGCGCTACGCGACCAAAATATCGCCAGCCCCAATACCGCACGGCCACCTCGAACAGGTGGAACCGAACCCAACCCGCCCCGATAGCATCGCAAGATCGCCATGCGAATGCTTCCGGGAAAGCAAAAGAACAGATTCGCGGCGAGCCGAGTAATCGACAAAACAGGAAAATGCCTTCGCGTGTGTCGGAAGCTTTGATGAAATGCAAAATTCGGTTCGGAAGGCAAAATCCACCGCACCCCGGCGACATCGGGCCTCGCTGTGGTGCTCTGCGTCGAGAAGATCGGACTTCAGATGGGGGTGGTTGTGCCGATACGAGGGCCGATACGGGGGCCGATAGCAGGGCCGATACCAGGGCCGCTTGAGATCGGCCCACCCCGCACCCCGTATACGCGCAGCTAGGCGGCCTGTGGCAGGGTGGGGTGCTGTCCAGGCTGTATGTAATACATACACATATATACATCGGGGGAGGGTGTGTGGCGGCATCCAGCGGGTGTGCGGACAGTGGAACTGTCGGCGTGGTGTGGTCGTGTCCGTCGGTGCCGGGCGTGCGTCGAGTACTGAATGATTATCTGTTGCGGCCGAATCGGCGGGAATCGAATCCGTTTCCGGTAATTGATATCGATTCGGGCTTGCCGTGCTCGGCTACCGTGCCCGCCGATTACGCGAGGTCGGTGTACGATTCCGGTTTTCCGGGGGTGTTTTTCGGTATTGGCTTGAATCGGTGTGGTGTGTCGAGTTAGCTTCGACCCGCACCTACCGGGAAATCATCGAATACCGAACCCCGGGGGGCGCGCCGAATACGGATATTGACCGATACCCACGGCGCAATCACTTTCCGACAGGAGTTACCGAAATGACCGAACACAGCCCCGCAACGGCCACCGCGCGCGCCCGTCTGGGGAACGGCGAATTGCGCGCCATGGTGGCGCACGTACTGGCCGACAACCCCGGCACCGAATACGGGCCGCGCCAGATCGCGGTCCTCCTGGGCCGTTCGGCCGGGGCGGTCGGCAATGCCCTGGCCCGGCTGACCGATGCCGGGCACGCCGAACAAACCCAAACCACCCCGCGCCGCTACCGCGCAACCCCCGCCACCGCGACCGCCGCCGCGTCCGTAGTCCCTGCCCGCGTGTCCGTGGCCCCGGCTCGCACACCCCGCCGCACCCGTCCCGCCATCACGCCCGCACCGGCCGCCATGACCCCGGCCGCCGCGAGCGTCACCCTCAGCCGGGCCGCCGCCGCGTTCGGCCGCGCCGCCGTCGCGTTGATCGTGGCCGTGGTCGGTGTGGCCGCCGCGTTGGGCCGCCACACCGTCACCACCCTGGCTCACCGCACCGCCACCCCGGCCCGGCCGAACCCGCGCCCGGTGCCCGCGCGCCGCGCGATCACTGCGGACCGGGCCACCGCCGCCCCGGCACCGCGAACACCACGCCCGGCCGCACCCGCACCGGCCCCCGCCGACACCGCCCCGGACACGCACGCACCGGCCGCGAACACCACGCCCGCACCGGCCACCACCCCGGAACCAGCTGCCGCCCCGGAACCGGCCGCCACCGTGGAACCGGCCGCCACCCCGGCCGACACGGGCAAGGCCGACGACCTTACGCCCGCACCGGCCACCGCCACCGCACCGGCCAAGCCCCGCAAGAGCACCAAAACCGCTGCGACGAAACGCGCTTCGACCCCGGCCGCGCCCGCCGACGACACCGGGACCGGTACCCCCGATGCGGCAACCCCCGCGCGCAAGCAACGGGCCCGCAAGAACACCGCACCCGCCGACACCACGCCCGCCGACACCGCGCCCGACACCGCCACCGCCCCGGCCACCGAGGCGGCTCCGGCCAAGCCCCGCGCGCCCCGCAAGACCACGAAACCCGCTGCGGCCAAGCCCAACACGCCCGCCAAGGCCACGAAACCGGCTGCGGCGAAACAGGGTACGGCCAAGGCCACGGCGAACGACACTGCCGCCCCGGCCCCGGTGAGCGCCGCCCCGGCCGAACAATCACCCGCCCCCACCGCGCGCCGCGCGGCCCGCAAAACCGCCACCGCGACCGAACCGGCCCCCGCCACCCCGGCCAAGACCACGCGGGCCAAGACCTCCGACACCGCCCGCAAGGCCACGAAACCCGCTGCGGCCAAACAAGGTACGGCCAAGGGCAAGGCGAAAGCCGCCGCCCCGGCCCCGGCGAACATCGCGCCGACCGGCACGCCCGCGCGGCCCCGCCGCACACGCACCGCACCGGCTACCGCGCAAACCCGCGCCGCCGCCTGATTCCCCCGCACCGGCCGGGGCCCTCGAACCCGCGGCCCCGGCCGGTGCCCCCGACAGGACACCGGAAACCGAGACCGGTACCGGCACACACGAATCGAGGAATTCCGCCATGACCGACCACCACGACGACGAGCACGACAACGACCTCGACCTGGTCCCTTGGGATCAGCTCAGTACCGACGCGGTGCTGGCCATCCGCACCGACGCCTTCTACTACGAGGACCTGGCTCGCACGTTGCGCGCGGACAACGAACTCGACACCCGGCTGGAGCTGGCCGATTTCAGCCAAGGCCGCCGCCGCACCTGTCGCGCGTGCGGGGGCTGGGCCGACCATATCCACGACCCGCTGACCGATGAACCGATGATGGTCCCGTGGTGGTATCCCACGTTCACCCGCGCCGACGTCGAGGCCATCACGCAGCTCGCCTGGCAGGTGTTCGCGCTGGCCTCGTTCGCCCCGAGGTGGGCCTGGGACGCCCTGGCCGATGGTTCGCACCGGGTCACCGTCCCGCTCAAGGCCAGTAACTACCGGGTCATCGTGCCCGCCGACGACGCCGACGGGCGGCCCGGCACCGCGTATATCGACAACGACTACACCGGCGCACCCGATCTGCGACCGCCGGTGATCTACGCCAACCCCCGCACCGCCGCCGCGATCGCCGACGCCCGCCGATACCTCACCCCGCCCGCCTAGCGCCCCCGAACCGGCCGGGCCCGCATCCTGCGGCCCGGCCGTACGGGAACCACCACCGCGCCGCGCCCGCGCCGACGTCCAGTCGTCGGCACGGGCAGGGCACGGGCGGACGGCACCGAGGCAACCCGAAACCATCACCAGCACAACAGAATCGAGGAATTCCGCCATGACCGACCAGCACGACAACGACAACGACCAGCACGACTACGATCCGCGCCCGGGGGTCGGGTGCGCTCATGACGCGCGCGCATGCGCCGAAACAGCAAGTGGGGCAACGACTACGAACCTCACCGCTATCGAGGGCCCCCGGTTGAACCTCGACGATATCGTCGGCGGGGCTCAACAACGCAACGACGTGGAGGTACTCCACGAACGGAACGGCGTTTCGGTGCGGTACCGGCTGCACGTCGATGCCCGCATCGAGCAGTCGTACTTCGTGGTCGAGGCATACGATCCGGCCGGGCGGCAATGGAACGATCTCTGGGCTATCCCGCAACAGACCTACACCTTCGACGGGCCCGAAGGGGCCGACACCAACCCGGACACGAGGGTGCTCGCCAGCCCGTATCAGCGTGACCTCTACCGCAAGTCACGCAGCTGGCAAAAGATCATGGACAGGCTGACCGCGCACGCCGATTACCTCCTTGCGCCCCGCGCCGCCACCGGGGGTTGTGCCCGCTGCGCGGACACCCCCGGCGAAACGGCCGGAAACGGGGACGCCGGGCCGATCTGATTTTCCCGCAGCCCCCTGGAAGGAGAACAGGTCATGAAACTTCATGGATGGTGCGAGAAGTGCCGTAAAGTCAAGCGGGTCAACATGTCCGGCCGCGCCGTGCCGCTACAGCCGATCATCGGCGTGTGTGACGAGTGCGCCGAAACCACCAGCGACACGCCTGCCCGCCCGCGCGTGGAGAGACCGAACCGGCCCGACGCCCCGACGTAGCCACCCGACGCCGAGATCGAACGGGCCCGGGGTGATCCGCCAGCGCGGATCACCCCGGGCCCTGTTGGGTCGTCGGTGCTGATGACATCGGGGCGGCACCGGCGCGGGCCGCCACACCCCCGGCACCGGCACCCCCGCCCGACCCCGGCGCGCACGTCATACCCTGGCCGCACTGCCGATCCGGCCGGGGCCCCGGTGCCTATTTCGGTGGGCGCGCTGTGCGGGGCCTATCGGGCGGCTGCTAGCACCCTCTCGAGGGTGACCTCGATCAGTGGGCGTGGTTGATTTGGCCGGTCAACCAGCTGGTGAGGTCTTGTAGGCCCGGGGCGTACCCGTTCTGGTGGACACCAGAAGAGAAGAAATTCGCCGCGTCGATTCCTTGCCGGGCCAGGTCGGCGAGTCCACTGTTCGAGGTCGTGCCGGTGTTGGTGGGGGTGAGTGCGGCCAGGGGTGCGGCGGTGCTGCCGGTGAGTGCGTTCGCCGCGACCTGCGCGAGGTCGGCGGCGACAGGAAGCAGGCCGGTCAATGCGGCCCCGGCACCCAGGACGTCTCCGGTGGTGAGTTTCTGCACTGCCGCCCACGCGGTGTCCTGGGCGTTACCGAGGTCGGTGGCGACTCGGTTGATGTCGACTCCGGCGAGGATATCGATGATTTGTGCTGCCGCGCTGGTGATTCCGCTGGTGTCGGCCGGGGCGAGGATGGTCAGGATGCGGGCGATGAGGTGCAGGTCGACCTGCGAGGCCATGGTGACCAGCGGCCGGAACTGATTGTTGAGGTCACCGGCGAGCTGGTGGGTGCCCGGGACGTCCAGGGCGGCCAGGCGTTGCGGCAACGCCGCGAGGTCCGCGCCGATCGCGGGCAGGTTCGCTGCGAGGGCGCTCATCCCCGCCAGCACGTTCAGTACCTGCTGGGTGAGGGTGGACGCATCGAGTCCTGCCAGAGCACCGGCTTCGGCGCTGGGCTGCGAGGCCGGGCCGGTCTGAGTCGTGGCCTCGGGCCCGGGTGCGGGGTTCGGGGTGCTGGTGAACGCGCGTCCGATCGTGGTGACGAGCGGGTCGGTCTGCGGGGAGGCCGAGCAGTACAGGTCGCCTTGGGTGCAGAGGGTACGCACCCGGTCGGTCAACTCGCCGAAGTCCTGGCCGCGAGGGCCCTCGACGCCTTCCCCGCCGGCCTGATGGCCGAGTTGCGGTGTCGTGGACGCGCGGTGAGGGTCCGCGACGAGCCCGACCGCCAGGACCCGCGAGGCCGGGATCGGGCCTTGCCCGTGCCCAATCCGGGCCGCGAGGTCCCCAGCGACCTGCGCTCCTTGGGAATACCCGAGCAGGACCACTTTCGTAGTGGGGCACAGCTGCGACAACTGCGTGGAGAGCGCTTGTGTGCCACCGGATTCCGAGGCGGCGTAGGTCGGGGTGATCGACGCGGAGTAGTCCACCGTCTGCGAGGCGAGATCGTGGCCGTAGCGGGCCTGCAGGTCGCCGGTAACCGGGGCCAGCAGGGTCTGCGGCGAGGTCTGGGCGGGCGAGGTGCCGGTCGGGGCCTCCTCCCAGGTTCCGGGCACCGTGACCGTGGTGACCTTCGCGCAGCCTTGTGCGGGTGTGGGTGCGGCGACGGCGAGGGCGGGTGTCACGGCCGCGGTGAGCACGGTGGCCGCGCAGATCGAGGCACCGGCCCACCGCCGCACCCTGGGGCGAGGGCGTGCGGGGTGGCGTGTGGTGCGAATACGGATGTGTGAACCGATCATGGGGTACCTCCTGAACAGGGTCGAATGACGGACGCGAACACCACCGGGGCGTGGTGCCGCTATCTGAGGACTCCTGTTCGAGGGCCGAAATTTGACACGCGATACGGCACGGATTTCGACCACAGCCGCGCGGGGCCGGGAATCCCGCGCGGCCCCCAGGGGCCGGGGCGTTGGATTGCGGGGCGTTCCCAGGGGGCCGACCGGCACCGCGCGTCCGGCCGTGGGGCGCGGTGCGGGGGCGTGGATATGGCACGGGCCCCGGCCGTGGAATTGGCCGGGGCCCGTGCGGTGTGCGCGCGCCGCGCGTTGGTTAGCGGTCGCGGTCCTGTGCGGCGATGGCGGCGGCCGATGGTGTGTCGAACACGCGCCCATCGGGCAGCATCAGCCCACCGGTAGCGGTGACCACGGCCGCGATATCGGTTCCGGCCAGGGTGAGCGCGTCCGCGACGTGTAGCTGGCCCCCGTCGATGAGATCGCGCACCGTCCACCGATGCGGTGTGCGCGCGAACGGGAACGGGTCGTCGAACTCGTAATCGACCTGCCAACTCTCGGCGCACTCGGTACAGATGGTGCCACCGGCGACATGCGCGCACTCGGTGTGCGGCACCACCGTGAACAGGTGCTCGCGGATCCGGGTGACCCGCTGCGCGGTGCCCAGCATCGTGTAGGACTCGTCCAACCGCGCGGTCAATGTCTCGTACATGAAATCTTTCCCCTTGTCGTCCATAGCGAAAATGGCCTGTTCCCAGGCGGGGACGGACCCCGCCTGGGAACAGGTGCTCAACTCACGCGGTCCGGGCGTGTGTCCATGCCCGGGGCAGTGCCCCGCCCGTAGTGAGGTGGTTGTCCAGGGCGGCCATGAGTTCGCTGGCCTCGCGGTGCCACGCGGCGAGCCGGTCGTGGTGATCGCCGGTGTCGGGGTCGCCGTCGTGGGCGTCGATCTCGGCGTCGATCTGGTTCTGGCGGACACGGAACCGCGCCAGCAGGTCGTCGGGATCATCGGCGCGCACCGGCCGGGCGGGCGCGGGCGCGACGGGCCCGCAGCCGTGGTACCGCGCGTAGTGGTAGGCGGCCACGATCGCGGCGGTACCGCGCGCGGTGGCGTGGATGGCCGGGAACGCCCGCGCCTGCCCGGTGACCCGGTGCACACACCCGCTGATGTAGACCACACGGGCGGCCCCGTCGCCGGTGTCGCCGTGGTGGATCGTCACCACGAACTGGTGACGCCCCAGATCGACCACAACCTGCGCGGCGGTAGGGGTTTCGGTCCAGTGGTGCGGCAGCGCGGTAACCGCCAGCGCGAACACCCGCACCGCTGTCGCGATGTGCTCATCATCGGCCAGCAGGCCCCCGTGCACCGGCATGCGCTCCCCGGTACCCGGTTCGTGGACGTGATCAGCCCAACTCCCGCACGGCCAGCACGTGCGGCGCGCCGAGCCGCCGAGCTGCCCGAGGTCTTCCAGCTCGTTGTCCAGTTCCAGCGCGCGCGGCAGATTCCGGGCATCGGCGGCCCGGTCACGAGCGGCCCGCAACAGCGCGATCGGTTCGGATGTGGTCGGTGTGGTCATGACAAAGTCTCGATTCTGTTGTGCAAGAGCAAATTTCGGGAATCGGTGACCGGGCGGACGCCCGGCAATGCGCGGCGGGTGTTCACGCCCCGGCGGCCAGAGCCCACTTCTTCGGCGCGTCGCTGGTACGGGTGGCCACGTCCTCGGCGGTGAGCCTCTCCAGGGCGTTGTTGATCGCGCCGCTCGAGAACTGCCGGGGCGCGTGCGCGGTGTCCAGCGCGTGTTTGAGCGCGGTAGGGCTGAACGACTCGCCGGGGTTGTCCCGCAGATGGTCCTCAACCAGCCCCCGCAACCCACCCGGCGGCAACTTGTCCACCGTGCCCGCACCACCCCCGGCACCGGCGGTGCCCTTGGCAGGGGCGGCGGGTGGTGCGGTGGTGCCGGTTTTCTTGGGGCGGCCCGGCGTGCGCGCGGACCGTGCGGCCGGTTTCACGGTCGCGGTGCGGGCCGGGGGTGCGGTGTCGGCCAGGGTCCACAGGTAGGTGGCGCGGGACGCGTCGGGGTCGGTGGTGCGCACGGCCGTGCCGTCGTCGGCCATCCGCGCCAGAATGGTGCGGCCGGTGGACACGCTCATTCCCGCGTCGAACGCCAGCGCGCTGGCGGTGGCCCCGGGATTAGCGGCCAGCGCCGCGCGCATAGCGGCGTCGTTGGTGTCGTTTGCTGGTCGCGCATTGGGCATGACATCTCCGTGGGTGGTAGGGAATTCGATAGCGGTGTTGCCATGTCCCGGCCGGGACGGTTCGCCCCGCAATTCCGGCGGAATTGCGGGGGAACCACATACATGGACGCTCGTCACCCGGGGAAATGTCAAGCCGTTATCGAAAACAAGACGCCCGTCTTCTGTTATTTACAACGGCAACGGGAATGTCCGGCGGTATCGGATAGCCGCGACTCTAATAGGACGAAACGAGTACGGCATACGACTGTGCGGCGAGGTTTCCATCGGGGGCCATTGTCGTGCCAGCGCACGGTGCCAGCGGACCCGGCCGTAGGTGATTTGCACGATCGGTGCGCTGGAATCCAGGTTCACGATATATCGACCTCGCAGTTCCACCTGAAATCGTCGACGAATTCCCGAGTCTGATCCTCGGCCTATTTCCGGGCCTCGGCGAGGTTATCGAACGGTTTGGGGTAGCGATATTTCCGGGTATCCGACATCGAAATATACGAGACCATGCCATCGATCTCGACGGGTGCGGTGGCGGGGTTTTCCGGTGAGTGGTCAGCAGAACGCATGGCGGACGACCTTTCTATGGCTACAGGCTCGCTGGGCGTCCCTCCCGTGGGATTCCTGAACCGATGCGGTTGCCTCGGCGCGCGGGCCGGGCGGACACGTTGGCCCCGCCTGGTTCCCGCAGCGGGCGCATCGTGACGACGAGCGCCTCGCCCCCGCCTCGGCATGCTAGGCAGGGGCGGTGCAGTGTCCTAGCCCTCGTTCAAGGAGGCACTGAACGCATGCCCTCGACATCCCACAACTCGTAAGTTGGATGCAGGTGTACGGCACCCGGCGGGACTTCGAAGACCACAATTTGCCGGAAAGTCATGGCTAGTATTAACATTGCAAGATTTCGTCCGCCGATGACAGATGTACGAGGGGAAACGAACAGTGTCGATTTGGTCCGATCTTGGATTCCAGGAGAGTCCGTATGCGACTCGTCCAGTCCCTCCTACCGAGGAAGGGGAGAGCCTCTTCGTAGGCAGAGATGGCGTTGCAAAAAGGTTGGCCAACCGCCTAACATCCTCCGACCTACATCCAACAATTGAGGGTGAAAACGGTGTCGGAAAGACCAGTCTGGTCTCAGTGGTGGGATATCGTCTGCGACGGGAATTTGAGCAGAAGTCCACTAGTCAGGCAATTATTCCTCTAGATGAAATTTTTCAGCTGACAGTCGGCGACTCGGCTGCGACACTGGAACGCAAAGCTCTGTTAGCCGTCGCCAACAGCATGATCAAACATCATGATCTCCTAAAAAGGGGCGGACATGATGTCCCCGACGTGGTGGACCTTCAAAAATGGATTAACGCCCCGTTAATCAAAGGTGGCGGCGCGGGAGCAAGCGTTGCTGGATTCGGCGGAAGCGCGAGTCGAAGCGTATCGGTGAATACTGGCGCTGGATTTAACGAGGCAGGACTGAGGGATACGGTTTTCGGCTGGCTTCGACAGTGTTTTCCATCGTCGCAGTCAGGTGCCTTCGTCGGTGTTATCGACAATCTTGAGCTGCTTGAGACATCGAAGGAAGCGCGCGCTCTTCTGGAGTCGATGAGGGATGGAATACTCTCGTCGCCTGGTCTCAAATGGGTGCTCTGCGGCGCGCGCGGAATCGTAAGAACAAGCGCCTCCTCGCCTCGACTCGAAGGTAGACTCGCTGAGCCACTGGAGCTTTCTCCGATTGAAGACGCCGAGATCTCCCAGGTAATAGCTCGCCGCTTGGAGTTGTATCAAATTATTGATTCTGCGGTCGCTCCTGTAGATCCTGAGAGCTTCAAGCTAATATATGATGTTCTAAACAAGAACCTCCGCAACGCGTTGAAATATAGCGAGGATTTCTCGTTCTGGCTGCATGATGGCGGATATGCGAGTGCAGATCCTGTAGCCAATCGACAACATTTCGAGCGCTGGATAAGAGGCCAAGCGGCGAGGAACGCGGAAGAAACCAATCTATCTGGCAACCGAGCATGGGAGGTGTTCGATAGCCTAACAGGAATAGGAGGGAGTTGCTCTCCTGGTGACTACGAAACCTTCGGTTTCAACAGTGCTCAGGCAATGGTTCCACACATCAAAAGTCTGGAAGACGTGAATCTGATACAAAGCACAGCCTCAGATTCAGATCGTCGCCGGAAGACTATTCTCGTCACTCCCCGAGGGTGGCTTGTTCGTTATGCGCGAAGTGATTACTCCATTCCTGAGTGACCAGTTGCTGGCGATGCTTGGTTCACTGGTGAAGCGGGAGTATTCAGACCCTGCTGTATTCCTCCCTTCGGTCATTTGATGGGTTTTGTCTGGGAGGGTATGTAGGTTGGTGTTATTCCGGATCGGGTGATTTTTTGTCGCTGGTGGTGCGATTCCGCCACTCGTTGTAGAGGGTTGCCAGGGCTTGGACTGCGCGGCGGTATTGGTCTTCCGAGGTCATGGGGGTGGTCTCGATGCGTTCGATGGTGATTCGGCCGTGTCGTGTTGGTTTGCGTCGCTGGGGGGTGCTGGTGTGGGCCTGGTCTTCGGTGGGAAGGTCGGGGCGGTCGGGGGCTTGGTCCTGGGGGTGTTCGCTCATGGCCTGCCATTCGCTTGCGCGGGGTGTGCTGTTAGTCGGGGCGGGTTGTCTTGTTGCGGGCGTTGTTGGTTGCGCGTGTTCGTGCGGTGAGGTAGGTGCTCCAGTCGTTTTGGGCGTAGGTGGCCCAGGCGAGGGCGGTGTTGATGTGGAGGTCGAGGAGTTGGGCCAGGACGGCGGCGGGGATTTCGGCGGCGAGGTGGGCCAGTGCGGCGCTGCGGGCGCGTCGGATGTGGAGGTGGAGGTGGCTGCGGAGTCCGCGGTAGAGGCTGTCGCGGGCGGGTTGTCCGGGGAAGCTGCCGGGGAACAGCCATTTCGTGTCGTCGGGGTGGTTGCGGTTGACTGCGGCGATGGTGGTGGGGTGGTTGCGTTGGGTGAGGAGGAGGGTGGCGATGGCGGGTGGGAGCCGGAGTTGGTGGCTGCCGTGGCGCAGCCAAACGCGTTTGCGGTCGTCGGTGTGGATGTCGTTGTGTCGCAGGACGGTGACTTTGCTGAGTGGGAGTCCGTAGAGCAGGACGAGTGCGCTGGCGGCGCGGATCGCGGTGGGGAGGGTGTCCTCGTGCAGGCAGCGGCGGAGTTGTTCCCAGCGTTCGTCTTCGGTGATCGGTGGGAGTGCGCTGCGATGACGTCTTTTCGGGATCGTGATGTCGCCGACGAGTCGTCGTTGTCTGGCCCAGCGAACGAATTCGCGTGCGAGATAGGTGGATTCGGGGCTGCCGCTTGTGAGCCATTGATCGATGTGGTGTTGCTGGACGTCGCTGAGATCGAGGTGTTGGTCCTGGATCCATTGCAGCAGCCGTAGTGAGACGAGGATGCGGTTGCGGGCCCAGTTGCTCGAGCTGTAGGTGAATGGTTGATGTGCGGCACGACGTCGAGCGCGTCGGAGCACTGTCCAGGTGGCGTAGGTGCGCAGGATGTGGGCGCGGGCCTCGGGTTGGTCGGTGAGTAGCTGCTCGAGCCAGGGCACGAGTCGTTCGAGGTATTCGACGCGGTCGGGCAGTACTCCGGTATGCATGAGGGTTCGGCGCAGGTGGTGCAGCGTCAGATCCTGTGGGAGCTGGTCGAGTTGGTGGTGGGTGATCGATTCACCGGTGGCGTGGAGGTGCTCGAGCAGGCGGGTGGCGGGTCGGTCCGGGGACAGCCACTGCAGGATCGCTGAAGGGGACCCGGTGTTGGTGAGTGCGGTGGTGAACGGCAGCAGGTCGACGGGGATGGTGCCGTTGGTGTCGGCGAGGAGTTCGCGGACGCGGTCGCTGACCTGGCAGCGCAGGCAGAGTCCGGTGGTGTGGAAGAAGCCGGAGTTGCCGCAGCGTTGGCAGGTGTAGTCACGGTCGGGTTGTCCGGCGCAGGGCCCGCAGATCGGCTGACCCGCAGAGTTGATGCCGATCAATGGGCGGGTGGTGCCGCAGTCGGTGCAGGGCGCGGGGTGGTCGCGGATCCACTTGTAGCAGGCCCCACAGATATCGCCGATGGGCCAGCGGGTGAGAATCGCGGTGATCCGTCGGCAGCTGACGCAGCGGCGTCGGGGGCGCGGCCAGCAGCTCGGGCAGGTCGGTTCGCGGTTACGGGCCGAGCATCGTTTGGTCGGGCCTTCTCGCCCACAACGGGTGCAGACAGCAGTGCGTCCTCGATAGCAACCCCGGCAGAGTGCAGGCTGGGTTTCGGTGCGGCGGGTTCTCAGGGGCCCAATGCGTCCGCAGGCGTCGCAACGCTGGTCCGGCGGCTGGTAACAGCTCTCGCAAACCGGTCCGGCGGGAGTCCGGCGCTCGGGAGGGCGGTGCCGTCCGCAGCGGCAGCACCGTTCGGACGGCCGATGCGCGCGGTAGCAGCGCGCGCAGACAGGGGTGCCGTCGGCTGTGCGAGCGCTGACTCGTTTGACCTGCCCACATGATCCGCAGGCCCGGTGGCTGCCGGGATCACGGACCCGGCATGTCTGGCACAGTGGTTTTCCCCGTGCATCGCGGGTGGAGACCGGGAGGTTGCGTCCGCAGCGCCCGCACGGTTCGGCGGTCTCCCAGCTCGCGCAGGAGGCGCAGATCCGTCCTCCGTCAACGGTTTTGGGTAGTCGTCGGGCCGGTTTCCGGCAGCGGCTGCAGTGCGGTAGCACGGCCTCGGCGCCGGCGTCGGCGAGCACGACGATGAATGTGCAGACCACCGGGGGCGCATTCGAGTCACCGGAGGTCAAGGCGTCGGGGTGCTGTTCCAGGTGGTTGCGCAGGAGCGCCAGGGCGCGTGGGCTTTTCGTGGCGGCCACCGCCTTGCGTGCTGCGGCGGTGCTGAGTGAGGGCAACGCGCCACGCAGGTAGGCGGCCAGCCAGTCGCTCGGGTCCGGGGCGGGCATGGCGGGTTCACAATCCGTCCGGGCGGCGGATCGTGGTGCGCCGTGGGGTGGGCGCGGTGCCGGTGCTGGTGGCGGTCTTGCGGATCTGGGTGGGTTCGCTGGTGATCTCGATCAGATCGTTCGGGGTAGCGTCGAGGATGTCACACAATGCGGCGAGGGTGTCCATCGACAGCCGTTGCGGCGGCTGGGTGACCAGCCGGTAGACCTGCTCGCGCGAGAGCGCGGTGCCGCTTCGGCTAGCAGCGGCACCAGGTCCGAGGTTTGGAACAAGCCGCGTTCGGCCATTTTGGTGCGTAGGTGCCATCGGTAGCCCATGGTGCGAGTCATGGTGTCTCCGTCCATAATTCGGGATGCCCCTGCAGGGACTGCTCGAGTAGGCGGTTGCGGAACTCGTCCGATACTGAGGTGTAGATCGCGGTCGTGGAGCCCCAGGCATGCCCGACCTGCTGCTGCACCATCAATGCCGGATAACCGAACTCCAGAAGATGGGTGACATACGAGTGACGCAGCGCATGCACGTCGGCCTCGGGTGGGAGCCCGGCCGCCTCGCGGGCGTCGCAGAAGGCGTCGTTGATTGAGCGCACCGAGATCCTGCTGCGGCGCTCGGTCACCCACAACGCCGGGTGCGCACCGGGATTGAACATCGGGCGGATCTGTTCGCACCACTCGGTGAGCACATCCACGATCCAGTCCATCTCCGGCACCGTGAGCACCGTGCGCCGCTTGGGCGGGCTGCCGCGCGAGGCTTTGCCGTACCGGACCTGCACCGAACCGAACAGCCCATACTGCGCCGCACGCGGATTGCGGCGAAAGTCCGCGACATCCAGGCACGCGGCCTCGCGGCGGCGTAACCCGAAGGCGTAGATCGTTTTCAGCGTCGCAGCCTCGCGCCATGCCGCCAGCGCACCCTTGCGGCCCCGTGCGCGGATGGTCTCCACCCGGGCGTCGGCCGCGTCGAACAACGCCTGGACCTCGTCGTAGGTCAATGCCCTCCGGCCGGGACGGCCCTCGTAGTCGACCACATGCGTCACGGTGTTCCACTCGTGCGCAATCTGGATCGGTGTCTGCCCGAACCTGTTGTCGCACTCGGCAATCCAGCCGTAGCGGGCGTCGGTGAGGAACTCGCAGAACATACGCAGCGCCCCGTGATACGAGCGAATCGTCGACTGCGCGGCCGGGCGCTCACGCGAGACCAGATCGGTGGTGAACGCTTCCAGCTCTCCCGGAAGCCATTGCCACGGATACTGATTGGTGAACTCGGCGAACCGCCGGACCAACCGTACCCGCGGCTCGATCGTGTCCTGGCTCAGGAACCGGCTCTTCTGCTGCCGCCGCCAGCCCTCCAGCATCGCCTCGAACACCGCCGGGGCCGGATCCAGGTACCGCACACTAGAATCCAGCACCAAGTGCACCGCGCCCGGTAGATCGACCTGTCGCGCCACTACAACCTCCGGTTGTATCGGATGCAACATCGTTGCTACCGGTACCGTAACCCCAGGTCCACGACACGCCAGCACGTCACGACGCGACTCGCCAAAACCATTCCGACATGCGAAGATTGGATAGTCCCGGAAAGCGTCCAATGTTGCATTCATTGCGATAAATCCGCTTTGAATACATGGTTGACGGATAGGAAGTCGTCGTTCGAATATCGGTAGTCTTCTATTTTCACCGATTGTCCGAGGTCGGGTGCGTCGATCATTTTATTGTTGCCGAGGTAGAGGGCGACGTGGTGTATTCCGTCTTTCTGGTTGCTGTAGAAGACGAGGTCGCCGGGTTGGATCTGGGTAATGGGGATGGGGGTGGTGGCGTGGTATTGGTCGGCAGCGGTGCGCGGGAGCGCGATTCCGGCAGCGGCGTAGGCGGCCTTGGTGAGCCCGGAGCAGTCCCATCCGCCAGAGGCTTGTGGCCCGTTGCCTCCCCACACATACCGCTGACCCAACTGACTACAGGCGAAGGTGAGCACGGTGGCCGCGGTGGGGCTCAGGCCGGTGAGGTGCTGGCAATCCCCAGCCCCGGACCCGGGGGTGGTGCGGTAGCGGGCAGCTTGATTCAGGACTTGCTGGACGTACCAGTCGGCGTGGTTGTAGCTGTAGATCGCGCGCCGTAGGTCGGTGGGGGCACCGGAGTCACACAGGTAGAACGCGGCAGCGTGGATCGCGTCCGAGGCGTTGTACCGCGAGGGTGGGCTCGCGCCGCCCGCGGGGAGCCGGTGGCGTGCGGTGACCGCGTCGAAGGTGGAGGCCAGGAATTGCATGGGTCCTGCGGCGCCTGCGCTGTTCTCGCCTGTGGCGACTCCCGGGAGATGACTGCGGCCGTGGTCGGTCTCGACTTTGCCGATGCCGGCCAGGACCGTCCAGTCCAGGCCGGGGCAGTCCGAGGCGGCCTCGCGGTAGAGGGCGAGCTTGTCTGCGGGAATGTCGGCGACCGCATCGGGACTCGGCGTAGATTGCCCAGCGGCCGGGCCGGGCGCGGTGATGCTCGTGTGGGACTTGGTCGAGTCGACCACGACGACCGTGACGGTGAACGCGCCGATCATCGCGGCGGTGAACAGGGCGGTCGCTCCGGCCCCGAGCGCGAGCCCGAACATCACAGCCTCCCGTGCCGGGGTGGGCGCGGTGGCGGTGGCGGGATCACCACGCGCTGGTCCAGGGCCGCGCTGTCCTCGCTGGTGCTGACGGGGGCATGGTCGAGGTGCAGGTGCGGCCAGGCACCGGCCAAGCGCGCCAACGAGATCCGAGGCCCGGGGCGGGCCGGTGCAGGGTGCAGCGGCAGCCACACCGCCCCGGCCGGGCCCGCCTCGGGGGTGTGCTCGGGGTTGGCGGTGGCGATCGGGACCGTGGCGGGCTGGTCCAGGCCGGTCGCGGCGGAAGCCAGGGCCGTGCGGGCGGTGGCCTCGCGGTGCGCAGTGGGGAGCCAGAACAACAACGGAGTGGTGATCCCGGTCGCGGCGGCAAGGTTGCCGTACCCGTGGAGTTTCCCTGCCAGCTGGGTGAGAGATTCGGTGCCACAGTCATATTCGAGAAAGAACTCCAACCCACCCGCCCCCGGCGTGGTGGGGTCGAGGCGGCCGTAGCCGTCAGGGCGGGCCAAGTCTCCCCACAACCGCGCGCACCGGGTTTGCGACCACCAGAGATTCAGTGCGCCGGGTTCGGGGCTGGTGGCCAGGGTGGTGAACCAGTCGCCGACGCCGATGTCGTGCTCAAGGTGCAGGCTGTGCGCGAGGGCGAGGGCGCGGTCGTGCCGCCAGCGCAGCTCGCGTAGGTCCAGGCCGTGTTCTGCGGCCAGGACGGCGGCTCCGGCGGGGGCCAGGATCCAGTGCCAGGGTGCGGTGCCGACCGGGCGGCGGGGCCGGAACCGGTCGATCACCCCGGCCTGATACAGCGTGAGCAGGCGGCGGGTCGCGCGGCGGGTCGCGGGAAACGCGAGGCCGCTGATCTGGGTGGTGGTGAGCACGCGGTGCTCCCACAGCATCCACAGCAGCCACCGATCTCGCGCGGTGAGGATGCCAGCGAGCCGAGCCCGCCCGGCCAGCACCGGACCAGCCGAACGCGCGCCCTCGCGAGCCGAGGCGTGTGCAGGGGGTGGGGTGGGGGTCATCGGAAAAGACACCTCCTATCGAGGGCGGGGCGAAACGCCGGACCAGGCGGCACGGACGCGAGAGTGAATGCGTGGCGCGGGTGAGCCGCAAACCGTTGTCCTGGAAGGGGTTTCACCGGCGACGCGGGTCGTCGCGAGGAACCTGGGGTGCAGAAGAATTCGCTCGGGGCGCGCTTGCGGGCAGAGCGTGAGGGCGCGGTGTGGTGTGGGCGCGAGCGGCGGCGCGGATGCGGCGAGCCCGCCCCGGGACCGGTGGGGGCAGGGGCGTGGTTTCGACGGTGCAGGGGGCGGTGTTCTGGCCGTTCACGATGAGGCGGGCTGCGGCGTGGTAGGCGTCGAGGTGGGCCAGGTCGTGCTCGCCGAGTTGGGGAAGGGTGTGCCTGGCCAGGTCGCGGGAGTCTTCGGGTGAGAGGGCGAAGTAGATTTTGTTGCGGGCGTTGGTGGAGATCGCTTCGCGCAGCGTGGGGGTGAGCTGGCCGAGGTTCTGGTGCGCCAGGACCATGGACAACCGCAAGCCGCGGGCTTCGGCGAGCATGTCCTCCACGGGTGTGGACAGGTGCAGGAAGTTGTGACATTCGTCGAGGTACAGGGCCGCGTCGCGGCGTTGGGTGGCGGGGGTGTCCGCGCGGGCGGTGGCAGCCTGCCAGGTCCGCGCGACCAGCAGCGCCCCGAACAGGCGTGTCGTGTCCTCCCCCAAGCGACCCTTCGGCAGCCGGGCCAGCACCAGGCCGCCGCCGTCGAGGGCCGCGCGAAGGTCCACGGTGGCGGGCCCGCCCGCGAGTGCGGACCGCACGAACGGGCGCATCAACAGTTGGCGGAGTTTGTTCAACAACGGTGCGATGAGCTGGGCTCGCCCGGACTCGCCCAAGGCTTCGAAGGTGCCCCAGAACTGTTGCAGAAGAGGATCTTTCACGTCTGCGGTGAGCCGGGCACGGTAGGTGTCGTCGGTCAGGAGCCGGGCGACGTCCACGAGGGTCGCCGGGCGCGCCTGGGCGCAGACGGTTTTGAGACTGTTCCGGAACACATCGTCGGTGCGTGGACCCCAGAACTGGTGGTAAATGCGCCCGAAGACGGACCCGATATTGTCCACGGCCTGGTCGAGATCCCCGCCGACGGTGGTCAGATCGAGGGGGTTGATGCACGGGGGCGGGCTGGCCGAGTCGGCGTCGAACAACACCACCCGCCCCGCACACTCCTCCGGGAGCCTGGTCAACACGTCGCTGACCAAGTCGCCTTTGGGGTCGACGAGAACCAGCCCGCGACGGGCGGCGGCGTCGGCGAGGACCATCTGGCCCAGGAGGGTGGATTTCCCGGTCCCGGTGGGGCCGATGACGTGCACGTGGTGACGGGCATCGTCCACCCGCATCGCGACCGCCCGCCCCCGGGTCGCATCAGCGCGGCCCAGAGGCTTGGTACCCGGACCACCCGCAGCCACGACTTCGCTGGGCGCCAGAGCGCGGGCTCCGGCACGGTGGATCTCGGCGATCCCCGCATCGGTCGGCAGATGCGCGAGCACCGCCAACTCCGGGCTGGACAGCAGATCACCGCGGCCGAGCCGCCGCCAGAACATCGCCTCGCGCACCCCGGCACCGCGACGCCAACGACGAAGATAGTGATTGTGCTGCGACGCCGACGACAGAAAAGCCGAGACCGCGTGGGCGCGGCCCCGCACCATGTCCCTGGCCCGGGTGGCGTGGTCAGCGTCGAGGGACACAGGGGCGGTGACCGCGTAGCGCACGACGGTGGCCCACTGCGGAACACTTGCTTTGGTAGCGGCGGCGTGATCCTGGGCGGACTGTTCCAAGCTCACCTGCCGATCACGAACCCCATACCGTGCGCTGCCGGTCCGCGCCGGTGTGCCGGTGCGGTGGACCGGGCCCGGGGCGAACAGGCCGAACAACTCCCGCCCGGCTTCCAGGAGGAACTGGCCGAGGGCGGCGGGTGTGCCGGAACCACCAGCGGTTTGCCGGGTGGGGCGGGTGGTGACCGGGCGGGCCAGGACCTGCACGCACGCGGTGGTGCCCGGCTCCATCGCGGCAGCGGCGCTGAGCAGGAAGGCAACCGGGTCGCCGGGGGCGTTGGTGCGGATCGGCCAGCGGCCGTGTCGTGCGAGGCGGAGTTCGCCTCCGGCGAGCAGGTTGCGGTGCCCGCCCGGGGCTAGTGGTAGTGGTGGTGTGGCGGGGGTCGTGTGGGTGCGGGCACCGCGCCACGAGGACGTGACGGCATTCTCGATCAGGTGCGGCGGCACACACGAGGGCACCCAGAGCCGAATCCTCGCGCCGAACTCGGGGCTGATGCGGTATTCGAACCCGAGCAGGTGCTGCCCGGACAACCACCGCTGCCACCAGCGGCGGGCGATCGCCCCGTGCAGCTGCTCCCAGAGCACTGTTGCGCCGTCGGGCTGGACCTGCGGCGGGACGAGGATCTCCACGTGGCGAGCCCCTTCGGCCCAGCGCCGCTCCCGACGACGCCGCACCCACACCGCCACAGCGACCACGGCGGTGACCGTGGCCACGAGGACCGCAGCCAAGGAGAACGCGTGCTGTTCGGCGAGGGAAAGCAAGTGCCCCACTCGCAGGCCAGGGTGGGTCAGGAACTTACCGATAACTCCACCGCCGCCGCCGGAGTCCGGCGGGGGTGTCTGGGTGTGTAGGGAGGGTGTCATCACTGAGTCTCCTGTTCTGTGAACTGCGCGGTGTCCCACTCGTCGTCTTCGCCGAAGAGGACCTGCGCGCCGAGACGGACCGGGTCGTCGGTGTCGAAGGTCGGGGAGCTGAGGTCGAGGTCGATGCGGGTGTCCTCGGCGTCGAGGTCGAGGTCGAGGTAGCCGGCGTCCTGGTCGGTGCCGGGCAGGTCGTACTCGGGTGAGGTGGTGGCGATCTGGTGCTCGGCGAGGGAGGCGATCGTGCCGAAGACGGTGCGTTGGTGGGCTCCGGTAGCGAGTAAGCCCTGGCCGCGATCGGCTGAGAGCAAGAAACGGCGCTCGCCGTCGGAAAGCGCGAAGGCGTCGCCGACCTGGTCGATGGATTGCGGAGCTTGCCGGAGCAGGACCTGGGTGGCGGCGTTGGCGACGATCGCCTTCCCGAGATCGGTGGCCAGCACATCGGCGGCGTCCTGGGTAGCGACGGTCAACCCGACGAAGTACTTGCGCGCGGATTTCGCCAGCCGGTACAGAAAGTCCGCTCCCGAGCGCTGGCGCATCAACAGCCACGCCTCGTCGACCACCACCGAGCGCGCCCGTCGCAGGCTTGGGTCGCTGACCCGCCGCCAGGTCGCGTCCAACGCCAGCAAGGTGCCGATGGTCTTGAGTTCCTCGGGCAACTCCCGCAGCGAGTACACGATCAACGCACCCGCCGGGTAATGGGTGCTCGCGCCGTCGAGCAGCCCAGCGAACGCACCCTGGCCGACATACGGCGCGAGCCCGGCGGCCAGGTCGGCCGCCACCGGGGTGCCGGTGGCGAGCTGGTCGCGCAACATGCTCAGCGTCGGCGCGGGCCGCACCCAGGTGGCCGGGTCGTCGGTGATCCCCGCCGCTGCATAGGTCGCGGTGACCGCGGTGTCGAGGGCGGCGCGCTGGGCGGGGGTTTGCTCGCCGAGCAGGACCGCGATGACGGTGTGCAGGTGCAGCTTTCGCCGCAGCAGCGCATCGGCGGTCGCGGTGCGGTGCCCGCTGGGCCCCACGTGGATGTCGAGGTCGAACGGGTTGAGGCACACGCCGGGGGCGCCGAGCCGAATATGGGTGCCGCCCAGGGCCTCACACAGCGCGGCGTATTCGTCCTCGGGGTCGATGACGATGGTCTCGATCCCCCGGTACAGCGACCGCAGGATGCTGGTTTTCGCCAGATAGGACTTGCCCGATCCGGACCGGCCGAGGATGACTTCGTTGTGGTTGTGCATGGCGGGGGCGAAGCGGTCGTGGAACAGCAGCCCGGCCGCGCCGTCGCGCCCGTACAAGACTCCGGCCGGAGTGACCGAGACCGGGTCCGCGGGCGGCAGCTGCGCCGAGGCGAACGGCACCGCCGCGGCCAGGGCGTGGGAGTCGAAGGTGCGGTGTAGCCGGACGGGGTCCAGGCCCAGCGGCAATGTCGCGGTCCAGCCCTCGACGGCCCGGTAGGTGAGCGGGCAGGTGTCGATCAGCAGACTCGCGGCCACAGTGCGTAGCGCGGTGACTTGTGCGGTGAGTTCGTTCTCGCTGGTGGCGTGGACGGTCAGATACAGTCCGGCGCGGAACAGGCGGGACTCCCCGCGCGCCAGCTGCGCCGACAGCGCGGCGGCGTCTTCGGCGGCGACCTCCACGGCGGGGTCGCTGACCCGGTTGTTCACCGCGGCGGAGGCCATGCTGGATTCGAGGCGGGCGAGTTGGCGGCGTAACTGCAGCGCGGCTTGACGAGGATCGATCGGCTCGATGTGCAGGGCGATATCGACCCGGTCCCCGAATGCGGCTAGAGGTGCCAGCCATCCCGGGGTGACCTCGCGCGGGTAGCCGGTGACCGCGATCGTCGCCACGAAGTCCGATCCGACCTGGAGGTGGCGGGCGCCGATGGTCAACGACTCCGGCGCGAACTCCACACCACCGCCGCCTCGGCGTGGCATCCTCCCGCGCCGGGTCCGGGGTCCGAGACCCCGGACACCGTCGCCGAGGCTGTCGTCCTCTTCCTCGTCGCCGGTGTCGAGGGGGTCGAACTGCAAGCCCGTGTACTGGCCGTCCTCCGTGGTGATGATCTCGGTGGCACCCGCGGCCCCGGCCGCGCCGTAGGGCACGAGGTTGGCCGGGTTGGTGCAGCTGGTCAGGATCGCCCGCGCCTGCGAATCGTCCAGGGCCCGCACCCCGACCCCCAGGGGCGCGAGCAGGTCGGTGGCATCGGACAGCCGCGCCAGCAACCGGGATTCAGCCGCGTGACGACCCTGCGCGGAGATCCGGCGTTCGCAGCGGCCCCGCGCGGTGAGCCCGCCCACCAGGGAGCCCGCCAGCCGGGTCGCGGGATCCAGGGGCTCGCGCCACACCAGCAGGACCTGGCGCTGCCCGGTGGTGTCGTCCTCGGCCAGCTCCGCTAGATAGCGAGAGTGATCGCGGGCGTACTCGGCCAACGATGATGGCATGGTCTGGGCGGCGGTGTGTAGATCGGTGATGTGGCCGGTCACATCGAGACGCACCGACCGCAACAGGATCTGCACGCCGTTCCCGGACAGGCTTTGCAGGTAGCCCGCCAGCGCGCCGACCAGACCGGCTTGCTCGGCGGGGGTGCGCAGGGCGAGGTTGATGGTGGTCGCGGCGGCGATCACCGCGATCCCCTCCTCACCCAGATCGACCACACCGACCCCGCCACTCACCCCGGTGCCCGCCGTGACCGTGCTGGGTAGCCCGGCCGTGCCGGGCGTGATCGGGTGCGCGGTGGGCGGACGCGGCCCGCGTGCGCGGTCGGTCACCCAGCGCGGAACCGCCCCGCCCGGGGCGTCGTCGCCAGCATGGGTGGCGATCAGGTGCCTCGCGCGCCGGTGATGATGCAACCCAGCCGCGAGGAGCTGGTCACCGGACAGGCCGTCGCGGGTGGTGAGCACGATCGCGGTCGCTACCGCCGCGATCGGGGCCGCGAGCGCGGCGAACACCGTGATCGGTATGAGTGTGCGGGTGGTGGCCCAGATCAGCAGCAAGACCAGTCCGGTCGCGGACAGCAGGGCGAGCTGGCGGGCGGTGAGCGGGCCCAGGATCCGGTCGGGCCGCTCCACATCCGAGGGAATGCGATAGGAATTCATCGGGGACCTCCGGCATCGGGCCGCCGACGGCGGCGCACGGGCAGACCGGGCAGGGGAAGGTGCAGCTGCCGCCCGGCCCGGCGCGGCGCGGGCGGCGCAATCCACGCCGGAGTGGGCGGCGGGGCCGGTTTCCGGACCCGCTTGACTCCCAGAGGCAGCACGTACTGGCCCTGCGCGGTGGAGGTCGGGCGGGCGTACGGGTCCTGCACCCTCGCGGGCGGCGTCTTCGGGGGCTGCGGGGGCGGGAACCGCAGCGCCAGCTGGCGGCCCTTCGGTGCCCGCTTCCCCGTCGAGGCCCCGGCCCGGCCACTACCAGCAGAGATCGTGTTCGCCGGAGGCGGGCGACGGCGTGTGGGTTTGACCGGGGTGGCGTAGAACAGGGCGCGTTGGCCGTCGGGGCGAGGCGCTTCGGGCGGGAGCGAGGGGCTGGGCTTGCCCAGGTCCAGCGCCAGCTGCTGCCCCGACTCCGCCGACCTGGACGTGCGTGGCGTGAGGGTGGGGGCCGGTGGTGGTTTCGGCCGGACGCGTTTGAGGCCCGCCAGCGGCAGCATCATCTGCCCGTCGGCGGCGGTCTCGGCCTTGTCGTAGGGGTCGGGCTCCGCGCGTGCGGGTTTGGGCCGGGGCTTGGGGGCCTTCGCCGCGTGAGCGCTGCCGCGTAGCAGTCCGAGCGTCTTGTACGTCAGGTAGCTGCGGACGATGCGACCTGCCATGGAGTGTCCCGAGCCGATGCGCATCGCCGAGAGCATCCAGAACGGGATCTTCACCAGAACCCCGACCAGGGCGATCGAGACGATCAGGTCCACCAGCCCGGATTCCGTGGCTCCCAGCAGGTGCCAGTCCCCGGAGGTGAGGAACACCCGGGTGGCGGTGATCAGCGTGACGCTCTGCACGATCTGGATCGCCAGACACGCGCCCATGGATCGCCACCACCAGCGGGCGATCGGTTCGGTGACCGGCAGGGCGTGACACATCAGCGCCAAAGGCGCGGCGACGATCAGCACGATCGTGATCGCGACTCGGATCACGTACCCGGCCAGCAGCATCACCACCAGCACGATCAGCACCAGGGCCAGCAGCAGCCCGAAGATGCCGCCCGTGCCGACGGTCACCGAGGCCAGTTGCCGCAACGCCTGTCCGGCTGAGTCGGGATCGACCCCGTTCCCGGCGACGGCGGTGGACAGGGCGTTCGCGGCGCGGACGGCCTGGGTGACCAGCGGGAAGCTCAACGCTGCCGCGACCATGCCGATCAGCAGCCCGGGGGCGATCTCGCGCAGCGACCAGCGTGACTGCAACGTCTCATAGGACATGACCAGGATTCCGGCGGCCATCACCAGCAGCCCGTACACCGTCAAGGTGATCTGCCACGACGAGGTCCACAACTCACCCACCCGGGGCAGACTCGCCGGGTCCGGCGTGGCCAGCAGGGTGGTCGACAACAACTGCAGCAGCGGGTCCAGCGCCGAGGACACCACGGTGCTGAAGAGCCCGTCCATCGCCTTGACCAAGCAGCCGCTGATGGCATCGAGCCCGCAATCGGGCTCGGGTGCAGCGGCCGGACCCTGATCCTGAGCAGGATCTCGGGTGCAGCCCTGGCTGGTGTTGGAGCAGAGCTCGCCCTGCGATGGGGCCGGTGCCGTGGTCGGTGGTGTCGGTGTCGCGGGCGTCACCGGCGCGGGCGTTTGCGGGCCGGGAGTGATCGGCGCGGTCACCGACGGCGGTGCAGGTGGGGTGGTCACCGGGACCGCCCGCCCCGGCGCGGAACCGGCAGCTGCGATCAGCACGCCCACAGCGAGAACCAGCAACGCGCACCGCCGGACCCAACATGCCGGGCCGTGCCCCATGAGGCGAACAGGCAGGAAGATGAGCATGTCAGCCTCCCACCAGTGATTTGAGGATGCTGACCACGACCGGCGCGAGGATGGCCAGGCAGTAGCCGATCATCGCCGAGCGCAGGCACGCCTTGGCGCGTTCGACCTCGCCGGCATCCCCACCCGAGAGCAGGTACCGGGCCCCGCCGACGGTCAAGTACGTCGTCGCGATCGTCGCCAGGATCGCGATCAGCCAGTTGCGCAGGTTGTCAGCGACCTGATTCAGCGAGGTCGCCACCGCCAGCACGACCGGTGCTGCTGCGGCCGGGCCCGCCGCCGCGCACAGCATCACCACGGTGGCGGCACCGGCCGCGAGGACAGGCCAGGCCCGATAGCGCGAGCGCCGCGCAGGGGTTCGCGGGGGCGGAGGCATAGCGGCGGGGGAACGGGTCGTCAGGCGCATCGGGGCTCCTCCTCGTGCGAGGTGTGGTCCGCGCTGGGTGCGGGCCTGTGCAGTGGGAGGACTCCTGCTCCGGGCCGCTTTTTTGACATCCGCTCGTGCGATTGCTGTTTATCTGTGTGGTCGCCGGGCGTGGTGAGCTCGTCGAGGGCGGCCATTTCGACCGTGGTCGAGGACGCTCTGGCGGTGATGTGGGCACGCAGCCATGCCGTGAGTCGCTGTTCGGCGCGGTAGCGGCGCTGGGCGAGGGTGTTGTACGGCAGGCCGGTGTCGGCAGCGGTCCGGGTGAGTCGCTGGTGTTCCAGGCGGGTGTGCAGGATCAGCTCGGCCTCGGAGGCGGTCAGTACTTCTTCGTCGACGGCCTGCTGCAGCAGCAGGTCCGGGTGCCCGGCGGGTGAGGCGAGGACCTCACCGGTCACGAGGGCAGGGTCGTCACCCTCGGGGCACAAGTCGGCCGGGATGGGTGCTGCCCGCCGTTCGCGTACGCGTGGGCAGGTGCGGTGGAAGGTGGCCCACCGCAGTCGATTGGCCACGTTGGGCCGGTTCACGTCCAGCTCGCCGAGTGCTTCGAGGAACCCGAGGATCACCATCGATTCGGTGTCGGCGCGATGGAGCCAATGCCCGCACAGCACCGCCGTGATCGAGTGCAGCATCGGCAGCGCGGCTCCCGCGCACATCAGCACCGCGGCCTCGTCCCTCGTGCGGGCCTGCTGGATCAGCGACGCCCATACCGCGTCGACCTCGTTGGCGGGGACTTGGGGATAGAGCAGCCTCTCCGCCAGCTCTGCGGCCCGCGTCTGTTCCCAGCCCGGGGGCAGACCCGCCACCGAGTGTCCGGCCAACCGGGCGAACTGTTCCCGGATCACCGCCAACGGTCTGGGTGCCTGGTGCTGGTCGTGGATTGCTCGTGAATGCGGCATCGCGCCTCCCGTGCTCGGCGAAAAGAAATCGACCGGGCAAGGAAAGACAGCGCTATCCACACGGCAATGTCAGAAGAACCTCACCGCGCATTCACGAGAACCTCGAGACGAATTCACGTGTGACTTCACGCCCGCACGGTCCCCGGGCGGCCAGCGTTCCCGCCTCATCTCGGGATCTCCCGTGAAATAGCGGTCTACCTGCGGTGAAATCGCCGTGTGGCGCTCGTGTGGCGACGCCGCAGCACCGCCACACGGACCCCGGGGCAGACAAGGTGAAGAAATTGATCGGCCTTCGCCTCGAACCGCCTTTCCCGCTAGCGGCTGTCCTGCGCCGGGAGGCTGGGCGAAAAGAATTTTGGTCGTCGGATGTCAAGAAACGGGTCTCGGACAGGAGTCCTCCAGCAGAAGCAACCGTGCTTCACCGCCCTTCACCGGAAACGAGGTACCTCCCGATGACCGCAGCCAGATCCGCGCGCACCCCTCGCACCGCGCCCGCATCGATCCCGTCGACCTTGTGGGCGTGCGGGACCACACCGATCGACACGGCCGATGCCTGGCCGCCCCGGGTCACCGCACGGGCCTTGATCGAGTACAGCGCTCCTGGTGACCGCGTCCTGCTGATGCCCGCCACCCCCGACACCCAGCGCCTCGTGCACGACCTCGACCGCGCCATTGTCGACGACCCGGGGCTGGCGCAGCCCGCCGATACCGACCTGATCCTGGCCACGACCTTGCCCGGCACGCCGGACCTGCGTGCCCCGATGGTCGCCGAGATGGCCGCGTCCCGGCTGCGGGCAGGGGGGCTACTGGTGGTCCTGGCCCGCACTTGGCGCGACCACGACGGGGCGTTCCACGACCCGTCCGGGGACCTGATCACCCAAGCCCAGAACACCGACCTGCTCTATCTCCAGCACCTCGTCGCCGCACCCGTGCGAGGCACCGAGATCGTCCCGACTTCGGCGGACCTTCGTTCGGCCGGTAAGCACGCCGACACCGGCCGGGCGCAGGCGTTCGGCACGGACACCGTCCACGTCGACGTTCTGGTTTTTTTGCAGCCGCACGACCTCACCACCGCCGCATGAACCCCGGATCCCGCCCACCCGAATCCGGCATTCCCGCCGGGCCATCCCTCGCTTCGAAAGGTGGTCATCACATGTCTGCTCCCGACACCACGCCCAACCACACCCCGCCCACTCGGCTGTCGGTGTGGGCGACCGCGCAGGCCAGCCCCGCCGCCCAGCGCGGTCCCCGCTACACCCGCGACTCGTCCGCCCACCCGGCGAAAATGCTGCCGCACATCGCCGCGCACGCCATCGCCCGGTACAGCAACCCCGGCGATCTGGTGATGGACCCCATGTGCGGCATCGGCACCACACTGATCGAGGCCATCCACGCCGACCGCCGCGCCCTCGGTGTCGAGTACGAGGACCGGTGGGCCGCGATCGCCCGCGAGAACCTCGCCCTGGCCGCCGAGGCCGGGAACGACACCGACGCGGTCGTGTACACCGGCGACGCCCGCAAACTCGCCAACGTCCTGCCCGAACAGGTGCGCGGCACCGTCGATCTGATCCTCACCTCACCCCCGTACGGCGACTCGATCCACGGGCACGTGCGCGTGCGTGCCGGAGAAGGGATCCACAAACGCAACCACCGGTACGGCAACACCCTCGACCGCGGGAACCTGGCCAACCTCGGCGTGCCCCGGCTGTTGTCCGGATTCACCCGCATCCTGACCGCCGCCACCAGCTACCTCAAACCCAGCGGGCACGTCGTGATCACCGCCCGCCCCTGGCGGCAGCACGCCGAACTCGTCGACCTGCCCTCCCTGCTCACCCGCTGCGCGGCCACCGCCGGGCTCACCCCGGTCGACCGCGCCGTGGCGCTTTTGGGGCGGCTCACCGAGAACGACATCGTCGCGCATTCGAGTTTCTTCCAGCGCGACTTCGTGCTGAAGAACCGCGACGCGGGCCTGCCCCTGGCGCTGATCGCGCACGAGGATGTCCTTGTGTTCGAGCTAAAGGCGTTGGACGCCAAGCGATTTCAGTATGAGTCTACGCCCGAAGCCGTTCCTGGATGGGAATCACGGCCCGGTGATCTGGCCGCCTAGATGACACAATCCGCGCCCGGGGGTTCGGTGCGCATGTAGCGAACCCCGGGGCGCGGATGTCTTCTGGCCGCCCGTCGGCAAACCCCGGCCGGGTGTGCCGGTGGCTGTGGTTCGCGCCCGGTGCCGCGTTGCGGTCCCCTACACCGGCCGCTGGGCATGTCGGCGGCGGTCACCCGATCCCGGGTACCGGACGGCGGGCAGGGCGGGCAGCGGCCCGCCACGAGACATTTTCTTGACAAATTCGGGTGAACGGAGCGTTCATGACCGTCCGCGCCGAAACCCCCGCGATGTTCGATCCCACGCGCGCACCCACCAGATGCGCAGGAATCAGACACATCGCGACGACGCGAAACACGCCCGAGAAACATTCCGCCCCGAATCCGGAACCGGAACCGCGCACAAAGCCCGAGGCGGATTCGAGACCGCTGACGCCGAAGGCCCGTGAAAGGAGTACAACGATGACATTTCCACCACATCCCGCCGACAATGCTGCCGAACCTTCCCCATGCGGCACCAAGACAGCTTCGGGGGCGGCAATCCACGATGCCTCGCTCACCGGGGAGCGGGACTGGCTGACCACTGTCGAGGTAGCCCGGGACTATCACCTCAGCGTCGGCACTCTGCGGTACTGGCGGCACATCGGGTACGGCCCGGCCTCGTTCACCCTCGGCCGCCGCAAAGTCGTCTACCGACGCCGCGATATGGACGCCTGGATCGCCGAACAAGAACGCAGCACCCGGCGCGGGGGCACGACCGCCGCCTGAACCACACACGCAATCCGGAGCTCGCCGGACTCTTACCGACAGGAACAGGTCCGGCGAACCGTGAAAACCCGAAAACAAAGCTGGCCCTCGCCGAGGGAGGTCCGCTGTTACCAGCAGCGGACAGGCGAAGGCCAGCACCCCTCCACCCACGCAAAGGAATGAGAGGCATGGCCCACAATAGACGTGGTCGCCCCGAACTCGAACCAGGCGACATCCCCGAACCGAACGTGAAACCACACCCGACGACGCCGGGTGTGTGGACCGCGTCGGGGCGGCCCCGCGACTGGAACGGCAACTACCAGCGCATCACCCGCTCCTCACCACCGGAGACCGATAGCCGGGGCCGAGTCAAGCCGGACCGGACCGGCGAAGCGGCCCGTCGCGCCTACTTCGACGCCGCACAGGAATGGATCGATTCCTCGGTCACCCTGGCCAGCAAACTGACCAAGCACTCAACCATCGCCGAAGCGTGGGAGGCGTACAAGGGCGATCTGCGCAAACGGGGACGGCTGCCCGAGACGATCAAGAACTACGAACCGATAATGCGCGACACCATCATCCCGAAATACGGACGACGCGAGATCGGCGTGACGAACACGGCGGTGATCGAGGACATGCTCGAATACGTCGGCGACCAGCGTGGTGGCAGCGCCCCGCGCATCCTCCGCGAGAACATCCTGTCCGGCATGTTCCGGTACTGCATCCGCGTCGGCGCGCTCGCGTCGGGGAACCCGGTCAAAGAGGCTCTGCTGCCCAAGCCCGGCAACTTCCAGCGCCGACGCGGCGGTGCCGCCTTCGTCGACACCCCGGTGGTCGAGCAGATCCTCGTCGACGTGTGGACCTCCCCCGCACCGTGCCCCACGATCGACAAACGTCCCAGCAAAGGCGCACGGAAACACCGGGTACCCACGGTCGCGCAGTACTGCGAACACTACGATCTGGCCGACTGGGTGGTGTTCGTCGCGGCGACCGGATGGCGGCTCGGCCAAAGCCTGGGCGTGTGCGAATCCGATATCGACTTCGCCACCGGCATCGTGACCCCACGCGGCGCGGTCCGCACCCGCGACGGCTCGGCGCAGGTATGGGTCGAATACACCACCCCGGACGCCGAAGACCTGCATCAGGGCAAGTTCGCCGCCAAGCCCGTGCAACTGCCCCGACCGGTACTGGACATGCTCGCCGCGCGAATTCGCCGATCGAAGACGGTCCGGCGGGAGATCCGCAAACGCCGGTTGAAAGCCGGACTGCCGCCGCGCCCGAAGAACGCGAACTGGCCGGAGGACCTGTTGTTCTTCGATTTGGACGACATGGGCACCCGGAACCTCAAGACGATGGGAGCGCGGTGGCGGCGGCTGGCTTCCGCGCTGGGATTGCCCGACGGGGTCACACCGCATAGCCTGCGCAAACACGTTGGCAATGAAGGTATTTCGGCTGGTCTCGACGTGACCAAGGTGGCTGATCAGCTCGGTAACACCTCCCGGGTGTTGCGCGGCTCCTACACCCGCCGCTTCCAGCCACACGACGACGTCACCGCACTCATCAACACCAAGATCGGTCCCGCACTAGACGAGATCGCACGCCGCCGCCATTCAGCAGCGGTACCCGGATAGGCGGCAGGCCGTGCGGCCAGGATGCGCGAGTGCGCCGCCCGGCCGCACGGCCCCGCTCCACCGACATGTAACCCCCAGCCCCACCCCTCCGGGATGGGGCTGGGTTGTTGTTCGATGCGGCGGCGGGTACCGGCTACGGGAGTGTCCACAACTGTTCGCAGGACCGCACGGGCGTGTTCGGCGTTGACCGGTGCCACCGGGCGATTCACGTGGCGATGGCGCTGGTGCCGGGCACCATTGCATCACCGGGAGCTGCCCGTCCCGTTCCGCGTCCACAGCACCATCTCCACCAAGCCCAACCAGCTGGCATCGCTGACACGCACCCACGCATGTAGCAGCCCCGGCACCTGCCCGGTGAGATCCAGGTAGCCTGACCGGTCTCATCCAATTTGACAGCTACCGCAGCACCTTCAACCGAAGCTCGTACCGGCGGGCTCGAAGGCCGAAGATGGCTTCCGTCGCGTGCGCGCGTAGAGCGCCGTCCCACGCTTTGCCGCGAAGCTGTTCGGAGAGCGCGGGTTCGGGCGGTGTCATGGGTGCTCAGTTTGCACCACCACGATTACTGCCCAATCAGCAGATCTCCCGTGGTCCACCGATGTCGAGACGGCGGAGGAGATCGGTGTGAACGTCACTGGCCTGGAGTGCTTTTCACCTTGCCGTCGCGGATGCGGGCGACGTATTCGCGGGTGAATCCGGAGTGTCGGGCGGCCGCCGAGGGGCCCATGCCTTCGCCGAGGGCGGCGAGGATCTCGCCGAGCAGTTCCTCGCGCGCGGCATCGTATGCGGCGGCGGCCTGGTCGTAGGGGTGCCGGTAAGGATCGCGTCACGAGCCGCAAACGACAGGGTTATGCGCGTGGTGTGGATCCGCTGATGATGCGGTGGATGGTGGAGCGGCCGACGCTGTATTCCTCGGCGAGGTCGGCCAGGCTCGCGGTGTCGTCGGGGTCGTGGTAGCGGCGGTGGATCGTTTTGCGTGCTGCGAGAGGCAGTTTCGGCTGTTTGCCCTTGAGTCGGCCTTTCGCGCGGGCCTTGGCCATGCCTTCGCGGGTGCGCATGTGGTTGAGGTTCGCCTCGAACTCAGCGACCATGCCCAAGGTCTGCAAGAACAACTTGCCGAACGGGTCGTCCCAGTCGTAGATCTGGCTGCCGAGCCCGAACAGCCCCCCCGGCCTCGCAGGTCGGTCAGGATCTCGCCGGCCTCGGCCAGGTTGCGGGCGAACCGATCGAACTTCGTCGCGGTTAGCACCACATGGCGGCCCTCGGTCGCAGCGGCTGCGGCGGTGGCCGCCGACAGTGCGTTGTCCAGGCCGATCCGGTTCTTGCGTGTGGTTCCGGAGAACCCTTTGTCGATGAAGATCCGCTCACGCGGTACTCCGAGGGTGATCAACTGCTCGGTCTGGATCTCGACGTCCTGTTCGTCGGTCGAGCAGCGGGCGTACCCAACCCGGAACGGCGTGCTCATTGTTCCCATTGTTCCGTATGGCGGGGGATGACCGGGAATGTTTCCGGAACACTCTTGCGGAACAGTGGTGATCTGGGCGGCGATTCGCTGGGCAGGGTGTTCCGGTGGCGGATCGGCATACGGAACACCGGTGGCGTAGCGGATCCGCCTCGGCGTAGCTCGGCGGGTCCGATATCAATTCCCCGGTCCGCGTGGAGGAGTTGGTTATCGAAGTGCCGGTGTCCGAGGGCGGGCTGTGGGCCGGTCGGGTGGTGGCTGCCGGTAGCGGTTGCGGATTTCGTGCCAGCAGGCGCCGGCCGCGCATGCCCAGCCGGCGAGTGCGGCGAGCGAGGGAACGGTCACCAGCAAGGCGAGCAGCGTGAGCATGGATTTCATTACTTCGCCGGGGGTGCAGCGACGGGGGTGAGGGCGCCGTCCATGACCTCGGTCCACCAGTGGTCCAGGGGGCTGGGGTCGGGCCACTGGACTATCGGTGGGGCGTCGGGATCGGTTGCGGCCGTGTGGGTGTGGCGAACTTCGAGGGTGTGGTCGTCTGGGTTGTCGAGATGTGATCGGGGGTCCACGGTGGTCCTTGTACCGGTTGCTGGTCGGTGCTGCTTACTGCATGCCCAAGGGGAGTTCCAGGCCCTTGGGCCGGGTTACGGCGTGGGGTGGCCGCAGCGTGGCCGGTGTGGTCAGGATGGGCGCGGCGGGATGCGCGGTGTGGTGTGCGCGCGGGTGTAGGGCACCACGCGCGTGGCTTGGGGGCCTCGGCCGGTGTCGGCGGCGGTGAACACCACCGGTTGCCCGGCAACGAGGGTCTTGCATCCGGGGACGTCGATCGCCTGGTAGTCCAGGAACACCGCGGGGCCGGTGTCGGGGGTCAGGAACCCGAAGCCCTTCTCGGTGTTGAACCAGGCGACCCGGCCGTGCTGCCAGCGCGGTAGTTCTTCCCCGCTGGTGTGTGGGTCGCACCGCGGGGGATCGGTTCGGCCGGCGCTGGTGGAGGCGGGTCTGTCAGTCGGCGGGGCCGTAGTCGTAGTCGTCATCGAGGTCCAGTGGGGTGATCCAGGCTTGGTCGATACGGTCGGTGAGTCCGGCGGGGTCGATCGCGGCGCGCACCGCTTCGGACGGTGGTGTCAGCGGGGTGGTGTCCAGGCCGGTGTCGCGGTCGCTGTCACGGACGGGGACGTTCTGCCCGGCGCGGTCGAAGTCGCTGCCTGCCGGGGTGATGGGCCGGGTGCGGGTCACGGGAGTCCCCTCCTTCGAATGTTCGTCGCAGGGTCTATTCGGTGAAAGGGCCGGGTGAGCCCGGAAGCGGTGTGCTGACCGGGCTCACCCGTCGACGGAACGAATCTGAACGTGAACTTGTGCGATGCTCTCGCGCGGGGCGGCGAACAGGGCCCGCGCTGCTGATGCCACGGACAGTGGCTGTGCACGTAGCGGCGGACGGGGGTGTCCTGTACTGGTGCCGGCGTGCAGGCGCCGGACCAGGTTCGCCGTCCCGGATCCTCGCGAGAACACTTCTGTGCGAGAACGTTTCGTGTGGTCTTCGTTGTTCGACAGGCATCACCTCGCTTTCACTCACCATCGCCGATACCGCACCGGGGCCGCCCGCGCACGCCGGGCGGGCCGCGCTGGCGGCCCGGCCCGGCGGCTGGTGGGCGGGCGTGGAGCCGGGCGGCCCGCCAGCGTCGTGACCCCGGGCCTGGCCGCGGCCAGGGCATCCGGGGCTCGCGCGGGAGCGGGAACCTCCACCGGTCCCGGGCCTGGCACAAGGCCTCTTCGATCTCGGCGAACAACTCCTCGAGATCGGGATCGGGCATCAGCAGCCGGGCATCGAGCCGCGTCAGCTCCTCGGTGGCCTCGGTCCTCGCGCGACCGGTCGCGTTCGCCATCACAGGATCCTCCCGTGAGCTGGCCCGGGTCAGGCGTTGATGGCCTGGTGTTCGTCGTGGCGGGAGATCTCGATCTTGCGGGGTTTGGCCTTCTCCGCGACCGGGATCACCAGGCGTAGCACCCCGTCGCGGTAGTCGGCGCGGATGGCGTCGGTGTCGAGGTTCTCTCCCAGGAACAACTGGCGGGAGAACACTCCACGGGTGCGTTCCGCGGCGATCATCGACCGGCCCTGGTCCAACTCCGGGCGCTGCGCGCGCACGGTCACCACGTTGCGTTCGATATCCAGGTCCAGGGACTCCGGATCGATGCCGGGCAGGTCGAGTTCGGCGACGAACTCGTCGCCCTCGCGCCAGGCGTCCATCGGCATCACCACCGGCCGGGCCGGCGTGCCGAACACCTGCTGTGTCAGGCGATCCAGGTCCCGGAACGGATCGGTGCGCATCAGCATGGTCGCCACCTCCACTCACTCCATTCTCACTCGAAGGGTCTCAGATAACCTCTGTCATCTGACTTAGATTTGTTTTAGCACTCTCATGAGGTGAGTGCAAGCCTCATGCTGAGGTAATCTGAAGGCATCGAGAAAGAGGAGCAGGATGCTGGATCGACACGACCACCCGCCCGGTCCCGGTGGGGATCATCGGCCCGGGCCGGGGCAGGCGGTGTACGGGATCTCGGTGGCTGCCGAGCTGGCCGGAATGGGGGCGCATTCGCTGCGCCTGTACGAACAGCACGGCCTGGTCGCACCGGCTCGCAGCTCGGGTGGCACCCGCCGCTACAGCGACGACGACCTGGCGCGGCTGGCACGCATCGCGGCCCTGGCCGGGCAAGGGATCAACCTGGCCGCGATCGCGCGGATCCTCGACCTCGAGGACACCAACACTGCCCTGCGCGACAGCAACGCCGCCCTGGCCGCCGAACGCGACCAGCTCCGCGGGCGCCGCGATTCGTCATGACCGACACCGCTACTCCGGCGCGGCCCCACACCACCGGTGTCGGCACGCCCGAACAGATCCGGTCCGTCCTCGACGACATCGCCCGAGACCTGCGGACCTTGCGTCAGATCGAGAAGATCCAGCAGCAGCACCAGGTCGTGCTCGCCTCGACCGAGGTTGTCGCCGCCCACCTGCGCGCCGGGATCGAAACACTGCAGCAGACCCTTGCCCAATACGGCTGCGACACCACCCCCATCACCCGCGCTCGAGCACCGGAAATGTAGACGGACAAGCGGTGGACGCCGCGCGAGACCGGCAGCCCCGAAGGCCCGGCCCGCTCACGCACCGACAGCGAGGCGAGTGTTCATGTTCAACTGGACCTCCCCGTACGGCAGCACATGCGACGCAGGATCGCTTCGGTGGAGGCGGTGCCGGTGCGCATCGCGGTCGTGTATTTCAGCATCTGATCGTATTGCTCACCGAAGGCCACCCCGCTCCGTGGCATCGCCGCCCCGCAGGTCGACGCCGGGCGGCCTGATATCCCGTTGCCTTGCCCGCCTCCTGCTGTGCCACGCGGCGTATTCCACGGCACAGAATGGCCACGACATCGCAGAGCGTGTGCAGGAGCGAATGTGCAGGTAAACCGGCAACTTCGCGAGTATTTCGTGATAGCTGACAGGTATCTAAAGCAGTAGGATCGGTTCGGGCACGTTCATGCGGTTGCGACGATCCGTGAGCGGGCCCGGCCCTATTGCATCGGCATCGGGAGCTGCCATGTCGAAAGCCACGTTCTCCATCGACGGCCTGCACTGCCAAGGCTGTGTCTAGACGGTCGACTCGGTCCTGTCCGCGATATCGGATGTCCGCTCGGTCGATATCAAGCTGAACATCAAGAGACCGTCGATGGTTACCGTCGACGCCGACCACGAACTGAAGGCCGACGAAGTGCAGCATGCTCTCGACGGAGACGGCAACTTCAGCGTCGTCTGACACGCAGCGTGTGCTAAGCGGCTTCTTACTGCCGAGGCAGGGTGGTGCCCGTTGCCGGATGCGGAGGGTGTTTACGAGTTGGTTGTGGTGTCGTCGCGGTTGCCCCGGGATTGTTCGGATGCTGATTGCCGACTATTTTCTGTCGGCCTGTAGAGAAGCAAAGTAAGCGGTGCCGGTGGTGCCACCGGGGCGCTGCCCTCGGAGCGGGAAGGGGATGGATCGTGTACGCGCGTTCCACCACGATTCTGGCGCAACCCTCCTCTGTCGAAGCCGGGATCGCGTATGTGCGCGACCAGGTGTTGCCGATGTTGGAGGGTGTCGCAGGCTGTGTCGGTCTGTCTTTGCTGGTCGATCGCCTACATGGTCGGTGTATCGCTACCAGCGCGTGGGAGTCGGTGGAGGCGATGCACTCGAGCGCGGATCAGGTTCGCTCGATGCGTGATCGTGCCGCTGAGATGTTCGGCGGCGTACGGGTAGAGGAGTGGGAGATCGCCGTCCTGCATCGCGAGCACCACTCGCGCCGCGGTGCCTGTGTGCGTGTTGCGTGGGCGGAGACTGCGCCGGCGCGGCTGGATGCGGTGGTCGAGGCGTATCGGTCCCAGTTCCTGGCGGACATGAGAACTCTCGAGGGATTCTGCAGTGCGAGCCTGATGATCAACCGCTCGTCCGGGCGTGCGGTCTCGTGTGCCGCATACGACAGTGCAACGGCGATGATTCGCGCCCGTGGCCACGCCGCTTCGCTGCGGGCCGCCGCCAGTCGGCGATATGACGCAGTGGTGATCGACACCGGTGAGTTCGAGCTGGCGCTCGCGCATCTGCGCGTACCCGAAATCGTGTGATCCGGATCCGGCAGGGCAACGGCGTCCGGAGGTCGGCTCCGCCGAGGTCCGGGACCGGGCCGCGGTCGGCTGCTCGCCCGCAGGGCCCCACTCGAAGGGCGCGTACTCCGGCTCGGGGCCGACTCACCCGGGTCATCGCACCGCTCACGTCACGACATTCGGGAGTCCCCGTACCGGACGAGGTTCGAACGCACGGCACCAAGCTGATGGAGCAGGCCGCACAGCGCGCCCGGGGCTCGGTGAGGGCGAAACGGATCGTGTGACTGCGTCCCACAACCGCACGGTGCCGTCCTCGCCGCCGGAAACGATCCGCGTGCCGTCCGGACTGAACGCCACACTCCACACGATGCCGGTGTGGCCGGTGAGCGGTGTGCCGAGGGGCTTTCCGGTGGCCGCGTCGCAGCTACCGACTCAAGGACCGAGACCTCGGCCGCGTCCCAGCGGCCAAGACCAACGACTGACCAAACCACCAGGGGTGGGTCCGGATTCAACGCGGAACGACCGGGTCACGATTCAACCGAAGTTGACAGGCTCGGGCCGCGACGTCGTCTGTCCGGTCACAGCCCACGAGATCACCTGTCGGTTCATGATATTGATGCACAAGCTGAGGAGGGCAACAAAGGGAATCGGATCATCCGCGCTGAGCGAGCTACCTCATCCGACATGGGGGCCGACAGGAACCGGAAATCTGGCCGCCCTAACTCGAGACCGGGGTGAGGTTGAGCGGCAATGGGTCTCGGATGATGACGGGTGCGCGAGTACCTGTCCGCGTCTGACCACTTCACTGTCGGTAAGCAACTCGGCTGCGCAGGACTCGGTGAGTTGGTTCGAGTCAGAGGCGAACAAAGCAGCCGGGCCTGAGTGTAGTGCCGCGGACGGTGCCCCTGCGCGACACCGAAATTCGCGACTGAAGCCAGCACGGCGATCCCGGAGCAGTCCAGGTACTGGGCCTGCTCGCCGGCCACGCATCCGCAGCGTCGCCGACACCATCGAAACCCGCGCCAACCTCGCCGGATTGACCGGCGAGCACCGGCGCGGCGTGGACGACGCGGTCCGCTATCTGCGCGGCCACGCCGATTACCTGCGCTAGGACAAAGCCCTCGACCAAGGCTGGGCGATCGCAACCGGAGTAATAGAAGGAGCAGTGCGTTATCTCGTTGCCGACGGCCTCGAAATAGGCGGTGCCAGATGGGGGATTGGAGGGCGCGGAAGCAATACGGCGTCTACGCACCGTCATCGAAGACGACGACCTCGACCAATGCTGGGCGTACCACCTCGCACGAGAACACCTCTACCCCGACGATTACCAACTCATGGCCTGATCAATCGTCACTAGAGACGGGCCGCACCCACTCGGATAATGGTGATGGAGTGTCAAAGACGCACGCGTACATGCCATCCAGATCGGCGAGTGGGAATCTTCGGTCGATAGGGGCACTGGCCTGTGGCACAGTGACGCAGGCTCCGTGCTATCTCCTGATACGGGAGAGCCGCTCCGCGAAGAAGGAGACGGCCGCGCCATCCGCGTGCAAACGCATGGGTGGCGGCTATCTCGAGAATGTCGCGATAGGACTGCGGGAGCTCCACCGCGCCGACGGTCCCCGGCTCCCGCGCGGCGGTACCAACATCACACCGATCGGCGACCCGCCACCGGATCGCTCCTGCCAGGCACCATCGGCTCTCGCCTTCTCGCCGGCACCTCGTCGGTGAGTTCCGTTGCCGCAGCGAAGATCTCGACCATCGTCTCCCGCGTGATCTGCAACCCCCGACTGCCGCTCCTGGACGGCCACCTGCTCGCTCGGCTCGGCAACAGCGTGCCGCCATCGTTCGGACCTTCGTCCGATCCATCCCCACCGCTACTGGGCCCGTGCGGTGTACATCGCAGCACCTCCAACCGGGCTCACCGAAACAGACTCCACGACAACGGTTTACGTGGCCCACTAGGCCGATAACGGTCGAGCTGTCGTTCGCGACCTCACCGCGTTACCGTCCGACGATGATCTCGGGCGTGACCGGAAGCTCGAACGGCATGTGCGGCAGCGGATCTCGCTGCGGCGGTCGTCAAATAGTCGGCGAAATCGCCTGCGGTACTGCGCGAGACGGGCCTGAGCGCGAAGGGGACAGGCTCAACCCGCCGCGATCACCATAACGGGATCGACGACAAGGCACACAGTGACCGCGCGCCGCAGTTCAGCCAGCAGTTCTACCAACCGCTGGTCGACCCCCGAAGCGGCCCCGGGCCGCCCTGTGTGCGTTGTCCGCTGGTTCCAGCGAGCGGGTGTTTCAGTGTCGTTTGACCTCGATGTACACCGGTCGATATGCCCTGTTGGAGCCGGTTACCCGACGGTAAACTCAGCGAACATCAGACTTTGCGCCGACTCGACGTCGTTACCAACGCCGAAGGGACGAGATACGCATGAGCACACCTGAGACCACTACATTGTCGGCGCAGTTGCGCGCCGTCCTGGCTTTGACCCACACCGAAATCAAGATCGCGGACACACGCATCGCACAGGCCCGCACCGAGGCGGCCCGCCGTGCCCTGTCGGACAACGCCGAGGATGCCCGCGACCGCGCTCGCGCCATCGAGGCAGCCATCCATGAACTGGGTGATATCCCGGAACGAGTCGCGCCCTTCCTCGGGCGCGGTGCCGCCGCGGTCAAGGCCGTGATCGACCAAGCGCAGCCGTTCGACGAAGCCCTGCTCGGTGACCTGTCCCTCGAACACCAACTCCTGGACCGCGCCCGCTACATCAAGGCCCTCGCGACCACCGCCGGACACCCGGGCATCGTGGCATTGGCGCAGCGATTGATCACCGCGCACACCGAGACCATGGACTGGCTGACCACCGTGCTGACCGAGGACGCCCTCGGCGGACCGGCCGCCCTGCGCCACACCCGCCTGCAAACCGGCACCGGGACGCTGGTCAAGCTGGGACACCGCGGTCGGCACAGTCAGATCCGCGCTCATGGAGACCAAACGACGCTGCCCGAGAGAGCAGCGCACAGTCCTGGGTGGTGCCGGATGGGCGGGGTTGCTGACGCGGTATGTGCTGGCGGAACTGGAGTACGCGGGAGTCGACCACCGGGTCGGTGTCTACTTCTGCCTCGACAGCAGCAAACCCACCGCCGCTGAGCAGAACGCACTGTTCGATGTCGGCAACATGCCCCTGCTGCCCAGAAGTTTGAAGATCACCACCGACGGCGTCCCCGATCTGGAAGGACTCACCGCGCACGACGATCCGGGCCTGTCGATGTTCGATGACGCACTCTACGCCTCCGCATCGCCCGCAGATCCCTCATGGATGACCGAAGAGCAGGGATGGTGGCTGCTGGACCGTCTCGCCTGAAAACGCGACGTGATGGGCGCGGCCGGACTGTGCTGGCCGCGCTCACCCTCAAACCTGGATAGATCTGCTCCGCCGAGGGCATAGCCTCGCCGATCGCCCAGGACTCGACGACGACAGCGCTGCGTAATCATCCCCCTGGCTGCCCAGCAGATCAGCCAGACAGGTTTGTAGATCGGCAGACCGGACACTCCGTGGGAGAAATGCCGCAGACCCGGGTCAGCCTGAGCAATCTTCTGGCTATTGCCAGGGTGGTCGAACCGGAGCAGTGTGATTGGCACCGGTGGTGCTATTGGGGCGCTGCCCCCAGCTACAGAGGAGGTGGATCGTGTTCGCACGTTCTACCGCTGTCCAGGCACACCTGTCCTGTCTCGATGCCGGGTTCACGCACATGCGTGAAGAGGTGATGCCTCAGCTGGACGGCATACCCGGTTGTATAGGACTGTCCCTGCTGGTCGATCGCCGTACCGGCCGGTGCATCGCCACCAGCGCATGGGAATCGCAGCAGGCGATGCGCGACAGCGCGACCCGGGTGTACCCGCTTCGCGACCGCGCCGCGCGGATGTTCAGCAGCAGCGACGCTGAGGTCCAGGAGTGGGAGATCGCTGTCCTGCACCGCGATCACCACTCGAGTCAGGGTGCCTGCGTGAGCGCGATCTGGGGCAGGACCGCCCCGGACCACCTCGACTCCGCGACCCAGGTGTACAAGTCCGCGACTCTACCGGCGATGGAAGAGTTCGACGGGTTCTGCAGCGCCAGCCTGATGATCGACCGGGCAACCGGGGCAAGGCGTCTCGTGCGCCACGTACGACAGCACCGAAGCGATGGAACGCAATCGCCAGCGAGCGACCGCCCTGCAGGGTGAGTCCACCCGCCAAGCCGGTGTCGAAGTAACCGACATCGGTGAATTCGAGCTGGCGATCGCGCATCTGCGCGTACCCGAACTGGTGTGACCACAGCGCGGCGCGCGCAGGATCTGTTAGGTAGCTGGTCTCGCCTGGGAACGGTGATCGTGGGGGAAGGTGACCCCCACGACGACGTCTGGATGATTTTTGACGAATAAATGGCAGATGGCCGCAGGTCACCCGGTACGGTTCGGGCGATGACCTGCGGCGGCGCATTTGGAGAGCACATCGGTAACTCCCCCAGGGGCGGAGGTCTGGGAGTGTCGGATTCCCGACAGTCCCGGAGGTCTTCGTGGCCGTTCTACAGGCCGGGCATATCGGTGGAGCCCTCGATTTGCCGCTGCATGTCCTCGGCCGTGGTGTCGACAGCCCGGTCCCAGCGGGTGGCTCGTTGAACGGATCGTTCAGCCATTGGCAGGCGATTTCTTTGTTCTCTGTGGTCATCGGGACTCTTGGAGATGGAATGTCGTCGAGCGGTGGCCTATTTAACGGCTGAGCCCGCGTCGACGCGAAGCTGGGTGCCGGAGACGTATCGCCCCATATCGGAGGCGAGGTAGAGGACCGCATTGCTGATGTCGACCGGATCGATCCACGGAATGGGCATTGAATTCAAGCTTTTGAAGGCTTCACCGGCTTTGTCTTCATCCTCGGCACTGCCCGCGGAGAGCCCCACACCGGGCAGGAACAGGTCGAAGGTGGCCTGATTGATCGCCATACCTGTGCGCACGGTGGTCGGATGAATCGTGTTGACCCGGATCATATGCGGTCCCAGTTCGACGGCCATCGACTGCATCAGACCGACCACGCCTGCCTTGGCAGCAGAGTAGTGGTTGAGGTTCTGCAATCCGACATGAGCGGAAGAGGAGGAGATCATCACGATCGAGCCCCCGCCACGATCGATCAGGTGCGGCACCCCCGCCCGAGAAAGGTTCCACACTCCCGTGAGATTGACATCTATGACCGTCTGCCACTGTTTCGGAGTCAGTTCTTCGGACCTGTAGTACGAGGTGATGCCCGCGTTGGCCACGACGATGTCGAGCCCGCCCAGTTCGCGGGCTCCCCGGTCGACCAGGGCGGCGACCGCGTCGTAGTCGCGCGCGTCCACCTGCGCGGCGACGATGCGGCGGTCGAGCTTCCTGACTTGTTCGATCGTGTCGTCGAACTCGTCGGCGGTGGCGAGACTGTAGGGGACGGTGTCGATGTCGCAGCAGATATCGAAGGCGATGATGTCCGCGCCTTCTTCCGCAAGGCGGATCGCGTGGGCGCGGCCTTGTCCACGCGCAGCACCGCTGATGACCGCTATTCTGCCATCGAGCAAGCCCATGATTTGTCCTAATCAGTTCTGGGAGTGAGCCATCCGGCAAACTCCTTGGTGGTAGCCGGCCGGTAGGTGAGCACTCTGGTTTTCCGGGGCCCGTCGAGTCCTGAAGAAAGACAGTGCCCCTGCCGGTGGGCCAGGAGAGTTGATCGCTGCTGGGATGTCGTGCCCGCCGCCTCGGCGCCGCGAGCACTGCTTGATTAGGTCGTTGATAGTTCTCCTGCGGGCTACTAAAGGTGGTGATCTGGCGAGCGCGGGAGATCTGTTGCGGCCATTCGTAGGTGATGACTGGGCCGAGGCGCATCAAGATGTGGAGGTGATGGACTCGGCGGGCCGGCGGCTGGCCAAGGCCCGGCTGCCCGAGGGCGTGGCCGGGTTGGCGAGGCTCCACGCGATGATCGGGGATCTGGTCGGCGACGACGCCGACGAGGTCGAGGTCGTGATCGGGATCGAAACCGATCGAGGCCCTGGGTCGGTGCTCTGGTTGCCGCGGGTTACACGGTGCTCGCGGTGAATCCATTGCAGGCGGCGAGGTTTCGTGACCGGCTCGGGGTGTCCGGCGCCAAGAGCGACGCCACGGATGCGCACATGCTGGCCGACATGGTCCGCACCCACGCGCATGAGCTGCGGCCGGTCGCAGGTGATCCGGCCCGCGTCGAGGCAATCAAGGTCGTAGCCCGCACCCACAAGACGATGATCTGGGAACGGACCCGCCACACTCATCATCACGAGCTGACTTTGCGCTTCGTCCGACACCGAGATGTTCTCCGCACGAGCGGGTTCGGTCAAGGCATCGCGCCTGCTCTTGTCACGCTGCACCCGTCGCATTCTGTCCGGCAGCCACCGACAGGGTCTCGCCGGTGATGTGCTTGGCACCCTCGGACACCAGGAACATCAACGCATCAGTGATCGCCTGCGGTTCGATCCACGGCATACCCTGCGGCTGATACCGTGTGAACTCCTCGGCAACGTCGTCGATGGTCGGGCTGTCCAAGTCGGGTCGGAATAACCCATACATCTTGTCGTTATGGATGATTGGTGTATTCACACAGCACGGGCAGATGACGTTGACGGTCGTTCCGGTTGTCGCCACTTCGAGCGCCACCGTTTTTGCCAAACCGATCACCGCCCATTTCGAAGCAGAGTAGTGACTGAATTGTGGATACCCGCCTTTGCCGGCCATCGACGACGTGATGACCACGCGTCCCGACTTTTGGCTGAGCAGGTGCGGCAGTCCCGCATGAAAGACGTTGAAGACACCCTTAAGATTGATATCGACAACAGCATCCCATTCATCGGGATCCATATGGCGAAACTCGCTGATCGCCATGACTCCGTGGTTGATGGCGAGAATGTCGAGGCGGCCGAAGGTCTCCACTGTCTCTTCGACGGCGCGTGAAACACCGTTGCGGTCGCGTACATCGAGCACGATCGGCAGGACTGTTCCGCCGGCTTCCTCGATCATGCCTCTGGTTGTTGTCATGTCCTCGAGCGTGGAAAGCGGGTAGCCGATGCTCTTGACGTCCTTACAGACATCGAAGATTGCGACCGCTGCACCCGCTTTAGCGAGTGCCACCGAATGGGATCTGCCCTGTCCACGAGCACCACCGGTAACGATGGCGACTTTTCCGCTGAGATCTGTCATCATGCTCCTCTTTTCTGCTGGAAGGTCAACATCTCGATGTTTCCAAGCCTCCGACCTGCGTCGTCTGATCTGCAACAGACACAGCTGCATATCGACATCCTCGACAATCTTCGCGACCGCCTTGGAATGCTTTCTTAGTTATTAGTTCGAAAGCCGGCGGGCGTGGTCGGTTGGCGTCGCATATTTGGTGAGTATCGCGTCGAGCTCCGCGGACGGCGGATGGCGCGTCGGGACATGCCGCACGCTCTGCGGGCCCGAAGATCCACGAGTCCTGGCGGATATCGTGATGCGACCCACCCGGTAGGGTGTCACGACCGGCCGGCCACCCGCCCCGTCTCCCTCGCTTCGGCGACCATCGGCGAGTGCTCGGTGAAGCCGCCGTCGACCCTGATTACCTGGCCAGTGATGTAGCGGGCTGCGTCGGACGCGAGGAAGGCCACCACGTTGGCCACGTCCTCGGGCTGGCCGACGTATGGTGTGTCACAGTGCCGGGTGTATTGCGCGATCAGTTCCTCGCCGATCTTCAGCCCGGGGGAACTGAGGATCAGACCCGGCGCGACGGCGTTGCAGCGGATCCCCTGCTTGCCGTACTGGGCGGACACAGCGCGAACGAGCTGATTGATGCCCGCCTTGGCGACCCCGTAGACCGTGAGGTTGGGCTCTCCCATCTCGCCGGAGATCGAGGAGGTGCAGGTGATGCTTCCCCCGCCGGTCTGGAGCATCGCAGGGATCGCGTGCTTGCAACCGAGCATCGCGCCCAGAAGCACTGTTTCGAGCTGCGCGTGCCAGTTCTCGACCGTCATCTCGGTGATCGCCGGGTCTCCCGGATCCCACTGGCGTGAGAGGTCGGCCGCGTTGTTGTGCAGGATGTCGAGGCGGCCGAAGTGCTGCACGGCCGTGGCCACCATCTGTTGGACGTGCTCTTCGATGCGAACGTCGGCCTCGGTGGCCACCGCGACGCCCCCTCGGGACCGGATCACCTTGGCGCGCTCCTCGGCGACAGCACCGTTGATGTCCGCCAGCACGACAGCAGCACCAAGACGGGCCAGCGTGTTCGAGGTAGACGTGCCCTGTCCGACCCGGTAGGGGTCATCCTCACCGTGGTAAGAGGCCGCGCCGGTGACAATGGCGACCTTGCCGTGAAGATCGATCACGAGAACTCCTTGTAGTGAGAGGATTACCTGTGCGCAATAGTGCGTAGGCTCGGTTGTGAGTAGATGCGTCGCAGTACGTCAACCGGAACGAACATGACGCAAAGCCATGAACGACTCATGGATTCACAAAACACTGTCTGACGCGTGGCCCACCGGAGTTCCAGCCGTGCCGGAGCCCTGCCAAGCCTTCCTAGCTACCTGGTTGCGACTTGCTCATCGGAGACGGTCGCAGGGCCGGATCAGTGGACAACCGAAAGGCAATGTCTTCTGCGCAGTAATGAGTAGATGTCGCCTTGTCGTGCTTCCAGTTGCGTGAATATCCTGGTGCGGGCGGTGTCGGATTGGGCTTCGGGTACGCCGAGCAGGATGCATGGTTGCTGGGTTCGGGGTGCCAGCGCTTCGTTGAGTATTCGGTGCGGTGGTATGAGGACGAGCGGAATGTCGCGACCGTCCGCGACATTTCCGACGATGAGGCACGGAAGGGTTGTACCGTCGAGGTCGACTGCGTCGAGAGTTGTTGCACTACTGCGAAGCTGGCTGCTGTTTTGGGAAGTGTCACGCTGACGTGTCGCAAATGCGGACTCGGCCAGATCGCTCAGCGTGACTATGGCGAGTTCGTGGAACTGAGCGAACACGACGATTTCGGCTCCGGTGGCGATGTGAGCGGGGTGCTCGTCGCTGACGAGTGTGGCTATGGCCGCCGCCGGTGGGCGGCCGGCGAGCCGCATCAGCTCGAGGGCGGCCTCGGGTACGCAGAAGGACTGTGGATCGCGGTCGGTGGTGGTCCGGAGGGGAATAACGTGGCCTGGCCGAGTGAACGAGTCCGGAGCCGAATGGTCGGAACCGAGAAGCCGGATTGTTCGGGCGCGGTCGGCGGCGGATATTCCGGTGCTGATCTCGGTGGCGGCATCGACGGTGACACACTGGGCACTGCCCCTGTCGGTGCCTTGTTGCGGTGGGAGGTTCAGCTTGTCGCAGGAACGCGCTGGTAGCGCGACTTGGAGTAATCCCGACGTGTGACGGATCGCGAATACTGCGTCGGAGGTGCTGAACCGGTCTGCGGGGAAGACGATTTCACTCCACTGGGGCCACTGCGGATCATCGACGATGATGACGGCCTTGCCGCAGGCCGAGCTGCGGGCGGCGGTGCGCACCCTGGTGCTGTCCTGCTCGTCGTTGCGGGCTGGCGATTCGACGAGTTCCACTCGCCGAGGGGGTGAACGAAGTTCGCCGGTATTCACTGCAGGGTGCCTTCCCGCGGATCGGTCCGTGGATCAGTTACTGGCGCCGGTCTGTTGCTGGGCTTCGTACTTGGCGGTCGCGGCATTGATGGCGGCCATGGTCTCGGCCTTCCATTCGCCGTCGAGTACCCACTTGTTGTGTTCGCGGATCGGCTTCAGTTGTCCACGGAACTCGGGGATCACATGCTCGGCCCACAGCTGCACTGCATTGAGTTGACGCTCGTATGTGGTGAAGTCGGTCAGAGTCATGATGAAGCTGCCGAATCCGCCGGTCTGATCAGCGAGCCGACGGATCGTTTCGATTGCGGTGTCGGGTGTTCCGATCAGTACCGATCCCCCCGCGATGGCCTCGTCGATCATGTCCTCGACGTTCGGCTTGTCGGATGCCGGGAGTGGCGAGATATGTGCCAGGTAGTTCCAGATCTCTTCGAACCCGTGCTTACAGTCTTCACGCGCCTGGTCCTCTGTTTCCGCGATATGCGAGATGGCCGACAGCCGCCAGTTTTTCCGGGAGATGGTTCGGCCGGCCTTGGCCGCTTCGGTCTCCGCGATATTCCAATGTGACCTCAGCGCATCAAACGCGGCCGGGTTCGTGGACGAGAGGTTGATCATGCCGACGCCGAGACGGCCGGATGTCACCGGGCCGGAGGGCGATGTGACTGCAGCGACCACCACATCCAACTCGGGGACGGAGTACGGCAAGACCTGCAGTTTGGCATCATGCAGTTCGAACCAGTCCGACTTCGCGGTGACTGTCTCACCACGCAGCAAGCGGACGATGACCTCCGCACCCTCCAACATCATGTCCCGTTGCCTGCTGGGGTCGATACCCAGCATGTGCGCGTCCGAAAGCAGCTGGCCGGGCCCGAATCCCATCATGGCGCGACCGTGGGAGAGGTGGTCGAGCATCACCAGTCGCTCAGCCAGCAGGAACGGATTGTGATAGGGCAGCGAGTTGACGGCGGTACCGAGCCGAATGGTGTTGGTGCGCTGCGAGGCTGCCGCGAGCATCATCTCCGGCGAGCCTATCGGCTCGTGGCCACCCGAGTGGTGCTCACCGAGCCACGCCTCCTGGAATCCGAGCCGATCGGCGAGCTCGATTACCTGGAGGTCACGCTCGAACAGCACCGAGGGACTGACGCCGATTTTGTGGAAAGGCGCCATGAAGACACCAAAGGACGTGGGGTAATAGGACTCGGACATGCGGCACCTCGATGTTCGTCGTATCGGAAGAATCGTGCGGGTTGTTCGAAAGAGGGCGGGCTCGTTCAGTTCGGTGCTGCGTACTTGGCGAGTGTCGCCTCGATGCTCCCCGGTTCGATCCGCCCTCCCAATGCCTCTATGAGAACGATGGGGTCGAAATATTCACGGAAATGAGTTATTTTGCCGTCTCTGATCGTGAAGCGAGTTACGTACTCGTTCTTCATCTCGACCGGAACCACCAAGGTCATATCGCTCTTGTATTCGGCGATCACCTCGCCCGGATCCGAGTGAAACGTCTCGAGGGAGATATCGTACAAGCCTTCGGTGACGATGAAGACCGGCATTTTCTGAACGAATGCCAGAACATCTTCCTTGCCTGTAATTCGCTTGTCGAAGCCCGGTGGCGCGTATCGCATTTCGAAGACGACGTCGTCGGCGAGTAGCCGCCGCTTCTCCTCGAAGTCCCAGGCGTTGATCGCGTCGAGGTATCGACGGGCGATGTCGATGTTCGCTGCTCTCAGTTCGTCGTCTATCGGCACCCTGCGCTCCTGAACCTAACTGAACTCATTTCAGGAGGCTGACGTTATACCTGTGATCCAGGTCTCGTCAAGGGTTCCGCGGATGGTCGAGTTGGCAGCTCGAAGGCGGTCTGACATGCGGATGGCATGTGCTAACCTAACTGAACTTGATTCAGTTTTGCATGGAAGGGCGCGCAGATGCCGACCGATTCGAGGCCCACCGACCCAGGATTCACATCAGGTAACGATCTCACTCCCGAGGTCCTCAGATCCGCCTACGGTCGCTTCCCGTCCGGCGTCGCCGCTGTGTGCGCTGTCGTCGATGGAAAGCCGACAGGAATCTCCGCCAGCTCTTTTGTATCCGTTTCATTGAACCCCGCACTCGTCTCGGTATGTGTGGCACTCACCTCGACAACATGGCCGACACTGAAACGTGCCAGCACGTTGGGCGTCAGCGTCCTGGCTGACGCGCATGAGTCCGTCGCGAAGGCACTCGCATCTCGCAGGACCGATAAATTCGAGGCCGTTCAATGGGTCCGAGACGAGTCGGATGCTGTGTTCATCAATGGGGCCGCATTGTGGCTCACCTGCGCAATTTACGAACAAGTTCGGGCCGGCGATCACGATATCGCAGTTCTCGCGGTCAACGGCGTCCGGGCAGACACTGCGGTATCGCCCCTGGTTTTCCACGACAGCAACTTTCACCGAGTGGCCGCACCCGAGGCATGGGCAACGAACTGAAGGGCATTCCAGAATGTATGTGAGCGTCACCAGCGAATCCGTAACCGCCCACGATATGTCCACTTTGGACAAGTTCGACTTCTTGTTGACCGTCGATCGGGACACAGCCGACGCCGTCCTCAGAAGCGAAAACCTTGGATACCTTGCGGCCGACTCTGCATTCGCCGCTGTCGACTGGCTTGTTCGGCAGGGACGACCGAACGACGACGAATGGCGCCGTGACTTCGATGCGATGCTCGCGTATGCGGCCGGCAAAGGCTGGTACGACGGACAGTACGTCCAAGGACACATCCGCGACCGTGGATCTCGGCCGGCGACCACAGCCGACTGATGGGCAACCTGGTCGGCCAATCGTTTCGGTACTGGTCGGCGGGAGTTTCCAATGGGCCCGGGGCGCGCAGGTCGGCGCGATCGGGACTCGGGACTGCTACAGGATCAGGTGACAGATTGGCCTGCCCACCTCCGGGCCGGCGCGGCGGGCCGCGCCGCGACCGAACCGTCGGGATCGCCTTGACAAGGGCTTTCAACGCTTGGGAGTCATGGACGTTGGCTGCCGAAACCGCCACGGACAGAGGGATTCTAGCCCGATCGGACAACACATGGATCTTCGAGCCCGGCTTGCCGCGCTCGGTCGGGTTCGGACCGGTCAGATCGCCCCCTAATGAGCCCGCACACTTGCCGCATAGGCCACCGCCCTGGACCAACCGACCCGCAGCACCCAACTCGTCCAGCACCGCACAATGCAGCCGCCGCCACACCCCGGCTATCGTCCAGACAGTGAACCGACGATGCGCCGTCGGCACACTCACCCCGAACGACGGCGGCAGCATCCGCCACGCACACCGCTGCTCGGCAACATGCAACACCGCCGTGAACACCACCCGCTGATCCACCGACGCCAACCCACCACCCTGCGTCCCGAAGGGCCGATGCATCCTGCGCAGCAGCTATTGCGCTGTCCCGCAACCCACTACCAGGCCCGCCGGTGATATGACCATTGGACTCGGGACGGTACCCCTCGCGGTCGAGTTCTTTCCGGACCCGTCCCCAAGTAGGCATCCTCGACCCCGCCGATCGTCCGCTCGAAGACTCGCAGCGCGCTGTGGACATGATCGTGGTCCATCCAATCGACGACGTCCAGATAGCTCTGATACCGGCACCGACGTTCACCATCCTGGTTCCGCGGCTCCCGGCCGGGCACGAAACCCCTCGTCCTGCCACATTTCGTCGATCTCACGAAGAACGATCCCGGGTGCGAATTCGCGGAACGCGCGACGCATCGCCAGAGAAACCAGGACGGGCCGAGGCGCTTGGTACTGCACGGACCAATCCTAAAGAGCCACTGCGACCCTGGCTTCGTCCGGGAGTTGCGACCAGATCTGATCGGCGTCCACGCGAGAGAAAATCAGTAACACGGCCGCCGCCGTTGCCGGACGACCGGCCCGGCGACGTACGGACAATTTCTGACAAATAGATGACAAGTGACCGCAGGTCAGACGGTACGGTTAGATACCGTGACCTGCGGCCCTACATTTGGCAAGCACGTTGGTAACTCACCGGGTACGTCCAGAAGTCCTCTGGCACATAACCGCCGGCCCGAAAACCGAGTCCTCAGGCACTCAACGACCCGCTGAAGTCGCGGGGAGGCGGGCATGTGAGATTCGCACGTATCTGACGAAGGCGACGCCGTCCTCGAACACGCGACTGGTCAGCACCCGGAACCGATGTGGTTCCGGTAGACGCGATCCCGGCCCGAACAACGCTCGCCCACTACCCAGCACGATGGGATGCAGCTTGAGGAAGATCTGATCGATCTCCGGCAGCAGCGCCTGCGCGAGCACACCGCCCCCGCACAACCAGATGCCAAGGCCCGGTTCACGTTTGAGCTCTCGCACCCGCGCGAGCGGATCGGCGGCGATGAGTTCGACATCCGGATCGGGATCCTCGGGCAGCGTTGCGGACACCACGAATTGGCGCAGATGCGCGTACGGGCTCGACGTTCCGGTGCGTACGCCGAAATCGTGCGTTCGGCGGCCCATCAGGACCGTATCGAAGGTTGTCGCGGGTTTGTCGAGGCCCTGTGCCTCACGCACCTTCGTCGGCAGGGTTTCCGGATACTGCGCGGTGATCACCGGGATGTGATCACCGCCGACGGGGAAGAAATCCACCGAACCGTCGCCGGTGGCGATGAATCCGTCGATCGTCGAGGCAACGTAGTAGGTCAGTTTGCGCATCTGTCCTCCTCAACAGCCGGATATGGCCGTAGTGAAGACGGTAGCGCGAGCAAATCCGCAGCCGCCGGGTTTTGCGT
>NZ_BAGB01000161.1 GCF_000308615.1 Nocardia jiangxiensis NBRC 101359
GTCGATCACCCGGGCCGGGGCCTGCGGATGCTCGGTCCGCCAGCTGGGTACCGAGCGGCCCGCGTCGAGGCCGGTCTGATTGGCCAGCGCCTCGTCACTGAAGTAGCCGAACATGGTCTCGCCGGTGTAGAACGGCTCTCCCTCGACGGCGAGGGTGTAATCGAAGGTCTGCAACGAGGATCCGGGCAGCAGCGTGGTCGACAGCAGCCGCGAGGACTGCTGAATCGTGCTGTCCCGCAGATCGATTCGCCGCAGCAGTCGCGCGCTGCCGCCGAGGTTGCGCAGACTCAGCGTGGTGTCGCGCTGGGACAGCGTCGGCCCGGCGTAGTAGCCCATCAGCAGCGCCGCCTGCAACGAGGTCTCCATGTAGACGAAATGCGGCATGGATTCGTTGGCGGTGTCGCCGTAGTACCAGGAATCGGCCGGGGAGTCGTATTCGCTGGTGTAGGAGGGCCCGTCCAGGACACCACGCGTGCCGTCGAAGCTGAGCACCCGATCCACCAGCAACAATCCGCCGGTCGGCAACCGGGTCGCGCGGACCCCGGTGTACGGCGCGAATTCCGGTCCCATCGCGATGGCCTGATCGCCCCGGGACAGGTGCACCATGTGAAATTCGTTGAGCAGCAGGCCCGATACCGCCGCGCCCGGCCCTACTCCAGCACCGGGGGGTTCGGCCGCGGCGACCGTCACCGCCAGCGCCCCGGCCGCGGTGCGCGCGATTGCGTCCACGTGCGGCCGAGGGATCAGATCGACATCGCCGACCACCAACTCGATCCGGCCCGCGCCAGAGCCGTCTGCGCCGTCCACCGTCGCGGTCAGGGTGCAGCCGGACAAGCACAGGTGCAAACCGCAGAAGATCGCGAACACCTCGGCGGCCTGTACCGCCGCCGCCCGCACATCACCCTCGAATTCGGCAGCGACCCAGCCCTTTCCGTCGCCGCCCCGCAACTCCAGCGCTTCGATCCAAGTCAGGACCAGCGGCTGCGCGGTGGCCAGGCGGACCGCCGACACCACGCCCGCACGCCGGTAGGCCGGACCGAACACCTCGGTCACTTCGCCGCGGGTGAGTTGTTCCAGCGCAGCACGATCGAGCGTGGTGCGGGCGGATCGGGCGAGCGGTTTGAAGGCATCCTCCGCAGCGATCGCGGATCCACCAGCAGTAGCGGCGAGCCGACCCGGCAGTCGAATCGCAGCGTCGGCCGCGATCGTTGCGGAAGCTTCCGATGCACCTGGATCCGGTGTGGCAGTCGATGATCCGCCCGCGCAGGCCCGCTCCCACAGCGCCCGCTGCAACGCGAGCTGTGCGTCCAGCGCGGCACGGTGGGCGGCCACCACCCCGGCGCGAATTTCCGCCAACGCGCTCGACACACCGGGATGTCTTGTGGCCGAGCGCTTCTCGACCGCCATCGACGGGACGGCCACAGGCCGCCGATCGCCGATGCTGGTGGCCGGTGCCCGACCAGACTCCACCGCCTCGGTCCCGGCACGCGGCCCACCCGTGGGGTCGAAGGCGATTCCGTCGAACTCCAGCACTGTCATTTCTGCCACCGCCTCACCGAGCTTCGAAACTTCTCTGTCAGGTCCGGGGTGGTCACCACGGTGACGCCCGCGAACCGTTGCAACACTGTGCCGTTCAGGTCGGTCGCGGTCGCATCTATGCTCACCTCGAACGACCCGCCGCGCGGATTGTCGACCACCACCAGGAACGGCTCCCCCACCGGCAACCGCCCGTAGTACTCGGCCTTGCCGATTCCCAGCGGCAGGCAGGCCGCGTCGAGCAACCGGTGTCCCAGCACGGGCGGGCACTGCAGGATCAGATCCGCGCAGACCGGATCGTGCAGCCGTCCGCCGTACGAGCCCGCGCCGATTCGCGTGGCGGGCAGGACACATTCGAAGACCATCGCGGAGTCGGAGGCGCTGCGCACCCGGCGCAGCCCCTGCAGGGCCGGACCGTGGAACTGCACACCGTCCTGGTAGATCCATGCCGCACTGGACCCGGGTCCGGTCGGCACTGTCACCCGGGGTGAGCCCTCTGCCGTGCGAGTGCACACCACCGTGGCCCGGTAGTGGGTGGTGCGGCCACGGATCATGCGCACCTCCATCGTGACCGAATCACCCTCCGTAGCGGAGGGATCGACGACGATGTCGACCTCGTCCACCGGATGATCGAAAACGATCCCCTTGACGACCTCGAAATCGTGCACACCGGTGACGGTCAGCCCGGGTAACCGGCGTTCGGTGACGTTGATCAACGCACCGAGCGCGAAAGTCGCGGGCAGCACGATGTGCTCGCCGATGCGATGCGCGGCGATCACCGGCTCCTCGGTGAGCCCGGCGAAGGTCCGCCGCACCCGCGCCGGTGCGAGCGGAGGCGTGGCACTGGACAACGCCACCGCCTCACCGACCAGCACCACGGTGTCGGCGCGGTGCGCCGGAGTGAACTGTTCGGCGAAGGCCGCGGCCCCGGTTTCCGGTGCCAGCAACGGAATTCCGCGATCCCGGAAGTGCCGGCGCAGTTCGGGCGTGACCATCCCGCCGTCCCAGGCGCCCCAGTCGATCGCGACGCAATGGCAGTCCGGGTGGCGGGTGCGCCAGCTCGTCGCGAACCGGCACAGCGCCTCGTTGGCGGCCGCGTAATCGGCTTGTCCGGCATTGCCGAACAGTCCGGCGACCGAGGTGAACAGCACCAGATGCCGTGGCTGGTCCACCACCGCCAGGGCCGCAGCCAGTCCCGCGAGCTTGGGGCGCAGCACCCGGGTCACCGACTCCGCGGTCTTGTCCGCGATCATCGAATCGGCGAGAACTCCCGCGCCGTGCACGATCCCGGTCAGCGTGTCCCGCCACGGTTCGACCGCCGCACGGACCGCCGCGGCATCGGTGACATCGGCCGCCGCGTACACGGCTCGGTCACCGAGTTCGGCCAGGGTGGAACGGATCTCGCGGACGGCGCGCACCTCGGCGCAGCTCCGGTCGATCTCGCGCGGGGTAGTGCCGGTACCGGCAAGCGCGCGAACGGCGGCCGTTTTCAGATCCGAATCCGGCACGCCCGCAGCCCATTCCGGCTCCGGTGCGAGTTCGGTCCGGCCCAGCAGCACGAACCGCGCCGGACTGCGCCGGGCCAGCGCGAGCACACACAGTGCGGTCACGCCGCGCGCGCCACCGGTGACCAGCAGGACATCGTCGGCCGACAGCGTCGTCGGGTCCGGAACACGGTCCGGATCCACCCACGTCACCGTTGACGCGGGTGCATACCTGCTGGGCACCGGCGCGCGGCGCACGCCCGCCGCGTCTATGCCGATCTCGGCGGTGTCGGTGGCGGCGTCGAACAGTTCGGTCACCACCTGCGCCGCGGCCACCGTCGCGTCCACTGCCGGGTCGATATCGAGCGCCCGGCAGAACAGCGTGGGTTCCTCGGCCGCGATCGTCTTCACGATCCCGCCGATGCCGCCGAGCAGCGCGGACACCGGATCCTTGTCCCCGCGATAACCCAGTTCCCCGTCGAGTCGGGTCACGGTGACGAAGGCCGCCCGTTGAGTGGCCTGCCGCAGCTCCGGCACCGCACGACCGGCCGCGAGGATGGTCTCGGTCAGGACATCCTGTGCCGCTTGCCATTGCGTGGTTGTTCCGGCGACAACGAGGACCGCGTCCACCGGATCGGCGGCCAGCGTGGCGAGATCTGTCGTATGCCGTGCGGTCCAGCCCAGGCCCCGCAGCACGGCGATGAGCGCGGCGCAGTCGGCCTCGGTGTCGGCCCCGATCCCGAGCACCACCGCGAAGGCGTCGGCGGGATAGGGGTCGACGAGCGTGTCCACCGGTGCGACGGTGATCAGATCGACGGCGTGCCGCGGCGCACCGGCCGCGGCCTCAGCTTTTGGGTCCGCATCACCACCGGTGGTGTCCGCCAGGCGGGCGGCGATGAGATCCAGCGTGCGCAGGGTGCCCAGTTGCTCGGGACCGAGACTGGGCAGATCCGGATATCGCTCCTGCAAGGCTCCGATCACCTGCACCCGCTTGATCGAGTCGACTCCGAGATCCGCCTCCAGATCCATCGTCGGATCGACCATCTCCACCGGATAGCCCGTCTTCTCCGCGACCAGTTCCCGCAGCGCGGACCGCAATTCGTCCGCCGATGCGCCGGAGACCGGGCCCGATTCGGAGGCCGCGGAAGCGGAGGCAGCCGGTGTGGTGAGCGCGTCGGCCACCTGGTTCAGCGTACGCAGAGTGCCCAACTGCTCCGGGCCGAGACTCGGCAGATGCGGGAACCGCTCCTGCAACGCCCCGATCACCTGCACCCGCTTGATCGAGTCGACGCCCAGATCCGCTTCGAGATCCATTGCGGGATCGACCATCTCGACCGGATAACCCGTCTTGTCCGAGACCACTTCCTGCAGGGCGCGGCGCAGCTCGTCAGCGGTCGCCCCGCTCGCGGGCGTCGGTGCCGCGGCGGGAGCCGGAGCTTCGGTATCGGTACCGGCAAGCAGTGTCGCCACCTGGTCCAGCGTGCGCAGAGTGCCCAACTGCTCCGGGCCGAGGCTCGGCAAGTGCGGAAACCGCTCCTGCAACGCCCCGATCACCTGCACCCGCTTGATCGAGTCGACGCCGAGGTCGGCTTCGAGATCCATTGCAGGATCGACCATCTCGACCGGATAACCCGTCTTGTCGGCGACCACTTCCTGCAACGCACGACGCAACGTCGCCGCATCGGCCGTGGGTTCGGCGGCCGGGGCAGCACCATTCGACACCGTGTTGCTCGAAGCAGTGTTGTTCGATGCGGCACCGGCCGAAGTGCTCCCGTTGGCGGCCGGTATCGAGGTCGGGCGAGCCGGCTGCGATTCGATCGCCACAGCTGCCGGAATCGTCTGCCGCGCCGAACTTTCCGTGCCCGGGGCAGCGGACAGGGCGCGCGGTGCAGGCTGCGGCATCGCGGCGATCCGCTGTACCGGTGCGACCTCCACACCGCTCTCCAGCCCGGCCAGCTGCGCCAGTACCGAACTGGCCCGAGAATGGCTGTCGCTGATGGCGATTCCGTGTTCCTTCACCGCCTCGATGGCCCGGACGGTGCTCTCGTCCAAGCCACCCTGGCCGAGCGCACCGGCCAGGCTGCGGGCCAGATCCAGCTGGCCGTCGAGGTATTGGCGGTGGATGTCCAGATGCTGTACCAGCGCGGAGTCCAGTGCACTGTAGTCCGCGACAGCGGCGGCCCCGGCGTCGCGGTGGGGCGGTTGGGATGACACGAAATTCTCCGGTAGGTCGGCCGAGCGGACCACGGGCGGCTCGGCGGCGGGGACGATATCGTTCTGCGGCGCAACACCATTCGAGGGCGGCACCGGCGGGGCGGCAACCGGCTGCGGCGCTGCGGCGGCGGTGACCAGGTAGCCGTCGCCGAGAGCGGCGGCATGGGCGGCCCGGCGGGTGTCGGGCACATACTCCGGCGCGGAGAGGGTCACGGTCATGCCCCGCTGCGGCGCCGCGGCGGGCGCGGGCGCGGCATAGCGGTTGATCCCGCGAATGTCGAAGCCCAGCACCGCGAGTCGCACAGCTGCCCGCTTCAGGGTGAGGTCACCGTCGCCGATCGGCCCGGAGTCGGTGGCGATCGCGATCACCTCATCGCCGAGGGTGCGCCGCACCAGCGAGGTGAGAATCTGCTTGGGCCCGAATTCGACGAAAACGTTGCATCCGGCCGCGCGCATCGCGCTCAACGCGGACGCGAATTCCACCGGCTTGCTGAGCTGTCCGGTCAGGGTGGCCCGGTTCGCCGCGGCATCGTCGCCGTATCCCGCGTCCGGCGAGTTCGCGTAGACCGGGACAGCGGGTGCGCCGATCGGCACCTCGGCCACCGCCGCGGCGAAGCGATCCACCGCGTGCGCCACGTACGGGGTGTGGAAGGCGCCGGAGACCGGCAGGTCCCGGGTGGCGATCCCGCGCTCCGCGGCGCGGGCGGCCACCTCGGCGATTCCGGTGGCGCCACCGCCGACCACCACCTGATCGGGCGCGTTGTGGTTGCAGATCCACACATCGGCGACCCCGGCGATCAGCTCGGACACCACCTCCCGGGTGGCGCCGACCGCGGTCATCGTGCCCGCGTCCTCGCCCTCGGGCACCACCATCGCCGCGCCACGCGCCCGTGCCAGGGCGAAGTAGTCGTCAGTGGACACCGCGCCGGACGCCCACAGCGCGGTCAGTTCACCGAAGCTGTGCCCCAGCAGCCCGTCGGGCCGGAAGCCGAAGTCGTTCAGCACCCGGAACTGCCCGACCGCCAACGCACCGATCGCGGGCTGCGCGAAATCGGTACGGCGCAACAGGGTTTCCTGCTCGGCCTGTTCGTCCTCGTCGAATGCCGGAGCCGGGAACACCACGCTCGCCAGCCGCCGCGGGGCCTCGGCGAAGACCGCGTTGGCCGCGTCGAAAGCGGCGCCGACAGGTGGGTTGTTCAGCGCCGCGGTCGATCCCATATCGACGTACTGGCTGCCCTGACCGGCGAACAGCGCACCTGCCGTGCGCTGCGGCAGCGCCGCCGCGCGGTAGTGGATGCCCTCCGGATGATCCCAGGCCGCGGCGTCCGGATTGCGCAGCAGTTCCTCGACCGCCAGGTCCCGCAGATGTTCGGCGTGCTCGTCGTCGATGGCGACGAACCCGATCCGCGCGTGCTGCTCCGGAATATCGCCACCGTCGCCGGATTCGTTGGCGCGCACCGACTCTGCCAGACTCGCCGCATCCGGCGCATGCCACAGGTGCGCACGCGGCACCCGGTGCAGCACCTGCTGCCCGGACCGGTCGGCGTCGGCCTCTTCCAGCACCACGTGGAAGTTGGTGCCGCCGAATCCCATTGCGGAGGCGGCGGCGCGGCGCACCGGACGCTGCGGATCGAGAATCCACGGCCGGGTACGTGTGTTGACGTAGAACGGCGCAGTGCCCCAGTCGAAGTCGGTATTGGGCGCGGCCACATTGATGGTGCCCGGCAACACCTTCTGATGCAATGCCAGGGCCAGCTTCATCACACTCGCGGTACCGGCCGCGCCCTTGGTGTGGCCGATCTGCGATTTGACGCTGCCCAGCGCGGCGAACCGGGATTCCTCGGTCGATTCGGTCAGCAGCCCGTTCAGCGCGGTCAGTTCGGTCCGATCACCGACCGCGGTGCCGGTGGCGTGCGCCTCGATGAGTTCCACGTCGGCGGGCGAACATTCGGCGTCACGGTAGGCGCGATCCAGCGCGACCCGCTGTCCCTCGGCACGCGGTGCGTAGATGCTCTTGGAGCGCCCGTCGCTGGAGGAACCCAGCCCGCGGATGACCGCGTAGATCCGGTTCCCGTCGCGGCGCGCATCTTCCAGCCGGCGCAGCGCGAGCATGGTGATGCCCTCGCCGAGCAGGGTGCCGTTGGCCTCGTCGGAGAACGGGCTGATCCGCCCGGTCGGCGAGAGCGCGCCGACCTTGCTGAAGCACATGTAGATGAAGATGGTGTTCTCGGTGTCGACCCCGCCGGTGATCATCATGTCGGCGCGGCGGTCCTGCAATTCCGCGATCGCGGTGCGGATCGCGGCCAGCGAGGCCGCACAGGCCGCGTCGACCGTGCAGTTCATCCCGCCCAGGCCGAGCCGGTTGGCGACCCGGCCCGCGACCACATTGGCCAGCAGACCGGGGAAGGAATTCTCCTCCCAGGGCGCGAAAGCCGTCACGAACCGCTGGGCGATCGCGTCGGCGTCCCGCTCGCTCAGGCCCACCGACCGCGCCGCCTCCATGAGCACCGGCGTCGAGAGCCGGGCCGCGAGCGGGTGCATCAGCGGCACCGGGCCGGTGGTGCCCAGCACCACCCCGGTGCTCGCGGCGTCGTACCAGTCCGATCCGGCCGCCCCGGCATCGAGAAGCAGATCCCGCGCGACGCCCAGGCTCAGCGTCTGCATGGTGCTGGTGACCTCGAGCTGATTCGGCGGCAGGCCGAACTCCAGCGGATCGAAGTCCACATCGGGCAGGAACGCGCCGCGCCGCGAGTAGGTCTTGTCCGGCGCCGCCGGGTCGGCGTCGTAGTAGTCGTCGAGCTTCCACCGCGACGGCGGAACCTCCTGGATGCAATCGACACCGTCGACGATGTTCTGCCAGAACTGAACATGGTTGTGGGCTCTGGGCAAGAGCCCCGACATCCCGACGATCGCGATCGGGTCGCGCGCCAGGCGTCTGTCGTCCGTCACAGGGGAATCCTCTCGAACCTGGTGGGCCGCGTCAGGCGGCCACGGTGGTGGCGGTGGTCGACGAGATCGCTTCGGCCGCCGCGGCCGCGAAGACGCGATGCCCGAGCGAACTGGGGTGCAGGCCGTCCTCGGTCCACATCTCCGGGCGCGCCCACTCCGGGCGGGCCGCGATATCGATCAGCAGGGTGCCGGTCCGGGCGGTCACCTCGGCCAGCGCGGAATTGGCGTAGGCGAACCGCTCACGCAGCAGCTCCCGGAATCCGTCCGGAACCGGCAGTCGCGCCGGGATGTCCGGGTAGGTGGCGGTGAAAACCGTTGCGCTGCCTTCGTTCAGCGTGCCGAACACGGTGGCGAGGTTGTCCGCGAAGCGATTCCGGTCGTAGTCGCTGACCAGATCGTTCACCCCGACGACCACGCCGTACACCGCCGACCGGGCGGAAACCGCCGCGGGCAGTTGCTGCGTCACCAGAGTCGTGGTGGTCGCGCCGTGGGTGCCCAGATTGCGGACGGCCCCGCCCCGCAGGCCGAGCTGGCTGCCCAGGCGCGGCACCCAGCCGCGGAAAGCGCCGTCCGGCCGGACATCCCCGCGCCCCTCGACGAAACTGTCACCGATCGCGGTGAGCGCCACCCCGCTCATGCCGGTACTCCCGCGTCGCGGGTCAGGTGGCGGCGCTCGGACGGGAAGCCGACCTTCTCGTACAGCTCGGCCAGCTCGGCCTCGCCGAAGAACTTGTCCGGCGGATACAGCCCCGCGATCAGACCGAAGAACTTCTTGGAGTAGTCCGGGCTCATACTGGTCGCGCGGAACACCGAGTCGTAGTACGGGCTCAGCGACAGCTCCGAAATGCTCTGTGTCAGTTCGTAAGTGCTCGCACTCTGCGCGTCGCGCTCACGCTGGTACTCGGCAAGGGTCTGCTCGAACGGCCGTACCCCGGACAGGCTCTCGTCCACCAGATCCGACAGCAGCTGGGCGTACTTGAAGGCGTCGGTGATGCCCCAGCCGGTGAACGGGTCCTTGTGGTATCCGGCGTCGCCGACCAGCGCCCAGCCCGGTCCGAAGGAGCGGCGGCGGTAGTTGTCCGGGTACAGCATCGGCCGGAACGGCTCCACCCGCTTACCGGTATCCCGCAGCCGCGCACCGATTTCCGGGTCCACCTGGTCCACGATCTCCTGCACGCCGGCATCGGGATCGGCCCGGAACTCCCGGAACCGGTCGCGCTTGCGCATGACCGCCACCAGGGCCAGTCCGTCGTGCGTGGGCCAGGAGGCGAACTGCTGCTCACCGAATCCGGTGCGGTGCTGCATACCCCAGTCGACGCCCTCGTAGTAGGAGTAGAACACGAAGCACGCCGCCGGCGAGCCCTCGTAGACCTCGGCGCCGACCTGCTTGGCGACCGTGGAGTTGGCGCCGTCCGCGCCGATCACCAGCTTCGCCTCGAACTTGTGCTCGGCGCCGTCAGCGGTTCGGCCGCGCAGGCCGGTGACCCGGTCACCGTCGAATTCCAGTGCGCTGACGGTGAATCCCTCGATCACCTCCGCGCCCGCACCGCGCGCGGCATCCACCAGCATCTTGTCCAGTACGGTGCGCCGCGGGCAGTACACGGCGTCGATGCCGTCCGCCGACGGATCGGCCATCCCGTTGATCACGATGTCGGTGTAGGTGAAGTTCAGGTTCCGCACGGGCGGGCAACCGGTGGCCACCAGCTGGTCCAGCAGTCCCCAGGACTTCAACAGGCTCAGGCCCGCCTGGTGGATGTAGTGGGTGGAGACGGTGTCGCTCGGGAAGGTGGCGCGGTCCACGGCGAGCACGCGGTAACCCTTACGAGCCAGCAGCATGGCCAGCGGGGCCCCCGCGACGCGAGATCCGACCACGATGACGTCGTACATGTGCCCATCACTTTCGCTAGAGGAATTCCGGTTTCGAGTTTGTTCGCGATACCGTCCGAGAACTACCGGCGGACACTGCAATTCATCGGCCGATCGGCCTCGGCTATCGCGACGGAGAAGTTGATGAATGATTTGCGGCAGGTTCACTCACGCGCAACATAGAGCTGCCGAATATCGTCGGCATACGCTTCGGCGATGGCCGCCCGACGCAATTTCAGCGACGAGGTGAGCAGTCCGTTCGCAATCGTGAAGTCACCCGCGACGATCCGGAATGCGCGAATCGATTCCGCCCGGGAGACGAGCTCGTTGGCCTCGTCCACCGCCGCCTGCACGGCGGTGGACGGATCACTGTCCGGATGTTCGGCCCGCCACTGTTCGGCGCGTTCGGCGTCCAGGGTGACCAGGGCGGTGACATAGGCCCGGCCGTCCCCGAGCACCATGCAGTTGCTGACCAGCGGGTGCAGCCGCACCCGATCCTCGAGCGGCGTCGGGGCGACGTTCTTACCGCCCGAGGTGACCAGAATCTCCTTCTTGCGCCCGGTGATTCGCAGATGCCCGTCGTCGAGTTCACCGATGTCACCGGTGTGCAGCCAGCCGTCGGCATCGACCGGCCGCTGCTCGCTCGCCGCACCCCAGTACCCGGGCGTCACGTGCGGGCCGCGGACCAGAACCTCCCCGTCCTCGGCGGCGATGCCGACCGCGGTACCGGGAATCGGGCGGCCCACGGTGCCCAGCCGGTTGGTCTCCGGCGCATTGACGGTCACCGCGGTGGCCGCCTCGGTCAGGCCATAACAGTTGAGGATCACCACGCCGACCCCGGCGTAGAACCCGGCCGTCGAATCGTCCAGGGACGCACCGCCGGAGATCACATGGCGCAACCGACCGCCCAACGCCGAGGCCACCGGTTCGACGGGCAGCGCCGGATCGCGCCGCCGCAGCAACTCCAGCCCGCGCGTCACCGCCTCGCGCTCCGCGCCCTCGGCGAGCAACGTGCGGCAGTGCTTGCGAATCTTCTCCAGCCCGTAGGGAATCAGCGGCAGGAAGGTGGGCCGCAGCCGGGTCAGGGCCGGGACCAGATCCGGAATCCCCGGCAGCAGATAGGTTTCGGTGCCGCCGAACAGGCACGCGAACAGCATGGTCTGACCGAAGACGTGCGAGAGCGGCAATGCCAGCACGGTCGTCCCGTCGAACAGCGCGCCGGTCTGGCGGACGGTGTTGGCCGCGGAGGTGTACATGTTGCGGTGGGTGATCATGCAGCCCTTGGACAGGCCGGTGGTGCCGCTGGTGTACACGATCATCGCCAGGTCGTCGGCGCCCACGTCGGCGGTCGGCGCCTCCGGATCGGCGCTCACCGCGCCCTGCGCCCAGCGCGAGATCTCGGTGAAGGTGAAGACCGCGCCCGCACCGGCGGCCAGCAGCCGGACCGCGTCGTCGTCGGTCTCGGCGGCGAAATACGTACTGCCGCTGTCGGTCAGGATGTGCTCGATCTGGCTGGGCGAGGAGGTCGGGTAGATCGGTACCACGACCGCGCCCAGCGCCAGCACCGCGCAGTCGAGCAGAACCCATTCCATACTGGTGCGGCCCAGGATCGCGACCCGATCCCCGTGCCGCACACCGCGTTCAGCCAGCGCTGCGGCGACCGCCCGGATTCCGGTGTCCACCTCCGCCCGGGTCAGCACCGTCCCGTCCGGGTAGCCCAGCAGCAGCCGGTGCGGATCCTGCCGGGCGCCGCCGGAGACAATCGAGTACAAACTCTCGAAATCCGCCGGCTGGATTCCGTTCTCGGTAACCGATATCTCGATGCCTGAGACTGTATTCACGCCTCCGAATTCTTCTCGGCGGCGACAAATACTGTCCGGGTCGCGGGCGCATTCCTACCGCGCGAACGTCAGGGCCTATCGAAGTGGTCAGGCGGAAATCGCCGGGGCAGTATCGATCTCCGATTCCTCCGGAAACTCCACACAGTCCAGAAACAGCGAGACGGCCGGATTCGTCTCCTCGGCATTCCACACCGCATACAGATCGAGAGTAGGTACCGGATCCACCAGTTTCACCGCGACCGAGGTGCTGCCCGGCACAACCATTCCCATCGAGATCGCGCGCGGCAGCGAGGCGAAGCCGACCAGCGGGCGCACCGCGACCATATGCGCGGTGGCCCCCGGATCGTCGGCCATCTGGGCCACGGTCAGCGAGATGCCGTTGTCGGCCGCCGCCCGCAGGATCGAGTCGTACATCGCCGGGCACTGGTCCCGCGCGAACAGCACACACTGCTGGCTCGCCAACTCGGCGAACCGGACACCGGGCCGCTCCGCCCAGCGATGCAACCGGCCCACCACCGCCACGAGCGGCACCCGGTGCAGCAACCGGCGGTAGCGGAACTCGGCGGTGCCGGGATGTCCGTACACCAGCGCGATATCCAGTGAGCCGTCCGAGAGCCCGGCCAGTTGCGGCCCGGTTCGCTTCTCCCACAACGACACAACGATGTCGGGGTGGTCGGAGGCCATGCGGGCCAACGCCTTCGGCAGCACGTGGCGGCTGGCCGGGAGGTTGTAGCCGATGTTGAGGGTGCCCGACCGGCCCGCCGCGGTGGCCCGCGCCGAATGTGCCGCCCGCTCCAGTTGAGCGACGATCTGGCGGGCCTGACCCTCGAATTCCACTCCGGCCGCGGTCAGCCGGACATCATGCGAGTTGCGTGCGACCAGTTGCACGCCGAGTGATTTTTCCAGCTTCTGCAGCTGGGCGCTCAGACTGGGCTGAGTGAGGTGAAGGCGCTGCGCTGCGCGGCCGAAGTGTAATTCCTCGGCGATGGCGATGAACGAAACGAGATGTCGGATCTCCACAGCCGACTCCTTCCGTGGTACTCAGCACGCTAAGCCCGGGCAGGTAACTGAGGATGAATCACACGGTCACGACAGACAGCGTGTGCGTTGCTAACCCGTGAACCACCGCCGGGCTCACCCCTGGGCGTCAGCTCTTCGGTGTCGATACCACCGGAGATTCCCGCCACCACGAGCCGAGTGACCAGGCGATCCGTGTGCGACACTGCCGATTCCGGCCGCTCGCCCGGAAAGCCGGGAACTGGATACACCCCCTGCCGACGCGGTACTCGTTGCGCGCCTTCACAAACAACCCTGATGCGCGACCCGACGCACCGCCGCCGAGCATACCACCCGCGATGGCGTGGACCGGGTCGAAATCGGCGATCGCATCGCCGAGCCGATCTTGCCTCCATTTCTGTTGTGGCGCAGTGAGCTCGGGCCACCGGGTCGACCGAGACAGGGCCGCGCGAGGTGTGGTCCGGACGCCGCGGTCGCGGTTCAATATCATCGAGAGCGAGAAGCCGCCGATGCACTGGACGAAACCGGAAGCCGATGACAAACGATGAGATGGCGGTCGCTGGCCGTGCCTTGCCCCTGCGCGGGGCGTGCAACGCTCGTGATCTGGGCGGACTGCGGACCGAGGACGGCCGCCGGGTGCGACGGCTGCACGTGCTGCGGTCGGACGCACTGACCGAATTGGACGACGGCGACGTCTCGTACCTGCTGCGGGACTGCGGACTGCAGAGCGTGATCGATCTGCGTGCGCCGACGGAGGCCGAGGCCGACGGGCGTGGGCCGGTGGCCGATTCGGTGCCCGTCTACCGCAACATCCACATCTTCGGAGCCGGTCGGCTACGCCTGGACCTGATGCAGGTGGCCGCCGACGGAACGATGTTCGATCGCTATCTCGAGTACCTCGAACACAGCCCCGCCAATATCGTCGAGGTCCTGGATCTGCTGGCCGAGGCGGGCAACCTGCCGGCCCTGGTGCACTGCGCCGCGGGCAAGGACCGCACCGGCGTGGTCGTGGCCCTCTTGCTGGGCGTCATCGGTGTCCGCGCCGACGATATCGTCGCGGACTACGCCGCGACCGGGGTGAACGTCGAGGCGTTGCGCGCCCGGGTGCAGCAGGCGCGTTCCGCCCGCGAGCGCAGCACCGATCTCGCCGAGGTGCCCGCCTGGGTCTTCGCCGCGGAAGCCGACACGATGCGAAAGTTGCTGGCGCACTTCGCTGTTGAACACGGCGGTCCGGCCGAGTGGGCGCGTCGGGCGGGATTGGGTCAGGCCGCCCGGCAGCGCCTCGTGGACAGCCTGCTCGAACCGGCGGACTCGTAGCTTCAACTCGTCAGCGGTAGCAGCCGGTACCGGAATCAGTACCTCGGATTGTTCCGTGCGAGGTCCTAGACTGGATCATGAATCGACAGTTTCGAACGTCGCGCAAACGGGACGGACGGCTGCAGCCTCGGCGCGTGCTCGGCGTGATGTCCTTGTCGGCATCCTCGCCTCGGCCTGGGCGGTCTCCCCCGTTGCGCACGCGACGTGCGAACGGCGACCCGTCGATCCCTCGAGGAGTTATCGCCCAGAACAGGAGGCCCCGATGTCCACCATCCACTTCAAGGAGACCACTAGTTCGACACCGGAACAGTTCGTGGCGGCGCTGACCGATTTCGGGCCGGGCCGCTCACAGGTGTTCGGCAACAGCGCCGACGAATATCTCGAGGTCCACGACCAGGGACAGCGTGATGCCGACGTCACCGAGGGATCACACGGCATCTGGGAACGCCTGCACTACGACTGGTCGAACCCGGACCGCGTCGTCATGACCACCACCGACTCGAACCTGTGGGGCGGCCACTCGGGTCACACCTACACCTTCACACGCCGACCCGACGGGATGACCGACGTGGACGTGGTCGTCGTGCGCGAGGGCAAGAACCTCAAGGGCCGGGTCCTGGGAGTCGTCGTCGGGACCGTCGGCAAACGCGTCCTGAAACAGGCCCTCGACAAGACCGTGAAAGCCATCGAGACCCGAGACGGTGACGGGGGACCAGCGGAAGGCACGACCACACCGGGCGAGTTCACCTTCGAGGGCGCCTACAAGGGCGACGCCGGACCGTTCTGGGATGCCAAGCCTCCCTGGAGCCTGGGCGAGCCGCAGCCGGAACTCAAAGCTATCATCGAGCAGGGCAAAATCCACGGCGACGTCCTCGATGTGGGGTGCGGCGAGGCAGCGATCTCCCTGTATCTGGCCGAACACGGTTACACGACGGTGGGATTGGACTCCGCCCCGACCGCCATCGAACTGGCCCGTGCCGAAGCGTCCCGGCGCGGACTGACCACCGCGTCGTACGAGGTCGCCGACATCGCCTCGTTCACCGGGTACGACGGCCGTTTCGGCACCATCGTCGACAGCACCCTGTTCCATTCGATCCCGGTGGACCAGCGCGAGGGATACCAGCAGTCGATCGTCCGCGCCGCCGCCCCCGGAGCGTCCTACTTCGTACTCGTGTTCGACCGCAAGGCCCTCCCCAATCCGCCCGCCGGTTTCGGCCCCAACCCCGTCACCGAAGCCGAACTGCGCGAAGTGGTCTCGAAGTACTGGGTGATCGACGAGATCAGCCCGGCACGCATCCACGGCAACAATCTCCCGAAGGACAAAGCGTTGCCGATCTCGTTCGAAGACGTCCGTGACGAGCCGGGCGGCCGCAGCTCGGTACCCGCCTGGTTGTTGCAGGCCCACCTGGGCTGAATCCGGTTGTCGCGCTGATGATTTCCTATCGCCGTGACTGAGGATCGGGTGGGCGGGGTCGGGAGCAGCGGGGTTCGGTCTCCGGCCGTCACGAAAGCAGTTCGCGCAGTTTGTATTTCATGATCTTCCCGCCGACGGTTTCCGGCATGCTGTCCACGACGACTACCTGTTTGGGAGCTTCGTGACCGGCCAACCGCGCACGGGAAAATTCCAGCAGCTCGTCGACGGAAGTTCCATCGGTTTGCCGCAGCGTGACCACGGCAACCACCCTTTCACCCCACTTCTCGTCCGGGAGGCCGATAACAGCGACCCGCTCGACCGCGGGATGCGTGGACAGCACACCTTCGACCCGCACACTGGAGATGTTCTCACCGCCGGATTTGACGATGTCTTTGTAACGGTCGACCATGATCTGCATACCGTCGTCGTCGTAGGTGCAGCTGTCGCCGGAATGGAACCATCCGCCCCGGAAAGCTTCTTCGGTGGCGGGAAGATCGTTGTAATATCCCGCAGTCAATACCGGGCTCCGATAGACCGCCTCCCCTGCTTCTCCGGGCCGGCCGCGCAGACTTTCCCCGTCGAAATCTACGATATTCGCCGCGAGCATCGGGTTCGGATGACCCACGTAGTTGACCCCGTTCATGGACTGCCGAAACTTTTCCGGTTCGCTGTCCGGCCAGAACCGATAACACGACATCGCCTCGGTCTGTCCGAATACCTCCAGCATCTTGACGTCGTCGCCGCACGCCGACCGCAGCCGCTCGCCGATATCCGGCCGGATGGCACCCCAGGAGAACATCACCACCGTCAAGCTGGTCAGGTCGAACCGCTCTTGCTCCAAGGCGATGTCGGCCAATTTCAGCACCCACGCGGGAGAGCCCGCCCACACTGCGGTGACGCGCTCCGCGGTCACGGCCTCGGCCAGGCCCACCGGATCCGGACGTCTACCCAGCACCATCGTTCCGCCGGAGATCAACGCAGGTAGGACGGTGGAATTGTGCCCGCAGTGGTACAGGATCGGCAGGAACGTACACATCGTCAGGTCGCGCTCGTTGTCGAGGCCGCGGGACAAGGACATCGCGTAGGCGAAGGCCGTTATGTAGGAGTAGGTGTGCGAGGTCATCGATGCCTTGGGCATCGAAGTGGTCCCGGAGGTGAAGACGAGGCTCCAGATATCGTCGGCGTGCAGTACTTCCTCGACCTCGGTCTCCGGCTTTCCGTCGATCCAGTCGGCAAATGAACGCGTGTCGGCAGGCACCGGGCCGCCGATCGGAATCGTCACGGTATTACGGATCCCGGCAGCAGCGAGCACTCCGCCGGCGCGAGACCTGAATTCCGCGTCGACCACGGCGAATTTGATGTCGACATGGTCGATGACCCAGATCAGTACATCGGGAGCCAGATTGGGATTGACCGGAACGCCAACAAGACCGGCCTTCGCGATGCCGAACAGCAACAGCACGGCCTCGACGGAGTTCTCGCAATACAGCAGCACGCGATCGCCACGCTCGAGCCCCTCATCCCGCAGCGCATGCGCGATTCGATTCGCGCAGGCATCCGCTTGCCGATAGCTGACTCGGGAGAATTCTTCGCTGCCGTACGCGCCCGTCCACCCGACCAGCGCGGTCTTATCGGGTTCACTCCACGTCACGCGTTCCAGGACATCCCCGACAACCATACGATTCCAGCGCTGGTCGGCACGACGCCCGTGCAAAGTTCTGACATCGAAATTCATTGCAACTCTTTTCGTCTGCCTACTTCTCGAAAGGCTACGAGCTCTGCCTCACGTGTACATCCGGTCGATCTCCGTCGCATACTTGTCGTCCACCGCGGACCGCCTGATTTTCATCGTCGCGGTCAACTCGTCCGACGCCGGTTGCCATTCCGCGGGCAGCAACACCCAGTTGCGAATCGTCTCGGCTTTGGCAAGAACCGTATTCGCCTCCGCTATCGCACGTTCGATCGCGGCGCGGACCTCCGGATGGCGCGTCAGCTCCGCGGCCGTCCCCGCCAGACCTCGGCTGCGCGCGAATGCGGCGAGGTTCTCCTCGTCCGGAACCAACAGGGCAGTCACATAGCGCCGCCCCTCGGCGATGGCCACCACCAGCGACAACAGATCGGTGCGGTTGATCACCTCCTGTTCGACGACCGTGGGAACCACGTTCTTTCCGGTCGCCGTCACCAGCACGTCCTTCTTGCGACCGATCAGGAACAGGTATCCGTCATCGTCGATTCGCCCGAGGTCGCCGGTGTGCAGCCAGCCCTGTTCGTCCAGCACTTCGGCGGTTCGCTCGGGGTCGCCGAGGTATCCGCTCATCACGTTCGAGCCCCGCACCAACAGCTCTCCGTCCGATGCGACCGCACCTTCACACGAGCCGAGAAAGACTCCGACCGACCCTTCCACGATTCGCTCGGGCGGGTTGACGGTGCACATGATCGCCTCGGACATTCCCCAGATGTTCGAGACCGGACTGCCCAGATCGGCGAAGAAGCGCAACAACTCCTGCGAGGACGGCGCCGTGGCGACGCCGCGATATTCGGTCTCGCCGAGACCCAGGGCAGCGATCACCTCCGGACCGCTGAGGTTCGGTTCGGCGGCCCGCAGGGCGCGAGCGCGGGCCGCGAGTTTCTCGTAAACCCTTGGGACGGCGAAGAATCGGGTCGGCCGCACGCTGATTATCCGGTCGTAGAGTACGGCCGCGTCGGGCACGCAGTAGATCGTCGACCCGGTCGCAAGCGCGAAGTAGTAACTCATGAACCGTTCGGCGATATGGGTCAGCGGCAGGTACGACAGCACTCTGCCCGCCCGACCCATCGGCGCGACGGCATCGGTACTGCGCAGGCTCGACACGATCGCGCGATGTGCCAGTTGCACGGCCTTCGGCGCTCCGGTGGTTCCGGATGTGAAGATCAGCGTGGCGATGTCCTCCGCGCTGGGCTGTGGCTGCTCGGCGCGACCAGTCACCTCGCCGGGCTCCGGAATATCCGTCGCACACACCACCCGCGCCACGGCCGACTCGCTCGCCAGGCTTCGGGCGGCGCCGAGGTGCTGTTCGTCCGCGATGAGTATCGGCGGCGACGCCACCGCCAGCAGACCGGTGACCCGCGCGGGCGCGTCACGCGGATCGATCGAGAACGGCACCCCTCCGGCGACCAGAACCGCCATGTCGACGATGTGGAACTCGGGACTGTTGTCCATCACCAGTGCGACTCGCTGCCCCCATTCGAGCCCCCAGGAACGCAGCCTGGCCGCAAGCGAATCCACTTGTTGCGCATACTGATTCCACGACATGCTGCCGCCCGGACCGATCAGGGCGGGCGCATCGCCACGATCCGCCACGGCAGCCCGGAACAAGGCGACAAGGGTGTCACCGGTATGGAGGTCATGCTCGTCACTCATCCTTCTGTACTGCTGGGCGATGGCGCACCGCGCCGCAGCGCTCCCGTCCCGAGGGCGGCGGCGACGGCGTGGGGCGGGACCCCCCACTCGGTCAACGCCGACAAGGTGTGCTCTCCGGGAACGGGTGGTCGCCGATCCACCTGCGCGGGAGTCCGGCTGAACCGCGGTGCGGGCGCGGGCTGCACGAACCCGTCGACCTCGACGAACGACGACCGAGCGAGGCTGTGTTCGTGGACCGCGGCTTCGGCGGCGTCCAGGACCGGTGCGATACACACCGATCGTCCGCGGGCGGCCGCCACCCATTCGTCCCTGGTCCGCTTCCTGACCGCATCGGCGAAGATCAGTTTCATCCTCGGCCACTGGGCACGATCGTTCTGGTCGGGCAGCTCGTCCCGGATGTCCAGGAGCTCGATCAGCTCCCGATAGAAATGCGGTTCCATCGCCGCCACCGAGAGCCATTTTCCGTCGGCGGTCTCGTAGGCGTCGTAGAAGGGCGCACCGCTGTCGACAATGTTGGTCCCGCGCTCGGCACTCCAGGTGTCGTTCTGCCGGAATCCGAAGAACGCCGTTCCCAGCAGTGCCGCGCCCTCCGCCATCGAAGCGTCGATCACCTGGCCGAGCCCGGATCGCTGACGTTCGACCAGCGCACCCAGCACACCCAACGCGAGCAACATGCCTCCCCCGCCGAAGTCACCGACGAGGCTCAGCGGCGGCGTTGGCGGCTGCCCCCGCCGACCGATCATCGACAGCACTCCGCTCAGCGCCACATAGTTGATGTCGTGTCCGACCTCCTGCGACATCGGACCGGATTGGCCGTATCCGGTCATCCTGCCGTAGACGAGCCCGGGGTTGCGGGCGGCACAATCCTCGGGGCCGAGGCCGAGCCGTTCGGTGACACCGGGGCGAAACCCCTCGATGAGGACGTCGGCACGGTCGATCAGTTGCAGGGCCATCTCGAGGCCGTCGGGCTGTTTGAGATCGATGGCGACCGATCGACGACCACGGTTGATGAGTTCTGCGCGGTGGTCGCTGTTGGGCCCCACCAGGCCGCCACCGGTCACGCGGTCCACGCGAACGACATCGGCGCCCAGGTCGGCGAGCAGCATCGCACAGAACGGCCCTGGTCCGATCCCGCCGAGTTCCACCACCCGAATACCTCGAAGCGGGCCGGTGAAGCCGGATTCGCCGGAGCCGTTGCTGTTCACGAGTCCTCCGTTCCTCGCCGAGCGGGCTGCGCGTAATCCGCTGCGACCCGACACGTCGATGCGATCAGATACTGAATAATTACAATGGTATGACCAGAAAGTCAACAGGGTCGGATGCGGTGGTCGCACCGACGAGGACGATGCGGTGACAATCGCAAACACTTCGGAATGCGGGCTGGGCGGCACGATCTGGACCGCCGACGCCGATCGGGGCGCCCGGGGGTTCTCCCCCGGGCGCGTAAGGCGAATGCCCGCCCACGTGTCGTCGGCGCGTTCGTGACGGCCCGACCATCTCATCCGGCCGCTCCGACGGACCCTGACCCCACCCCGACGCACGGCGCGGCCGAGCCCCATCGGCTGCAGCGCCGCCGTTGGATGAGGATGCGGCCGACGCATGCACTGCGACGCACCGATGTGTACTGAGTCACAGTAGATATGGATGACGCTACTGGGGACCTGCGCCGGTGCCAGCGAGCCAGGCCAGGGCGGCGGTGGTCAGGGCTTTGACGCCGGTGTCCAGGGTGGGTTGCAGAACGGGCGCGAAGAACGGGCTGTGATTGACCGGAATATCCTGGGCGACAGTGCCTTTCGAATTTGCTTCAGCGTAGCTCTGCGGGTCGGCGCCGCCGATTCCCCAGTAGGTGTACGGGACTCCGAATGCCCGGGGCAGATCGCTCATGTCCTCGCTGGCGGTCTGCAGATCGATGGTGTGCGCGTCGGTGCCGAAGTAGTCCGCGAACGCCCGGGCCACCTTGTCCGTCGGCGCCTCGTCGTTGATCGTGGGCGGAAAGGCTGCGATGCGCTCGATTTCGGGCTCTTTGGGCGATCGGGAGGCAGCGGCTTCGGCACGGACGATGCGTTCGACCGCATCGAGGACCTGTGTGCGGGTCGCGTCGTCGTACGTACGAATGTTCAACTGCAACACGGCGCGGTCGGGAATGACGTTCGGGCCGGTTCCGGAGGTGATGCTGCCGACGGTCAGCACTGCCGGAGTGGTCGCCGCGAGTTCACGCGACACCACCGTCTGCAAGCGCACCACGGCCATCGCGGCCATCACCACCGGATCGATCCCGGCCTGCGGCATGGAACCGTGCGCGCCCTGTCCGTGCAGGGTGATCTTCAGGCTGTCCGCGGCCGAGAGGAACGAGCCCGCGCGGGTGCCGACATACCCGGCCGGATACGGCAGAACATGTTGCGCGAGAACGATATCCGGGTGGGGGCAGGTGTCGGCCAGACCGTCGCGGACCATGGCGGTCGCACCGTCACCGTTCTCCTCGGAGGGCTGAAACAGCACCACCAGCGTCCCGCCCCAGGCATCGGTCGCCGCGGCCATCAGGCGCGCGAATCCGGCCATCGCCGCGACGTGGACGTCGTGCCCGCACGCGTGCATCACGCCCTCGGTCTCCGACGCGTACGGCAGCCCGGTCCTCTCGGTCACCGGGAGCGCGTCCATATCCGCACGCAACATCACCGTGGGCCCCTCGCCGTTGCGGAGCACACCGATCACGCCGGTACCGCCGATACCCTCGGTGACCGTGTACCCGGCCTCGTGCAGCGCGCCCGCTGCTTTACCGGCCGTGCGATGCTCCTGAAAACCGAGTTCGGGATGCCGGTGCAGGTCACGATAGAAGTCCTCGACCCAGTCACGAATCTTCTCGAGACCGCCCAGCACCGTCGCACTACTCGTCATGACCGATGTCCTTTCCTGATGCGGGTGGAGCCGGATGTCCTGCGGGTGGAGAGCGCACTCACGCCGGGCAGCGAGGCCAGCAAACCTTCAGTCTCGATTCACCTCTGGATCGAACACACTGAAAGATAGTCTAAATCGGCAGCACAACTGCCGCAGTCGACAACAAAGGCAGCAATCCAGCAATCACCCGAGGACGGCGCAGGCTGTTCGCTCGATTTCGCGCAAGACCGCACGGATCACGTGGCGGAGCCAGCCGACAGCGCAGGTCGGCACCGCCGATGCGCTGCCATCGGCCGAGTGTTCATGATTTGAACACAGCAGCACCTCGCCCCGCTTCTACGTTTGCTCTGTCGCCGAGATCGACACCGCGGCCGGGGATTCCGAGCCCTGCACCCCTCGGACCCGTGCCGACTTGCCAACGATCGCTTGTCCCGCAACAACTTCCAGGAGTCGACGAGACACTGTCCGCCCCCGAAACACTCACCTACAGCAGCTTGTTCATCGGCGGCGACTGGGTGAAGCCCAGCACGGACCGGGTGATCACCCCGATCGATGCGAGTACCGAGCAGCCGCTGGGCAGCGTCCCCGACGCCGCCGAGGCCGATGTGGACAGTGCCGTGGCCGCGGCGCGTGCCGCGTTCGACGCTCCGAACGGATGGTCCCGCTGGGAGCCCGCCCGCCGCGCGGAGATCATGCTCCGGCTTGCCGATGCCATCGATGCCCGCGCCGAGGAGTCCGTCGCTCGGGTCAGCGCGCAGAACGGCATGCCCGTCGCGGTGGCCCGGCAGCTCGAAATCGGTTATCCCAGTGCAGAATTGCGCTACTATGCGGGACTGGCCGAGGATCTGTCGCTCACCGAGACGCGTGAGGGACTCTTCGGCTCGACCTTGCTCAACAACGGTCAGACGTGCTTCCTGGGCACCCGGGTGCCGGCGCCGCGCAGCCGGTACGACGAAGTGGTCGACGCCTTCACTGCCCTGGCCGGGTCACTGACCGTCGGCGCGGCCGCGGACCCCACCACCCGGATCGGGCCGATGGCCACCGCAAGGCAGCGCGAACGTGTCGAGACCTACATCGCTCGGGGACGTAGTGAAGGCGCCCGCATCACGGTCGGCGGCGGTCGTCCGGCACATCTGGACCGTGGATGGTTCGTGGAGCCAACGGTATTCGCCGACGTCGACAACAGCGCCGTGGTCGCCCGGCGTCAACCGCTACATCCCCGATCCCGCCGCCCCCTTCGGCGGAGTCAAGGCCAGTGGCCTGGGCCGTGAACTCGGCCCGGAGGGGCTTGCCGGGTATCTGCAGTTTCAGACGATCTACCGCTGACCGGATTTCGCGAACCCGCGAATGGTCGCGCCCGATTCGAAAAATCGTCGGGCGCGACCATTCGGTCCGCAGATTTACGTCCGCAGTGGGTCGCCTATTCCCTTACTTTGCAGGGCTGGACGGGAATGGCTGGTTGATCGTGGTGAAGTATTGGATCGCCGCGATAACCACCGCCGGCGCGGTCACCAATAGTTGCCCGGCCAGAGTGCCCAGAGCGCCGACGGCGATGATGCCGCCCAGGCAGCCGATTGCGGCGGCGGGAATGAACGGCCCGAACATGCCGACAATGGTTGCCGCGGCGACGGTGGCACCGGCGATGCCGCCCAGCACACACCCGACCGCCCCGCCGGTGACGCCGCCGACGAGGGTGCCGACCGTCGCGCCGGTGGTGATGGTGGAGGCCAGCCGGTTCCACGCGGCCTGCTCACGGTCGTACGGGGTCTTCCACGGCGCCGAGTCCTCGAACGGCAACGCCACCGGCTTGTACACCGCATGCGCCAGATCGAACTGCGGAGTCAGCACGGCGGTCCGATCGTGGATGTCCGCGGCGATCGGGAACACGAAATCATCCACCCGGAAAGACAATTCGGTACCGGCCAGCACGGTGCCGTCGGCAGCCTTGATCTTGAATACGCCGTTGTCGTTGGTGAGCGATCCGGCATCGGTGGCGATGGTGGTCGCCTTCGCCGTCGTGGTGGCCTTGTAGTGCACCGCTGGGTCACCGGCCGCAGGCTGTGCGGCGGCCACTCCGGCCGGCAGCAGTGTTGCGGCGACCAGGGCCGCACCGATAATTGAATTCCTCATCTTATTTTTCTTTCTCGGGTGTTTCCGACGGGGAACAATGTGCCATCTTTCAGGCATGCAAAAACAAGCATGTCGATTGAATTTCGACGCTCTCGCCACTCACATCAACGACCGCCACAGGCGGCACAAATCGAATCGAATGGTGGATCAGGAACGGAAAAATCGGCAATAATCGGCCGATCCCGCATCGAATACCGGCTCAGGGTTCAACTGGATCATTCTCACGCAGCTTCTCGTTGACGATCATCTGCTCCACAGGCTAGGCCGGGCCGTCGCCGACCGGCACGGCGTCCCGGTGGCCGGGATCTCCGCGTAGGCGGGTGGTGTCGACACTGCCGCTGCAGCGCCGAGAGCGAGTGGAGTACGTCACAGTCGCACACTGTAGAATGGTCAGTCCATTCCGTCAAGCATGCCAATCGGGAGGCTCTACCGGCCCGTTCGCCACCCCCTTGCCACCGGACCGATTTTGGCCATATGGTCAGTCCATATGAGTTCGAAGGAGGCAACGGTGTCGCTTCGTATCGGCCTGTCGGCAACCGACGCACTGCTCGTCGCGGACCCGAAGGCACGCCGCGCACTACTGGACGCGGCCGCCGACGCGGGTCTGGATCACATCACCGTCGGCGATCACATCAGTTTTCACGGCGGAACCGGATTCGACGGTATGGTCTCGGCGACCTCGGTGCTGTCCACGCACGACACGATCTCGGTGGTCATCGGCGTCTATCTCCTCGGGTTACGACATCCCATGCTCGCGGCCCGCCAGATCGCGACGCTCGCGCAACTCGCGCCGGGTCGGCTGGTGCTGGGGGTGGGTGTCGGCGGCGAAGACCGTTCGGAGATAACGAATTCGGGCGTCGACCCGCGCACTCGCGGCCGCCGCATGGACGAGACGCTCACCCTGCTGCGCGCGCTGCTGGCCGGGGACGAGGTGACGCACAGCGGGGAATTCTGCACACTCGATCGCGCCCGAATCCTGCCCTCCCCCGATCCCGCCGTCCCGATCATCATCGGCGGCCGAGGCGAGGCGGCGATCGAGCGCACCGCCGCGCACGGTGACGGCTGGCTGGCCATCTTCGCCACCGCCAGTAGGTTCGCGCAGACACGGGAGAAGATCCTCGCCGCCGCGGCCGAACGGGGCAGGGCACCACACACTTTCGGGGTGAATGTCTGGTGCGGGCTGGACGAGGATCCGGCAACGGCCGATCGGCTCGTCGGCGAGCAGATGCAGGCGCTGTACCGGCTGCCCCGCGACAAGTTCCGTCATCTCGCCCCGGCGGGCACGCCCGAACAGGTCGCCGAATGGCTGTCGAGTTATGTCGAGGCGGGCGCGGACACCATCACCCTGATTCCGGCCGCACGCTCGCACGAGGCCGCCGTCGAATTCGTCGCACAGGTCCGCGCGCTGCTACTCGATTCGCTCGGCTGATCCGGAGAGCCACCGATGAGCGCCGCCATACTTCCGGCAACGGCCCGCATGCTCGCCGAATTGCTCACGCGCACAGCCGCCGCGACCGGGTTCCGCGCGGCACGGATCCTGCTCGCCACGGCCGCCACCGCGACCGACGGCTGTATCGCCCGCGCCGGTGTCGTCGTCGTGCGTCGCGACGATCCGCTCGTCCGGCTCGCCGAGGCCGCGACGGGCCCGGTGCCCTTTCCCGTCGCACAACTGTCCGACACCGCACTGGCCGGAATCGGTTCGGCCGCAGTGACGCTCCTGCTGCTGCCCTCGAATCCCGCTGCACCGCAACCGGTCCGCAATGCCGGTGAGGTCCGTGTACTTGCCCTCATCGACCCGCATCCCGGCGGCGAGCACCCCGTACCGGCGGCTGCCCGAATTCCGATCGAGTTGCTCGACTCCGCTGTCGACGCGGTGCTGGAGTCGGTGGCCGCCCGACATCGTCACGACGAACTCGAGCACGCCTGCCGCCTGGTCACGGCCAGAATCGACGCGGAGCACCGCTTGGACGCCGCCGACGGCGCCACCGACACGATGGCGGCCCTGGTGCGGCTCTGCGCGGAGATCAGCGGAAAACCCGTGCTGCTGTGCGATCCTCGCGGCCGGGTGGTCACCGCTGCGGGCTACGGCACGCGCGTCGCACTCCCCGATCCGGCCGCGATCCTGCGCGCACACGGCCCGGCACATCCACGCCGAGGTGTCCCCACCATGGTTCCCACTGGGCCGGACAGCACATTGACCAGGCGAAAGCTGTTGGCGCCCATAGTCGAGCGCGACAATCATTTCGGCTGGCTCGTGCTGGACGAGTATCCGGCCGGTTTCGCCGACCTCGACCAGTACATCCTCACCCGCACCGCCAGGCGGCTGGGCACGCAGTTCCTGGTGCAGCACCGGATCGCGCGGGTGGCGTGGAACGCGCGCTCCTCGCTCACCCGGCAACTGGTGCGCGGCTCCGGCGCGGCCGAGGATCTGGCCGCCAGCGGCGAATACCTCGGCGTCAATACCCAGGCCCGCCGGGCACTGGTCTACGTTCTTCGGCATCGCACAGACACCGGAGATCTGGAACGCGAACTGGCGCAACGGATGGAGCACCTGCTCGACGCCGAGGTGCTTTCCACCCGCGGGTCCGAGGGGATCCTGCTGCTGGTGGAGGCCGACGATGCGACTCCCCCGGCGGCCACCCTGACTCGGGTGAAAACTGCTCTGGCCCAGGCCGCCACGGAGCTGCGGGTCGATCCCGAACTCATCGCCGGGGTGTCCGGTGTGTGCGAACCGTCGGCGCTGGCGCGGGCCTACCGCGAGGCGCGGGAGGTGGCGCAGTGCATCGATCGGTTCAGCGAGCACGACCGGCACCGCATCCTCGCGGTCGACGATCTCGGCCCGGCCCGGTTGTTCCTGGCGAACGGGCCGGTCGGGGCGATCCACCAATTCGTCGAGGACACTCTCGGGCCGCTGCTGCGCGACGAGGCCGCCGGTCCCGAACTGCTCCGGACACTCGACTACTGGTTCGGAAACGGTCGCAGTGTCCGGGGCACCGCCGCCGAACTGGGCGTGCACGAGAACACGGTGCGCCTGCGACTGGCCAAGGTGCACACCATCACCGGGCTCGACGTCGCCGGTCATCCGGCCGACCAACTCAGCGTGCAATCCGCGCTGCTCGTGCAGCGCCTGCGCGGCAGCACCGCCGGCGCACATCCGCGCGCCACCGTGACGAGCGCGCACACCGGCAACGCAACAGATCGCCCGGCCGACGAACTCCTGGCAGCCGCGGCGGGCACGGAGGAACGGAGAACCGCGTGAGACAACTCAAGGCACTGGTGACCGGAGCCGGTCGGGAAGGCGGGATCGGCCGTGCCATCGCCGACCGGCTCGAATCCGACGGTATGGAAGTGGTCACGCTCGACCGCGAACCGGGCTGCACCTACCGCCTGGACATCGCCCACGACGAGCTGCCCGATCTCTCCGATATCGACGTCTATATCGGAAATGCAGGCATCACAACAACTTTCGGTGCAGCGCACACTATATCGCTGGAGAAGTGGCAGCGGGACATGGACATCAACCTGACCGGAACCTTCCGCGTCCTGCAACCCTGCCTCGCCGGCATGCGCGAGCGCGAATTCGGACGGATCGTCATCATCGCCAGCACCTCGTCACTGACCGGCATGCCCGCACAGGTCTCCTACAGCGCCTCCAAAGCGGGACTGCTGGGCATGGTGCGAACCGTTGCCGCAGAGAACGTTTCGCGCGGCATCACCGCCAATGCCGTACTTCCCGGGATGACCGCGAGCTCGGGCATCCTGTCGATGCCTCGCGACATCCAGGACGCCTGGCTCGATTCGCTGCCCAACGGTTTCGTGGACCCTGCCGATATCGCCGACGCGGTCGCGTTCCTGGCCAACCCGCGCGCCCGCAGCGTCACCGGACAGTTCCTCACCGTCGACTCCGGCGACGCACTCAACACCCGGACGGTCACCTCCTCGGTGGTCAAGACGCACGGAGCCCAACGCTGATGCGCGCGTTCGTATTACACGAGACCTCCGGCCCCGAAGCCGGGCGAATCGGGACACTGCCCGAACCCACCGGCGCACACGACTGGTCGGGCGGACGGCGGCTGCTGATCGAAGTGCACGCGACCGGAATCTCGTTCCCCGATCTCCTGCAGACTCGCGGCCAGTACCAGCACGCCGTCCCGACGCCTTACGCCCCGGGCGGCGAAGTGGCGGGCATCGTGCTCGAAGCGCCTGCCGATTCGCGCTTCGCTCCCGGTGACCGCGTATCGAGCCTCACGATCTGGGGCGGTATGGCCGAGCAGGCGCTCGGCTTGGAGCAGTACACCGTGAAACTGCCGCCGACAATGGATTTCGAGCGCGGCGCGGCGCTGATCCTCAACTATTCCACCGCATGGTTCGCGTTGTACCGGACCGACTTCACCGCCGGTGACACCGTCCTGGTGCACGGCGCGGCGGGCGGCGTCGGCACCGCTACCGTGCAGATCGCCGCAGCGCTGGGCGCACGGGTTCTCGCCGTGGTGTCCTCGGCGGAAAAAGAACAGGTGGCTCGGCAAGCCGGTGCCGCACATGTGCTGCGGTCCGGCGACGACTGGCTCACGGCGGTGCGTGCGGTGACCGATGGGCAAGGAGTGCGCATCGTGGTCGATCCGGTCGGCGGCGACCGGTTCACCGATTCGCTGCGGGCCTTGGATGTCGGCGGCAGGCTGGCCATCGTCGGATTCACGGCGGGCGAGATCCCGACGGTCAAGGTGAACCGGTTGCTGCTGCGGGATTTGGCCGTCGTCGGGGTCGCGCTCGCGCCGTACGTCGCACGGTATCCCGAAGTCGCCCTGCGGATGACCGATGAACTGGAGCAGCTCGCCGCTCGCGGCGAGATCGATCCGCTCGTCGGCGACGTCCTGCCGCTGACCGACGGCACCCGGGCATTGCGCATCCTCGAGGAGCGTTCAGCGCTGGGCAAGGTCGTCGTCCGCGTGCGGGATACCGAGTAGACCGGCGATCGCGGTCAGTCAGGGCGCCTCGCATATCGAGGCGCCCTGACTGACCGCGTCCGAGTTGGACGGCTTCGTGCGGACGAAGGGCGGTGAGACTGCGCCCGCCTGCCAGTGCGTGTGCGCGGTGTATCGCGGCCGACCAGCGGACGAGGGGCCACAGGGCACAGTGCCCCGATGCTCGGCTGCGAGCACCCACGCACCAAGGCATTGTGGGCTGTACTCGTTAGTTCACCAGTACTCCGCCGTCGACCGGCAAGCTCACCCCGGTGACGTAAGCGGCGGCATCGCTGGCCAGGAAAACCGCCACCGCGGCAACGTCTTCCGGGTCGCCGATGCGGCCGATCGGGATGCGCGCGGCGATGATCTTGCGCTTGTAGTTCTCGCTGTAGTGCGCCGTGGCCTCGGAGGGGAAGACGCCCGGCAGGATGGCGTTCACCCGAATTCCCTTGGGGCCCAATTGCGCTGCGAGATCTCTGGTCATGCCCAGCACGGCGGATTTACTGGCGCTGTAGGCGGCCGCGGGCATCTTGGCGGTGGTCAGCGCCATCACGCTGGAGATGTTCACGATCGAACCACCGGCCGGCATCTCCCGTACCGCGGCCTGGGTCATCCAGTAGGTGCCGTGCAGATTCACCTCGACCGTCGCGCGGAAGTGCTCAGGCGGATCGACGGCCACCTCGTGGTACTCCCCGCCGGTTCCGGCATTGTTGACCAGTACATCCACCCGGCCGAACCGTTCGAGCGCGGCGGCGATCACCCGATCGCAGTCCTCGATCCGGGTCACGTCACCCGCGACCGCGAGCACATTCGGGTTGTGCGCGCGCACCGCTTCGGCAGTGGCCGCGAGAGCCTCGGCGCGGCGGGCCACGATAACCACATCCGCGCCCGCCTGCGCCATCGCCAGCGCGTGGGCCACGCCCAGACCCGAGGACGCGCCGGTGACCACCGCGACCTTTCCGGCCAATGAGAAGCGTTCGGCCACAGTATGTCCGGAGGATTCGTTCGCTGTCATGGGCGAGCTGTACCACGTGCCCAGCGAGTGCTGGAACAGCACGATCCGGCGGCACTGTGGATACCTCCACCGCCTCCGATGCAGGTCCTTGTCCCGCCGACCGCGCTGATCGACAGTGACGCCGTGACAGATTTCGATGTGCGATCCCTGACCGCCCGCGCGAGTGCGGAAGCCGGACGCCGCTGGCCCGGGGCCTACGTCTCGGACCCGGAGCCGCTGCCCGGCGGGGTATCGAGCCTGACCTACCGCGCACTGCTGCACCGGCCGAGCAATGCGGATCTGCCGATCGTGGTCAAGATGGCTCCGCCCGGCCTGACAGCGGTCCGCAATCGGGACGTCCTGCGGCAGGCGCGCATCCTGCGCGCTCTGAGTGCGGCCGAGGGAGTTCCGGTGCCGGAGATCGTCTTCGAGGATCCCGGCGATCCGGACGACCTCGACACTCCCCCGATGTTTGCGATGACGCTGGTTCCGGGACAGTCCTACGAACCGCTGCTGGACGTCGCCGCGAGTCCGCCGACCGCGGCCGAGATCGGCATCCGCGCGGTGGCCGCGGCCCGCGCACTGGCCCACATGCAGAACATCGATCCGGCTGCGCTCGTCGCCGACACCGAGACGCCCGTCCGGCTGGCGGACGAGTTGGATCGGTGGCAGCGACTGCTCGGCACTGTCGAGGACGACATCGCGCCCGGCCACGCGGATCTGCACGCCGCACTGGTGCGTCGGATGCCACGGCCCGTGCCGCCGACGCTGGTGCACGGCGACTACCGGCTCGCCAACATGCTGTTCGCAGGGGATGCACTGACCGCGATCATCGATTGGGAGATCTGGTCGATCGGCGATCCGCGCGCCGATCTGGCGTGGCTGCTCATGCACACCGACCCGGTGCACCGGTTCCGCATCACCCGCCCGGACGCCGATATCGTTGCGGGACAAGGCATGCCGAGTGCCGAGGTCTTGCTGGCCGCCTATCGGGAAATCCGCGCGGCCCCGATGCCCGACATCGACTGGTTCCTTGCCTACTGCCTCTACAAGACCGCCTCCACGCTCGCGGTGCTGATCAAGCGCAACCGCAGACGGCCCGATCCCGACCCCACACTCGAGGTGGCAGCGAGCAGCCTGGCCGAGGTAATCGCACGCGGCCGGGACATCCTGGCGGGGGCCGAACAACAATCACTGCCCGCGCGGCAGTGACGACCCGAGCGCTCCGGCGAGCGACGGTGGCTCGAGGCCCGTCCGACACCGATCATCACAGGGCCGGGGTGGTGATCACCGCCTCGGCCCCCTTCGATCCGCACCTCGGCGCACCGGAGACCGGACGACAAGCCGCTGGATTACCCAGTGCCGCAAATTATTTCGTGACTCGGTCAGTGGAAATACGCGACGATCGAGTCAGCGACGCACGCCGGTGTGGACTCGCCCTCGATCTCGAACGTCTCGCGGATCGTGCACCGCATCCCGCCCTCGATCGGCCGGGCCTCGACGAGCGTCGCGATCATCCGCACTCGCGCACCGGTCTTGACCGGACTGAGGAACCGCACCTTCTCGAAACCGTAGTTCAAGCCCAGGGAATGCCCGGTCAGCTCGTAGAGCTCGTAGAGGAACTTCGGTCCCAGCGACAGTGTGTACAGACCGTGCGCGATGGTTCCGCCGAGCCCGGCCCGACGCCCACGCTCCGGGTCGAGGTGGATGTCCTCGAAATCGTCGGTGGCGTGGGCGAACGCGGTGATCCGCTCCTGGGTGATCTCGTGCCACTCGCTGGTGCCGAGCTCGGAGCCCACCCGCGCGACCAGTTCATCGATACCGTTCAACGTCAGCATGAGCGCAGGCAACCATGCCGCACACCGGGCGTCACGCCGATGCCGGACCGCCACTGGAGCAATCGACAGTGCCGCCGCGGCGGCCGATGGGCCCGGACCGGTCTGCGGCCCTACCTTCCGGTCGACAGCAACGACCCGAGAGGAAATCCGCTCATGGATTGGTCCATCCCCGATGACGTCCAGCGCTTCGTCGTCGATCTCGACGCGTTCATCGACCGGGGCATCACTCCGCTCGAGACCGAGTACCCGCAGTACTTCGACCATCGCCGGGAATACGCGCGCACCGATTGGGAGCGCGACGGCTTCCCCAAGCAGCAGTGGCGCGAGTTGCTGCTGGAGATCCGTCGGCGCGCGGACGCGGCGGGCTTCTTCCGTTTCCCGCTGCCCAAGGCGCTCGGTGGCCAGGACGGCTCCAACCTGGCGATGGCGGTCATCCGCGAACATCTGCTGACCCGCGGTTCAGGCGCGCACTTCCCGCACGCCGACGAGGCGTCGGTGATCGCCAATCTCCCGCTGGCGCTGGTCCTGCACGAGTACGGCACCGACGAGCAGCGCGAGCAGTATCTCGAACCGCTCATCCGCGGCGATATCGAAATCGCCTTCGGGCTCACCGAACCCGGCCACGGCAGCGCGGCCACCTACCTCGAGACCACCGCCCGCCGCGACGGCGACGACTGGATCATCAACGGCACCAAGCGTTTCAACAGTCTGGTCGACTGCTCCGCAGTCGACGTCGTGTTCGCCCGGACCTCGGGCACCACCGGCAAGGCGGACGGTATCACCGCCTTCCTGGTGCCCACCGACGCGCCGGGATTCTCGATTCCGTTCAACCACTGGACGTTCAACATGCCCAGTGACCATTCGGAAGTCCAGCTCGATGATGTCCGGGTGCCGGGCACCGCGGTGCTGGGCGAACTGGGTCGTGGCCTGGACTGCGCGCAGCTGTTCGTGCACGAGAACCGCATCCGCCAGGCCGCATCGTCGCTCGGCGCGGCGCAGTACTGCATCGACCGCAGTGTCGAATATGCCCAGGAGCGCGTGGTTTTCGGCAAGTCGCTGCACGAGCACCAGGGCGTGCAGTGGCAGTTGGTGGAGTTGCAGACCGACGCCGAGCTGATCCGCAACACGCTGTACAAAACCGCGGCGATGATGGACGAGCTGGGCAAGACGGCCGTCACCGACAAGGTGGCGATGGTCAACATGCGGGCCAACCAACTGGCCTGCCGGGCCGCGGACCGCGCCATCCAGATCCACGGCGGCGTCGGCTACACCCGCCACAAGCAGTTCGAGCACCTGTACCGGCACCACCGCCGCTACCGGATCACCGAGGGCACCGACGAACTCCAATTGCGCCGAATTGCGAGCACCATGTTCGACTTCGGCGCGCGGCGTGGTCGACCGTCCGCGTGAACGGGCGCGACACTCCGGTCCACGGCGGGGCGAAACATGTCGAGCTGTACTGGAAAGCGGTCTCCGCGCTGCGCTCGGCATGGGAGGCGCTCGGGGATCCCGGACTCCTGACGCCGGGCCCCGTGCCGGACCTGGAATCCATCGATGCCGAACTCGCCGCCACGCAGCATCGCCTCCGGGAATACTTCACCGGACCGGACACCGTGCCGGACGGGCAGCGCCTGCTGGCGATCGGTCGCGGACTGGCCCAGATCTCCGATATCCGATACGAGATCCGCGGCCACGTCCTCGGCGAGCGATTGCGGCGCATCGAACAGCTCGACGCCGCCATCGCCGTGCTGCACCGGGAACGGACCACCGCGGGCCTGCTCGAGCGGGTCTGCCCGGTCGTGGCCGACTACTGCGAATTCGACCGTGTACTGCTCTCGCGGGTGGATCGCTCGACCTGGCAGCCCTGGCGCTCGTACGCCCGTGTCGCCCGCGACACCGAGGAGCGGTTCCGGATGTGGCTGCGGACCGCGCCGCAGATCCGGCTCCGACATCTCATGCCCGAAGCCGATATCGCGCGCCGGGGTCGCGCGGCACTGATCAACGCCGCCGACCCGCTCGCGGGGGTCCCGCACGAGCTGATGGCCGCCGCGGGATTGACCACCTACGTCGCTGTGCCGCTCACCGCGGGCACTCGGGTGATCGGGTTTCTGCATGCCGATCGCGCCGACCGCGACGTCGTCGCCGCCGACCGCGATGTGCTCACCTCCTTCGTGGGCCGGTTCGATCGACTCTTCGAACACATCGCACTGGTGGAACGGCTCGCGGGCCAGCGCGACCGGCTCCGGGACTCGATGCGCGCCACGCAGACCCTGCTCGACGAGTACGGCGAAGCCGATATCGAGCTGGATTCCATTGTGTCCGACAGTATTTCGGCAGATGCACCGGCCTCGCGCCCCGAGCACGACGAACTTTCGTCGCTGACCGCCCGGGAGCGCGAGGTGCTGGCACTGCTGGCCACCGGCGCCACCAACGCCCGCATCGCCGACACCTTGGTGATCACCGGGGAGACGGTGAAGTTCCATGTGAAGGGCATTCTGCGCAAGCTGCGGGTGGAGAACCGCGCCGAGGCCGCCACTCTGTACCTGCGGCTGACCATCGGCGCGCCGCGCGGTCAGAGTGCGATCAGCTCCTGAACCTCACGCTTGTCCAGGTCCGCCACGGCGCCGCCGCCCACCAACTCGCCCTTGCGCAGGGCGATGAAACGCTCGGCCGTCTTCTTGATCATGCCGATATGTTGTTCCACCAGCAGCAGGGCCGTGCCTGCGGCGCGGATTCTGCGCAACGCCTCGGTCAGCTCGTCGATGACCACCGGGGCGAGGCCCTCGGTCGGCTCGTCGAGCATCAGTAGCCGCGGTTCGGCCAGCAGCGCCCTGGCGATGGCCAGCATCTGCTGCTCGCCGCCGCTGAGGGCGGTGCCGGGCCGGTTGCGGCCGCGTTCCAGATTGGGGAACAGCTCGAAGACCTTCTCCACCGTCCACTGCCCCGTGCGGCGCGAGGCCCGGCCGAGGCGGATGTTCTCCTCCACGGTCAGGTTGCCGAAGATCCGTTTTCCCTGCGGCACCAGGCTGACCCCGCGCGCGGCCGGGTCGTAGGCGCGACGGCCGATCGGCCTGCCGTCGATGCAGATCTGTCCGGTCACCGTGGGCACACCGAAGATCGACAGCAGCGCAGTGGTTTTCCCCGCTCCGTTGCGCCCGACCAGGCCGACCGTCTCACCCTCCTCGATCGCGAAGGACACCTCCCGCAGCACCACCGCACCCTGATAGGACGCTCCGACACCGTTGAATTCCAGTAGCGTGCTCATGCCGCGCTCCCCAGGTAGGCGCGGACCACGGCCGGGTCCGCGCGGACGTCGGCGGGCGCGCCCGAGGCGAGCACCTGCCCGAGATTCAGCACCGTGATCCGGTCGCAGGTGCGGAAGACACCGTCGACGTCGTGCTCCACCAGCAGTGCGGCGACCCCGCGCTGCTGACACAGCTCCCGCAGGTGTGCCAGCATCCGCACCGATTCGTCGGCCACCAGGCCCGCGCACGGCTCGTCCAGCAGCACCACCTTCGGATCACCGATCAGCGCCAGCGCCAGATCCACCGAACGCTGAGTGCCGTAAGCGATTTCGCCGCAGACCGTATCCAGCACCAGGCCGAGGCCCAGCGCCTCGATCACCCCGTCCAGATCCGATTCGCCCTGCCGCCGGGCAACCATCTCGAGTTGCGCGCGCACGGTCATCGACGGGAACACGCTGGTGCGCTGGAACGACCGGGCGACACCGCGATGCCGCCGCCAGCCGGGCGACCGCGCAGTGATGTCGGCACCCTGGAACCACACCTGCCCGCCCGAGACCTTGGTGCGCCCGGACAGCGCGTCGATGAAGGTCGACTTGCCCGCACCGTTGGGCCCGATGACACCGTGCACGACACCGGGTTCCAGCTCGATGTCCACCTCGGTCAGCGCCTCGACCGCACCGTAGCGGACGCTCACGCCGCGTCCTTCGAACAACGTCATTTCTCGTTCTCCTTCCGGCGCGAGCGCATTCGCCCCCACAGCCGCTGTGCACTGCCGACGATGCCGCCGGGCAGGAACATCAGCACCAGGATCAGCGCGATGCCGATGTAGAGGTGCAGATTGCCGGAGCTGTTGAACGTCGCCTGCGCCCAGACGTAGAGGAATCCACCGAGCACGGGCCCGCCGAGCGTGCTCGCACCGCCCACGATCGTCGCGGTCAGCGAATCGCCCGCTTCGAGGAAACCGAGCACTTCCGGCGAGACGTAGGCGGCGTTGATCGCGAACAGCACCCCGGCCAGTGCCGCGACGAAACCCGATGCCACGAAGGCGATCAGCCGCGGCCGGTAGGTGTCGAATCCGGAGAAACGCATCCGTTCCTCGTTCTCCCGGATTCCTTCGAGCAGCGTCCCGAAGGAGGTGCGGCCCACCACCCACATGCCGAAAACGACCAGTACCAACACGATCCACGCCACCGGCCAGAACAAGCCCGCGTTCATCACGTCGGAACGGCTCAGGCCCAGGAAACTCGTCCCGGGCGGGAACGGCGCCTGCAGGCCGTCGAACGCACCGGTGTAGGGGATGGCGAAACGTTGGATGCACAGCGCGTACAGAGCCTGCCCGAAGGCCAGGGTCAGCATCAGGAAACCCATACCGGTGGCTCGAACCACCAACGCCCCCATCACTATTGCGAGCACGGTACCCACCAGCAGCCCGAATCCGGCGGCGGCGAGCGGGGTGAACTGCCACCGGGTGATCGCGATAGCGTAACCGTAGGCGGCACCGCCGAAGAAGGCGACGTGCCCCAGGCTGATCAAGCCGAGATGCCGGGCCAGGAACCCGATCGACAGTGCGAGCATCGACAGGATCAGCCCGTCGAACAGCAGGGTGATGTAGTAGCGGTCGAGCACGATATACGGCACGGCCAGCCCGGCGGCGAGCACGACCACGGCGACGAGGGCGCCGCGCGGTATCCGGTTGCGGACCAGCACTCCGCCGATTCTGTTGCCGCGCAGCGTCTTCGGCTCTTTCTTGGCCACGATGGTGGCGTTCATGCGCGGACTCGCTTTCCGGCCAGCCCGGCCGGCCGCCACAGCAGCACGACCGCCAGCGCGATATAGGGAACCAGAACCGACAGGCTCGGATTCCAGACCGAGCCGAGGGTCTGGACGATGCCCAGTCCCATCCCGGCGACCATCGCGCCGCCGATACTGCCGGCCCCGCCGACGACCACGACGATGAGCACCGTGATCAGGATATTGACGCCCATTTCCGGGTAGACCGAGAAGTACGGCGCCGCAAGGGCTCCGGACAGTCCGGCCAGTGCGCATCCGAGGCACACCACGATGAGGCTGACCCGGTCGACATTGATGCCGAGGATGCCCGCGGTCTGCACGTCCTGGCTCGCGGCGCGGATGTGCAGACCGGTGCGACTCGACCGGATCCACAGCACCAAACCGACGGCCAGCACCAGTGCGACCACGATGATGAACAACCGATAGCTCGGATACTCGAACCCGGCGATCGAGGTCGTGCCCGACAGCAGCGCCGGCGCCTGCACCGACAACGTGCGCTCACCCCAGATCAATACGATCACCCGTTCCAGCACCATGGCCAGGCCGAAGGTGACCAATCCGGTCTCGATGTGCGACCTGTTCTGCAGCCGCCGGAAGAAGGCCAGCTCCAGCACCACACCCAGGACGGCCAGCACGACCGGCGCGAGAATCAGTGCCGCCCAGAAGTTCACGTGCTGGGCCGCACTGTAAGCGACATAGGCGCCTGCCATGTAGAGCGAGCCGTGCGAGAAGTTGGTGACCCCGCGCAGCCCGAAGATCATGGCGAGGCCCGAACTCAGGATCATCAGTAGCGCGCCGAGCGCGATCCCGTTCAACACCTGCGCGAGACTCATGACGGCCTCCGCTCCGGTGTTCGGCGGTGGCGGGCGCTCACAGCTTGCACTCCGGGCTCACCGGCGGAGTGATCGCGGCGCCGGGCGCCTCGGCGACCTTCTCGAAAGCCAGGTGACCTCCGCTGTCGACGACCTTGCCGACATAGGACGGGCGGATCAGCTGATGGTCACCGCCGCGCACCGTGACCGGCCCGACGATGCTGTCGAAGGACAGATCCTGCAACGCTTTTCGGACCGCGGCCGGATCATCGGTGCCCGCCTTCCGGATTCCCTCGAACAGCATCTGCGCGGCCAGGTAACTGTCGGCTTCGACGTAGTACGGCTTGGCTCCGGCGTGCTTGTCCGCCCATTCCCGGACGAACGCGGTGTTCTTCGGATCGGTCGAGTTCACGTCGTACCCGAGGTTGTTGTAGAACCCGGCGATCTTGTCGCCCAGCGCGGGAAACAGCGGTTCGGAGACCATGTTGAAGCCCAGGACCGTCTTGAACCGCTCGTTGAGCTTGAACTGCTCGGCCTGGTTCACGAAAGCGATTCCGTCGGCGCCGTATTCGACCGCGAACAGGGCGTCGGCATTGCTGGCGACCAGTTTGGAGATGTAGGTGCCGAACTCGGTGGTGTTCAGCGGCGCGAACTGCTCGAGCACGACCTGTTTGCCGGCCTTGCGCGCGGCCTCGCGGAAGATGTCCGCCGAGGTGTGACCGGTGGAGTAGTCCACGGCCTGCACGGCCCAGCGGTCGCCGGGCAGCTGCGCCAGGGTGGCGGCCAGCGCGTTCATATCCATCGTCGTCGACTGCACCGCGCGAAAAGCGTTGGCATTGCAGTCTTTTCCGGTCAGCGAGTCGTCCTTGCCGAGGCTGTTGAACGACAGCACGTTCAGGCCCTTCAGCTGCGCGTTCAGCGCGCCGTTCTCGGTGGAGGTCATCACTCCCCCGATGAATTTCGCGCCGTCCTGGGTGACCGCGGAGCGCGCGGCGCGCAGGGTGGTCGCGGCGGTGGCATCGGTATCGGCGCGGATCATCTGCACCTTCTTGCCGTTGATCCCGCCCGCCGCGTTCACCTCGTCGACGGCGAATTTCCACGCCTCGGCGGCATCGGAGCCGAATTGCGCCAGCGCCCCGCTCGACGGCGGAATCACCGCGACCTTGATCGCGTCCGAACCGCCGGCGCCACCACTGCCCGGAGTGCCGCACGCCGCCACCGAACCACAGATGACCAGCGCCGTCAGTGCGGGAAGAAGCTTGCTCTGCACAGCCATCCTCTCCTTTCGAGGACCTGCCGCACCGCCGCCCGCCTCAGTAGCCGGGAAGCACAGCGAGTGCGCCAGATCACACAAGAATGGCCTAATCATTGGTCCTATACCACTGCCCGGAGGGGTGGATTCCCCACCCCTTTCGGGGAGTGGTTCGGGACCTCAGCCCGCCTTCGGCTGAGCCTTCTCGCGCGCGATCTGCTCGGCGATTCGCGCGCGCAGCACGTGCTTCTGGACCTTGCCGGTGGCGGTGGTGGGCAGGGCGTCCACGATCTCCAGACGCTCGGGGACCTTCTGGATGGCCAGTCCTTCGCCGAGTAGATAGGACTTGATGTCGGACAGCGTGATTCGCTCATGTCCGGGCGCGGGGACCAGATAGCAGCAGACCGTCTCGCCCAGGCGCACGTCGGGCATGCCGACCGCGGCGACGTCGCGGACCGCGGGATGTGCGGTGAGCAGGTCTTCGACCTGGCGGACACTGATATTGAGGCCACCGCGGATGACGATGTCCTTGGTGCGGCCGGTCACTCGCACGAATCCGTCGGCGTCCATATGCCCGAGATCGCCCGAGCGCGAGTAGCCGTCGCGGGTGAACAGCGCGGCCGTCTCGACGGGGTTGTCCAGGTAGGCGAGCATGTGCATGGCGCCGCGGTAGGCGATGTCACCCTCTTCGCCGCGCGGCACCTCCTGGCCCGCCTCGTCGACGATGCGCACGGACTGCATCGGCAGTACGCGTCCGTCGGAGGTGACCGACCGCCGGGGGTCGTCGTGGATGGTACACATGGTGGTGGTGACGTTCTCGGTGCGACCGTACAGGCTCAGCACCCGCAACTGCGGGAACAACCGGCCCGCCTGCTCCACGAAGCTCCCCGGAATCGGCGACCCGGACGAGCCCCACAGCCGCAGGCTGCCGATGTCGTGCACCGCAGGGTCGTAGACGTCCATCACCATCTGCAGGAACGTCGTCGCGGTGACTGCCGCCGTGCAACCGTGTTCCTCGATTTCCGCGATCCCCCGGACCGGGTCCCACACCTCCATGACGTGTGAGGCCGCGCCGTGGATCAACGGCAGGATGATGCTGGTGACCAGCCCGGTGGTATGAGTGATCGGCGACGGCCCGAACTGGACGTCCGCCGAGGAATAGCCGAAACCCTTTGCCAGCAAACGCGATCCGCACGCGAGGGTGTTGAACGTGTGGATGCATCCCTTGGGCCGGGAGGTCGTCCCGCTGCTGTAGACCACGGCGAACGGCTCGTCCGGGCCGACGGCGGGGCCCAGTTCGGCCGCGGCCGCGGCCGGGTCGATATCGACGAACAACGACTCGAACGTGGTCGTCGGCTCGGCAATCGGAGTTTGCCCGGCACGGACGATGGCGACGCCGTCCAGGGAATCCACCGAATCGAGCAGCTCCCGGTACATCGCGGCGTAGTCGAACTTCCGGAACACCGTGGGCGCGAATGCTATTCGCACACCCGCGTTGCGCAGGATGTAGCCGACCTCGTCGGCGCGGTAGATGGGCATGATCGGCACCAGGACCGCCCCGATCCGCGAGAGCGCGACCGCGATGACGGCGAACTCCGCCCAGTTCGGTATCTGCACCGAAACCCGTTCGCCCACACCGATTCCGCGCCGCCGCAACCCGACCGCCAGCTGCAGGGCGCGGTCGCGCAGTTGCGCGAAGGTGAGCCCGTCGGAGGTGTCGTCGCTGAGGAAGACCCGGTCGGGCTGCTGCGCGGCCTGTCGCTCCAGATAGTCGAAGAAGGTGTCCCGGGCCCATTGCCCGGTGGCGTAGAACTCGCCGATCTGCTCCGTCGTGTACCTGTCGGAAACCGTTGCGAATGCCATGACGTGGCTCCCTCTACTGACCTGGGGTAACGCGCCCAGGCTCGAGAAATTACGGCCTCAACAATAGAATGGTATGACCACAATCACAATGTTTCGGCCAGTCCGGCCACGTCGGGCACGCACGACCTGGCCGTCGGGCGCAGTCGACTGCGCCGGCGAGACGGCCGAAGTGGTCGACAGGGAGGACTCAGCCCACCCCGGCTCCCGAGGCGGACTCGAGCAGACCCAACTGCTGTAGATCGGTCACGTACTTGTCGATCAACGGTTCGGTCAGGTGCGGCACATCCTTGGTGCCGCCGATCGCGGAATGCACTGCGGTGCTGAACTTTTCCGCGGACATGGGAGTTTCCGGCATCGGCGGCGCGGGGCGGGCGTAGGCGCTCAGCAGCGGTAGGACCGAATTCTTGCGCTGATCTTCGGGCAGTTCCTTCAGCGCCGCCTCGAACCTGGTCAGCCATTCGTCGTAATTGTCGATCCGGTCGATCTCGTTGCCCGCCGCGATGAGCCAATCGACGAACGTGTCCAGGGAAATACCGTCGTTGTAGGTGTTGAGCACGTTGTACGTGCGGTATTCGTCGGTGACGTACCCGCCCAGGGTGGTGATCGCATCAGCGGTGAAATCTGCTGGTAGCCCGTCGTAATGCGCGCGCTGCGGGTTGCCGACCGAGTCGAGCTGATAGAAGGACCGCGGCGCGATCCGGGTCGCCACCAGACTCAGCACCAGGCGGGTGAACATATCGGTCACGTTGACCTGACCGGCATAGCGGCTGTGCGCCAAGATCATGTCCGATCGGAACACCGCCACCGGCAGCCCGCACAGATCGCGCGCCTCGCGCAACAGCACCTCACCGGCCCATTTGCTGGTCGCGTAGCCGCTCGCGTACGAGGTGTCCAGCGAACGGGACGGACTCGCCGCGCGCACATCCACGTCTTCGCCGATGAAACCGCCGTCGGGCAGTGCGGTCACCGCGACCGTGGAAATGTAGTCGATCGGCTTGAGCCGCTCGGTGATTGCCAACTTGATGATCTCGGCCGTGCCCACCACGTTCGGGCCGAACAGCTGGCTGTACGGCAGTACGTGATTGACCATCGCGGCCGCGTGCACGATCAGGTCCACCGACTCGGCCAGGCGATTCCAGGTGGGGGTGTCGAGGCCGAGATCGGCCGCACCCACGTCACCGACGAGCACCTCGAGATGCTTGTCAGCCAGAGCGCGGAAGCGAGTGGACAACTCGGCGTCACCGCTGTCGATCGCGGCCTCGATACGCTGGCGCGCCGCGATCGGGTCGGCGCCGCGAGCCAGGCAGATCAGCGTCCCGCCGATCGGCGCCAGCCGTTCGAGCCATTCCAGGCACAAGAATCGGCCCAGATATCCATTCGCGCCGGTCAGCAGGACGGTGGTAACGGTATCGGTCGGCTCCGGGAGCGTGCGCGCGGACTTCAAGGTATCCGCATCGATGAATTTGTCCAGCGTCAGATCGGCTGCGTACGCGACGTCGGCGCCACGACCGTGCACCGAGGCGAACGTCGGCCGGGTCGAGGCCGACGTGCGCTCGCCATCGATGTAATCGGCGATGGTGGCCAGTGTCGCCGTGGGACCGACGATCGTCTGCACCGGCACGTCGATGTGATAGATCTGCTCGAGCAGCGAGCCGAAGGAGAAGGCCGAGAGCGAATCGCCGCCGAGCTCGACGAATTCGGCGTCGTCCGGCATCCCTGCCTCGGTGGCCTGCGAGCCGAGCGTCACGATGGCCGCGCGCCGGACGGTCTCGATCGTCGGGAGTTCCCGGGCGGCGGCGCGCAGCTGATCGATCCGATCCTCCTGTCCCGCAGCGATATCGGCGTACATCGCGGACAACTGTTCGCCGTAGCGCGCCTTCAGCGCCGGGCGCAACAGCTTGCCGATCCCCGATAGCAAGCCGTTCTCGCGGCTGAACGGCTCGGACTCCAACAGGTACGCGCGCGGGACCTCATAGCCGTTCAGGTGATTCTCGGCCGCGATCTGCTGCACCGATTCGGCGATCAGCGCACGCGCGTCGCCGTCGCCGATCGCGTCGCGGTTGGGCACGACCACCGCCAGCAGGAACGACTGTTCGCTGCTGCCGTAGACGAATATCTGCCGGATGTACGGGCTCGCGGCGTAGTCGGCTTCGAGCTTGGACACCGCGACGAACTCACCCTGCGACAGTTTGATCACGTTGTTGCTGCGGTCGAGATAGACCAGGTGATCGGGCGCGATCTCGGCCATGATGTCGCCGGTCTTGTAGAAGCCGTCCTCGTCGAAAATCTTCGCCGTCAACTCGGGATGCTTGTAATAGCCGGGAATCAGGCTGGTCGATTTCATATACAACTCGCCGCGCGGATGCGGCTCGTCGGCGGTGAAGTATCCGAGATCGGGAACGTCGACGAGTTTGTAATCGGTCACCGGCGGACGCAGAATCTCCCCGTTGCGCATGATTCCGCCGCCGTTCTCGGTCGACCCGTAGCCGTCGCTGACCGGACAATCCAGAAACGACTCCATGAACTCGTGCATCTGCTTGGACAACGGTGCGCTGCCACACATCGCCGACACCACGCGCCCACCGAGAAAGTCTTGCCGCAGTGCGGATTTCACCGCGTCGTCGAGGACGTCGGGGCTGCGCCCGTCGGCCGGGGACTCGTCCAGCTCCCTGCGGTAACGCCGAAAGATCATGTCGCACACTCGCGGAACGAGGTTCAACGCGGTGGGACGTACCAGTCCGATGTCCTCGAACAGGGTGGACATGTCGCTCCTGGCGGCAAAGTATCCGATACCCCCGCAGGACAGTGTGCTGATCAGCCACGCCAGCCCGTACACGTGACTCAGCGGCATGTACTGCAGGTGAATCGCCGGGATCTCGATACCGATGTCGAGCGCGGGACTGTGCGCGCGCACCCACAGTCGCGCAACCAGGTCGGTGGTGTACATCGCCCCTTTCGGCGCGCCGGTGCTGCCCGAGGTGTAGATCAGGGTGGCCAGCGGATCCTGGCCCGCCGCGGGGACGAACGCCGGGGCCTCCGGTAGTCCGCGCCCGACATCCAACTCCCGCAGCAGCGGTACGACTTCCAGTGCGCGACCCGCGTCGGCCAGGCGCGCGGTGGCCGACTCGAAACGCTCGCGCTGCACATCGTCATCGCCGAGGTAGTCGAACACCACCAGCCGCTCGACCGAAGGCGCGCCGAGCACCAGGTCGATCGCGATGTCCACCGCTTCGATGCTGACCGCGAAGATCCGCGGCTGCGTCTCGGCGACGATAGGCGCCAGCTGGGTGGCCGTCGCGCTGGTCTGCAACGGGACGAATACGGCGCCCAGGCGAATACACGCCAGGTCGATCAGCGCGTAGTCGAGGCTGGTGAAGCCCAGGACGGCAACGAAGTCACCGGCTTCGAAACCGCTGGACCGCCACGAGTTGGCCAACGCAGTGACACGGTCACGCAGTTCGCCGTAGGTGATGGTGTCGAAGCCCGGCAGCAACGTCGTGGTCCGACGCCCGGTGGCCTCGTCCAGCCGCACCTCACGCGCTCGCTGCCCCAACGCCGGTCGGTCGGCGTAACCGTTCAGGTACTCCTGCACCACTTCCCACAACCGCAGTCCAGGCTTCTGTGCGGCGTCGATGACCTCCGATCGTGGTGCTGCGGCCCGAAATTGGGGGTCGGTCGCGTACAGCTGGTCGATCCGGTGAACCAGTCGCTGTTCTCGCTTTTCTTCTGCCATGATTCCTTACCTTCCTCGGAGGGGGTCCATGGCCGTCGGTCCGAAGGCTTCGAGTCACCGCATTCGGGCTCGGTCAGGATTCGAGGGGTATTCGATTGTTTGCTGGCTCGTCACTCGCGTATTTCCTCCGCTCACATCCAGTGAAGCTCCGCCGGGCCAGCTGTTCAATAGGCAGATTCCATGACCGTATCGCCAGGTCCGGAACGAACGCCGTGACCGCTGCGAGCCCATCCAGCACCAGGACACGGCAATAACCTCGAGGTTGCTACGTTCGCTGGATCAATTCCTCGATGAAAGCGGTGACGTCGGCGGGCTTTTCCTCTGCCATGAAATGACCGGCATCGATCGGTCGATACCTGGCGGCCGGGGCCCATCGGCGCCACAGGGCGGACGCGTCGAATCCGAGCCGCGAACCCCAGTCCTGGGAGAGCACACCCACGGGCATGGCCAGCCGGGCGCCCGAGGCCCGGTCGGCTCGGTCCATCTCGAGGTCGATACCGGCCGTGGCCCGGTAATCCGCGACGATGGACGGCACAGCGCGTGCGGAACTGTCGATGTAGTGGCGCCGCACGTGGGGCGGGAAGGTGGTTCCGCTCGGGTCCCAGGCATCGAGGAACGAGCTGAAGAAGTCTTCGGCGACCGCGTCGATCATCCGCTCGGGCAAACCTTTCGGTTGTGCCATCAAGTACAGATGCCAGGCGACCGCGGCATCGACGCCGTGCAGCACATCCCAGGTGTCCATGGTCGGCAGGACGTCCAGGATCCCCAGGTGGGTGATCGTGCCCGGGTGATCCAGCGCCGCCCGGACTCCGACCAGAGCTCCCCGGTCGTGACCGACGAGGCTGAGGCGTTCATATCCGATCTCGCGGACGACGGCGACGATGTCGTGCGCCATGGTCCGCTTCGAATAGGTGTCCGCGGAGGTTTCCTCGGGTTTGTCGCTGTCTCCGTAGCCGCGCAGATCGGGCACGACGACCAGGTACCGCTCGGCGAGCGCGCGGGCGACGTGCCGCCACATGAGATGCGTCTGCGGGAAGCCGTGCAGGAGGACGACCGGATGGCCCTGCCCGCCGACGGCGACGTTCAGGCGGATACCGCCTGTTCCGGGAAGCTGTCGGTATTCGAAACCGTCGATCGTGGTGCCCGTCATGGCGCACACCTTTCGTGAGTCGGGTGGAGAAATATGCGGTCAGGAGAAGATGGCCCGCAGCGGCGGGGCGGGACGCACGCTCGCGCGTAGGGCGGGAATCAGGATGGCGTCGACCAGATGCGCCAGATATTCGGGCCCCGCGGGCAGCCCGTTCAGCCTGCGCACGAGCAGCACCGACCCGGTGATCTCCTCGTAGGGGAACGGTTGTGTGCCCGGCGGCAGTTCGCCCCGGGCGATGGCCGCGGCGATCACCGTCGCCGGGAGCTTCGCCCCGGTCGGCCCGGTCGTCTCTTCGATGTGGTGGCACAGGTCGGGGTCTTCCAGGCCCGCTTGCAGCAGCATCAGGCTCATCGGCGCGTCCGCCGAACGCATGGTGGTGTCGAGCCGTTCACATAGGGCGATCAGGTCGCCACGCAGGGAACCGGTATCCACCGCGTCGGCGGAGTTGCCCGCCGCGGGACCGGCCTTGATCGCGGCGACGACCATGTCGCGCTTGGTCTCCCAGCGCCGGTACAGCGTCGCCTTCGACGCCCGCGCACGGCGTGCGACCGCTTCGAACGTCAACGCCTCGAAACCGACCTCGCCGAGCAGTTCCAGCACGCACGCGAGAATCTCGGCCTCGCGCACTCGATCACGAGGACGTCCGGTACGCGCGCCGGTATCCGGATCCGCAGGATGACTATTACGAAACGACACGTTTCGTACCGTATCAGCCTACCGCCGCACGACCCAGCGCAGTTGCGACCACCACAGCATTTCGGTAATATATGGAAACCATATAATATCAACTCAGTAAGATCCGACAGACAGCGCCGCGAGATCATTGCGGCTCTGGCCGAGCGACATTCACCGGCTCGGCCGTTGACAGCACTGAAATAGCTCCTGCGGCGCAACGTCCGAGGTGAACGTTCGCCCATCCGAACGATTGTTCACGGTCGCCGAAGGTCGACCGCTTTGTGAGAAAGGACCGGGCCTGATGGCCGACAGCAGTGCAGTATCGAACAACGAATCAGCCGGAGTCGACTTCGACCTGATGTACCGCGGCGAGACAGTCGCCCAAGGCTTGAGCTTCGACCGGGTGCCCTGGGACATCGGGAGGCCGCAGCCACTGCTGGTGGAGTTCGAGAAGGCGGGCAGCATCACCGGTGAGGTACTCGACGCCGGCTGTGGACCGGGCGACACCGCCATCTACTTGGCCGGTCTCGGGTACCGGGTAACCGGGTTGGACATCGCGGCCGCGGCGATCGACCAGGCAAGCCGCCGTGCGGCGGAGCAAGGGGTGTCGATCGTGTTCGAGGTCGCCGACGCAACCGTCCTCGACGGATACGACGGCCAGTTCGACACAGTCGTAAGCAGCCAGCTCATTCACTGCCTGAATCCCGAGCAGCGTCGCGCGCATGTGGCCGCGCTGACCCGGGTGCTCGAACCCGGCGGCCGGTTGATCCAGTTCAGCGCCAACTTCGCCGCCGGCGTCGAAACCTTCGGGCTGTATTCCATCTCGGAGGACGAATTGCGTACCACGTTCACAGCGCCGGACTGGTCGATCGTTGGTCTGCGAGCCGGCCATATGGAGGGCATCAAGCCGCCCATGCAGTTGTTGAATCAGTTCGCACAGTACAACTTCCACCCTGAATTCACCGATGACGGGCTGATGCTGATGCCCGTCTGGGCATTGGAAGCACAGCGGCTCTGACGAAAGACAGGCGTTCCCTCCGACATGGCCGCCAAGGCATGATCCCGCACGGGCTCGACAAGCAGTTCGTGGATGCCCTGATGGCTCGATAGGCACGCGAGATCGAACAGCCGATCGCGGTGACCAGCAATGTCGAGGACATCGGTAGCAGGTCGTGCTTCGACGGGGAGCCGGCGGAGGTTCACCGTCGACGTGCGGGAAGCGTTGCGTGACTTGAATACTCGGTTGTCGCTACTCAATCGGAGGTTCGGTGGTCGGGTTGAGCTCGAGGATGTCGATTGGACGTGCCTGGATCTGATCAACCGATATGGCCCGCTGTCCCCCTCGGCGCTCGCACGTCGTGCCGGGGCGCATCCCGCGACGATGACGGGGATCTTGGTCGGCCGACCGTACCGTCTACGGAGTCGCGACCGCGTGCGGTCTGGACCGCTGCAATGTTGCCGATGCGCAGCCGGCCGTGACGAAGATGGCCGAGCCGACGATCGAGGCTACCGCTGAGTAGCGTCTGCCCCGTCGGGGCGCGGCGCGGCTTGTCAGGACTCCTGGCGAACTGCCACCACGCCCTGCTCGGCGTGATGCAAAGGCAATCACGTTCCACCGCAAGCACTCCGCTCGGACCCGCCCGACCAGCACGGATCATGGCGCGTGTGTTGCGAATCCCCAGCTGTGCCGCACGCAAACCGGACAAACGTCGTATTATTGACGGGCCGGAGAGCGGGGTGATGTATGACGAAGCAATCGTGATCGCAACCTCTTCCGATCCGTCTCTCGCCCTCTCCGCCTGGGCTGTTCACCGAAATCGGGACCACCACAACGTGATGCGGTAACGATTGTCGTGACACCGTGTTCCCGTGCCGCTGTCGCAGATACCCCATGCCCTAGCAGCTATTTTTCAGCTACTGTTGGTGCATCTGCAATTGCATCGTAAATCACTGTTTCCCTTAGGGTTTCAAGATCACCTGTTAGGCTAGTTACCCGTGCGCCGTCATATAGTTAACTAGCGGCTACGGAGGTTGCGGATTCTGTCGTTCGACATGTGACCCGGGCTCGATTCTGCCGCTATGACGCGGCGCACGATCTTGTTCGCACGTTCCAGGGAGTTGCTATGGGGAACAAGGAAAATCCACACGTTCTGGTTGTCGGCGGAGGTCCGGCGGGTTCGACCGCTGCCGCGCTGCTCGCACGGTCCGGAGTGCAGGTGACCCTCCTGGAGCGGGATACGTTCCCGCGCTACCACATCGGAGAGTCGCTGCTGGCCTCGTGCCTGTCCACCCTGCGGATATCCGGTGCCTACGACAAGGTCGCCGCGCACGGCTTCCAGATCAAGCGGGGCGGCTACTTCCAATGGCAGCACGACACCTGGCTGCTGGACTGGGACAAGCTGGTCGACGCCGAGGCGTGGTCATGGCAGGTCGAACGTGCCGAGTTCGACGACCTGCTGCTGCGCAACGCCTCCGATCAGGGCGCGCGGGTCATAGAACAAGCGAGGGTCACCAATATCGTGTTCGACGGTGAGCGCCCGACCGCGGCGGATTGGGTCAAGGCCGACGACGACACCGTCCACACGCTCGAATTCGACTTCCTCGTCGACGCCACCGGCCGAGATGGCCTGTTGGCCAAGCATTTCGGTATGCGTCGTCAGCATCCGGCGTTCCGCAACGTCGCGGTCTGGTCGTACTGGAAGGGTGCGCACCTACACCCCGATAGCCCCGAGGGCGCGATCAACGTCGCGTCCACCGAGGAGGGTGGCTGGTTCTGGAACATCCCGCTCTCCGACGGCCGCAACAGTGTCGGATACGTGGTGTCCGCGAAGCTCGCCGCGGAGAAATTACGCGGCCACGACTCGCGGCAGTCCTACTATCTGGACACGATCGCGGCCAGCAAACCGATGACCGCAATGCTCCAGGGCGCGGAGCAGGTCGCCGAGGTGAAGGCCGAGCAGGACTATTCGTATGTCGCGGACCGGTTCTGCGGTCCCGGCTACGCCCTGGTCGGTGACGCGGCCTGCTTCCTGGATCCGCTGCTGTCCACCGGAGTGCACCTGGCGACCTATTCCGGGCTGGTGTCCGCGGCCGCGATCGCGACCACGCTGCGCGGCGAGATGAGTGAGACCGACGCCCTGGCTTACTACGAGTACACCTATCGCCGCGCCTACACGCGGTTCCTGTCGCTGGTCTCGCGCATGTACGAGCACTACGTCGGGTCCGAGGAGTACTTCGCGCACGCGCACAAGCTCACCGAGGTCTACCAAGGTGACTCGCCGGAGCAGTCGTTCACGCGCATCATGGCCGGGCTGACCGATGTCGGCGAAACCGCGGGCACGCAGGAGCGGACCGGAACCGAGGTGATCGCCTCCGAGGCCGAGCGCCTGCACACCGACCCGGACACCGACGGGGTGAACATCAAATACATGGGCGGACTGGACATGTCACCGGTCTGGGACCACTGGCGCGACCCGCTGGTGGACACCGACATGGGTGAGCTCCGGATCACCACCGAGCCGGTGTTCGGCCTGACCACGCGCCCGCGCAGCGACGCTGAACGCGAGGCGGTGTCTCGCCCGGTCCTACCGCCGCGTCATGGCGCCGGTGCCGCACACTAGCGGCCGAATCACCAGGGCTCCCGGTGTGTACCGATAAATGGAGTCGGCCGTGACGGTCACTCGTTCCGCCCCCGGCCCGCTGGGCGAACCGACGCCCGGCGGGCCGGGGTTCCGGACGAGTGCGGCTGCACAGATCGAGCGCTTCCACCACCCCACGACCCGGGCCCTGCTGGCGAGTGAGAGCCTGACAACCATGGCGCTCGAACGCCTCGTGGCAAGCCGTCTGACTGTGCGGGTGATGGATCAGGACGAGGTCGCGATCCCTGCGCTGCCCGCGTTCATCGTCGGTGTGCTTCAGTTGCGCGCAGCCGACCGCGTCCTGATCCGGCGCTCGCACCTGGTCACCGCCGAGCTGACCGTGTCGATCAACTACGTTGCGGCCGTGGCGCAACCGGCCCAAGCGAGCGGGATCGCCGATCTCGGTACTCCGATCGGCCGCGGACTGATCGCCCGCGGGCTGAGCCAGCGCCGCCGGATCATGTGGGCAGGCGCAAAGACGTGGCCGGACGGGCGTGCCTGTGCCGCACGGGCATACGCGATGTCACTCGACGATCGCCCGGTGTGCTGGATTCGGGAGGCATTCAACCCGGCTGTGGTCCCGCCCGAACACGCCATGGTGTGGCTGCCGGAACCCGAATTGCGGGACGAACCCGACCAGGAAGTCCGAAAGACCATCCGCTCGAACGAATTTCGCGATACGTTCGGATCCGAGGAGACGCGAGAGTGAACATTCCCACCGTCACGGTCCTGCTGGACCTGGTCCTGATCATGGTGGCGGCCCGCATCCTGGGATGGCTGGCCGAGAAGATCGGTCAGCCACCGGTGATCGGAGAGATCGCGGCCGGAATCCTGGCCGGCCCCACCATCATCGGCCATCACCTCTCAGCAGTGCTGTTCCCGCACGACGCCCGCTCCTCACTCAATCTGCTGGCCAACATCGGCGTGGCAACGTTCATGTTCGTCGCGGGCCTGGAACTCGACCGCGGCATATTTGCTGGCGCCCGCCGGTCGATCCCCGCGATATCGGCGGCCGCCTACATTGTGCCCTTCGCGTTGGGCAGCGGCATCGCGGTCACCGCCCTGGCGCGCTACCAGACCGGCAACCGGCTGCACTTCGCCCTCTACATCGGCTGCGCACTGGCCGTCACCGCTTTCCCGGTCCTTGCGCGAATCCTGCACGACCGCAACCTGGTACACACCGAGATCGGCCAGCTCAGCCTGGCCTGCGCGGCGCTGGTCGACATCATGGCCTGGGCTGTGCTGGCGGTGGTGCTGGCGCTGGCGCACCCGGGAGGCACGCAATGGCGGCTGATTCTGTTGATCCCGCTCGTCGGGCTGCTGTGGTGGGTCCTGCGGCCGGCGCTGGGGCGGATCTCCCAGATCGGCACCGCCCAGACGATGATCGTGCTCGGTGTCGGTGGCGCCCTGGCCGTCGCCGCGATCACCGAATGGATCGGACTGCACCTGATCTTCGGCGCGTTCGCCTTCGGCGTCATATTTCCCCGCGAACGTCGCCAGGCGGTGGAATCCGGCGTCCGGGTCCTCAGCGCGGTCCTGCTGCCCGGATTCTTCGTCGTCGCGGGCCTGGCCGTCGACCTCAGCTCGATCGACTCGACCGCGATCGGCGAACTCGCGGTCATCATCGCTGTCGCTGTACTGGGCAAAATCGGCAGCGTCTATCTCGCCGGTCGCCTGACCGGTATGAACGTGCGACCAGCCGCGGCGGTCGCGGCGCTGCTCAACACCCGCGGATTGACCGAGCTGGTCATTCTGTCCGTCGGCCTGACCACCGGCCTGATCGGACCCCAGCTGTATTCACTGCTGGTGGTCATGGCCCTGGTCACGACCGCATCGACCGCGCCGATACTTCGAATACTGGGCATGGGCCACGGCCCCGCCGAGATCACATCCTCAGCACACGCCGCCCAAACGACCGGCCCCCTGCTGCACAACAGCAACGCCGATGATGTTGCTGCGCTGACCGACTCCGAGCCAGACAGCGCTACTCGGTAACCAATGGATCACTGACGGCCACCGGCACTGCCGAGGGGGGCGACGTGGTCCCGCGCAGCTTCGAAGAGGGCGTCGAGCGGAGCGGGTCGCCGGGCGAGGCCAGCGTGCGTCAGAGTGCCCCTGAGGACCCCGGCCCGCCGGGTGAGGTAATCATCGCCTTCCCCTCCTCCTGCAACAGAATCCGCGCGAGTTCGCGGTGAAGCAAACCGGTGAGGTCCCCGGTCGGCTGCTCGCCGCTGGGCAGTCCTGCCGCGTGTTGGACGTAGCGGACAGCTTTGGCAGAGAACGGGGCAGATACGCCAGAATCGGTCTTCTTGACCGCGACGAACAGTTCGAACGGCAGCGGCGGCGCCTGGAACAAGATCCGCGCCGCACTGCGCCAGGTGATCAGGGAGTTCTCGGCGGCGCCAGGAAGCGTTTCGTCCGGTAACTGCTCGATGGCTCCGGCCAGGACATCGGTGATTGCGTCGATGCGATGTTCCGCGCTGATCCATGTGCCCGGCCGTAACGTTTTCACGATGCGTGTCAGGATCTCGAGAGCGACCGGGCTCTGACCATCGCGGCGGTTGACGGCTAGTGAAATGCTGTGCTGGCGAAGGATTTCGAGTTCCACCATCACGATACGCTGTTCCTGGTCGACCGCGGAAAACGCGGACATCGCTGGCATACAGCCGAGTATTCCACGAACCAAGATCAACAGGCTACGTGAACGTTAATACTCCGATACCGAATAGTCGCTTTCCAGAACCGTATTCGCGGTACGCATCAACACAGAATCGGGCAGCTTCTCACCCCCGACACGATCCCGGTGCAGGCGCCGAGTCAACTCGCCTCGTCGCATGCCTCCAGGGCACTGGTCCGGATCCGCCCGCGACTGGACACGTCATAGCCTTTCCTGAACTCCCACATCGGAATAGTGTTGCGAGGCAACGTCTTCTACACCGACGCCGGAATTCGCTACGGCTTCCTGATCGGAGCCGGGACCGCGCTGGTCGGCGCGATCATCGCCCTCGCGATTCCGCGCACGATTCGGCAGCTGCGCGTGTCCGCCGCCACCGAATCCGCAGGCGCGGTGGATGGTTCGGGCGAGGCGATAGCCGTCGCGTAGCAGTCACCAGCACCGCATCCGTACGGTCTGGCCGTGCGGATGCGGCTTGCGAAGCGAGTCCATGGCGCGCCGCTACCCGCCTCCCTACCGCACGGTGTCCGGTGCTGGCCGGTCGGTCCCGATCATCGGTAACCTCCCGCCTCACCGGAACTGTTCGTGAGATCTTGTCGCACAGACGCACACGAGAAAGGCCGATCATCGAATGACCACCGCTGAACACGGAGACTCCCGCCCGATCGACGGGCCGACGGATATCGCGCACACCGTCGCGCGGCTCGCCGCCACCGAAGCGATTCGAGATCTGATCTACGCCTACTCCCACCTGATCGACCGCGGCGCGCTCGAGGAGGTGTCGGAACTGTTCTCCGACGCGGTCTACGGGCAGTGCGACGGGGCAGGCGTCGCGATCGGCGTCGCGACCGTGCGAGACGCGGACGCCGTGCTCCGGGCGAACCGGGCGTTCGTCAAGATGCACGGCGACCCACCCTCGCCTCGAACCGAACACGTCACCACGAATGTGCGAATCCAGGTGGCGGACAACAATATCGAGGCGTCCGCATGCTCCTACGTCACGGTGTTGCAGGCGGCTGGGGAGCTGCCGCTACAGCCCATCCTCACCGGCCGCTACTTCGACAAGTTCGCGCTCCTCGGCGGACAATGGCGGTTCACGCAGCGACTGTTCTGCGTCGACCACACCGGTGACCTGAGCGAGCACGCGCAACGCCGACTGCCCCGCGACTGACCTCGGCGATGTGTGGCAGGGCCACCGCGGTCGAACCGGGCGTTCAGTCGACCTCCGGCGCCCACTGCACGCCGTTGATATGCGCACCACCGTCGACGAACAGCGTGTTGCCCGTGACGTACCGCGCATCGTCCCCGGCCAGGAACGCGACGGCCGGGCCGATGTCCTCGAGCGGGTCGCCGATGCGGCCCATCGGGTTCGCCGCGGCCATCGTCGCCGCCATCTGCGGGTTGGCCTCGACCACCCGCTGGTAGGCCGCGCTCTGCGCGCCGGGACAGATCACGTTGCAGCACACCTGTTTCGACGCCCACTCGCGAGCCGCCGTGCGGGTCAGCGCACGCAACGCCTCCTTGGCCGCGTTGTAGGCCACCGAATACATGTGCGCGTTGACGCCGTTGAGGCTGGCCAGGTTGACGACCCGTCCGGTGCCGTGCGCCACCAGTGCCGGGTAGGCGCGCTGCATGGCCCAGAACGCGGCCAGCACCGCCATGTCGAACCCGGCGGACATGTTCTCCGGCGACGTCTTCTCCAGCCGGGCGTACCCCTGCCCGCGCCAGGCATTGTTCACCAGGATGTCCAGCCGCCCGTACTCGGCCACGGCGGTGTCCACCATCGCCTCGACCTGCGACTGCCGCGTCACGTCGGTGTGCACGAACCTCGCACGCACACCCCAGGTTTCGCGCAACCACCGTGCGGTGTCCGCACCTGCCCTCTCATCGATCTCCGCGACCAGCACATCCGCGCCCTCGCGAGCCAGTGCGCCGGCGATCCCGCGACCGACCCCCATTCCCGCGCCGGTGACGATCGCCGCCCGGCCGTCCAACTTGCCCATGGCACCTCCATATTCGGTCCCGCGATCGTGTGATGCCTTGTGGCGCTAGCGCGGTCGAGGAACGGTCCTGTCGATGAACAACGCCTCCACCGAGACGCACAGCGTGCCGTCGGCCGTGCGGATCTCGCCGACCGAGCCGACCTTGCGACCGTCCTGCCACACCAACCGGCCGGTCACGGTGAGCGGCACGAACAATGGCGTCGGACGGTGGTAGCGCACATTCAATTGCGCTGTGGCGCCGGTACGTCCGGCCCACGCGTTCGCGACACCGAGCGTGTGATCGAGCAGCAGCGCAGCCACTCCCCCGTGCACATGGCCCGGCGGTCCCTGATACGGGATGGTCACGGTGACAACACCTTCGACCGATCCGTCCGCGCGGCCCGCGAGGACAAGAGGCAGTGCGATCGCGTTTTCCGGACCGGTGACCGGGTCGTGACGAGTGACCCCCTCACCGTGCCACATGTCGACCAGCCGTTCGGCAACCTCCGGAGCATGCTGATCGAGATGGTCCGCGATGCTCTCGAGCTCCTCGGCCACCCGATCGAGATTCGCATTCGCGCGGTCGGTGCGCAGCAGGGCGTCGACCACTCGCCGCGCCGCAGCGGTCGCGCGATCGACGGGCACGTCCCGAGGCGCCGAGGTCAGTACCGTCCCGTCGGGCGAATTGTCCACCGTACGAGTGACTTTCGGGTGTTGATTCATCGAGTCTCCTGCGTTCATCCCCAGCGCGACTGTCCGCCGTCGAGAGGAATCGTCGCACCGCTGAGATAGCCCGCGTCGTCACTGGCCAGAAATGCGACAGCCCGGCCGATATCCGTTTCGGGATCCCCCACCCGGCCGAGCGGAATACCGGCGACGAATTCTGCCGCCTCCTGCGGATTGCGCTGCGCCCAGCGTTCCAGGGCAGGCGTGCCGGCATGCGGCGCCACCGCGAGGGCACGGATCCCGTCGCGGCCCCATTCACACGCGGCCGCCCGCGTCAGCGAACGCATCGCCTCCTTGATCGAGCTGTAGGCGCCGTAATTGCTCGCATCCCAGCGCACCGCGGCCGAGGACACCATGTTGACGATCACCCCTCCACCGCGCGCCTTCAGATGCGGATAGCACAGCTGCATCATGCGCAGCGTCGCCATCGGCCCGGCGTCGATGGACCGCTGGTATTCCTCGTCGAGGAGCGACAGCAGGGGGCCGGGCCTGCAGTCGTTCGCATTGTTGACGACGATATCGATCCCGCCGAACGTCGCCACCACGCGATCGACGGCGGCCGCGAGATCCTCGCGCCGGCTGACGTCGCAGCCGATCGGCTCGCTGCGCGCCCCCACTTCGGTCAGCATCGCGCAGGTGTCGTGCAGTTTGGACTCGGTACGGCCGGTCACCGCGATCGCCGCACCTTCCTTCGCCAACGCCAGAGCCACACCCTGACCCACGCCCTGACCCGCACCGGTGATGATGGCCACCTTGCCGTCGAGCTTTCCCATATCCGCACCTATCCCAGTGGACTTCGCCGAACTCGGGCCACCGTGCGGCCCATACAGATCCGGCCACTCGCCTCGCGGACCTGACACACGGCAGGGACCCTAGCCCTCCGACGCGATCGCAGGTCGTCGGTCCCACTCGCCGGGACCTGCCCCGAGAGGCAACCGCCGCCCCGGGCGCCACCCACAGCCACATCGTGGTCCCGATCATCGGGACAGCAACACCGGAACCCACTGTTCGGTGGTGAGCATGAGCCGGTCGGCCAGCCGACGCCGTCGACCACAGGAGTGTCATGAAACTGCAGGGCAAGACAGCGATCGTCACGGGTGGAGCCGGTGGCATCGGCCGCGCGATCACCACCGTGTTCGTCCAGCAGGGAGCCGATGTCCTGTTCGTCGACATCGACCGGGAACGCGGTGAATCGCTCGAGCAGGAACTCGGGTCGCACGCTCGGTTCCTGCGCATCGACATCTCCGAGCAGACCTCGGCAGCCGTGATCCGCGATGCCGCGCTCTCCGCGTTCGGCTCGATCGACATCCTGGTCAACAACGCGCACGCGTCACGTCAGGCCGCATTCGTCGAGACCACCAGCGAGATGTTCGATCTCTCGTTCAACACCGGCTTCTATCCGACCGTTCACCTCATGCAGGCCTGCTACGAGCAGTTGCGGGCGTCGAAGGGGTCGGTCGTCAACTTCGCCTCCGGATCCGGCCTCGAGGGAATGCCGCGGCAGACCTCCTACGCGGCGGCGAAAGAGGCGATTCGCGGCGTCAGCCGAGTCGCGGCGAACGAGTGGGCGCCCGACGGCATCCGGGTGAACGTGGTGTGCCCGTTCGCCGCCACCGAAGGTGTAAGCGCTTGGCAGGCACAGCATCCCGAGCAAGCCGCCCAAGCCGTGGCCAAGGTGCCGCTGCGGCGGATCGGTAACCCGGAAACCGATATCGCACCGGTCGTCGCATTCCTGGCGTCCGAGGAGGCCCGATACATCACCGGGCAGACGGTGATGGCCGACGGAGGCATGATCCAATTGCATTGACCACATGCCTATAGGCGATTGCTATCAAAACTGAGGAAAACGGTCATCGTGGACCGGATTGGTCACCCGCCCCAACAGGTTGAACATGAGCAGCACTGGCGCCGACGCAACTCATCGGCGCCATCACAGCCGCACCTGAAGCCTCCGAGGAGAACGATATGACCAGCCAGATCCCGTTCGGACCGGAGAGCACCGCTGCCGAGGTACTCGCCGGCGTCGACCTCACCGGCAAGAGCGCGATCGTCACCGGCGCGTCGTCGGGCATCGGCGCCGAGACCGCCCGCGTCCTGGCTCGGGCCGGTGCGGCGGTGACGCTCGCCGTCCGCGATACCGACGCAGGGCAGGAGGTGGCGACTCGGATCGCCGCCGACGGCGCCGCGCGGCGTCCGTCGGTGCGGCCACTGGACCTGAGCGAACCGGCTTCGGTGGCCACCTTCGTCGCGAATTGGCATGGGCCGCTGGACATTCTGGTGGCCAATGCCGGTGTTATGGCGACACCCGGGGCCAGGAACAGCCAAGGGTGGGAACTGCAATTCGCGACCAACCACCTGGGGCACTTCCAGCTCGCGCACGGGCTGCACGACAAGGGCGTCTTCGCGCCCGGCGCACGGATCGTCGTGGTGAGTTCGGTCGGCCACGTGAACGGCGAAGTGCTGTTCGACGATCCCCATTTCGAACGCACCCCCTACGATCCGTGGGCGGCGTACAGCCAGTCGAAGACGGCCAATGTGCTGTTCGCGGTCGAAGCGGCGAAACGCTGGCCCGAAATCGCCGTCAACGCGCTCAATCCGGGCCGCATCTGGTCCACCGGCCTGAGCCGCCACATGGACACTCCCCCACAGTCCTTCGACCCGTCCGGCGCCACCGGCGTGACCGAGAAGACCATCGAGCAAGGCGCATCCACCTCGGTCCTGCTCGCGACATCGCCGTTGGTGGACGGCGTCACCGGCACCTACTTCGAGGACAACCAGCCCGCAGTGCCGTTCACCCCCGGCACCCGCCGAGGAGTCGCGCAGCACGCCCTCGACCCCGACAAAGCGGCCCGCTTGTGGACCCTGTCCCGCGATCTTCTCGCCGCATCCGGCCACCCGCTCGCGTAACCCCCTTGTGCATTCGGCACCACCGTCACGCTGATCTGAAAGGAATCGTCATGGCCGAGCACGAAGTCATCCATTCGGGCTACACCACCGCCAGTACCGCGCTGCTGTTCGTCGACCCCTACAACGATTTCCTCTCCGAGGGCGGCAAGATCTGGCCGCTGGTCAAGGCCGTCGCAGCGGACAACGGCCTGCTGGACAACCTGCGTGCGATCACTACCGCAGTGCGCGCCAACGGAATTCGCGTCTTCATCGCACCCCACCGCCGCTGGGAGCCAGGCGACTACGCGGATTGGGCCTACCCCAATCCGACCCAGCGCGCCATCATGGACCGGCATTCCTTCGCCCGCGGCGAGTGGGGTGGTGAATGGCACCCCGATTTCGCACCGCAATCCGGCGACATCGTCGCCAAAGAGCATTGGGCCCAGAGCGGATTCGCCAACACCGATCTGGATCAGCAGCTGCGCCAGCACGGCATCACCCACGTGATCATCGTCGGGCTGCTGGCCAACACGTGCATCGAGTCGACCGCGCGCTACGCGATGGAACTCGGCTATCACGTCACGCTGGTCCGCGACGGCACCGCCGCCTTCACCCCCGAGCTGATGCACGCCGCCCACGAGCTCAACGGCCCCACCTACGCGCACGCCATCCGCACCACCAGACAGGTACTCGAACTTCTCCCGGGCTGACCGACCGAACGATTCACCGTGGTCACGAAGCCCGACGATTTTGCGAATATGTCAGATCGGTCCCGATGAGAGTCCCAGGAGGTCCCGCCGACCGAGGGAGTCGCCGCGTGCCGCGTGAAATGTCTTGGGGATCAGCACAATTCGGCTAGCCGACCCGGGCGCGACGCCGAAATTCTCGACCCGGAGCACACATCCGAGCCGCAATGCCGATGTCGGGATTCGGCAGCAGCCCGGAACGTCGTCGAGCCCCAGGCGAACTCGCCGCGAGGCGCCCCAGCGTCCCGACACCGCCAACGGGCCGACCGCCAACGGGCCGAAGGAATCTCACGGAAACCAACACCTACGAGCAGTATTTGCGGCTTCCGAGCCTGCTCGAGCTTCAAGTTCCGAGAACTCCGCCGGCATCTCCCCCCGAGGACGAAGCCGCCCACTTCGCCGAGATCGCACAGCTCCGATAACGAGTTCACCCGCGTCTCGTCACGCAACGCTGCACACGATGCAAAATCCGCGATCAATCGAGACGACCGAAGAGATTGTTCGCCGGCGTCTGCACCGGCCTCGGCGAACTCTTCGGCGGCGGAGGCCCGGTGCGCCGGGCGTGCACCGAGCACGACGGCATAGGCTTCCATACGGTTGATCTCACCGACACGGCCCACGCACCCGACTACCGCAGCACTCGAAAGGCGAGAGTCATGACCGAATGGAATGCCCGAGACCTACCCTCCTTCGAAGGACGCACCGTCATTGTCACCGGGGCCAACAGCGGCCTGGGCGAGGTGACCGCGCGAGAACTCGCTCGCGTCGGCGCAAAAGTGATTGTGGCGGTACGCGATACGGACAAAGGAACGGCCGCTGCCGCCCGGATGACCGGCGCGGTGGAGGTTCGTCGACTCGATCTGGCGGCACTGTCGTCGGTGCGAGAGTTCGCCGACGGCATCGAACACGTCGACGTACTGATCAACAACGCCGGCATCATGGCCGTGCCGTTCGCGCAGACCGCCGATGGCTTCGAAAGCCAGATCGGGGTCAATCATCTGGGACATTTCGCCCTCACCAACCTCCTGCTCCCCAAGCTCACCGGCAGGGTGGTGACAGTGTCCTCGGACCTGCACCGGCTGGGCCGGATCGACCTCGATGATCTGAACTGGAAGTCGCGGCGCTACTCGCCCTGGCGCGCCTACGGCCAATCCAAACTGGCCAACCTGCTGTTCACCAGCGAATTGCAGCGACGGCTGACGCAGGCGAACTCGACGCTCATCGCGGTCGCCGCACACCCCGGCTACTCGGCCACCAATCTGCAGGGCCGAACCGGCAACCCGGTGGGCGATCGCGCCTCCGCCCTCGCCAACCGCCTGTTCGCGACGTCGGCGGAGTTCGGCGCCCAGCAGACCCTGTACGCAGCATCACAGGACCTGCCGGGCGATACGTTCATCGGTCCTCGATTCAGCAGCCGCGGACCGTCTCGTCCCGTGGGGCGCAGCAAGGCCGCACACGACACGAAAACCGCTGCCGCACTGTGGAATCTGTCCGAGGAGCTGACCGGCACCAAGTTTCCACTCTGACCTGCCGTCCGCAGTCCCGGTTCGCCGAAGTTCAGCGGCAGACCGCGGAGTGGGAGTTGCCGCCGATCTGTGAGAGCAGGCCCCGGGGCAACAGGACGCCGTACTAAGGAGATGTCCAGACTGCAGACGAAACCGTCGCCGTATGCGCCGCTGCCGGTGAAATGGCCGACATCGGTGAAGATGTTCGGCAGATCGACCGCGGCACGGTCCAGTTCAGGCCCGGCGCCCAGCAGCATGTTCAATGCACCGGTCGTAGCATTCTGCGCCGCAACGAATTTCGGTTGTGCGTGAGAGAACATATCGGTCAGCGAGGAAGTCGCGGTCGCGATGCTGGTGGTGCTGACCGTGAGAGCCTGCCCCTGCCGGTAGAGACCGCCGACCAGGGCACGGGTCTGTGCGATCAACGTCTCGAACTCCGCTCCTCGCGCGGCCAGACTCTGCATCACCCCGGATAATTGGGTGATCACGTCCGAGAGGATCGCGTCACGACGCTGCCAGTCCCCGGCCAGCCCGGTCGCTTGCACGATGAAGGTGCTCAACGATGCCCCGGCGCCCTGCAATGCCTGAACCAACGGGTTGGACAACTCGTTGACCTGCTTGGTGTCCAATGTCTGGAACAGCGGCTGAAAACCGTTGCGCTGACCGGAGATATCGAAGGAGGGCTCGGTCTGGTCGATGGGGAGCGAGCCACCGTCAGTGAGCGGGGCGGGGTTGCCCTTCGTCCCGGGCTGCAACGCGATGTAGCGTTGTCCGATCAGATTCTGATATCGCACAAGCGCTTTCGTGTCGCCGAAGATCATCTGCCCGCACTGGACCACGAACCGCACCACCGCGTGATGACGCGAATCCAGCCCGATCCCGGTGACCTTCCCGACCCGCACACCCGCGATCCGCGCGTCGTCCCCGTCCCGCAGCCCGAGGACATCGGTGAAGGTCGCGGAATAGGTGCTCACACCGCCGGATATGTTGCGCGCGAGCGTATTCCACATCGTGACGGTCACCAGAGCCGCGACGATCGCGAACACACCGAACCCGATCAGCGGCCTCGCGCTTCCCCCGTCAGGACCACCCACTACGCCCTTGCCCCGAACCGGGACAACAACGCGGGCACCTTCGATGCGGCCATCAAGGCACGGAACTGCCAGCTGTCATCCCGCGGCAGCACACCGCCCCGTTGGGTCGCGTCCAGGAAGTCGTAGAGGGTCTCGCCCTCCTCCATCAGCCCGTCGGCGTTGAAGTGGTACCGGTCCACGGCCGGGCACTGGATGAAACGCCCGTTGCCGTAGATCACCGGCGCGGTCTCGTCGTACGGATGCAACCGCAGCGGACCGGTCCAATGGCCACTGCCGATATAGCGAATCACGGTGCGCACCCGGCCTTCCGGCGTGACGTCCAGGTACACCTGACCAGGTAGCGGGTCGTACCGCCAGTCCGGGATCGCGTCGAAGAACGCGAAGTTGTACTTCACGAACTCGTCGATCCCGACGATCGTGCGTCCGAACGTGGTCACATCGGTATATCGGATATCAGCGGTGTACAACTCGTCGTTCAGGCTCATATCCCGAACCAGGAAGCTCCACCAGTACTTCTTGGCCCACTCCATCACCCAGCTCAGGTCCACCCCGAGCTTGCCGTACAGCTCCAGCTTGCGTTCGAACTCGTCGAACCACTGCAAAGTGCCGACCTGCAGCTCCGCCTCCGGAATCGCCCGAATCGGCACCGCGCGATTGGAATTCAGGAACTCCGGCACCGGTTTGGACAACCGCGGCTGCCGCAGCGCCTGCTGGAACTGTTCCTCGCTGAACATGACGCACCCTCTCACCCGACCGCGCGGCCACCACGGCGTGGCGGCCCTGCGCACTTAAGATGAATCGTATGATTCATCTTGAATCAGGTGATGTCAATATGTGTCCGTGCGTCGCCGGAAGTCAGCGGCAACTCCCGGGGACGTCGGCGGACATCGATGGCCGACCGGAAACACCGACCGACCATCGATGACGGCTATGCGCTGCGCGCCGGCTGGTTCACCGGCGGTGCGTGCTGGACCGCGGGCGCGGGCACCGTCGCGGGCGCGAGCGCTCCTTCGAGAGCGCCCGCCCCCGCGCCGATACCGGAACCGACCACCGCCGCGGGGACCGCGATCACCGCGGCGCCGATGAGCGCACCGACCACCGGCATGACCACCAAACCCGCTGGGAGGAAAGGAATTCCGGAAATGAAACCGGCGACGGCGCCGACCGCCGCGCTGGTGGAGGTCAGCGGGCTGGTGAGGACACCTGCCGTGATGTTCCCGGCGAGCGAACCGACCATGGCGTCGCCGGCCATCCGGTCCGACCGGGCCGGATCGAATCCGACCGAGTCGAATCCCTGAGCCAGCGTGGCCTCCTGCTGGGCGAAGGAGTCGTTGATCCCCTCGGCGAGCTTGGGGTCCACCCAGTCCGGCCGTCCGATCTGGGCGGAACCGATGCGCAGGGTTCCATCCGGCGCCTGGATCGGTGCGACCGGCGGCGCGAGGGCCGTCGGCAGATGCAGACGGGACGGGTCCACCGGCGTGAGAGCGCCGTCCGGGACGGCTCGCTTCCCGTTCGTATCGTTACGACTCGTCGCCGTGGGGGATTTGCTCGCGTCTGCCATCGCGGGGGCGGCCTCGAACAGCGCCCCCGACGACAGAACCGCTGCCGCGACCAGTAGTGATCCGCCACGCCCGGACCGCTTGGTCGACCGCCTGCGATGCTGTGCTGCCATGAACGACCTCTCTTTCGACTCTCGATGAGTTCCGCAAGAAATGTGAACCGACATGCGACACCCCCGCACGGATTCGGACCGGTGCAATCCGGTCCGACGTGAGGGAGCAGCCGGATATCCGCGCACGGTCCCCTTGCGTTACCACGTTCGTTGCGGTGTTGGACAATTCGGACCTCGACCGCGCGCAAAGGGCCTTCGATCAGGGTTTTCGTCAGGCATTCCGAAATGGGTTCCACCGGCTGCGCGGGTTGTTGCCGAGCACCGCGGTGGAGGAACATTCGGCGCCAGCATAATCACGGTGGATTCACCGGATACCACCCCCCTAGCGACGAGGGTGACAATAGGGGGTACCGCGGGGCTGTACCAGACCGATGATCTGCGAGTACATGTCTCGCCGCTCGCACGCGCGTGCGCCAACCGCCGCTTCGCGCTGATCCTCACGCACCGACGATGGAGCGGTCATCCCCCGACGGACCCGTAGCACACAAATACCTCTGCATTGCAACGGCATTCACAACGTCCTCGACCGCACCCGTCTGATGAGCCGACCGCCCGACACCGGTCAGGACTTCGTCAAGGAGCCCCCCGGGCGGCGCCATCAACGACGACCGCAATCACCTACCGATGCCGCGCGGGATCGACCACCGACACCAATCTGGTGGCCGCGGTACACAACCCCCTGACAGATACACCGTCGACTGTGACCGTGCCGCAACCCCCGCGCACGGTGATACGGCGATCACCTGGTCGATGTGACTGTATTGCCCAGAGCTGCGGAAACGCGTGCAACCACCACCGAGCTAACCGTTTGACTTCCAATAGTCGTATATCCAATTATAGGATGTCCATGTATTTTGGTTTCGACAGACAGGATCGACATGGTTCGCGAACTCACGCACTTCGTCGGCGGCAAGCATGTAGCCGGGACATCGGGACGTTTCGGTGACGTCTACAACCCGAGCACCGGGCAGGTGCAGGCGCGAGTGCCACTCGCGACGAAGGCCGAGGTCGAGGGGGTTGTGGCCGACGCGGTCGAGGGGCAGCGGACGTGGGCGGCGATGAACCCGCAGAAGCGTGCGCGGGTGCTGATGAAGTTCGTGGCTCTGGTGCAGGACGAGATGGATTCGCTGGCGGCGCTGCTGTCCAGCGAGCACGGCAAGACCCTCGCCGACGCCAAGGGCGACATCCAGCGCGGGCTCGACGTGATCGAATTCGCCACCGGCATACCGCATCTGCTCAAGGGTGAGTACACCGAGAGCGCCGGTACCGGCATCGACGTGTACTCCATGCGCCAGCCGCTGGGTGTGGTCGCGGGGATCACGCCGTTCAACTTCCCGGCCATGATCCCGCTGTGGAAAGCCGGTCCCGCTCTGGCCTGCGGAAATGCCTTCGTACTCAAGCCCTCCGAGCGTGACCCGTCGGTGCCGCTGCGGCTGGCCGAGTTGTTCCTGGAGGCCGGGCTTCCCACGGGCGTGTTCAATGTCGTCAACGGCGACAAGGAGGCCGTGGACGCGCTGCTGCACGACCCACGGATCCAGGCCGTCGGTTTCGTCGGGTCCACCCCGATCGCGCAGTACATCTACGAGACCGCGACCGCGAACGGGAAGCGCGCGCAGTGCTTCGGTGGGGCCAAGAACCACGCGATCGTGATGCCCGACGCCGACCTCGACGATGTCGCCGACCAGCTGATCGGCGCGGGCTACGGTTCGGCGGGCGAGCGCTGCATGGCCATCTCGGTCGCGGTGCCCGTCGGCACCGAGACCGCGGATCGATTGCGCGCCAAGCTCATCGAGCGCATCGAGAAGCTCAACGTCGGCCTCTCGGACGATCCGGGCGCGGACTTCGGGCCGCTGGTCGGGCGCGACGGTCTGGACCGCGTGAACAACTACGTGCAGATCGGCATGGACGAGGGCGCGGAGCTCGTCGTCGACGGCCGCGGGCTGGTCGTGCCCGGAGGCGAGGACGGATTCTTCTCCGGCGCAACATTGTTCGACAATGTGACCCCGCAGATGCGGATCTACACCGAGGAGATCTTCGGCCCGGTGCTGGCGATCGTGCGCGCCGCGGACTACGAGGAGGCGCTGCGGCTGCCCAACGAGCACGAGTACGGCAACGGCGTCGCGATCTTCACCCGCGACGGTGACACCGCCCGCGACTTCGCCGCCCGTGTGCAGGTCGGCATGGTGGGCATCAACGTGCCGATTCCGGTCCCGATCGCGTACCACACCTTCGGCGGCTGGAAGCGGTCCGGGTTCGGTGATCTGAACCAGCACGGCCCCGACTCCATCCGGTTCTACACCAAGACCAAGACTGTCACCCAGCGCTGGCCCTCGGGACGCAAGGAGTCCGTGTCAGGCTCGGCTGCCAGCGCCTTCGTCATCCCGACCATGGACTGACCCATGTTCGTACTGGACGAGGACGAGAGGGCACTCACCGAGACCGCCCGCTCCTTTGCCGACGAACTGCTGGCCCCCAACGCGTTGGACTGGGATGAGAACAAGTACTTCCCAGTCGATGTACTGCACAAGGCCGGTTCGCTCGGCCTCGGCGGCATCTACACGCAGGAGGACGTGGGTGGCTCGGCCCTGCGGCGACTGGACGCGGTGCGGATCTTCGAGCAACTCGCCACCGGGTGCCCAACTGTCGCCGCCTACATCTCCATTCACAACATGGCGACGTGGATGATCGACACGTACGCCGACGACACACAACGCAATCAGTGGCTGCCGGGCCTGACATCGATGGATCTGCTGGCCAGTTATGCGCTCACCGAGCCCGGCGTCGGATCGGACGCTGCGGCCCTGAGCACCCGGGCCGTACGGGACGGCGAGGACTATCTGCTCACCGGCGTCAAACAATTCATCTCCGGTGCGGGCAGCTCGGACGTCTATGTGATCATGGCGCGCACCGGATCCGAAGGGGCGGGCGGGATTTCCGCGTTCATCGTCCCGTCGGATACTCCGGGGCTGTTGTTCGGCGCCAACGAACGCAAGATGGGCTGGAACGCCCAGCCCACCCGGCAGGTCATCCTCGACGACGTCCGCGTGCCCGCTACCCATCGGCTGGGGCCGGAAGGCAACGGATTCCGCATCGCCATGAACGGGCTCAATGGCGGGCGGCTCAATATCGCCGCCTGTTCGCTGGGCGGAGCCCAGTCCGCCCTGGACCGGACCGTGGCCTACCTCGGCGAGCGCAAGGCTTTCGGCGCAACGCTGATCGACAATACGGCCCTGCGGTTCCAACTGGCGGACATGCGCACATCACTGGAGGCCGCACGCACCCTGCTGTGGCGAGCCGCGCAGGGACTGGATCGGGATGTGCCCGACAAGGTCGAACTGTGTGCCATGGCCAAGCGTTTCACCACCGACGCCGCGTTCGAGGTAGCCAACCAGGCTCTGCAGTTGCACGGCGGCTACGGCTATCTGGCCGAGTACGGGATCGAGAAGATCGTCCGCGATCTGCGGGTGCACCAGATCCTCGAGGGCACCAACGAGATCATGCGCGTGGTCATCGCCCGCGCAGTGACAGGAGCAGCATGAGCAGCGAAACCGCGGTTCTTCTGGACAAACGTGACGGGCTGGGCCTGATCACGCTCAACCGGCCCAAGGCCATCAACGCCCTGAATCACTCCATGGCACTGACCATTCTGGCAGCGCTGCGCGAGTGGGCCGAGGACGACAACGTGCGCGCGGTCGTCATGACCGGCGCCGGCGATCGTGGCCTGTGCGCCGGCGGCGACATCGTGGCCATCTACCACGACGCCAAAGACAGTGTGGGCGGAGCAAGCTCGCCATCGGGCCGGTTCTGGCGCCACGAGTACATCCTCAACGCCTATATCGCGCGGTATCCGAAGCCGTACATCGTGGTGATGGACGGCATCGTGATGGGCGGCGGAGTCGGCCTGTCCGGGCACGGCAGCCACCGCATCGTGACCGAACGCTCCAAGGTCGGCATGCCCGAGACCGGCATCGGATTCGTCCCGGACGTGGGCGGCACCTATCTACTGTCGCGCTCTCCGGGCGAGATCGGTACCCATGTGGCGCTGACGACAGCACGGATGTTCGCGGGCGATGCCATCGCAGCCGGATTCGCCGACTACTTCGTTCCCTCGCAACAGATTCCGGAACTGCTGCAAGCGCTGGGTTCGGCCGAGCCGGACATCGCCATCGCGAAATTCGCCGAGCCCGCACCGGCATCACAGCTGGTCGAGCACAGCGACTGGATCGATGCCTGCTACCGCGCGGACACGGTCGAGCAGATCGTCGACCGATTGCAGGGGCACTCCCGCCCCGACGCGCGTCAGGCCGCCCTCGGCATACTGTCGAAATCGCCTGTCGCACTGAAGGTCACGCTGGCCTCGCTGCGCCGAGCCCGGGAACTGGACACGCTCGAGCAGGTGCTGAACCAGGAGTACCGCGCTTCGGTGGCCGCCCTGGGCACCCACGACCTCGTGGAGGGCATCCGCGCTCAGGTCGTCGACAAGGACCGCAACCCGCAGTGGAACCCGCAGACACTCGCCGCGGTGACCACCGAGCAGGTCGACAACTACTTCACATCACTGGGCGACGACGAGCTGAATCTCGTTGCCCCGGAAGGACATCGATGAGTACCACCGTCGCATTCCTGGGCCTGGGCCACATGGGCGGCCCGATGGCCGCGAATCTGGTCCGAGCCGGCTACCAGGTCGTCGCCTTCGACCCGGTGCCCGCCGCACAGGAGCAGGCCCGCACCGACGGCGCCACCGTCGTCGACACCGCCGCGCTCGCGGTCGAGAAGGCCGAGATCGTCTTCACCATGCTGCCCAGCGGGCGCATCGTGCTGGACGTCTACCGCGAAGCACTGCCCGCGGCCGCGCCCGGCACGCTGTTCGTGGACTGCTCCACCATCGACGTCGCCGACGCCGTCCAAGCCGCGGAACTCGCCGTCGCGGCGGGGCACCGCGCACTCGACGCACCGGTGTCCGGCGGCGTAGGCGGCGCCACGGCCGGAACCCTCACCTTCATGGTCGGCGGCTCCGACACCGACTTCGCCGCGGCGCTGCCCCCGCTCGAGGCCATGGGCGGCAAGGTCGTGCACTGCGGCGGCACCGGCGTCGGCCAGGCCGCCAAGATCTGTAACAACATGATGCTCGGCATCTCCATGATCGGCCTGTCCGAAGCGATCGTGCTGGGCGAGAAGCTGGGCCTGAGCCACGACAAGTTCTTCGACGTGGTCTCCACCGCCTCCGGCCAATGCTGGGCGCTGACCACCAATTGCCCTGTGCCAGGCCCGGTTCCGACCAGCCCTGCCAACAACGACTATCAGCCCGGCTTCGCCACCGGCCTGATGAACAAGGACCTCGGGCTCGCCTCGAACGCCCTGCGCACCAACGGCGTCGACGCACAACTCGGGCTACTCGCCACCGAGATCTACCAGCGTTTCGCCGAGCAGGCGGCACACCGGGACTTCTCGGCCATCATCACCGACATCCGTACCCGATCCGAACAGGAACCCGCATGAGCGACTTCGAGACCATTCTGCTGGAACGCACCGGCCGCGTCGCGGTGATCACGCTGAACCGGCCCAAGGCGCTCAACGCGCTCAATTCCCAAGTCCTGTCTGATATCTCGACTGCACTGGACACCC
>NZ_BAGB01000160.1 GCF_000308615.1 Nocardia jiangxiensis NBRC 101359
GGCGATGTGCCCGGCCTCCGCGCGGAGGCCGGGCACAATTCAGGCGTTGTTACGGCGTGCCGAGTGCCGCCGCACGCTCGATGACGTCCATGCACTGTTTCAGGGCGTATGCCGGATTGATCTCCAACGCCTCGGTCGCCTCTTCGTAGATCAGAATGTGGCCGGCGGGAAAGAAGTACACCTCTCCGGCGGTAGCAGTCTCGTCGGGGAGTCCGGTATTGGGATAGGTAGCGCGGATGGTGCCGGAGTAGATGTATCCGTAATGCGGACAAGGACATACGCCGCCGGGCATTCCACCCACCCGATAGAGTTCGGTGCAGTCCCGGGGTCCGGCGGTGCGGGTGAAACCCACCTCCATGTCCCCCCATTGCTGGGAACGGAAGCCCGCTGCGCTCCGAGGCCAGCGGCCGTCTCCTCCCGGAGGCAGGTCCTGGGGTCGTGAATGGGGCATATTTGCCTCGCTTTCCTGCAGTGTCGAGACCCACCAGCGGGTCCCGAGACGATATGGCGGCGGTTCAGACGCCGAGCAGGTCGAGACTGCGATGACGCTCGACCGCGCGGCCGAGTCGGCCGGTCAGATGATCGGTGATCGGGCGGTCTACCCGCCGAGTCATCGCCCAGAGGAAGAACCCGTACGGCAGATACGCCCGGTACATCCACCAGGCGCGATCCCGGTCCGGCGGGGTGGCGGCGTGAGCCGAGAGCCGATCGAGGTAGTGGTCGAGGAGGGTTCGTTCGTGGTCGGCGAGATCGTCCGGGCTCAGGACCGTTGCCAGGTGGTAGGCCACATCGAGGGCCCACACACCGTGCTGAACGACCTGCCAGTCGATGAGCCCCGGGACTCCGCCCGGCAATTCGTAGATGTTTCCGGTGTGCAGGTCACCGTGCACCACGCAGGACGGCGATTCAGTGCGAAGACGATCCATCGCGGCCATCGCCGCTGCCAGACGGTCGCCACGACGCACCGAAGCCGAAACCCCATGCGCTCGACCGTCGTTCAGCAGTTCTTGCAATTGCGCAGGGCTTACATGCCCGGACAGCGAAATCAGCCGAGACGGAAAAAGCGTATGCAGCGCAGTCTTTCTCCTGTCCCAAGTGGCAGCATGCAGGGCGGCGAGCTGATCGAGCGTCGCGGCGGCCTGCTGCGCGCTGTAGCCGACCCGAGGATCCAGGAACCGAGCGCCGCTGGCGACCAGATCGTGCATCAGCACGAGCGCATGCCCGGTGTCCTCGTCGACCGCCGCGTGTACGCACGGTGGTGTACGGACCGGAAGATCATGGGCGGCGAAGCGGTAGAAGTCACCCTCGGCACGTGGGAAGCGCTGTTGCGTCGGGTTGAAATATCCCTTGGCGCACAACGCGATCGGAGCATCGGACTGGTGCGTGTAGTGGACTCTGAAGCGCAATTTGGTCGCGACTGTCTCGAGGCGCTCGACAACTTCGGTTCTGGTTACGACGGCGCCCGGATGGCTCCGATCCAGTGTGGCGGTGAGCCAGTCCGCCGACAACACGACGTTCGGGTCCCGGGGTGCTTGCCTGAGCACGGTACTCATCGGGCGTCCTCCGGGGTGATGACTCCGGTGAGCTCGCACGCTCGGTTCAGATAGGAGAAGCGGCGGGTGCCCGAATTGGTCGGTGGGTGCATGGATCGATGGCTGCGCAGGCTGAACAGACCAGCCTTCAGACCCGCGAACACTTCGTGCCAGTGCAGATTCTCGGTCGAAAGGCCGGTCGATTCCTGCCACAGATCGATTGTCTCGGTGCGAGTCCCGAGGCCGTCCAGTCGTGGGACTCCCTGGCCGATCGAGAGAGAATCGTCGAACAGGAGCCACCAGGCCAGGTCCGCCACTTGACCGGCCAGTGAGGATTGTTCCCAGTCCATGACACCGACGACTCGGAAGTCGTTGTCGAACATGATATTTCCAATGCGGGCGTCCCCCCAGGACAGGCCCGGACGGGACGCCGCCGGGCGATGTTCGTCGAGCCAGTCGAACAGCGCCAGAACGACATCGGGTATGTCCTCGCCCAGTGCCCACTGCGTGTAGCTGCGCCAGTAGCCCAGGTGTTGTGTGTCCCCGGCGGGACCGTGCTCGGGCCGGTCGATGAAAGACACTGTCGAGAGTGGTATCCGGTGGATCGCGGCTAGTTGCGCCATGGCGCTCTCCCACGCCGTGCGGCGCTGCGCCGGGGTTGCCTCGGCGAGCCAGCCCGAGGAGTTGTAGGCGGGCATGCTCACCGGAACCTTGCCGTGCATGCGGCGCATCACGTAGAACGGCTGCCCGAGAACCGATGTGTCGGTCTCGAACCACAATGCACGGGGCACCAGCACTTCGGATGCCTTGTCGAGTGCCACCAGGATGTCGTGTTGCAGATGGAATTTGGGCTCGTAGAACACCTGATTTTCCGGCGCGGGCGCGATCCGCACCACCAACTCCTCGATGTGTCCGGCCACATGCGCCGTCACGAGCATCGTCTCGTTCGAAAAGCCCGCGCCGCGTGGATAAGTTGGACGGTCGAGCACGACGCTCGCGACGCCCATCCGATCGGCGAGCCACGGCTGCAGAGCAGTGACCGCAGCATCGAGGTCACGACCTTTGGAAAAGACGGGCCCAGGCTCCATCGCCGTTCGGTTACCTTTCATTCGAGAGACCTCCGAAGGCCATGAGGCAGAAGGTCCACAGCTTCTCGGCTATATCGTCGATATCGTTCGGGGCGGGTGCGAATGAGTAGTGGTGGTACACCGACATGACCAGCTTCATCGCCAGCCACGCATCGGCCGCCGGATCGGTGGGCCGCAGCAAACCAGCACGCGCGGCCGCACGCAATTCCTGCTCGACGAGGTCGGCGAAGGGCTGGTTGGCCCGAGCCATCTCCGAGGGAAAGAGTTGGTAGAGCCGCCAATGCTCGGCCGTGATGAACCGTGCTCCGGAACCACCGTCATCGCCTTGTAGAGAGCGCAGCGACCGGACGACGTAGTAATGCAAGCGCGCCACCGGGTCTGGCATCGCCCGCGCTGTTTCTTCCACCTCGGCCGCACGCTCGGCGATCAGATCCTCGAACACCGCCAGTAGTAACTGGTCTTTCCCGGAGAAGTGACGGTAGAAGGTTTGCAGGGCGATGCCCGCTTCCTTGGACAGCTCCTGGGTCGTCAATGTTGTGCCCTCGATCTGCAGTAACCGCCGTGCGGCGGCCACGATCGCCTGGGCCTGCTCGATACTGCGGACTCGGGACCGCCGCACCGCACGAGAACGTGCGGCGGCCCGGTCGGCCCAGGCTGGTGGGGTGCGGTCCCCTCCGGGATCATCGACGGAGGTATCCGATCCGGACATCAGCAGGACTCCTTTCGTATGAACTCATCTCGTGCACCGGGCAGCCCGTCATCCGGCCACATATCCGCCATCGATCGGAACCAGCGCTCCGGTGATGTCGGCGGCCCTGTCGGAGACCAGGAACACCGCGGCCTCCGCGCAGTCCTGTGCGGTGATCGGGCGGCCCAGCGGATGTCTGGCCGCGGTGTGCCGGGCTATTCGAGCGATCGACTCGGCAGTCATATCCGCACCACCGGCGGCCATGAAATTCGTGTACGGCATCCCGGCCGGGCAGATGGCGTTGGCGCGGATTCCGAATGGTGCGCCCTCGATCGCGACCGCGCGGGTCAGTTGGTGCAGCGCGCCTTTCGTGGCCCCGTACACCGCACCACCCCATGCCACCAGACCGTCCACCGATCCGGTGTTGAGAATGACGCCGCTGGTCTGCTGGCGTTTGAATTGGATGACCGCGTGCTTGCAACCGAAGAAAGCCCCACCGACGTTGACCGCGAACAAGCGTTGAAAGTCCGAGACCGTGTGTTCTTCCAGTGACGCGCCCAGTCTCGGGGTCGGCACCCCGACATTGTTGAAGACGATGTCGAGTCGGCCGAACCGGTCGACCGCTGCTCTCAACATCATCACGACATCCGCCTCGTCGGCAACGTCGCAGGCTACGGGAAAGGCTGTGCCACCAGTACTTTCGATACTATCCGCAGTCTCTCGGGCACTGTCGGGATTGATATCGGCACACAGCACTCGAGCGCCTTCTGCGGCGAAGCGCCGCGCCGACGCGGCACCGACGCCGGATCCGGCACCGGTGACCACGGCGGCTTTTCCTTCCAGAAGCATCGATTCACTCATCCGGTGAGCCATGCAGCTTCGAATCGGGCATCTCAGACCCCGGCCAGGACCGGTGGCTCGGCGGGGGTGAAGCGGTACAGCCGTTCCGCATTGCCGCGGAGAATCTTGTACTGAGTTTCGGCCGGTAGGTGACCGATGAGCCCCCGCGCGGTCTGGATGCAGTTCGGCCAGGTGGAATCGGAGTGCGGGTAGTCGGTCTCGCACATGATGTTGTCCTCGCCCAGAACGTCGATGCTGGCGATGCCGTGGCTGTCCTCGATGAAGCAACCGAAGACGTGCTCGCGGAAAGTGGCGCGGATGTCCAGGGAGTCGAGGTCGACATTGCGGCTGACGCCGTGGTCGTTGAACTGGATTCCCTTCTTCACCCAGTGGCGCTGTTTGTCGAGCACCTGCTCGGCACGCTCCAGGAAGTAGGGCATCCAGCCGATCTCCCCTTCCGACAGCGCGATCTTCAATGTCGGGAACCGCTGGAACATTCCGCTGAACAGCCAGGACAGCATGGCGCCGGAGGTACGCGTCGCGCCCCAGGCGAGGTTCGCCAGGAACGGTGCGTCGGGGGCGATCTGGGGCACGGTCGAAGACGAGCCGACGTGCATCGAGACCACCATCTCCAGGTCGTTGGCCGCGGCCATGACCGGATCCCAGTACCCGTTCGCATCGTGGATCGTCGGGAGTCCCAGTGGCGCAGGGTTTTCCGAGAAGGCGAAGGTGGTCGCGCCCTTCGCCGCGCAGCGTTCCAGTTCGCCCGCGGCGAGTTTCGGATCCCACAGCGGAATGAGGACCAGCGGGATGTAGCGGCCGGGCGCGCTGGCGCACCAGTCCTCGATCATCCAGTCGTTGTACGCCTGCAGGCAGACGAAACCGAACTCATGATCGCTCGCTTCGGAGAAGAGTTGGCCGCAGAACCGTGTGATGGTCGGGAAGCACAGGGAGGCGAGAATTCCCGCGCGATCCATATCCTCGATCCGGGCTTTGGCGTCGTAGCAGCCGGGTCGCATTTCGCTGTACGGCAAGGGTTTCGGGCTGAACTCCTCCTTCGACTTTCCCGCGACGGCACTCAGGCCCGAACTGGGGAAGCGTTTGCCGTCGTAGACCCAGCAGTCCATGCCGTCGGCATCGATCTCGATGTGTGGCGCCCGCTCGCGGTCGGCGCGCGGGACGCGGTCCAACCACAGGTTCGGCGGTTCGAGGATGTGGTCGTCGACCGAGATGAGCCAATCCAGGGAAAGGTCGGAGGGCACGATAGCTCCTTGTGATTCGGTCATCGGAGTTCGCCGATGACAAGGTGTTTGACTTCCTGGAAGGCTCGGATTCCGTCCGGGCCTCGTTCACGGCCCAGGCCACTGTGCTTGTAACCCCCGCTCGGGGCGTACGCGCTGACCAGGGCCGTGTTGACGTTCACCGCTCCTGTACGCAGCCGCCTGGCGATCGCGGTCGCGGCGGTGACGTCGGCGCTGTAGACCTGTCCGGACAGGCCGTAGCGGCTGTCGTTGGCGATCTCGACCGCTTGGTCGATGTCGCGGTAACCGATAACTGCCAGCACCGGACCGAAGATCTCCTCCTGTGCCGCGGGATTGGCGTTGTCGGGGACGTCCAACACGGTCGGTTCGAGGTAGTAGCCGTGGTTCAATCCATCGGGGCGTACGCCGCCCTGTATCACTGTGGCTCCGTTGTCCACGGCCTGCTCGATGATCCGCTCGCAGCGTGCACGTTGTGCGGCGCTGATGAGTGGGCCCAGTGAGGTATCAGGGGCGGTGGGCGCACCTACCCGGAGTCCTGCGTAGGCCCGCGAAACCGTGTCGAGCACTTCATCTTTGTGTTTCTCCGGAACCAGCATCCGGGTGGCGGCGACACACGCTTGGCCGGCCATCCTGGCCACAACGACCGAGGCGCCGATCGGCGCCTTCGTGACGGCATCGGCCAGATAGATCTGTGCCGATTTGCCACCGAGTTCGAGCGCGACTCGTTTGATGGTCGGTGCGGCCTGCACTCCGATCAGGGCGCCGACTGCCGTGGATCCGGTGAACGAGACCATGTCGACGGCGGGATGGCTGGTCAGCAACTCGGCACCTGCCGAGCCGGACTCTGCGACCACGCTGAGGACTCCCGGCGGCAGTCCGGCTGCGTCAGCGGCGGACCCGAAGATCAGCGACGATATCGGCGTCAGGGGGCTGGGGCGCAGTATCACCGAGTTGCCGGTCAGCAGCGCGGGAACGACCTTCTGAAGCGCCATGATGAATGCCGCGTTGTAAGGGGTGATGGCGGTGACGACACCCACCGGTTCATGTCGTCGAATGCTCAGTGCTACCCGGCCCCGCGTCAATTCGTCCAGGGGAACGGGATTCGCATGTTCGTGTGACATCGACAGATAGAGCTCGATGGTGTTGCGCGCGATGGCCATTCCCGACCGGAACTGGGACTGTTCGGCGAATGCGAGTGGCTGACCGGCTTCGGCCACCATGGTCGCCACCAGCTCCTCGCGTGCGGCCTCGACATGGTCGAGAAAGGTGTGCAGTACGCGGGCGCGTTCGGCGTCCGGGACCTCGGACCAGTCACCGCTGTCGAAACTGCGGCGTGCCTGGACGATCGCACGCTCGATCTCGGCGAGCGGAGTGGAAACGAGTTCGGTGACGACCGTCTCGTCTGCGGGGTTCTCGACGAGGATGACGTCGTTTCCGTCGACCCAGGAGCCGGCTACGTACGAGCGTCGTTCGGCGAGGATCGTCGCCATGTGTGCCCTCCCATTTCGGTTGCTGTGCACGGTCATAACGGTTCGTTGGTGTACGCGACGGCACCGCCGAAGTGCGGTGAGGAATGGCAGGCGAGCCCGACGGTCGCGGCTCGCTGTCGTGCTCCGGCGCGCCCGGCCAACTGGAGGTAGCACTCCAGCATCTGCGGTATACCGTGCATTCGGCCGTTGCCGAGAGTGCCGCCGCCGGACAGCACTGGCAGTCCGGCTGGGTCGTCGCTGTCGATGCCGCCGTCGCGAACGAATCGGTGTGCTTCGCCGACAGGGCAGAAACCGAGTACCTCGAGCCAGAAATAGATGAACGGGGAGAACCCGTCGTACAACTGGGGTAGGTCCACATCGCCGGGCCCGACACCGGCTGAGGCCCACAGTCGTCGAGCTGTGGCGTCGCCGCCCTCCATGATGTCATCTAAGGGCCAATGCGATTGCAGCCGTAGTGGATTGGGTCCGCTCGAGGCGTGACCGGCGATGTAGACGGGACGGTGCGGAAGATCGCGGGCGCGTTCGGCGGATGTCAGAACGAACGCGGCTACGCCGTCGACGGGGATGTCGCAATCCAGGCGGCGTACCGGATCGCTGACCATCGGTGCGGCCAGGTACTCCTGCGCGGTCAGTGGCCGGTCTGCCCAGTACGACCAGGGGATTCTCGCGCCGTTCTTACGGGCCTCGACCGCGACCGCTGCCATCGCCTCGGGATCGGCCTTGTAGCGCTGCAGATATTCGTTGTAGGGCAGCGCGATCATCGGTAGCGGTCCGCCGTACCCCTGTGGTGCGGTCCACTGCTTCGGTCCTGCCGCCGCGGCCATCGAATTGGCGTGGTACCCGCCGGCTGGGTTGTGCAATGCCCTGTGCAGCACAACGTAATTCGCTGAACCGGAAGCGATGGCGTTCACCGCCAGGGCCACCGCGCCGGGGATCTGGCCGATGCCCTGGAAGCTGGCGATGTAGCGGGGGTCGGTCCCGATCCGGTCGGCCAGCCAATTGGCGGTCACCGTGCTGGAGCCGTCCTGCACGGTGTGCGTCCCGGCAGTCGGAAATAAGGACGACGTGACGAACCCGTCGATCGCTGAAGGCGTCAGCCCGGCGTCGGCGATGGCGGCCCGAGCGATATCGACGGTTGTCGCGCCGAGTGAGCGATCGAAGTGACGACGTATGTCGCTGTGGGCGAACCCCGCTATCGCTACCTGCCCACTCGCGGGGAACCGGCCGGTCACCGGATCGATCCATCGGGTGTTGGGCTCGTCGTGCGGTTCGCCGTGGATCCGCCTGCCAGAGTGAAGGCCGGGATCGAGAATTCCTCGTCGATGTCCTCGAATGTGACCAGGACCGGATCATCCACGTGGACAACGGTTTCCGGACCTTCCAAGAGCTGCGCGACCATACGCAGTCCGGGCTGCTCGGCTAGTTCGACATCCACGAGCAGATAGGGCACCCGATCGGCGAATCCCAGGAGGGAGGCATTGCGGACGACTGTCCACGATCGCACCGATCCTCGTCCTCTGACCGGTTCGAATCTGTACATGGGTGTTGTGGTGCCGCAGTGCATGCAGGTCTCCGTCGGGGGAAACGCGAACCAGTCGCATCGGGAGCATCGGGGGAGGGACAGTACGTGTCGCCTGGCGGCTGCCCAGTAATCCGCGGACAGATCGTCGGGGACTGGTATCGGGCGTGATGCAGTCATGGAATGACCTCGGCGATTGCATGGGAGTCCACTGAACCCCTTCCGATTACATGGGAGAGAATGCGACTCTCGATCATTGTAGAACGACACTCTCGTTTGTGGAGGCAGGAATGCGGGTTCAGGTCCGGCGCTCTCGGTGCCTGTCGATCTCTGTGGTCTGAAACATGTTTGTGCACAGACGTTTTGGCGGAGTCTCGCTGAGAACCTCGGACTCGCCGGTTTGGTCCGGACATACAGATCGGGCGCGCCTCGAGTCGGCCCGATCCGCTGACCGGAGTACGGTCGCTCGTAGCTTTCTGCCGTCCTCGGCCCGCGATCGGGCGAGGTGTGTGCGTCTTCTAATGCGTCGGCGCGGTCGGCGCGAAGGTGATGTTCAAGTTTCGCAGTCCACGGAGCAGGAAGGTCGGCTCGTAGTCGTAGGTGCGGGCGTCGGCAGGTCCGTGGATGCTGTCATCGATGGCGATGTCGTGGAATCGGTCCAGGACGCGATTCAAGGTGACCTTGCCTTCCACGCGAGCTAGCGGTGCTCCTGCGCAGGTGTGGATGCCGCGGCCGAAGGCTATGTGCTCGCGGGCGTTTCGCCTGTCGAGTCGGAACTCGTCCGGGTCCTCGAACTTGCGCGGGTCACGGTTGGCCGCACCGAGGCAGAGCATGATCACGGTGCCCGCCGGAATGTCGACGTCGCCGAGCCGGGTGGTCTTACGGGCCAGCCGGAAGTCCACCTTGGTGGGGCTTTCCGTCCGCAGTGCCTCCTCCATGAACGCGCCGATCAGGCTCCGGTCCGCACGCAATGTCTCCTGGAGATCAGGTTGCTCGGCGAGCACTCGGATGGCGGCGCTGAGCAGTTTGGTGACGGTTTCCTGCCCGGCGGCGAACAGGAACGTGGCCGGCCGAACGAGCTCGATCAGCTCGGGCGTCGATCCGTCGGGGTATTTCGTGGTGGCCAGGGTGGTGAGAATGTCGGTGCGGGGATGCGCTCGCCGGTCGGCGATGTAGGTGCTGAACGTCTCGTCCAGCCATTCGAGCGGATTCGTCCCCGTCGCTTGCTCATACATCGATCCTTCGATGGTTCCGGGGGTCGTCTGACCGGCCAGCCGGGCGCGGAATTCGTCGCGGTCGGCGTCGGGCACGCCGAGCAGGTCGGCGATGACGAGTGTGGCGAAAGGCTTGGCGTAATCAGTGAGGAATTCGCACCGGCCCTTGGCGAGGAACTCGTCGAGCTGGTGGTCGGCGAGTTGCCACATGAAGTCCTCGTTCTCCTTGAGTCGCTTGGGAGTCAGCAGGCGGCTCAAGAGCGCACGAGTGCGAGTGTGGTCGGGGGGATCCATGGTGACCATGTGCTCGGAGATCCGGAACAGGTGCCGGTGCTGTTCGATCTGCGCGGAGATGTCGTCGCCGGCAGGCTCGAACGGCAGGGGCGGGAAGGGGCCGCCGATGGAGATTGCCGCTGAGAAGGTGGCCGGGTCTCGGAAAACTTCGACGACCTCCTGGTAGCCGGTGACAGCGACGACATCGTGATGGGGTTCGCGGAATACCGGATTCCGGCTACGCAGGTGGTCCAGATACGGGTAAGGGTTCTGGGTGACGGCCGGGTCGGTGAAGTAGTCGACTTCGGCGAGATCGGTCATGTCTGGCCAACTTTCGGTTCGAGTCAGGGGCGGCGGACCGGGCCTTCGAGCGGCGTCGCGGCCCGGCTCGCCTCGGCTGTCAAGGCGTCCCGACGATCATGAGAGAGTGGTGTTCTCGTGAATAGTAGAATGATACTCTCGCTTTTGTAAGTGGTATTCGTTCGATTGGTCCGGCAAGCCTGGATCGGCGAACGGCGGGCATCGGTATGCCCGATCGACGATGAACCGAGGTGCTTCATGAGCGGGCGGGTCGAAGGCAAAGTCGCCTTCATCACGGGTGCGGCGCGAGGGCAGGGCCGCAGCCACGCGGTGCGGCTGGCGCAGGAGGGTGCGGATGTCATCGCGATTGACGTCTGCAAGGCGGTCGGTGGTAGCGAGGGGATTCCGCCTGCGACCCCGGAAGACCTGGCTGAGACTGCGGACTTGGTCAAGGGGCTCGGCCGACGGATCGTGACCGCGGAGGTCGACGTCCGCGATCTCGAAGCGCTACAGAGCGCAGTGGACAGCGGGGTGGAGCAGCTGGGCCGATTGGACATCATCGTGGCCAATGCGGGAATCGGCCTGGGTGGTGCGACGCTCGATCAGACCAGCGAAGAGGATTGGGATGCGGTGATCGACATCAACCTCTCCGGGGTCTGGAAGTCGGTGAAAGCCGTTGTGCCACACCTATTGTCGGGCGGGCACGGTGGGTCCATCATTCTGACCAGTTCGGTGGGCGGGCTCAAGGCGCTGGCGAACACCGGCCACTACATCGCCGCGAAACATGGGGTCGTCGGTCTGATGCGTACGTTCGCCGTCGAATTGGGCGAACACTCCATCCGGGTGAACTCGGTGCATCCGACGAACTGCAACACTCCGATGTTCATGAACGAGAGCACGATGAAGATGTTCCGGCCCGATCTGGAGAACCCGGGCCCGGAAGATCTCGTGGCGCCCGCTCGGCTGATGCACATCTTGCCGGTCGGCTGGGTCGAAGCGGTCGATATCAGCAATGCGGTGCTGTTCCTGGCCTCGGACGAATCCCGTTACATCACCGGGCTTCCCATGACGGTCGATGCGGGTAGCACGCTGAAATGATCTGAGGAGCCGGCTGATCGGGTCACTCTCGTGGTGACCCGATCAGCCGGTCGGCATCCGGTTATTCCGCCGGGGTGGTGCCGTCCTCATGTGCCATCCAATGCACGAACCGATGTAGCGGATACATGGCATCGTGCGGGTTGCCGATGGTGCTTGGGCCTGCCTCGCCGAGATGGACGATGCGCTGGGCGCTGCGGGCGGCGAGGCGATCACGGTACGCGGGTATGCGGTCGAAGGGGTAGAAGCCGACCGTCTGGGTGGCGACGGTGACATGACGTAGTGCGTCATCGAGAGAATCGACGCGAACGACGTTGGCGGTCTTGTTGATCGGATGGAAGTCGACAGGTTCGTCGGAGCGGATCACGACGCCGGTGCCGTCGGTGCGGCCCCAGACTCGGAATTCGTCGTCCAGCATCGCCAAGGTGTCGATCTGCTCGCGGAGGTCGGGGGCGAGTGGGCGGGAATCTCCCGACGCGGCAGCCTTTTCGGAGATGTGTGCGTACAGCCGCTCGCAGAAGTGGTCGGACTGTGCGGGATCTGCTTCGAGGTAGACGAAACGGCTTGCGACGCAGGCATCCTGGTTGAGCACCATGATGTCGGCGGCAGCCAGCTCGGCTGCGCGATCCACGGATTTCTCGGACGCGAACGCCTCCCGGCCCACCATCGAGATCGAGGTCTTCGGGTCGAACGACACCAGTTGCAGGCCCGGACCGAGATATTTGATCACGTTGTCGATCGCGTCGCCGCCACCCCAGGCCACGATCTTGTCGAAGTACTGCGGGCGGAACAGCACCCGCTCCACCGATTCGTCCCCGCCCCGCCAATAGACCGCCGACATCGATCGCACCACCGCGTGATCCGGATCAATGTCGGCCATCGTGCGGAGAATCCCTACCGCGGTGAAGGGATCGCTCGAGGACATCTTGAACAGATTCACCGCCTTCACCAGCGCAGCCTGCGCGATGCACTCCACGACGACACTCGGAGCGTTGCCGGGCAGGACGTGGATCAGCCGTGGTGCGAACGCGCGAATGAAGCTCCTGCGGCCGGTGAAGTCCTGCTTGGGAATCCACCCATCGAGGGCTCGGGGATCGGGGAAGTTCTGCTCCACCAACGTTTCCAGCACCCGGCGATCGAGATATGTCGCCGCGTATTCCAGTTGCGCCTCGAGCATCGTTCGCGGCAGAACATGAGTCGAGGTCATCCGCTCCAGGCAATCGGCCAGGAAGGGATTGCCGGGGTCGCGGAGTCGTTTCCCGGCCTCGACGAGGAAGTCGATGATGTCGGTGACCGGCACATCCAACAGCGGTGGGACTTCGCTGCGTGGATGCACGGCTTGGTCCAAGGACAGCTGTGGGGTCGCGAAGGCCACGCCCAGATCACGCGAGCGCTGGACGACATCATCACCCTCGATCAGTGTGCCGCGCAGGAAGAACGGCGCGGAGACGGTGGTCGTCATGCCAGCCCCCGCACGTAGGCGTCGACGGTGCCGGAGCATGCGATCTTGTCGTCGCCCGCGAGCTCGGCATAGCGGGTGATGTCGTCGCGCACCGACGGTCCGGCATTGCCGCAGGCACATCGGCCGAAGTCGAGCGAGATCTTGTCACCGGTGATGACCCCACCCCAGCGGCCGTCCAAGGACAAATCGAAGAACGCCGCGCGTCCTTCGATCTCACCTTCGTCTGGGGAGAGCAGCACCTCTCCGTCCTCGTCGAGAACGAACGGAATCACCCACGGCGGCACGTGATAACGACCGCCCGCCTGACACCGCGGCATCCCCGAGTTGAGTTCTTGCATGGAGTACATCTGGAACTTGCGCTCGGCGCCGATGTTGAATGTCTCGTTGACGAAATCCTCGTAATCCGCTGGTAGTTGCGCGCCCTTGCGGCCGCCACCGACGTATAGGCAGTTGTCCGGGTGGAAATCCACTGCGGTGCTGCCCATCTCGCGCACGAGCCGGGCGGCCTCGTACAGTGCGCTCCACATACCCGACAGATAGAGCTTCTCCTCGCGGTGCGCGACGAGTGTCTCCGCAGCTACCACCATCGCCTTGTCGAGTGCTTGCTGACGTTGCTCGGACGTGCGCTCGAAAGTGGCCAGCTCCTCGGGTAGCGCGGTCCCGTCCGCGATCTTCTTGCGCAACGCGATCATCGAGGTCAGCGAGCCGGTCGTGATCGGCGGGATCGGCATCCTGAAGGGTTCCTTGGCCGGATCGCTGTATGCCGTGTGCAAGGCTGTGCCGATCGCGGTGTTCCGGGGTGAGGACGCGGTGGTCGCGATTCCCAGCATCCGCCGATCCTGTGCCGGCTGCACTCCCGATCCCCAGGCGAAGACTGCGACGACGTCCGCACACGACCACTCGAGATCCTGCTGAGAGGACACCAGCATGGCGGGCCTCCCGGTAGTGCCGCTGGTGCAGGTCAGATGGTGCCCTTCGGTCTGGAGTCGATCGATCCAGTCATCGATGTCGATGATGTCGGAGGTATCGATCGGTGGAATCGGGTAGGGCGAGACGGTGCCGAGCCACTTGCCCAGCCGATCCCACTTACGTCCGGTCAGGAACGCTTCGGGATAGCTCTTGTACGCGGTGTGCGGAAACAGTAGCGGGATCGCGTCCTCGAACCGCTGGATCGAGGTGAGCCCGGCCTCGTCCGCCCGGCGAGCGAGCAGTTTGATGCGATCGCGGCGTTCGGAGAATCGTTCGTTGAGCGCTGCGAGCTGACTGGCTCGCAGCTCGCTGTGTGAGTGATCGAAGCGGTCGTCGGCCGTGGCCAGACGCATCAGCTGCTCCGTTGCTGAAGTCATCGACAAGCCCTCTCGAGAATCACATTACCGAAAAATGATAATAGATACCCCCGTGTGTCATTATTGTCGGATTCGGCCGGTATGCAAGGGTTTTGGCCGCCGATCTCGGCGCGATCGCCGAACTTGATACTGAGTTGGAGCGCGTGGGCCGGAGCTGGACCGGCTCTAGAGCGTCGACGGGGTGGTTGGCCCTGCTGTCGCCCTGCCGGGGTCGTATCCCGCCCGGTTTGAGTGAGGGGCGGAAGGCGCCGATTCGTTGTCGCCAGGCACGATGACCGATCTCATGAAAACTTCCAGGAGCCGGAGAACTTCGCGAGACGGGTCGAGCAGGGACTGGATGCGCAGGCCGTCGATCATCGCGAGCACAAGGGTGACCTTCTCCTCTGCCGACAGGTCGGCGCTGTCCTGCGCGGTGGGCAGTGAGTCGCTGGCCAGGTGTGCGCGCAGGCGTTCGCGGCGCTCGATGAAGAAATCATGTGCGGGATGGGCCGAGTTGGTGGCAGCGATGGCGAATGCCATCCAATTGCGCTGGTAATCGGGGTTGTCGAATTCGCCCCGAAGGACCTCGCTCAGCACGCTTGCCCCCGCGGTCCCGGACGCGCGGATCTGTGTTGCGAGTTTCTCTTCGTCCTCATCTCGTTGCGCCAGGGCGGCAACGAGCAATTCGTCCTTCCCGGAGAAGTGCCGCAGGAGAGCGGCATGGGTTATCTGTGCCCGGGATGCGATGTCCCGCAACGACGCACGCTCATAACCGTGCTGTGCGAAGCTCTCCAACGCAGCGCGCACGATCTGCGCGCGCCGCGCCGGTGTGGAGGCATTCGGTCCGCGCCGACGCTTTCCCGCGGCCCCGCGCTCACCAGGTGAATTGGTCTGGCGGAGTGCGGTCATGGACGTCCTTCGGTCGGGAATCGGGGCAAGCAGGCAGGTTTCGCGGTCGACCTATTCTAGTCTTGCAAAGAGTAACCAATATGGTTACTTTTAGCTGAGAGGCTGATTCTGGTGAGTAAGAGGAGATTCCGTGTCCATCCCTGATGTATCGGATAAATCCCTGGCAGAGCTGATTTCGCTCCGGGGACAGCGGGCGGTTGTGACCGGGGCCGGTCGAGGGCTGGGTAAGGCGATCGCGCTACGCCTGGCCGAGGCCGGGGCCGACGTGCTGATCGGCGACATCGAGGCCGACCTGGCGATTACTGCTGCTGAACAGGTAGCCGAGGCGTATGGCGTCCGGGCGATCGGGGTGGCCATGGATGTCACCGACGGGAGTCTCGTGGCGGCAGCGGCCGATCGGGCGGTCGCGGAACTCGGCGGTCTCGATATCTGGGTCAACAACGCCGGTGTGTTCCCCAGTATCCCGCTGCTGGAGATGAGTGATACGGACTGGGAGAAGGTATTCGCGGTGAATGCCCGTGGTGTGTTTCTCGGCGCGCGCGAGGCAGCGCGGCGCATGTCCGCTGCCGGGAGCGGTGGAGCCATCGTGAACATCGTTTCGACCGCTGGATTCCGTGCCAGCGCACCGGGTTTGGCTGCCTACGTCGGATCGAAGCATGCAGTGCGTGGTCTCACCCGTGAGCTGGCGCTCGAACTCGCACCGATGGGCATTCGAGTGCTCGGAGTCGCGCCGAGCTTCGTCCCCACCGAAGGCAACATGATGGCGCACGCGGCAGCGGGTATGCCCGCCGGAGATGATGACACTCCGCCGACGCCGTTGATGCTCAGCGGACCGATCGGCCGGGTTGGTGTGCCGGATGACATTGCCCGTGTCGCCTTGTTCTGCGCGTCGGATCTATCGGCCTTCATGACAGGCAGCACGTTGCTCGCCGACGGCGGCAGCACTGTCTGACTCGGCAGCGCTTCACGACGACATCCGAACTGCTCCTGGGTGGCTCGATCTTTCCGGCTGTGCAGAACTTTCTGCTCGCTGCTCGAGCGTCGGGGCCGGGTGCTTGCCTGACCAGTTGGGCATCCTATGGTGGCGAAGCCTTGCTGCGCCTGGGGATTGGGCCCTCGCCGGACATGTGGTAGCTGGCTGGCCACGTGGCGTCTACGGCCCAGTTCGCCGCCGCCCAGTGTCCGAAGTCGTATTCCACGACCGTTGGGATCGGTGACCTGTCGCCATAATTCTCGATCAGGGCGAGCACAGTGTCGTCCGGATTCTCGTCGACGTCACCGGCCTGCCGCGGCTGGTAGTGCGGTGGCCGAATTGGGCTGCGCGCTGTTCGAGGCTGGTCCGAGCTGGGGCGCTCATCGGTCGGTGAACCTGAGCGCTGTGCTTTCCATGGCGCAGTGGAAGTGATATTCTCATGTACCGGTAATGATATTACCGCTGATCAGAACCATGAAACAGTAAGCATGAGACTCATGAGCCCCAAGACCGGCAACGGGATGACGAGGGGCCTGTCTCACTCCGCCGTGAAAGGCTGGCGCGCGAATGACCGATCTGGCATCAGTCGACTACTTCTCCGATGCGGACATCGCTCAGAACCCGTACGAGTACCTCGATCACCTGCGTAACCAGAACCCCGTGTTCCGGGAGCCGCACTACGGTGTCGTGGCCGTGACCGGCTACCAAGAGGCGATCGAGGTATTTCGCGACGCCGGCACCTTCTCCGCGGCCATATCGATCGGCGGCCCGTTCCCGCCGCTGCCGTTTCAGCCCGAGGGCGACGACATCACCGCGCAGATCGAAGCGAACCGCCACCACTTCCCGATCAACGAGCACATGGTGACGATGGATCCGCCCAACCACACGCGTACTCGGGCGCTGCTCGCCAAACTCCTGACTCCGAAACGGTTGAAGGAGAACGAAGAGTACATGTGGCATCAGGCGGATCGTCAGCTCGACGAGTTCATCGCCAACGAGAAGTGTGAATTCCTCGGTGAGTACGCGAAACCCTATGCCACGCTGGTGATTGCGGATCTGCTCGGCGTACCCGATGCGGACCGCGACGAGTTCCGGGCCACGCTGGCCGGGCACGAGAGGCCCGGAAGCCGCGTCGGTGCTCTCGATCACGAGCCGGTCGGCCTCAATCCGCTGGAGTGGCTGGACAATACGTTCAGCGCCTACATCTCCGATCGGCAACGCACACCGCGCGAGGACATCCTGAGCGTTCTGGCCTCGACAACCTATCCCGATGGTTCGGAGCCCTCGATCATCGAACTCGTCCGGCCCGCCACCTTCCTGTTCGCCGCAGGCCAGGAAACGGTCACCAAACTCCTCAGTGTGGCTGTCAAGGTTCTGGCCGAGCGGCCGGAATATCAGCAGCTTCTGCGGGACGACCGCAGTCTCGTCGGACAATTCATCGAGGAGTCACTGCGGATCGAAAGCCCGACCAAGGTCGACTTCCGTCTGGCCAAGAAGAGTACGCAAGTTGGTGGGGTGGACATTCCCGCCGGAACGGTGCTCATGCTGTGCATCGGTGCCGCGAACCGCGACCCGCGCAAGTTCGAGAGCCCGGACCAATTTCGACTCGACCGTCGAAACTCTCGGGAACACATCGCATTCGGTCGCGGGATCCACACTTGCGCCGGTGCGCCGCTGGCACGGGCGGAGGGGCAGGTCACCCTCAATCGGCTGCTCGACCGAATCGGCGATCTCGCCATCGATGACAGCGTTCACGGCCCGTCGGGTCAGCGCAACTACCAGTACGAGCCGACGTTCCTGTTGCGCGGATTGCGAGATCTGCACATCACTTTCGATTCGAAGGTGCGGGCTGCCTGAACGAACCCGGTGGTTCTCGGACCATGATCGCCATCTTGCAGTCTCGCGACACTCTCGGGAAATATGCCCTGTAGTGGCCCACTCGTCGAGCGGGCCACTACAGGGATGTGCCGGAAGGAAGTTCGACTTGATGGCGAGCGAGCACGACGCGGGGCCGGAGATACCGGGTGAGGCGAGTGATCGGATCTGTCGTGCCGTGATCGAACTGCTCGAAGCCGAGGGCTACGAGACGATGTTGCTGCGCGATGTCGCGCGTCATGCGCGGGTATCGCTGACCAAGATCTACAAGCTGTACGGTTCTCGTGAAGAGTTGATCCTGGCGGCGTTGGACTGGTGGCTCGAGGCGAACCGGTATTCCGGTCTGGAGGTGCGTGCCCTCGAGCCGGGCGAAACCCTCTCCATCGGGCTGATGCGGGTCCTGCGCTCCATCTTCGAGCCATGGGAACAACATCCCGCCCTGCTCACGGCTTATTTCCGAGCTCGCTCGGCACCTGGCGGCGAGATGTTGTTGCGTCACGGGCTCGACGCTGTCGTGCCCGCGGCGATGGCGGCGCTCGACGGGGTCGACGCGGATTTCGTCCGAGATCTCGACACCATCCTGTCGAGCCTGGTCTACGGATTGCTCGGACGCTTCGCGTGCGGCGAGATCGAAGTGTCCGCGATCGTGCCGGCCGTCGACCGCACGGTGCACTGGTTGACGACTGGTTACGAGGCGGTTCGCGCCGTGTGAGACCTGTCAACGCGGGTGCGCTTCGGCACCGTCGCCCGGATCCTTGTGGAACACACCATCTTTCATGATCGCGACGATCCGGTCACTGTCCTGCAGGACGGTGATGTCGGTGAGTGGGTCGCCGTCGACGAGGATCATGTCGGCGAGGAATCCGGGTTTGATCTGGCCGAGTTCGTCGGGCCGACGCATGATCTGGCCGCCGAGCGCAGTCGCCGACAGCAAGGCTTCCTTCGGCGTGTAATCGAGCAGCTCGACGAAATGCTGCAAGTCGCGCGCGTAGGTGCCGTGCGGGGTCCACGCGAAACCGTAGTCACCACCGGGAAGGATGCGGATCCCGCGCGCCTTCATCTTCTTCAGTCCGTCAATGGCGCATTCGAGCTCGTGTTTGTACCCGGCGGCCTCGGCGGCTTCCGGCGGGTAGCCGAAATCGGCGGCGTCGTGCAGGGTCGCCACCAGCCAGTTGATGCCCGGCGCTACGAAGACCTCGTCCTTCTTCGCTTCGAGCATGTCCAAGCCTTCCTCGTCGACGAAGGAGGCGTGATAGATGATGTCGACGCCGTTGCGCAGCGACATCTTCACCGAGTCGCCGGAACGGGCGTGCGAGCACACCCGCAATCCGCGGCGGTGTGCCTCGGTCGTCGCTGCGAGGGTCTCCTCGTCGGAGAAGTAGTTGTCCGCGGCGTGCTGATTGCCGGTGATCTCCTCTCCGGACATGCTGAGTTTGACCAGGTCGGCGCCGAGTTCGACGTTGCGGCGCACTGCCTTGCGCATTTCCTCGGGGCCGTCGGCGAAGGCGGTGATTCCTTCGACGAGCGCGCCGCCGGTCACGGCGATTTCCTGGCAATTGGCCAAATAACGCGGGCCGGGGATCTGGCCGTCGTTGATGGCATTGCGGATGACGACGTCAAGCCGGGGTTTGGCCGCGGCGGCACCGACACACATGGTGTAGCCATAGTCGAGGTAGGTCCGTGCCGAGCGGGCGCACAGCAATGTGTGTTCCTCGACCCCCATGGAACCGAGGCCGGGCAGATCGGCCGAGTTGACCCAGGAGAAATGTGTGTGTGCATCGCACAGGCCGCTCATCAGGAACTTCCCGCCGCCATCGATGACGCGGACTCCTTCGCGGGCAAGCTCATCGGTGCCAGGTCGTACCGCGATGATGTGGTTCCCGCGAACGAGGACCTCGCCGTTGAACGAGTCGGAGCCGGTGGAGTCGAAGATCTGGACATTGGTGAACAGTGTGTCGGTGTTGTGGGTAGGGGCAGACGTCATTGTCGCCCTCCTTTCGAGCGAATGATCAAGGCTTGGCGAGGAATTCGACGAGCTGGGTGGTGACCGCGTCCGGGGCTTCGATGGGATGCCAGTGGCCGACACCGTCCAGGACGTGCAGTCGGGCGTTCGGGTACAACGCGAGTAGGTCCTCATTGACCGCGACGGGGCTGACCGGGTCGGCATCGCCGGTGACCAGCAGAACCGGAACATCGATCGACGTGATGTCGGGCTCGACGGCTGCGGCGAGGGCTTCGCAGGCCGCGGCATAGCCCTCGGGGTTCTGGCCGAGTAGGAGCTCACGGACCAGTGCCGAGGTCAGCGGCTGGGTCTCCAATGTCTTGCGAGACAAGGCGTTTGCGACGATCGTGTCCGCCACCGCGGACATGCCGCCCTCGCGCACGACGCGGGCACGGGCGCGAGTGCCCTTGCGGGCCTGATCGTTCTGAGTTCTGACAGGCCCCAGCAGAGCGATGCTGCTGACGCGATCCGGGTAGCGAGTCGCGAATGTCGTGGCGATCAACGTGCCCATCGAATGCGCGACCAGTGCCGTGGTGGTTATGCCCTCCGCATCCAGCAATGCACGCAGTTCCTCGACCCACTCGTCGATACCGGCCGCACCGGCGAACGGTGATCGGCCGTGTCCGGACAGGTCGTATCGCAGGACGGTATTGGTCTCGGCCAGTGCGGCCACCTGTGTTTCGAAGACCGTCGTGGCGCCACCCAAACCGTGAATGAGGACCACCGCCGGGCCGGCTCCCGTCTTCTCGCGGAACAGACGCCGCCCGGCTGCGGGCACCAGGTGATCGCGATCGATGACGGCTCCGACCGAGTTGCGCAGTTCGCCGAGCCCGGTGGCCGACACGATCACCTCGTCTCCGGTCTGCAGGAATTTCGGTGGGTCGAACCCGATGCCGACACCGACCGGAGTGCCGGTGGCGATCACATCGCCCGGTTCGAGAGTGATTCCGGCGGAAAGGGTTTCGATAATGGTCGGTACGTCGAAGATCAGCTGCGCGGTGTTGGCGTCCTGGCGGATCTCGCCGTTGACACGCGTTTGGAGCTGGACGTTCGTGATGTCGACTTCGTCGGCGGACACGGCCCACGGGCCCAGCGGGCAGAAGGTGTCGAGCGATTTGCCGATGAACCACTGTTTGTGGTCGCGCTGCAGGTCGCGTGCGGTGACATCGTTGATCAGCGTGTAGCCCCACACGTACTCGAGCGCGTCGGCCTTGGTGACCTTAGTGGCACGCTTGCCGATGATGATCCCGATCTCGCCTTCGTAGTCCAGCGCCGAGGTGAGGTCGGTGTGTGGGTCGATCACGTCATCGGAGGCGATCACCGTCGCGGCGGGCTTGGTGAATACCACCGGATACTGCGGCACATGCTGACCGTCGGCGGAATCGGTCGCGTCGAATCCGCTGCGGGCGAACTCCGCGGCATGCTCGGAGTAGTTGCGGCCCACACAGAAAATATTGCGGTGCGGCACGATCGGCGCGAGCACCTTGCCGCCTTCGACGGTGTCCGCGATCGCCAGCCGTGCCGAGGCATCGGCGCCCGCCTCGATCAGTTGCTGCAGTGAACGGACCGATTCGCCGGTGTCGCTGAACCGAGCGGCTCGCGCTGCTCCGTTGCCGTCCACCACACAGATCCGTGCACCATCTGTACCTTGTACCCGCGCAAAGCGCACTACCTGCCTCCTTGAACCAATGTGAACCAATATGCTTAATCGGTCTGTATTGGTCACAGTAGGTTGGTGCCCGTACGGAGTCAATAGGCCGTGGTAGAGACAAGTAGCCGGGGACCTATTGGCGTGCTTGGTGAACCAATGTCTATCATTGGTCCACTCGGAGGAGAGGAGTTGTGATGCCTGAGCCGGTCGGTCTGGGGGCATCGGTGCTGCAGCACGTCGATGCGCTGATCGCCGAAGAGGGACTTGGTCCAGGCGACAAGCTGCCGACCGAACGTGAGCTGGCCGCCGCGATCGGAGTCAGTCGCGGAGTTGTACGTTCGGCGCTGAACGGCCTGGAGAGTCAGGGAGCGGTGATACGGCATGTCGGCCGGGGCACCTTTCTGGCACCGAGCGCGTCTGTCGGAGTGCGAACGGAATCGGAGAATCAGCCGAGTCCCGCCGAGATCATGAGCTCACGGCTCACCCTCGAGCCCGAGCTGTTACCGCTTGCCGTGGCAGCTGCGACGCAGGCGGATATCGCTGAAATGCGCCGCTGCCTGCAGGGCGGGGAGAAGGCGAACTCTTCGGAGGAATTCGAGCACTGGGACACCGCGCTGCATCACAGCTTTGCTCTGGCCACCCACAACATGGTGTTGATCCGTGTCAGCGAACTCCTCATCGACAGCCGTCGGCAACCTGTGTGGGGAGGATTGAAGAAGCGCACGTTCCGCCTTGCGCTGCAACGTGAGTACTGCACCGAACACGGCGAAATCGTCGACGCGATCGCCGACCGTGACCCGGACGCGGCACGAGCCGCGATGCGGGCTCATCTACGTCATGTCCGCAATACACTTCTCGGCGATCAAACCTGATTCGCTTCGAGCTGTAGGCAGCGCACGAGGTGATGTCCAGTGTTTCCGATATCTGTTCTGTTCCGGCAGAGGGTTATCCGAGTTCGAGCGCTACCTTGATCGCGCCCGACTTGCGGTCGGCGGCCACGCGGAACGCTTCGGTGACATCGGCCAGTGGAAAGCGGTGTGTCACGAGTACCTCTGCGATCTCTGGGCGGGCCGCCAGCATTTCCGCTGCTTGGCGCATGTCGCGGCCGTTCGGGTGGGTGCAGTAGCCCATGGAGGCGACGAGTCGGGCTTCCTTGATCATGAGCAGCGTCGACGGAACCTCGAGGTGGTGATAGTGGACACCGAGCACGGATATGATGCCGCATGGCGCCAGCCATTGTGCGCCATCGAGCAAGGCGCTGCTGGAACCTGCGGCATCGATGACGATCTCGTAGCGGCCTTTCGGCTCGGTGGCCCCGAGACGCTCGCCTATCTCCATTTGGTGGCGGTAACGCGCTTGGAGAGCGACCTCGGCAGCGTCCTGCGCCTGCGCGGCGGCGACGGCGAGTAGCCCGACGGAACCGCCGCCGATCACGAGCACTCGCGTGTTCGGCCCCGCGTCGGCGATCCGTACTCCGTGCCAGGAGACCGCCGCGGGTTCGGCGAGGAATCCGTCGCGAACGTCGAGATCCTCGGGCAGCTCGACTAGATGACGCCTCGGCGCTCGAAACCGCTCGGCCATCCCGCCGTCCGCGCCGAAGCCGAGGCCGCGTCCGAGGGCGGTGCGGCACAGGTTGTACTGTCCGGTTCGGCATGACTCGCAGGTCCCACAGCCGTACAGCGCCTCGATGACGACCGGTGTCCCGTCTGCGTGGACACCGGAAAGCTCGTGTCCGATGATCCAGGGCGTGCCGTTCGCGAGTGCGACGATATCCGACGCGCAGATTCCCGCAGCACGCATCGAAATGATCTCGCCGGAGCCTGGTGGTTCGTCGACCGCGGCGAGAACTGCCGAACCTCCGGCTGCGCGGACCGCGCGGATGGAGCGAGTTGGAGCCATGGGATTTACCGCTTGTTGAGCATGCCCGCGTCCACCGGAACGACCGTTCCGGTCACATAGCGCGACTCGTCCGAGGCCAGCCACAAGACCGCGTTGGACACATCGAGTGGCTCCACCAGATCGACCGGCATGGCATTGGTCAGCGAGTTGGCGAGTGCCGGGTTGCGCTCCATGATCGCCGCGAGGTCGCCGTCGGCGGCCATCGGGGTGCGAACGGCTGTGGGCGCGACGCTGTTCACCCGGATCATATGCGGGGCAAGGTAATTGGCCCAAGACCGCATCAACCCGATGACGCCGTGCTTGGCTGCGGTGTAGCCGAGGAACCCGGCTGTCGGAATGCCGACGCCGATGAGTCCACCGGTGGAGCTGGTGAGGATGATCGAACCGCCGTTGTCGTGCTTCAGCAGCGATGGAATCGCGACGCGACCGGTGTTCCACACGCCGCTCATGTTGACCGCGACGACATCTTCCCATTCCTGGTCGGGGTCCATGCCCTTGCCTCCGGCGCCGATGCCTGCGTTCGCGACGACGATGGAGGCCGGGCCCAGCGCGGCCGTGCCTTCGTCGAAGGCCTTCTGGAGCGCGGGGTAGTCACGGACATCTGATTGGGATGCGACGATGCGCCGTCCGAGTTTCTCGACCTCGGAAACCGTTTGGTCGAGGTCGGCCGAGGTGGACATCGGGTACTGCACGGATTCGATCTGGGCGCAGATATCCACCGCGATGATGTCGGCCCCCTCCTCGGCGAGGCGCAAGGCATGGCTGCGTCCCTGTCCGCGCGCTGCGCCGGTGATGAACGCTACTTTGCCGTCGAGCTTGCCCATGGTGTTTTTCTCCGTTCGTGGTCAGCCGACCATCGAAATGTGGCCGGCTCGATATTTTTGGTCGGTGATTCTCAGCCGATGCTGAGAGGGAGGGTTTCCCACCCGCGCATCGTCGAAGTGGAGGACAGCCGCGCGTGGTCCCAGTCGACGTCCCACGCCTGGAACCTGTTGAGAAATTCGTCGAGGGCGATCCGGCCCTCGAGTCTGGCGAGGGCGGCGCCGAGGCAGTAGTGGGTACCGATTCCGAAGGTGAGATGTTGGTTGAGCTCGCGATGGATGTTGTAGCGCTCGCCGTCGTCCCAGTGCCGCTCATCGCGATTGGCCGAAGCCTCGAGCAGCATCATCGCGCTGCCTTCCGGGATCGTCTGGCCGTACAGTTGGACGTCGCGCGTTACGTAGCGCGCTATGGCGTGTCCGGTGGGTTCGAAGCGCAGCGTTTCCTCGACGGTGTTAGGGATCAGCTCCCGGTGGGCCAGGAGGTCGGCGCGCTGGTCCGGGTAGCGGGTGAGCACGGCGATGAGCCAGCCGATCAGGCGTGCGGTCGTTTCGTTGCCGGCACCGGCGAGGACGGTGACGTAGGTCAGAATCTCCTCGCGCGTGAGCGTGCGTCTAATCCCTGTTTCATCCTCGAATTCGGCGTTCAGGAGTTCGGTCATCAGGTCGTCGGAGGGGTGTTCGGCGCGCCACTCGATGTAATTCGCGAACAGGTCCGTATCCATGAGTGCGCGTGCGGACACCCGCATCTGTTCGCCGGGCACGGTGCGTAATTTGGCGTCGGCGCGTTCCCGGATCGTGAGCTGGTCTTCTTCGGGGATGCCCAGCAGCATGCCGATGACGCGCATCGGGACCTCGTTGGCGAACTCGGTCATGAGGTCGAACCGGTCGAGCCCGTCGAGCCGCTCGAGGCAGCGGACGCAGTACTCGCGGATCGCCGGTTCGAGCGCCAGCACCCGCCGCGGCGTGAACACCCGGGCGAGCAAGCGGCGGTGGAGGTCGTGAATGGGCGGATCCTCCATCAGCAGCGTGCCCGGTGGGATCTCGATATTCGCCTTGATGACCTCGAGGATCGGACCTCTCGAGGAGGAATAGGTGGTCCAGTCGAGCAGCGCGTTGTCGATGTCGTCCCAGCGGCTGAGGACCCAGAAGTCGTGGCGGTCATTATACCAGAGCGGCGCCTCGGCGCGCATACGCCGATAGATCGGGTACGGATCGCGGGCGATCCCGCGGTCGAACGGATCCCAGTACAAGGGGCTCGTATTGCTCACTCTGACACCTCATGGTGTGACTACTTCGTCGCCAATACTTTGAACACTTATTCAAACTTTAGAGGTCGGTGTTGTCAATATGTCCAGCGGGCCGGGCAAGATGGAACAAACGGAGAGGAGGCGGAGGCGGATGGCCGAACCCCGGCGTCGACGTGCGGCAACCGAGGAGAAGGTGGGTCGTGCTCTGGATGCGGCGGAGGAGATCATGCTGCTCGAGGGGTACGCGGCGATATCCTCACGTAACGTGGCCGAACGGATCGGCATGCGGGCTTCCCTCCTGCACTACTACTTCCCAACCATCGACGATCTCTTTCTCGCGCTGTTGCGACGACGCTCCGAGCAGAATGTGGAACGCATGAAGGTGGCGCTGGCCTCACCGCGTCCACTGCAGGCATGGTGGGATCTGGCGTCGGATCCGCGGGGGACGGCGCTGTTCATCGAATTCCTAGCGGCGGCCAATCATCGGCCAGTGCTGAAGGCCGAGATGGGCGAGGTCGCCCGCGAGGTACGGCGGATGCAGATGGGAATCCTGGACGAGATCCTTCTGGAGTACGACCTCGACCGGGATGAGTTCCCGCCTGCGCTCATCGCGTCCGCTATGCAGGGCTTGGCCCTCAGCGTTGTCGCTGACGAAGTCGCAGGCTACGAGACCGAGCACCGGCAGGCCCGTGCTGCCATGAGCCGACTGGTCGCCCGTCTCGAGCGGCGGCGGGTCCGCTCGATCCCGCCACGAACAAAACATTAGAACATCCGTTCAAATTGTGTCGATGTCGGCGATGTCGGTGCGATCCGAATGCGTCCGCAGTGATCGGCTGGGCGTCGAGGGACTGACAGGCTCTTGTTGCTAAGCAGGTTGATGCCGCAGCGGCGGGCGAGTGATCGTCAACCGAGTGCCGAACCGATCTTGTCGGTCAGGTGGTGGTATTCACAGCGCCACGGAGTCGCTGGCAGCGAGCAGAGTTGATGCCCGCTGCGGGGTTCTCGCTGCCTGTGCGGCCGATGGTTGATGCGGGTGTCGCCGTCACAAATATCGTTTCGTCCGGGCCTGTATCGAGCTTGGGCAGCCCACGTCGGATCTCGAAGCATGCAGTGCGCGACCTCATGCGGGGCCGGCCGCGGTGGTCGCGACATCCAGAAGACCCGTGGCCAGTCGTGTGAGTAAGCCGAGCGAATGCTGGCAGCGGGTAAAGCGTTGCCGTCATGGGTGTTTGGTGTGGGATGGTGCGGTGTTGCCTGGTGCGTGGTCTGTTTCGTTGCTGGCTGGCGTGTGGGGTGACGGTCGAGGTAGGTGAAGGTTGTGCAGGCCATAGCAAAAGAGGCGCGGGTTTCGTATTCTCCGGGTCCGTGGACTTGGCAGCCGGATTCGCGGAGGTGGATCGCCAGTCCGGTGAAGTCTGCGTCGCTGATGACGATGACGTAGGTGCGTATGTCGTTGTGGTGCAGCAGATCTATCGCGTCGATCGCTAGGCCAGGTCGGCTGAGTTCCTGCCGGTAGAGGTACCGCAGTGGTGTATCGGCCGGATGCCGTGCTCGGCGACTGTGGTTCGCCAGTGGGCCAAACCTGGGTGGCTCCAGTCACCGTATGCTCGCCAGATCCTGGCGACACCGTGGTTGGCGACTGCGGCTGTGAGGGTGTGGATGCAGCGTGCGGGGATGTTTTCCGCATCGATCAGTACGGCCATCGCCGGATCCGTCACTCCCTCCGGGGAGGGAGGAAGGCCCTGGGCGCGCAGGCAGCGCCGAGCAGCTTGCGCGAGACGGGAACCTAGACGGGTACCGAGTCGCTGGTGCTCGTACGGTTGGACGGTCCCTGGGGCGGTGTTCGCGTGGTGAGCGTTGCTGTGGATTGCTGGTCGGTGTGGGGTGTGAGGTGACGGCAGTCCTCGGTACAGGCGTGAGATCGCCGCGGCGATGGGGCGGCGCGTATGTCGGGGAGAGCGGTGTGGTCGTCGGCGATGTCGGTGAGCAGCCGCTGCAGGCGGTCGCCGAGTTCGGTCATGGGCGGGGCGAGTTGCACGGCGTCGAGGCCGACCGCGCGGTGCATGAGGTATCCGAACGCGTCGTGGAGCCCGTGCAGGCGGGTGGCCGGGTATTTGGTGAACAGGTGTGGCCCGGCTTGTTCGCCGAGGGCAACGACCGCGTCGGCGCAGGCGTTGCGGACGGTGAAGAAGAAGTCCGGTTCGGGGATGAGTGCGTACCAGTGCAGTCGATCGCTGATGTGAGCGGCGGTCATGAACCGCGGCCGTTCTGGGCGAGACGGACAACCGGCGGTGACGATGTGGCGATCAGATCCAGATCCGCGATCGTGCACGACAGGATCTGCTGGTGGGTGCTGCGCAGGATCTGCCGCAAGAGGTCGGAGTCCCAGGGCGGTAGCGCGAACTGGTCGGCGTCGGGGTCCGCGGGCGGGGCCTGCAGCAGGCGTGCGGCCTCGGTGTGTGAGACCTGGGCGTGGTGGGCGACGAGCCTGGTGCGGGATTTGCGGTCGGCGTGGCGAGCCACGACATCCAACGGCACGGCCCCACGCCCCGCACCCCGGTAGTCGTGGGACGGGTAGTTTTGCTTCTCGTGTACGGGTTTTCGGCGGGATTCACCGGGGACCTTTGGCTGCACTGGGGGCGGCGTGGGCGTTTCCTGGTGCGGCGTGGCTCGCAAGTGCAGTGCGGAATCTTACGGTCTGCGCCGCCCCGGGTTCACAATCCGAGGTCCTCGTGTCGCGCGGTCGGGTCGAGTGTCCCGTCCATCGCGTTGCTCTGTGTCGGGTCGGTGGCGATATCGGGGCGGTGGTGTTCGCGCGCGATGTGTTCGGCTGCTGCCTGTTCGGGGGTGAGCCGGGTGCGGCGGTGCTGTTCGGCGTGCAGGTCGGCGAGTTCGTTGCGCAGCCAGCCCACGTGCACTCTTGGCTCGGCGTGATCGTGGTCGTCGGGTGTGGCGGGTCCGAACAGGATCTCTTCGTCGGCGGGCATCGTGAGGCGGTGTTCGGTGTGGGTGATGTGCGCGGTGAGTTCGTGATCGGTGAGCATCTGCACCGGGTCGGACACGTCGATCGCGGGGGCGGTGACGTGTGGTGTGCTGGGGAACGGGTGCTTGGTGGCCCAGGTGTGGATGGCGTGGCGGTCGCGGCGGGTGGGTGCATCGCGCCAGTCGCGGCGGAGTTTGGCTTGTGCTTGGGCGGGTGGGTAGGTGTTGGTGATGTGTGCACAGCGGGCGTCGATGTGGTCGGCGGGGTCGTGGTCGGGGATGCCGGGGTGGCCGTCGTCGCGGCAGTCGCCGCACAGTCCGTCGTCGCTGCGCCGTCCGTGTGCGGGTGTGGTGTCGGTGGTGGCGCGTTCGATTCCGCAGTGCATGCAGGAGAATCCGTGGGTGCGGGGGGCGGCGCTGCGGTCATAGTCGAGGGTGTATTCGTCGGGTGGTTGCGGGTCGTGAGCGGCTGAGTGGTAGTGGTGGATGACTCCGTGTGGCAGCGGTAGATGGTCGGGGTGGTCGTCGATGGCGCCGCGGGTGTCGAGATAGCTTTGGACGAGGTCTTGACTGGTGTCGGGTGGTCGGGTGGTTGGGCGGGTCCGGTGGGTCGATTCGTGGTGATCGTGGGGTGCGGTGTCGCGTACCGGATTCCGGGAGGTTGGGTGGCGTTGGGAGCTGTCCGTGGGGGTGTAGGTGTGTGGATCGGTGTCCGGGATGCAGGCGAGGATGAGTTCGCGGTGGTGGGGGTATCTGTTTGCGGCCCACCGTAATCGGGCTTGTGCGACCGGGAAACTGGTCGTGTAGAGGGTGTTGGTGACCTTGTCCAGGATGTCGCGTTCCTCGACGGAGAGTTGCTCGGTGAGGGTTGCGAACCGGGTGGTTGCCTCGGCGATGTGTCCGGTGCGGAACAGTTCGCTGACGGTGTGAAGTTGTTCGGGTACCGAGGAATTGGGGTCCGGGTGAGGTGGTTGTGGTGCCGGATCTGTGCGTTGGTGGGTGTGCGGAGGGCTGTCGTTCTCGTCCATGTCGGGTCCTGTAGCGGTGGAGGGTTGGGGGGAGGATTCGGGTGTGGTGGGTGGTTGGGGGCGAAGGAGAGCTTCGACGCGCCATGCGAGCGCGGTGGCGAGCCGGTCAGGACGCAGACCAGTGGTGTCTGGCTGGGCGGCGCGCAGGAGTTCGTAGGCGGTGGTGAGCAGATCGGCGGGTGTCCAGTCCGTGCCGGTCGCGCGGTCCACCGCGGCGACCAGGCGCGGCCAGACGGGGTCGCGGAGGACGCGGTCGGTGGCCTCGTCGCCGAGCAACTGGTGCAGGTGATCGGTCCACTCGGGCCGCAGATTATTTGCTGCGGCAGCGGTGGACAAGGCCGCGGGATCGAGTCCGAGGCGCAGCCACAGTGCGGCCGCGGGCATCTGGTCGGGCAGCGGGCGCTGCGCTGCGGCGTCGGTGAGTAAGGCATCGATGTCGAGTCCCGCGGTTGCGGCGGTGTCGAGTCGTTCGGCCAGGACCGGCCACCAGGGATCGGCAATGATGCGGGCATCGACCCGCTTGGCCAGGCCCGACCACGTCGCGACGGCAGTGTGTAGATCGCCGACAGTGTCGGTGACGCGAGCGTCCAGGAGTGCTTGGTGGTCGCGTTCGAGGACCGGGTAACGCGTTGGGCCGGTCGGGCGCGGGTTGGTGTCCGGGACGTGGTTGGCTGCGCGCCACACTGCGAGATCGGCGATCAAGCGCGGATTCCCGAGCAGGGGACGTGCCCACACGGGCGCGGAAGCGGTGTCCCAGGTGTGCGCGTCGTGGGTGATGTGGGTGGTGAGGTCCGCGATGATCCGTGCTCGTGCGTGCAGTTGTTCGGTGACCGTGTTGTCGGGTAGTTCGTGTGGCAGTCCATGAATCCAGGGCAGTGGGCCGGGGCCGGTCGAGTGGTTGCCCGAGGGGTCCAGCCGCCAATCCAGTACGGCGGCGGGGTCGTCGGCGGTGTCGAGTTCACGAGCGTGGATTGCGGTGTGCAGGGCGGTGACTGGGTCTTGGCCGGACAAGGCGATCGTGGCCAGATGGCCCCGCAGGACCGGGTACGCGGCAGCGCCGGTGAGCCCCGGCCGTACATGTTCGGCCGCGTCATCGAGCCGAGTTAGCGCGTCGGTGCCGAGTGCGTGTTCGGCGGCCAAGCCGATCGCGTCGAGGTAGATGTCGACCGCGCGCCCGATTCGCCGGTGTGGATCCAGGGCGTCGCGTAGTTCGGTGAGTGCGGACTGTTGGGTCGCGTCGCGGGCCAGGATCCGTTGGAGCACATCCAATTCGGTGCGTGGCATGAGTCCGGGTTCGGTCCAGAAGGATGCTTCGCTGCCGTCGATGGCGGTGGGAACGTACAGGTGGTTGGCGTGCGCGCCACGCGTGAGCGCGACATACAGCTGGTTGCGTGACTCGGATCCGGTGAGTGCGATGTGGCAGGTGTCGACGGTGATGCCTTGGGCGGAGTCGATCGTGACCGCATACCCGAGGCGCACATGTGCTCGCGCATAGTCCGCGGGCAGGACCGTCGGGTGTCCGAGCCGGCGCCCGGATCGCAGGTGTCTGGCGTTCATACTGCCGTCCGGATGTACCGCGGTGACGATCCATCGGTAGCCGTTGCGCACCCAATCGTGTTCCCCGAGGCGCAGTCCGGGGTCGTTGTGGCGGGTGCAGATGATGTCGCCGGCTGAGGCGAACAGGTCGTCGGACAGCCGCGTCTCTGGACCGATGGGGGTGGTGTCGCGGGCGAGGCGGTCGGCGCGGGCGCGTTCGTTCAGGTCGGTGACGATCGCGTGGGTGGGGGCGAGCATGAGCGCATCGCGGTCGGTGAGGTGGTCCGCGATCCAGCCCGCGTAGGCGTGATCGTGTGCGGTGGCTGGGGCGCCGGAATGCACGCGTTGGTGGTCCAGGTAGTACGCGAATCCGGCCGGATCCCCGTCGCGCAGGAGCAGGCTCGCGGATCCTTCGGCGGTGTCGGCGAACCGCACCACGTGGCTCAGGGTGGAGGCGCGGGCGGCGTCGGCGGTGTTCGCGGCGCTGCCCGCGGCTTCGATCGCGGGGAGTTGCCGGTCATCCCCGACGCATCGGATGACTGCGTCGCGGGCGGTGAGGAACTCGAACAAGCGCAGGCGTTTGTCGTCGCCGAGTTTGATGTGCTCGTCCACGATCACCAACGTGTCGTGCCCGATCTGCAGCACCCACTGCGGCACCGACGCGGCAAAACCGTTCTCGCGGGGTGGATTCGGTGACGGTGTGTGGGCGTCGATGATGGTCAGCAGCCGGTCGGCGGTTTCGGTGCGTGCACCGGTTGCCGCGGCGAGTTCCGCGGCCGCCGCCGCGGTCGGCGCCAGCCCCAGCACGGTGCCGCCCGAGGCGCGCCAGGCGTCCACCAGCACACGCATGGCGGTGGTTTTTCCCGCACCGGCGGGCGCGTTGGTAGTTTCGATCCGCCACGACGAGCGCGCGAAAGCGCGCACGACCGCGATCTGACCGGCGTTCAACTGGCGATCCCGGTGGGCCGGATCGGCGTTGTAGGCGTCGATCGCGGCGGTGATCACAGGTTCGGGGAGGGTGCGCTCACCGGTCTGCAGGGACAGGTCGATCAACCGATCGGTGACCTGCAGCCGCCGCGCGGACGTGTACGACTGCGCACCGGACGTGGTGTAAACGCTGGCACCGCTACGTCGTTGGAACACTATCGGCACGCGATCCAGCGCGGGTTCCGCGGCGGTGTCGGGGTCCCCGCGGGGGATCGACCGCTCCGGTGCCAGCGCGTGGGCGGTGACCGCGTCGACGGTCTCGGCCCACCGATCGCGATCCACCAGGCCACGCAGGCGGCGTTCGGCCTCGGCGCGAATGTGATGCCACTGCCACGTCGACCGCTCACCCGACACCGTCTCCAGGACCCGGGCAGCGACCCGCGCCACAGCATCGGCGTCGAGAACTCGTGGCGGCGTGAGGGGTTGGCGAAACACTCTGGTGAGTGCGATCGCGAGTGCTTCACGCCCACCCAGCACGGCAAAAGCCTGAGCACGCCAATCCGCGCGTTGCTCGGCCAACGAGCGCAGTATGTGCTTGCGCGGGCGGGTGTCGAGGGTGGCCTGCTCGGCCAGCGCGTACATTTCCTTGGGCATCGGCTCACGCCCCACCCGGGACTGGAACGCGGTAGCCAACTCTCCGAGACGGCTGGTGATCGCGGCGTCGCGGCGGGACCAGTGCTCGATCAGCACCCATGGCACGCCGATGGTTTCGCGGATCGGGCGCTTGGCTGGATCGGTTCCGGGACGTTCGGCGAACCCGAGTCCGAGGTCCGCGGTGAGGTGGTGTTCGAGGCGGGAGTTGTAGATCTCGCTCACCACGACGGTCAGGCGGTAGATCATCGACGCGTCCAAGGTCCGCCACAGGCCATCGAGAGTGCGCACCCGGTTCGCGATCAGCAGGTGCGTGTGCAGATCCGGATCACCACAGCGGGATTCGCGGTGCGTGAACCGGGCCGCGACGATGCCTTCCACATCGACCTGCCGCACACCGTTGCGGCCCAACCGGGTGTAGATACCGTGGCGCTCGAGCCATTCGATCGCGTCGTCCACCGCGGCTTCGTGCGCCGCGGCGATCCGTTCAGCGCTCGCTTTCGGTGCGATGGCCCACAACGCCGACACGGACTTGACGGGGCTGAAAGTGATATCGAAACCGGCGACCGCGGCGCTTTTCGGGCGTGAGGCTCGTGCCACCCAAGAGGACAATTCGCGTGCATCCAACGGTGCCCGGCCGAACTCCGCAGTGAACATTTCGGTCGCGACTTCGGTGCGGATCCGCGCACGAGCGTCATCGGAAACGGCGGCATGGGGATTGTTTCCTTGGCTAATATTGTGTTTACGGAACGCGTCGCCGCACCGTTCCCGGTATTCGTTTGCGGTGTCGTAAACGCGGTACGGGCGACCTAAACGAGTTGCTTTTTCCGCTCTATCGCGGGCTGTTTTGGTGGTGGCGCCGCGGGCGATCTCGCGGTCGAAGACGCGGTCTTGGATCGCGTTCGCATCCGGATGCCTGCCCTCCCCGAACAGGGCCTTCATCTGCTCTTCGGTGACCTGTTCACCTGCAGCGATGTCGAGCGATGCGAGTCCGGTGCCGTGCCAGCGGCCCGGGGATTCCCCGCGCGCGGAGTAGTAGTCGGCCAGTGCGTCTGTGCCGAGGTCGGTGGAATCGCCTGCGGCTACCTGACGCAGGTAATACAAGTAACTGTTCCCAGCGAGAATCTTATGCAGCGTCGCTGTCACATATCCATCAAGCGCCCCCGGGTGCGGTACTATCCAGAGTGATAAGTGATGCTGTTTGCATCAAATCCGGCAAATTCCCTGGTCGTTATCGAAATGGAATCGGAAAATTGCTTCAGAAAGGGTGTTACCGACAGGTATCAGCCGCTCGCGATGCTCGGTGCACCGCTGGTCCGCGACACCCGGAATGGCCGCCGGGGGCGCACTTCGAGGTGTCAACGGAAAGGTGACATTGTCGCCTTTCCCGAGAAATTCCCTGGTCGGGGCCTGAATGCAAGAGGTCTGCTTGTTGTGAATGGGTGAGGAGGGGAGGTGGGGAGCGAGGGTGGTGAGTGTGGAGGTGCGTGATGGTGCGGGGTTGAGTTGGGAGGTGAGGTGTGTGTGGGTGTGGTGGGTGATGAGTAGTTAGGTCGGGGGTGGTGGTGTGGTCGGTGTAATAGCCGACCGCACCACGACCTGGCGGCCTAGTACCAGGACGGGGGCCGCTGATCATGGCCGCGGTGGGTGACCTCGATCGAGATGAGCGATTTGCCCCAGGTGACCCAGCCGAGGACGAATCCCAGGAGGTAGAGCAAGGTGTCGTGCATGGTGATCGCCCGATGGTGGTCGATGAGGTGGTGGTCCGGTCCGCCGCGGGGTAGTTGTCACCGCGGCGGACCGGAGCAGGGGCGTTCTCGTGTGGATCAGGCGGCGGTGCGCTCGCGTGGGGGGATCGTGATGAGGCCGAGCCAGACTCGGCATTCGGTGCACATGCTGTCGGTGTCGTTGACGGGGCGGATGCGGGTGCAGGCGTCGCAGCGGGCTCGGTGTTGTCCCGCGCCGGGGACGGGTCCGCGCGAGCGCGTGGGCCGGGCGGTGAGTGTGTCCGGTCGCTGCGACGGGTCCTGCTCGGCGTCGGCCGGGGCGACCGGCCGGGGGAGGTACTGGTCGAGGATCTCGATCAGCCACCGCGGTGCGCGAGCACGCACCTCGGCCAGAACAGCATGCACCGCGTTCGGGTACGTCTCGGTCAGGAACCGGCAGTAGGTGTGCGCGAGGTCCGCGGCGGTGAACCCGGTGGAGAGTTCGGGCAGGCGCGGGCGGGTGTGGTCGGTGCGGCACATGTCGCACAGCCCGTCGTCGCTACGCCACTTGCCGTCTCGGGTGTGGAGGGGGTGTTGGTCGGCGATGGAGCGTTCGATGAAGCAGGACACGCACCGCCACCCGGTGACCGGCTGCATGGCTTCGTGGTCGTAGTCCAACGCGTTGCCCCCGAACGGAATCGCTGGGCGGGCGTCTCCGCGCAGGGTGGTGCGTTTCTCGGCGTGGATGAGGGCTACCTGTTCGGAGATCGGCCGCTTGCCCGCGAGAGCGATGGCGTGGTGGCGTTGCTCGGCTACGTACGCCACCAACTGCTGATCCCACTCCTGCCGGGCCTGGTCTGCTTCCGGTGCGGTCGAAGCTGACTGTTCTGGCTGGGGGAGCAGTCCGCGTGCGGCGCGGTGTTCGTCGGCGGCTTGGGCGTCGGCGATCTCGCGGGCCATGGTGTCCACGTACAGGTGCTCGGCGACGTACTCGCGTACGAGGTCGGGCTCCGGGCGCGGCGCGGGGCGGTGTTTGCCGCGCGCTTGGACTCGCCGCGCGAGCTGCTCGGGCGTGTGGCGGGAGGCATCGGTGGAACGGCGGGGTGCGGCGAACAAGCGCGCGGGGGGATTGCGCCACATCCGGATTGACTGGCGCGGGGTCTCCGCGGCGGCCAGTTGCGCGGTCGGCGTTGCGGGAGTGGCGGTGCTGTGGGCGGCCAGCACCGCGGCGCGGGCGGCGCGGTCCCGCTCGTACAGGCGCGGGTCGCTGTCGGGTGTGAGGACCGCGAGGCGCTCGCGGTTGTGTGGCTCGTTCTCGTACCGGGCCTCGAGCAACTGCATCGCTTTCGGGTACGGGTAGGCGGTGAAGGTACTGACCAGCTCGTCGAGGAACTCACGATCCTCGGGCCCGGCGGACTCGAGCGCTGTGGCCGCGGCGGTGAGTGCGGCGCGCCGGTCGCTGTCGAAGGTCACGTGCAGGTCGCTGATCGTGTCGAGGAACGTTGTGGTGTCGCTCATGTCGAAGAGTCCTGTTCTGGTGAGTGAGTCGAAGAGACAACCCCGTGGCCCCGGTGAGCGCGAAGCCCCCGAGACATGCGGGATGGTCGGCTGGTCCGTGCGACCAGCCGAGGGCGGAACAACCGGGTCACGCCGCGACGCGCCGGCCGGGAACGCGCCGGGGCGTGCGCAACCGAATCCCGCGCTGAGAGCACGGCCCTGGCGTCGCGGATGAGACGCCGCGCTGGGGATTCGGTTGTGCCGGGCGCGGGCCTGGTGGGCGTGGCGTGTTGTGAGCTGGTAGCCCTCGGAGTGGCTGGTCGCACGGACCAGACGGGCATCCCACCCCGCCACAACTAGGCACACCGCGTCCCGATGCCGAAGCATCGGAACGGGGTGCGGGAGAACAGAACCGGGTCGGGGCTCGGGTTCAGAAGCCGGGATCCTCGCCCGAGCCGGTGAACCCTCCGGCTCCGGCTCCGGCCAGGGCGGGCTCGGTCCACGGATCGTCGTGGGCGGTGGTGGCCTCGGCGGCTGGTTCGGTCTCACCGGTCCTGGTGGTGTTGGGTTGGCCGAATCCGTTGCCGTTGGGTGTGGTTCGCTGCCGGGAGCCGGTGTTGCTGGCGTAGGCGGGAGCGTTGCGGGTGATTTTCGCGGTGGCGTACCGCAGCGAGGCCGCTAGTTCGTCGACCTCGAGTTCCATCACGGTGCGTGTGTCGCCTTCGCGGGTGGTGAACGTCCGCTGCTTGAGACGGCCACTGACACTGACCCGCGAGCCACGGATCAACGACTCCGCGGCATTCTCCGCGGCTTGCCTCCACACACTGCACCGCAGGAACAACGGGTCACCGTCACGCCATTCGTTCGCGGCCCGGTCGAAATAGCGGGGTGTAGAGGCGACGGTGAAGTTCACCACCGCATCACCGCGCGGGGTGAACGCCAGTGACGGATCCGCAGTCAAATTACCCGTCACGTGAAGAACGGTGTCCTGAGCCATGATCAGTAGCCTCCAATTCGGAAAGTGAGTGACAGGCAGACGATTTCGATCGCTCGACTCACGCGAGGACGCCACCGCCCAGCCCGGTGGGGCTGGACGGCAGCACTCGTAGCAACGAGCCAGACGTGTCATGCGCAGGGGTTAGACGTCCAGGTCGATGTCGCGGTAGTCCAGGAGCCCGGCCGCGGCGCGTTCGACATCGGTCAAGGACCAGACCTCGTCCTCGTCCGGCTTCTTCATCTGCTGTCCGGCCTCGGCCAGGAACGTCAGATACCGCGGCAGCCTCCCGTACGGGGGACGCCAGAACGTTTTGTCGGTCATCGACTCGAACGCAGCCAGCACCAGCCCGAGGGTGATCACCTGCGCACGCTGCGCAGTGGCGGTCGCGGCGGTGGTGGCGAGCTCGTCACCGAATCCCGGCACCCCGAGCAACTCCCGTGCCTTGTGCGAGGCCCCCGAGGAACTGAGCAGATCCGGGTAGCGCACCAGCGACTCGGCCACGAACGCCGCGGCCCCGACCGGGGGCTTGGCTCGTTTGAGCAACCGGACCAGGAACTCCTCGCGGCGCTCGCCCGCGGCCAGGGCCTGCTTGTTCAACTCGCGCACCCGCCGCCGCTCGAGCCGAGCGAGTTCCCGCTGTGCCGCGTCGGCCGCGGCTGCTTGCCGGGCCCGCTCGGCCGCGGAGACGCCCTCGGGCGAATCTTGCTCCCCGGAACCGGAATCGGTGTCGCGAATGTCGAGGGGCCGCATCCGCAGCCCGGAGCCGTGCAGCTGCTCGGCGAGCAGATAGTACGAAGGGGTCCAGCGATCGGCGTGGGTGATGGTGTCCGCGTGCCGCAACCCGTTCGCGGGTTCGAGTGTGCTGTCGTCGCGGGTGTCCCAGTCGACGGTGTCGGGGTCGACCAGCTCCCCGGTGTCCCGGTCGACCAGGTCTGCGTTCTCTTGGACCTCGACCCACACCGCCCATCGGGCCGCGTCGGCGCGGATCAGGTCCTCGGTGACCGGTTCCCCGGTCTCGGTTTCCAGCGTCGCGGTGGGCAGGAACTGGGGTTCGGGCTCCGTCGCGCTGGGTTCGGTGGTCAGGACCCCGAACCCGAATCCCGCGTAGAGCAGTGCAGCGTGGAGGCGGGCGCGGGTTTCGTGGCGGTCTTGGGCGATTTTCTTGGCGCGGAAGTCGAAGTTGTAGCTGGGCGCGTCGGTGAGTCGTTCGACCGCGTCGGTGTCGCCGAGTTGTTCGTAGTCGGCGATGACTGCGAGCTGGTCCAGGGTGTGCGTGCCCGCATCAACCAAGCTCTTCGCGGTGGGTGAGGCTCCGATGGTCGCGGCTTTGCGCACCTGGGGGCGTTTGAGCTGGAGCCCGTCGGCGACCCGGGTGACCGACGCGCCGAGATCGAGCATCAACGCCATCGCGCCGACGCGGTCGGCGTTGGTCATCGGCACACGCCGGTCGTTGAGATTCATCTGAGTCAACGTGTTCCGGATCCGGCGCTCGTTGTCGGAGATCGTCGGGTCCGCGTCGGTCACCCACGCCGGCACCTGCTCCACGTCCACCTCGAGCGCGCCGAGGGCACGGAGCTGGCCGTCGATGACATGGTTGCTGCCATCGGGTTGGCGCTGCACCATGACCGGGTCCTCGACACCGCGTTCGCGGATCGAGGCCAGCAACTTCGGGTGCTCGGTGAGATCGAACTGTTTGCGCACGTTCTCCGCGATCACCAGATCCTTCGGGGACAGGTACTCCGCCCGCGCATTGGGCGGCGGCTCAACGTTCGAGCCCGCCTGATCGGAGCCTGTGTCGGTGCCGGTGGTGCTGGAGTGGACGGGCTCGGTGTCCGGCGCGGCGTCGAAGGCTGGAGCGGAGTCGAGGTCGGGGTCGAGAACGGCGGTGCTGGTGAGGGTTTCGGTCGATGACACAGGATGCCTCCTCGAGAAGCGAACGGCGGGACCACTCGGTGACCGGTGTGAGCCGGTCGGGTGGTCCCGCCGTGACGGACAGCGGCGTGGATCGCTCGGGTCAGGCGGCGGCTTGGCGGCGGGCGCGGGTGAGGTTGAGCGGGCCCAAGCGCAGCACACCCGCCTCGGCTTCGGTGTAGGCCCAGTACCGGCCACGCCAATCTGGAAATTCGGACTGCCATTGCTCGGACACGGACACCGCGTCGAGCGCGGGAGCTTCTCCGGCCAGCCCTTGGTGAGCGAGTTGGTCGAACTCGGCACGCGTGATCGCCGAGACAGCAGCGGAGATATCGGGTGTGGGCATGAACGGACCTCCTGAATGAGATGAGCGGAATGGAATGGATGAGTGTCAGTCGTGCAGGCTGACACCGTGTTCGGTGGCGATGGCGTGGCCGCGGTCGGCGATCGGGCGGACCTGTCCGGGTGCCATGCCGGTGCGTAATGCCACATTGAGCAGGCCCGCGATGGCATGGTCCGGGTGAGCGCGGAGTGCGGCTTCGACCGCGACGTACGCGAGCGCGCTGTCACCGTTGAGGTAGGCGGAGAACGTCAGCAGTGTCGCGGCTTCGGCCCGATCGGGATCAGGGAGGCACCGAGTCAGCACAGCCCAGAACTGTTGCGCTGCTTGGGCGCGGTGGGTGGTGGGCAGGCCGAACATGGCGTCCCGCACGTGGTGATGACGCAGAGCGGTCGCCGTGTTCGCGTACTCGGCCGGGGCCGGCTCGGCCCCCACGGCGACGGCATCGATGCGCTCGATCATCGAGGCGATCAGTGCCCGGCGTTGCTCGGGTGTCGCCTCATCGGCTGCGGCGGGGTCCGGTGTGGTTGGGGCGGAGAATATTTCGCTGACCCGCTCGACCAGGACCGGGTTCACCCGGACCTGTTCGGCAACGTGCTCGCGGGAGGGGCGGATGGCGTGCTCACCGCGGCCTCGGCGATAGGCCGCGGCGAGCGCAGAAGTTTCCGGATCCGGGACGGTACCGGTGCGGTCGGGGCCCAGCAGGCTCCACCACCGCGCACCGGCCGCGATCCGCATGGTCGCCCACGCGCCATCGACCGTGATCCCGCGCCGCGTGAGCGCGGAGGCCAACGAGTGCACGACGTGGTCATGGCGGCTGTCGCGGGAGCGGGAGGTCACCTCGTCGGTGGTGCTGTCGATCAGGAGTACCAGCACCGCGGTCGCGTCGTCCCGGATAGCGATCGCCGCGGCGCGGGCGATCGCGTCCAAGAGTTGATCCCACTCGATCAGCAGGTCGTGGCGGGCCGCAACCCCCACCACACGGGCGTGTTCGCCGGGCTGATCACGCAACGTGACCAGCACCAGCGAATCGGACGGATAGAACCCCAGCATCACCGGCACACCGGCCAACACATCACCGGGATCCCGAGCTGTCGGAATCGATTCGGACATGAGTGTCCCTTCACTGAACAACGCAGGCGGTCAGGGGAATTCGCTGGCGAGGTACGCCAGCGGCGGCGGGACGGGCCGCAACCCGCCGCTGTCGAGATCGGGGATGCCGTACTCGCCGGCCATGGACTCGATGTACCGGATCAGTGCCGTGGTCGATCCGCCGAACCAGCGCCGCACCAGCTCCTGCACCGCGCGGTGGTCGTGCAACGGCAGATACTCCCGCACAGCGCGGCGACCACACCCACACGCGCACGAACGCGGCTGTCCACCCTCGCTGGTGTCGGGTTGGGGTGCAACAGATTCCATACGGACTCCTTTCCCAGGAATCTGGTTCCGCCGGGTCGGGTTACTCGATCTGTAACCCGATCTCCGCGGCAGTGGCTTGTCCCGAGTGAAGGAGGCGGCGGATCAGGTCGCTGGTGTCGCGGTCGGGCAACAGGCGGGAAAGGCGTAGCGCGAGAGGATGTTCCGGGTTGTCGATGAGGATCGAGGCCACCGCCGCCTCAGCGGTGGCCCAGTCATCGGCGGCGATCGAGGCCACCGCAGCCAGGAGCGCGGCATCGGCGCGGTGCCCGGGTGGCAGGGTCTGCCACGCCAAAGTCCACAACCCGCGCGCCGGATCTTCGGCGGAGGTGCCGATGAACCCGTACGCGCAGTCCCGCACCAGCGAGTCGCGCAGACACCGCGCCAGTTCGGCGATCTGCTCCGGGGACGGCCAGTCCCCGGTCGCTACTCCCTGCAGCACGGTGAGAACGAACCGCACCCGCTCCTGCACCCAAGACAGCTCCGGCCCCTCGGTGCTCGGATGCGGTGGCTGCTGCGCGAGCAGGGCGGCGGTGCGGGCGGCGCGGTCGGGTTCGGGCGCGGCCACCCCCGGCAGCACGGTCGGGGCGGGCTGGGTATCGCTGGTGGGCGGGTACAGCAGGCTCCACCACGGCTGGCCCGGCTCGGTGGCCGGGGTGACCCAGGCATCGAGCAGGGGAATGTTCCACACCGCGACCCGGTCGGCCAACGACCTGACCAGACCGCGGTACCGGTGTATCGGTGCGCTGGTGCCGACGGCATCGTCGATGACGATCGCGCACAACGCGTCCGGCCGGTACCGGCCACACAGGGAGAACGCGGCCATCGCAACCTGCTGCACGGCGACAGAACCATCGGGTAGGTCCAGATCGACCCGCGCGATGTGACCCGCGCGGACCACCGAGTCGGGAGTGTCGGTGTCGAAGAACAGGATCAACACCACCGACCGGCGCGGCTCATACGCGAGCCACCGGGGGACCGCCGCGATCAACGCACCGGGATTATCGATGTACACCATGAACGAAACTCCTTTCAACGCAAACGAACCCAGCAGTTCCTGAATGGACGGCCAGGCCCGCGGGTGTCATCGGGCCCGGCCGGTGCGCGAGCGCTCAGGCCACCTGTGCTCTGTTGTCGTGCGGGACCGCGCGCAGGCGCCACCTGGCTTCGGTGCTTATGACGCGGCCGAACCCTTGTGGCGAGGACACCGCAGAATTCGGGACGTGCGCAGCGGGTGTCGAGCGGCTGGAGGTGCGTGGGGATTGGTGCTCGATTCGGTGTGGCGCAGCAACGCCCCCATGTGATCCGGCTCATCCGAACCTCACGCCAAGTCTTCACCCTGGACGCCGGTCTCGGAGGTGGTGAGGCGATCCAGAGCGATCTGCGTGGCGAGGAGATCCAGGACGGTCGGCATGGACCGATCGGTGCTCTCGTCCTGGCCCGGGTCGGGGGTGGCGTCGCGGATCTTGCGGATCGCCAGAAGCGGCACACCGCGCATCCGGACCCCGGTGAGTGAGGGTGTGTTCTCGTCGCCGCGGTGGTGGTGGATGATCTGGTAGTCGTCGCGGTCGAGCCACACCGCGTACCAGTCGTCGATGGGTTTACCGGCCCGGAGATCTTCCTGTGAGCCGGTTTCGGGTGGGAGCCAGATGCGGCATTCGCAGGCCGGATCGTCGCAGCGAGTGATCCGTGCCGCCGCCGCGCGGGAGCGGTAGTGCGTGATCCGCCCGGCCAGGACCGGGCAACCGCGCACTGCGTAGGAGCAACATTCGGGATGTAATCCTGGTTCTGGTGCGACACCGAGTGCCCAGTCTTGTGGGCGGAGCAGCACCACGACCCGGTCCCCGAACGACTTTCCACACACTTGGCACAGGGCGAAGGAGAACACCAGGTGTAGGTGGGTGGGGTCGATCGCACCCCAGATCGGATCGCGGCGCTGCCGGTGGCACAGGGTGATGAACGGGATCGTGAGCCCGTGGGCGGTCGGGGCGTCGTGCAACCGTGCCAGGATCGGTGGACGCGGCGAACCCGGCGACGGCACAACAGAATCCATGATGAGGACCTCCTCGAGAAGAACGGCGGCGGACCGGGGGCTCAGCGGCCGCAACGATGTGATGGCGCGTGAGGGCCGATGGCGGGCCACGTCGGCGTGGTGCGGATACAAGGACGCAGGCATCCCCGGTGGCGTCGGCCGGAGTCGCGCTCGGAGATCGAGCCGCAACGTGTCACGTTCGCGTGCGCAGGCGCTGTTCGTGTCGCCGGCGCTCGCGGAGACCACGGCAGTATGGGGATCGCCGGAATCGTTGGTCAGCGATCCCTGTGGGAGACACGCGAGTTCGCCGACCGCGAGTCTCAGACGACAGCGGGCTGGACCGCGAGATCAGGGATCTTCGAGGGCGTTTGTCGGTGGATCTTGACGCGACCGCGGGATTTACCGAGAGACAGCGACAGCGTTCACCGCCTTGGCCAGTTGGACGTCGTCGATGTCCAGGTCGGCGTATCGGGCGATACCGTCCAGGTCGTCGCATTCGCAGCGGGGGAATACGCGTCCGCAGTGCTGGCAGAACCCGCAGAAGGTGCAGTGGGTGCCGGGGCGTTCGGGGTCGACGTCGCCGCACAACCCGCAGTACGCCTCGTCCAGGAAGCTCGGTCCGGATGCGCGGTGCCAGTGGGATTTCAGGGTCCACTGGTAGGTGGTGTTGGAGTACCAGATCCCGTCGTCGCTGTGGTGCCCGAGGTGTTCGTTGAAGATGTAGGCGGTGTGCCGGTAGCCGGGGTCGAGGGTGAGCAGCACCATTTTGTCGGTGCGTAACCAGGTTTCGAGCCCGCTACGCCCGACCCACGAGTCCAGGGGCCCGAACGGTTGACGCGGGAGGAAGTCCTCGGCGGCGATCCGGGTGTCCGAGCGCGGATCACCGTTGCGGGGTTGCACCGTCGCGGGCAGGACCCCGTTGTGCGCCAGTACCGTTCGCTGGTCACCACCGACGTGGAAGGGGTGACAGTTGTCGGTGCCGATGTGTCCGTGGGTGGCCAGGCGGGAATGGAACAACGCCGGGGTGTGCGGGAATCGTGCACGCACGGCAGCGAATTCGTCGATCACTTCGTCGGGGTCCAGGCCGTGACCGGTAAGGATCCGGTCCTCGGCGATGACGGCGTAGCCGTGCCCGTCCGGGTTGACATCTGCCCCGGCAGCAAGGGCGTCGAGGTCGGGGGTGATGCCGGGTTTGTAGAAGGTCAGGATGCACATGCCAGGTCCTCCAGTTCGGCCAGCAGCGGCGCGTAATCGGGGTGGGCGCGTAGCCAGGTCACGAATGCGGTCCATTCCCAGCCGTGGCGGCGGGTGATGTCGGTGCTGGTGAGGGTGCGGGTGTATTCGACCGAGGCGGCGACGAACCCGAGGGCGGCTTGAACCTGTTGCGGGATCAGGGAACTGGCGAAGATGCGTACTTCGAAGGTGTGCTCGGGCAGGGTGTTGATCGCCTGATAGCGGCCACCGTCCCCGAGGCCCCATTGATGGTTGCCCTTGGCGAAATCGACGATCCCGGCCCGTGCGCCGGGCTCGAACGCCGCCCACTCGTCGCAGGAGCGCCGCGCCAACCGGGTGAGGTGGGATTCGTTGCGGTAGAAGAACTTCATCCACCGATACACGTGCACCGGCGAAGTGAACCCCGCACGGGAGACGTGCACATGGATCCCGACATCCCCGTCGATGTACGCGCCGCGCTCCTCGAGCTCGGGCAGCAGATCCCACGGAAACTTCCGTATCGCGTACGGGTAGGACATCGGGTGGGTGACAACCTCGAACCCGCGCCCGTACCCGATCGAACCGTCGTCCTTGAGATACCCGAGGCGACCCAGCGTGCTGGTGGCCAGGCGGGCACAGTCGTAGCAGTCCCCATCGGAGGTCTTGAGTTCGAGTTCGAGCCCCAGGAACACGGGTCCGGTCCCGTGGAACAGCGGGGTGGGTTTGTAGCTGTAATCGTGGATGCCGTTACTGCGCGAGCAATCCGAGCAGTAATCGGCGTAGCCGGTGATCAGTGCGTCGCAGCGCTGACACGAGCAATAGTCGATCGCGCAGTGCGCGCAGACTTCGGTGCCGTTGTCGACCTCGCGCAGGTGCCGGGCCAGGAGCCCGCAGTCGTAGCAGCGGTAATAGTCCCCGGCGCAGTCGTCGCAGACGAGCCTGTCCTCGACTGTGTCGTTGGTGTCGTGGGTGTAGCGGTCGCAGCGCCCGCACTGGGACCATGCGGTGACGCAGTCGCCGCACAGCACCCCGTCATCGACGGTCAGATGTTGTTCGGTCGCGGGCAGGGAACACTCATCGCACCAGGGGGTTTGGGTGCAGACGTCGCAGAGTGGATGGTCGGTGCTCGGATCGTCGGACCGCAGGGCAGTCGAACATGTCGAGCAACGCGCCTGAGTCACAGCAGAAGGCATGAGTAATCGCCTTTCGGGACAGAGGGATGCATGCAGACGACAGCGCCCCGTCCGGTCCGCCGGGGCGGACAGGACGGGGCGCTGTGATGGGGATCGGGCCGAAGGAACCGACCTGACGTGGACCGGCGGTATCAGCGGTGGAGCCCGCCCGAACATGGTGAGGCTGGCGGCATGTCGACTACCGGCCGTGAGTACCTCGATGTGGTCGATGATCGGGTCTGGTACCGCACCGACCGGGCGGCCCAGCCGGGTGGCCCACTGCACGGTGTTGGCTGCGCCGCTGCGCAGGCCCGTTTCGCGCACCAACACTCCGCGCGAGAGCGCCTCTGTTGATCCGATTCCTCGCCAGGAACCGAGATTTCACCGGTCCGGTGCCGGGCAGGTACTCCGCCGCTGCGGGTCGGGCGTATGCGTGGTGTCGGTCATCGACTGCACAGTGGTGCTCCACTCGGCGAAAATGGATTGGCATGAGCGATGCGCGCGGCGGTGCCCCGCCGCAGCGGTGAACCTGGCGGGCCCTGGGCCGATTCGGCGACCGGCGATCAGGCGGTGAGGTATTCATTGAGGTCCGCGTATCGGTCGCGGCCGTGCAGATCGCGGCATTCGCAGTGCGGGAAGGTCCGCAGGCACTCGGCGCAGAATCCGCAGTAGGTGCAGTGCGAGCCGGGGCGTTCGGGGTCGTATTCGCCGCAATCGAGGCAGTACACCTCGTCCTCGATGCTGTAGTCACTGCCGTATGCCCATCGCGGGGTGCGGTAGGACAGGTTCGAGTACCAGATCCCTCCATCGCTGTGGTGTCCGAGGTCTTGGTTGAACAGCAGGACACGCTGCTGATAGGCGGGATCGACCGTGAACAGCACCATCTTGTCGGTGCCGAGCCACCGCTCGAGCCGGTCATGCCCGATGCGGGAGTTCAGCGATCCGAAGGGCTGGTGGGGCAGGAAGTCCTCGGCGGCGATGCGGGTATCCGAGCGCAGATCACCGGGCCCCGGGTGCACGGTGGCGGGAAGTATCCCGTTGTGCGCGATGACCGTTCGCTCGTCGCCACCGACCGCGAACGGATGACAGTTGGCCAGATCGATCGGGCCGTGCGTGGCCAGACGGGAATGAAACAACGCCGCCCCCTCGGGGTATTCGCCACGCACAGCGGCGAATTCACTGATCACCAGGTCGGGGTCCAAGCCGCGCCCGACCACGATCCGGTTCCCGGTGATGAGGGCGTAGCCGTGGCCGTGCGGGTTGGCCAGCGCCCCACCCCACAAGGCGTCCAGGTCGGGTGCGATACCCGGGGCGAAGTAGGTCAGGATGCACATGCCAGGTCCTCCAGTTCGGTCAGCAACGGGGTGTAGGCGGGGCGGGTACGCAGCCAGGTGGTGAACGCGGTCCATTCCCAGCCGCGGCGGCGCGCGATGTCGGCGCTGGTGAGGGTGCGGGTGTACTCGACGGTGGCGTCGACGAACCCGAGCGCGGCCTGAACCTGCTGCGGGTGCAGGGAACTGGCGAAGATCCGCACCTCGAAGGTGTCTTCGGGCTCGGCATTGACCGCCTGGCAGCGTCCGAATCCGCGCTCACCCTTGACAATGCGAGCGGTCCTCGAGCGGGCGTTGGGGTCGAAACTCGCCCAGGAGGCCGGATCCCGGCGCGCGAGCACCGTGGCCGGGCACTGGTTGCGATACACGAACTTGAGCCACCGATACGCGTGAGCGGGGGAGGAGAATCCGGCACGGGAGACGTGCACGTGCAACCCGACATGGCGGTCGGTGTACGCGCCTCGGGCCGCCAGGGCGGTCAGCAGATCCCACGGGAATTGGTCGATCGCGTACGCGTAACTCATGGGGTGGGTGACGAGTTCGAACCCGCACCCGATCGAGGAGTCTTCCTTCAAATAGCCCAGGCCGCGCAGCCGGTCCAGAGCCAGATCGACACACTCTTCCAGTGCCCGGGGCAGGGTCTTGATCTCGAGTTCGAACCCGAGATATACCGGCCCGGCTCCATGGAACCGGGGTGCGGGCTTGTAGAAGTAGTCGTGGATACGGTCGTCGGATCCGGTTGCGTGCCCGCAGGATTCGCAGTACGTGTGCCCCTCGGCCAGCAGGGTGTAGCAGTTGCCGCACTCGTCGTACAGCGAGGAGCAGCCCTCGCACACCACATCGTCGTTATCGAGGGTGTAGGTGCTCTCGTCGTACCGGTCGCAGCGATCACACAGCCCGTAGTCCGCGCAGCAGTCCTCACACAGTTCACTACTGTCGACGGCGAGGTACAGCTCCTCGGCGGGCCGCGCGCATCCCTCACAGACCGACCAATCCCCGCAGTTCGGGCACAAACGCGAATCGGGTGAATCCTCGGGCAGCACGGCAGAACAGTTGCGGCACTGCACATCAGCGGACACAGGCATGACAGATCGCCTCTCTTCAACGGAAACGACGACGGCCCCGCACCCCGGGGCGGATCGGGTGCGGGGCCGTCGAAAACGGTGCGAGGGGGAACGGCGTACGACCGGACGCGAGGTGCCCTCGGATCGGGGCGGACTCGTCGCCGTCAGGGCCGGGACGCAGTGGAGGTGCGCGAGCGGCGGCGGGAGGCCAGGGAATAGCAGTCGCAGTCGGCGAAGTCGGCCAGGCAGATGAAGCACCAGCCGCACCGGCTGCAGTACCGGCTGCCCGGCTCGGGGCCGTGGGTGCGGCAGTAGCGGCACGGGCCCCGCCACGACCGGGGTTGGCGGGCGTGGTAGCCGGTGTTGGAGTACCAGATCCCCGACTCCCAGGTCCCGAGGTGCTCGTTGAACACATACGAGCGGTGCGCGTAGGCGGGGTCGAGGGTCAGCAGGACGAGTTTGCTGTGGCCGAGCCAGGATTCCAGGCCCCGGAATCCGCGCCGAGTATCGACCGACCCGAACGGCAGCTTGGGGAGGTAGTCCTCGGCGGCGATCCGGGTGTCCGACCGCGGATCGTACGGGCGCGGATGCACGCGCTGGGGCAGGGTTCCGTTGTGCGCCAGCCAGGTTCGCGCATCGCTCCCCAGGGGGAACGGATGGCAGTTGCCGAGGGTGACGATCCCGCGGGTGGCCCACCGGGAATGGAACACCGCGGGCCCGTTCGGGTGTTGGTCCCGGGCGTGCGCGAATTCGGCGATCACCTGATCGGCGTCCATCCCGTGCCCGGTGAGGATCCGTGTGCCGGTGAGCATGGCCCATCCGTGACCGTCGCGATTGATGCTCGCGCCGATCGCGAGAGCGGACAGGTCCGGGCCGACACCGCCGGGGAAGAAGGTCAGGAGGCACACGCCAGGCTCACCTCTCCCAGACGCTGGGCCAGGGCCGGGTAGTCGGGGTGGGCGTGTACCCAGTCGGTGAATCGTGGCCAGTCCCAACCGTGATGGGCAGTGATGTCGTGTGCGGTGAGACCGCGGGTGTATTCGACCGTGGCCGCCACGAAGCTCAGCGCGGCCTGAACCCGGACCGGATTCAGCGATCCGGCGAATACCCGCACCTCGAGGGTGTGGCGGGGATGCGGGTTCACCGCCTGGTAGCGGTCCACGTCGTTTCCGTGTGGATGCCCCTTGGCGGTGTCCTTGATCCGGGTGCGCGCCTGGGGAGAGAACCGCGCGTACCGGGACCGCCGGCCAGCGAGTTCGGTGACCGCGATCTCGTTGCGGTACAGGAACGTAGCCCACCGGTAGATGTGCGCGGGGGAGCAGAACCCGGCACGCGAGGCATGCACATGCAATCCGACCCGCCGATCCGAGCTGCAGCCCAGCGCGGACAGCTCACCCAGCAACGGCCACGGGAACTCGCGCATCGCGAACGGGAAATCCATCGGGTGGGTGACCAGCTCGAACCCCGACGGCTCGATCGAGGAATCGTTCTTCAAGTACGCCAGCCGCCCGACCGCGTCAGCGACCGCGGATACCGCTTCGTGCCGATGGCGTTGAGGGACAATGATTTCCAGCTCCATCCCCAGATATAGCGGTCCGGTGCCGTAAAAGCGGGGATCGGGTTTGTAGCTGTAATTCCACACCTCCGGACCCGAATGACACGCATCACAAGCGGTGTAGTCCGGCAGCAGCGTGCCGCAGTCCTCACACGCGGCGAACCCGGCCGCGCAACCCTGGCAGACGCGACGTCCGCCGGAAACGTAGCGCGTCGTCGCGGCCCAGAGCGCGCACATGCTGCACTGATCGAAATGACGGTGTGCGCACACCGCGCACACAGTGACTCCACCCACCGCGGGGACCTGATTGTCGCTGTAGCGGCCGCAATGCGCGCATATCGCGACCCCGGCCACGCACGCGCCGCACCAGTTCCCCGAATCGGAGGTCGCGACCAGTACCCGGCTCGGGGCCCGGCACCGGTCACACCACAACATCATGGAAAGACATGCGGTACAGACGGTTTCGTTCTCGGCGGTGTCGTGACGGACACCGGCAGTTCGGGATCCGCACATCGCGCACGGCGGGGCGAGAGACACCGACAGATAGGGCATGAGGATCGCCTCCTGAAACGGGTGCAGAAACGACGAACGCCGTGACGGCGGAATCCGTCACGGCGTCAACAACATTCGGAGAACAGGCGGCGGTCACGCCGCGGAAGGAGGCCAGAGTGAAGCCGGCATCCGAGTCGGGCGAGGCGCGTGAGCGTTCAGTGGCCGGGAGCGGTGAATTGGCAGTTCGGGTCGTGGTGTCCGGTGCAGGTGATGGTGCCCAGCGTGCGGGTAGCGGCTGCCAGCTTGCGGCGGGTCGTGGTCTCGGCATCGTCGATCAGCGAGCCCACGGCGTCTTCGTAGTAGTCGCGCGTCGAGTCGCCGACCGGAGAGAAACCGGCCTTGCGCCACATCCGCAGATACAAGCCCATGCCAGTGCTGTTGAGCGGCCCGGCGAGGCTGGTGGTCATCATCGCCGCGGCAACCTCGACTGCGGTGCCTGGCCGGGTATCGGCGCCTGCGGCAACACGTTCGAGCAACTCGCGCACATGGCTGCGATATACGAACTCGGTCGACATCACCCGATGAGTCGGCACACACAGCCCATCGCTGTGCCACAACAGATCCCGCGTCGCAGGGTGACGTTTCTGCGCGTGGCGGATCTCACTCTCCATACACTCTCGCTGCGCGAACACAGTGTTCACCGTGGATTCGATGTGCCCGAACAGATCACGCATATCGCCGAGGGCTGACGGTTCAGGCTCACAAGTCACGGATGTCTCCTTCCTCGGTATAGGGGATGGCCCCTGGCACCGGTGCGAATTTGACGGATGTACGGGTCTGTTGAGCAGGCGAAACGATCGAATTCGCTTGGATGCCATGTATGTCCGGACCTCGAGGCGGCCAGGGCGCTCGGTCAGGGGCAGGACTTACCTAGAGGGATCGATAGAGCCGGTCCGTGCTATGCGCTCAAGTCAGCGGCACCGGGTATGGTGGTGTGTGCGAGGGACTGACCGGTTTCACACGTGTCAGGAGTTCGTTATGGACGAAAATCGCCGCCCCCGCCCCGCCCGCGTCCGTCGCGGGTCATCACCGGAAGTCGCCGCACGCCTGCAACGCTCACGCCGCAGAGCCCTGGACCGCCGAGCCGCGGTGCGTGAGCGAGAAAAGATCGTCACCGCAGCAGTGCGGGACTACATCAACGCATGGCACGCCATCAGGCTCGTGCAACAGCGCCGCGATACCGACATCGACGACCTCAAACGCCGGATCGAAGACGTCACTGTCCGCGCCGAGAACGAGATCGCCGGCCACGAACAGGCCCAGGAAGTGGCAGCAGCCGCAATCCAGGAGCAAGGCCACACCGACAACGAGATCGCCGAGTTCCTCGAAATCAGCACCAAACATGCGCGACAGCTCGTCTCCGCGTCCCGCAGAACCGAAGCGACCAAACCCAGCAGCCCGCAACCTGATACAGACCCGGAACAGGTCGGCGTGCCGCACGTACACGAGTCCGAAGACTCGGATCCGTTAGTGGAGACTGGCCGCACAATCTCGCCTGGACTCGGTGAAGGGAATGATGCCATCCCATAGGAACCTCGGTCGATATCTACGAGGTTCAGTCTGGTCGAACTGGCCACACCTCATAGCACTGGCACCATTCAGGAGTGGGCCGTTCCGTTTCGGCGTTCAGACGTCGGGGGTCTCCACCGGATCGGTGTTGCCTCCGGCGTGAAGTGCTCGGTGACGGAACCTCACACGTGGGCGTAACCCCCGGCATTCCATACGGCCCATCGGAATTGGCTCGTTGACAACGGCTGGCGAGCCGGAATGCGCGGATCCGAGGTGGTCGGCCAGTAGCAGAAACCACAACGGTGGCAGTACATTCCAGCGCTCCACAGCGCATACGCCGCGGGCCGCCCTTGACAGATCAGGCTGTTGCGGCGTACACGACTACGGACGAGACCGAACGCAATGACAGCGGGGCTGGCGACCGCGAGTACAAAAGCCGAACCGAACACCACGCTGGTGATCGTGTCGATGATGGCGGGGTGGTCCACACCGGGGTGGGCGAAAAGGTAACTCACCATCGTGATCAATACGACGAGCGCAGGAACCGTCATCAGCAAGCCCAGAGCCATTGGACGTGCCGTCGACACTAACGGCGGGGTATACCGTGTAGCAGCAGCCAGCTGAGTGGTCTGGGTGCGTTCGGTGACTGCAGTGCCGATCACAGGGACCACACCACTTGAGCTGAAACCAATCCCAGAGTAGTAGTCGGTGCTCGAGACCGTTGACACACCAGCGGAGCACAGCGCAGGAACACTCTGGACCCAGTCCGAGCTGCTGCAAGTCGGACAGGAGATGTCATGGTGCACGGGCGCGTCCCTCGTGGTGATCGATGTTTGCGCAGTGTGGCCAAGCTCAGGTGTAAGTCCTTTCAATGGAACACCTTCGACCTCCGAATGTCGAGTCGCGCAATGAACAGATCCTGGATGCGGTTGGTGGGCAGTGGCATTGATGGTCCTTACCTCTGCGTCGGGACAATTAGACGATCGCGGCTGGTCGCGATGTACCGTCGACTGCGACGACCGTGGTGCAGAGCGCCTGGGTGGAGATCCGGGGCGTGGCCGCCAATCCAAGCTCTGTGCGGGAAGTGGTCAAGGCCCTTGTGCTCAAAGCAGCCACCGCAATCGCAGGCGAGGTCGGCCGCAGACTCACCGTCGCCGCCGACCGGTCCACTCCTGGGGCCCGACGGGGGCGTCCGGCTGACCACCGCCCGTGCCGATCGGCCCAGTTACACATCATATCGAGTGGGTGGTGGGGTGCGAGAACTTCTCGCTGATCGGCGGTGTGTGCATGACGGCCTCGCATTCGAGCACCGATGGACGCGGTGTCCTCCGGCGACGTTTCCGGCATCCGGGCACGATATCCACCCGACCACCGTCCGGCCGGGCCGGAACGGGTGCCCGGACATTCGACCGGGCCGGGTTCCTCCCACAGTCCATCGCGGCGCCGGTACAGCCGATCAAGCCGCACGACTCGCCCGTCGCTGAGCTGGTAGACGGGCTGCGGGCATGCTTTCGCTCATACGTTCGAGTTCTATATTGTTGACACGTGATCGAAATCGGGCAGAGGGTGCGAATCGGGGAACACGGTGTCAGTGTGTTCGCGGTGGTCGAACACGAGGACGAGGACCACGTGCTTATCGAGTCGGTGCTCGAGGATTCTCCCGGCCGGTACCCGTTCTCGATGCCGGTCAGCGCCCTACATCTCGCGGAGTGACCCAGGCGCGCAGCACGTGCGCGTGACCTCGAGCCGCGCCGGATGCGACACCACCCACGGTCAGCAGGCGGGCTGCTGGAGCGGGTAGCACGGCGGTGGGGTGTAAGTCGCTGACGGCGGGGCGGTCAGCCGCACCCCGACGCCGTCGATGTGGGAATTACCCCGACCGGCGATGGCCATCAGGACCAGTACGAGCACTGCGCCGCATAGGACGACACCGGCCAGGGTGCCCAGGACCGTGTTGGGGTTCGAACTGCGGTAGCCGTGCGGGTAGAACCGCCTGGATCGTGGTCGTCGTGGGCCGCGGTCCCGGACTCGGACCCGGCCGCCTGCTGGCACGAAGCTTTCGCCGTGCTTGCCCTTGCGCGAGTGCATCCGGTACGGCTCGTACACCATCGGGTCAGTATGGCGCGGGGGGCCGACACGATCCGGCGATCGAGAGTCCGTGCACGCCACCGGAACTCGCCGATTCCGGCGGAATATCGGTGGCTCAGTGGTCAGATACTGTCGGTCGCGGCGAGTCTCGTGCCGGTGACGAGGTCGGGTTCGATCGCGATCAGCGCGTCGTTGGGCGTGCGGGTCCAGGACTCCAAGAGTGGCTTGTACACGGCGATCCGGTCCGGATCGTCGATGATCCGCGCGTAGCCGACCACTCGCACCGTCCAGCCCTGATGAGAATCGGGGTCGATCTGGTCGGCTTGGTAGCCGAGCACGGTTTTGTCTCTCGCGCGCAGCATGTCGGTCAGCCAGGGCGTCGCTCCGGCCCCGATGATGATCTGTCCGTCCCGCACCACGTGGTTGACCGGCCGCACGGCAGGCAGGGCATCGCGGGTGTAGACCACTCGGCCCAGTGACACCTCGGCCAGCAACGTCAGGCACTCGTTCGAGTCCAGCGCGATCACCCCAACCTCAGGAGGGCCGGTGGGACGCTGCGGTGGATCGGAGTCGCTCGGCACGATCATGCTGTTACCCCTGCTCACTAGGGGGGAAACCGGGGCTCAGCGCTCAACTCGTGTTCGTCTCCCGGACGCACTCCTCGTTGTTCACCGGGTCAGCCAACCACCGTGCCGGTTGTCGCGGGTAGGGCTGAATGTCACCGCCGAGCCCGACAGGGGGCCGCGCGGGAGGTCGGTGCGCCCGGTTGGTGCGGTGTCGGCGGGGGTTCGGGTGAGCGGGTCCATCGTTGCAGCGATGGACCCGCTCGGTAACGGTCCGTCCGGGTCAACAGAAGATGCGGGCCGTCGAGGGCGGGTGCACGAGGATTTCTCGGAGAGTCCCGGAGATCCGATGCGCCCGTCCCAGTTTCGCGGCCGGGCCCGAGCGCCGTCCAGAGGCTTGCCGAACATGGGAAACGTTTCCGGTGGGAGAGAAACGTTTCCGGGGGGATATCGAGGCGTTTCTGTGTGGGCTGGGAGGTGTTTCGGGCTCGCGGACGATGGTCGTAGCTGTTCTGTGATCCGATTTGTCCGGATCTGCGTGTTGTCGAGCGCTTTCCGGGGCTGTGGCACCGGTCACGATGGGTGCGATCTTCGGCCGGTGGGGCGCGGAAATGATAGGCAACGACCGGAACGGCGGCTTCCCTTGGCGGGGGGCGTTCGTGGTGGAACTGTTGTGACAGGCGCTACTGCCGTCGAGACCCGCACAGCCCGCTTGCAGGCGGTCGCTGTGGATTCGGGGATCGGCGGGGGTGGCGTCGAGGTGTCACTGGAAAGTCCGTCCGGGTCAAGAACGAGACGGCATTCGTCGCAAGGGGAGGTCGAACAATGCTCGACATTCAGCAAGCGCTGCGTCCGCGGAAACTGTTGCAGCCGAAGACAGTGTGGGTGCGGGTAGTCATCTTCGTGATCGTGTTGATCGGTGTGATCGTCCTGATCGCGTGCCACCTCGACCCGCAGGCCGCGGTCTGGGTGGTCGGCGCGGCCGGGGTGGCCGCGGCCAAAACCTCGGCCGGGCTGCTGGGCGCCGCGCCGGAGCCCCGGCGGTGACTGCGCCGCGCCCGGCGGAAGTGCTGGCACTCAAGCGGGATCTGGAGGAGTTGGTCGCTCAGGCCAAAGGTGGTTTGAGCCAGGCACGATGGGCGGCGAAGGTGCCGGTCGATTCCGCGATGGTGACCAAGGCGCTCAAGGAAAAATACTCGATGCCGGCGTGGGACAGCACTGGCCGGGCGATCGTGTCGAAGTGCCTGCGCCAGAGCGGCCTGTCGGAGGACTCCGCCGAATTCAAGGCGGAACTGAGCCATTGGGAACAACGCTGGGAAGCCGCCCGTATCGCGGACAGGCACCGGCCTCCGGCGGAGAGCCCAGTGCCTCCAGAGGAGAGTCCGGTCCCTCCGGCGGACAGTCCGGGGCGTGTGAAACCGCCTGTGTGGCAGCGTAAGAAGACGCTGATCGCCGGGGGTATCGTGGCGGCGCTGGTTGTGGCGGCGGTGGTCGTGGTCACCGACCGCTCGAACTCGCACGCCTCGGCCGCTCCTACGGTGGCGGAGGCTGCCAAGTGCGTCACCACGGGCATCCTGGGCCCCGACGGTCGATGCATCGCCGCGGATGACCCGGAGCTGTCCGGGACCGACCCTGTCGTCCAGCGGACTCTCGCAGCCATCGCCGAGAACAACCGGAAAGCCGTCGACGCGGGGACCTTCTACCGCATCGGGGTGCCTGTGCCGATCGCGCTGAAGTCCGATTCCGGGGGTATCAAGGGGCAGCTCAACAACATCCAGCTGGCGCAGATGCTCATCGGCGCCCAAGCAGCCCAGAATCAGGTGAACGACGCCTCGGCGAAACAGAACGCGGGCCGCGCGAAGATTCAGCTGGTGATGGCTGATATCGGGGTGGATCAGTCCAGGTGGCAACAGCCGTTCGAGTTGATGGAACGTATGGCGGGCAACGATGTCCAGGCCGGACGTCTGCTCGGCGTCGTCGCGCTCAACACCAGCCTGCAGGCCACCAACGCCGCGGCCGCGGAACTGAAGAAAGCCCAGATCCCGGAGTTCGGTCCCATCACCAACGCCGCCGCGCTGGACTCCTGGATCGTGTCGATGATGCCCACCACCATGAACCTCGTCCAGGACCTCGACGACTGGTACGGGCGCCAGCCGGGCCCGCACACAGCGATCGAGCTGCTGGACACCAAGGCATTCAACGACAGCACCGATCTGTACATCAGATCGTTGAAGGCCGACTTCGACAAGACGACCTACATTCACTCCGCGCTCAGCGAGCTCAACGACGGAAAACCGGTGTGGTTCGACGGTTCCACCCTGGTACCCGGCGGACAGCCCGATGTCTTCAAAGGCATCTGCGACAGCCACGCGAACACCCTGGTCTACGGTGGCCGTGACGCGGACCTGGGCAAGCTGCTCGAATACCTGAACTCCCCGCTGTGCGCACACCGGCCGAAACGGATCCTCACCATCGCCGCATCGCTGAGCAGCGCCGACGAGAACAAGGACCTGCTGACCGCAATGGGGATGTCGGTGATCTTCGCCAGCCCGGTGGACCCCAGCAAGTCCTCCGGGGCAGGCTGGAACTCCTACGCCGATCGCGTGCGCAGCATCTCCAGCAACAGCGCCCACGACGGCCGCCCGCTGTCGCCTTCCGAATCACCCAGCGCCTACGGATGTTTGACCAACGACGCGGTACTTTCTCTCACCCAGGCGATCCGCACCGGTGGACCCGGCGGCACTCCCACCCCCAGCAACGTTCGGACCTGGCTGACCGGCATCAACGGAAACCCCGAAAGCGTCCCAGGATGCAGCGGCCCGGTCACCTTCAGCCCCGCCGACGACGGCACGATCACCCGCGCCGACCCCTCCTCGACCATCGTCATCGACCCCTCGGAACCACAGTGAGCGAGCCCGATTCCCCGACTTTCTGACCCCGGCACCATCCCCGGTACGGGGTCATTCCCGAGGCACTCTGGAGGGAATCCCGCACAGCGGCGGGTGCCCGAGCCACTGGCGGCGCCACATGCCGTGGCAGATCAGCAGATCCCGGACCAGGTACTGGCCGGTGATCTCGTCGCCGGAATCAGGATCGAGACCGGCCTGCAGCAGTGCTTCGCGATCGATGGAATCCATACCTGTATGACGGCCTGCGCGACGGACCGGTTCCCGAAAGTTTGCCGAAAGTACGCTAAGTGGTGTGGGAGGTGTGTGCCCGCGCCGATGCTGGCGACCGGTGGCCGGCCGAGGCGTTGCCCACGCGCGCGGGCGGCGGCCAGGCCCTCGTGGGTGGCTCATTTGCGCCGAATCGTGTGGTGGGGAGGGGGTTTCGGACGTCATGGGCCTATAACCCCGATGATCGTGCGCAGAGGCGCCGGTTGGTGGTTGACCGTTGGTCTGGCACGAGGTTGTTGTGTGTGGAGGAGGACATGAATTGGATACATCGGACCGCGGTGCTCTGCCCGATGGCAGAGGCTCCTCCGGTCTCGACCCTCTCGATCCCGTCGTCCCTGATCCGGTCGCACAAGCTCTCGACGCGTTGGACCGGGCGGCCGCCGATCGCGAACTGTTCGAATTGGCCGCCGAACACGATGCGGGTGGCCCGGCGTGGGAGGAACTCGTTGCCGCGTTGTCGGCGTACGCGTGGAATGTCCTGGACCCGTGGATCTGCTGCGGCGAGATCTACACCAGAGTGTCCGGGAAACTCGCCGGACTGGACCTGCGGGCGATGGCTCATCAGCGGCTCAGCACCGACGCGTTCTGCCGTGAGGAGGTCATCGCCCACACCATCACCCGGGCGGTGGAGAAACTGCGCAACGCGATCCGCACCGGGTCGGGCTGGGATCCGCGCAAAGGCCTGGCGCTGCGCTCGTATTTCATCACCGGATGTCTCAACGAGTTCGTCTACGTCGTCCGCAGGGAAAACCAGTGGTGGACCTCGCATCGCCGCGAGCCCACCGGTCCGGATGAGCCGACCGAGGCCGCCGGCCTGTTGTCGGGGTCCCGGCTGAACATCGATCCCGCCGAGATCGTCACGACCCGCCTCGTCGTGTTCCAGTATCTGGCCGGATTATCGGCCGAGGACCGAAAGGTCCTGTGGGCGCACGCCATCGGCTACTCCCACGCCGAAATCGCGCACCTGTTCCGCAACCTGACACCGAAAGCGATCGAACGCCGACTGCACAAGATCCGCAAGCACGCTCGTCTATCCGTGAGGAACCGCTGATGAACCGACACGAACGAACCAATCCCGAAGCAGAGGAATTGGTTTCGCGGGTGCGTGCCCTGATCGAACGCTCGTCTCTGGGCGAAGAAGGGCCGCGCCGGCTCCGGGCACGCGCCCGCCCCGATCAGCTCGACCGGATCCGCCAGCTGCTCCGCCAGCGCCAGGCCACGCCCGTCTGCCCGGACCCGTTGGCCTGCTGCGTGTTCACTCAAGCGCAGGGGATAACCGGTCTGCCACGGCGTACATCCGCGGTCCGGATCTACGTGCCGGATCCGGCAGCTACCCCGGCGGCCATGATCGTGTACCTGGATCCCGACGTGCCCTGCCACGGTCATCGCAACGACTCGCACACGATGACCAGAGTCGCTGCCGGGCTCCGCCGACTGGAATCCTGCTCGAGTTGAGTCGCCTCAAGGCTCGCTGAGACTGCTCTGACCAGTGGTTATGCTGCAGGTCGGCAACGATACACCCCATTAGGGGATATTCCCTCAGCGCGGTCGGGATGTCATTGTGTGCGGGTGCATCCTTCGCTGGAAAGTTCGACCCCCGGGATTCGGTCGGAAGTACCCCAAACCCTGTGTGGCTCTGTCGCACCGACTGTGACAGGGCCACATCGACTGTGCACGTAGGATTCATCGAGGTTCGGTGATCCACCGGTTTCACCTCCACAACCGCACTGAGTAACTCGAATGTCCCTCGGGGGGAGCTTGTTTCCCCTCGACGTGATGGCGGTGGAGCGGAGCAGCTCCACGCGCGGGCTGTTGTGCCCCGCCGCCATCGCGGTCGGGTACGGAAGAAGGTGCGGTGAAGGAAAACTCCGGAGAACCGAATCTGCCTCGGCCTCGCGGCCGGGGTGGTGCTGGCAGCTCGTGGCGGCGGATCGTCGGCCGGACACGGGAATTGGTGAGGCTGGCCACGGAAACGGTGGAGCTGAGCACATCGCTCGCTCTGTTGGTCGCCGCGGCCACCAGCCCGATGCCCCATGAGGGACACGGGATCACCGAGCTGGCGGCCATGCTGCACGAGATCGTCTCTTACCTGACCGGGTAGCCGATCACGATCGCAGCTGCGTGGCGAGCAGGGCCGGGCGATTCACTGCTGGAACAGTGAATCCTCGGTCCTGACTCGTTTCCAGAACTTCTCCCGGAAACTTCTCCGAAATCCTCTAGGAAGATCCCGGATGGATTCCTCACGGTGCTGGTCGTTCCAATCAGGTCATTCCCAAATTGGGATCCCAACACTGCACCACACTGTACTTCGCCAGTGTGGTTACGTCACCACACTGGTGTGGTAGCGCGTAGACGCTGCCGCAGGTCAGCGGCTCGGTGCGCCCTCCGGGCCTCGTGGGCGCGGGTGACCGGTGGTTACTGCTCGAACACGCCCTCCACAACCGCGGCCTGCTCGGCGGCCCCGGCGCGGAAGTACCTGGCGGTGGCGGAGATCGAGGCGTGGTGCAGCAGGGCCTGGACCTGGGCGACGTCGGCACCACCCGGCGCAGGCGGGTGCCGTAGGTGTGCCGCAGGACGTGGGGGCGCAGACCGGTGAGGCCGGCCTCGGCGCCGACGGCGAGGACGACCTGGGTGATGCCCGAGATACTCAACCGGCCGCGCCGCCCCGTCCACAGCGGGCCCGGCGCGGTGCCGCGCACGGCGATCCAGTCGCTCAGGCGCTGACGCGCGAGGGCGGGCAAAGGTACCTCGTGGACCTCATCGCCCTTGCCGCGCAGGATGATCGCGCCGGTGCGGGCGGTGATCGCGACGTCCTCGAGGTCCAGGCGGGCGCATTCCTCCACCCGGGCGCCGGTGTAGAGCAGCACGGCGATGATCGCCGCGTCCCGGGGACTGCGGCGCAGCGCGGCGCGTTCGACCCGGCCCTGGGTGGCCCGGTCCAGGGCGTCGGGTTCGCCGGGGGCGGGCACCCGTGCCCGTTTGACCGCGATCCGCAGTCCCGCGCCGTGCTCGTACAGCAGGTCGACCGCGGCCAGGGATTGGTTGATCGTGGCCGGGCGAGCCTTCTTGCCGCGCACCAGGTATCGACGCCACGCGGTGACCGCGGCCTCCGCGCCGACCACATCGGCGAAGGCGTCCGGATACTCGCCGGCGTGCTCGCCGAGCCAGGTGACGTACGCGGCGGCCTGGCGGCGGTACGCCCGCACCGAATTGTCCGCGAGCTTGCAGCGATTCAGGTAGCGATGCAGCGCGTCCAGGGCCCGCGCGGCGGCCGCGGCGACGTCGCCGGCCGCGCCGTGCAGCGGGGTGACCGTCGCGCTTCTCCCCGCCGGTTCCGCGTCCATCCCGCCCGCTCCTTCTTATCCACTGAGTTTCGGCCCGGGATCCACCCGCCCCGGCATCACGTTATCCACTGAGATCCGCCCCGGACTCAGCGGATAATGTCAGTTATCCACTGGGTGCGGAATCGGCAGTGCCGATCGGAGAGCTGTTACAGGGACCTCGAGACCGGCCCATCCAGCGGCCGATACCGGCCAGGCCCAGACGGGCGTGACATCCCCGGGAATGCCTACCTGGCTTTCGACTGCCGTAGCCGAGTCGGTGAAGACACACCGACTCGGCTACGGCGTTTGCTGTTGCCACGATGGAAGCCTGTCTTTGTGATCTACCTCGGCCAGCCTGGCCAGATACAGATAAGGGATGCGCACCAGACTTGAGGCAGCGAGTAGCCGGACATCCGGAGGTATCGAATGACGAACATCCACGAGCGGTCGAAACCGGGGCACCAGGATGGGTAATTTTCAATGGGTACCAATAGGAGTTTCAGGACGCGCGCCCCTTCCGCACGTGCAGGACGTGGGTGCGACGAAGGCCAACCGCGAGCCGTCCGGTCAGGATCCATATGTGTATTGGGTCGGCAGCGCCGGCACGCTATGGCGGACGGTGGGCAGTGTGACGGTTCAACAGGTGGCGAGCCCGGGTGACCTGGTCCGCGTTGCCGTCTCACCCGATAGGAGCGTCTGGTGTGTTGATCGCTACGGCCGGGCATGGGGCGCACGCGGCGACTTCAACTGGTCACAGATTCCAATGCCAGGCGAGACTGCGGTCGACGTTGACGTCGCGGCGGACGGGTCGGTTTGGTGGGTAACGAAGAATACGCGGTACTACGTGCAGCGCAACGACGAAGCGGCACCGCGTTACGTAGCAGTCATGCTTTCTATCCAAGCCATCACTGGAATCGAGCAACCGATATTCAGTGATGGCTCCCCGAATCTCGCTGGAAAAGCCTGGGGAGTCAGCGATGCTGTCGGCGATGGCGGTCTTGTATTCAGTGATGGCAACTGGCAACCGCGTGATGCCACTATTTCGGGCGTGGCGGACCTGTCCACCGCTCCCTCGAATCTCTGGATGGTCAAGAAAGACGGCACCGTGTGGACCACAACAGATGGCCGCACCCAGCAACGCATAAGCGATCTCTTTTTTCGACGGATCGCTGGTGACTACGCCGACAGGGCATTTGCGGTGGCTCCCGACGGGAGCGCGTGGGTCTGGGTAGAGGCCACCACTCACCCCCCAGTCATAAACCCACCTGTCTCGAAAGGCGCGCCGTAGGGTATCCGCACCAGTCGGCGCAGGGAGTTGAGGTTGCGAGCGAGCCGGTCCATCGAGTGTACGAGCACGGTGTCGCCCTCACCGCACGTAGGCGATCCACTCGTCCAGGTTCGGCTGGGCGGTGTCGTTCCCGGATGTCTTATCGACGAAGGTCCAGCTCCACAACACGTTTTCCGCACAGCGAAAGTTGCCGGTGTGCTCGGGATTCCGTCACTCTCATCGAGATGTTCGAGAACCGATCGATTCTCAACATCCTCTTGTCGCTACGACGAGGGCACCGGTGTTACCACGGCTGGCGGCCAATCATGAGGTTCGACATTGGCGGGTTTCAGAGTGATGTCCGCAGACCAGTCGAACTCTGGTTCCGGTGGCCCCCACCGTCTGGGATCGGCGAACGAAACGGACTGGGTCCCGAAGTCCACCTCCTCGAACACGATGTGCCCGGAGAACGTCGCGTCGTTGAACAGGGCGTTGTCAGAGAACGTCGCGTGGGAAAACCGAGTGGTGCGGGAGAACGTCGCGCCGCGGAATACGACGGCGCCGGAGAACGTCGCGCCGTTGAACGAGGTGAGGCCGGAGAACGTCGCGTCTAAGAAGAACGCGATGTCGGAGAACGTCGCGTGGGAAAACCAGGCGTCGGCGGAGAATATCGTGTCGAAGAACCGAGCGGTGTGAGAGAACGTCGCGCCGGTGAATGTGGTGAAGCCGGAGAACGTCACGCGTTCGAAAGCGCTGTTGCCGGAGAACGTTACATCATCGAACAGGGCGTCACCGGAGAACGTCGCGCCGGTGAATGTGGTGAAGCCGGAGAACGTCACACCGCTGAATGCGACGGTGCCCGAAAACGTCGCATGACTGAAGTCGACGTCTTCGAGGTAGGCGCCACGGAAAGTGAAGTTGGATGGGGACCAGCTGTATTCAGCGGTGGGACGTAGGTGGTCGGCGATGATGCTGACGATGGTTTTGCGGACTTCGCTGTCGTTCTGGCGGTATTCGATGTGTTCTTCGGTCTCTCCGCGCACGCGTCCATGGTCGACCCGCGGGGCTTTGACCACGAATTTTGCCCTTCCGCTGGCGCCGTGCTCGGCGTTGTAAGGCAGGCGCAGGTACCCACAGAGGACGTCGATGCACTGCTGGCGGCGTAGGCCGCGAGATTCGTCGGCGACGCCGGCCATCGCGTACGCCCCTGCGATCCGGACTGCGACATCGGTGGAGCCGAGTTGTGCGGCGGCGGCGCCGAATCGTTCGACGAACCGGCCTTGTTCGAGGTCGCGCTGGCGGCGGTAGGCGACCACCAGGGCGACGACCCCGCCGACGCCGGCGACCACGGTCAGCGACAGCTTGGTGAGGTCGATCGGCGCCGCGAGCACGGTGCTGGTCTTGATGTACCGGTGTAATTCCCAATACGCCGCTGCTGCGAGCACGGCCCCGAGTACCAGCGCGCCCATGATCGACCACAACAGTCCGTTCGTCGCTATACGGCGAACAGTCGTCTGTGCGGACCGCATCGTCCTTCGCGCTGCGTGTGCGATCCGAGTACCTCGCCATCTACCTGCCACCGCATGATTCTCGCGGAAAAGCACCGGCACACTGGTGTTCGCGAACGAGACTAGATTCCGAGACCAGCGGCGTGCAGGTTGTCAGCGCCAACGTGGTATCTGTCACGCTGTCTCGGAATCCAAGGTTTCGAGACAGGCAGGTTCGTGGGGGTGGACCACCTTGTGGCAATAAGCTATCGCTCGTGGTCGAACCGGAATCAACGAAGTCTGAGAGCTCGAAGGCCGCCGAGCTCGACCAGATCTTCTCCAAGTCCGAAGAGCGGCGGAAGCGAGAGGCCGCCGCTTGGAGGCCCTCCGAAGTGTTGGAGCGCACCGCTCTTCAGGTCATAGGCTGCTGGCAGACGGTGGTGGCCGAAGTCAATTTCACCTACTTTCACTCTGTCGGAAGAGGCGGACCACCACCAGACACGAACAAGCTGCCCGCCACGATCCACGGTGTCGCCCAGAATTACAGGATCCGCTGGCCGCACGATGACTCCCCATTGTCCGCAGATCAGGTCGGGAAGGTCCGGCACAAGCTTGCGCACCTTCTCTACATCGACTCGATCACGGGTGAGCGGCCGCACCGGATCATGAACTTCGTGCGGCTAGGTGCGCCAGGTGCCCCGCGAAAAACGCCTGAAGGCCACCCCGGCGAACTGAGCTGGCGAGATGACACATGGTCGCAGCAAACCATGCACCTCGACACGCTGACCGAGGACGAGCTACGCGACTCCCTCTACCGGCTTCAGTGGATGCGAGATTGCTGCCACATCCTTGGCCGCCTCGGCTACATCCTCAACGAGTTCGCGCCTCGCATGGAGTACCTCCCCGACCACGAGAAGGCCGTGCTGCCTTGGTGGTTCCCCGAGTGGGGAGATAAGGCAACCACCAGGCTCCGAGTCGCCGACCTCCGGGGCGGCCTGTAGGTCGGTAAGGTTCACTTATCGGCTGCCAGAAACGGGATAAATCGGGCGCGATTCCAGGGGTGGCTACCTCCCGAATCGCACCGTGTCTGCTCGGCGGTAACTACAGTGGAATGACCCTGCCCGCGCTGGCGCTGGAGGTTGTAGGCCCGGTTGGAGTGGCCGGATTCCCGAATCGAGGCCGTGGCCCTGTTGCCCCTGCGGGCTCGCGGCCGAGGGAGGCCCTGGACTGCCTTGTGCCGGGGCCTCCCGTCCAGACCCGGGCCTGGTGAATTCCCGGTTTACACCGAGACTTCGTGGACTGTGGCGTCGGCTCGCACGTCCAGGATCGATAACAGCACCATCCGGAACACGGGTATGTCCGACATGTGCCCACGCACAGTGATCACCGCGAGTGTCTTAAGGCCGAGCCGATTCGGTCTCCGATGCGGGTGCTCTGTTCGTGAGTGTGGCCGCCGTGGGGGTTGGGTGCCGCGGAGGATCGACGTCTGCAAGCTGGGCTGCTTGATGGAGGATTCTGCTGACCGTGGATCGGCTTCGGCATGTTTTGTTGGCGATGTCTGTGGGGGTGAGTCCGTCTTCGTAGTGCCAGGTCAAGATTTGCGCGATGTGGTCGGGTGCGCGGCGACGGGCGGGGTCGCGGTCACAGATCATTCGTGCTAGCTCCGTCCACTGGTCGCTGGTGTTGTTTGCGCGCACGGGTTCTGGGTGTTCTGCATCGTCGTCGTTCTGTGCAGTAGGCGCGTGGGCATCGGTGTGGGGCTCTGTTCGCAGCGGTGTCGGAACGCTCGGGGCGGGTGTGTGTTGTGCACGGGTGAGTGCGATGAGCGCGATGGTTGCTTGTGTCATCGAGCCCTCGATGATCAGCGGCCACAGCCAGGTTTGTTGGTGCGGGATGCCGGCCGACTCCGCGAGTGAGCGCAGGGCGGTGAACGAGAGCCAGAACGCCGCGGCGGCTATGAGCACGGTCATCGACGTCGCGATCCGATGCAAGGATCGGCTTTGGGATTGTGTGCGCAGCAGGACGGTGACACCGTGCACCGCAGTCAGTAGCGCGATCGGCGGGACGATGGCCACTGCGGCGGCGAGGATCGGGGCGGTGTGGGTGTGCACGAACGCGTGCACAGCGTTGCCGGCGATGCTGACTGCCGCGGACACGGCGAGCACACTCCAGAAAAATGCGTGTGCACGAGACACCGGCATGGGCGTTGGGGCGTGTGGTTGGTGGGCGTGGGGTGTGCACGCGGATGTGGCCGGATGATCGGTGTGCGCGGTCATGCGGTCACGTCCTGAGAGAGGTGTGAGGAGGTGTGCTCGGTGTCGTGCGGGGAGCGAGAGACTGCGTCTGGGGCGAGTGGGTGGGGTTCGTTGGTGAGTACGGCCAGGGCGGTGGCGACTTCGATCAGGTCGGCTTTGATGTAGGTCAGTGTCGTGCCGTGGGTTTTGCTGCTGTGTCCGGCGTAGGCCTGGGCGATGGCGTAGCTGAAGGTGCGTTCGACCCAGGTGAGGGTGGTGTGGCGCAGCCAGTGTGCGGTGATGCCGTGCAGAGCGACCCAGGGCAGGTCCTCGCCGATGCGTGCCCAGAGGTGGTCGTAGCGGCGTTTGGTGATGGGCCTGCCGTCGCGGTAGCGCAGCAACTGACCGGAGTGCGGTGCGTGCCGTTGGGTGGCATGGTCGAGCAGGTGCCGCATCAGAGTCGGTGATACGGGTTGCCAGCGATCGGTGCCGTCCTTCTCACGCAGCCAGATCAAGCACTGCTGGGGGTCCAGATCCATGGGCCGTAGGTCCAGTGCGCCGCTGCGTCGGCAGGCGGTTTCGATGTGCAGGCGTAGCAGTATCGAGTCCAGCTCCGGGTCGTTGCCCGCGGCTGCGCCGACCTCGCAGATCTGAGCCAACTGTGGTGATGCGATCGCGTGCCGCCGTGAGGTTCCGCGTTTGGGCATCAGCACTCGTCGAGCAGGGTTGTCGGCGGACTGGATCCAGCCGTTGTCTTCGGCGTAGCGGTAGACGCACCGGGCGGCGCTGAGGAAGTTCGCCACCGCGCCGGAACCACCGCGCGATGCGCGGTTGAGGCGTGTGTCGCGTCGTACAGTTCGTGCCATCTCCTCCAGGTCGGCCTTGGAGGGTTCGTTCACTTGGCGTGTGCCCCATTCGGTTTCCAGTCGGACGAAATGGGTGTTGTAGGTGCGCAAGGTGCCTGGTGTCAGTGTCGCTCGGACCTGCGGCACGATCTGGGCGAAGGTCGGCACGAGGACCGGTGTGCCGGTGAGATCCTCCGGGGATACGCCCAATTGCGACAACAGCACCCGGGCTGCGGTCAGGACATCGGCCGAGACGGGGTTCGTAGTTTCTGTACTCATCGGTTCGCCTCCTTCAGTGCACGCAGAGTTGGAGTGAGTAGTTCGGCCACAGTCACGGGGGCGTGGACAGCGAGCGATGCAGAGGACGGGTCGGCCAGCAGCAGCGCTCGGTCTCCGATCGCCAGGCCCGCCTGTCGGCGCAGCCGGAACGGGATGCGGAGGAAGCCGTCGTGCATCGCGACCAGCCCGCCCGCCAGGGGAGTGGCGATGAGAAGCCGGTGCTCGGTGACGGTGAGCGACAGACGAGTTCCCGGTGCCCAGCCCAACGCGGCGAACAGACACCGATCCGTGACACGTCCGGCTCACCGACCGTCGAGATGCCGTACAGCAGGTCCGTGCGCGGCGGGGCAGTAGCCGTCGGTGCCGAGCGGTGGAGGATTTCGTGCAGGGTGCCCTGTGGGGGCACGATCGGCTCGATCATGCGAGCCCTCCCGCAGGATGCCCGACGGCCGCGTGGGCCAGGATGAAGAAGTGGCGTCTCCGGCAGATCCGCCGGGAGTCCTTGCGGGTCGGACACATTCTCACAGTCGCCTCCGCGTGCTCTGGTAGGTCTCGAGCACGCTCGACGCAGATGTGTCACCGGTGACCGGTTTTCGTGCGCGAGAGGGGACTTGAACCTTGGACCGCCTGGGACGCCGGCGAAGACGTCGACACCGCTGATTCGCCATCAAGAACCAAGCGAGTGTGGCAGACGTTGTGCTGTTCAGTAGGGGCATCCAGTGTGCCAATAGTGTGCCAAGACAGGCAGATACATCGGGGACATGAAGGCATCAGCTGGACGTGAAAGACTCGCTGACCTGGACCAGGCGCTACCCGCGGGACGTGTGGAGCAGCTTCCCAACTCCCTGACACGGAAGAGGTCACTGGTTCAATCCCAGTATCGCGCACCGAAGAAGAACAGCAGGTCAAGCCCGGTTTTCACCGGGTACGGCCTGCTTTTTTTCATGTCCGAAACCCGCCATTCTGCCAACAGTCTGCCAAGCGGTTTCGCTATCAATCCTCGGGGAGCAGAAAAGGGCGGCGCCGGCGGCTCGCAGATCCTCGGGGCGGGTCTGGTTGTAGATCCGTAGTGACACCGCGGGGTCGTGGCCGTGCCAGGCGGCGACCACCAGGGGTGGGACGCCGCGGGCGAGCATCATCGACACCGAGGTGTTGCGCAGTCCTTTCAGGGGGATGCGGCGTAGTCCCGCCGCTTTGCGGAGTCGCTGGAATTCGTCGCTGTACCAGGCGGGCCGGATCGGTGTGCCGTCCGCGTGGACCGCGATCAAGCGATCCTCCGACCACGGGATGCCCAGTGCCAGGCATTCGGCCTTCTGGTGGGTTTTGAACGACCACAACGCTTCCCGTACATCCTGTGGTGGTGGGAGGTCGCGTCGGCTGCGTTTGGATTTGGGTCCGTTCTCCTCGACGATCTTTCCGATCGCCACCCGGCCCCGCCGGATCCGCAGCCGCGCGTCGTCGAAGCGCTTCCAGCGCATGCCCAGCACTTCGCTGCGTCTCAGCCCATAGCAGGACAACAGCCAGCACGCCTAGAGACGGTGCGTCCGAACCGATTCGCGGAGCGCTTCGACCTCGGCCAAGGTCCACGACTTCCCGCCATCGCCGCCGTCATCGTCATCGTCATCGTCGTCGAGGTCGTCCGGCGGCCGGTCGACGAGTTTGACCGGATTCAGCGGCACTCTGCCTTGGTCGACGAAGGACTGGACGACCATCCCGAACGTGGTCAGCGTGGTTCGGACGGTGATGGGTTTGACGCCCTCGGGTGCCCTGTCGGGGGCGGGATACGGGGTCGGGGCGTACACGCCGCGACGCGGGCGGATGATCCTGCCGGTGCGCACGAGCACCGACAGGCAGTTGTATACATCGCACTCCGGGAACGCGGCTCGGATCTCGCCGACTGGCACGCCGGCAGCGGGCTGTCGGTCGACGAACGCTGCGACCCGCGACATCAGGCTGTCGGGCTGGAAGTGGCGTGGGTCGGCGCGGCCTTGGTCGAGCATCCAATCGACCAGGGCGTCGAGGTCGGCTTTGGTGACCTCGGCCAGTTGCTTTCGGCCGAGGTGCCGGCGGACCGGTTTGAGATGGTTTCGGTAGCCCTCGAGCTTGACCAGGCGGATCCCGCGGCGCCCGTTCAACCATTCGTCGCATGCGTCGTCGACGGTGATGTCCGTGCGCGGCACATAGCGGTGTTCGGCGAGTTCTGTCTTGATTCGCCGGAGTTCACGCTGAGCTTCGCCCAATGTGGGGTAGGTGAAGGTGAGCCGGTTCCGTCCACCGTCTGGCTTGGTGCCGACATCGATCTGGAATGTGTAGGTGACGGTTCCGTCCTTGGCGGTGCGCTTGTCGATGGGTTCGGCACGGCGCGTCCTCGGTGCTGCCGGTTCTCTGCCGGGCATGTCGGCGGACCTCCTTGTGTGCGTGGGGAATTCGCGAGGGTGGGTCTAGAGGTGTTCGGGGCGTGGGGCGACGACATGTCGTCGAAGCTTTTTGTGGCGGCGGTGTTTGGGCGATGCCGTCAGGGAAGACGTGGTTGATCGGCGCTGATGCCTGAGTTGCCTGACATTGCGGTGCCGTGAATTGGTTTCCGGAGCAGCGCTATACAGTGGATCGATACTGGGAGGCAGAGGCAGAGTTTGGTTCGCCCTGGGCCCGATCGGGAGCTCTGAGTAGGTCGGAAGGCAGCGCAAAGCCACGGAACCGCTACTGCTGGGCGAGGGGAGCGATGACGCAGCGTTGGCCGCCGGCAAGCCAGGTAAGCAGGCAGTGCTAG
>NZ_BAGB01000159.1 GCF_000308615.1 Nocardia jiangxiensis NBRC 101359
AGTCGGGACAGGTAGGTGCCGGTAAGCAACACCCACCTCAGCTCCAACCTTCGTCGCGCACGACGAGTCGTGCGCGACAACTCATGCCGGGGGCCCAGGCCGACAGGCAGAGCGGGACTGTGCCAAGTCGCTCGAGGGTCTACCGCATGATGCTGTGATTACCGCGTCTACCTCGCTGCGCGCGGATCCCGGATCAGAAGATCAGGAGTCGGCGCCGACCCGCGCTGCGCGCGGGCATTCACCGCGTCCAGGTTTGTTCGGACAGCAAATACTGGTAGCCGGTTCGCCAATGCGATTGAAGATTCGGCAACCTCTCGAGAAAATGTGCAAAGCTGTAGTGTAGTGATGGTGTAGGCGCTGTCGGTAGGTATCAGCGCAGTGTTCGACCGAAACAATTCAGCTTATCTATCTATTTGGTAGCGCCCAGAGATACCGGGCCGACTTCATGCGATCTGTTTCCAATCAATGATTGGGGGTTCCGTGATGTTCAGTGATACCGGGGAGGAGCGGCTGGCGCGCCGCATCGCCGATTTGTACGCTACCGACCCGCAGTTCGCCGACGCACGGCCGAGCGCGGCCATCACCGCGGCCATCGAGCGGCCCGGGCTGCGGCTGGCGCAGCTGGTGCGAACCGTGATGGAGGGATACGCCGATCGGCCTGCGCTCGGGCAGCGCACCGTCCAGTTCATGCGCTATCCGGATACCGGCAGCGCCACGTTGGCGCTGCTGCCCCAGTTCGAGACCATCACCTACGGTCAGCTGTGGGACCGCGTCCGCGCACTCGCGACTGCGCTGGCCGGTGATCCGGTGCAGCCGGGCGATCGAGTCTGTGTGCTGGGATTCACCAGCATCGACTACGCGATCGTCGATATGGCGTTGATCCAGATGGCCGCGGTGGCGGTTCCGATGCAGACCAGTGCGCCGGTCACCCAGTTGCAGCCGATCGTGGAAGAGACCGAGCCGAGCCTCATCGCTGCGAGCGTCGACTACCTTTCCGACGCCGTCGACTTGGTGCTGGCCGAGGAGCTGACCGGACACCAGCCGCAGCGGCTGGTGGTGTTCGACTACCACCCGGAGGTCGACGACCAGCGTGATGCGCTGACAGCCGCCGGGGCGCGGTTGGCGCAAGCGGGGAGCCCGGTGGTTGTCGACACACTGGCCGACGTGCTGGATCGTGGCAAGGCGCTGCCTGCCGCGCAGCCGACCGAGACCGGCGAGGACGACCCGTTGACGTTGCTGATCTACACCTCGGGCAGCACCGGTACCCCGAAGGGCGCTATGTACCCCGAGCACCTGGTCGCCAACTTCTGGCGTAAGTCGTACTGGCAGCAGCGCAGCGGCGAGCCGGCGATCACGCTCAGCTTCATGCCGATGAGCCACGTCATGGGCCGCGAGGTTGTGTACAGCACGCTCGGCAACGGCGGTACGGTCTATTTTGCGGCCAAGAGCGACCTGTCGACCCTGCTGGACGATCTGGCGTGGGTGCGGCCCACCCGGTTGAACTTCGTGCCGCGCGTCTGGGACATGATCTTCCAGGAGTTCCAGAGCAAACTGGACCGAGCGTTGTCCGGCGGCGCCGATCGGGCCGCAGTCGAGGCCGAGGTGCTGGCCGATCTGCGGCAGAACCTGCTCGGCGGACGCGCCGTCTGGGCAATGACGGGGTCTGCGCCGATCTCGGTGAATCTGAGGGCGTTCGTCGAGTCGCTGCTCGACCTGCATCTGACCGAGGGCTACGGTTCCACCGAGGCCGGGGCGATCTCCCGAGATGGGGTCGTGCAACGACCTCCGGTGATCGACTACAAGCTGGCCGACGTGCCCGATCTGGGCTACTTCCGCACCGACCAGCCGCACCCCAGGGGAGAGCTCCTGGTCACCTCGGAGAACTTGTTCGCTGGTTATTACCACCGGCCGCAGGTCACCGCGGAGGTCTATGATGCCGACGGCTACTACCGGACCGGCGACGTCGTGGCCGAGGTCGGTCCCGATCGGCTGGTGTATGTGGACCGGCGCAACAACGTGATCAAGCTCGCCCAGGGCGAGTTCGTCACGACCTCGAAGTTGGAGGCCGTGTTCGAAACCAGCCCGCTGATCCAGCAGATCTACATCTACGGCAACAGCACTCGTGCCTACCCACTGGCGGTGATCGTGCCGACCGACGACGCGCTGTTGCGCCACGGCGTGGAGGCGCTGAAGCCGATGGTCAACGAGTCTCTTCTGGAGGTCGCGAAGGCGGCCGGATTGCAGTCCTATGAGATCCCGCGCGACTTCATCCTCGAAACCACGCCGTTCACGCTGGCCAACGGTCTCTTGACCGGCATCCGCAAGCCGGCGCGGCCCAAGCTCAAGGAGCGCTACGGCGAGCGCCTGGAGCAGTTGTACGTCGAACTGGCGCAAGGTCAGTCCGACGAGCTGCGTGCACTGCGTCTGGGCGGTGCGAAGGGTCCGACGCTGGAGGCGGTCGGCCGCGCCGCCGCTGCACTTCTCGGTGCGGCGAGTGCGGATCTGCGGCCCGACGCGGGTTTCACCGATCTGGGGGGAGACTCCCTGTCGGCGTTGACCTTTGCCAACCTGCTGCACGACATCTTCGATATCGACGTGCCAGTGAGCGTCATCATCAGCCCGGCGTCGGACCTTCGGGCCATCGCCGACTACATCGACACCCAGCGGCACGGCACCAGGAGGCCGACGTTCGCATCAGTACACAGCCGCCTGGATGAGCCGGTCACCGAAGTGGCTGCTCGTGAACTCACGCTGGAAAAGTTCATCGACGCTGCGACGCTGGCCGCGGCGCCGTCGCTACCGGGCCCGAGCGCAGCAGCACGGACAGTGTTGCTGACCGGCGCCACCGGCTTCCTCGGCCGATACCTGGCCCTGGAATGGCTGGAAAGGCTGTCCGATGTCGGCGGCACGCTGATCTGCCTGGTGCGCGCCAAGGACGACGCGGCGGCTCGGGAACGCTTGGACAAGACCTTCGACAGCGGCGACACGCAGCTACTTGCCCACTATCGGGAGCTGGCCGCAGATCACCTCGAGGTCATCGCCGGCGACAAGGCCGAAGACAACCTGGGCCTGGATCCACAGACCTGGCAGCGGCTGGCCGACACAGTTGATCTGATCGTCGACCCCGCCGCCTTGGTCAACCATGTCTTGCCGTACAGCCAGCTGTTCGGCCCCAACGTGGTGGGCACCTCGGAACTGATCCGCATCGCGCTCACCACCAGGATCAAGCCATTCACCTATGTGTCGACCATCGGGGTGGGTGAGGGGATCGAGCCGGCGAAGTTCACCGAAGACGCCGACATCCGGGTGATCAGCCCCACCCGCGCGGTCGACGAGAGCTATGCCAACGGCTATGCGAACAGTAAATGGGCCGGTGAGGTGCTGCTGCGCGAGGCCCACGACCAGTTCGGCCTGCCGGTCGCGGTGTTCCGCTGTGACATGATCCTTGTCGACACCCGCTATGCGGGCCAGCTCAACGTTCCCGACATGTTCACTCGGCTGATGCTGAGCCTGGTGGACACCGGTATCGCCCCCGCTTCGTTCTACGAACTCGATGCAGACGGCCATCGGCAGCGGGCGCACTACGACGGTCTGCCGGTCGATTTCATCGCTCAGGCAATCGCCACCCTCGGCGGGCGGATGGTGCAGGGGTACCAGACCTACCATGTAATGAACCCTTACGACGACGGCATCGGGCTGGACGAGTACGTCGACTGGCTGGTCGAAGCCGGTTACACAGTCCGACGCATCCCCGACTACGACGCGTGGTTGCAGCGGTTCGATACCGCGATGCGCGCCCTGCCGGACAAGCAGCGCCAGCACTCGCTGCTGCCGCTGCTGCACAACTATCAGCGACCGGAGAAGCCCGTCTGCGGGGCCATCGCACCGACCGACCGGTTCCGTGCGGCGGTGCAAAAGGCCGAAATCGGCCCCGACAAGGACATTCCACATGTTTCGGCACCGATCATTGTCAAATACATCGCCAACCTGCAACTGCTGGAATTGCTGTGACTCGGCATCGCTGCGAGGAAAGGATGCATCGCAGTGCGTGCGCCGGACCAGCAGCTCGACACAGTAGGCCCTGGTAGGCGATGCGTTGGGCGAGGTCGGAGTGAGCTGCGCTCCGCGGGGACCTGCGGGTCCAGTGGCCGGGTGGTGAGCCGACCCGCGTTCATCCGTCGGCGAGGGTTTCGCCGACTTTGCGGGCCTGGAGAGCGACCGCATCCGCGGTCAACGTTCCCGCGTGCAAGGCAGCGGCTGGACCGCTGACAACGTGATCGTGCGGCATTGGCCGATGCCGCAGAAGGACTCGATCAACGCGCGTGTGCCATCACGGTCGCTGCGTGCGCGGCGGGCCGAGGCCCACCACGTTTCGTGGGCGGGGGTGAATTTCCCGGCCGCGCGGGCCTGCCCGAACGCGCGCCCGGCGAGCACCGGGCTTGCGGAGCAGTCGTTGCAGCCAGTACACGTTCCGGAAGACCGTCGCCACGCTGATCGCCGAAGCGTCGGATTCGAAGACGGCCGCCAAGCAGCTGGGGCATTCTCGTGAGAGCATCACCGAGCGGCACTCCTGCCGTTCGCTGATCACCTCCGCCAACCCCGTGGCACGGTCGTCATCCTCACCGTAGACGAAATACGCAGCCCCACTGGTAGTCTGGAATCACCTACCGCAACCTGGCCCTCGTACCGGTAACCGCCACGTTGCTGCGGCTGACCGCGGTGTACCTTGCCGTTGAGGCCGATCATTGGCGAAGCGACCAAGACATCCGCACGGCCTGCCAGAGAATCGTGAACGCGGTCACTGTGCTGGACCGCCGACTCAACGGACCCACACCGCCCGACGAGGTCATCGTGTTGACACGAGAATAACTACGGGACAACGAGATTCACCAAACCCCGGGGCTGCAACGGCCAGCGTATCCGCCGTGCGCTGACTGCCTGGGTTTTCGGCACCCGGATCTATTGTCGCGACCAAGGATTCGGAACGGTGGATCCGGGATGGCGCAGCCGATTTCCGGCCGCTTTTTGTCCGTTGTAATCCTTTGCAGCACATCATCTTTCGATCACTGATACCCTCGAATGGAACAGCAGTGCACGTCCCGGGCGACTTGCGGACCGTGGTGCGAAAGGGGCGGGTATGACGTGGGATCCGTGGAGGCAGGCGTTCCTCACGGCGGGGGCGGTTGTGGTCGGCTTCGACCCGTCCACGCGCACGTGGGTCACCGACGCCGACCGGTCTCAGGGGATGGTCGATCTGCCGCAGCTGAAGGGCAAGGTGGTGACCGATCCCGCCTCGCGCGGCCAGGCGGCCGACGACTTCGGGCACCTGGTCCATCGGACTCCCGGGGCCGTGCTGGAGCCCAGCGCCGTATCGGACATCTTGCAGATGATGAAGTACTGCCGGACGCACGGCCTGCAGGTGGCCGCGCGTGGGCAGGGACACGCCACCTTCGGTCAGGGCCAAGTCGAGGGCGGTCTGGTCATCGACATGACCCCGCTCAACGCGGTCGAGGTGCGGGAGGATACGGCTGTCGTGGAGGCGGGCGCGCTCTGGAGTAGCTTGGCGCAGGCGACTCTGGCTCACGGTCTGACCCCTGCGGTCTTCACCGACTATCTGGAACTCTCGGTCGGGGGCACGCTCTCGGTGGGCGGGGTCGGCGGCCAGACCCACCACTACGGAGCTCAGGTGGACAGCGTCGTGGAGTTGGAGGTCGTCACGGGGGATGCCAGCCTGAGGAGGTGTTCCGCAGGGCTGCGCCCTGACCTGTTCCGCGCGGTGCTGGCTGGAAGGGGACAGTGCGGCATCGTCACCAAGGCCACCGTGCGCCTGTTGCCCGCCCCCGCGAGGGTCCGCCACTACCTGCTCTCCTACCCGAGCGTCGCCGCGCTGACCGCTGACCAGCGGCTCGTGGTCAACGACGGCCGCTTCGCCTATGTGGAGGGAGAACTCGGGCTGCCGACCGGCTCCGCCGGCTGGAGTTACCAGCTCGAGGCGGTCGCCTTCTTCAACGGCACGACCCCGCCCGACGACGCCAGGCTTCTCGCCGGGTTGGGCGACCAGCCCGGCGACCGGCAGATCCAGGACATGTCCTACTTCGACTTCCTCAACCGGCTCGCCGTGGGCGTCGCCTCTCTGAAGTCCACAGGCGAGTGGTACCGGCCGCACCCCTGGTGGAACATGTTCCTGCCCGCGAGCCGCACCGACGCCTTCGTGGAAGCCGCCATCAAGGACCTGACCGAGACCGAGGTCGGCGCCAGCGGCGTGGTCCTGCTCTATCCCTTCCCCCGCGCCCGCCTGGGCCTGCCCTTGCTGCGCATGCCCGACGAGGAGACGGTCTTCCTGTTCACACTGCTCAGAACCGCCTCGCAGGGAGCCGAGAGCCCGCAGGACATGGTGGAGGCCAACCGTTCCCTCTACCTGCGCGCCCAAGCCGTCGGGGGTTACCAGTACCCGGTCGGCTCCATACCCGCTACGCCGCAGGAGTGGCGCACGCACTACGGCCCCGAATGGGCCGCCTTCGAGGCGGCCCATGAACGCTACGACCCCGAAGGAATCCTCACTCCGGGCCAGGGTGTCTTCCCTCCGGGACCGTGAAGTCCAACAGCCGGATCACCCGTGCCGAGTTTCGCCGCCAGGCGAAGGGCGCTGTGTTGCAGGACCTTTCGCGTTGCCAACGCTGCCCGCCGGAGCGAATAGCCCTGCTGGAAGTGCAGCTCCAGAGTCGGCTTCTGATGATTAGTGACGTCATCGGGGACCGCTCACTATCGCTGTTGCCGAGAAAGCTGCGGGAAGACCTGGATGGAAGCGATCCGTGCGCTGAAACGGAGCCTGTCGAACGTCGCCCACGCTCGCATGTTCGCCGACCAGCGTGAGCGTGAAACAGCAAGCCCGGGAGAGCGGTTGGGGCACCTGTAAGACGTTTTCTCCGCGATCGGGATGCAAAGCCCCGACAACTATGAGAACTCACGTCGAGCGGCAGCCGCCTGAAACTACGTAAACCCTCTGGCCATCGTCCGGAATCTCAACTCGACCGCGAACGCGGGCGCGGCGTCCGCCGTGGCGGCGGTGCATCAGATTTCTGATCTTGCGTTCCACCTTGGGCCGGGTCGCGCGGTAGTCGCCCTTCCAGGCCGGATCGTGTAGACGTTCACGGGGGATGGCCAGGTATTTTTCGTGGGCGCCGATGGTGATCATGCGGCCACCGGGCGCTGTGGTGCACTGCGCGCGCAGCGGGGTGCAGACGTCGCCGAAGTGGGCGGCACCGGTGTGGCGGCCGGTGCGGGCGCCGATCGCCGCGGTGGCTCCCGCGGGGCAGGTCACTGTCCGCGCGCCCAGGTTGATGCTGAAGGGGTCCTTGGAGAAGTGCCCCTTCACCGACGGCGACGGCCGCACCTTGATCGGGTTGCGAATGTCGTTGTTGTCCAACAGTTTCGGTAACTCACCGGTCCCATACGCGGCATCACCGGACATCGTGGCTACGGGTGAAACCGTAGATCCCTGTGGTGTTCCGTTCCTTGGGAGGGATGGAGTCTTGGCGATTAACTGAAGTGAACTCACTTTGACTTGTGATCTAAGTTACGTTACGGTCCTAATGTGAACCGTGTTACATCCAAGGTGCCCACGACCGCGGTCGTCGGCCTCGGAGTCACCGAGATGGGCAAGATCTACGGGCGGTCAACCGCCGATTTCGCGGCCGAAGCCATCGCTCTCGCACTTGCCGATGCCGGCCTCGGCAAGTCTGACGTCGACGGCCTACTCATCAACGGCAACGGTGATCCCGCTATGGAACCCCGACTGCAATTCACCCTTGGCCTCGAAAACCTCCGAATGCTCAACTCCATGCGGGCATTCGGCTCGACTGTGGGGTCGATGGTGCAGTACGCGAGCCTGGCACTCGATGCTCATCTGGTCGACACAGTTGTTCTCGTCTATGCGGCAACACCACTCCAACAGAACGTCTCGGCATCCGCGGCCTATGCCGCACGCGGAGTGTGGGACGGCATGAACGTCCTCAAGGCTGCATACGGAGAGTTCGGCGGCAATCCTCCTTACGCTCTCGCCGCGCGACGCCACATGCACGAGTTCGGCACGACCAGTGAGCAATTCGGAGCCATTGCCGTAGCTCAGAGGAAATGGGCCGGGATGAATCCGGCAGCGCAGATCAAAAAGCCGCTGTCATTGGAAGACCATCAGGCCTCGCGGATGATCGTCGATCCATTCCATCTTTTCGACTGCTGCCTGGTCTCAAATGGGGCGGTTGCCGTGGTCATGACCAGAGCCGACCGGGCACGTGATCTGCGACAACCACCGGTGTATCTATTGGCTGCCACGCAAGCCGCCCCGGGAGACAACCAGCGGACCGGAATCGACCCCGCCATCTCGACCGGGGCCAGGCAGGCAGGTGAAGAAGCCTTCAGGATAGCCAACATTCACCGCGATGACGTCGATGTACTCGAACTCTACGACTGCTACACCTACACCGTTTTGGTCACTCTGGAGGACTACGGCTACTGCGCCAAGGGTGAGGGCGGAGCGTTTGTGTCCGACGGAAAACTCGGCCCCGGCGGGTCGCTCCCGACCAACACCGGCGGCGGACAATTGTCGAGTTATTACATGTGGGGCTTCACGCCACTTGCAGAGGCAATTATCCAGGCTCGCGGCCAGGCGGGCGAGCGACAGATCGACAAACACGACATAGTGCTTGCGAGCGCCAACGGCGGCGTTCTCAACTTCCATTCGACAACGATTTGGAGCCGACATGCCGCCTAGCGCAGCAGAACTCGAATACGACCTCAGCTGCGCCCCATTCTTCGAAGGTGCCGCCCGTGGGGAGCTGATGCTGCAGCGCTGCGAAGGCTGCGGCACGCATATGTGGCCCGTGAAGTATCGCTGCATCAACTGTTTCGGTGGTGATGTTCATTGGCGGGCGGCCACAGGTCGAGCCACTCTTTACAGTCTGGTCCTGGTCCATCAGCCCTATCCCGGATTCGAGGTTCCCTACGTCCTGGCAACGATCGAGACGGTAGAGGGCGTTCGTTTCAATTCGACGATTGTCGGACCAGACCCCGGCGCGACGCCGATCGGCGCCGACCTGATGGTCGAGTTCGACTTCGCGCACATCCCATTTCCTGTTCCGACATTCCGGGTGGTGTCATGACGTACGAGTTCATCCTGTACGAAAAACGTGATCACATTGCCTATGTGACGCTGAACCGGCCTCACCAGATGAACGCACTCCACCTCGAAGCGCATCTTGAACTCGCCGAGGTCTGGGAAGACTATCGGGACAATCCAGACTTGCGGGTGGCAATTCTGACCGGCGCGGGGGATCGCGCGTTCTGCGCCGGGAATGACCTCAAGGTCACCGCAGAGCGCACCGCCGCCGGAGGTGACCTCCAAGGTGCCGAGCGCCCGCCGTTCGGCCGCATCACCCGAAACTTCGACTGCCCCAAGCCGATCATTGCCGCGTTGAACGGTGTCGCTGCGGGTGGCGGACTCGAAATGGCACTTGCCTGCGACATCATCGTCAGCGCCCGGACCGCCCGCATGGGCTTGCCGGAACCGAAGGTAGGGTTGATCGCCGGCGCGGGAGGGATTCACCGCCTCTCCCGTCAGATTCCGTCCAAAGTCGCGATGGGGATGCTGCTCACCGGCGGGTTGATCAACGCTGAGCAAGCACTCCGCTTCGGACTGGTGAACGAGGTCGTCGAGCTCGAAGAACTGCCGATGGCAGCACAGCGGTGGGCCGATGCGATCATAGAGTGCTCGCCGCTCTCGGTACAGCTGACCAAAGAATCAGCGATCGATTGCCAATTCCTCAGCGTCGACGAGGCGTTCTACCGAGACAATAACCGGCGCGATCGACTACTTGCATCAGAAGACTTCATCGAAGGTCCAAAGGCGTTTGCCGAGAAGAGAAAGCCCCGCTGGACGGGGCGTTGACACGCAGAGCTGGATTTCATGAACAACTTACTATCACCCAAAAGTGTTGCGGTCGTGGGCGCGTCGGATCGCTCCGGTTGGTCGAACTCCGCGTTGACCAATTTCGAGAAGGTGGGATTTTCCGGCGATCTGTATCTCGTCAATCGACGCGGTGGAATTGTCCATGGGCATCAAGCGTATGCGTCATGCGCCGAGATCGGCGCCCCGATCGATCTCGCGCTACTGCTTGTCGGAGCCGACACACTACCGGCGGCACTCGAAGACGTTGCCGCCGCCGGAATCAGCACCGCTGTAGTGCTCGCCGCCGGGTTCAGTGAGACCGGCGATGCCGGACATCGGGCGCAGGAGCAGATTGTCTCCCTCGCAACGAGGTTCGGAATCACCCTTGTCGGCCCGAACTGTCTCGGCTTCGTCAATATGCTCGACAAGGTCGCGGCATGGTCCGCGCAACTACCGCCGCTCATGACCGGCAGCGTTGCCGTCGTCTCGCAGAGCGGTGCCACCGCGCACACGATCGCCGCATTCGCAGGCGAGCAGGGCATCGGCGTAAGCCACGTGGTGTCAACCGGAAACGAAGGAATGCTGGACACCGTGGAGATGGCGATGCTGCTGGTCGACGATCCACGCGTGCGATCGATCGCGATGTTCATGGAGTCCATCCGCGACCCCGCACGGTTCTGCACGTTGGCGCGGCGAGCCGCGTCGCTCGAAAAGCCTGTCGTAGCACTGAAAGTCGGCTCGAGTGTACTCGCCGCCGAGATCGCGATGAGTCACACAGGAGCGCTTGTGGGCGATGACCGGCTGATCGATACTGCCTTTGCCCAATATGGTGTCGTGCGGGCCGACTCGATCGAAGAGTTGGTGATCACAGCAGGCTTGCTGGCCCACACCGGCCCCCTCCCCGAAGGTGGCCTCGGTGTCGTTTCGATGTCGGGGGGCGCGTGTGACCTTATCGCTGACCGAGCCGAAAATCTTGGTGTCGAGCTCCCTGGACTGGCAGCGGATACGAGATTGCGCCTCTCCGAGGTTCTACCCAACTTCTGCACAGTTCGTAATCCATTGGATGCCACCGGCGCAGCCTCCGCAGATCCCAGCTTGTTCCGCGATGCCATCGAAGCCATCGCCACCGACCCCGCCGTTGCTCTGACCGCCGCGATTCATGTCCTTCCCACCGAAGAACGGGGCGATCGGATAAAGCAACGTCTCGAGATCGTGGCGCCTGCATTCGCGGCTGCAGTGGGGCGAACCATGCTGGTCGACCAGACGATCTCTGTGATCGACGAATCCACAGTGATGAACATGGACAGTATTGGAATTCCCTACGCCATCAACGGAATTCACCACATGGTCCAGGCCGTCGGCCATGCCATCAGCTGGTCCAAGTGGTTGCGCAAGGATCGCGGCGAGCCCACAACATCCGGCGATCGTATCGACGTCGATACAACTGCCGCTTGGTCCGAGGCCGATGCCTTGAAACTCCTTTCCAGCCAAGGTGTTCCAGTGGTCCAGCACAGACACGTTACGACGCAAGAAGATGCCGTGGTCGCATCTGCGGAACTTGGCTTTCCGGTTGTGGTCAAACTGGTCTCCCCTGAAATTTTGCACAAAAGCGATATCGGCGGAGTGGTGCTCAATGTCGACTCCGAAGATGCCGTCCGACTCGCGTTCGAGCGTGTCGAAGCCGCGGCCCGAAGTGTGCCCGAAGCCACCATGGACGGCGTCCTTGTATCCACAATGCGGTCAGGCGGTCTCGAACTGATCGTTGGAGTGGTGGTCGACCCACAGTGGGGGCCCACTCTGGCAGTGGGCTTCGGCGGTATCTGGGTTCATATCGCCGACGACACCGCCCTGCGCATTTTGCCAGTCACTAAAAGTGATATCGCGGAAATGCTGTCCGAGCTTCGGGGGGCATCGCTGTTCGCTGGGGCACGCGGTTCCAAGCCGGTGGATATGGACCATCTCGCGGGGACGATCCTCGACATCGTGAACCTCGCGGGCAGGCTCGGAGACCAGCTTCTGTCGCTCGAGATCAATCCGCTGCGTGTTGACGGTTCCACGATCGAGGCGTTGGACGCCGCCATCGAGTGGATCTGAGCTCACTCCCACGCAGCCCACCCCTTTTCTTTTGGAGAATTCATGAGTTTGCTCGAGGACGCCGACCTCGCACAGTTCACAAAATCGGTCGATGGTGTTCTACGGAAAGTCTGGCCATCGGCAACCGCCGCCGGATCCGGCACGGTTACCTCGGATCTGGCAGCGGTGTGGGACCTTGCCATCGAGCAAGGTTGGACGGAACTCGCCGGTGACCGTGCGCTCGATGCCGTTGTCGCAGCTATTGCGGTCACCGGCCGGATCGCTTGCCCCTTACCGCTTATGGACGTCTACGTGTCGGCCCTGCTGTTCGACGACCACGACAACCTCCGCCGGTCGATTGAAACCGGGACCATCAGACCGGTGATCGCTGTCGGCCCGGATTCCCTGCGCTTTGTCGAGGCGGCAGGCGCCGCGACCCACGTCATCGAACTACTGACCACTGAATCGGCTGTCCGAATCGCTGCCATTACCGACGTGAGGTTCCGCGAGGGTATCGCAAAGCCGGACTGGGCAGATGTCGCAGTCGATACCAACAGCGCGACGACAATCGGAGCGGCACCCGAAGTGCTGGCGGATGCACTCACGCTGTTGCGACTGGGTGCAGCGACTCGTGCGCTAGGTGCCGCGACCCGGACGTTTGAGCTTTCGGTGGAACATGCCTGCAACCGCGTCGCCTTCGGCAAAACGATCGGTTCATTCCAGGCGGTATCCCACCGGGCGGCCAATTCCGCGACCGATTCGACTGCGGCTCGTCTCCTCGGGCTCGAAGCCTCGCGAGCGTGGATGGAAGAACGTGCCGACTGGAGGCTCTCGGTCGAGTTGGCCGTCACTTTCACCGCCGACGCCGCTATACGGACTCAATTCGACTCCGCACACACGCTGGCGGCAACGGGATTCTTCGAAGAGCACGAGGCCGCGTGGCTGTTTCGGCGAGTCAATGCCGACGTGGCGAGGCTCGACCAGTTGCCGGCGATAGGAGGCGACGTATCAGCGATGCTCGTCGATCAGGGGCGTGCAATGCCTTGGCCGACGCTCAGTGCGGAGGCAGAGAGTTTCCGAACTGAGCTCCGCGCCTTGATCGCATCCGGCGATCAGGAAGCGGTGATCAGTGCCGCCATCGAGCGCGGATATGTAACACTCGCGTGGCCGGAGAGCGCCGGCGGCCGGGGGGCGTCGATTGATGAAGAAATAGTCCTCGCCGAGGAATTCAAGTACGCGCGGATTCCGTTCGTGGGCAAAACAGCCGCCGACCTACTCGGGCCGACAATCATCAAGTACGGGACAGAAGAACAGAAGGACCGCCTTCTCCCGATACTGGCATCCGGCGAGTTCGACTTCTATTTAGGCTATTCGGAGCCGGAGGTTGGTTCCGACCTCGCAAACCTTCGGACCAGGGCGGTGCGCGACGGCGACGATTGGATTGTCGATGGCCAGAAGTCGTGGGGTACCCGCGCCCACAACGCCGAGTGGGTCTGGCTTGCCGTTCGAACCGACCCAGAGGCCAGTCGGCCTCATGCCGGGATCACTGTCTTCCTGACTCGCACCGATCGCCCTGGGTTGGAACTTCAGCATCACCGGGCACTGTCCGGCGACATCAACAGTACAACGTTCCTCGACGGATTCCGGGTACCGGACGCCGATCGCGTCGGCGAGGTCAATGATGGCTGGCGGGTGATCACGAGCGCTCTTACCAAGGAACGGGTGATGATGGCGACAATCGTCGCCGATATCCACCGGCTCCTCGACGACCTGCTTGCCGTGGTCCGGGAGAGCCCCGAAAGAACCATCGGCGCAATGGGTTCACGCCACCGCGATGCACTCGGAATGTTCGCAGCGCGGCTCCAGGCCGCCCGTGTCCTGATGTACGCCGCTGCACGTTCGGTGAGTATCGGAGGCGGAACCGGGGCAGAGGCCTCGATGGCAAAGATCATCGCCACGCCACTCCAAGAGGATTTCTGTGTAGGCGCCTTTCGAATCCTCGGACCGGCCGCGGGATTGGCTTCCGGTGCAACTGGATCGCTCGGGGACGGAGCCCTCGACTATCACTTGCGGAACTCGATCAAACAGGTCGTCGGGGGCGGAACGATCGACATCCAGCGCAACCTGATCGCACGGTCGCTCGGGCTACCCAGATGACGCCAATTCCATTGAGCCGCACCATATTTGGGTCCTGTGCGCGAGAGTCGGCGCAGATACGTTCGACATCGAAGTGGGTTCACTTCAAGAACGCCGGAGAAGGGGCGATGAGAGGAATATTGATGATCAAGCTGATCCGTGCATCGGTGGTCGCAGGAGTGGCCCTATTGGCCCTCACCGCCTGCGGGGGTGGTACGTCGGAGCCGACCGCACCTGTGAAGGGAGGTTGGGATGACATCGTCGCCGCTGCCAACAAGGAGGGGAACGTGACCCTTTACTCGACCCAGGCACCAGTTGTGCTCTCCGCGTTGAAGGCAGCGTTCGAGTCGAAGTATCCCAAGATCAATCTTACGTTCGTTCGGGGCGTCGATTCGGACTTGTTGTCCAAAATCGGTGCCGAGAAGCGATCCGGCAAAGGCATCGGAGACGTCGCTGTACTCACGGACGCGAGTTGGATCGACACGAACAAGAACTCCGGTTACGTGGTGAATCTTGCGGGACCGAGTTTCGAAGATCCTTCGTACCATCCTGCCGAAAGCGTTGTGGCCGGTAAGTTCTTCCTCGAGGGCGCAGCAATGTTGGGCCTGGGCTGGAATACCAAGAAATTTCCACAAGGCCTGACCTCGCCGGCCGGCCTGCTCGATCCGAAATTGAAGGGCAAGATCGGAGTAGTGAATCCCGGCACCTCACCGACCTATATCGACTACTACTCCCACATCGAGAAGTACTCGGGCGGACAAGACTTCCTGAAGAACCTCGCCGACCAGAATCCTCGCATCTATCCGAGCACGCAACCGGTGGCCCAAGCACTCGCGTCCGGCGAAATCAGCGCAGCACTGATGGCCGGACCGATGTTGCCCGAGAAGGAAGCCGGCGCGCCTGTAGGCTGGACTCGAGGAGAACACCCCTGGGGCGCCCGCTGGTACGGCATGGCTCTCGGATCGTCCCGACACCCCAACGCGGCTCAGGTCCTGGCCGACTTCATGGTTACCCGTGCGGGCCAGAGTGCCACGTCTACCGGCTACGGGGCTGTATTGCCCGACATTCCGGGTTCACTGGCACTAGCGCAGGATGTGCCTGAACAGAATCTCAAAGTAACGCAAGGCGAAAGCGCTGCCAAATTCATCAGGGAGTGGGAAGCCTTGTTCAGCCGATAGGTCGCTCTGCTCCAGGTGTCAATCCCCTCGAAGTGCGGAGGTTCCTCTATGCGGCCTCGTGTCGTGACAGGGCTGCGGCGGCCTCCGCTCGCACGGTGGCCATGGAGGTTTCGTAGTCGACCGGCGACATTCCGCCGCACAGTGAGTGCCGGCGGGTCGGGTTGTAGAACCCGGTAATCCAGGTGATGATCTTCAACCTGGCCTCGGCGAAATCGGCTCGAGACCCGCGGTCGGTGTGCAGGATGCAGCCGGCTACCTCGCCGCGACGAGCAACGGCATTGTTCAATGCCGCGACCGCCAGCGCTGTTGGTGCGTCGCGACGTGTCAGTCGATAGGCCCTCGGGCTGTGAGCACGGTTCTGAGCACGTGCTCGACTGCGGATTCGAATAGTGCTCCGCGTAGCTCGTTTCGTTCGGCGAGGTTGCGGGTGGCGAGGTCGAGTATCTGGTCGGGGGTCAGGCGGCGCACCACGAGGGCGGCAATGTCTTCCAGATCGAGGTCGCTGTTCGCGTTGTCGAGTCTGGTTAGGGCGAACGCGACGACGATTCCTCGTCGGTCATACTAGATGGCACGGAACTCGGGATCGGTGATGAGTTCGCGTTTTTCGGCGATCCACATGGCGGCGTCTTCGGGTGAGACTGTTTGCATGAGGATCCAGCCGTCGCGTTCCAGATGGATGTGGCGTTCGCTGATGCCGAGTTCGCGCAAGTCGTCGAGATAGTCGGCGACGTCCGGGGAGACGAAAAGCCGGTCGCCGCCGCGCAACTGGGTGAGCCGACCGCGAGTTCGTCGCAGTTGCGCGATACGGTCTCGAAGGTCACGGCCGATCTCGGCGATGGCCGCGGTGAGCGCGTTCGGATCGGTGTCGAAGAGGTCCTTGATGCGGGCCAAGGGCACGCCCGCATCGGCCAGGGTTCTGATCTTGACGAGGTCGATCGCGTCTTGGGCGGTGTAACGCCGGTAGCCGGACGAGTCGCGGTCGGGTTCGGCCAGCAGGCCACGCTCGTGATAGTGCCGGACGGTTTTGGTGGTCACTCCGGCGTAATCCGCGAGCTGGCCGATCGTGATCATGCTGGACATCCTTCCACTCGGGCGGCGGGCAAACGGAACAGTCAGGCCCGTCGGGTCAGGCGTCCGCCGCCGTTGCGGAAGCGCGCTTGGCCGTCGCGGACATGGTGGTAGGAGACGAGCAGCAGTCGCAGATATCCGTCGAATGCCTCATGTGGGTATCCGGCGGGCGCGAAGAGGCCGGGCCGGATCGGGACGTAGCGTTGCGGTGGGGCGGAGGCCGTGCCGCCGGCGAACTCGGTGAAGATCCGCCGTTGTGATTCGTCGGCCGGTTCGTAGGTTGTCCGCTCTTCGAGCTGACCGTCGACGATGCTGACGTCGACGCGGAGCTGATTGGAGCGGTAGGTGCCCACGTAGGGGGTGAGGTCGACGTCGGGATCGGATTCGGTTATCAGAGTGGGCGTTTGGACGCCGAGGTGCTCGTTCAGGAGCCGCTGCAGGATCTGGTCCTGCAGCATGATCGCCCCGGAGATATTGCCGTAGGCGGTGAAGACCAGGTCGTGTTCGGGTACAACGCACAGGATCGATACGCCACCGGGCGATGCGCCCGACATGGCGAGGACGGTCGTGTCACCGAACGGATACAGCACCCAGCCCATGCCGATCGGCGGGACGTTCGGGCTCGCCATGTCGAAGGAGACTTGCTGCATCAGCGCGGTCGACTCGGTCGAGAGAACCCGTGCGCCACAGGGAGATACACCGCCCGCGAGATGCGTGCGCCCGAAGGCGAGCAGGTCTGTGATGGTGCCGATCGGCGTGCCGCCGGCCGGCCCCCAGGTGTCGGGCAGCGTGAACATTGCTGTGGGCTTGGCCGCCATGGTCTCGGGGTCATTGAAGTGGCCGACCGCGGTGCTGCGCAGGATGGCCTGCTCGGCCGAGGTGCTGGAGTCCTGCATGCCGACGGGTATGTAGAGATCGTGCTCGAGCAGTTCAGGGAACGGAATGCCGGTCACCACTTCCAGCAGGCGTCCCGCAACGATCATGCCGCCGTTGGAGTAGCTGACCTGCTCACCGGGTTCGAAAAGGCTGCCGCAGCTGCTCGCGAGGCCCTCGACGTAGATCTTCAGGGCGTCGCGACCCTTGGCATCGGGGAAGAACAAGTCCGCGTCGATGCCATTCGTGTGCGAAATCAGGTGCCGGACAAGGACTTTGTCCGCCGCACCCGGTATGGTCAGGGCGAATTCGGGTAGGTACTTCACGACCGGTGTGTCGAGGTCCAGGACTCCGCGCTCGACCTGTTGGAGGACCAGCGTGGTGGTCATGACCTTGGTGACAGAACCGAAGAGGAATCCGGTGTCTTCGAGCATCGGTGCGCCGGTAGCGACGTTCGCGGTGCCGTGGGCGACGACGATCTGCTCGCCGGCGTGGTAGACGCCGGCAACGAACCCGGGAACGTTGTTGGACTCGCAGTAGGCGCAGACCTGCTCGCGGATCTGGACTTCGACTGTGTGCAGTGCGTTGTTGTTCATGCGAACCATCGTCGAACCTTGCCTCCGGGGCAAGGTCAAGCCGGAAACGAAGAAAGGCGGTGAGCACTGTGACCGTCACGACGACCAACGTGCCCGACCTCAGATCGGGAGAAGGGCCAAACATCCGAAAATGTCGCATGCCGCGCTGACTGAACTGGTCAGCGCGCAGCGCCGCCAGCGAGATCGACCGCGGTGCAGGAACATCCGCTACTGCCGGGTTTGGTGCGTTGCCCTGGCTGGACTGACATAGGTGAGCTGACGTATCCACGATCACCGTCGGCATGGTGAAGTAGCGGAATGGAGAAACCTGCGGGCCTCGACACGCACTTCGCCAAGCAGGGACGAGAGAACAAGCGGAACCCTGTGCATCCGGACAGCCCTACCGAACGTGAATACCTGCGGCAGTTCGCCGCGCGCCCAGGGCCTCGGCCGTTCCAGGGGCGAGTGGAGTCGACGAAGGTGCCGGTCACCGCGCATCGACAGCTCTACTGCCGCAGGTGATTCTCCGGCGACCACATTTGCCTATACCAGGGTGTCCTGGTGGGCTTTTGTGCCGTAATGGATCTCGTACACGTCATCATCGACCGGGATCGAGTCCCGTTCGATCTGTTCGCGCCAACTGTCGGGCCAGGGGACATGCGCGTCAGCGACGCGTGCGTGTGGGATCGATACCGCTGTGGGCACGATCGCGGGCTGCTTCGGGCGGTCAGCGCACGAGGGGAGCAAGATCGTGTCGACGATCTCCACGAGGACGCGATCGGGCACCGAGGCGAACGCCGAGAGGATCTCGTGGTGCAGCAAGACGAAAGGGGGCTCGATGCGTTGCGGTGCGCTGGGCTTGTCTCCGCGCTGGAAGATCATCAGTAACTTCGCGAAGTGCGCGCTGATCGAGCGGTGCAGCAGCCCTCGGTATCTTTGCCGAAGTTCCTACTCTTGCCCGCTTTCGTCGAGAACCGTGACCGGTTCGCCGTCGTCGTTCCGGCGCAGCGGACGCGCGGCCAGAACCGGGAACCGACCTGTGATGCCCTCGCGCTGCTGTGCGATGCGCGCTACTCGCTTGCGGGCCAGGAACCACCCGCCGACCAGCGCCGGAACCATGATGCCGCCCCCAGTGAACACCGCGCCGCGCTGCACCTCGTCGTCGCTGAACGCCATCAACGCGACTACGGTCACCAGGAACACCAGCGTCGCCACGCTCGTATAGGGCGTGCCGATCAAACGGAACGATGGACGCTCCGCGAGCCCTTTGCGCCACCAACGCCACAGCTGCAGCTGACAGACGACGATCGCGCCCCACGAGGTGATGGTGCCCAGCGTCGACATATTCAGCACGATCTCGAATGCCTTCTCCGGCACTACCGCGTTGAGGCCGACACCGATGAGCGCGATCGCGGCGGTCGCCAGGATGCCGACGTAAGGTACGCCGCCGCGGGACATCCGCGCCGCGATCGCCGGCGCACTGCCGTTCATCGACATCGACCGTAGGATCCGGCCGGTCGAATAGAGGCCGGCGTTCAGGCTGGAGAATGCCGCGGTCAGCACGACCAGGTTCATGACCGACCCGGCGCCGTCCAAGCCGATCCGCGAGAAGAAGGTGACGAAGGGACTCTCACCGGACTTGAAGGCGGTGTAGGGCAGGAGCAGACCGAGCAGCACCAGCGATCCGACGTAGAACAGTGCGATCCGGGCGATGACGGAGTTGATCGCGCGCGGCATGATTTTCTCCGGGTTCTCCGTTTCGCCGGCCGCGGTGCCAACCAGTTCCACTGCGGCGTAGGCGAATACGACACCCGTGGTGACAAGAACCAGTGGCAGGACGCCGCTCGGGAACAGCCCGCCGTTGTGGGCTATCACGCTCGGACCGGTGGTTTCGCCCTTGATGGTGAACCGGCCTACGAGGAAGACGGTGCCGATGATCAAGAAGGTGACCAGCGCGACGACCTTGATCAGCGCGGCCCAGAACTCCAGCTCACCGAACCACTTCACAGAGACGAGGTTGATGCCCACCACCAAGGCCAGAGCGACCAGGGCGATCAGCCACTGCGGGATCGCCGCGAAGGCCCCCCAGTAATGGACATACGTGGCGACGGCGGTGATGTCCACGATTCCGGTCATGCACCACTGGAAGAAGTACATCCATCCGACCGCGAAAGCCAGCTTCTCGCCGTAGAACTCGCGGGCGTAGGAAACGAACGACCCCGAGGACGGACGGTGCAGCACCAACTCACCCAGCGCCCGCAGGATGAAGAACACGAATACACCACAAACGGCGTACACGATGAACAATCCCGGGCCCGCCCCGGCCAAACGCCCACCCGCACCCAGGAACAGCCCGGTACCGATGGCGCCACCGATCGCGATCATCTGCAGCTGACGCGGACGCAACGCTTTGTGATATCCCGCATCTTCCGCATGCAGCGCATCCGCAGACGCCGACACCTCCGAGGTGGGTCGCACTGTAGTCATGCCTGGGTCCTCTCTCAGGTGGCGGAGACCATATCGCTGATTAATGTACCGTCAATCAACGTCCCGATCTATAGGTGCGCTGCGTTCGGGCTACCTCTTACGACTTGATCCGCTATTGGGATCCAGGCGTGCCGGTCTGGGGGAGGCGGATGATTCCACTGGCTGGCGTCGCGGTCGGATACCAGTCCGGCGACGGCGAGGTAGGTCTGCGAAAGTGTGTGGCGGTGGCGGCCCGGGCCGGCACCCGTCCCAGGTCGCCGCCACCGGTGTTGGGTGTTGAAACTGTGGGCGCGCATCCCGATCGACTGTCTCCGTGGTGGGGTGCGCGGAAGCACCCAGACTCTACGGACAAGCCGAGCAGGCCGACGGCCCGCCTCAGTGACCTTTCCGCGGATATTTGTGTAATGGTCTGCGAGACAGGGGTTTGCGCTGTCGGCGAAGTCTCATTATCACCCTCTGGTGTCAAAGCTCCGTTGGATACACCGTCGGTCATCACCTGCACGATCCCCGTGGCCCGGGCCGGTATGCGCCGGGGCCACCGCGTGGCCCCGCTGCTCGCTGAGGCGGTCGGTTCCTGGTGGGCGCGATTTGAGGCAGACGCCTCATGCGACCACGGAGGCGGCGGACCGATGATCAGGGCATGACGAAGCGAATTCAGGAATCACAGAGATCATCGGTCATGACCGAATTGACGGTCGAATTACCGAACGTCGGGCAGTTCGGTACCCGCACTTCGGATCATGTACCTGGAGTGGCGGGTGGCGGGCGAGTCGATGCGGTGGAGGTAAGCCAGCATGTCGGGGCGCGGCAGATTCTCCAGGAACTGTCGTTGTCGGTCGAACCAGGCGAGTTGGTCGCCGTCGCAGGCGGCAGTGGAGCAGGAAAGACCACATTGCTGGAGATCCTCGCGGGACTGCGGCCACCGTCTGCCGGGGAGGTTCGGCATGATGGCGTCGTTCGCGGAACACGAGTCAGCGCCGATTCCCGTATCGGCTACGTGCCCCAGGAGGACATCATCCACCTCGAGATGCCCCTGCGCCGCACGCTGCGCTACGCGGCACGGCTGCGGCTGCCCGCAGGCACATCCGCGGCCGAGGCGGACCGGCTGGTCGAAGAGACCATGCATGACCTGGACCTGGCTGATCGGGCCGAGGTGCCGGTCGGTGCGCTCTCGGGCGGCCAGCGCAAACGGGCCAGCATCGCCGTGGAGTTACTGACTCGGCCACACCTTTTCTTCCTCGACGAACCCACCTCGGGGCTCGATCCGTCGACCGCAGCCGACGTGATGCGCCTGCTGCGCCGGCTCGGCCAGCGCGGGGTCACAGTCGTTCTCACGACGCATGAGCCGGCCGACATCGACCGGTGTGACCGGGTGGTATTCCTGGCGCGCGGCGGCCACCTGGCCTTCACCGGCAGCCCGACCGAGGCTCGGCGCTACTTCGGTGTGGAGGATCTCGCCGAGGTGTACGACCGGGTCGCTCGTGAGCACACCCCTCAGATCTGGGCGGAGCGATTCGCGGATGGCCGAGGGAAGTTCGAAGTCCGGCCTGGCTCGGCTCCACTGCCCATCCCTGCCACCCGTTCGGACGTCCAGCGCACCGGCATGGTCCAGCAATGGTGGCTACTGACACGACGCAATGTTGACGTTCTCCTGCGCAACCGGTTGACGCTGGCGGTCCTGCTCGGCTCACCGGTGCTGGTCACTGCGATGATGGCGACGTTGTTCCAGCGCGGCGCGTTCGATCCGCGTAGCGAAGCCGACCTCGGCCCGGTCCAGATCGTGTTCTGGATCGCATTCGCAGGCTTCTTCTTCGGCCTTACCTACGGTCTGCTCCAGATCGTCGGGGAGATGGCCGTCTTCCGGCGGGAGCGCCTGGCCGGGCTCAGCGTGGGCGCCTACGTGGCATCCAAGGTGACAGCGCTGCTTCCGGTGCTGACTGGAGTGAGCGCGGTGCTCCTGGGGGTGCTGCGGGCGCTCGGTCGGCTCCCCGCCGTTGGATGGGAGGTGTCCGGTTTCCTGTTTGTGACGATTGTGATCGAGGCGACCTCGGCGCTGGCCCTCGGATTGCTCGCCTCGGCCGCGGTCTCCAACGCCGCGCAGGCCGCTCTCGCCCTGCCGATGCTCTGCTTCCCTCAGGTTCTGTTCGGTGGAGCGATAGTCCCGGTTGACCGGATGGCTCTCCCGGGACGCCTGATGAGTCTCGGTCTATCCAACCGGCACGCATTCGAAGCGCTGGGTCGCGACCTGGATCTCGAGCGGTACACTGCCACGCTGCCTGCCATGTCCGCCTATGGCGACACCTTCCACGGAGGCACCGGCGCCAGTCTCATCGCGCTCGCCTCGTTGGCCGTTGGCCTCATACTGGCCACGATATGGGTCTTGGACCGGCGATCCCGGCCCGGCGCATCTCGGTGGTGAAGTCCCCACGCATGTCGGCTCCGCCAACCCGTCACCGGGGCCGACTGTGCGTAATCAGCCGGGTTTCCAGCGCGCTCCATATGGCGACCTGCCCGTCGACAGGACGCGTGTCGACTATGCCGCTGAGCCGTGTGACGTCGATATCGGGCCGGGCAGTATCATTGGTGGTGCCGAGCTGAAGTACCTGGCGCAGCGGACGCTTCAGTTCCCACGGCCGCATTGACCGGGAACCCCGCCAGACCCCGATCGATCGCGGCGAGACTGGCCTGCGTGCGGTTGTTGACGCCGAGCTTCGCGTAGACACGTTCGACGTGGTTGCGTGCCGTTTTCACGGCGATGAACAGTTCGGCGGCGATTTCTCGGTTCGATCGGCCCTGTGCGACGAGTCGTAGGATCTCGACTTCGCGGTCGGTCAGCCCGGCAGGCCAGGGCGTCCGCCGCGAGATCCGCGGACCGGCCACCGCGAGCACGGCCGCAGCCGACTCGGCGTCGAAGCGTCCGGCACGCGCCTGCTTTCGTAACTGGTCGGCAGCCCCGCGAGGATCGAGCGGTGGCCGGTAGGGCCGCGGCTCGAGCAGTCGCTGATAAGCTTCCGCCGCGGCAAGGAGCCGGTCCTGCGCGGTCAACTCCGCGCCTGCGATCCCCCGGGGAAAGCCGGACCCGTCCATCCGTTCGCGGTGCTTCATCGCGATGGACACCACCGACTCCAAGCCGCTGACTCGACTGAGTATCCGCCCGGTCAGATCGGGATACATCCGTACCCGTTCCCATTCAGCTGTAGTGAGCGGCCTCTTCTTCTCCCAGATCCGGTTGGACACTCCCATTTTGCCCAGACTGTGCACTAGGCCGGCACGGTAGAGATGCGTGATGTCCGACGGCGACATGCCCAGGTGTCGGGCTGCCCCGGCCACCAGATTCGCGACGCCACGTGAATGCCCCAGAGTGAACGGAGATTTGAGATCGACGAAATCAGCCATGGCCTGGAGTAACTTGTCGGTCTCCTCGGCCGTCAGGGTGCGGTCACGATCCGGTGCTTGGGCCAACGCTCTGGTCCAGACGTCGACGTCGAGCAACTCGTCGACGATCGCCGCCGCGTCGCGATCGAACACCGTCACCACGGCCGGGCTGAACTGACTGCCGCGGCGAGAATGCAGGACATCCTTCGCGTGCTCGAGCCCACCCGTCCGCAGGTGCACCTCGACGACATCTGCCACGTGAGCGATGTGGATCTCGATCGGGATATCGTCTCCGCGAGAACCGTTGGGCAACCCTCGGCCGTCCCAGCGTTCGAAGGCGTAGGCCAGCGCCTTTCCGACCTGCTCGTCCAAGCCCATCCGATCCGATAGAACCCCGGCGGAACTGCAATGCGACTGGATCAGTGTGGCGACCTGGCTGCGAGCCGTGACCAGAAAGGCAGCGGCACGGACGCCGCGCTCCCAGCCTGGCAATCCGCGTCCGACATGACCCATCATCAGCCGCAGAAACGGCAGGCCGGTCATGTCCACCGTGTAGGTGTCGGCTCGGAAGGCGATGTCGTCGCCGAAGAGCGCCGAAAGTTCGTGCGAGTCGGCGTGACAACCGATCCACCCGACCAGATTGGCGTAGTACACGGTCGCCTGCTGTTGCAGGTCGAGCCCCATCCGCTCGGCGATCCGTGTCGCGATCAGGGACGACCGAAGCATGTGTTCCATCGGCTGACCCAGACCGAGGTCGATCGCAAGCGATGTCGCGGCGAGCAGTTCGGCTCTGCTCAGGCCCCTTCCCGGCCCGGGCAGCGTCCCGTGCAGGTGCATCTCCCCATTGTCCACCCGAACGACGGCCACCTCTGTGCGAGAGACGAGCCCACCGTGTATCCGCGCCGCACCCCGCGCAGCCGTCGTCGGCCCTGCAGAGTCGATCGCCGCCGAGGTTCGAGGAACCGGTGGCGACGTCGTCTCCGCCCTTGACTGCTCGCATGCCGAACGAATCGCGTTCCGGTCAGTGCGCTGGCCCGCACGCCGGTTCCTACGTGTTTGTCCAGCTGTCACACCAGTTCGCAGAACCTCCAGCAGGGCAGCGTCCAGGCATTCACCGCAGCAGCCTGCCGGGAGCTTTCGAATGGGGCCAGGGAGATGTGCACGCGGCCGACCAGGACGAGGGCCTCGATGAGTGAGCCGACGACTCAGCAAGGGCCTGCCCGGAGGTGACGCTGTAGGTCGCGATCGCGACGGCGATCGCGAGCTCGAAATTGTTGCTCGCAGCGGTGAAGGCCAGCGTGATGGTGCGTTCGTAGCCCAGCCCGATCACACGTCCATACAGGTAGCCCCCGCCCCACATGATCGCGAAGTACGCCAGCAGCGGGACCGCGATCCGCACCACATCCAAAGGCCGGGAGGTGATCTGGTGGCCTTGCAGCGGGAACATCCGCTCGCAGGTGTCCGCTGTTGGTCAGGCCAGGTGGTTGCAGGTGTCGCCGGTGAAGTCGAGGTGAGAATAGTCGCGGCTGCTGAATTTCCAGCCGTTGTGTGATCGGGTCCGTCGAATTCGGTGATCGGATTGGTGATCAGGTGGCGGGTGCGTGGGGTGTGGTCGTCGTGCACGATGAGCATGGCCTGCATGATCTCGGTGACATGTTCTGTTCCGTGGCCGGTGACCTGCTCACCGACGATGATGTCGGCGTCGGCGAATAGTGCTGCCACACCGGCGAAGTCGCCTGCGTCGAGCATCTCGGCGTACCGGTAGAGCAAGGTGCGGATTGCGTGTCTGTCGTTGCCGCCGTTCATGATGGACGCACTGTCATCGGCAGGGTCTGCAGTCGTCGGGAGAGCAAACTGCGCGCCCATTGCGGGTGTGCTGTGTCGACGTCGAATTCCGCGGTGGCATCGAGCAGGAACTCGATGCCCATACGTCCCTCGAGCCGGGCCAGGGCTGCACCCACGCACAAGTGTGCTCCTTTGCCGAATGCCATGTGCGAGCGCCGTTTCGACGGGTCGAGGCTTATGCTGTCCGGGTCTTCGAACCGTTGCGGATCACGGTTGGCCGCCGGCCACGCCAGATACAGGTGAGATCCAGCGGGCAGGGCCACCTGAGCGAGGGTGGTGTCGGCGACGACATGGCGGAAGTGACCGCGAAACGGCGACTCCAGCCGCAATGCTTCTTCGACGAACGCTGGGACGAGGCCACGATCGGCTCGTAATCGCGCCATGATGTCCTCGCGCTGCGCCAAGAGCCAGACCGAGGTGCCCAGCAGGCTGATCGTGGATTCGGCGCCGGCGGCCACGAGCTGGATCAGGACCATCACAGCGGTGTCGTGGTCGATCGCGCCATCATCGACGAGACGGGCAATATCACCCAGGACGTTGTCTCCTGGTTCGCCCGACACGGCCGCGAATGCTTCGGCGAGGTATGCGGCCAGTTCGCCCACCGCGTCTCGGGCGTCGCTGAGCTGCTCGGGGGTGACCACGCCATCGAGTAGCGCGGTACTGGCGAACGCCCACCGCACCAGTCGATCGATATCGCAGGGAGGCAACCCCATCAACTCGGTGACCACTGCCATCGGGAGCCGTTGACCGACCGCCTGTACCCAATCGATACGGCCGTCGGTCAGGCCCTCATCCCACAATCGGCGAAAGGTGGCCGCGATGAACGGCGTCAGAGCCCGGATATGTTTCGCGGTCAGTGACGGCGTCACTACCTTGCGATGGTGCCGATGCATCGGGTCGTCGGCGGTCGCGAGCACATGCACCGGCGATCCGAGTTCGGCGACCGGGAACTGTGTCACCGTCCCGTCCTCATGCCACACCATCGTCGCGGTGAGATTCGAGGAGAACTCCTGCGCGCGCCCGACCACCTCGGAGATCAGCTCCCACGAGCTCACCAGATAGAACGACGAATCACCCAGCCGGTGCACCGGGGACGCCTCGCGAAGCTCCGAGAAATACGGGTACGGGTTGTCGAGATCATGCATGTGAACAGGGTCGATGCGCCTGGACCTGCGCGCAAGAGGCCCATCCGAAGTCGACATCTGCCCCTGCCGCGCGGTGGCGCCGGGTGTCTCGCGCCGACGCCGCGGCCTGTTCGTGCAGTCGAATCAAAATGTAGGGCTGTCTCATAATGAGATATGCCTCATGACTGGCTCGTCGGTCCCAGCCGCTCCGACAGCGCCCGTGAACGCCTCTACACGATCGCCGGGGAGCTGATCGCCGAGCGCGGGGTCGATCACTTCGACATCAACGAACTCGCAGCCCGGGCGCATTGTTCGCGCGCCACCATCTACCGGCACACCGGCGGCAAGAAACAACTCGTGGAAGCGGTGTTCATCGGCACATCAACCCGGATCACCGATACCGTTCGCCACGCGGTGGCCGATACCACCGGACTCGACCGCGCCCGTACCGCTTTCACTGTGGCCCTGCGGGAGATCCGGGCCGATCCGATCGCCCGCCGGTTCCCACAATCACGCAACGTGATCGAGGGCGCGCGAATCGCCGTACGATCATCCGCCGTGTCGGCAATCGCCGCCGAGCTCATCGGACTGAACCCCACCGATACTTCCCTCACAGCACTGGCCGTCCGATCATTTCTTGCGCTCTTGCTCTGGCCGCCGGCGGACCGGACAGACGAACCACCCCTCATCGACACACTCGCCACCGGACTACTTGCCGCGCAAGGGCACACGGACAGGACCGTATCGACAACCGAGGCGGCCCACCGGTGACGCGGTGAGTCAGGTCTGTCTCAGCGCGTAGCTCGGAGCATCCCGGACCAGGAGTACGCCACTCCTGGACGAACTACTGGCGTCTGTCCGCGGATATGACCGCGTCGGCCGGGGTGGTCCGCGAGTTCGTGCAGCTGATGACCGACTACCGCTGGCGGCGACGTCGACGCACGGAGCAAGCAGGAGCGGATGGTGAGGTCCGGCCGGAATCCGCTGATCTGTTTCGTGCAGATCAGCACACCGCGTTGGCTGCGAATCTCTGGGCAAGGCCGCGCGCCCGTGTCGCAGGCACTGTCACGTGGCGGGTGCCGGGATCGAGGATCACGACTGGGACGCCATCGGTCCCGTGCTTCGCGTTGCCTGGTGCATCAGGTTGTCGGCTCGGTCGCGGGGAGTGTCGAAGGGGATGACGAGTAGGGCCGCCTGGGGGCCGCGCGACACGGTCAGGCGCATGATGCCAGGGGGTTGGTCGGCGCTCGGGTCGTGCATGTGTACGCCGTCGTCGTGATCGATGTGGCGTTGGGTGCGGCTGATCCGGTTCCAGTCGAAGCCCACTCCGGTGATCGGGCCGAGGCGCGGGGTGAGGGCGGCGATCAGGTCGTGTAGTTCGGCGGTGAGGTTGGCTGTCCAGGGCCACCATGCGCCGTCGACGTCTCCGGCGCGGGTACTGTTCCCGCGCATCAGTAGTCGTGGTGTGCGGGTGGGGGCGCCGAACGGTTGGGTGTGACTTCCGGGTGGGCCGGTGCTCCTGCTCATAGCGAGGTGGTTCGTGATCGGGCGGTGCGTGGGCGTGTTGCCATGAATCATGATCTTGCTTCCTGGTCGAGGGGCTGACGTGCCGGTTGTAGTGCGGCGCCGAGGCGGGTGGAATGTGCGCTGTAGTAGCCGGTGGTCGAGAGGACGACCTGCAGCACGAGCATGTTGTCGTCGCTGCCGAAGACGTACATCGTGTTGCCTGCCTCGAACGGGTAGGCGTCGAGTTGGACCTCGTGATGGTCGACGGTCAAGGTGCGGGGTGCGGATGTCCAGCTTTCCCGGTCGTAGACGACGCGGCGGATGGGGCCCATCCGAAATTCCAGAAATGTCAGCAGGCCCGGTAGTTCGGTGGTGAGTTCACCGGACCGGGGCCACCAGGCGCCGTCGATGTATGCGTCGCTTTCGGGCTCGAGCCGCAATCGCGGCGTGTTTTCGGGTGGGCCGCGGTGCCGTGTGGTCCGGCGGCGAATGTGGAATGGCGCCATAGTGGTGCTCCCTGGGGCGGTTACCTTCAGTAGACGCCACACAGCGCTGTATGTCAACGTTGTAGATCTACATCATATGTTGTGGTGTGTTCCGAGGGATGGAGTCCGTATGTGATGGCTGAATCGCCGAGTAGTCGAAACAAGGTCAGGCTGGGCGCGGCGACAGTCCGCTGAGTTGAGCACAGCGCTGGAGATTGTGGATCGCGACGGGATCGGGGGGCTGTCGGCGCGGCGGCTGGCCGAGACGGTGGGCCGCGATCCGATGGTGATCTATCGGCATGTGCCGAACAAGGCCGCGGTGATTGATGGTGTCGCCGAGATCGTGTTCACGGAATTGTCGGTTGATGCTGCGGCGCCGGACTGGGTCGCCGAGGTACGCCGGGTGGCCCGGGAGTTCCGGCGGGTGGCGTTGGCGCATCCGTACGAGGCCTGGTTCCGCGGCGTGAACGACGTCGCCCCCGCTCCTCGACCCCGACAGCAACGGTTGTTCCGACGGGCTGGAACCCACTGGCAGCAACGAGAACCAAAGCGCCGAAGCGACACTCGCACTGATCTCCACCCAGCAGCAGACCCGGTGGCTCGCGCGGAGATCCTAGGCGCGAAACAGGATTCGCCGAGGACTCACACCGGGCGAGCCGCTACGGCACCCGAGCAGCGTCGAATCCTTGGCTCGAGAAGTCGAGTGGTCCAACCGGAGGGCCCGCGGGCGCGGGCGGAATCGCTCGTCAGCGAATCTTCTCGGGGATCGTATCGAGGGCATTCAGTACCTGGACCGCGAGCGCGGTCGCGGCGGTGTCGTCGAGTTCCGAGTTCTTCCGCACCGCATCTCGGACGCGAGCCACTCGGCGCTCGTAAGGCGTTTTCGTCGCCATTTTCTTATTCCTTTCGGAAATAGGTCTTCTGATCTCGACTCTTCGCATGGCGGGCGCTGTCGTCGCGGCCGCGTGGGAGGCGATGTCGACGCCCTCCTCAGCGTATCCCGCGGTCACAACGGTGTCTACAGCGTAGAGTTACACCGTAGGCAATATCCGGTCCGGCAACGCCGAGCAACCGTCGGCGCGATGTCTCGGACAAGCACCGGACCCCGATCCGAATCACCATGGCGGACCGCAACGGCCGCGACAGGAGTGTCGCTCATGACACAGCAACCGCACGTGACGAACGCCGGTCGACAGGCGTCGCCGTCCCGCAGTCTGCGGCTCGAACTCGATTCCGCCGGCGTCGGAGATGTCGACGGGGCCTGGTGGCCGCACAGCCGTGATCTCGTCGCGGAGCTGACGGATCTGTTCTCGGTGTTGCGGCCCGGCCTCGGCCCGATCCGTCGCGTTATCTATCACCTCGACGAATGGTCTGCTGCGCCAAGGGAACTGGACAGCCCCGGGCGGCGGGTCCGGCTCGACGGCTACCGGCACCGGCCCGCGCGCACGCTCGATGTGATCGGACGCGACATCGGCGCCACCCTGACCCTTCGAATCATCACCCCGGTCGCCGACGTCGATATGACTGCCGCACAGCAGCATTGGGATTCCGAACGCGGCCGGGGAGCCGACGCCGCCGCGTGGCTCAGGGCCCGGTCGGCGGCGCGGCGGGGCCGCCGTGCAGGAAGTCCGCGTGCAGGAAGTCCGGGTCATGCATCGAGGTAGTCGGCCGGCGCGGTTCGGGTATCGCCTGCGGTTCCGGAAATCATCGGCATGGCGGCGGTTTCCGCGCCGATCCGCGCAGCTGTCTCACCGGCGTCGCCTTGCGTAGCGGGCCGAGCACGATGACGGCGCCGGTGGCCGATGGCGAACTGTCGTGCCGCGACTGTTCGCGTCGGCGAAGTGGTCGATGGGCTGGTTGGAGATCTGGTTCCAGGGGGATCCGGGCGCGGGCCGCGGTGCCACCGTCTGGACGTCTGAAGTGTAGACCTGCCATGGCCACCATGAACGGCCGTGCGCAGAGTTCCTTGCAGGCAATCCCGGCCGCCGCAAACCCCACGTTGCCGACAACCAGATTCCTGGGTGCCCGCGCGAAGCGCCAGGCACCCACAACCGTCATACTCAGCAGAGTCCTGGATGGATGGGCGTGGTGTGTTCGGACACCCCAACCACGTCACCATCACTGTCGGATCAGGGCGAGTGGTCTCTTGCAGTGGAAGCTGCAGCCGGGCGGCGGCGCAGGCCAATCCGGACACTGCGCGGGTCGAACACAGCGACGGAAGGGGAACGATGCCGACTGACGAACTCGAGTCCGTGGTGCTGCACAACGACGTCCTCAAGTTCGTCGACGTCGGTGACGGACCCGCAGTAGTGTTGGTGCACGGTTTGCTCGGCTCGCACGAGTCCTGGACGCCGCAGATCACAGGACTCGCCAGGAAGCACCGAGTAATCGCCCCCGACCTGTTCGGGCACGGACAGTCGGACAAACCCGTTGGTGACTACTCACTGAGTTCACACGCCGCCACTCTCCGCGACTTGATGGATCATCTGGAGATTCCCACGGCGGCGTTTGTGGGGCATTCCCTCGGTGGCGGAATCGTGATGCAATTGTCGTACCTGTTTCCCGAGCGAGTCGACCGGCTGTGTCTGGTGAGCAGCGGAGGCCTCGGGCCCGAGGTGAGCTTGTTCCTCAGGGCGGCCACCTTGCCTGGAAGTGAAATGGTGCTGCCGATCCTGGCCTCCGACTGGGTCCGGCGCAACACCGAGACCGCACTCAGACGACTGGGGCGTCTCGGGTTTTCAGTGCAACCGAGTCGCGGCGCTGTCGAAGCGTGGCGCAGGCTCGAGACCATGTCGGACAAGTCTTCGAGAGCAGCGTTTCTGGCATCCACCCGTGCAGTTGTCGGACTGCGCGGACAGACGGTCAGCGCCAAACATCATTTCTCGAAATTCGAAACGATTCCGTCGCTGTTGGTCTGGGGTGGCAGGGACAGAACGATTCCCGCCTCGCATGCCGACAACCTCCGCCGTGAAGTACCCCACAGTCGCATCGAGATCTTTCCCAACGCAGGCCACTTTCCCCAACTTGACGAACCGCTACTGTTCTTCCAGGTACTGGACCAATTCCTCTCTTCCGGGTACTAGTGCCGCGTCAGGCAACGTTGGGTAGATAATCCGGGCCGGGCCGTTGCGCCAACTCGCGAAACCGGTTTCGGCGTTGCGGTAGATCGCGGAATTCGGGGTCAACGCCAAGAACAACGGCAGCCAGGGGCGCAGGAAATTGCCGATCTGATCGCGATTTCTCGATCCGGAACCCCGACAACCTGTCCGCGCAGAGCACGCGCAATCCCGGGCGGTGCGCGGTCGGATTCGTTGGACGGCCCCCGTGTGACGACTTTCGGCGAGGGCCGTACCCAACGTGCAATGAGTGAGTTACAACCTGCTGTGTTGTGGGTTGGATCGTTGATCCGCTAGGAAGGCTAGCGCGGCTCGCCGAATTTTGACGCAGGCGCGCGGGCGTGTCGGGGCGGTGTGGACCTTGCTCGGTATCGCCTCTGCTCGCATCCTGCGCCCTCAGACATGGGCAGGGCCGACCGGGAGGAATGCCAGCGGGGTCGGGGCTGTGGGTCGGTGGGATTCGATCACGCCGAGAAGGGTCGTGAGAGTGGCCAAGCTGGTGAAATGGGCTTGCCCACGAGGGGTGCCGACGAGCAGGATCTCCACCTTGCAGTTCGCGACGGCGCCGGGGCGGCCGGAGCGATCCGGCACGACCACGACCGTGCTGACGGGTTCCAGACCCGGGCACAGATAGTCGACGCCGGTTTCGGAGGGCGGGTATCTGAAGGTGAGTAGTTTCGGGCCGGAACATTCCCGAATGAAACTCCAGCCGCGGGCGCGCAAAAGGATGTCCAAACCCGTGAATGTCGGCATGTCGTCCGCGGGCACTGGGTGACCGCAGTCGGTGTCCAAAGCTTGAAGGACGCTGGCGGGTGGGTAGCGACGATGCCAGATCTCGGTTTGCAGCGACATGCCGAATTCTGCCTCACACCGCGATGCGCGGGCATCGCGGATGAATCGCCGCAGACGCCAGCGTGATGCTTTCCTTTTCCGGCCTCTGGGCATGGACACGCATCTTTGCAGCCCGGACCGGCAAACCGCGAGGTGACACGCCCAGCCAGGCCGCGATGCCGACCATCGCATGCGTGCGTATATCGTCTGCTGTCGTTATTCGGCACCCCATCCTGGTTCTGTGCCGACGAGGTACCGGCCCGGGAGCGGAGTGGCAGAGCGGGGCGCCGGGGTCCGTGATCACCGGCATCCGCCTTCCGGCCAATCGGCCCTGACACCCGAGGATCCCAGGATCATTCGGGCCGGTCACCATCGGGGCGAATAGTCAGCTGAGACCCGCGACTTCGTGGGCGATCGCGGTGAGCCGGGATTGCACGGCCGCGCTGCAGCGCAACAGGGTCCGGCACAGATTTTCCGGATCGGTCTCGTCTCGGCGCGATTTCTGCTCGCCGTCGGCGACCTACTGATCGGCTGGCTGCCACTGCGCCATGCCGACGTTGCGCTCGCCGCCATCGATGCTGGGGGCGGTACGCACTTCTACGAGACTGACATCGCGGCAGTCTGACGAGATCATGTCCGGATGTGTAATTATCGAAACGCGCTCCCATTGCGGAACTGTCCGACCTGAAATACGCTGTGTGCCATGACAATTCACGAGTATTCTGTTATCACCGCCGATGGTGAACGCCATTCACTGGATACGTACGCAGGCCGGGTGGTGCTCATTGTCAATGTAGCCAGCAAGTGTGGCTTCACACCCCAATACGAAAGTCTCGAGGCGCTGTACGACAAAGGTCGGGACCGAAGTCTGGAGATTCTCGGATTTCCGTGCAACCAGTTCGGGGATCAGGAGCCCGGCACGGACGCCGAGATTCAAGAATTCTGTTTGGCGAATTACGGTGTCACCTTTCCGGTTTTCGGGAAAATCGAGGTCAACGGCCCGGACGCTGACCCGTTGTTCACCTACTTGCGTGCGGAGGCGCCGGGTGACTTCGGCCCCGCGGCCGGGCCGTTGTACGAGCACGTCAAGGCCACACGCCCCGAGGCGCTGGGCACCGATGAGGTGAAATGGAACTTCACCAAATTCCTCGTCGGCCGCGACGGCAAGGTCGTTCGCCGCTTCGAGTCGAGCGTCACACCTGAGCAGATCGAGGCCGAGATCGAGGACCTGCTCGACTGACGGCGTACCCGACGAATCCGGATACGCGGTCGCGGAACGCTCGAGGGTGAAACTCCCGGAGCAGTGCTGAATTCGAAATATCCGCTGAGAAGGGATCGCCGATGAAGACCGGGGCGCAATACGAGGCGTCGCTCGCCGATGGGCGCCGCACGTTCTTCGACGGTACTCGGGTGAAGGACTCACTCGGCGATCCCCGCACCGCGGCAGCGGTTGCCGAAGTCTCCGCGGGCTGTGAGCGGCACTACACGCCGCGGCAGAATGCGGTCGCGCCGTATTTCGTCTTCCCGCGAAGTCGAGCGGAATTGCGAGAGCAACTCGAGCAGATGCCGACCTGGGATGCGACAGCCGCGGCCACCGCGCAGGCACTGCAGAACGGTCCGAACGGGGGAACTGTCCCAGCCTATTTGCGGATCGATCGCATCCTTGGATGCTACTTGCGACCGCCCGGTTTCGTCCGCCGAACGGGTGCGACCTGGGGGTAGCGCCAAGAGTTGCGCGGCGTCCCCGTCTCGGCGTTCGACCAGATTCCCGACGAGATCGAACTGGTCGTCATCACTCGCCACCACACTGGCACGGAATAGCACGGGTGTCTGAAGCGCCGGGCCGTATCACCCACCAGTCGATGAGATTGCCGCCCGGGCAATCAATCGGTGTCAGCGGCCCGGCGACCGACGCTGTTCGATTCACCTGTGCACTCATCGCGGCGCGGACGTGTCGTTCGATCCGATCTTGCGCGGCCGCGGATAGGCTTCGCCGTCGAATGCCTGCCCGGGATGCATTGTCGGAAGTCTTGTGCGGCAGAACGGAGCGACATGTCCGAGGATCGTTCGCAGGAACCGCCGGCGGTTAATCGGCCTACCGCTCTCGGGACGGGTGCGGCGGCGCTCGGCGGGGCCGCATCGAAGCGTGAGTGCGGACTCCGCTGGAGGCCATAAGACGGGGAGCTGGTCTTTTCATTCGTCTACGGTCTATTTCGTGTGGCCGACTTTCGGGCGCTCCGTGGCGGTCGGTTCGTCTTGCGCCTGCCTGTCGCGTACTCCTTGTTCGACTCGGTCGCCGAGATCGGTGTCGATGTTGCGCAGGTATGCGAATGTCCTGGTGAGCACGGGTGGGCTCACCCCGTCGAGTAGGTGCGCGACGATATTGCCGACCAGTCGTGTCCTGGCGGCGTCGTCGAGAACCGTCCGGACCATGGTGCGAGCCTGTCCCCAGTCGTCGTCGTCCGCGCGCAGCGTGTACGCGGTTCGTACGATCTCGCCGTCGGCGTACCAGTTCGCGGACGGTCCCGCCGCAGCCGGATCGGCGTGCGGCCCGCCCTTCGAGTTGGGCACATACACCGGATCGCCCGGGTTGTGATGGCGCATGGCGCCATCTTTCGCCCATGATCGGACCTCGGTGGCGTGTGGCGAATTGACCGGTAGTTCTTTGTAGTTGATTCCTATCCGGTGCCGGTGTGCGTCGGCATAGGAGAACCAGCGCCCGAGCAGCATCTTGTCGGGGCTGGGCCCCGTGCCGGGCACTGCGTTGCTGGGCTCGAATGCGGCTTCTTCGATGTCGGTGAAGTAGTTGGCCGGGTTCCGGTTCAAGGTCATCTTGCCGACCTCGATCAGCGGATAATCGCCGTGTGGCCATACCTTGGTGAGGTCGAAGGGGTTGTGGCGGTAGGTTTTCGCGTCGTCGAACGGCATGATCTGCATCTTCAGCGTCCAGCTCGGATACTCGCCGTGTTCGATCGCGTTCCACAGGTCACGCTGGTGGTAGTCGATGTCGATCGAGGTCATGTGATCGGCTTCGGTCTGGGTGAGGAATTTGATGCCCTGATCGGTCTTGAAGTGGTACTTGACCCAGAATCGTTCGCCCGCGGCGTTGATCCACATGTAGGTGTGGCTGGAGTATCCGTTCATGTATCGGAAGGTGGCCGGAATGCCCCGATCTCCCATCAGCCAGATCACCTGATGCGCGGATTCCGGTGACAGGGTCCAAAAATCCCATTGCATGTCGTTGTCGCGCAGATTGTTATCGGCGCGGCGCTTCTGCGAGCGGATGAAGTCCTGGAACTTCATCGGATCTCGCACGAAGAAGACGGGCGTATTGTTACCGACCAGGTCGAAATTGCCCTGCTCGGTATAGAACTTCACAGCGAAGCCCCGCAGATCCCGAACGGTATCGGGATACCCCTGCTCACCGGCGACGGCGGAAAATCGTGCCAGCACTTCCGTCTGCTTGCCGGGCTGGAACACATCAGCCATGGTGTAGGCGCTGACATCGTTGGTTACTTCGAACGTGCCGAACGCCCCACCGCCTTTGGCGTGCGGTTGCCGTTCGGGCAGGCGCTCGCGATTGAACGTCGCCATCTTTTCGATCAGATACGCGTCGTTCAGCAGGATCGGGCCATCCGGACCAACTGTCAGGGAATGGTCATCACTCGGTGCCGGGATTCCGGCGGCATCGGTTGTGTAGTTGCGCTCAGACATCTTTCTCCTCTCCCACGACATAGAGCCGCGGTCTCATCGAACAGTCGTGTCCGACGTCGGCGGGAGTGGCGGTCATGGGCCGCGTAACCGGTGACTGAACCTGAACCCCACGTCGCCGTCGGCTTTGGTCAGGCGAGTCGTCGATCGGTGGCCATACCCGGCACCGCGGACGACCCGGCAGGGTGCAGGCGACGAGCACAAGTCGGGTGTTCGTGTCGCGATCGAAACAAATACCCACACGACAGGTGCTTCTCGGGAGCCGTGCGCACCGATACCCCGTAGCAGCCTGCATCTCGAAGCATTTCGGCGTCTGCCACGACCAACCATCCGCCGTGCTCCAATTCGATCACGTCCGAGGGGGCGTTTCAACCCACCAGGCGACCGATCGCCACACCCCTGAGCGGCCGCCGCTACGTCGCGTGATGGGTGTTCGTAGCGTACCGATACCCCCAAACTTCAATATGGAACCACAAACGCACTATGCGGCGTGCGTCGTCATACCGGTTCGGTAATCACTGGAGCGTATGTCGCGAGGCAAGGAGCGTGGCACGGATCGGTACGGTGCGGGCTTTGTGCAGGTGAACTGCATGACGTCGAGTCGGCCGCTGCTGAAGTGGTCGGCGCACCCGGTCATGTAGCTGATGTAGGCGTCGTAGGTGTCACGCCCGGCGAGTTCGATCGCCCGGTCGCGGTGCTCATGCAGAGCGGAGGCCCAGCACTGCAGTGTGGTGGTGTAGTGCTGCCCCAGCCGCTCGAGTCCGGTGATGGTGAATCCGGCATCTTCCGCGTACTCGGCGACCCCTTTCGGTGGCAGGAGTCGGTCGACCGGGAAGATGGTTTCGGGCGCAAACTCCGCATCGGTAGCCGCGAGGCGCGTCTGGTGCGCGCTGGAACGATCGAGGCCCGGTGCGACGACGGTCTGCACCAACAGCACCCCGTCCTCGGGCAGGATCCGGTAGGCGAAATCGAAGAAATCGGGGTAGCGCTGCGGGAGCAGGTGTTCCAGTCGGCCGATACACACGATGCGATCCGGGTGGCGGTCGAATTCCTCCCAGCCCTGCCGCCGCACCCCGCCATAGGGGCGGCCCCGGATGAGCCGGTCGACGAGCTGGTCCCGGACATACCGGTACTGGTCGCGGTTGCCGGTCAACCCGATCGCGTTCACCCCGTAGCTGTCCATGGCGCGCAACATGGTCGAACCCCAGCCGCAGCCGACATCCAGCAAGGTCATCCCCGGCTGCAGATCGCATTTGCCCAGGGCGAGGTCGATCTTCGCGACCTGGGCTTGCTCCAGGGTGTCGTCCGGGTGAGTCCACAACGCGCAACTGTAGGTGCGCGTCCTGTCGAGGAACTGGGCGAAAAATTGATCCGGGAGTTCGGCGCGAGATCGGACCGCACTACGAATGGGTCCGGCAACAGTCATGATGACGGATCCTCTTCCCAATCGAACACTGCCGTGTACGGGAAGCGGGATAGCCCGCTCCCTGCGTCACCTGTACCCGGGAGGTCCAACACCCTGTCGACCCTAAGCAACCTCACATGATGGACTGAATACCTGTGAGCAGAATTTCACCCGCATGTAACTGTGGCGGGTGCGCAACGCAGGCCCGCTGACGGCCCGTTCGCCCGCGACCCCGCAGCGCGTCCGCACGCCTGAATCCCTACTACCGTGTGCGGTGCGATCCACGCGGCCGAAAAATTCTCTGACGGCTGACGAATCCGGGACCTGGCTCAGCGCGGATGTCCAGGTTCGCCGACGCAGTGGCGGGCCTGCATGTCGTTCAGTGGCCGATACTCTCCAGGTCGGCCACGTCCGCATCGGAGAGGGATAGCCCAGCACCGACGATGTTCTCCTGCAGATGGGCTGTCGATGATGTGCCGGGGATGAGCAGGATGTTCGGTGAGCGCTGCAATAGCCAGGCCAACGCGACCGACGTCGGCGTCGCCCCAAGCCGCACCGCCACCCTCGAGAGCGCATCGGACTGTAGCGGCGTGAAGCCCCCCAGCGGAAAGAACGGCACGTACGCAACGCCTTCGGCGGCGAGCCTGTCAATGAGGTCGTCGTCGTGGCGGTGGGCGAGGTTGTACATGTTCTGCACGCACACGATGGGGGCGATACCGCGGGCCTCGGCGACCTGCTCGGTGGTGACGTTGCTGATACCGAGGTGACGAATCAGACCCTCTCGCTGGAGTTCGACGAGCGTCTCGAACGCCTCGGCGAGCGAACCAGGCTTGGGGCCTTCGGCATCGCCCATGCGCATGTTGACCAGATCGAGGGTCTCGACCCCGAGAGACCGAAGGTTCTCGCGGACCTGCTTGCGCAGATCTTCGGGTCGCCGGGCCGTGGGCCAGCCGCCTTGCGCGTCTCGGTTCGCCCCTACCTTGGTGGCGATGAACAACGACTCCGGGTAGGGATGCAGCGCCTCACGGATCAGCTCGTTGGTGACGCGCGGTCCGTACGCGTCGCTGGTGTCAACGTGGGTGATTCCAGCCGCGACGGCCTCGCGCAATACAGCCAGGGCGCCATCGTGGTCAGCGGGAGGACCCATGACCCACGGGCCGGCGAGTTGCATTGCGCCGTAACCGAACCGGGTGATGGTTGAGTTGCCCAGCCGCCAAGTGCCGCCGGGAAGTGATGTGGTTGGCGCGTTCATCGTTGTGCCTTTCGCTTATCGCCGGGGGTGGCGTCTTCAGCCTCCCTTGACGAGTATTGGAGAGTTACTTCCCGTAGGGAAGTGGGCACTTCGAAGTGCGTAACTCACCCAGACGAAAGGCGAGATCAGTGAAGCCAACGAAGGCTGCCCAGAGAGCGCAGGTCAAGGTGGAGTACAATGCGCTCCTGGCGGCATGCCCCAGCCGCCAGCTCCTCGACCGGATCTCGGACAAGTGGGTCGTGCTGATCCTGTGCGCACTGGGCGGCGACACAGCAGACAAATCCGACCAGCCCGGTGCATCGGATGCCGCACGAGCGATGCGCTACTCCGAGCTCTCCCGCATGCTGGCGGGAGTCAGCCAGAAGATGCTGACCCAGACCCTACGAGCACTCGAACGCGACGGCCTACTCGTCCGCACTGTGACGCCAACCGTCCCCGTCACCGTCACCTACGAGCTGACCGACCTCGGCCTCTCACTCCACCGCCTGACACGCGAACTGAGGCACTGGGCGCAGGCCCACATGGACCAGGTCCTTGCCAACCGCGAGAAGTACGACGCTCGCACTTCCTGACTTGTCACAACCAACCGTCCGATATCGCCACGCTCTCACTCGGCACACGGGGATCGCGATGAGCCAGATAACCTCAGGGGAGTACAACGCCAACGCGGCCCGACTCCGGCAGAACAATCCTTGTGACCTGACCCCGTGAGGCCGGATCAGGTGGACCGAATCACGGGGTCCCCTCAGGTCGTATCGCCGAACTTTGCGGTGCTGGCGAATGTGGTTGACAGCCAACGAGGACGAGCCAGCGAGCCGCCGGGTTCGAGTGAGGGGCTTGTCTTCCCGATGGGGTCTGCATAATGAGCGGTGGTGTGCTCCGTGTCCGGATCGCCGCGTGGCTGGTGGCCCGAGAGATGAGTCGGCGGTGGTCGCGCACAACCTGCTCGGTGAGGCTGGGTCCTCGGCGATCGGGCGTGTGGCTTTGTGGCCTGCAGCAATTCTTCGGGGGCGGCGGCGCAGCTCGCGCCGCCGCTGTCCGGAATCGTCAAGCGTTCAGGTCAGGCCCCACAGTAGGCGGCAAGTGGACGGGATCAGATATGTGCCGTCGGCCGTGGTGTACTCCTCGAATCGGGCGGCATACCGGCGGCGGAGTTCAGTGACCGTGTCGGCATCCAACGTCGACACGGCAGGCTGCCAGATGCCCGGCCCGGTGAGCATCGACCACAGCTGACCGAATCCGTCGACGGGAGTCGACCAGCTGAATAGTTCGGTGTGTAGTTCCGTCACGCCGACCTGGGTGAGAGTGTGCTGGGGGAGTGCCCGGGCCGCTCTGGTGTCGAGTTCGTCCAGCGGAGGCAGCAGTGCGTCGTCGGTCAGTCCGCGCAGCGACTCGATGGATGAGGACGCGACCGTGTTCAGCTCGAGCCGGTCCCACACCGCGATGCTGAAAGCGCAGCCCGGCCGCGCGATTCGGGCGAACTCGGCGGCACTGCGGGAGACGTCTTCCAGGGTGAGGAAGCCGAACCGGGAGACGATGGCGTCGATGCTGTCCGAGGGTATATCCAGCTCCCGCATATCCATCTGCGCGAAGCGAACGTTGGTCCGGCCGGTTGTCCGTGCACGAGCCAGGGCGAGCATGTCCTGCGAGGTGTCGATGCCGAGCAACTCTGCCTCCGCGTAACGCTCGAGCACCGACAAGCCGGGCTCTCCGGGACCGCAGGCGAGATCGACGATTCGGGAATGCGGAGCAAGCGCGGGAAGCCGGTCCAGAATCGCCTGCGCCACAGGGGCGAACGCATCGGTGAACCCGGCATACGACGCCGCCGATTCCTGGTCGTAATTGATCGAATTCTCTTGGGCCACAGTCGCAACTCCTTCGTTGGCGCCGGGCTCTCACGCGAGCCCCCGGCAACCCGGTGCACTTTCCAACCACGGATTTCAGTGCTGATTATCGTTTTCGTCGAGCAAGACCTGCAGTGCGCTTCGCAGTTCGGTGCGCTCTGCAGGGGTGAGTGGAGTCAACAAGTCTTTTTCCATGTCGGTGCTGAGGCGGCGGAGCGTCTTCGCTACCCGCCGGCCGTGAGACGTCAGCTCGAGCACCCTGCGACGACGGTCGGCAGGATCAACCTGTCGAATCAGGAGCCCTTGCTCGACCGACGCCTCGATGATCGGCACGGCATTGCGACGATCGATGCCCACGAGCTCGGCGAGTCGTTGCTGGCCGAGCGGGCCGGTCTCATCGAGGGCCAGCAAGAGCTTGTGCTGACTCGAGGTCAGGTCGAGCTCTGACTGGATCTCGGCCCACCGTCTCAGGACGAGTTTGCCGGCGCCCGCGAGCAGCCAGGAGATCGTGCGCTGGAAGGCGAGCGTTCCCGTCCCGGCGGGCAGCTGGACGTCGTCCGTACTCGAATCCATACATCGAGCCTAGCGTTTCGGCATGCCTCATGATAGACATGTCTCATGTCTTGACATAAGACATGTCTATCTGAAGGAGGTCGGCAATGCGAGCAGTTCGTTTCGATCATTACGGCGACGTCGATGTGCTCGTCGTTCGCCACGCCGATGATCCCGTCGCAGCACCCGGTCGGGTCGTCGTCAAGGTCCGGGCCGCGGCCGCTAACCCCGGCGACATCTACGTCCGGGAGGGACTCGCCGAGGAAGCCTGGGCGTTGCGGGCGCGGCTCTCCGGCAAGGACTCCGATCTGCCGAAATGGTCGATGGACTTCCCCGCGGCGCAGGGTCAGGACGTGGCGGGCGAGATTGTTTCGGTCGGTGATGGGATCGATGCCTGGCAGGTAGGCGATGAGGTACTCGGCTGGTCCGAGGAGCGCGTCGCCCAGGCCGAGATGGCCGCCCTACCTGCCGGCCATCTCGTCCGCAAGCCGACTCGGATGAGTTGGGAGGTCGCCGGGTCGATGTGTGTCGCGCCGATGGCCGGCCTGGCGGGTGTCGAGGCCGTGGCACCGCGTGCGGGCGAGACGGTCGTCGTCTCCGGTGCCGCCGGTGCCGTCGGTGCCGTCGCGGCCCAACTTGCCCGCCGGAGCGGCGCTGAGGTCATAGGCTTGGCCAGCGAGCCCAACCACGCCTGGCTACGCGAGCACGGCATTACCCCGGTTACCTATGGTGATGGCCAAGCGGATCGGATCCGAGCGGCCGCCGGGGGCCGGATCGACGCCTTCATCGACACATTCGGCGAGGGCTACGTCGACCTCGCCCACGAACTCGGCGTCCCGGCGGAGCGCGTCAATACCGCCGTCGATTTCCAGGCAGCGATCGACGGTCGGGCTCGGATCGCAGGCACCAACGATGCGGGCGGCGCCGCCGCGCTCCAACGGCTCGTCGATCTCGTCGCGGGCGGTGAACTGGAGATCCCGATCGCGGCTACATACCCGCTGGCCGAAGTCCGCGATGCCTACCGGCGGCTCGCCGGCCGACACACCCACGGAAGGATCGTCCTCATCCCATAAACCCAGATCACGTGACGGCCCAGAAAGCCGGCACGATGCGGCAACCGACTTTCCTGGCCACGACGGCCAGGGTGTCCGTTGTGTCTCGCAGCAGAGCGGCGGCGCGGACAGGAGGTGCCACCGGCTCGGCTTCGAATCGCTGTGGGTGGCCGAAGGCTACGGGCAGGACGGGGTCGCCTTATTGGGTGCACTGTCCTCGAAAACGGATCAGATCGGGCTCGGCAAGCCGCTGAAACTACTCGGCACCCCTGTGCAGGACCGGATTCCGATCTATCTGGGCGTCGGCGGCGCGCAGACGGTCGAACAGGCGGGCGCCATCGCCGATGGTTGGTTACCGTCTTTGTTCGGTCCCGAGCATGCCGACATGGTGTTTGCTCCGCTGCTTCGCGGCATCGAGAAGTCCGGTCGGCAACGGTCGGATGTTTGTTGTCGCGCCGACGGTTCCCGCGGCGTTGCATGAGGATCTGGACACGGCGCGTGACCTTGTCCGTCCGATGGTCGCGTCGGGCTTTCTGCACGAGCCCGCCGGCAAGTTCTCGACGGAGGACTCACCGCAAGAGCGCCAAGCCTTCTACGAGACCATCTGGAACGCTCCCGGTTTCGGCAAGCTCACGATGAACTACTACGACATGACGACGAACCGGGAACTGAACCTCGAGTTCTGCGAGTTCCTCGCCAACAAGATCCGCTCGATCGTCAACGATCCCGCCACCGCGGAGCGGCTGATCCCGAAGGATCATCTCTTCGGCGCGAAGCGACCTCCCTTCGTCACGAACTACTACGAGTCTTTCAACAAGCCGAACGCCTCGCTGATCTCGCTGCGGGAGACGCCGATCGTGCGCGTCGATGCCACCGGGATCGAAACGACCCAAGGCCACCGGGACTACGACATCATCGTCTACGCAACCGGTTTCGACTTCGGCACAGGTGCGCTCACCCGGATGGGTGTGAAGGGTCGCGAGGGCCTTGATCTCAGTGTCGACTGGGAGGACGGTCCCTCCGACTTCGGAGGGTTCAGTGCGCACCTACTGCCGAACTACTTCTTCCCGGGTGGTCCGCACGGTGCCGGAGGCGGTAACTACCCGCGGTACTCCCAGGACCAGGTCGACTGGATCGCGGATGCGCTGATCTACGCGCGTGACCACGGCTACGACCTCTTCGAGCCGACCCAGGCGCAGCAGGAGAAATGGATGACGATGGTCGAAACGCTTGCGCCGCAGTCGATCTTCTCCGCTGAGCACAGCCACTACTACGGGGCGAACGTCGAGGGGAAGGTGCGCAAGTTCCTCCTCAACCCTGGTGGGCGCGCCAAGCTCCACGAGATGCTCGACGAGATGTCGTCGACGGAGAACTACGGCGGCGCGTTCTCCTCTGCACTCGCGAACGTCAGTGCCGAATAGCGGGTGGAGAGCGAAATGGCCAGTACCGACCGTCCTTTCCGCGTGAAGATGGTCTACCACCCGAAGATCCACGTGCCGAGCCTGGCGGAGGCGGAGGACTTCTACGCCCGGGTCTTCGGTCGCCCGAGCACCAACTTCTCCGTCGTGATGCCGAATCCGCCGGCGCCGGGGCACTCCGTCGGCTACTCGACCTTCACGGCGATCGGTGATGTGCTCATCGACAACCTCGAACCGAGGTTGTACCTCACGGGCGGGGTCCAGCGATACCCGGATGTCGAGTCGCCGCATCTGAAGGCGATCGGCTGGTACGTCGAGGGAGTCAAGGAGCTGTACCGGGATCTTCGGGCCCGGGGCTTTCGACTCGTCGACTCGCGCGACCAGATTCTCGAGGCCGACGAGTGGGCGGGAGGTCCGTCGCCGTTCCACACCTTCGAGGCCGACGCCGGCATGCGATACGACTTCTTCGAGGTGTTCCCGTTCCCCCTCGACCCGCGAGTGAACGAGGGGTGGACGATCCCGCCGGTCAGCGACGACGACCCGCTCGGCATCGAGCACGCATCGCATCACACCATCTTGACCTCCCAACCGGAACGCGCGCTCGAGTTGACCGTCGACGTTCTCGGCGCCGAGGTCATCCACACCGGACGTGACGACCTGCGGGGCGTGTCCGGACCGTATGTCCGGCTCGCCGATGCGGTCTTCCACTTCGCGACGCCGGAGCCCGGCAGCGCGGCCGCCGCCGACGCCTCGGACAACGAGCCGCTGGACACCTACCATGCGATCACGTGGAAGGTCGTCGACCTGGAACGGGCTGCCAGGCATCTCGAGTCCGAAGGTCTTCGTATCGCGCACCGCTCCGATACGGCCCTGGTGACCGACCCGGTGAGCAGTCTCGGCGTCCCGTGGGGATTCACGACGGTTTCCGTGTCCGGTGGTGATGTGCGATGAGCGAGGGCTCTCAGTCGCGACGCGAGGTCCTGCTGGCGCTCACCAATCCGGTCGAGGGCAAGGATGAGGAGTTTCGAGAGTGGTACTGGGGGACTCACATCCCGGAGATCCTCCAACTCCCCGGCTTCGTGGCGGCGCGGCGCTACCGAGCCGGCGATACCGCGACCGTGGGCGTCCCTTACCGATACGCGACGATTTACGAGGTGGAGGGCTCGGCCGAGGCAGCGCATGGGACGCTGTTCACCGCGGGGCTTAGTTCGAGCGACGCGCTCGACACGTCGACCGTCGTGATGCTGCCGCTAGCCTCTATGCCGTTTACTCAGTGGTCTTACTCAGTGGTCCCGTGGGCTGGGTACTTGGTGTTGACCAGGGTGTTTCCGCCCGAGGTCGTCGATGAGGTGTTAGGCACTCTTACGGCTTCGCCGCCTTCGATGTGGACTCGGGCGGCGGCGGGCCCACCACCAGATGCACGTCACCTACTACGCGGCGTCCGGGCCCTATGGTGACCTGTTGCCGGTGGACCGTTTCACTCTCACCCGCCCCCGCCGCGCCTGACCTGCCGGAGGGGCCGGTCCTTCGGCTTGACTTGGAGTGCGCTCCAAGTCCTAGTGTCGGAGGCGTTCGTCAGCCCTCGAGGTACCGCCCGGTCCGCCGGGCAGGAGGAGTATCCGCGCATGATCACCCGAACCACGCTCGGCTCGCCCGGTCTCACGGTCAGCGCGATGGGCCTGGGGTGCATGGGGATGAGCGAGAGCTACGGCGCCGCCGACTGGGACGGCGGCCTGGCCACCATCGACCGGGCCTTGGAGCTGGGCATCACGTTCCTGGACACCGCCGACGCCTACGGCACCGGGCACAACGAGGTGCTGGTGGGCCGGGCCAACCACGGCCGCCGGGACCAGGTGCAGCTGGCCACCAAGTTCGGCATCGACCGCAGCGCCGGCGACCGGGCACGCCGCATCCGCGGTGCCCGGGACTACGTGCTGCGCTCCTGCGACGCCTCGCTGCTGCGGCTGGGCGTCGAGGTGATCGACCTGTACTACGCCCACCGCCCGCCCCAGGACGTGGAGATCGAGGAGACCGTCGGGGCGATGGCCGAGCTGGTCGAGGCGGGCAAGGTCCGCCATCTGGGCCTGTCCGAGGTCGACGGCGAGCTGCTGCGCCGGGCGCACGCGGTGCACCCGATCACCGCGGTGCAGAGCGAGTACTCGCTGTGGACCCGCGACGTCGAGGCGGTCACCCCGGTGATGGCCGAGCTGGGGGTCGGGCTGGTGCCGTACTCGCCGCTGGGGCGGGGGTTCCTGACCGGCGCCCTGGACCGCTCCACGTTGGGCGAGAAGGACTTCCGGCGCACCAACCCCCGCTTCGCCGGCGAGGCGGGCGAGGCCAACGAGAAGATCGCGCAGACCGTGCGCGAGGTGGCCGACCGGCTGGGCGTCACCCCGGCCCAGGTGGCGCTGGCCTGGGTGTACGCCCAGGCCGAGCGGCTCGGGGTGGCGGTGGCGACCATTCCGGGCACCCGCAGCCCGGCCCGGCTGGAGCAGAACGCAGCCGCGCTGGAGCTCACCCTGGACGCCGAGGCGCTGGCCGCGCTGGATCCGCTGAGCGACCAGGTGATGGGCGAGCGCTACACCCCCGCGCACACCGCTGAGGTCGCTCGGGGATAGCCAGTGGGCTCGACGCGCACGACGTCCAGCTCGACGACGTCGTTGACATCGCGCCCACCGGTGACCTCGCCGGTCACGGCCAGCCGGGGTCGGGCCAGCGGTGCCCCGTACTGCTCGACGGCCAGGATCGCGCCCGGTTGCCGGAGCCCGGGGGGATCTCGCCGCAGGAGACCAGCGCACGGTACCTGTCCACGCCCACCGCGAGCACGCCGACGCTCAGGCACATGTCGTCAACCGATCCCTTGACGACACATAGCGCGGAATCCCCACCGGATCGGGGATGCGTCGATGTTGTGTTGTGCTCAGTCGGTGATGTGGTCGAAGTCGATGAGCAGGTGTCGTGGCCCGCGGAAGATTTGGCTTCGCCGATAGGGTGGCGGGTCGGCGACCAGGCGAGGTTCGGTGACGCGGCGCAGGAGCGTTTCCAGCGCGAGGTTGACTTCCAGTCGGGCGAGCGGGCCGCCCAGGCAGGTGTGGATGCCGCTGCCCCACCCGAAATGCTCGTTGTCGGGGCGTTGGACGTCGAAGCAGTCGGGGTTGGCGAAGCGGTTCGGGTCGCGGTTGGCTGCGGCGTAGACCAGATATATTGCGGCCCCTTGTGGGATGACGGTGCCGGCGATGTCGATATCGGCGGTGGCGCTGCGGCTGGGGAAGAACTGCACCGCGGCCTGCAGCCGCTGAACCTCTTCGATCGCGCGAGGAATCAGCTCCGGTCGGTTGCGGAGCCGGTCGTAGGCCCCTGGGTTGCGCAGTAGTGTCATCACACAGTTGGCGATGGTGTTGACCGTAGAGTCGTGACCGGCGACCAGCAGCAGCCTCGCGTTGGACAACACCTTTTCGGGAGGCATCGGGCCGTCGGGGCCGTCGTCGTGGATCAATTTCGACAGCAACCCCGGTCCGGGCTCTTGCCGGAGCTGTTCGATCAAGTCGGCGAGATATCGCATGAGTGCGTCGCTGCTTGCGCGGGCCTTCTCGGCGCGGGCCCTGCCTTGTTCGGTGGTCGCGTCCGGGCCCAGGTCCGTGCCGGTGGTCATGTCGTAGATCCAGGCATGGAATGTGGGCTCGGCGGTGAGTGGGACCCCGAGGATCGTGCAGATCACCGTCACCGGCACCGGGTAGGCGTAATCGTCGACCACATCCAGGCGGGTCTTGCCGCTGGCGGCGATGTGGTCGAGCAGCTGGTTGCACAACCGCACGATGCCCGGTTCCATGCCGGGGATGAGATCGGGTGAATGCGGTGGCCCGAAGTGGCGCATCACCTGACGTCGTGCTCGATCGTGATCGGGAGGATCGGAGGCGATGATGCTCGGCGCGCGGCCGTATGCCTGCATGTCCGCAGCGCCGGGCTGCGAGTCGGTGCCTGCGGTCAGGGCAGTGCTCAGCGGGCTGCGACTGATATCGGAGCTGATCCGGGGGTCGTGGGCCAGCGTCAGCAGTTCCCGATAGCCGGTCACCACGTACAGGTTGTCGGCCACCCGCGCGACCGGGGTCTGGCGTAGCTGGTCGAAGAACGGGTACGGGTCGGCGCGATGTTCGTATTTCATCGCTTCGGCCCAGGCGGTTGCTGCCGTCATGCTGGCTCCCTTGCTCAGTGGAACTCGGCGCCTCGTGAGGTGGGGTCGTGGCCGGTCAACACCACATCGGGAATTCCGGTCGGCACTCGCGGGTCGGGGAAGCGGGCCGGTATCGGTGCCGGGTCGGGGGCCTGGTCATAGCCCGGCGGTGGTGGTGGGAACGGCGCGGAGCGTTCGATCATCGCCGCGTAGTACGGCAGCCACTTGCCGTGGTTGAAGGTCACCGCACCGACGATGCGGCCGCGGTGGCCGTAGGCGGCGGCGAAGCGATAGTCGCCGGGGGATCCCTGGGTGAACGCGATCTCGTCGCCGAACGAGCACACTCCCACGCCCTTGATGTTCACCCCGAATTGGGCCGACCAGAACGAGGGCAGCGGCAGATGTGGTCGCCGGTCGGTCTCCAGGCTGATCATGTTGTTCGCGGCGACCTGCGCCCCGCACACCGCGTTGTCCCAATGTTCCATCGAGATGAACTGATACTCGTACAGCACATGTGGCTGGCGTGCGATGTCCCCGGCCACGAAGATGTTGTCGGTCACGACACCGTTGATGTCGAACGCGCGACAGCCGGCATCGCAGCCGACTCCCCAGAAACCGGCGGCCAGCCCGGCACCTGCCAGCCACTCGACGTTGCGGATCGACCCCAATGACGCCACCACCACATCGACATCCAGCGTGGTCCCATCCGAGAGCCGTGCCCGGCGCACCCGCCCACCGGCATCGCCATCGAGGGCTTCCACAGAGACACCGACACGAAGGTCGACTCCGGCGGCGCGCTGCATCCGGGCGGCGATGTCAGCGATCACGCCACCCAGCGGCCCGACCAGCGGCCCGCCGCCGCGTTCGGCGACGGTCACCGGTAACCCCAGCTCGCAGCACACCGAAGCCATCTCAGAACCGACGAACCCCGCGCCGACGACGAGAACCCGCTTCGGGCCCGCCTGCAGTGCTGCCTGCAGCCGTGCTGCGTCTTCGCAGGTGCGCAGCGTGAACACCCCGTGCAAGGCGCCCTCGGTGGGGTTGAACCATGGGCGTGCCCGGACGCCGGTGGTGATGAGCAGCCGGTCGTAGGGCACGGCATCGCCGGCGGCCAGCAGGACCCGCCGGTTCACCCGGTCCAGGCCGGTAGCAGCCACACCCAGCCGCCAGTCCGCGTCGATGGCCCGCATGCGGGGAAGCGTGGTGTGATCGGCGCGAACCGATCCCCTGAGGACCTGCTTGGACAACGGCGGCCGGTCGTACGGTTCGTGCGGCTCATCGCCGATAAGGGTCAAAGACCCGCGGAATCCCTTCTCTCGCAAAGCCTCCGCGGCGCGGAGCCCGGCCAGAGACGCCCCCACGATCACGATGCGCCCCTCCGCCCGAAACGTTCTGACCAGGTCCGCGGTCAGCGACGCGGTGCTCATGCCGTGGGCTCCGGCCCGTCGGGGGGCCAGGTCTCCACCAGGATGGCCTGGACCGGGCACGACGCCGCCGCCCGCAACACCCGCTGGCGCTGTGCGTCATCAGGGTTGGGGTCATAGGCCAGCGCCTCCTCACCCAGCATTTCGAGCACATCCGGCGCGAGCGGAACGCACTGCGCATACCCCTGACATCGATTCAGATCGACCACGATGCGCATTCCCTCAGCTCCTCATCCGAACCAATGTCCCGACGAAACCGGTGCGGGGCGGAAACGCGCCCGCACCCGCACGGTCGACGTGACTCCCTCGGAAGGCGAATCACGCCCCGAAGTGGCGGTGCCGGGCGGGCACCTCGCAAAAGATCCGTAGCACCCGATGCCGACGATCTAGTCATTCGCCGGTCGACAACCGCCGCCATCCTCAGTCTCACCCCGGCAAGGCACTGCCGCCCGGCCTGGGTGAGCGCTCTGACGGACCAGGATGACGGAATCATCCCGCGGCCTCGACCCAGCCGTGGCGCTGGAGCGCCTGGGGGACCGCTGCGGCTACCCGCGCCGTCGAACTACCGTCGGCGGTGCCGCAGGATCCCTATTCGTCCCGATTAGAGCAGGCGCCCGGGGTGTCGAGCTGGGTGGTGGTGAGCGCGCCGATGCGGGTCTCGGTCACGACATGTTCGTGTGGCTCGGGCCGCACCAGTCCACACTCGACGCGCACACATCGGCCCTGGAGAACCACCGCGGACCGGCATCGTGACCCGACCGCACGGCGACGCCCAGCCACTCCGAAGACCCCGGTGGAAACGCGATCTCATCGGGGGCGTCACCGATGGCCGAGAGCTGGTTGGCGTTGGTCGAGCCAATCCAGCCGGTAGCAGAATCATCCGTATTCAGCGGGGTTCCAGGAACGGGTCGGCTTGTTGGTGATGATGAACCGCAATGCCTTGATCATGGTGTCACCTCCTTCCTGGGGCTCGGTCGGGCGCGGACAGGGCGCGTGGGGTACGCCGCAGGGTGAACGGTCTGGGGGTCGCGGCATTGGTCACGATCGGGCGGGTATCACCACCGCCGATGACGCGCAGAGAGGTGTTATCGATGAGGGTGGTGGCTGCATCGGTGACCAGATCGTGGGCTACCGCGGCGCCGGCGCAGGTGAAGGGGCCGGAACTGAAGGGCACGAATGGGCCGTGTTCGCTCGGTCGAATCCAGCGGTCGGGTTGGAATGCCCCTGGTCTGGTCCAGTGTTCGTCGTCGTGATGGAGCAGATAGGGGCTGACGGACAGCAGGTCGCCGGTCTGGAAGGCGATTCCCCCGAACTCGGCGGGACAGGGGACGGGACGGCTGACCATCCAGGAGACCGGTCGATGCCGCAGGGCCTCACGTACCACCCGGTCGACGGGCCAAGGCCATGGTGAGCCGGGAGAGTGGAGACTGCCCAGCAGCACCGACCACGCGAGCGAGTAGCCCAGCGGTCCCACGATGGACCGGAACATCAGCACGTATAGCTGCGCCACCGTTGTGTCGGCGACGCCGTCGGGACAGGCACCGATCACGGCATCGAGCAGATCCCGTGGTTCGGCTTCCGCAGTGCGGCCGGTGGCGCTGCGCCGGTCCCGGATCTGCTCGTTCAGCGCGGTGGACAGCTTGGCGCGCAGCAGCTGCGCCCGCGCCCGCTGCGCCATTCGGGCCGGGCGAAGCGCGCCCACGCGTGCATTTCGCCCCAGTAACCGGCGTAACTCGGGAGAACCGTCGGGGTGCAGCAACACGTCCGCGGTGCACCGATACACCAACTCGACCCCCGCTGCGGGCCAGCGGGTGACCGACGGCATTTCGATCACCGCCGCCGCCAGGGACTCGCGATACTCGGGCCTATGCGTGCGCAGAATCGCGCGTACCGCGCGGCCGAAATCGACCTGAGCAGACCGCGAAGGCAGCATGGAACCGAAGAACCCGGACTTCCCCGCATTGAAAGCGCGGTCACTCAACACCGTCAGCGCCAGACCCGTATCGCCGACACACCACCCGCCCCACGGCAGCCCGAACACCTCTACCGGGCTGGTCCGGCGCAGATTCTCGAGGAAACCCAACGGATCACGCCGGAACCGGCGCATCTCTGCAAAACCCATCGGACGGTCCTCTCATAGAGAGGGTGAGCGATTCATCAGATGCTTTCGAGCGGATTCATCCACTGGCTGTGCGTACAAACGTAGACCAAGCACAGTCTCGACTGATTTTAACTAACCCGATCCGCCTCGGTGAGGGTTCTCGTTGCCAGGCGCGCGTACATGAACATGTCGCGGCGTTGATTGCCGACCTTCTGCCACGATCTGAGGAGCCCTTCGCATTCGAAACCGGCCTTCTCCGCAGTACGGATCGAAGCGCGGTTCCAAGGTTCCACATAGAGCTGGAGCCGTGGGATATGCAGCTCTTCCAGCGCCCAGATAGCCATTGCCGCCAGAGCATGCGCGGCGACGCCATGGCCGCGGGCTGAGCGGACCACCCAGTAGCCGAGCGATGCGCGGCCTTCGTCGATGTCCTTCAACCACAGGCCGATACTTCCCAGTGGTGTGTTGTCCCGTCGCCGGACGATCACCATCGGGTATCCGGTTCGATCGGTCGCTCGTTGCCACTGGCGTTCGACGAACCGCGTTGCGGCCTCGCGCGAGAAGGTCGCCGGCACCGTGGTTATCGGAATCAGGTCGTCGGCAGAGGCTTCCCTGACAAGCTCGAGGTCCGCCGCAGCCAACGACCACGGGCGGAGTTCCAAGTCTGCGGTGGCTCTCAGATGCGGTATTTGCAGAGCATCGTCCATGGTCAGCCTCCCCGGAATATGCACAGGATATCGGCCTGGTGTCACCATTACCACTTCCATTTCCGAGTACGGCAGCAGGAAGTTGCGGACTACCTGCTGTGCACTCCGGATGTCGTCGGGCAGAGCTTCCCGTCTGCGCTGGCAGGTGAAGCGATCACTGTGGACTTCTTCGTGACGAATCCGTCGAGCCCAAGCTCGTCGCGATCGTGCGGCGGATCAGTTTCATCGCGGACCTCACCGATCGGACACAAGCCACCATGAAAGTATCCAACCGCACGTGTTGTGGCCCTCCTCATCGCCGAGTTCGATGTCGGTGTGGGCGCTCGCGTTCTGCTATCGGCCAGGGGTGGGCGGGGGTCCGAGAAGGGGGAGGACGATCGTGCATGTCGATGGGGTGGCGTGAGCGGGGTCGAGGGCGTCGAGTACTTCGTGTACTGCTATCGGGTCCGAAGGCAGTTCGTTGTGGCCGGTGAAGTCGGTGGGGCAGAGGTCTTGTAGTACGACGTTGTGCACGTTGGGGCCGTCGAGCAGGCCCGTGGTGTAGGGGGTGGCGATCTCGTCGTAGCGGGTGACGATCATGGTGAACGGGATCTGCGGTGTGGCAGCGGGTTTCGGATCGAGGTCGTGGAGGAACGGTGAACCCGGTGAGAGTTGACACGGTCCGCAGTGGCGGGTGGCCGCCGCGCCGCTGCCGGTGGATTCCACCAGTGGTTGCACGGCGGCGAGACCGCTGACTGTGGAGCCGTGCAGGGGAGCAGCTAGTGCGATGTAACGGCCGATCTCCGATATCCCACCGAGTCGGCTCAGGTAGTAGTAGGCCACCGCTCCGCCTATCGAATGACTCACCAGGTCAACTTTTTTCGCTCCCGTGGTCGCCTCGACCTGATCGATGAAGCTGCCGATCTGCGCGGCACTGTCCTGCACGGGAGCGGCTGCGCCGATCGGGCCCAGGCCCTCGGATCCGTATGTGGTGGTGAACACGCAGTATCCGGCCTGGGCCAACAGTGGCGAGAGTGTATTCCAGCTCATGGTGTCGTTGGACAAACCGTGGATCAGCACAACGGGATTCGGATGTGCTGCGGCTGGCCGGCACGATCGATCGTTGGCCCCGCGGGGCGGCTGCCCTGGTCCGGTCAGCTCGGCCTGTACGCCGCCCAGATAGCTGTAGGAGGGGCGGGATGGGGCAGGTGATCATCGGCCAGGGCTGGACCGCCCGTTGTCACGAGCGCCGCAACAGTCGGCGTGGCAGCGGATATCGCTCGTCGCATCGTCGTACTCCTGCGCTTGTGCAGTCGGTCGGCAGTCCTTTCGCCCCCGCCGCGAACGGCATGACCGACCGGCCGGTCATAACGTAACATGCGAGTACGCTTGCGGCAGTACCAGAAAGGAGAGCGGCGTGGCCCGACCCCCCGAGCCCGGTCGTAGGGCGTTGTTGGATGCCGGCTCTGCGGTGGCCGAGCGCGCAGGACTGCGCGGGTTGTCGATCAACGCTGTGGTTGCGACCGCGGGAATGTCCAAAGGTAGCTTCTACCACCACTTTTCGGACAGGCGTAGTTACGTGATCGCCCTGCACCGCCGCTACCACGATGCTCTGACCGAAGCGGTCCTCGCCGAAATCGGCGATCTTGCCCCGGGGTTTTCGCGTCTCGCTTCAGCAATGACCTCGTATTTGGACGTATGTTTGCGGACGCGCGGTACGAAAGCTTTTCTCGCTCAGTCGCGTACCGACGCCGATCTGCTCGATGAGGTTCATGCGCGCAATCAGGCAGTGGCTGCGATCGTCGAGCTGGACCTGCGCGTCATAGGGTGGAACGACCCTGCGGCGGTGGCGCATTTGGTCGTCGCGATGATCGCCGAGATCGCTCTGGCCGAACTGTATGCTGGTGAGCCGCAGCCGAATCTGCGTGCGGCGGTGATCGGCCTGATCAGCAGGTAGTAGTAGGTCCGCCAGTGGTTGGGAATTCGGGGGTGCGTCATCCACCATGTGTGCAATCGCGGCGCGTTCGCTGGTTTTGAGGTCGTCGTCCTCGGTGACCACCAATACGACGGCGGCGATACGAGGGACAGCAGCCCGGTTTCGGCTGAGACGGAGTTGACGCCGGGGACCGGGGTGGGCCGTGGCGACTTCGGCGTGCAGCCGCGGTGACGTCGGGCGGAGTGGGATTGGTGCCATCGCCAGCGCGGGCAGGGGTCCGTTCGTTACGCTGAATTGATGCGATCCTGGCTTCTTCGGATTGTCTCGGCGGTGTTCGTTGCTGCGGCGTCGGTGTCGCTGGTCGGGACTCCGGCTCTGGCGGGGCCGCCGCGGGCGGCCGCGCTCTCGTCGCTGGGTTCCGGATTCCTCTGGGGGGTTGCCAGTTCGGGATTCCAGTCCGAAGGTGGTGCGCCCGACAGTAATTGGACGCGTTATATCGCTCGGGATCGGGGATTGGAGCCGCTGGGGAATTCGGTCGACTTCGCCGATCGGTACCAGTCCGACATCGGGCTGGCCGCGGACATGGGGATGCGGGTTTTCCGTATCGGGATCGAGTGGGCCCGGCTGCAGCCCGCGCCCGGGGTGTGGGACCAGCGCGCCTTTCGTTTCTACGATTCGGTCGTCGACAGCATCGTGCGGGCCGGCATGCGGCCGATGATCACTCTGGACCACTGGGTGTACCCGGGCTGGGAAGCGAGCCGGGGCGGCTGGCGCAATCCGGGAATGGTCGGGGACTGGCTGGCCGATATGCGTGCCGTCGTCGATCGGTACTCCTCGCGGAATCCGTTGTGGGTCACCGTGAACGAGCCCGTTGCCTACATCCGAAACGAGGTTCGCGAGGGCGGCGCCGACGCCGACCGGATGCTGAGCGAGATCGTCGATGTGCACAACGCGAGCTACGACTACATCCACAGCAAGCAGCCCGGCGCCCGGGTCACCGCCAACGTCGGATATGTCGCAGGTGCGGAGGACCAGGTCAACGGTGCGTTCGTCGACCGAATCGCCGCCCGGCTCGACTACGTGGGCGTGGACTACTACTTCGGCTTCGACCCGGCGCAGTCGCTGTACGGGGCGATCGGGCGGGCCACCGGTTCGGCGCTGCCGACCCTGCCGGGTCCGCGCATCTGGGAGATGCCGCTGCGCACCGAGGGGATCTACTATGCGCTGCAGCACTATTCACGGCGCTTTCCGGGTAAGCCGCTGTACGTCGTGGAGAACGGCATGCCCACCGAGAACGGCCGGCCCCGCGGCGACGGCTACACCCGCAGCGACCATCTGCGCGACACCGTCTACTGGCTGCAGCGCGCGAAGGCCGCCGGTACGAACCTGATCGGGTACAACTACTGGAGCCTCACCGACAACTACGAATGGGGCAGCTACACACCGAGATTCGGACTCTATACGGTCGATGTGCGCACCGACCCGTCGCTCACCCGCCGTCCCACCGACGGTGTGGGCGCCTATGCGCAGATCGTCGCCGCGGGTGGAGTCCCCGTCGGCTATCGACCCACCCGTGCTCCGGCTCTGTGCATTTTCGTCGACCCGCCGGCCAGCTGTCTCGACCCGGTCGTGGGGCCGTAGATCCGGAATCCACGGCGCGTGTGCCGCCGCTGCCGAATACAGCCTGCGCAGGAACGGATGTCGCGGCCGCAGCCAGGTACTTGTCGAGATCTATGTCGTCGGGACACACGGCCTCATTCCCCTTGAACGCCAGTATGGCGCGGAGGTACGACGCGCTCCGTCCGAAGCGAGAATTCGTGCACGCCAACGGAACTCACCGATTCGCGGTAAGAGGCGTTCCGTCAGACCAGGGCCCGGGCTGATCGCCACTCACGGAAACTCCGCGCGGCCGGTCGAGTTCGGACCCCGGATTCCCGGCCGGGCGAACCGCGACGGATCAGAGCGGCCCGGGCGCAGGAGAGTGGCGGGTGGGCTCTGCCGTCCGAGATTGCGTAGCTGCCCAGCTGGCGAGAAGTTTGAGCCGGTCTTCGGATGCGGTGGCGGGTTCGGCGGTGTAAGTGATCAGGTTGTGCACGGCTCGGCCGGACAGGGCTAGGTCGAGGGACTGGAAGGTCAGTTCCAGGTGGCCGACGTCGGGGTGCTGGAGCCGTTTGATGCCGTCGTGGCGGATCAGGACGTCGTGCGCGGCCCATAGGCCGCGGAACTCGGGGCTGAGGGTGCACAGCTCGCCGATTAGTCCGCGCAGTGCCCGGTCGCGGGGCTCGCGCCCGGCCTCGGCGCGCAGCAGGGCGGTGGTGGCATTGCCGGCGGCGTCCCAGTCGAGGAAGAAGTCATGTGCGCCGAGGTCGAGGAAGACGTAGCGGGCGATGTTGGGGCGGCCGCGCCGGTCGATGGTGGCGCTGTCGAACATCGGCGCGTGCAGGGCTCGGGCCAGGGGGTTGCTGGCGACGACGTCCGTGCGGCCGTTGCGTACGAACGCCGAGGACATCGTCATGGAGTCGAGCAGCCACTGGACCTGGGGCGGGATCTCGACGTCCCGGCGACGCGACGGCGTGCGACTCGCAGGCCGCGATGACTGGGCCAGGTCGAACAGGTAAGTGCGTTCGTCGTCGTCCAGTTGCAGGGCGCGAGCGACCGCGTCGAGGACGTCTTCGGACACGCCGCCGATGTGCCCCTTCTCCAGCCGCGTATACCACTCCGTGCTCACGCCGGCGAGGACGGCGACCTCCTCACGCCGCAGCCCGGCGACCCGGCGACGGGCGTTGGTCGGCAGCCCGGCCTGTGCCGGGGTGATCTTGGCGCGCCGGCTGGCAAGGAAGTGCCGGACTTCGCCGCGGTTTCCGGGCTGCTGGTCCATGTCGTTCACGGTAGCCGCTGGTTACGGCGTGAGGGGGGTTGAGCTCGTACCCCCTATGAACGCGACCTTCTCCGGTGGCGGCCATCGCGGTCTGCTGGGGATCGAACATTGCGACACGATCCCGATGGTGATGGGAAATGAGACCGGAGGTAGGCGACATGACGAGCAAGACGCTGACAGCGCCCGCGGTGGCGCTGGGCACGTGGGCCTGGGGAGACAGCGGCGAGGTGGGAGACGGTTATTTCGGCAGTCAGCTGACCGAGTCCGGCCTGCGAGAGGTCGTCGAGAAGGCGCAATCGAACGGGTTCACCCTGTGGGACACCGCGGTGGTGTACGGCATGGGCCACTCGGAGACGGTCCTCGCTCAGGCGCTGAAGGGCTACGCCCGCAGCGAGTACCAGCTGTCGACGAAGTTCACCCCGCAGGTCGCGGGCGACGGCGACGATCCGGTCGCGGACATGCTGGAGCAGAGCCTCGACCGAATGGGCACGGACTATGTGGATCTGTACTGGATCCACAACCCTGCCGACGTGGCCCGTTGGACGCCGCTTCTGATACCGCTGCTGCGCAGCGGCAGGATCAAACATGTCGGCGTCTCGAACCACAACATGAAGGAGATCGCTCTCGCCGATCAGATCCTCGGCGAGGCGGGGTTCCGTGTGGAGGCGGTCCAGAACCACTACAGCCTGCTGTACCGGAGCTCTGAACGCGCGGGCATCCTCGAGCACTGCCGCCGGCACGACCTGCCGTTCTTTTCCTACATGGTCCTCGAGCAAGGGGCGCTGACCGGCAGGTACGGCCCGGCCCATCCGTTGCCGGGGGGCAGCAGCCGGGCGGCCGTGTACAACGGCATCCTGCCCCAGCTGCAGGCGCTGACGGACAGGATAGGAGCGATCGGCGAGGACCGAGGCGCGTCCGCCGCCGACGTCGCCACCGCCTGGGCCATCGCCAAGGGGACCACCCCGATCATCGGGGTCACGAAGGCGGGTTATATCGACGGGTTGGTCCGAGCTCGCGGCATCGAGCTCGCCGACGAGGAGATCGCGGAGCTGGAGGCTCTGGCGGATGCTGCGGACGTCGACACGCGCGGCAGCTGGGAGCACGACATGTAGCAGTTGTCGGCGGATCGAAGGAGAGACCACGCGGGAAAGAGGTGAGATTCGTCCGCCGCATCTGACGGCCGAACTCGCTTCTGCTCGGTGGGGACTGTCTTGTGCCGGGGCCTGCCGTCCAGGCCTGGCCCTGGTGAAAACCCGGTTTACACGGAGACTTCGTGGACTGTGGCGTCGGCTCGCACATCGAGGATCGATAACAGCACCATCCGGCACACGGGCATGTGCGACATGTGCCCACGCACAGTGATCACCGTGTGCGCTGCTGCGCGTCGGCATTCTTGGACCAGATCGGCGAACGCGGGAGGCAGTGTCGCATTCTGCGGTTCGGGCTCGTGGAATACCGTTCCCAGTTCGTAGCCGAGCGAGCGGGCGGTCTCACGCAGCTTGTCTTCACTCGAACCAGGGGAGCCATCATCGAGTAGATCATCGCGGACGTAGCCGTAGGCGAGCGGCAATAGAGCAGTTGTCATGGTGATTCGGTTCCCATTGGGTCTGCTTTTCCTGTACGACAACCACCCTGCGCCGGAGGCAACAAACCCGCATCGGTGGGACTACCTATACCGCTACCTGAAAGTCGGGTGACGAGGGCGAGAAAGCGAACCCTTGCTCG
>NZ_BAGB01000158.1 GCF_000308615.1 Nocardia jiangxiensis NBRC 101359
GTTGTTAGGGCCGCCCGAACTGCGACGCGGCGGAGCCGAGGTGCTACTCCTGGATCGCCGCGCCGACCGCGGCGTGGAGGGATCACGAGCCGCGGGTGGGCAGGGCATGAACATAGATGACGCTGCGCCGCGAACAGGCAGAGGGAAGTCACCGAGCGCCAGTGGATTCCAGCCGACGCAGTCGGGCTACCCACCGCCGAGGAACTCGAACATTGGCGCTCGTAATCCGCCGGGTAGTGCCCCAGGAGATGTCATACGGACACCTCCTGAGACACGTCGGACAAGCGGCGGCACGTCGGATAGAACGACCTATCCGAAGGAGAACGCAGGCAGCCGAAAGATAGTGACAGGCTTGATGCGGCCGCTCAATGATGACCTATCCGCGGGCCAACCCCTGGTTTCGTCCGCAATGCCAGTGACCCAGACCAACCTGTACAGACCTTCTGCGCCGCACGCTACCGCACGGTCAGCTCTGGGCCGCCAACTCATCGGCGTCCACACGGGCCACAGCAGCCTCGATAATGGCATAGTCTGCCTGATCGAGCGCGTAGAGCGCGAAATCGACGGCAACCGTGGCGTCGTTCTCGGCTCGCTCGGCATAACGCTCGGCACTCCGGCGGTCACGTTCGGCGCGGTGTTCTGCGGCCTTGGCGCGGACAGTAGCGAAGTGGCTATCGACCGCGGTACGCAGCTCCTCCGTCCTCGAGCGAACATCCGCCTGTGCCTCCGTGACGGCCTTGTCGGCCTTAGCACGGCGAGACTCCATGGCCGATGTCATCGCGTCCCGCTGTATCTGCAGCCGTTTCTTGTTTCTGGCTGCGGCGGCGTCGATTACGTCTTCGGTCTTCTTCGCGCGAATGGACAGGTCCTGCAACTGGTCGGAGAGCTGTACCATCTCAAGGCCCCTCTCAGTGTCGATTCTGTGTGATCGCTCGCAAGAGCAGTTGCCCCCCTCGATTTTAAACCACTCAGGGTGGGCCGGCGCACTTGCCGAACGAGTGGGGGATCCGGGTCCAGCAGTTAGCCAGCCGGGCTACGATCGATTCGTAACGATCATCCGGCGTTGCAGAAACCGAACGACGGCGCGCCCCCAGCACTGAGCGCGATCGCTTCGCCGTCGAGAACCAGATCCCGCCCACTGGACAGCGCGGCGATCGCCGCCGCTAGTTCCGGACAGCATCATCATGCCGACGGTCGAGGGTCTGGTTGACGGTGGATTCCCCCCGGCGCGCAGCGCGTATTTGTCTCGCCAGGTCGTGGTCTTCTGCTCGGCGCGGCGGCGGTGACGGTTTCGTGTAATTCCTTGGGGCGCAGGGTGAGCATGCGGCGGCCTGCGGCGAGTACGCCGTCCGGCACACCGCGAGCGCGTCCTGCCCGTACACCACAGCGAAGCGGTCACGCTCGCTCTGCGAGGACGGCATCCGCCAGGAATCGACGCCCGACACGGAAGTTAGTCGGCAGTGAGTTTGGCGGGCATGGAGCGGTAGGCGTGCAGGTTGATCAGGCGACGCGGGATCGGCGCGCCGTCCAAGCGCAGATCCGGATATCGCTCGAAGAGGGTCCGCAGCGCGATGATGCCTTCCATTCGGGCCAGCCGGTATCCCAAGCAACCGTGCACCCCGCCGCTGAACGCGAGGTGATCCGCGGCGTTGACCCTGGTCACGTCGAATCGTTCAGGATCGGGGAAGACGCCGGGGTCGTAGTTTGCGCCCGCCAATGACAGTAAAACCAGGGAACCGCGTTTGATGTGCTGATCGGCGATGTCGACGTCACAGTTGGAGATCCGGCCGGTCATCCGCACGGGGCAGTCGTAGCGAAGGATTTCCTCGATCGTGTCCGGCCACAGCTCGGGCTTCGCCATCAGCAGTTTCAGCTGATCCGGATGGCTGGTCAGCAGGGCGATTCCATTGCCGAGCAGGTTCACCGTCGTGAGGAATCCGGCGTCCAGCAGCAGGGCGGCGTTGGCCGTCCGTTCACGGCGGGTGAGCTCACGACTTGTCGCGAGCACACTGAGCAGGTCATCGCCCGGTTCGGCGGTGAGCTTGTCGATGCGCTGGTCGAAGTACTGCTTGACCTCGGCCAGCTCGTCGGTGGCGTGACGATACGTGGTCCAGGTCAGGGCGCGGTCGACCAGCGGCGCACTGTTGAGCCCCCACCTCAGCAGGGTCGAATGCATATCGGCGGGAAGCCCGAGAATCTCGGCGATGATCGCGACGGGCACCTGGGCGGCGAAGTCCTCGATGAGGTCCGGTCGCGGCTTCGACTCCAGGCGATCGAGTAGGCCATCGGTCACTTCGACGGCCCTCTGCTTCAATTCGGCGATCGCACCCGGGCTGAATGCCTGCCCGACCAGGCGTCGGTACCGGGTGTGTTCCGGCGGATCGGTAACCAGCATCGAGGGCGGTTCGGTGAGGTTGGGAAGTTCCTGATCCGTCTTGGCCAACACCCAGCGGATCGGCTTCGGAATGATCGGATGGTTGGGCGTGACCACGCCGAAGCGATTGTCTCGCAGGATACGACGGCACAAATCGTAGTCCGTGGTGACGTGCGTCCCCGACAATTTGGTCAGACGGCCACGCTGTCGGATTTCCTCGATGAACGGCGACGTGCCGAGTAAGCGATCCTGGCCGAAGGCGATTTGCGCGAGGGGATCGCCGCGACGCGCCGACCACAGCAGATAGGACCGCGTTATGCCGTGCATGAGCAGCCACCGAATCCACGCGCGAGTCAGCATTACCGCCTTTCGGTCCGACATCGCACTCATGACGAGTAATGATAGCCAAGTAGCATGATTTGCGCCTTGTTTGCACGGTTGGCTGGTTCTGTCGCCGATGTTGTGCTGGCGGAGCTGGAATTGACGATGCCCTGAGAGGCCCTGGTAGTCGCACCCAAACGCTGCTGAGGCTTCTTTCTGTATCGGATGCGGCTAGATGGGGCGTGGCGCAGCATCGGCTCGCAGAGCCGGGAACCGTGTGTAGAGCTGTTCGATCTGACGTCGCACAGCGGCGAGTTCGGCGTCGAGGCCCGGGATGGGCGGTCCTGACGGCGATTGCGTGGATTCACGACGGCGCATCAGCATGTGCGCATGCTGGCGTCGCTCGTTCAGGAAGTTGCGGGCCTGGGCGAGTTCGGGGTCGTCGTGCATCGGTTCTCGAATCGGCAACGGTGACGCGTATCGGCTGTGGCGCAGCTCGGCGCAAAAGTATGTCACGAATTGTCAACCTTCCGTTCCTGCTTCATTCACCGCCATCGAGAACTTCCTGACCGCAGGCCAGCGCGTTGTCGACCTCTCGCACCGCAGGTCACTACGGCCTCGCGCGCCGACCCACCCCGATAGTGAATCCAGCTACGCGCCGCTACCGCCGACGGATCGGAGCAGCGAAGGCATCCGGATGCGGCCGACGCGCGGATTCGCATCATCGATCACCATTAGGCGTCACGAAGACTTGGAGTTATCGGCTATGACAGGTGGGGATCAGAACGGGAGCCGTGTGGACTCCGGTGCGGTTGCCCATGTCACGACGGTGCAGGACGATCCGGACGGCCCGGCCGTGCGTAGTGGGTTGGCCGCCAGTGCGCTCGCCGCGCAGCCGCAGGTTCCGGCGTGGATCGCCTGGTTGTTCGAGCATGTCGGTGAACAACTGGCGCGCATGGAGTACCGGATGCACTACCCGCTCGACCACACCGGCCACCCGGACCGGCGGACCGCCGATGAATGGCTGATCACCCAACGCGCGTACCACGCGGAGTGCTCTGCTCGCTCGGTCGAGCGCGCCCGCCGCTTCTAGAGCGACCAGCCCGGTGTCGTGCACGCCTATGCTCCCGCGCTGCCCGACGACGGCGAGTTCTACGCGGCGCTGGCCGCGGGCCGCGAATGGACCGGTCGCTGGTATTCCCGGGACCCGATCGAAGAGTGGGAACTGTCCGGCTCACCGGCCTGACGCCAGGCAGGCGCTCACGTTCTCGTTCGGCGCGTGACCGTTTCGTCCTCGCGGAAGACGAATCGGTCGTAACCCGGCTGGCTGCCTATCGCCTCCACAGAAACCGCGGCTGGCATGTCGGCCCGAGCTGGGCGCCTTCGCTGTGCTGCGGGGCCGCGTGGCCCGTAGTCGAGATCGGCGGCTCGGTTATTGCTGGTGGTGGCTGGGACGGGGAATCGAGGCGATCCATGACCGATTCGTGGGTGAGGAATCACGGTTTGCCTCGCATTGCGGGTCACATCGGGTTCAGATGGCCGAGGGCGTTGCCCGAGTATGGGCGATTACCGGCACCGTTGTTGCCCTCACCAGTCCCGTTGTTATCGCAGCCACTCTTGTCACCGGTGTTGCTGTTGCGGCCGCAGCCGTTGTTGTTCTGGCCGTCGTAATAGCAGTTAGCAGTGCCACAACCATGCGGTGCCGGGGGTGGTATGTATGGCGGTGCGGGAGAGCCGACAGCCTGGCCCCCGGACCGGTCGACCTGCACTATGCCCTGGCCTGTGGTCGACGCGGCAACGGCCGGAGCTATCGCCATCACCGGAATTGCTGTCGCTATCGTTGCCAGCGCGAGCGTGGCGAACCGCTTACGTATGGTTGTTCGGTAAATCTCCTTGGTCATCTCGTTGCCTTCCGGAACGGTAAACGACCGACACCCCCATCGATTGTCACCTCATATATCTTGTTCGCAGGGCGACGACATTGCTCGAAACCTCGGGGAAGCGCGGCCAATGGCGTCTCGATATCGCGACCAACGATCCGGAAGGTAAACTTGCATTATCGTTGCAGCGGCTGACGACTCCAGTATGCGCTGATCAGCTCACCTACGCGAGAGCTGACCCTGCTCAGGGTAGGTAATTGCCGACCGCCTTCGTCATTCGGACCGGTAACTCGCGGCCGAGCGCCACTGCCGAGGTCGAACCGGCCAGCAGCCATATCCGATACCCCCGGCGACTCATCCGGTTTCCGGGGCCGCGGTATATGAGCGTCCCTTTGTCTCGAGTGCTGCCGCTGATGTGCAGCGGGATGAACTCGTCCATGGCGCGGCGCTGGGAGCAGGGCTGACACCTTCGACCTCGTCCGCCCGTACCCCCTGAACGACATCCTGCCGCCGGAAATCCACCTCCCCACCCGAGTCGGCGACCACAGTGCACTACGCGCGACCGTCGACATGCTCGGCACCGAACTCCACCAGCCACGGCCCGGCACCGACGCCATCCTGCCCGCCATCATCGACATGCTGCTGCGCCCCAGGGCTTCGCCCATCGTCCCGCCTCCACCTTCTGCACCGTCAACGCCGATATCCTCGTCCACTACGACCCCGGCTTCACCCGAACCGACTTCGTCGCCGGCATCCTCGGCAACGCCTGGGCGGAACAGGCACCACGGCAGGTCAATAGGTTCAGGCAGTCCGCATCGCCGAGTCACCGCGATGCGGCGCGGTTCGCATCGCTGAGCCACCGGTGGAGTGCGGCAGCGTGTCTGTTCTCTGCTGATGCGACGAGAGACGACCGAGGAGCAGGTGCAGCGGCATCCGGAGATCGTCGGCCAGGATGCGCATGATTCGCATCATGGTTGCGCTGTCGAGATCATGCGCGATGAGGATTCGCTCGAGAACCATTGCGCTGAGGACCTGCGTTCGGGTCAGTGTCATTTCGGGAAGCCAGCTCAGTCGCCACGTTCCCCTGCCGGCTCCGTTGGTCATCCTGGTCGCGGACTCGGTGGATAGCGGGTTCACGATGGTCGCGTCCGTAATGTGCAGCCCGTCGATGTGTCCGGCGATCAGTTCGCCATCCGCGCCACCCGACCAGATCGCGGGTCGGGCCACACGCTCGCGCCCCATCGCGCCGGACGTGGTGGTCAGCTCGGCGGGTGTGCGGGTGGGAACCCCGGCTCGGGTGATGATGTCTTGTTGGTGGATGACCATGTCGAGACTCCTCGAATGCATGATGGGACCGATTAACGAAGTCCAGAATCGTCTCGCGCATGCCCGTTGTCGTCGGCGCTGGCCGCAGTTCGGCGGCCCCATCACCGTGACCGTGCCGATACCTGCTAGCTGCAACTCGGCCTGATCGAATCCGTTGGATTCGGTCTCCCGGCAGGATGAATCCACCCTGAACCGCACCGAGCGGTGGCACCGCGCGGTTACCTGAGAGGTGTGCTGTCCTGTGCGTCTACTGGGATAGTGATGTACAGCGACGTACCGATGCCCGTGGGGCTGGTGACGAGTAGATGGCCGCCCAGCACCTCGATCCGGTCTTTGAGACCGACGAGTCCCGACCCTTTCCCGGCGTCGGCGCCGCCGACGCCGTCGTCGCGAATCGACAAGCAGAGACTGTCGCCTTTCATCGCCGCCCAGACGGACACTTCGGAGGCTCGAGCGTGTTTTGCGGCGTTCGTCAGCGCTTCGGCCACCGCGTAGTAGGCGCCGATCTCCACCGGATCCGGCAACCGCCGCTCGACCGCGGCGTCGAGATCCACCGGTACCGGGCAGCGGCGGGCCAGCGTCTTCAAGGCCGGGACGAGTCCGCCTTTCGACAGGATCGCCGGATGAATTCCGCGCGAGAGTTCCTGGAGATTCTCCGTCGCGCCGGCCAGACCGGTCGCGACCCGGGCGATCTGCCCGTTGAGAGCATCGAGTTCGGCGGGCACCGAGTCCTGCAATGAGCGCAGTTCCAGCGTGAGAGATACCAGCCGTTGCTGAGCTCCGTCATGTAGATCACGTTCCAGGCGGCGCCGTTCCTCGTCGGCGACCGCCACAATCCGGGCGCGCGACGCGGTCAGTTCCGCACGCGATTCAGCGTTGGCGATCGCCGTTGCGACGAGGTCTGCGAAGTCGGCGACGCGCGCCTCGGTATCCGGTGGTAGTGGACCGGGCTTGGCGGTTCCGATGATCGCGGCGCCCCACACACTGCCCTCGACAATTATCGGCGCCCCCACCTCACCGTGCAGGCCGAACTCACGGATGCGTGCGGCTGTCCCCCCGGGCGAGTCGTTGCTGTCGATCCGGGCCGGGCGGCCGCTGGCGAGAATCAGTCCGACGATGCGGTGGTCCTCCAGCGACCAGCGCGAACCGACGGGCATCGTTGTGGTCTGCAATGGGTCGTCATGAGCCGACACGAGAGTGGCCGTACCGTCCGACTCGTAGCGCCACAATGACGCGTTGGTGGTGCCGAGCGCGCGGGCCAACTGCTCGGCCACCGCCGAGAACACCTCGAAGGCGGGCGCGCCGCGCGCCACCAGGGTCGCCACTCGCCGCAGCGCGGCTTGTTGCTCGGCTAGCACACTGATCCGGTCGCGGCTCTCCTGCAGTCCGGTTTTGGCCTCCTCGGCTTCCCTGCGGCGTTGGTCGGCTTCGAGTGCCCGCAGGCGGGCCAGCCCCGCGATGAAGTTCGTGCACAACGCCGCCACGAGGAATACGACGACGAGCACGAAGTTCTCGGAATCGAACGGTGGGACCTTGCCGCCGGACCTCGCATCGAAAATGGCCAGGCCGATGGCACTGACCAGCGAGGTGGCCACCGCCAGGCCCAATCCCCACACCATGGAAATCACCAGGATGCCGAGCAGATAAACCGGCTCGAACGTCTCGCCGGGTGACAGATCCTGCAGGAGGATGATGACGAACGTCTCCAGCGCGATGACAACCACAGCAACCACGATCCCGAGCCACAGCGGCGGTGTCGCCGGACGCCGCAACGCCGACAGCAGACCTGTTCGTACCGATGGAGCATCCTCGGTCGAGCCTTCGAGCGGCATCTGTAGTACCGGCCATATCGCGGCCGGTCCCGACTTCCGGCCACGATCGGACGCGTCACCCGGCAACCGATCGAGCATCCGCTTCCAACCAGGAAGCCGCAACCACCTCGGCGGCATGAACTCAGTATCCTCCCGCGCCGCGATCGGAGAACCGGGTGGTCGTTGCGGGCTAGCGCGCTGGACCGGCGACCGCGGACCTGCGGCACGCCCCTATCGACGACATCGAGAAGCAGCGATGGATGCTGAACGCCGAGAACCGCGCGGCTCAGCAGATTTGATGATCACCGACCCGCCGTGCGCGCGCTACGCGGTAGCGCCTGGCGCGAAGTTCCCGTTAGCGGGGATGCGCCCTCGTAGCGCGCTACCGGACACTCGGATCATGCTGTCATCAGCTCAGCGTTTACGCTGTTTCATCGTCGATGACAGCGTCGACTTTCTCGACGCCGGACGCGAACTGCTCGAGCGCGGGGGGATCACCGTTGTCGGCGTGGCGTCGACCAGCGACGCGGCGCTGCGGGGTGTCGCGGCGCTGGGGCCCGACGTGACGCTTGTCGATATCGAGCTCGGCGAGGAGAACGGCATCGAACTCGCCGAGCGCCTGCACCGCCATGGGGGGATCGTGCCGCCGCCGGTGATACTGACCTCTGCGCGCGCCGAACAGGACGTCGCGGAGATGGTCGCGGCGAGCCATGCGGTGGGTTTCCTGCCCAAGTCCGCGCTGTCGTCCGGCGCGATCCGTGAGCTGCTCGCAGCCAAGGACCAGCGCGATCCGCTCAGCGAGCCTCGAGAAAGGTGACCACCGCGAGAACCCTGCGGTGATCGTCCCCGGTCTCGGGCAGATCCAGTTTGGTCAAGATGCTACGCACATGCTTTTCGACCGTGCCCTCGGTAACCCACAGCCGACGGGCGATGCCGGAATTGGAGCGGCCCTCCGCCATCAGCGCGAGCACTTCCCGCTCCCGCATGCTGAGTACGGCCAGCGGGTCATCGCGTCGGCGGGCCGACACCAGTTCCTGCACCAGAACAGGGTCGATGACCGATGCGCCCTTGGCGATCCGGCGAAGGGTGTCGACGAATTCCTCCAGATCGGTGATCCGGCTCTTGAGGAGGTAGCCGATCCGCCGACCACCGGCCAGCAGCTCGATCGCGTCCTCCACATCGGCGTGCGCTGACAGAACCAGGATGCCCGTCTCCGGGAGTTCACCCCGGATCACCCGAGCCGCGTCGAGCCCCTCGGTGGTGTCCGTCGGCGGCATCCGGATGTCGACCACCACCAGATCCGGAGCTATATCCCGAACCAGCGCCAAGAGTTGCGCGGCGTCTCCGGCCTGCCCCACCACGTCGAACCCGCTGCGTGCGAGCAAGCTCGCGACACCTTCGCGAAGCAGGACGTCATCTTCGGCCACAACTACCCGCAACCGAGGCACCGACGGGCTCGCGTTCACCATCCGGGTTGTCTCGGATTCGTGATGGGCCGGCCCTGCGCCATCGGCGCCCACTCCCGCGTCGATGGCGATTCGGTCATCGTCGACGCAATTTGCTCGGTCGGCAATCGAGCGCCCAATGCCATCCACCTCCGATATATCCACCCCGAGCATACCGTCAGCAATCGCAGATAGGGCGCGGCAGCCGCGCCTATCTGCGGTGGCCCGGGGCGGCCTCCGGGCCGGTCACAGCCATGGAGCCGAGGGCCTTGCGCTGGTTCAATGGTCCCGACGCACGACCCCGAATCACCTCTATTTGTAGACAATCGGCTTGGCTCATGAACATTTCGCTGCTGTCTGGCCCTAGCGGTCCTGGTCGGTCCACGCTGCTGGGCCGGGCCCAGGGCGTCAGAGGGTGAACGGTCCATTCTCGAGGGTTGTCCGCATGCCTTGTGGGGTGAAGATTCCTAGCAGCCCGGGGAATAGCGCTCCGCCGGGATCGATGGGCGCGGATTGGGCCAGTGTGCCGACCGGGATCGGCACGAACCCGGTTTGGGTGATGATGTCGGCGGTGATCGCGGCGGCGCGGTTGTCGTCTGCCGCGTATCCGATGGCATTCTTTCCTGGTTCCCGTCGGCCCCGCAACCATAGCGTCTCGGCGAGCTGGTGCGAGAAAGCCCGTGCCACCGATGATTTCGGGAACAGTTCAGCGGTCACGGTTCCGGAAGTCTTGCCGCCGAGGTCCTTGATGGTCATGACACCGCCGTCGTGCCAGAGGAACGGGTTCGAGGGATCGATGATGACCGCGCCGGCCAACCGATCGCGGTAGCAGTCCGCGAACGATGCGACGGCCGCGTTGGGGATCGCCAGGATCGCTACTTCTGCTTGGTCGATCGCTTCCTCGATCGTACGGACCTGATAGTCGATGTCTTCCTGCTGGTAGTCCGGTGGAGTGAAGGCTTCTGGCCGCCGCGCTCCGATGATTACTCGGTTGTCGGCCAGGATCAGGTGACCAGCCAGTGCCGATCCGATCAATCCGGCACCGATTACCGCGATCCGGCGTGGATGTCCGCTTGTCATACGTGGTCGTTCCCTTCACTTCGGCACTGCGGCTACAGGTTCGAAGACCGCGTGTCAGGCCGGTGGTGCCGGCGACCGCAGGTCACCAGGAAGGCGATGTCCCCTGATCGCGGCACGGATTACGTGTTACAGCAGCGCGAGCAGTTGCATATATCTGGTCCATCTCGATCCCGGCGGAGTCCGCGAACCGCACTGGCACCCCACGGCATGGAAGTTCAAAGACCCACATGGACCAGGTCCTTGCCAACCGCGAGAAGCACGACACTCGCACTTCCTGACCTGTCACAACCAACCGTCCTATACCGCCACGCTCTCACGCGGCACACCGGGATCGCGATGAGCCAGATAACCTCAGCGGAGTACAACGCCAACGCGGCCCGACTCCGGCAGAACAATCCTTGATCTATTCTCTGCCGTTCTCTGTGTCTACTACATGGACTATCCGATGAACATTGCCACCACTTTTGGCACGATATAGCTGGCGGTCTGCGGCATCCAGTAATGCACCAGCTTGCATTGAAGCCACCGGTGCCGCTACGGCGCCAACGCTAGCCGACACCTTGAATTGGTTTCGACCAACGACGATCGGGTCGGCAAAGACCGACATAATCGTATTTACAACGCCGACGATACTTTCGTCGTCGGCTGGTGGCGGCACCAGCACTATGAACTCATCGCCTCCAACTCGAGCAACTGTGCAGGAGTCCGGAGGAAAACTGTCACGCATGCGTACAGCGACAGTCGACAGAACCGCATCGCCGACACTGTGTCCGTGACGGTCATTTATCCGCTTGAACTTATCCAGGTCCACAAAACATAATCCGACCCGATCGCCACTGCCGGCTATGGTGCGCATATTTTCGACCTGCTCGAGTAAATGCCGCCGGTTGGAGAGCCCGGTAAGGGGGTCATGCCGGGCCTGCCAGTGCAGTTCCTCTTGAAGCCGGTGCCGCTCCGACACGTCGGCGCCAAGGCCGAGCAGATAGTCGGGCTGGCCTCGTTCCCCTCTTACATAGGTAACAGAGGATGCCATCCAGCCGACACTGCCATCTTTCCGGATGAAGCGCCGCTCATCGTTCATCGCGCCCCCTCGCGCGGGATCGAACAGCATACTCGCCAGTGAATCGACTTCGTCTGGATGCGCGAAATCAAGTATAGAGTGGCCACAAATTTCATCTACCGGTAAACCCACGAGGTCGGCCAGATATTGATTTACATCGATCAGCTTGCCGGTAGTGTCGCAGATCGCAATCGCGAGTGCGACACGATCGAATATCGACCGAGACCGTACGGCGCCTTCTAGGCCAAAAATATCGTCACCGCTCGATTCGTCACTACCCAGACCTGAATTCGCTATAGAATTGGCTTGGTCCTGGTATCCTTGGCCAAAGGCGGCCAGCAGTGCGGCAAACCGGCGGCATGCTCGAGGATGCTCACTATGCTCGACCAGATCGAACAGGGCGTGCGCGGAGGCAGCAGGCGCGTCCAGTCCGCCCAGGCTTGCCGCTGCCATCGCCTGTCCTACCCGGAAGCCTACAGCGGAGTCGAAACGATCTGCGTCCAGCGCGCTCGCGAGTTGGTCCAGCCATGCACTCAAAGCATTTCGCGGCCGCTGAGCCATCGACAGATCCTTGGTGAAGCCCAATTCCTGCCACCACCGCGCGATCAGCTCCGAACGCCAATCAGTCATACGACGAAACGCTCTGCGCTACCTGTCAACTTACGATCAGCATGCCCTGCAGCCACCGAATTTGCAGATGTATCGCACATCGAAAAGCAGCCATGGATACTCAGCGCGGAAAACCGCGTCACATGACAGATTCCGCGCCGGTCGGGGGGCGGCACGCATCCGCTTAGCGCCTGCTCCTGCCGCGATAGGACCGACGAGGTCGCTGGCTGATCGTCGGCTGGAAACACCGTGCGTCTCCGCCACCCCTGCCAACATTTGGTTACGGTGGCACAGGCTGCGAGATTCAGCCTTTCCGTCATCAGCACCACCGTAGCTAACCGCCGGCTCTCTCGCCACCGGCCCTCGCTCATGACGACGCTCGCCGAAGTTTCCCGCCCTCGCCAAATGCTCATGGCGAGTGTTACCCGGGTTTCGATCACCAGCATTCACCCCCGGATACCGGCGATCGTGGCCGTTGACCGGCGGGCTCACGGCACCTGGGTGCCGCACCGACAGAGCATGCGGAGCACAGGTAGCCCCTTCGCCCCCACGAGTGGGACATCCTCCGCATCGAGGATGTGCAGTTGCTTCCCGAGGACCGCATCCTGTCCGGTGAGGCGCTGGCCGAACTGCCGCAGAATCGCCCGATCGTGCTGCACTGCAAGACAGGTGTGCGCGCGGCCGAGGCGCTCGCGGCGCTGGAGCAGGCCAGTATCACCGGCGTCACCCCCCCCACACACACAGGGCGGAATATCGCCTGCGCAAAGCAGACCGCCCTCTTCCCGTCTACTAAGCTCCCCGCCTCTCCGCGATTTCACGCGTTGTATCTGCTGGCCGAGATCACGGCACGGTGGGGGCCGTCGAGGCCTTCATGGCCAACCTGCACCGCGTTCCCGATGAGCCCAGCATCGAACTCCCGCAGGTTGCGCTCGCCTACGATCGCGCCGCCACGTCGGCGCGGCATCGGCTGCGTTGATCCTCGCGTGGCCGCGGAGGACAGGAATGGCCCGCCCGGTTGCCCTGCATGTTCGGTACCGGCCAATGGGTGGGCCTTTCCCGTCACAGATCACACCACATTGTGTGATCTACATCACTGTATCGTTCGAGTGATTCGTTCGGCAAGATCAATCCGCCAGCAGAGCATGCATCGGCCCGGACGGTCGGGGTTGGGACCCCGACCCGAACCCGCTGTCAGCCGCGCTATACCGCTATACCGACGGGCGTATTCAGCCCGTTGGCCACAGTGGCTGCTCGTTCATGTCGCGACACCATCGGGGGTGGCGGTCCCGCCGGACGGGATGTCGGTGTGGGCCTACTGTTGGCGAGATGGTGCCGGGGCGGCGGTGCGCCAGCAAGTGGCGGGCGGCGTGCGCCCGGTCCGGCGGTGGAGATGCGCTGGTGTCATCGTCGTGCTGTGTTCGTCGTCCGGTAGGGCTGTGGCGCCCATGCTGACCAGAGTGCGGATCAGCCTTGGAATGCTCTGAGAATTCACTCGCTGGGCCGCTGCGAGCGTCTCGGCCTGCGCGTTCGATGGCAGGCTGGAGTGCATGTCGATTCCGGGCACGACCGCACCGCGGGTACTGCTGGTCGAGGACGATCGCACACTCGCCGACATGGTGGCCGGGCTGCTGACCGACGAGGGCTATCAGGTCCGCACCGCCGATAACGGCCAAGCCGGTCTGCATCACGGACTGACCGAGCAGTTCGACGTGCTCATCATCGACCGCGCATTGCCGGTGCTGGAGGGCCTGGAGCTGCTGCGGACGCTGCGTGACCGTGCCGTCATCACCCCTGCTTTGCTACTGACCGCCCGCGGCACCGTGGCCGATCGGGTGGAAGGGCTCGACAGCGGTGCCGAGGACTATCTGGTCAAGCCGTTCGAAGTGCCCGAATTCCTGGCCCGCATCCGCGCACTGCACCGCCGCCACCTCACCACCGCGACGTCGTTGCCGATCGGAACCCGCAGACTCGACCCGGCGACCCGCACTGTCGCCGACCCCACCGGCATGGTCCCCGAGGTGGTGTTGTCGGCGCGCGAATGCGTACTGCTGACGACTTTGGCACGCTCGCCGCGGCAGGTGTTCACCCGCGACCAGCTACTCGACCTCGTCTTCGACCGTGCCGACACCGTCGGAACCGTCGACACCTACGTGCACTACCTACGCCGCAAACTCGGGCGCGAGGCCATCGACACCGTGCGCGGTCTCGGCTATCGGCTCGGCGTCGGATGAGACGCCATCGACGAACCGCCGTGGTCTCAACCGAGCCGGCACAGCTGCGGCGCGCTACCCGCAGCGCCGCACTGCAGTCGGCCATCGTGCTGGCGGCCGTTCTGCTGCTCGTCGGGGTCGTGCTGCTCAGCGTGGATACCCGGATCGGCAACCGGCAGATAGACGCCCAGCTGGCTCAAGTCGCAGCCCAGGTCGACGATGTCGACGACCCACCCCCCGGCATGGCTATCGGTATCGCGACGGCTGCCGGCCACGTCGCCCTCAGCGCGCACGCGCCTGCATCCACCGCTGAACTGACGACCAGCCCTACCGGCTATTCGACGGCGCGTTCCGGCGGGGTCGAGTACCGGGTGCTGGTGCTCGAACGCTCCGGCCGCAGGATCGCCGTCCTCGTCGACAAGGCCCCGTGGGAGCAGAGTCGGCAGCGTGTCCTGGAAGCGCTGCTGATCGCCGAGCTCGCCGGTGTGGCGACCGCGGCCTGTGCCGCACTGCTGCTGTCGCGGCGCGCGATCCGTCCCATGGTCGACGCGCTGACGACCCAGCGCGACTTCGTCGCCGACGCGTCACACGAGCTCCGGGCGCCGCTGACCGTGCTGCACACCCGCGCCCAACTCCTGGCCCGCCGCGCCACCCGCGACGAACTGCCGACCGAGTGGCGCACCCAGCTCGACGAACTCGTCACCGACACGCGCGCGCTCGCCGGCATTGTCGACGACCTGCTGCTGGCCGCCGCGTCCGAACACGAATCGGACCGGACCGAACCGGTGGACCTGACAGCACTGTGCCACGAAGTGGCAGACAGCGTCACCGCCCACGCGGCGACCCGCGGCATCACTGTGGAAGTCGCGGTCACCGATCCGGCGGCCGCGACGAGCGTCGACGGAGTCCGACCGGCGCTGCGCCGAGCCGTTTTCGCCCTGGTCGACAACGCCCTGCAACACGAAAAACAGGGCGGCACAGTCACAATCGCCATCTCTCGCACCGCCGACCAGGTTGCGGTCACCGTCGCCGACACCGGCGCCGGTCTCGACCCGCGCGACGCGCAACGCTACTTCCGGCGCTTCGCCCACGGCGAGGGCCACAGCACCGCAACCCGCCCCCACGGCATCGGCCTGGCGCTGGTGCAGGCTGTCGTCGACGCTCACCACGGGAGCATCGCCGTCGACGGCGCGCCCGAGCGAGGCTCGGAGTTCACCATCACGCTGCCCGCAGGCCACCGGCAATAGTCTCGGCTCCGAGAATCCTCCAAGAATCGCCCCATACGCTCCAGGACGACCACAGCGCACACACTGTTCAGGAGCGGCCAACAACATGGGACCCACCGTTGTCAACGGACTGCCTGCCCACGTCCTACTCGTCCACTTCGTGGTCGTGCTGGTGCCGTTGGCGGCGCTGCTGCTCGCACTCGCGGTCTGCTGGCCCGCCGCTCGGGCCCGGCTCGGGCTCGCCACCCCGCTCGTTGCCTTCGCCGCGCTGCTGGCCGTCCCGCTGACCATGCACTCCGGAGAATGGCTCGCCCACCGCGTCGACCGAAATCCCTTGGTACGCCACCACACTCAACTCGGTGATGAACTGCTCGCGTGGTCGGCGGCCACCTTCCTGCTCGCCACCGCCTGGTGGGCCCTGCACAGCGATCGGGTTACTCGTCGGCTCCGCCCGCGGCTTCCCCGCATCGACACCGTTACCAGTAATCGTGCAGTCGCGATCACCCTTGCCCTCGCCGCCCTCGCCGTCTCGGTCGGCTCTGTGGTGCAGGTGTACCGCATCGGTGATAGCGGAGCTCAGGCCGCCTGGCACGGCCGCACAGTCAGCCAATCCCACAGCACCGCCGCTAGTCACCATTGAACCGGCCCCTGATAGCTACCCATGCCGGCGACGGACATGACTGACGCTACGCACCTGCATCGGTGCCGTCGATCGCAGCGCCTGGGTGAGGTCGACCAACAGTACCGGCAGTCGTTGCATCGCCTCGCCCATCGGCTCGTCCGCGACAAGGGCCGCGCCGACGACATCGTGCAGGAGACCCTGATCCGGCTGTGGAAACATCCACACCTGCTCGACGAACCCGACCTCGCGCTGCGCGCATGGCTGTTCACCGTCGCCCGTCACCTGGCCTATGACGAGCTCCGATGCGCCCGACGTCGCCACGAGTACGCTACCGACAACAACGCAGCGCTCGACCGCCACTCCGACGACCCCTGCGCACACCTCGCCGACACCTGGATCGTCCACCGCGCCTTGGCCACACTCAGCCACCAACACCGCGAAGTCATCCTCCACGCCTACTACCGCCGCGCGACCACCCAAGACATCGCTACCGAACTCGCCATCCCACCCGGCACCGTCAAATCACGCCTGCACTACGCGCTACGAGCACTCCGGGATGCCTGCACCGCCCAAGGCGTCACTACTGAATCGCCTGTGAACCGGGAAGACTTGTCGGTGTGACAGCCAAGCGGCTACGTGCGGTCTGGCGAATGGGGCGTGCAAAGTCCTGCTGCGTGACCTCGCGTGCCCAACCACCCCGCTGGACTCGGCGCGGGGAGATGTTGAACGACGACCAGACGAAGGGCTGAGTGCCGATATCGGTCGCGGGTGCGTCGATGTGATTCGGGAACTGCGACTCGATGGCGGGGGACGACCGCGCTAGAGCCATAAGACACATCCACAATTGCCGCGGCCGACAGTCTTGGGCGGCCCAGAACTCCCGAAGCTGACCCAGGGAAAGAGGCGTGGGTAACTGCTGACCGGGCTTATGGTTCCGACTCGTGCGTCAGGAGTGGTCGCTGGAGGAGCTGATCGGGTCGTGGACGCTGGTCGCTGACAATTGGCGGTGGTGGGCAACAAGACTGGGGCGACTCGTCTCGGGTTCAGCCTGTTGCTGAAATTCTTCGAGATCGAGGCCAGTTTCCCGCGCGGTGTCGACGATATTCTGCCGGCCGCGGTGTCGAATGTGGCCGAGCAGGTGAAGGTCGATCCGGGCGAGTTCGTGAAGTATCGGTGGGACGGTCGATCGGTCAAGTATCACCAGGCGCAGGTCCGGGAGGCGTTCGGGTCCCGTGAGTTCATGCGGGCTGACGAGACCCGGTTGACAGTCGCTGGCTGGGGTGTGCCCGAGCTGCGCGACGAGTGGCTGCACGAGGCGCTGCGTTCGCCCTTCTAGTCCTCCTGGCGTCGTGATGCAACGCGGTGAGGGCGCGCTCATCGATTCGCGCAATGCCCCCGAGAGGTCGATTGACGGTCATGTGTCCGAGATCCCGTGGGACCATATTTACGTCGCCTATTTCAGCGGGGCGGCGCTGTGACATATCTGAATACACTATTCCTCTACACCTGGCCCGGATTCGGCGTCGAAGGATCACTCCGATCCATGTCGCCGGTGAGACGCGGCGGCGGCTGAAGGTGACGTTTCCCGATCACATCGAAAGCCATACCCAACGAACAGGTCCTGTGTCTTGGCCAGAACTACCACAAATTTCGTTGAGAGGAGTACGCCATGGTCGATAGTGAATCCGGTCAGCGGCAGTCCGTAGGTGGCGTCCCCGACGCGGCCGGTGCACCGGGAAACTACAGCAACAGCGCGATCACTATGTTGCACAGCGCCGAAGCCCGGCCCGGGACCAAGGATGAACAGGTATTGGCCGCGAAAATATCGCGAGCGATGGCCTCGGGCCCGCTGCACATCACCGAGGATGCCACCGTCGTCGAGATGGATCGTCAAGGCAACACCGTCGTGCTTCGCCAAGGCACCAATGACTGGGTATGCCTGCCCGGCGACGAGAACGAAATCGGCAACGTCCCCATGTGCGCCGACCCTATGGGACTGCAATGGATGCTGGACATGATGGCCGGCAAACCGGCGCCTACCAACACCGCACCCGGCATCATCTATATGCTCTGCGGCGCAACACAACACAGCAACACCGATCCCTCCGACAGAACGAGTCCACCGATACCGATCGGTCCGCACTGGATGATTCTCTGGCCATACGACGCCACACGCGACGGCCTACCGAACACCGTGCGCGATGCCGGCGCCTGGGTGATGTTCGACGGAACACCGTATGCATACCTGCACATCTGCGGGAACCCGTGGGACGGAAACGAATACGTGCGGGGCCAAGTACCCATCTGGACGATGAAATACGGCAACCCGAACGAACCCGCACCCAAATGACCGCCTCGACAGCGGCGCACCGGCACCCCGTCTACCGGAAGCCACCCCAGTAGCTGCTCTTCGCGAGCGGGCATTGCGGTGCATCCGTTCGGGATCTTCACCGATCCATGTCGGCGGCACGCGTATCGGTCCGCCATCGAGGTGAAGTTCGTCCAGGCGCTCGCGGCGTTCGAGATAGGGCAGGTCCATGACCGATTCTGCAGCGTTTTCCAGAACGTCGAACACGAAATAGCGCACCGGCACCGCTGCCCGCAGTGCGGTGGACGGGCGTGTGCCGAGTCGGTGCTGGAGCCGACCGAAGCTCGGCACACCGGTCGCGGGATCCGGCGCGACGATTTCCCCATCGAGCACGAGCCCGACAATGCCGGGAAATGCTTCAGCTAACTCCGGAAACGATAAAGTCACCTCGTGGCCGTTACGGCTCCAGAATCGGGCCCCTGTCCCCGATATCTGTGAAATAGCCTGCATGCCATCCCATTTCATCTCTACCGCCCACGTAGGATCCGGTCCCGGAGGCCGCTTGGAAGCGGTGGCCAGCATCGGCTCCGGGGGAGTGGCACAGCACCAGCATATATTCAGCAATATTCGGCTGTGGAGCCAGTTCTCGGGCTGGTTGCGGGCGCCGAAGGTGGACCGGTTCGAGCCGGTCGCGGCGAAGTACGCCGAGGAGTGGCCGGCGTGGGGGCATCGCAAGATCGCGGCGCTGATGCGCGCCGACGGCTACGAGGTCTCGACTTCGACGGTGCAGCGGGCGCTGCGGCGGCGGGGTTTGTTGTTGCCGCAGGGTATCGGGCGGACCGTAAGTCGTGGGCGATGCTGCGGTGCAAGGTGTTCCATGATCCGCCGACGCAACGTAATCGAGTCTGGCAAACTGATTTCAGCGAATTCGACACCAGCGGTGGTGGGATCTGGCGGAGCTGCGCGGTGATCGACTACGCGACGAAATACTGCCTGGCCATTACCGTGACCCCGACGGCCCGCGGTGCCGACGCGCTGGCGTGTCTGCGGCTCGCGGTCACCGAGGCCGAGCGGATCCTCGGCGTGGACGACCTGCGTGCCGATCGTGGGCTGGCCGAGGTTATCGGGCCGGCCGGGGAGGTGCTCGGCATGGCGCCCGCGCCGATCGCGGTGGTGTCGGACTACGGGCCGTGCTTTCGCGGGGAGGTGTTCGAGACCGTGTTCGCCGGACCGGATCCGCTGCTGCGGCATGTCCGCACCAGGGTGCGATCACACCAGACGAACGGTGTGATCGAAAGGTGGTTCGGCACCTTGAAATACGAGCATCTGTTCCGTGGTGTGATCGCCGACGGTGATGCTCTGGACATGGAGGTTCACCGATTCCGGGTCATCTACAACACGATCAGACCGCACCAGGCGCTCGATGACCGGGTGCCCAGCTCAGCCTTCATAGCTGTGAGCAGCTGAAAACCGCTCGACATGCGGCATGTGCGGATGTTGGGACAATGGCCTCGGATCTCGGAATTCACGCGCTACCAAACCACTTCACTTGACGTACTTCGATTGTTCCGCTTCACTTGAAGTACTTCAATGTCAGAAAGGGCTGTGAGATGCGCCAGAATCCGGCCCGTCGGGCCGCGCTGCTCGATGGCGCCATCGAAGTCCTCGCCCGCGAGGGCGCGCGCGGCCTGACCCAGCGCGCCGTCGACAAGGAGATAGCGGTGCCCATCGGCACCACGTCCAACTACTTCCGCAACCGCGACGACCTCCTCGTCCAGGCCGGCACCCGCGTCTACGAGCGGCTCAGGCCCGCGGAGGACGCGCTCACCGCGACGTTCGACCAAGCACGGGACGCCGCTTCATACGGCACGATGCTGCGGGAGAGCATCCGCAGGGTCGTGGCCTTCCCGTCCGGGCATCTGGCGCTGCTGGAACTCCGACTGGAAGCCACCAGAAGGCCAGAGCTGCGGACACTGCTCACCGAACGGGTCCGCGCCGACATCGACGAGAACGTCACCCGGCACGAGGCTGCGGGCCTGCCCGGGGGCGTAACCGCGGTCCTGCTGATGTACCTCGCCATGAATTGGCTGGTCGTCGAGCAGCTCACACTTCCCGATGTGTTCACCGACGCCGAGCGCGACGAACTGGTCACGCAGGCAGTGGAGCGCATCGTCACTCCATTCTTCACAGCCACGAAGTGACACCCCGCCCGGCCGACCCAGCTAGCCCACCGTCCATGCCAATCGATCAACGAAGGATCTACTTGCGCAAGCTCGTGTACTACATCGCCTCCACTCTCGACGGTTTCATCGCCGGTCCCGACGGCTCCGACCCATCCGGCCCCAGTGGCTTCTGGGTCCCGTCCGAGGACTACCTGCAGCACCTCATCGAGGAGTACCCCGAGACCCTGCCGGGGCCGGCCCGGGCCGCACTCGGTGTCACCGCCGAAGGCGTCCACTTCGACACCGTCATCGAAGGCCGCAAAAGCTATGAGGTCGGCCTCGCGGCCGGCGTGACCGACGCCTACCCCCACCTCAGGCACCTGGTCTTCTCCCGGACACTGACCGAAAGCCCGGACCCCGCTATCGAACTCGTCGCCGATGACCCGGTAGCGACGATACGAGAGCTGAAGCGTTATGGCGGCAAAGACATCTGGCTCGTCGGCGGCGGGGAACTGGCCGGCGCACTCTACGGCGAGATCGACCGCGTGATCGTAAAACTCAGCCCGCTCACCATCGGCACCGGCATACCCCTGTTCGGACGGACCGCAGCCTTCGCGCCCAGCGCCTGGCGACTCATCGACCACACCGTCCTCGAGAGCGGAGCAGCCTTCCTCATCTACGACCGGGGCCCCGGCACTCCACAGCTCTCCAACAAGTAGACACAAGAGAATCGGATCGACGACCCGGCCGCCGACACCCGGCCGGGTCGCTGTAGGCGGTGGTCGATTCGGGTGCGCCCGATACGTCAACCAGCACCCGACCTGAAATCGGCTACCGTTTGCTCTCAGGTGATCTCGCCAGCCGTGGCATCAACCATGTAACCAGCCAGATCCTGCCAAGGACTTGACTCGAGACACGACGTGCAGAATCTCGAACAGCCACCGTCGGCTGCGCTCGGCGGTGACATTCAGCCCTACCCGTGGCGACCGGCACGGTGGTTGGCTGACTCGGTGCACAACGAGGAGTACGGCCGGTAGGCGAACACGAGTGGAGCGCTGGCCCCGGTTTCCCCCCTAGTGAGCAGGGGTATCAGCATGATCGTGCAAAGCGCCTCCGATCCACCGCAGCGTCCCACCGGCCCTCCGGACTCTGGGGTGATCGCGCTGAGTTCGGACGAGTGTCTGACGTTGCTGGCCGGGGTGCGGCTGGGCAGAGTGGTCTACACGCGTGATGTCCTGCCTGCGGTGCGGCCGGTCAATCATGTTGTGCGCGATGGGGAGATCATCATCGGGGCGGGGGCTTCGCCCTGGCTGACCAAGATGGTGCGCGCGAGAGACAAAGCAGTGCTGGGCTACCAGGCCGACCAGATCGACCAGAATTCTCATCACGGCTGGACGGTGCTGGTGGTTGGCTACGCGCAGATCATCGACGATCCGGACCGTATCGCCAAGTACGCCCCTCTCGTGCAGTCCTGGACTCGCACGGTCAACGATGCGCTGATCACGATCGAACCCGACCTCGTCACGGGCATGAGAATCGCCGAGTCCAGCAGCATCTGACCACCGGAATACCGAATCTGAAGTGCGGTGGGGTCCATATGCGGATCCCACCGCACCTGCTCTGAGCTACTCGTCGCCGGCCTCGTTGCGATCGGCCGCCGCGTCGGCGCGGTCATCGAACCCGCTTGTCGATGTTGGCGATTCAGGATCTCGATCGGCCGCCGCACCGATGCGGTCGGCAGATTCGCGATCCATCGGGGTACCGCCTTTACCCATGACGTGTGCTCCCTTCGATATAGGCGGCAGCACCGCACACGGCCGTGCGACCAACGCCTACGGACATGTGGAATGACAGAACGAGGCGCTCGGCACAACCGAGCTGAACCCCTCACCCCGACGTCGGCGAAGCCTGACGACGGTGCATATTGCGTGGCCACTATCCGCGATAGGTCGCCGCCGCCCGTGATCTGGGTGTTGCACCGGTCGGTGCGCGTCCCGATCGACTTGTGCCGTGGTGCGGTGCGGGGAAGCAGCCACACCCTGGCCGGATCGACGATTCTCTGAACTACCTGGTTGTCCGCGTCCTGGCTTTGGAGAGAGTGGTTCAGCTCAACATATGGTGATCAAGGGGAGGCTAATGCAATGCGAAACACCAGGTAGGAGTGCTGGAGTCTCGGGTTCGGAAGCTTTTGGATCCCAGTGCGTTCACGCCGCGATTGCCGACCGGTCCAAACCGGGGCGGGCGCGTCAATTCGACGTTGCCCAGGCGGGGGAATTGATTGCTGGCTATGGGGTGGAGCGCTCGGGTTTTGGTGGGGGTGCGGTTCGGTATCGAGCGGCGGATGGTGAGTGAGATTCTTCATCGGCATCAGGTGCCGATGCGTCGTCGCGGATTCAGGCCCGAGCAGGTTGATGAGGCTGTCCATCTTTACGGGCAGGAATGGCTGGCGTGTCGTACGACGTCGCTCGGTCGGGGTAGTCGGCGATCCGCCGCGTCTGCTCGAAATCGTTGCAGCGCAACGCAATATGGTGGATCGCGCCCGTCGTTCCACCGGACGTGTGGCCTTGGGGAGTCTGCTTACTCGGGTCGTTCCACAATACGTGGATCAAGGCATTGCCCTCGGTGTCGGTCAGCCATGCGCTGCTGTAGCTGATCGACTGTCCCGCCGAGGTCGTGGTGGTCAGGCCAAGCAACTGCTCGTAGAAGGTGCACGTCCCTTCGAGATCGTCGGCAACGATGTTGACGTGGTCAATGGCGCTGACCCGCATGGGCTTATTAGTCCTTTCCGGTCCGAGAATCCTGTGCGCTACTGCGTCGGTCACACCGGGCGCCTGGGTCGCCGGGCTGTCGGAGTGCTCCGTGCTCGAGCAGTGTTCGTGCGGCCGTGAGGCAGTAACGGGTTGTGTCGTGGATGGTTTCGCCGTTGCGTGCTCGGGTGAGCATGGGTATTTCCAGGCCGATGACGGTGTCGGTTGGGGTGGTGTCGAGGATGGCGCTGAGGGGGAGTTCGCCGTCGCTGGGCGGGAGGCGGTTGAGGGTGTCCTCGCGGTAGGTGGCGGCTTGCTGGTGGAGGGTGTGGTCGCTGAGTTGCAGGTAGGCGATGAGGGTGGGGTCGAGGGCGGCGAGGTCTGCGGGGTGGTGGCCGGCACGGATGAAGTGCAGGGTGTCGATGAGCAGTCGGCAGTCCGGTCGCGCGACGGCCGTGATGATCGACAGGGCTGCCGGGAGGTCCGGGATGGTCAGCGAGGGGGCGAATTCCACGACCACCCGCATGTCGCGGGTTGCGGCCATGTCCGTGAGCTGTCCGATCTGATCGACGGTGCGTTGGTGGTCGGTGTCCATGCTGGTGGTGGCGAGGCGGGTGCAGCCGAGTTCCGCGAATATGTCGAGATCTGTTGCACTGTCGCGGATATCGCGTCCTGCCCGGATCACGAATCCTTCGCCGAGGGAGACCGAGATGTCGTTTCGGGTGAGCGCGGTGCGGGTGCGGTGGCGCAGGGCGGGGTCCTCGCGCAGGGAGTAGGGCGGGTAGTGGTGGGGGTTGTCGGGTGTGCCCGTGAGTGCGAGGCCGATGTACCGGCAGCCGAGATCTGCTGCGAGGTGGACGAATTCGACCGGAGGTAGGCCGAACACGGTCTGGAATTCGATGCCGAGCCGGTCGGCGGTGGTGGCGGGATTTGTCGAGTGAGTTTGGGGCACAGCGTTTTCCTGTGTTGTCTGCGGTGGTCAGTGCCGAGGTGTGCTCATGGCCAGGACGGCGCTGCGGCGGTCGAGTGAGCCGAATGGTGACCCGCCGACAGGGTTGTCGCTGCCGTGGATCCAGGTGGGGCCCTCGGCGAGATGGTCGAGTGCTTGCTCGGCGACGTCGTGGGGGTCGGCCAGGACACGGTCGCCCGGGTCCATGGTGCGGTGCAGCGAGGGGGTGTCGGTGGCGCCCAGGACCAGGGACAGGACGTCGACGCCGCGGTCGCGCCATTCGGCCCACAGGCCTTCGCCGAGGATGAGGTCGAAGGCTTTGGTGGCGCCGTACGAGGACAGCGTGCGGCCACCGGCCCACGCCGCGCCGGAGGTGATCAGGACTACGGCACCGCGGCCGCGGGTGACCATGGGGCCGCCGAAGCGGTAGGCGGCTTCGAGCACGCCGAGGCAGTTGCGGTGGACGAGGGCGCGGTGATCGTCGAGGGTGCGGTCGAGGAATTCGGCGTTGCGGGTGTCCGCGCCCGCGTTGTAGATCAGGACCCCGATCTCGAGGTCGGCGGTGGCCTGTTCCAGGTCGGCGATCGCGGTGTCGAGGGCGAGGTCCAACGCGACCGTGCGCACCTGCACGGAATGTTTCACGGCGACGGCCTCGGCGCACTCGTTGAGGACCGCGATACGGCGGGCGACCAGGACGAGGTTCACCCCGCGCGCGGCAAGGCTGTGGGCGAAGGCGGCGCCGACTCCGTCGGAGCCGCCGGCGATCACAGCCCAGGAACCGTAGGTGCTGGCAAAATCGGTCACGATTGTCGTCCTTTCGAGCGAGCGGCCGCAGCCGCTTGCTCATGAGTGGGCAGGTTATCGGGCAGGGGAGGGCGCCAGCATCTCGCGGTGTTCGGCGGTGCCGTCGAGGTTGGCGTTGATGCGCTCGGCGACGCGCCAGCCGTCGGGGGTGCGGACCCAGGTCCAGGTGTTGGCCGAGACGCGGGCGACCCAGAACCGGTCGGCGGTGGGATCCCAGCGGATGTTCAGGGCGTAGCTGCGCCCGGTGGCCCGGTCACCGTCGATCTCGATGTGCGGCGCGGTGAGCACATGCGCGCATCCGTTGTGGATCAGGCTCTGGTGCCCAGGGCCGTGGACCATCGCGCTGATGTCGGCGCGGCCGTGCATGGTCCGTTGTGGAACGGCGGCGAAAAGGCCGTCCTCGGTCCACAATTCGGCGGCGAACTCGCCGGAGCCGCTGTCCACCGCGGGCCCGTAACCGGCGACCAGTTGACCGATTTCCCGGTGGTCCTCCAGCTCTTGGACGCGTTCGGTCAGCGCCGCGACCGCGGCACGCAGGTCTTCGATTTCACTCATCGGTGCTCCTGGGTTTTTCAGGGGATGACGACGATGCGGGCCGGGCCGGCGGCGTCGCGTGCGGCGTCCAGTGCCGCGGGGACCTCGTCGAGCCCGACCGTGCGGCCCAGCATCGGGGTCACGTCCAGTCGTCCGGAGCAGACCGCCTCGAACGCGTCGTCCCAGTGCGTCGGCAGTGGACCGCCGCCGAACTGGATGTTCAGGCCCTTGCGTTTCGCGGTCAGGGTATTGAGACGTTCACCGCCGGGCGGCCCGCCGACCGAATAGATCCGGGTACCGCGCTGACAGCCGGTGATGATCGAATTCAGCACCCCGGGCACACCCACGCATTCGAACACCACGCAGCCGGGCCCACCGCTGGCCGCGACCAGTGCCGACATCGATTGTGCGGCAGCGCCGGCGACATCACGCCACGCGTGAAAGGGGGCCACCTCGGCGGGGTCGACGAGGATGTCCGCGCCCATCGCCCGCGCGGTCTCGCGGCGCGACGCCACGAAATCCACCGCCACGATCGGCCCGACGCCGAGTGCGGACAGATGCGCGATCACCGATAGACCGATCGCACCGCAGCCGATGACCAGCGGCACCTCCCGGGCGGTCACCTGCGCGCGAGCGGCAGCGAACCAGCCCACCGAGATCGCGTCGGCGATACAGACGATCTCGCTGGGCAGCTCCGAGCTCACCGTCCGGGCCAGCGCCTCGTCCAGCAGCAGATATTCACCGAACCCGCCCGGAGCATCCGGATTCTGTCCGATGATCCTGCGCCCGTGGGCAGTACGCAGGATCGGTAGTGAGCCGACTCGGGTCCCGAGCGGGACGCGCCTGTCGCAGTCGGGGCCGTAATCGACGACCTCCGCGCAGTATTCGTGACCCATCACGATGTCGACGTCCTGGTCGTAGGTCGCCATACCGCTGTCGTCGTCGGCGCCTGCCTCCGGATGATCCATGAAATGCAGGTCCGAGGCACAGATTCCGCATGCCAGCGACCGCACCAGCAACTGCCCCGGACCCGGCACCGGATCGTCGATCACCCGCGTCTCGACCCGGCCGCCACGCAATACCGCCGCACGCATCGTCGCTTCCCTTCCTACGGAACCATCTGTCCCGCCAGACACGACGATAACCACACACCGACGAGATACGGAAGATACTCTCCTATAACTTATAGGAGTAGCCACTCCGTAATATGCCCTATGAGCTGCTGCTTGTACCGAAAACTCCGGAGTATTACGGTAGAGCCCATGCCGTATCAGCAACAGGTTGGTCGCCCGCGGGACACCAGCATCGATGAACGGGCCCTCGCCGCCACACGCGCCCTGCTCGTCGAGCGCGGATTCGAAGCCACCACCATGGCCGCGATCGCGGAGCGGGCCGGCGTGCACGCCTCCGCGTTGTATCGGCGCTGGCCCTCACGCATCGAAGCGATCGAAGACGCCGCCTTCCCGGCGGCCGCACCCGTCGAGGTCGCTCCCACCGGAGACCTGCGCCGCGACCTGCGTCGATTCATCCGCATCTACATCGCCGTATTCGGCGAACCCGCCGCCCGGGTCGCGGCCGCAGGTTTGCTCGCCCACCACCGCACCTCCGACAAACCCGGCGCCCCCTCGGTCTACCTGCGCGTCTCTTCCCGACCCCAATTCCGCGCCATCATCGCCGCCGCCCCGACCGGCAGCGTCGACCCCATTGTCGACCCCGACGACGTCTTCGACATGCTGCTCGGCGCGATCTGGACCCGCGTCGTCCTGTTCACCGTCACCACCCGCCAGCGCCCGATCGAACGCACCGTCGACATGGTGCTCCGCATACTCAGACCGGCCCCACCCGCCATGTCGAAGCGTTCATGAGCCCGAATCCAACCAGCACGGCAACTTGCGCGATTGCGCCGCCCGGCCGCACGGCCCTGCTCCACCGACTTGTAACCCCCAGCCCCACCCCTCCGGGATGGGGCTGGGTTGTTGTTCGATGCGGCGACGTGTGGCGGCGTCTACTGGTTATGGGAGCGTCCTCAACTGTTCGTACGGCAGACGCGGGCACGTCCGGAGCTACCCCGTAGGCCGTGCGTGGTCGAGTCGCCGCATACCCGCTGACGCAACCAGCACGCCAGGTCTATCCGAGACCTCACCGTCGGCTCCAAGATCCGGTCGGCGGCGCACCGCACGTGGTACCAGAGCCGATCGCGCGGACCGATCGGCGGCTGGCCGGGGCCGACGAAGGCGATCACCACAGCCTCGGCCGTATCCCCGCGCGAGTGGCCCCGGCCTGTGCGTCACCCGTTCCGCGATCCACTCGCCACATGTCCACGTGGTGAAACGACGTTTCGCAGAAGTAACGACATGGCAAGGGTATTGCGGATTCCCGATTGGTCGGGCATGCTGCACTGTACCCAAAAGTGTATTCATTTTGGAGGCGACTTGACTACGCGGTGTGCGCCGGTGACTGATCCAGTCTCGATGCCGAACTTCCGGCACGCGGGACCCGAGGTTCACGTTGACAATTCGGCGGCCGATCCGAGGAGGACGGTGCACCCGTCGGGTTCGTGCCGGATCTCGATCCGGCGGCGGCTCGAGACGGCCAGCGGCGATTCGAAAGGCCGATCCGTTGAAGTCGTCCGTGGTGCGCTGGTGGGGCAGCTGGACCGGCTGATGCCGATGGATCTTGATAGTCGGGCTCGAATCATGGGCCGGCACAACACCGGTCGCCGCGGATTGCCAAGCGCCGGTCGGGCCCGGTCGCTCGCCCGCCGAGCGGCTCCCGCAGGCGCGTTCACCGGCCGCGGGTATCCGGCAACGGAGGGACGCGGTCGGCCCGGAGACCGACCTGGACAGTGCTCGCGCCCGCGCCGAGCACGGTAATGCTGTCGAGCGCGCCAATGGTGTCGGCCAAGCCCTGCGCGCCGAAATAGCGACCGGCGTCGCGGCGGGTCTCGTCGCTGATGAAATTGTTCGACGGCGCCCCTATGGTCTCCGTCGTTGCCATATTTGTTCCGGAACGTGCGTCCATACCTGGAGGACATGCGCTCCGGACCTTTGCCGACCCGAAATTGCCGGAGAAAGCCGATCTTTTCCGCGAGAACCGAAAGAGTTGTTGACATCAGCGTGATCGAGGTAATAATGTCGTTCAAAGCGCGCCCTGGGCCACCGCCCGGGAGCGTCATCACATTTATATCCCGTCATATTAATCGCAACAGTTTCCTCGAGGGCTGCGACGCCCTGGCCCAAGCCCACGGCGGAGAGATATGTGCACCCCGGGAAGAGATCCAGGAGAAAATCCTGGCCCTTCCTGAACACCTGGTGGTGACCTCGACGGAAATCTGCCGGGTAGCCGCCGAAGATCTCGGTCGTGATGGATCGGGAAATACGAGAAAGAAAAGAGATGAGGGGTTATCCATAGCATCTCCCGGGCCACCGGGCCACGGTGATCGCCACCTCGGCCATTGCCGCCAAGGCCGGCCCCGCGCTGCCAGGGTGGCGAAGTGACCGCATGCGGCCAGACACGCCCGCGTATCGGAGGAATGCGCCGCCACGCCGCGGCTGCGGTGCGATGAAAAACGGCTGGCCGCCGCGGCGATGCATTCGCGAAACCTGCAACCCCCGGTAGGAACATACCGATAGCCTAAAGCTCTCCGTATCGACGTCTCAATCGCTATTCTTTACTGTATACAGTTGTGAACACAGTTCGGGGTATTGCTATCCGTACCCGGACTTTCGAAAATTCTGGAGGCGTTATGCCGACCCTGCCCGCGCAGCATTCCGATGCCGATGAAAACTACAACGCGCACCCGGTGCCTTCCACCGCTCGACTCGGCCGCTGGCAAGTCACCATGTCGTACTGGTCCTTGCTCTCGGCGATGGTCTGGCTGTTCTACGGCGCCCTCGCTGCGAGTTTGTACGGAACCCGCGACGCGATGATTGCCATTGCGCTGTCGACCGTGGTGTTCGCGCTGGCGAACATCGTGATGACACGACTGGGAATTCGCCACGGCGTCAATTCGACGCTATTGACGAAATCCCTGTTCGGACGGTGGGGATCTTTGCTCACCGCCCTGCTCGTTGCGGCCACCGTGCTCTACTACGCGGTATTCGAGTCGAGCACCCTGGCGGTCGCCTTCCGGAGCTACGTCAAGCACGGTGACATCCGGCTGTGGTATGCCGTGATCGTCGTCGTGATGCTGCCGCTCATGCTCGGCAGCGTCCAGTCGTGGATGGCCAAGCTCAACGGTGTCCTGCTGCCGTTCTACCTCGTCGGTCTCGTCTCCATCCTGATCGCGGCGGGCGTGAAGTTCGGCCACGGCTCGCACTGGCTCAGCTTCTCCGGAGTCGTTCCCGCCGAAGGTCGTTCGTTTCCCGGCTGGATTCTCTGCTTCGTGCTCTACATGGGCATCTACATCACCATGCCGACGACGATCGACTTTGCGCGATTCGCCCGGCGCGAGGACGAGAAGTTCCACGAGGTCGTCACCTTCGGATGGGTGTTCTACCTGCTGCTGTTCATCCTCAACGGCTTCGCCGGAATCTATCTGGTGCAGCTGGTGCTGCCCACCGAGCCGGCCTCGGAAACCGGTGTGGTGCAGGCTATTCTGGCCAGCCTGGGATGGATCGGCCTGCTGTTCATCGTCATCTCGCAGACGCGGGTGAACACCCTGAACTACTACCAGTCGAGCACGAATTTCGAGCGGATCCTCAGCACGGTCACCTCGGTCCGACTGCCTCGCTTCGTCTGGGTGACCGCCGTCGCCGTCGTCGTCTTTCTCATGATGCTCACCGATGTCTTCAGTTATCTGCAGACCGCGCTGAACTGGCAGGGCGTGCTCGTCATCGGATGGGTCGGTGTGGTTTTGACGCATTTCGCGTTCAGTAGGCGAGACCGGCGGTTCGGCCCGGTGGTCGACGAGAGCATGCCGCGCATCGGCTGGGGCCTGATCGCCTGGATCGTGCCTTCGATCGTCGGCATCCTGCTGCTGGAAGTGTCATCGGTGCCGGCGGCCGCCAGGCAGTCGGCACAGTTGATCGTCCTTGTTCTCTCGGTAGTGCTCTACACGGTGACCTATCTGCTGACCCGCCGGGCCGATGACGCGGCAACTGCCGCGCGGGTCGACGGCGCCGAAGTGCCCTCGGCCGTCCACTGAATCATCAGCGGCCTCGGCCGTCCACGGAATCATTTCTCGACAGAACAGGAGTTACTGGTGAATTTCGACGCACTGTTCGCGCCCGGTCGAATCGGACCCCTGGAGATTTCCAACCGCATTCTCAAGTCTCCGCAGAGCACAGCGACGTCGAATGCCGACGGCACCGTCAGCGCGCGCACCGTGAACCACTACCGGCGGCTGGGCGAAGGCGGGATCGGGCTGGTCATGGTCGAATACAGCTACGTCGACGAGGACGCGTCCAAGGCGATCCACAATCAACTCGGCAACAGCCGCCGCGAACACACCGCCGGCCTCGGTTGGCTCGCCGACGAGGTGAAGAGCACCGGCGCCCGCGTCGGTCTGCAGATCGCGCACGGCGGGCGCCAGAAGTTCCTGGCGACGGCGCCGATCAAGTCGGCCTCGGACTCCTCCTGGGCCGATATCGAGGCGCAGTACGGCGTGGTGCCGACGCCGATGACGGCCGCGGAGATCGACGACGTCGTCACGGCGTTCGGCGAGGCGGCGGCTCGTGCGCACAATGCTCGCTTCGACCTCGTCGAGGTGCATGCCGGGCACGGCTACCTGATCACCAACTTCCTGTCGCCCCACACCAACCGGCGCACGGACGAGTACGGTGGACCGTTCGAGAACAGGTCCCGGATTCTCGTCCGGATCGTCGACGAGATCCGTGCCTCGGTGCCGCGTGAGTTCCCGCTCAGCATCCGATTGTCCGTCACCGACTACGAGCCGGACGGTATTCCGATCGAGGAAACGGTCGCGCTGTGCCGAATCCTCGAGGCGCACGGAGTGGACGTCATCCATGCCTCGGGCGGACACCACGCCCTGCACGAGTGGGAGGTGAGCCCCTGGTTCCGGCCGCGTACCCCGCACCGGTGGGGGTGGGAGCAGATCAAGCCGGCGGTGTCGATCCCCGTCATCGCGTCCGGCTCGATCGTCACCCCGGAGATCGCGAACGAGATCATCGCCTCGGGCTCCGCCGATTTCGTTTCGCTCGGGCGCGCGATGCTCGCCGACCCGGACTGGGCGCGTAAGGCCAGCGCGGGACGCGCGCTGGAGATCACTCCCTGCATCCGCTGCAACGATGGATGCCTGCACCGCGGCCTGTTCCAAACCCGCAGCGTCGGATGCAGCGTGAACCCGGAAGTGACCGAAGAGGAGCGTTTCCCGATCACCGCGGCGGACGAGCGAAAGACGGTGGCCGTCGTCGGTGGTGGTCCGGCCGGGCTACGCAGCGCCGCGATACTCGCCGACCGTGGCCATCTCGTCATCCTGTTCGAGCCGAACCAGCTCGGTGGTGCGCTGGTGCATGCGGACGGTGCCGCGATCAAGCAGGACCTCTTCGCACTGGTCGAGCATCTCGTCCACGAGGTGTCCCGCCGTGACATCGAGATCGTGCGCGAATACGCCGGAGTGGACGAGATCCTCGCCCGCGGAGCGGATGCGGTGGTGATCGCCACCGGTGCGCCGCAACGGGCCCCGGACTTCCCGATCGAGGACGGTGCGAATGTCGTGCTGTCCGCGGAGGTCGGTGCCGTGAACCCGGTGCGAGGATCGGTGGTGATCGTCGGCGGTGGCCTGCAGGGTGCCGAGGTCGCGCTGCGCATCGCGGAGATGGGCGGCACCAAGATCACGCTGATCGAGCGGGGGCCGGCGCTGCTGGCCGGAGGTGAGGTCATCGTCACCGACGTGGACCGGCTGCCGACCTACCTGGATGCGGCCGGTGTGCAGGTGCGCTTGAACGCTCCGGTGATCGGCGTGGATCGGGCCGGGGTACAGGTGGCGACCGGCGACGGCGAGGAAAAGATCGAGGCGGACACGGTGGTCCTCGCACTGGGCACCGCTCCGGCACAGAATGACCTGGTCACCGACCTTCGGACGACCGGCCTTGAGGTTCACGTGATCGGATCGGCGAAAACACCGGGCCGAGTGTTCGACGCGATCCACACCGCGTTCTTCACCTCACGGCTGGTGTGAGGGCAGCCGGTGAACCGGGCGACGATCACGAAAACACGGGGATAGAAGGAGTACTCATGGTTGCACTGGATGGCCAGGTCGTAGTGTTCACCGGCGCCGGCGCCGGCATCGGCCGCTCGGTGGTCACGCGGTATGTCGCCGAGGGCGCACGGGTCGTCGCCGTCGATATCTCCGACAGGGTCGAGGACCTCGCCGGCGAGCTGGGCACGGCCGTCGTTCCGATCGTCGCCGATGTGGCTACGTGGGAAGGCAACCGCGGCGCGGCACAGGCGGCGTTGGACCGATTCGGCAGGATCGACGTCTTCGTCGGCAATGCCGGAATCACCGACAACGCCCAGCCGCTCGAGGACATCCGGGGTGCAGACCTGCCCGCAGCGTTCGGCGAGCTGTTCGGGGTCAACGTACTCGCTCCGATGCTCGGTGTCCGCGCCTGCCTCGAATCGCTCATCGAAACGCGCGGCAGCGTGATCCTGACCGGATCATTCGCGAGTACGAACGCGGCCGGGGGCGGCTCCCTCTATACCGCTTCGAAACATGCCGTGCACGGGCTGATCCGCCAGCTCGCGTACGAGCTCGCGCCGGACGTCCGGGTGAACGGGGTGGCGCCCGGCGTCGCCCCTACCCGGCTGCGTGGCACCGCCTCGCTCGGCCAGGCGGCGACCGATTCGGTCCTCGACGGCACCGAGCGGGCGCTGCCCACCCAGGAGATCGCGCCCGTCTCCGCCTACGACGGCGTGTTCACGATGCTCGCGTCGCGCACCGAATCGGCCGCCATGACAGGCACGCTCGTCACCGTCGACAGCGGACTGTCGATCCGCGGCATCGCCAAGCCGGGCGGCCGGGTGAGTCGCGCATGAGCAGGACGGATCTCACCGGCAGGACCGCCATCGTCACGGGTTCACGGCGGGGCATCGGCGCGGCGATCGTGCGAGAGCTGCTGGATCACGGTGCCACCGTCGTCGTGTGCGGGCGGGGTGAAGCCGGCGTCGCAGACCTGGTTGAGACGCTCGACACCACAGCGCCGGGACGGGTGCGCGGGTGCGCGGCCGACCTGACCACCGCACACGGGCGTGAGCACCTGCTCGAGACCGCGGCCACAGTGGACATCCTGGTCAACAATGCCGGAGGATTCACCCGGGTGGTGGACACCGTCAGCTCGACGCTCGGCGAATGGAACGACCAGCTCGCCGTCAACCTGACTGTGCCGTTCCTGCTGTGCCAGGCGGTGCTGCCGGCGATGATCGAGCAGGGGTGGGGACGCATCGTCAACATCGGGTCGATCGTGGCGTCCGCCCCGCAGCTCGGCAACGCCATCGGGTATGTGGCTGCGAAAGCGGGGCTGGTCGGATTCACCAGGCAGCTCGCCGCCGAGGTAGCGCACGCCGGGGTGACCGCCAACGTCGTCAACCCGGGCACGATCGCCACCGAACATCTGCGGGACTACCTGGCCGCGTCCGACCAGATGACCGAGCAGTCGCTGGCCGGCCGCATTCCGGTCGGCAGGCTCGGCCGCCCGGCCGAGATCGCCGGCGTCGTCCCCTATCTCGTGTCCGACGCGGGGGCATTCATCACCGGGGCGGTCCTCGACATCAATGGTGGCGCGATTCACGCCTGACCACATCGTCCGCGGGAGAACAGCTCGAAAGGAAGAACGAAATGGCAATTCTGAACGACAAAGTCGCGCTGGTCACCGGCGGCGCAAACGGTATCGGCCGGGCGGTCGTCGAAAAATTCCTTGCCGAAGGCGCGCGGGTCGCAGTGCTCGATCGTGATATCGACCGCGCGAAGGCCCTTGCCGCCGACCTCGGCGCCGACGTGCACGTGACGATTGGGTCGGTCGAGAACTTCGCGGACGATCAACGCGCGGTCGCCGAGGCCGTCGAAACCTTCGGCAAGCTCGACATTTTCGTCGGCAACGCCGGCGTAGGCGCCGGCAATCTCCTGCTGAGCGAGATCCCGACGGACCGGCTGGAGGCGGCGATCGACGAGATCTACGCGATCAACGTCAAGGGCTACCTGCTCGGGGCACGCGCGGCGGCCCCGGCGTTGCTGCGCACCAACGGGAATATGGTGTTCTCCTGCTCGCTGGCCAGCTACCGGGCGGTGGACGACGGGGCGCTGTACGTCTCGAGCAAGCATGCCGACCTCGGGATCGTGCGCGGGCTCGCCTGGGAACTCGCACCCAAGGTCCGGGTCAACGGGGTGGCGATCGGAGTCGCGCGGACCCGGATGGAAGGCCTCGCGGCGCTCGGGCAGCAGCCGATCGATGCGGTTCTCCCCGGCGCCGAAAACGTAATCCCGCTCGGTTTCATCCCGGAACCGAGTGACTACGCAGCGGGTTTCGCGTACCTGGCCTCCGCGGAAGCGCGCGTGGTGACCGGCGAGTGTCTCTGGGCAGACAGCGGATTCGGAATTCGCGGGATCGGCTCTCCGGCGGGTTCGACCATGCTCGAAACCAAAGGCAGGCAGTGAAAACACAGGGCGTTGCGGTTCATGGTGCATGAGGGGCACCACGAACGCGAAGGTGTTCATCGAGTTCTGCACCTGCCTGCTCGGCGACACCGATCGGCCTGTCTACCTGGTCGTCGATGGCCACCCCAGCCACCGGTCGAAAGCTACGGCTTCTCCGGCCACGAATTGCCCGGATAACGGTGTCGAGCGCATCCCTGCTCACGCTCAGCGTGCAGTCGGCGATCCGATAGAACCCAGGCGAGACGCACTGCCCAGCACTGGGCGGAGCTGCTCACTCCCGATCGTCCATCCACGCGTACGGGGTCGGGTTGCGTTCCTCAATTCGTGCCCGGCGTGCCGGGCACACGATCCCTCCTTGGCCAACAGGTGGCAAGGATCTCGACAACATCTTCGGTGACCTCGAGGTTCTTTCGATCCTCCTGGACACTGTGCGCCCACCGGTCCCTCCGTTGGCCGATTATTCACCGATCGAGGATCTACGAACGTGGCAGGAGGATGATCGCAACAAGTCGCCTGCTGCCGTCGGCGACATCGCCTTCATCGAAGCCGTCGCGTTGAAAGACGCTGCGGATGAACGGCTTCCGCCCGGCACGGTCATCGTGACACTCTCACACGGGCAACGTCTGGAAAGCTGGTAGGAGAACGCGCTCCAGTTCCTGGACGAGCACAACAGCGAGACAGAGTGAGCTGCCGAACCGCGGGGAATCGTCTCAGCTGAGGGGCGATGTTCGCACAGGTGGGGCGGCAGTTGGTGGGTCCGGACCGGGGCCGCACCTCACGACCGATTATCGCCTCGGCAGCTTGGCAAGGGACCCCATGAGCCGCCTGAACCTGGCGGCATCCGGAATGGAAAACGGCGACTTCAGACTCGGCCTCCTGGACGGGCGATGCCGCGCACCGACAGGCCGCTGTCCGCGGTGACGAGTACACCGGTCATCGCCTGGCCATCAGTGCGCGACGCCAGCATGGTGAACAGGCCGCTGTAGGCGTCCACGGATGGAATCTCCTGCAGCGGTAAGGCTTCCCGGGTGCCATCCAATACCGAGTCGGCAGCGGTCTGGCCGAGTGCGGTCGTGCCCCGCAGTCGTGTCGGCGCTACTCCCGGTGCTACCCCGTTGACGCGCACGTCTGGGGCCAGCTCGTAGGCGAGCTGTCGGATAACACCGTGAACGGCGTGCTTGGATGCGGTGTACAGGACGCCACCCCCGGCGGCGTTGGTGCTGGCGAAGGACCCGGTGATGATGATGCTGCCCCGGGATTCGATGAGTGCGTCCAGGCAGGCTCGGGCGCCGAGCAGCGGAGCGAGCACATTGACGCCGAACAGCTCACCGAACGCGCCGGTCAGCTGTTCCCCGGGGATGTCCTCGAGCGGGCGGGCGGCATCGGTGATGCCGGCGTTGCCGACGAACACGTCGAGTCGGCCCCAGGCGTCCAGGGCGGTGGCGACCGCTGCGGTGTTTCCGGCCCAGGTCGACACATCGGCCACCAGGGGCCGGACGGCGTCGCCCAGCTCGTCGGTCAGTTCGAGGACCTGTTCGGACAGGTCGACCGCTACCACACGCGCTCCCTCGGCGACATAGCGGCGGACGACCGCGCGGCCGATTCCTGCGCCCGCGCCGGTGAAGACAACGGTTTGTCCATCCAGTGCACCCACTCTGGTGACCTCTCTCGTGCTCGGCGATACCCGGCGGTCGGTACCGGCGGATAATTTACCATGATTTTGTGTACAAATTTGGATACAGTTGTGAAAGGTACGGTGCGATTCGTACCGTATGCCCCGGCCGCCGCCGTGCGGTGCCCAATCGTGACCCTAGGATGACACGATGACCGCCTCTGCCCGACGAACGCGCGCCGGTACCACTGTCGACTCGCTGTATCGGACACTGCGGGAACGGATCATCTCCGGCGTCTACAGTCCCGGCCACCGCTTGTCACAGGAACAGTTGGCCGCCGAACTCGAGGTGAGCCGCACCCCGTTGCGCGAGGCGCTGCAGCGGCTCGAGGCCGATAATCTGGTGGTCGCACACGCCAATCGGGGCGTGTACGTCGCCCCGGTCGTGAATTCCGAGACCGAGCAGAATTACGCACTGCGCCTGTTGGTGGAACCACCCACCGTGGGCGCCATCGTCACGACTCTGCGCGACACGGATATCGAGGAGATGCAGACCCACCTCGATGCCATGCGCGAGTATCGCAACCACAGTCGCCGGTTCCAAGAGGCGCACCAGCTTTTCCACGATGTGGTGGTGGTGCGTTACCCCTCGACCTTCGCCAACCTCACACGCTCGCTGCACACCATGATCTATCGGCATCAGAGCGTGTACCTGTCGCATGCCCGCACCCCGGACGACTTCATCGACAGCGACCAGTTCTTCCTCGACGCCATTCGGCAGCGGAATGCCCCGTCGGCCCGCCGAATCATGGAATTCCACCTGATCGATGCCGCGATCGGCCTGGTCCTCGATGCCGACCCCGACCACTGTTTCGATTCGCTGCTGCTGGCCCTGCGCGGCCGTGAAATCGTTGTCGAGCACGACGAACAAGGGCACATCGACCGCCCCGCTCCGATCTATTGGATCGATTCCGACCCGGTGCTACCGGAATTCACCACGTCGAACCTGATTCTTCTGGCGCCACCGGCAAAGTCGGAGTAGTGGCGCTATCCCCGGGGCGAATTACCGCCCCGGGGAGGGCATCCGGCGAAATCAGACCAGTCGCGAGGCGAAGAAGGCCGTGTGGATCGCGTCGTAGACACGTCCGGGACGCTGCGCCGACCCGATGACGTGCACATCGATGCCGGCGGCACGCAACTCATCGGCGAGGTCAGCGGACGCGGGGCGGCGTCCGAGCGCCAATACCACGGTGTCCGCCGCGACGACCTCCTCGCGATCATCCTGGGCGACAACGACTCCTTCGGCGTTCACCGCGTTCACCCGGGCACCGGTGCGTACCCGCACCCCGGCCCGGTCCAGGAACAGCGGCAGCTTCATGACGTCGTAGGGAACCTCGTCCCCGGTCAGCAGCGAATCCTGCTGTTCCAGAACGGTCACCTCGGTCCCGCCCATCTCCGCGATACGCAACGCCGTCTCGCAGCCTTGCAGTCCGCCGCCGATCACGACCACGCGCCCGTGCAGCGGAGCGTCGGCGCGTACGTGCACTGCCGCAACGGCATTCACCTCGTCGGCGATCGGGAAGTCGGCCTCCCGAAGCGGCGCGCCGGTCGCGACAATCACCGCGTCCACTCCGCTCGCGCGGAGATCCGCCGCCGTGGCACGGGCCCGGACCACCTCGACATCACGGTGCTCGACCTCGTACACGAGGTGATCGACCAGGGCGGCGATATCCTGCTTGACGGTGGATCCCCGCGCGTGCAGGAGCATGCCGCCGAGCTCATCGGATTCGAACAACCGCACCCGGTGGCCCCGATCGCTCAATATCGCGGCACTGCGCAGTCCGGCCGGACCGCCGCCGACCACCGCGACCCGCTTCACGACATGGGTCGGCAGGATCGGGAACGTGCCTTCTTCGGCCACGGACGGATTGACCGTGCATCCGACGGACCGGCCCTTGTCCAACCCGCGGTGCAGGCACCCGTCGTTGCACCGGATGCAGGGCGTGATCTCGAGTTGACGCCCCGCCTGGGCCTTACGGGCCCAATCGGGATCGGCAAGCATGGCGCGGCCGAGGGAGACGAAATCGGCCGAGCCGGACTCGATGATCTCGTTCGCCAGCTCGGGGGCCACCAGCGAACCCGAGCCGATCACCGGGATCGAGACCGCGGGCTTGATCTTCTCCCAGCCCCAGCGATGCGGGGCGCGGCCGTTGAACCAGGGACTGACCTCCCACTCCATCAGGTCGTGGTGGCCACCGGAGGCATGGATCACGTCAACGCCATGCGCTTCGAGCATCCGGCACAGTTCCACGGTCTCCTCGATCGGGATACCGTCCGGCTCGTAGTCGGTGACCGACACCCGCACGCTCAACGGGAACTCGCGCGGCACCTCGGCCCGAATGGCATCGACGATCCGGATCAGGATCCGCGACCGGTTGGCGAAACTCCCACCGTAGTCGTCGGTCCGGGAGTTGGTGTGCGGGGACAGGAAGTTGGTGATCATGTAACCGTGGCCGGCATGCACCTCCACCAGGTCGAACCGGGCCTTGTACGCGCGCAGCGCGGCGGCGCCGAATGCAGCGACGATCTCGTCGATCTCGTCGACCGTCAGAGGTTCCGGGATGACGCCCGCGATCGCTTCGACGTAGTCCCACGAACTCGACGAGGCGGACTTGATCGGTGCGGTGCCGAGGAATTTCTGCCGGCCGCCGTGGGCGAGTTGCAATCCGATTCTCGCCCCGGTCGCGTGCACCTCGTCGACGAGCCATCCCCATCCGGCGATGTGCTCGTGCCGGCTCATCCCTGGCTGATTGTGGATCGCCTTGCTGGCATCCTCGTCGACGTAGGTGTATTCGGTCATGATGAGGCCGACACCACCCTCACCGAGCCGACGGTAGTGGTCGACCGTGCGCTGACTGATGGTGCCGTCCATATTCGCCGTGGCGGTGCTGTTCGGGGATTTCAGCACGCGATTGCGAATGTCGACCGTGCCGATACGGCCAGGTCGGAACAGGGCGTCGAAGCTCATAGGGTCTCGATTCATGAGGGGCTGTGCAAAGTTTCGAGAGTTGGGTGGTGTGCCGGGTGCGCGCGTCAGGGTGCGAGCAGTTTCCCCGCGCGGGGGACCACGGGGTCCAGGCCGAGGTGGCGCAACAGTCGCCAGGTGGTCGCTGCGGCCGCGGACAGCACCGGAATGTCGAATCGCTGCTGCAGGGCGTCGATGACGGGCAGCGATGGCATCTGCACGCAGGCGCTGATGACCAGCGCGTCCGCGCCGGACGTGTCGACCGTCTGTGCGTGTTCGAGCAGGTTGCGCGGGTCCAGCAGACCCACCGCCAGATTGTCGGCGACTTCCAGGCTCAGCGAGTCCACGACGGTGAACCCCTCCTGCTCGATGTAGTCGCACACGGTGGCGGTGAGTGGCTTCATGTAGGGCGTCACGACCGCGATGTTCTTGACGTTCAGATGCGTCAGCGCCTCGGTCAGCGCGCCGGCCGACGAAAGCACCGGAATATCCACGCCGCTTTCTTCTTTCGCGATACGCGCCAGCTTCGGCTCGGATTCGTGGTGATATCCGCGGCCCTGCGCCATGATGGCGACCAAACAGGCGTACGCCATCACATCGACCCGCGCGTCGGCGAGTTCGGCGGCGCAGCGCAGCGAATCGGCATCCATCCGGGTCAACTGGTCCGGTGTCACGTGCTGCATGCGCATGCGCGCGGAGTGGAAGGTGAATTCCGCTTCGGGCCGGATCTCGGTGCGCGCCCGCAGCATGGCGGGGATCTCGGTCTCCATGGTGGTGTTAGAGCTGGGCACGATCATGCCCACCCGATAGTTGGTCGTCATTGTCTACCTTCGATATATTCCGTCGGCCGGCCGCGGCCGGGACGGAGCGGCGATTACATTCGTCGTTTGAAGCCCGGCAGATGGACGCCGGAGGCGATGCGCCGGACCACATACCTGTCGCCCACAGTGTCGGTACGTCGAATACCGTTGACAGGAAAGGTTATTCGTCTGCCGAACCGAATCCCGTAGCGATCATGTGGGTGAAGAACTCCGGCTTCTGGTCCGCCAGCACCTCCAGCGCCATCGGGTCCAGCTGGATGCGCTTGCCGGTTCGTGGCACGAAGATCTCCAGGCGCTCACCGTTGCGGGTCCATACCTTGCGGAACTGCACTCCGGTGAATTCGTTGCCCACGCCGGACCATTCGCCGGCCTTCACCACCCCCTGCGGCAGGTCGGACGGGGTGGTCTGCGGCGGCGTCGTGTCGTTCATCTGGTTTCCTCCGGACTGCGAGTCGTGACGTGCAGTCGGCGCGGCTGCGCCCCGTACTCGTCGGCGCCGCGACGGCCGGCCAGCACGGGAAGACCGGCACGGGCCCTGGTGACGGCGTCGAGGTCGAGTTCGATGACCTGGACTGCCGCCGGGTCGGTACCCAGGTCGGCGAGGACCTCGCCCCACGGCGACACCACGAGCGCGTGACCGTAGGTTGCGAACGCGTCGGTGTAGTCGGGGGTCGGCGAATGCACCGTGGCCGGGGCCACCACATACGCCAGGTTCTCGATGGCGCGGGCGCGCAGCAGGGTGTGCCAGTGCGCCTCGCCGGTGGACCGCACGAATGCCGCCGGGACCAGCAACACCTCGGCGCCCGCGGCGGCCAGGGCCCGCGACAGCTCCGGGAAGCGGACGTCGTAGCAGATGGTGAGGCCGATCCGGACGCCGTCCAGATCGAGCAGCACCGGCCCGGCGCCCGGTCGCTCGACCGATGACGCCTCGAACGACTGGCCGCCGATGTTGGCGTCGAACAGGTGCATCTTGTCGTAACGCCCGGCGATCTCGCCGGCAGCATCGATCACCAACGCCGAGTTGAAGACTCCGTCCGGGGTGCGGTTCTTCATCCCGCCCAGCACCACCGTCACGCCGTGCGTGGCCGCGACGCGGCGAAGCTGCTGCACCGCGTCGGTGCCTTCGTTGAACGCGGCCTCGCGCATCTGTGCGTTGGTCCCGAGCATGAGGCCGTTCTCCGGCAGCACCACCAGGCGGGCGCCGTCCGCGGCCGCCTCGCCGATGAGGCGCAGGGCGGTCGCGAGGTTGGCCTCGATATCGGTGGTGGCGTGCCATTGCGTCAGCCCGACCCGCAGTGTCCGGGTCGTCACGAGGCCTGCCCCGCCCCGGCCACGGCCGCACGCGCACGTGCGAGATCCATGTTGACGACGGTCCAGCCACCGCCGGACGCCTCCATGGGCTCGTAGCTGTACACCGTGCCGCGCACGCCGGGACCGATCAGGCCGAGCATGATCATCCAGTTCTGGATCTCGTACTGGCCGTGCTCGAGCAAGGGGAACGGCTCCAGTGAGCAGAGGTCCAAGCCACGGCCGGCTTCCAGCAACTTCAGGATGTAGCTGTCGAATTCGACGTCCACGCCACCGAAGTGGCCGGGGTCCAGCCAATGCGACAGTCCACCGGTAGCCAGGAATGCCACCTTCAGCCCGGAGTCCGCCACCACACCGCGCAGGGCCGCACCGAAGCGGCGCGCGTTGAACGGCGAGAAACTCCGGTGCGGTTGGGTGATGATCGGGATCACCGGAAGTTCCGGACGCGGCAGCAGTAGCCGCAGCGGCACGATGAGACCGTGGTCCAGATCGACCCGCTCGGCTTCCTCCACTTCCAGGCCCGCTGCGCGAACCGCGTTCGCCAGGTCGCGGGCCAGTTCCGGCTGACCGGCGAGGGTCAGATCCAGATCACCGCGCTTGAAGAACTCCATCGAACCGATGTGTTCGGCACCGGTGCCGATCACGTTGTGCCCGGTCTCGAAGCTCTGGAAGTGGCAGTCCGCGGTGACCAGGATGACATCCGGGTCGGCGGCCGCGATGTCCTGCTTCAGCCTGTCGTAGCCGTCCATCAGCCGGGCCACCGCCTCGGCGGGATCGACCTCCGGACGCGCCAGCAGATCTGGCACATGCGAGCACCCACCGGCGAAGACCACGTTGCCCGGCACATCGGGAGTCGGCAGCGGCAGCGTGTCGTCGACGATGAAACCGCCCTTGCTCGCCGCATCGCCGAGATCGTCGTTGAACCAGCGGCTGACCAGGATGGTCAGGCCGTCGTTGAGGCCGATGGCGCGCAGCCGGTCGCGGTTACCGGACAGGATCGTCTCGGCCCACTCCCGGTCGATGCCCAGCAGTTCCGGCGCCCGGTCCGGCTCGGCCTCGACCTTGGCCAGCAGGTCGGTATCACGGGCCATCGCCAGGATGGCCCGCTCGATGGCGTCCTTGTCCGTGCCGGTCACTCCGGGACCACCAGGGCACCGTCGCGAACCACGGCCTCGCCGTCGATTTCCACGATGCAGCCGCGCATTGGGACATCGAGATGTGCCGGAGTCTCGCGGTCGGCGAACCGGTTCGATCCGGTTGACCACATGAAATTGCCTGCGGTGGAACGCAATTCCTGGCCATAGAGGCTGCGCGGGTCATACACGTCGAAGGCCGACCAGCGTGCCTGCGGCAGCAGACCCCAGCCCATATGGCTCGTCGCCCACACTTCGCCGTCCTGCCATGCCTCGAAGTAGTCGTTGAGCACGTGCGCGTCCGCGCCCTTGCCGGAGATCTTCTTGATGTAGCCCTTCGAGACCTCGATGGTGACGGTGTCGGAGACGTAGCGCTGCCACGGAATCAGGGCGTCACCGGGCTGCAGCACGATCGTGCCCTCGGCGGTGCGGTCGTTCGGGAAGCAGGCGACGAAGCCCGAGGGCCAATGATCCCAGCGACTCGGCTCATCGACATAGCCCCACTGGTGCGTGATCGGCAGGTTCTCGCCGGAGATATCGGCGGTGAGATCGGTGCCGGCCGCGCTGGTCACGTGCAGAGTCGAGCCGGCGCGCAGTTTCCGGCCGCCGGCCTCCACCACAGCGCGTAGCTCGGGACTGCCCATCAGCCGCTCGAGCACATCGTTCGGCTCGGCAACGAACAACATGCGCTTGCCATTGCCGGTGATCCGGGTGCGCACGTCCGAGTGGATCAGCCCGCCCACGGTGACGTCGACGACGAAATCGCACTCGCCGGCCGCGGCCAGTAGCGGCGCAACCTCACGGCCGTCGGCCTGGTACGGCGGCAGCATCGGGTTGGACAGGCTGGAGGCGTGCAACACCAGCACGCCGGCGCCGAGCTGGCGGGCGGCGGCCACCGCTGCCTCGACGTATTCGGTCTTCTGGCCCAGCTCCGCGATGACGGCAATAGTCTCGTTCGCGGTGACCTTGCACAGCTTGAATTGCTCGACGAAATTCTCGGTCAACGTTTTCGGCATTACTACGTTCCCTTCTCGGATATGTCCTTCAGTGCTTCCTCGAATGCCCCCGCCCCGCCCGGCGCGCGGGTCAATGGCCCGCGCGGATCGCACCGCCGTCGACCGGCAGTGCGGTGCCGGTGATGAACGAGGCGCGCGGTGAGGCCAAAAATGCCACGACGTCGGCGATTTCGGACGCCTCGCCCCAGCGCCGCACCGGAATATCGGCGACCACCTTGTCGATCTCCTCCTCGACCGTGGTGCCGTTGTTTTTCGACTTCATCTCGACGATCCCCTGCATGCGGTCGGTGCCGGTGGCACCGGGCATGACCTGGTTCACCCGCACCCCGGACGGAGCGAGTTCGGTGGCGATCGTCTTGACGAAGGCCGAAGCCGCCGAGCGGTACGACGCCGACAGGACGCCGCCCGAGGCGGGCTGGCGCACCCATGTCGACGACAGCAGGATGATCGACCCCGACCCCTTGTCTCGCATGCGCCTGCCCGCCGCGGTGGCCAGCTGCACCACCGGCCGCAACAACAGATCATGGGCGGTGGTCCAGTCGTCCCAGCCGGTGTCCAACGCCGGCAGGATTCGCGGACCCGGCGTATTGAGCACCAGCACATCCAGCGCGCCGAACTCGGCAACCACCTTCTCGACCAGGTCGGCGGTGGCGGCAGCATCGCCGAGGTCATGGGTGTAGGGCACGATTCGCCCTGTCCCGACGGCCTCGGGAGCGCCGCCCACCGAACGCGCGGCCGCGACCACAGTCATTCCCTCTGCCGCCAGGCGTTCGGCGGTGGCCCGGCCGATCCCGCGGGAAGCGGCGGTCACCAAGGCGACGCCATTCTCGAGACCCAAATACACAATTACTCCTTTGCCTGATCGATGGTCCTGCCGTCCTGATCCGGGTTGCGGACTCAGATCTCGCGAATCGCGTTCTCCGCACACAGCGAGATCGCCCGGCGGGCCTTCGCCTCGTCCTCCGCCGGGACGATGCCGTTATCCACGGCCAGGGCATAGCCCCAGTCGTCGGACCGGAACACCGACGGGCACATATCGAAACAAGTGCCGTAGCCGTCGCACTTGATGCTGTCCACTTTCACCCGCATGGTCAGGACTCCTTCCGTGGATTACGTCGCGCGAGCTCCTCGGCGCCGGTCCGGGCCAGCGTCGCGGCGCCGTCGATGAGGCCGCACGCCCCCCGGCCGGACAGGGTCGACCCCCACCGGGTCAGGTTCGCCAGGTGTGGTGTGGTGTCGTCGCCGCGCAGGACCTCGCGGAAGGCCCGGGCGATCGCCTTGGTGCCGCTGAGGCAGGAACCGCATTGCAGCGCGCTCTCGCCTTGGAACCAGCCACTCAATTCCCCCGCGACGGCGAGGATGTCGTCATCGGGTCCGAGGACGGTGATGGCGGCGCAGCCGAGCCCGGTACCGGCTTCGCGCATGGCGTCGTAGCAGCACACCAGCCCGCCGTGGTCGCCCACGGCCACGCCGTTGAACCAGCCGCCGATCAGCGCGCCGCGCATCGGTGCGCGCATTCCACCGGCGGCCGCAATGAGATCGGAAACGGTTGAGCCCAGCGACATTTCGTAGACGCCCGGTTCCGCGACCGGCCCGGTGATCGTGAACAATGCCGTGCCCCGTGAGGCCGCACTGCCGACCTGCGCGAATTCCGCCGCACCGAACCGCCGGATCCAGGCCGCGTGGGCCAGGGTCTCGACATTGCTCACCAGGGTCGGCAAGCCCCGCACACCCACCTCGAACGGCCGCGGCGGCTTGCTGGTCGGCTTGGCCGGCCGGCCGTTGATCGACTGGACCACCGCCGATTCCTCGCCGGCGACATAGCCGTGCGGCGCAGCGTGCACCCGCAGGGTCACTCCGTGCGGCACCAGTCCGGCGGCGGTGACGTCCGCGACGGCCTGCCGCACCGATGTCAGCGCCTCGGGGTCGGAGGCATAGACGATCGCCTCGCTCGATCCGGTCACCCTCGCGGCCAGCAGCAGTCCATCGAGCACGAGGTGCGGCCGGCGGGTGAGCAGCCATCGGTCCTTGGCGGACGCGGGTTCACCCTCGTGGCCGTTGGCGACGACAACGCTCTCCGGCGCCGCCGCCACCGCGGTCCATTTGTGGTGCGCGGGAAATCCCGCGCCACCTCGGCCGCGCAACCCGGACTGCGCCAGGTCCGCGAGGAAGGCCGCGGGTTCGACGGCCGGGCCGAAGAATCCGAGCGCGCGCTCGTGGCCGAGCCCCCACTGCGCGTCTTCGACACCGGGCAGGACCAGGCGGGCAGGAGTGGCGCCGACCACGCGGGCCGGGGTTGCGGTGGCGGGCGCCGGATACAGCGCCGACCGGACAGGAGAAGTCATCACAGTCGCCTCGCAATGGCTTGTGCGGCGGCGAGTGAGATCACATCGCCGTACTTGGCATCGATGTCCAGCAGCGCCGCTCGATGCGGTCCGTCCTCTCGGTCGCCCACACATTCGCGGACGACGAAGGCCGGCAGGTTCGCGGCGCACGCGTCCACCACCGTGGCGCGTACACAACCCGACGTGGTGGCGCCGGCGACGAGCACGGTGTCGACTCCGGCCTCGGTCAAACGGTCCGAGAGATCGGTGTGTGCGAACGCCGATGCGGTCTGCTTGACCACCAGTGGATCCCCGGGGCGCATCCCGAGCCGCCCATCGATCTCGACGCTGTGGTCACCGGCCCGAAGCCCCCGCATCGCGGGCATCTTGCGCAGCCAGGTGGCGCCGATTCCGTCACCGTCGGCGGGGAACGCGATGGTCGTGAAGTACACCGGAACATCGTTTTCCCGCGCCACCGTCACCAGTTCCGTGGTGGCGGTGACAACCGAGTCGAGATCGAAACCCGGACCGTAGCGCGCGTCGGTGAATCCGTATTGCAGATCGACCACGATCACGGCCGGTGCCGTGCCCGGGGTGAGTGCCCCGAGCAGACCCCCGGCGCGGTACCGGTCTCGAATCCGCGCCTCCTCCGCCCCGGAAATTTCGGCGCTCAAAACTCGAACTCCGGCCACTGACCGGGTTCTGCGCGCATCATGTCCGCGTAGAACGCGTACATATTGCGCTGCACGCCCTCTTCGTAGCGGGTCCAGAACACCTTTCCCGGACCCGGCCAGTCCTGGACGGGCCTGGCCATGCCGATGCCCGGCAGGCCCATCTTGTAGTTGAGTTCGAAGTCCAGCAGCTCGGCCGCGACCGACCGGCCGTTCTTGGCCACGGTGATCCAGGGTTCGGTGTCGTCCATCTCGAATGCCCCGCCCAGCGAGAAGGTGCCCAGGCCCGCACGATAGGCGCGGTCCTTCTGCTCCGGCGTCATGCCCTTGTAGCCGAGGAACCAGTTCCACATCTCGACCTGCCCCGGCCCCCTCGGCTGCCAGCAGCGAATCGTCAACACGCCGGTGGGCGGATGGTTCGCGCCGTCCTCGGTCATCGGCAGCGCCAGGATCGAAAAGTTCGGGAACACGTTGGCGACGATCACCCGCGAGCGCCGGGCGACCTCGAGTTGTTCCGGGCTGATTCTCGCCGTATCGAAATTCTCGGCCAGGCTTTCCGGAAATCCGAAGAAGTTCGGGCCCGGCTCGTCGGCGTCTTCGGCCATGGAGAACGACAGCGAATGTCCGGGCGATGCCTGAATGTGATAGCCCATCATGTTCTCACTGAACGGAACCGGGAACGCGCCGATGCTCCACACCGACTTGTGCAGCGTGCCCAGGTGGTAGTCGTCGCCGGAGAAGTTGTCCGAGCCGGACTTCCAGTTGGCATCGAGAACGAACCGCTGCGGCTTGCCCAGGACCTCGACACCGTCCTTGTCCAAGCCGAACAGCAGGTCCAAGTACCAGGCCATACCGCCGAGGTAGGTGCGCAGCGGCGGCGCGCTCGGATCGAGCGTCGCGAAGATCAGACCGTGGAAGGACTCCACCTGGGCGGCTCTGGCCAGCCCGTTGTCCGCCTTGCTCATGCTGCCGAAGGCGTTCTTCCACAACGGCGCTCCGACGAGGCTGCCGTCGGAGGAGTAGGTCCAGCCGTGGTATGGGCAGCGGAAATGTGAACTGTTGCCGGAATCGGAACGACAGATCTGGACACCGCGATGTTTGCATGCGTCGAATAGGACATGGATCTTGCCGTACTCGTCGCGGGTCACGACGAACGAATCCTCACCGATCCGGCGGACGACGTAATCGCCGTTGGCCTCGATCTCGGATTCGTGTGCCATGTAGACCCAGGCTCGACCGAAGACCTTGCGTAATTCGGTCTGGTGCACCTCGGGATTGCCGAAGATATTCGAAGGGATCCGTCCCTCGGGCAATCCGCTCTCGATCCGGTCCATCAATTGCTGGACTCGGGGCGAGAGCGAGGTTTCACGTGCCGCAGTCATACGTACGCTCCTGGCTGAAATGGGCTGAATGTGGGGCTGGGGGAGAAGGCGCTCGAAGGCCGGGGCTCAGAAGAAGAGGGAGAGATTGTGGGTGCCGATCACCGTCAGATCGAGGTACACCACGCGATGCAGCAGCTTGAGCCGATCGTCTTCGCGACGGAGGGTGTCGTGCCGTTCACCGGCGAGCATCTGCGGTGCCGTCTGGTCCTGGCGGGTGCGATAAATCAGGACATTACTCCTGGTGGAGAGTAGATTATCGGCGCCGCTGTCGTGCTCGGACACCCGGATATTGGTCACGAAGTGACGCACGCGTGACGGCGGATCCTCCGCCCATGCGTACTTCGTCTCGCCACGTGCCACCCGTGATTCGAGCGACCCGAGGGTCTCGTTCAGGTGGAAGGTCGTGGTGGAGAAGCCGAAACCACGGGCCCGCTCGACCGTTTCTCGAACCGGGACCTCGTACACGATGTCCGTGCTGACGAGTTCGGTCAGCCACTGGCGTTCGTTCAGGTCGTCGAGAAGCTCGGCCTCGTAGTACATGAAGTCCACGACTTCGGCGTACCGCGGGTCATTCGACGCTATCCGGCCTCGCGCCACTGTCTGGCTATGGGTCATTCGATCCCCTCAACTGGATACAGTGTTGGATACAGTTCGAGTTTGGCTCAACCGAGGGGTGAAAGCAAGCCCTTGGGAGAATTCATTACTTACTGGCAACATCGCGGTTCCGCCGAGGGGCGAGCCACCGGCGACCGGGACGAGCCGCGCCGCCGCCGGTTCCGTCTCGCCGGACCATGAGCGCGCAACCCGCCGAATGCAGTCACTCAGTCTGCCTACCGACATCGACAGACCGGCGATGACCAGCATGTAGGCGTCGGCAATTCACTGAGCACGACCGCGCGCAGCGCGGTCCGGTCGATCTTGGTGTAGTCGGAGGTCGTGCCGCGAGCGGGCCGCCGGATCGCGCGGTCGATCGACCACCAGCGCGTTCTGCACGCCCGAGCACGGTCATGGTGTGGGCGGCGGTCGGTCTGCACACTCATGCAGGTGGGCGGTAGAAGCGCGTTGGCTCGCGCCGAGTCTGCCAGCCTTTCCCGGTCGAGAGGCGTCCCTGTGGAAATTGGCGACGTAGGCGCGGTACCGGGTGTGAACGGTCGTTGTGTGCATGTGCACAGGCGGTGCACTCGCAGACTCGGTGTGCACGGGGGCCCAGCACGCGCCATGCTTCGTGTACCGGCTCGACCCGCACACGTTGAACATGGATCTGGTCCGGTCGTAGTCGGTGTCAGTTGATGTGCGGGGCAGGGCATATTGATCGGCCAGGATGCCTGCGGCGCGACGGCTTCGAAGGATCGGAGATCCGGGCAGGTTCCGCAGGCACCGGAGCACTTCCCATACTGTTGTCTCGGCCAGGCAGGCCGCGATCGTCAGCGATCGGGCGGCTGTTTGTTTACTCGCGCGCGCCGGTTCCTCCCTCGACCCCCTGTGTGTCCTGGTTTCTTGTGCGCGGCCGTACCGGTTGTAAGCGGACCAGAACCCGGCCCAGTCATGCTCGCCTTCCCCTTCCCGTAGGCGGGGAGCTCCAGGTGACGGTGTGCACCTGGCGCACGGTGTGCACCGTGGTGTGCGGGGCTGCTGCATGGAGAGGTGACTGTCACCCATTCGTGCTGCAGCCCCGCCAGTATCGCGGCGGCTATGCCGTAGTCGTGTTGCCTGAGAGCGGTTTTCGTGTCAATGAGCGGAGTCCTGGGCGGGGCCCGGTGAGGTATCGGCCGGGGGTCGGATCTGGTGATTCGGCGGGGTGTGACCTGGGGTGGGACGGGTGTCAGTGGCCGTGTCAGGCCTGCGTCAGGGGGGTGTCAGGGCAGGCGCTGACAGTTATCGGCATGACGAAGAACAGCAACTCCTCGACCAACCCGATCTGGACCGGCATGGTGGCGGTCGACGACACCGCCCTGGCGGTCACCGATACCGGCGGTTCCGGTATTGCGGTGATCTACTGCAACGGCCAGTTCGCTACGCAGGGTTACTGGAAGCGGGTCATCGCCGAACTCGGCTCCGACTTCCGCCACATCACATTCGACGAGCGGGCCCGTGGCAAGAAATCGCAGCCGTCGGGGGATTATTCGTTCGAGGCGTGCCTGCGTGATGTCGATGCTGTGCTCGCGGCCCGGGGAGTGGAGCGGGCGCTGGTGGTGGGCTGGTCCTACGGCGCGTTCGTCGCGGCGCACTGGGCCGCCCGTAACCCCGAGCGGGCCCTGGGTGCGGTGCTGGTCGACGGCGCGCAGCCCTTCGATTGGCTCGACGAGGCCATGGAGCAGCGGATCCGCAAGCTTTTCAAGCGGCTGAGCTGGATCACGCCGCTGCTGCGCCCGACGGGCCTGACCCCGCGGCTGAGCGCCGTCCAGCAGGCCGACTGCAATATCGAGCTCGGCAAGATCTCACTCGAGCGCAACTTGGGGCCGGTCCTGGACAGCATCACCGTCCCGACCCGGTATGTGCTGGCCTCGGGGACGTCCTTCGGCAGCCACGGCGACGAGCAGGAGCGCATCCGTGCCGGTGTGGACGCGGTGTGCGAGCGCAACGACAGCATCAGCATCAGCGCGAAGGTAGCCAGCAACCACGACCACATCTTGCGTAAGGACTTCCGCGCGGTCGTCGATGCAGTCCAGGAAACCCTGGCGGCTCAGGAGGTTTCGTCGGCCAAATGAGCAACGACACCCCACCGGGCCAGCGGCCTCGCCCGTCGGCACCAGGCGTGCATTCAGCTCGCGCGCCGTACGTTGACCTGGGTGTACTGCCCAGGCAGGTTGGTTGAGGTTTTGTGACGACCGCGCGTCGTGGTCGACCGCAGACCGGTGGCAGGGCGGTTTCGGGCGATGGTGAGGCCGCGATGGTCGATCGGTCCAGCCGTCCACACCGCAGCCTGAACCGCACTCCGGCCACTACTGCGGCACGAACGGCCTGGTCGCCCTGAACCGGTCGAGCCTCTCTCGGCCCGGAAGCTCAACGTTTCGGGTCCCCATCCTGGTCGGGAACGACAGCGTAAACCTTTACGACGAAAGCATCCCGCTCCGAGCCCGAGGGGTTGGCGATGTAGAAACCGCGGCGAGACAACGACTCCCGCTCGCGCGGTAGCGGCGTCCTGGCGCCGGAGGCTATGTTCGACAAGACGCGATGATCAGAGTTCGCCCTGATATCGGCCATCACATTGAACCGGATCTTCCCGGTGTCTGGTTCGGTCCGCCAAAGCAATTCAGTGGTCCCCTCCGGTATTTCGGTGAGCGAGAAGTTCGGACTCGATCGGTCCCTCTGCCCTGGCCGAGAGTCGCGATCGGAACGGACCTCTGTGATGAGTACCTCCGCCACTGCCACTCCTGTTCGTCTCGTGAGTCGCCGCGCCGATCGACCCGACCAACCAGTCCAAAACCGAATATCGCTGTGGTGCTGGTTATCTCATGTCCTCCGGATAGGCGACACAGGTGGGATGAACGGCTACTCCAGTAACCGAGAGCCGGAATACCGGATCCGGTCGGGATCAATTGTGCATCAATCGACCTCGCTCATCATGACCGTCCGGTTCGGAGACGTCGTCGGGAGTGGCGACGCCGCGAAATTCAGGAACTGGTCTGACCACTTGACCTCTGACCACTGTGGGCCTACTGTCCGAATGTGGCATTGCGACGGTGCGATCGAAGAACCGCGCCCGATTCGGTGTACGACCAACTCCTGAGCGAGACCAGTGCGGCGCTGATGCGTTTCCATGGTGTCGTTGCCACGAACTCGGTACCCATGCCCCGATCATGGCACCGCAGATTCTGACACGTGAGGGTTGACTCGGTTTCCCGGGCGGGTTGGGCGTGACGCTGCCGCGTGAGCGGCGGTGTGGGTTCGTGCGTACTCTACGGGGCTGAGCAATGCTGATCTTCGAATGCCGCCTGTGAGGGCTGCAGAACGCCTCCACGTAGTCGAAGATCGCGCTGGCCAACTCCTGCTCCGTCGCCATGGCTTGGTGTCGAGAGGCTCCAATTGCAATGTGCCGACCAATCTTTCGGTCATGCTGTTGTCGAAGCAATCTCCGATGCCGCCTATCGATCCGAGCAGGCCAGCCGCGCGGATGCGTTGCCCGAAGGCCCGCTGGTGTCTTTGGCGCCGTGATCGGAATGAGCATTGGTCCGGCCGGGTGGCGGTTCGGCAACCGGGCCGCGATCCAGTTCAGATGCGAAGTGTTCCCCGCGCCCGCAGGGCTGACGGCCGACACCGTGCGGCGTATTCGGTGTCCTCGCTGTTCGCCCGCCCGGCGGGCCGACCAATTCACCGAGCCCAGCGAAGCCCTTCTGGACGCCTTCGCCTGCAGCGGTCTCACCCTCGCCGCCGCAACTCTGCTCAGCCGCAAAGCCGTCGGCAGCGCACGGCTCACACCGACACGGCCGTAGACGATCGTGGTCGTATCGTTCTAAGCGAAACCCTCATGTATCCCGTTCCGCCGGTTCGTTGGACCCTTCCGCGCAGCGCATATCGGCTGCACGATATGCCTTGTCCGGGTACAGCTTTGCAGGTCTGCGGTTGCGTGGCCAGCGCCGCGACTAGAGGGTAGGGATCCCCGAACGAGGGTTCAAGCGTCTCGGCGGCGTTGCTGTCAGCAGCCGAAACACCGACTGGCGGTGGGATTCCTGCGTGATTGGGGGGCTGTGATCGGCCTTCGAAAGGTTGCGCTCAACACCGATGTTTCCGTGACGTCCTGTCGACGTTCTGTAGGTCCGAGCGGATCGGCGTCACGGGTTGATCGAATCGTTTCCGCCGTATCGAAAACCCCGTTGAACTGCGGATTGGCTGTTAGTCGAAACGAGGCGGCGGCGTCGTCGTTCCGGCGGTGGTGCGCCGTGAACGCCGAGCAGATTTTCAGCGGGCCGAACCCGTTGCAGGCCGATGGGTTGGCGTGCGTTGCCGGAATTGGTGTTTCGGGCTCGATGGCGATCGACACCTCCCTTCGGCGCGATACGTGGCAGCACCCATATCCTCGCCGGTTAACCAGCAGCATTGGTCGTGGTCGAACGAGTCGCCGCGCACCGTCGGTGACACTGCTCATCCGGCGCGGCTCCACCGCTGCGTTGCTTCCGCCTCCGCGGCCTAGGCACGGGCCCGGGCAGTGCTATGGGCAGAATCGACGCCTGCGGGCAGCAGTTCCGCGCGCCGTGTACGCGTGCTGCGGTCAGAAATCTCGACGCCGAACTTGATCTTCTGCACACGCCCGAATCCGAGACTCAATCCGATGTACGCGGTGACGCGGGAGCAGATCGTCAAGTCCGGCCCGGGGGAGGGGACTCGCCGATGGGGGACTTGATGCTGCTGGTTATGGCGTTTTCACCCTAAGGTCTCAATGTCTAGTTGAGGCAGAGGGGGAGAGTCCGGTCACCGTCAGTGCATCGCTCTATGGAATCCGGAGGAATCTTTGCAATGAAGGTATCCAGGTCAGGAAAGGGCCGCTCGCTCGTCACTCGCGCGGCCCGTCTCGGGATCGTCGCGGTCGCAGCGACTCTGGTGTCTGTGAGCCTGCTGCCCCCCGCCGCTGCCGACGCCGGCATGCATCACGGCTGGCCGCACTGGCCCACGATCCCCGGCTGGCCGCATCCCGACAAGGACAAAGACAAAGACAAGGACAAAGAGAAGAACAAGAATGCCTGCGACCAAGGCAATACGGGTATCGCTTACAACGCGCTGTCCTTCGGTGCAACGGGCTGTTTCACTGCCACCCGGGCCTTCAACGGCAATTCGACCAACGAGTTCGGCCGGGGGGTGGGGTTGGCGGGTAATGCGCGAGGCCTCGTGTCGCTGGATGTGGTGTTCGCAAGCTACGGGTGCAGCGTGAGCGGCAACTACGTCACAGGCTGTGTGACGACTCCGGGGGCCACCTTCGAACATCCGATCACGGCGAACATCTACTCACTGGGCAACCTGACGACACCGATAGCCACCGTCACCCAGGACTTCGCCATCCCTTACCGGCCCTCGGCGGACAACGAGCGATGCACGGGCGACTACGCGGGTGCGTGGTTCAACGCTCAGGGCGGGCCGAACTTGCCCGGATCCGTGCCCGAGGGGGGCCGGTGCCAATTCTCCGTCGGTAAAGTCCTGACGTTCAGCTTTCCTGCCGGGACCACGCTGCCCGATCAGGTCGTGTGGACAGTCACCTTCAACACCACCGAATTCGGTCATCATCCCATCGGCGGAGGTGCCGCCTGCTACCCCAATTGCCCGTACGACTCGTTGAACGTCGGAGCGACGAACTTCCCGAACGCGCCCTACGCCGGAACCGACCTCCCACCGGCTGATACCGCCTACGCGTCCACCGGCCGACCGGCTGGTCCGCTCGGGCCGATCAGCTTCGCGTACCGGCCGTTGGGCGCGATCACGACCAGATAGGCATGCAGGCGTGTCGGTAAAAGACAGGTGAGCCGGTAGCGCCCGCCCAGCCACCGGGTCGGACACGGCATGTGGCCCGCAGGTCGCCGAACGGCCACCTGCGGGCCATGCTCGGTCACCGTCTGTCCTGTGAGTCCCGGCCACCCTCTCCCACGGGTTTTTGGGAATCGAACTCATCGCCCGGCTCGGGCTCGCCGCGCGTGTGGCAGCCGACTTGCGAGAGGTGCATCTTGGTAGCTGGGAGAGCGGACTGTTGCGCAAGATGGTCGCCGAAGGCGATCCGGTGGCACGGCGAATGCAGGCAGAGGAACGCTGGGATGTCATCCCCGGCGCCGAGCCGGCCGAGGAATTCGCCACCCGGGTCCGTAAGGCAGTGAAGCGGCTCGCGCCGGCCAACGCCTGGCCGTGTTCACCCACGGCGGCGTCATCGGCCAGGCGCTGTCGCTGGCCAGCGGCTCTCGCGACCAACCGGCGGTGCAGCTGCACTGTGCCCTCCCGCGCCCGGACCAGGGTGATGGTCGATTGGCCGGATGCGCTCGCGTTGAGCATCCGGCTTAGCCGATGATCAAGGGCCCCGATACCCAGTCGAATCGCCCAGCAATTCCGCGGCACCAGCTGTGATCAAAGCTGAGTCGCCGTGGCCGATGTTAATCTCGGACCGTCGGCAAACCGCTCCTCCAGCTGGTATTGCCGACTGGATGAAGGTGTGAAGTCCACCGCCCAGGGCCCACCGGCACCAGGCACGAGGTCCTGGGCGGTGCACCGTATGCGGGCGTCTTCGATGACGATGTACCGGCTGTTCAGCCCGTTCCCGATGCCTATCGCGGCTTGTCGCCTGCCCCGGGCGCGCGATCACGCGCGATGCCACCGCCCGGCCCGGCTCGCGGCTTGCCGCACTGTGACGGTCGGCGACCAGTTATAGGTAGCTCGGGGCCGGTTGGTTGGGACCCGCTCATTGTGCGGCCACAACTCGGTCGCGAGCATCCGGTGAACGGCCCCGGTGAATCCGGAGACCGTGAGGTACTCCGGATTCGCCGGGCGGCTCATGACCGCGGTCGGATCACTCCGGCCGGACCTCGTCGGCTTGCATGCCCTTTTGTCCCTGGACGGCAACGAACGACACCTTCTGGCCCTCTTTGAGCGACTTGAAGCCTTCGGACTGGATCGCCTTGAAGTGCACGAACAGGTCGTTCCCTCCACCATCGGGAGTGATGAAACCGAACCCCTTCTCGTCGTTGAAGAACTTCACAGTCCCGCTCTGCCTGCCGGCCATGGACACACCCGCTTCATATGAGGTAGTCGAGTCATGACGGTCACGATTGCCCGCCACCGGATTGATCATCGCTTGTTCGGCCTTCCCAGGAGGGCTTCCGAGGCGGTGAGCCGCACCGGGATTGCCAGGACCAACGTGGCTCCTGCGGCACTCGGTACGCGGCCTCAGTCCGGCAACATCGGGTTCAGATGAGTGAGTAGGACACTGAGCGGCAGATTCTCTCGGTTTCCGCGTTCGGTGGCGGTGACCCTGACGCCCCGTCCGACGAAACCCCCTACGCCCACCGGCGACCACCGCGGTGACTACGCGCAACTCCGCCCCGAATATCGGGTACGCGAATACCGGTTCGTGCCAGTCCGGAACCCTGTCGGTTGCTCACAAGTTGCTGCATAATAGTGGGGTTTCGGTACGGGTGCGATCGGTCAAACGAGTTCATCCCACTCAACCGACTTTTTGGGGGATCTCACATGGCATAAGACACCGATGTGAAACGCGATAGCGCTCGGGCGGCAGAGACGACCCCGGGCGGATATGTCTCTGCCATGGGACTCGTGAGGGTGGGTGGTCGCGGATGAGCGAAGCGCCCGGGCCGCCGAC